>BPHK01000001.1:0-1835000 GCA_026003495.1 Candidatus Kapaibacterium sp. | reverse complement strand
CAAACGGCGTAACCGATGGGAAGCAGGCGACTTGCAATATTCCTGCACCACCAAAGGCGTTAAGCACGGTGACGCAGACGCGAGGTCCGGCGGAGCTCCTGGCAATCTCCGTCGGGCGTAGCACGCTGCCGAGAAACAGCCGTGTGTATCGCCGCGGTGACCGTACCGCAAACCGACACAGGTAGACGGGTTGAGTATACTCAGGCGCGCGTGTGAGCCGTGGCTAAGGAACTCGGCAAATTAGCCCCGTAACTTCGGGAGAAGGGGCGCTCCCGCGAGGGAGCCGCAGTGAAAGGGCCCAAGCGACTGTTTATCAAAAACACAGCACTCTGCGAACTCGTCAAGAGGACGTATAGGGTGTGACACCTGCCCGGTGCCGGAAGGTTAAAGGGAGGGGTCAGCCGAAAGGCGAAGCTCCGAACTGAAGCCCCGGTAAACGGCGGCCGTAACTATAACGGTCCTAAGGTAGCGAAATTCCTTGTCGGGTAAGTTCCGACCTGCACGAATGGTGTAACGACTTGGGCACTGTCTCGGCCACGGGCTCGGCGAACTTGTGGTACCGGTGAAGACGCCGGTTTCCCGCACATGGACGGAAAGACCCTGTGCACCTTTACTACAGCCTACTATTGGGTCTGACTGCAACATGCGTAGGATAGGTGGGAGGCGACGAAGCGGGGCTTGCGGGTCCCGCAGAGCCGACGGTGAAATACCACCCTTGTTGCAGCTGGATTCTAACCCGGCGGAGTGGATCCGCGGGGACAGTGGTAGGTGGGTAGTTTGACTGGGGCGGTCGCCTCCTAAATGGTAACGGAGGCTCGCAAAGGTACCCTCAGCACGGTCGGTAATCGTGCGTAGAGTGCAAAGGCACAAGGGTGCTTGACTGTGAGGCAGACATGCCGAACAGGTGCGAAAGCAGGCCTTAGTGATCCGGCGGTTCCGCGTGGAAGGGCCGTCGCTCAAAGGATAAAAGGTACGCCAGGGATAACAGGCTGATCTTGCCCAAGAGTCCACATCGACGGCAAGGTTTGGCACCTCGATGTCGGTTCATCGCATCCTGGGGCTGGAGAAGGTCCCAAGGGTTGGGCTGTTCGCCCATTAAAGCGGTACGTGAACTGGGTTCAGACCGTCGTGAGACAGGTCGGTCCCTATCCTGTGCGGGCGTAGGATACCTGCGGGGTCTCGCTCTTAGTACGAGAGGACCGGAGTGACTGGACCGACGGTGTACCTGTTGTCGCGCCAGCGGCAGCGCAGGGTAGCCATGTCCAGAAAGGATAAGCGCTGAAAGCATCTCAAGCGCGAAACCTGCCCCAAGATGAGGTATCCCATGGCGCTAAGCCAGTAAGGACCCAGGAAGACTACCTGGTTGATAGGCACCACGTGTACGCACGGTGACGTGCTCAGCGGAGGTGTACTAATCGTCCGAGGGCTTACCATTGCTTTTTTCTCCTGCCTTTCTACAGGTTGGTTCTAGCGGTGCTCTATCGCCACAACAAAGCTATCGGACGCTGTGCTTGGTGACTATACCGCGGGGGAAACACCTCTTCCCATTCCGAACAGAGAAGTTAAGCCCCGCAGGGCCGATGGTACTGCACGGGCAACCGTGTGGGAGAGTAGGTCGTTGCCAAGCCCCTCTGTCAAGTGTGGGCTATCGCTCCAGCGGTAGCCCACGCTTTTTTCTTTCCACCCCACACTGACTGTTTGATACAAACGTCGTGCCTGCATTGCTCCTTCCGAAAGAAGTGAGAAAAAGGGGACCTGAAGCGTCCCTTCACAATTGGCTGCTATTCCATCCACTCCTCCCCAGTGCGGCTACAATCCCATCCTCGATTAGGATGCGCACAGCCTGAATATCGCGGTAAAGAACCCGCTCTCCCCCACGATCCGGCACAACATCTCGGATCGCCGAATGTACCCGTTCCAGCGTCTCCGATGTCCGAAGCGGCCGCAAAAAATCGAGCGCTCGTGCTGCACAGAGCAGTTCGATCGCAAGCACGGTGGTTGTATTGCTAACGATACGGCGTGCTTTCCATGCGGCGATGCTCCCCATCGAGTTGTGGTCCTCTTGGTTGGCACTGGTCGGAATCGAATCCACACTTGCAGGATGCGCGAGAACTTTGTTCTCGCTAACAAGCGACGCTGCAGTGTACTGGGCGATCATCATTCCACTTTCGAGTCCAGGGTTCGTTGCGAGGAATTTCGGTAACCCATTGCTCAGTGCACCATTGACCATTCGCTCGATACGCCGCTCGCTGATGTTGGCCAGCTCTGCAACAGCGATCGCTAACGTATCGAGCGCAATTGCAAGTGGCTGGCCGTGAAAATTGCCCCCTTCGAGATGTTCTCCCTCGGGAAAAATGAGAGGATTGTCATTGGCAGCATTCAACTCTGCTTCGATGATCGCTTGAACATACGCGAGCGCATCACGGCTTGCGCCATGCACCTGCGGCATGCATCGTATCGAATATGCATCCTGCACCCGCGGATCATTGGTACGATGCGACTCGCGGATTTGGCTTCCTGCCATCAGTGCACGAAGATGCGCCGCGACGATTTGCTGTCCGCGCAACCCCCGTACACGGTGAATACGTTCATCGAATGCACGGTCGGTGCTCCGAAGTACATCTGCTGAAAAGGCACCAGCAACGTCTGCTACATCAGCCAGGTCCAACGCACGTGCCAATACCAATGCTCCCACAGCGCATTGGTACTGTGTTCCGTTGATAAGTGCCAGCCCTTCCTTTGCTTGGAGCTGAATTGGCCGTAGTCCCTTCATCGCCAGAACGAGTGCGCTCGGCTCCGCACCGCGTTCAGTCATGCACCAACCCTTACCGATGAGCGCAAGTGCTATGTGGGCAAGCTGCACTAAATCGCCGCTCGAGCCTACCGACCCCTGTTCAGGAACTGCAGGAATGATGCCAGCATTGAACACGTCCACCAGGTGCTCGACTAATTCGGGTCGAACACCAGAGTATCCTTTCGCCAGCGCGTTGATTCTCAAGAGCATCATCGCGCGAACGACCTCTGGCGGTAGGTAGTCCCCTGCGCCAGCACTGTGGGAGATGATTAGGTTCTCTTGTAATGTAGCGACATCCTCGGGTGAAATCGTTACGCTTGCCAGCTCACCAAAACCTGTAGTGACGCCATAGACGACTTCCCTTCGGCTAAGCCATCGCTCGACCAAGCGCCGACTCGTGATCATCCGCTCCCGTGCTTCTGGTGCGAGTGCCAGCTGAACGTTCCCGCTCGCCGCGCGCACAACATCATCGAGCGTGAGTGAGTATCCATCGAGGAGGAGTGTTTCCACAGTGATAATGCTACTGCTGTTCGACATCGGACAAGCAAAGATAGCCAGCGTAGTTACCCAAGTTTTGATAGCCACATGGTGCAAATTCTCCAATCTCTCCATCCACCTGCGAGTATGCTTGGGCAGTGCCAACAGAACATCAGGCAAAAAGTTGTACATTTATTGCACACTTGTGTACAGCCGCGTGCATCAAGCGGTGATAGTTTCGCACTGCGTTAGTTCCAAAATCATTCCAAACCAGTCATGGCTACCAAAGAGCGCTTTACGGTGCGCGGGGCACACTGCGAAAACTGCATCGCAACAATCGAGCGGGCGCTCCGACGGCTCGATGGCATCGTGAAGGTGGATGCGAAACTTCAGCCCCAAGCATCGGTCGAGGTCGAGTACGATTCCGATAAGGTCAATCGCGATACTCTCCGTCGTGCAGTCGAGCGAGTGGGATACGAATTAGTCGCCGAGTAATTATGGCCGCCGAACATGTGGCGCAACAAAAACGCACACCGACGGTTGTAGAGACATTCCCGGTTGTAGGAATCTCCTGCGCTGCATGCGCACGCTCGATTGAGTCGCTCTCCCGCTCTATTCCCGGAGTGCAGCGTGCGGTGGTCAACGTAGCAACTGCGACTGTAACGCTCGAGTACGATCCGCTGGAGGTGCAACCAGCCGATGTCGCATCCGTGCTCCGTGAATTCGGCTACGACTTGGTGCAGACAGAGGATACTGCAACCGCGCTTGCCGATGCTGCGGCGCGTGAACGCCGTGCCCTCGGACAGCTCAAGAACCGCACGGTCGGTGCTGCGCTTGCAACGGCACCAGTTATTGTGCTCGGGATGGGTCCGTGGCATACCCAGCGCTGGGCAATTCTGCTCAGCGCTGCTCTCTCGAGCGCAGTCGTGCTGTATTTCGGACGCCAATTCTTCGTGCGCGCCTGGTCGCAAATCCGTGCACGTGCACTTGCGATGGATACGCTTGTAGCGCTGAGCACTGGAATTGCATGGGGGTGGAGCCTGGTCGCTGCACTCATACCCGCACAACTCCAAGCGTTAGGTATCGAACCACATGTGTACTTTGAGTCGGCTGCAACGATCGTCACCTTCATTTTGCTCGGGAGATACTTGGAGCAACGCGCGCGGATGCAAACGAATGCAGCACTGCTTGCGCTCGTGGAGTTGCAGCCGCGCACGGTTCACCTGCGTCGGAACGGGGTCCTGACCGATACGCCACTTACACAGGTGCAGCGTGGCGACCATATCGTTGTGCTGCCGGGTGAGCGCATCCCCGTTGATGGCATCGTTGTCGAAGGACAGTCATGGGTGGATGAGCAGCTATTGAGCGGTGAATCACTGCCCGTTGCAAAAGCCCCAGGTGATCGGGTCTATGCAGGAACACTCAACGGCGATGGCACAGTTAGTATCGAAGCACGTGCTGTCGGTCGTGGAACCATCCTTGGCAGCATCGTTCGTGCAGTCGAGCGAGCACAATCGAGCAAAGCACCTACCCAGGAACTTGCCGATCGGATTGCAGCGGTGTTTGTGCCGGCTGTTATCGCCGTTGCAGCGTTGACAGCTGTGAGCTGGGTGGTATTCGCTCCTGATAAAGCGAGCAGCCTTGGTCTGCTTTCCGTTGTATCAGTGTTGATCGTCGCGTGTCCATGTGCACTCGGCCTTGCAACACCGACGGCAATTGCTGTTGCCTTGGGGCGCGCTGCTCAGCACGGCATTCTTGTCCGCAATGCACGCACCTTCGATGTACTCCTGGACCTTGCCCATGTCGTGTTTGATAAGACCGGCACGCTCACGCAGGGAAAACCAACTGTGGTACATGCGGCGTGGTATTTGCCAGAGCTTGAACGTCGAGACTATGCTCCGTTGGTGCGTGCAGTGCTCGAGCGGAGTACACATCCCCTCTCGCAGGCAGTCGCCGAGTGGCTCAATGTACCTGCGGCGGGTGAATGCACTGTTGAGCAGGTGCGCGGGCGCGGTCTTCGTGCGTGGAATGACTCGCATACAATCTTGGTCGGAAATCGCGCGTGGATGGAGGAACACGATATCGAAGTTCCTGCCGAAAGCCAGGTAGCAGCAACGGAAGTTTTCGTAGCGATGGATGGAAAGCTTGTGCTCGCAGTCTGGCTGCGCGATGCAATCAGAAACGATGCTCGCGAGCTTGTCGAGTACTTGCGCCGGAGAGGCGTCGTTGTTCATCTTGTCAGCGGCGATCGCCGAGATGCAGCAGAGCACGTTGCCGCAGCAGTCGGCATCGAGCACATTCTTGCGCCTGCGCTCCCACAAGAAAAACAAGACTACGTTCGCCAACTCCGGCAGGGCGCAACAGGATATGTCGCAATGGTGGGTGATGGGATCAACGATGCGCAGGCGCTCGCCGAAGCTGATACGAGCATTGCGTTAGGGAGCGGCAGTGATGTCGCAGTCCATGCAGCGGACGTTACGTTGATTGGGGAGCGACTATCTTTGCTCATTGCGCTGATACATCTTGCCGAAAGACTTCGGCGCACGATCCGGCAGAACTTCGCTTGGGCATTTGTGTACAACCTTGTGCTCATTCCTATTGCAGCGGGTCTGCTCTACCCACTCAGTGGGGTTCTCTTGCATCCGATGCTGGCTGGATTAGCAATGGCAGCAAGTTCGGTGTCGGTTGTTACCAACAGCCTCCGCTTACGGTACACATCGTGATATCTCCATCTGCCCCCGCAAGGCATTGCCACGTAGTGGCGGATGCCCTGCAGGGGCGAGGAGAGAATATGCCGTTACCCTTGCATCTTGCCTTTCAAGATCGCGTGCCAGTAGAGGCGGGGAAGAATTTCCTTCTTGAGGAGCCACATGCTGAAGCGCTCCTTACTCTGATCAAAGGGGAAGCTCTCTTGCGGGGTATTGTTGTAGTCGAACTCTGCGAGAATAAGTCTGCCATAGCCCGTTACCAGTGGGCACGAGCCATAGCCATTGTACTGCTTTGGGGCAGGGAGAGTGGTTGTCTTGTGTTCGATGCAGTAGAGCAGGTTCTCCACCAGGACGGGATTTTGCTTGCGGATCGCTGCACCAGTTTTTGCATTCGGGGTGTTTGTTACGTCGCCGATACCGAAGACGTTTGGATAGCGTGGATGCTGGAGCGTATGTTTATCCACCTCCATCCAACCGAGAGGATCATTGGGTACTGCAAGTGGACTACGCTTGATGAAATCGGGTGCGCTTTGGGGTGGTGTCAGGTGGATCATCTCGAACTCAACGGCGATGCGTTCAGTTGTATCGCCTTTTTTTGCTTCGAAGTATGCTACTTTCCGCTCTCCATCGACCGCCACACAGTTGTGGAGAAAATGCAGCCCGATGTGGTATCGTTCGCAGACTTTCTTGAGTGCTTCTGCGTATTTCTGAACACCGAATATTACACCTCCACCAGAGTAGAAATGCACGGTGTCATTGCCAAGAAGCCCTCGACGGCGGAAATTATCCGCTGCAAGGTACATGATCTTCTGCGGTGCACCGCCACACTTGATGGGGGTATTCGGGGCGGTAAAGAGTGCTTTGCCTTTGCCGGTGAAGCTGGCAATGCACTCGTATGTGTAGGGTGCGGTCTTGAAGGTGTAGTTGCTTGTGATCCCGCGCTTGCCAAGCCACTGCTCGGCGCCTTCGATTTTGTGCCAGTCGAGTTGAATACCAGGACAGACGACAAGGTAGTCATACGTGTAGCGCTTCCCAGAGCGTGTGGCGACCGTGTTGGAATCTGGAAGAATTTCTTCGGCGTAGTCCTTGATCCAATCGGCGCCCTTTGGAATATACTTCGCTTCTGGCTGTACCGTTTTATTGATGTCGTATGCTCCACCGCCAACGAGCGTCCATGCTGGCTGGTAGTAATGGTAGTCGCTCGGCTCGATGATCCCGATCTCGAGCGAGGAATTACGACGGAGAAGGTGGGCTGCTACCGATAGCCCTGCATTGCCACCACCGATGATCAACACTTGGTAATGTGTGCGCGCCATAGCAAGCCTCGTATTGTTACACAGCTAATTTACATTTTATATGCCACAAAAAATGTAACTCCTGTTACACTACTGCGCAGAGTCGTGGACAGTGATTGTTCCTCGATGCAGCTCCACCATCCCTTTGCGTTCGAGCTCTTTGAGCAGGCGGGAGACGACCACACGGGAGGTCCCCAATTCGTGTGCTAACTCTTCATGTGTGATGTGGAGCGTTTGCGTGTTGGTTAGCTCTACTTTACGGCGCAGCAAAGCCAGCAGGCGATCGGTCAGCCCGCTGAATTTGAACGTTGTGATAAGGTCCAGAAGGTCTTCGATGCGCTGGTGGTAGAGATACAGCAGATGTTCCAGCAGGAGTGGTTGGCGTTGGAGGACAGCGAAAAAGTGTTCAAGGCGGACAAACGCAACCTGGCAGTCTGTTTCTGCAGTGCTGTAAAGGTTTGAGGGCAGACGACGAATTCCCGCCAGCAGCGACATCATGCAGTATTGCTCAGCTTCGAGAAAGTAGAGGACTAATTCCTCGTTCATCTCTGGGCGGTAAAAGACCTTGAGTGCACCGCTGAGCACCAGGGGTACACTGCGTGGATATTCATTCGGAAGCGTAATCGGTTGGCCAGCAGCAAAGCTTTTGATGACAGCCGCTCGGAGTAGCTCCTCAACGATGTGCGATGGTAAGTGGCTGATGTGCGCTGTGCCCATGTGCATTGGCCCTCTGCGCTAACTGTTCAATGATGCCAGATATGTTGCTAAGCGCTCAACTGCTCGGTTGAGGTGCCCTTCACTCGTTGCGAAGGATAGCCGAAGGTACCCTGTCATGCCGAACGCCTCACCCGGGACAGTTGCCACGTAGTAGCGCTCGAGCAGCTCGGTGGCAATGTCAGCCGAAGTTCGCTGCTCGGTCAGAAGTACGCGAATGTCTAACCACACATAAAACGCGCCGTCGGGTGGAAGAGCACGCACTGCTGGGACTGCAGCGAACAGATCGAGCAGAAGCTGGCGCCGTTGCTCAAAGCACGTGCGCATGTGCTCAACATCGGCTGCGGCATGTTCCAAAGCTGCCAGTGCGGCATACTGCGCAATCGAGTTCGGATTCGATGTATCCTGGCTCTGGACTTTCGCAGCTTGCGCGATGACGTGTACCGGACCGGTCATGAAGCCAATTCGCCATCCGGTCATCGCGTAGGCTTTGGAGCAGCCGTTGACGGTGATTGTGCGATGTGCAACCTGCTCGAAGGAACCAATGCTGGCGTGCTGGCGTGTGTAGGTCAGCTTTTCGTAAATCTCATCGCTGATGATGTAGCACTCATGCTCGGCGAGCACATCTGCAAGTGCAGCAAGTTCCTCTCGGGTGTACATCACTCCTGTTGGGTTGCAGGGCGAATTGATGATCACGCAAGCCAGACGGTCATCGAAATAGTCGCGAAGGCGATCGGGTTGAAGTTTGAAGTTCTCGCCAGGCGATGTCGCGATGATGACTGGTTCAGCGCCTGCAAGCGTAACCATCGCTGGGTAGCTCACCCAGTACGGCGCAACGATGATGACGCGATCGCCTGGATTGCAGATCGCATGGAGTGCATTCATGATGCTGTGCTTTGCACCACAGGAGATGAGCACAGACTCTTCACTTGCGTGCAGAAGATGATTTTCGGTTCGGAACTTTTCTGCGACAGCGCGTCGGAGTTCAAGGATGCCGGATGATTCGGTGTAACGCGTTTTCCCTTCTTCGATTGCAGCAATGGCGGCACGTCGCACACACGCAGGCGTCGGGAAATCAGGTTCGCCGACAGCAAGCGAGATGACGTCGTGGCCCTCGCGAGCCAACTGCTTTGCGCGCGCAGCGATCGAGAGGGTTTGTGATTCGCTGGCTGCAAGAACTCGCCGGGAAAGTTGCCGCATACGACTACGGGAGGATGATGACGCGTTGACGGCGAATGCGCTGATGTGCAGCAACTTCAAGCATGTACAGCCCAGGAGCAAGGGAAGCGCTCTCGATGCTCGATAGCTCACTGCTCGTAGTGGTCTGGAAAGCAAGGCGACCATCGCTCATCCAGAGTCGAACCGTTGCAGCGTTCCACGTGGGGGGCAGCCATACCGTCAGTGGCTGACCGCGCATGCAGGGATGGGGGAGAACACGGATGTCCTCCGGAGAGGTTTCTGCTTCGAGGCTCAACACCAGCGCACTTGAATCTTTCTGGCAGAGAATTGCATCGTCTGGGTCGAGTTCGAGCGTGCGCGGCAAAAAAGGCAGCTCCAGCACTGCAATTTGCTCGCGCTGGGAAAGCAGCACCGTCGTATCATAGATTCCGCCGGACCAATACTCCCGCAGCCGAAGCTGCAACGGCACGACATAGACGGGAAGGAATGCTGAACTATCTTGCACCTGCGCGATCCGAACGCGGACGCGGTAGCCCCGTGCAGTTTGCTCAAAGGAAAGGAGATCTGCATGCAGAATCGGATGACCCACAGCATAGACCCATTGATCGAAAAACGTGCGCCATGGTACCGGTGGGGCTGGGACGCGTTGCTGGCAGAAGCGCACCAAATCCTCCGTTTCGAGCGACTGGTATGCGAAACGATCGAAGTAGCTGCGCAGCAATCCGAAAAACGTGCTGTCGCCAAGCATGGAGCGCATCATGTGATAAATCCAGCCTGCCTTGACATAGGTTGTGCCGGTGTTGAACAGGTTTGTGCCGCTGGTGTTGTACACTGGGGGCTGCGAGCGCGCGCCATCGGCGCGGAAGTAATCACGATCCCGGCGCGCTGCAAAGTAGCTCCGCGCTACCGAATCGCCGTAGGCATATTCAAGCCACAGCCGTTCACTGTACGTTGCGCCGCCTTCGTTGAGCCAGAGGTCGTTCCACGTTGCGCAGGTAACAAGATCACCGAGCCAGTGATGCGCCAGTTCGTGTGCGATGACTGTCTCCCACCGTTGGATAAGGGAGTTGCGGTGAAGCGTGGTCATTGTTTGGTGCTCCATTGCACCCATGAAGTATGGGTAGAGCAGCGCTTGCCCGTAGCTGCCAAATGGATACGGACGGTAGTGGTGTTCATACGCACGCATCATCTCCTCGGTTACTGCGAGCATCCATGCAGCGTTGTCTGCATAGCTGAGCAAGTCGCTTTGCCACAGGTAGAGCCGCAGTGGGATTGTGCGTACCGAGTCTCGCGAGGGATAGCTTCGCTCCAGTACCGCATAGCGTGAGGCGATTGCGACCATCAGATAGGTGGAAATCGGCTCTGCGCTGGTGTAGCGATAGGCTCGAATCTGCGAGCCGTCCCAGTCGAGCGTTACCGAATCAGCAGTGCCGTTGGCGAGAGTTGTAAAACCTGGAGGAGCAAGGATCGTTATTGTCGCCAGTGCCTTGTCGTACGGGCGATCGTAGCAGGGCATCCACCGTCGCGCACTGTTCGGTTGGCTCATTGTGTACGCAATCGGGGAAGGCAGCTCGTTCCCAGAATCGTCATGCCAGTAGCGGTTGTAGCCACCGTAAAACTCTTGGCGTACGGCAGATGCAGAACGGTTGCGGTATGCGATCGTGATAGCAGCAGTATCGTCCCGGTTCAGTGGAGTGGCAAGCTGCAGCCATAGACGATTGCCAGTGCGCTGGGGAGTAGGATGCTCAGTGCTCGTGGCATACCAACGATGAATGCTGATCGAATCTACGACCAGTGTTGAATCTGCGTCGAGCTCGATTGCCCAAAGCTGTGCGGTATCACATCGGAGAGTGATTGTTTGAAGGCCACGATATTCTCGCGAGGGTTGGCTACTATCAGAGAGAGCAGCCCGCCAGTCAAGAATTAGGTCATACCGCAGCACATCGTAGGGACGTCGGCTCAGCCAGGTAGCTACTTCCGGAAAGCGGGGATGCTCACAAGGCTGAATCTGACTGCTGACACTTCGAAGAGTATGAGCTTGCGCATGAAACGGGATAGACAGCAGGGCGCAGCAAAGCAGCGCTGAGTAGGCTGAGAGCATGTAGCGCATTGTGGATGGAAATGGAGTAGCAAGAACACGTGGGCAAACTTAGCAAAGCAATCCATCGAGCAAGCATCGTGTGTTGTCGAACGTTCGCAGGAGCGTTGCCGTATTTTTGCACCCAGTTTGGAATGTATCACTTCGCTACGATGCTGCGATGAGCATCAACCACATGAGCTTGGTCAATCCGATCGAAGTCAAGATGAAAGCATCGGCGCAAGGGTCGCTCTACGAAGCGATTGTTGCACTTGGCTTGCGTGCACGGCAGATCAACGATCAGATTCGGAACCAGTACCTTGCGCGTACCTACGATTTGGCAGAGCGGGAGGAAGACAACGAAACACGGGCTATCAAGCTTGAGGTGAGTCGCGAGTTCGATCGCATACCGAAGCCAACGTTTCTGGCGATGCGTGAGATGTTCGATGACAAACTGCATTGGTGGCGCCCCAATGCAGAGCAGCCATCGGCGGAAGCGTAGAACAGTGTTCCTTGTCCCGGGGCGGAATCAAACGGCAGTTTACGTCCGCTGACTACCTTCGCTGTAGCAGCGGACGTTTATTTTGCACTCAATCGGAACTGAACCATCTGCGATGGAGCAACTACGCGGTAAACGGATCATTCTCGGCGTCGGTGGTAGCATCGCTGCGTATAAAGCGCCGCTGGTGGTCCGTCTTCTGCGGCAGTGTGGCGCGCACGTTCGTGTTGCGATGACGCCATCGGCTCGGCACTTTGTTTCACCTTTGGTGCTGGGGAATCTCTCCGGGGAAGCAGTGGCGCTCGAGATGTTCGATGAGCAGATTCAGCATGGCGGCTCCTGGCATATCCACTGGGCACACTGGGCAGATGCAATGCTCATTGCTCCGTGCAGCGCACATTTGCTTGGTTCCCTTGCGCATGGCTTGTGTGATTCAGTTGTTGCCTGTCTGGCGCTCGCACTGCCACGCTCGACGCCGCTTGTTGTTGCGCCGGCAATGGACACAACAATGTGGGAACATCCTGCGACGCAGCGCAATGTCGAGCAGCTCCGTCGCGATGGAGCGACCCTTATTCCGCCGGAGGAAGGCGAGCTTGCCAGTGGACTCTGGGGAGTTGGCCGCATGCCTGAGCCTTCAGTGATCGTCGAGCATCTGGTGACGGCGGTCTCACGTGCGGCGACCCAGGCACCACGGTACCTCTCGAGCCGCCCGCTGGACGAAACCGTCCGTGCGGATCGTTTGACAGCAGAGATTGCTCTTGCCCAGCTGATGCATGAAGAACAGGGGCGACTCGATGGCGTCACAGTGCTCATCACTGCTGGCCCGACACGCGAAGCGCTCGATGCAGTGCGATTCCTTTCGAACCGGTCATCAGGCAAAATGGGGTACGCACTCGCAGAAGCTGCCCGGGATAGGAAAGCACGTGTGGTCCTCGTCAGCGGACCTGTTGCGCTCAATCCGCCGGAGGGAGTCGAGCTTGTCAAGGTTGAATCAGCTCGCGAAATGCTCGAGGCAGCCCAGCGATACCGAGGGCAGTGGAGTATCGCGATTGCAGCTGCAGCAGTCGCAGATTTTTTGCCGGCAACGCCCAGCCCAGGCAAGCTCAAGCGAGCCGACATCGGCGATCGAATGACCATCGAGCTCGTCCGCACTCCAGACATTTTAGCTGCGTTAGGGCAAGCTAAGCCACCGGATGGTGTCCTTGTCGGTTTTGCACTCGAGGAGCAACAGCGGCTCGACGATGGCATCGCCAAGCTTCGTGGACGCGGCTGCGATGTTGCGGTGCTCAATGCCCTCGATGCACCCGATAGCGGGTTTGAGGGAGATTTGAACACGATTACGATCGTGACGTTCGATGGCGACCGTGCGGTTCGTCACTCCTACGCACCGGCTCCGAAGCGCGTCTGTGCAGAGTATGTCCTCGACCATGCAGTACGATTGTTGTACGCTCGGCGAGATACTGCCGAGAAGGCATAACCGTGTGTATGCCTGCAGATGCACGTTGCCCATCTTGAGAAGACAGATCTATCACCGCGCTGCTGGGCTTGCGTGCATCAATGCCTCGATTGCGTCAGGATGTCGTGGAAGCCGTGCCGAGAGATTCACCGGTCCGCTGTCGGTGATGAGGATGTCGTCTTCGATGCGGATGCCGATATTCCACCACTTTGGATCGCAGGGACTGCCCGGTGGAATGTAGATCCCTGGTTCGACGGTGATAACTGTTCCGGCGCGGAGTGGGCCATAGGTGCCAGCATCGTGGACGTCGAGTCCCAGGTAGTGCGATGTGCCATGCATGAAGTACCGACGAACCTCTTTTGGGGATTCGATGATTCCAAGCTCCATCAGCCCACGTGCGATGACTGATTCGGCGGCGCGATGGGTCGCGCGGAATGGAGCACCAACGGTTGCACTGGCAATTGCAGAATCCTGCGCTTCGAGGACGAGAAGGTAGAGCTGCCGCTGCTCAGGCGAGAAACGACCACTAATCGGGAATGTCCGCGTTATATCTGCGGTGTAGCCGCGGTACTCAGCACCGCAGTCGGCAAGGACAAGGTCGCCTGTGCGTGTGGTGCGGCGGTTGGTCTGGTAGTGGAGGATGCAGCTATTGGTGCCGCTACCAACGATGCTCGGATAGCCAACATCTTCTGCACCAGCCCGGCGGAAGTGATATTCCATGATGGCTTCGAGTTCATATTCTGCCATGCCAGGCTTGGCATTGCGCATGGTTGCCTCGAACGCATCGAGTGTGATGTCAATTGCTTTCTGGAGGAGCCGCAGCTCATGAGCGTCTTTGACTTCGCGCATTGCAGCGAGCGTCCGAAGCGACGTCCGAAGGATCAAACCCGGAAAACGCTCGTGAAGCCAATTGCGAAGTAGTTGCTCTACCTTGATGCGTGTACCGGCGATTGGAAGCTCTACCGATGGTGTCGGCAGTCCCGAGGCAATGTAGAGTGTGTCGCGATGGCGTAGGAGGGAGTCGAGCACTTCTTTCAACGCGGAATACTCGAGCGCTGGCCGTAGCCCGAGCACACGCTCGGCTTCGGTCGGACCCATACGAATGCCAGTCCACGTTTCGCGATCGGGGTCGCGTGGTTCGATGAAGAATAGCTCAGTCGAGTGGGTGTCGTTCCAGGTAAATCCTCCTGGAACCAGCAGCAATGCGCAGCGTGGCTCAGTGCAGCCAGTCAAGTAGAGAAGGTTCGAGTTCTGACGGTATTCGTAGTCAACATCGTTCTGGCGGTTACGCGCGTCGGCGCTCAGGAGGAGGATTGCCGCACGGTCGGTGTGCGATGCTATGAGCTGTTGGCGACGTTCTCGGTAAACGTGGGGTGGAATACCATCGCTTTCATATCGCTCATACGGCAGCAGCTGAGCGCTAGCCTGGCCCAGGAGAAGGAGAGCAAGAACAACTGCGATGTGGAATTTCATCAGTAATGGTCCGCGCGTTGTTGGTTATTGCCGTGCTGCAACGAGCGTTGCGGCGTCGGTACGTGCGGCTCCAAGCTCCAGCGCACAAGTAGCGACGCTCCGGAGAGTCGAGCCGGTGGTGAAGACGTCATCAACCAGCAAAATTGTAGCGCCTTGCAGCCGGGCTGCCTGCGAGCCTTGACCGAATGCTCCTTCGGTATTGGTGCGGCGTTCTCTTGCAGAGAGCGTCGTTTGGCTTTGCGTGTAGCGGGTTCGGCGGATGGCATCGGATAATACTGGAATCCGGAGGACGCGCCGCACTCCTTCAGCGATGGCATCGGCTTGGTTGTAGCCACGTTCACGCCGCCGGGCAGGATGGATTGGGACCGGAACGATCGCGTCGTACCGCGTGGGTGCAACCAACTGTACTGCTGCTCCGAGCTCGATGCCCAATTCGACGCCAACTTGCCAGTAGCCGTAGTACTTGAGTGCGTAGATCAAGCGGAAGAGTCCTGCCTGCCGCGGATCTGCACTCCAGCGTGCTATGACCAACGACAGCGGGCAATCGTCGAGATCGCCGCTGTGCTCCAGGGCAATGGCCAGTAACTGTTGCGGCGAAGGTGCTGGATGAAGACTATCGAAACATTGCCGGCAGAGGTAGTGCCACTGCGTGGTGGGGGGTAAGACTGCTCCGCAGAGCATGCATCGCCACGGTACAGCAAAATCGAGCAGGCACTTGCTAATCTGCTCGATAAAACGCACGATAGTGCCGAGCGCAGTCATTGACTTTTGCCAAGGATCGTTACCACGATTGAGCGTTTGCCAGCGCGCTCCCGGAATTCGCACAGGTAGATGCCCTGCCACCGACCAAGCGCCAGCGCGCCATTGCGAATCGGGATCGAAAGGCTTACACCAACGAGGACGCTCTTGATATGCGAGGATGCATCATCGGCACCTTCGATGCTGTGGCGGTACAGGCGTACGTCGTCCGGCACAAGCCGCTCGAGATGTTCACCGAGATCAGCTCGGACGTCTGGATCGGTGTTCTCTCCAAGAGTCAGTGCGGCGCTGGTATGCTGCAGAAAAAGGTGCGCGATACCGTAGTCGACTTGGTGCAGCTCTGGGAGTTGCTCGGTAATTGTCTTTGTGATGCAATGCACGCCACGCGGAAATGGCCCGAGCACAACGATACGTTGAATGATACTCATCGCAAATGTCGGTGCAAATTGCACTGGAATTTACGATTTTTGTAACACTGCACTATGGCGACAACCTTCGACCGCCCGACGCGTATTGAACGGCTCGATGCTGCCACGCTCCGTATTGTCTGGGGTGATGGATTGAACGCCGTAATTCCCCTGGAGGTACTGCGCCGCAACTGCCCATGCGCGTACTGCAAGGGTGAGCAGGTGTTTGGAACAGCGGTGCTAGTGCCACTTGTTCAATTTGCGCCTGGCATGAACGAGCTCGTTGCACTTGAGCCGGTCGGTAACTACGGCGTTCGTGCTCAGTGGGCCGATGGCCACGACACTGGAATTTACCCCTGGAATCTTTTGCGGCACATTGCAGAAAACATGACGGAGTCCGATACATCAACGCGGAAGAACGAGCAATGACGGTAATGGAGCGTACAATTCGCGCACCGCGAGGCACAACGCTGCACTGCAAAAATTGGCAGCTCGAAGCAGCCTACCGGATGATCCAGAACAATCTCGATCCGGAGAATGCTGAGCGTCCTGCCGAGCTTGTCGTATACGGTGGCAGTGGTAAAGCTGCACGTAACTGGGAGTGCTTCGAGGCAATCTGCGCGACGCTTCGCTCGATGGACGAAGACGAAACGCTCTTGGTTCAATCCGGCAAACCGGTCGGTGTGGTTCGAACGTATCCCGATGCGCCGCGAGTAATCATCGCCAACGCGAATCTGGTGCCGAAATGGGCAACGTGGGATGAATTCCGGCGACTGGAGGCGCTGGGCTTGACGATGTATGGGCAGATGACTGCTGGCAGCTGGATTTATATCGGCACGCAAGGGATTGTCCAGGGTACCTACGAAACATTTGCCGAGTGCGGGCGCAAGCACTTCGGTGGGACGCTCCGTGGGCGGTTTGTCCTGACTGCAGGGATGGGCGGAATGGGTGGCGCTCAGCCCTTGGCAGCCACGATCGCCGAAGCAGCGATCCTCTGTGTGGAAATTGACGAAGAACGCATTGACCGTCGCATCCGAGATGGGTATTGCCAACACAAGATGTACGACCTCGACCAGGCGTTGACACTTTTGATGGAGCATAGAGCTGCAGGGCAGCCGATTTCGATCGGACTTGTCGGCAACGCAGCAGAAATTCATCCTGAGCTTGTCCGCCGTGGAGTCACACCCGATGTTGTCACTGATCAGACTGCAGCACACGATCCGCTCAATGGGTACTACCCTGCCGGCTTGACAAAAGCGGAAGCCGATCAACTCCGTCGGAGCGATCCAGCAGAGTACTTGCGTCGTGCATATACCTCGATCGCCGAGCATGTGCGTGCGATGTTGGCATTCAAGGATCGGGGGGCAGTTGTCTTCGATTACGGGAACAACATTCGCGGCATTGCACGCGACTACGGCAATGTCGAGCATGCCTTCGATATTCCCGGATTCGTGCCAGAGTTCATTCGTCCGCAATTCTGTGATGGGCGGGGTCCGTTCCGTTGGGTTGCCCTCAGCGGCGATCCGGAGGATATTCGCGTCACCGACGAAGCGATTATGGACCTGTTCCCACACGACGAGCACCTCCACCGCTGGATTCGGAGCGCACAGTCGCACATCCGCTACCAGGGGCTGCCTGCACGGATATGCTGGCTTGGCTATGGCGAACGTGCAAAAGCAGGGTTGCTCTTCAATGACCTTGTCCGAAGCGGACAGGTCAAAGCCCCGATTGTCATCGGCCGCGATCACCTTGATTGCGGCTCGGTTGCTTCGCCATACCGCGAGACAGAAGCCATGCTCGATGGATCGGATGCAATTGCCGATTGGGTGTACTTCAACTTCGCACTCAATGCGATTGGCGGTGCGACGTGGGTGTCGTTCCATCATGGTGGTGGGGTGGGAATTGGCCTTTCACTTCATGCCGGTATGGTCATCGTTGCCGATGGTACACCCGACGCTGCACGCCGACTCGAACGAGTTCTGACCTATGATCCACTGACTGGTATCCTGCGCCATGCAGATGCCGGGTACGAGCGCGCGCGGGCGAATGCTGAGCGCTTTGGTATCCAAATCCCAATGCTCACAGTGCCGAAGTGACATCGCTATTGTCAACGCATGGCGTTTGGATGCGTCTAATTGTCTGACTTCGCGTGGCAATGGTTTTCTGGCACAGAATCTTCTGGCCATCTCAGGAATTCAACGACCCCACGAAACAAAATGGCGCGCAGGCGTGTTATTGAAACTGAAGTTGTTCAACGACCCAATGGAGATACGTGGCATGACCAAACGGTGACCATTTCGCGCTCGCGAGAGCGCATCTACGGAAGTGCCACATTTGATCGAAAGGAGCCAGCAATGGACCTGACCAAGCAACTCGAACAACTCTACCGCACCGATCGGAAAAAGCTACTTGGCTTTATCCGACAGCGGGTCAAGACGCAAGAAGAAGCCGAAGACATCCTCCACGATGTGTTCGCGAATGTTCTTGCTGCAGCGCAGACGGTGGACAAACCAATCGAAAACGTCGCGTCGTGGGTATTCACTGCTGTGCGTAACCGCATCATTGACTCGTATCGAAAGAAAAAGACCGATGCGTTCTCGGACATGCTCACGCCTTCTCAGGTGGATGAGGGGGTCGAGTCGTTCGAGAACTTCATCGCCGACGAAAGCTACTCGCCCGACACAGAACTCCTTCGGAAGACGATTTGGGAGGAAGTTCAAAAAGGGCTTGCCGAGCTTCCGCCTGAACAGCGCGAAGTCTTCGAAAAAAATGAGTTCGAAGGCGTCTCCTTCCGAGAGATGAGCGAAGCAACCGGCGTCAATATCAATACGCTTCTTGCGCGGAAGCGGTATGCCGTTCTGCACCTGCGGAAAAAGCTCGGCTATCTCTACGACATGCTCAACAACCGCGAAGAGCAGCCCGACGACATCGAAAACCTCGAAACGGAAATTGAGTCCTAAGCCCCTTCTCGAGCGATAGCGTTAGCGTGCGGCACAATGCACTTCGCATTGTGCCGCCTGTGTATGGAACCTACTGGAATGGCGCTACAGGTGCCGATTGCGCGTTGCATGTGCCAGAGCGCAGAGTCTATCACGTGCAGAAGTTGGTGGCAAGTGCGATTCTAACGCGGCGTTTGCAGTGGAGAGATAGTGAGCGATGAGCGACTCGGCATGTTCGAGCGCACCAAGCCGACGGCACCGTTCTCTCATTTGCGTGATTTCTTCGCTGTCCGTTGGTGGAGTGCCAGCGAAGTACGCTGCAAATGCGGCGAGATCATTGGGATCAGTTGCATGGGCAGCAGCGCTCAAGGTGGGGAAGGTCTTCTTCCCTTCGCGCAGATCTTGCCCAAGCTCTTTGCCGAACTCTGGGGAACCAAAGAGATCGAGCACATCGTCTCGGATTTGGAATGCCATGCCGAGTGCTGTACCATAGGTGCGGAGTGCAGCGAGCACATCGTGCGACGCTCGAGCGACAATTCCCCCTGCAACTGCTGCAGTCGCAAAGAGCCGAGCGGTCTTGCGTCCGATCATGCGGAGGTAGTCATCCATCGTTACCGATGGCATTGTGCGGAATGCAATATCCTCGGCTTGGCCGATGCACACTTCTACAAATGCTGAAGAGCACTCCGCCACAAGGTGCTGGCAGACCTCCGCAGGGTAATGCTCGGTGAGCAATCGGTAGGCAATACCCATCATCGTATCCCCTGCGAGAATTGCCGTTGCATCGTCCCAGGCTCGATAAACTGTTGGTCGGCCGCGTCGCAGTGGCGAGCGATCCATGATGTCGTCGTGGATGAGCGTAAAGTTGTGGAGAATTTCGATCGCAGCAGCAACTGGCGCAGCATCGGCAGACGAACTCCCACAGGCTTCAGCAGCCAAGAGAGTAATCAATGGCCGAAGACGTTTGCCGCCACTGGCAAGCGCGTAGCGGACAGGCTCATCGAGGATCGGAGGCAATTCGGTACGGTCGAGTGCTCTTGCAATTGCTTGCTCAATCGTATTGCGGTAGTGATGTTCCATCGAGATTATCGGTTGTGATTGGGCGAACGGGGGCGCAACCGCACCCTCCGAAGGTCGGATACAGTTCGGGCGCCGTTGACGAACAGAGCTGCGCGGAGTTGGAGTTCCCAATTGGCAATGTACCGTTCGAGCGCTTCTTCACCGCCATCTTGATAGACTTGCAACAGCGGACGTGCCACACCGACAAGATCTGCACCGAGCGCGATTGCTTTTGCTGCATCGAATCCGCTTGCTATGCCGCCTGAGGCAATCAGCGTAAAATCGTAGCTCGATCGCAACGCTGCAACCTCGACGATGCAGTCGGCAGTCGGTATCCCGCAGTCCCAGAGCTCTGCAAGAGGGTTACTGTCAACATCGGGTGTTGCGCGTTTGAGTTCAACGCCTGCCCAGCTCGTACCGCCTGCTCCGGCTACATCAACATATCGAACGCCAGCGCCAAGGAGCAACTCGGCAACCCGACCGGAAATGCCCGCTCCAACTTCCTTGACGATGATCGGTACTGGCAGTACGGATACAAGCTGCTCGATTGCTGCGAGAACGCCGCGGAAGTGGGGTGTGCCTTCGGGCTGTAACAGCTCTTGCAGTGGATTGAGATGGATTGTGAGCGCGTCTGCTCCGACAAGGTCTATTAGCGATTCGAGATCCCCAGCTTGAACATCCCGCGTAAGTTGGGATGCGCCGATGTTGGCAATGATCGGGATCGTGGGTGCCTGGTCACGGGCGATACGGAAGCTTTCGAGCTGCTGGTGGCTTTCCAAGAGAGAGCGCATCGAGCCAAGACCCATTGCCAGCTGCCACCGTTGACACAGGCGCGCAAGTGCAGCATTGATAGCGGTTGCGCCGTGGTAGCCACCGGTCATGCAGGAGACGATAAGCGGAAGTCGAAGCGTGTGTCCAAGGAACGTCGTCTGCGGCGTGACCTCCTCGAAATCGAGCTCCGGCAGCGCAACGTAGTCGAAGTCGTAACGCTCCAATCCGGTTGTCTTCGTGCGGTAACGGACGTCTTCCTCCGTACAGAGCCGGACGTGCTCTTCCTTTCGCGTTGATGGTTGATTCGAT
Source organism: Candidatus Kapaibacterium sp. (assembly GCA_026003495.1). Classification (GTDB taxonomy): domain Bacteria; phylum Bacteroidota; class Ignavibacteria; order Kapaibacteriales; family NICIL-2; genus NICIL-2. Next base: position 1,814,084 of record BPHK01000001.1, on the reverse strand, counting down.
GCAGGCATCGTTGATGCAATGGTTGTACGGTGCAAATATGCTGTAAGTTTGTAATGCGTTGTGTTTCACTTTCTCGACTTTTCGGCATGATTGCCACTGAAGCGCTTCGATCCGAGCTTGCCAATGTGGGGCTTGTCGGTTTGGGCGAAATCAATCGCAACTGCTCAGTAGCAGAGCTCTATGAGCACGCCGTGATCCTTGGGGAAGCTGAGATTTCCGAGCACGGTGCGTTACTCTGCATGACAGCACCGAACACGGGGCGGAGTGCAAACGATAAATTCCTCGTCGAAGAGCCTTCGACCAAAGAACACGTCTGGTGGGGTAAGGTCAACCGTCCCTTTCCGCCTGAGGCATTCGAGCAAATCAAACACCGCGTCTTTGCATACCTCCAAGGGCGTGACGTGTACGTCCACGACTGCTGGGTTGGCGCCGACGAGCGGTATCGCTATGGTGTCCGTGTCATCACCGAGCATGCCTGGCATAGTCTCTTTGCAAAGAACATGTTCATCGAGCTTGCCGACGATGAACTCGAAGCGTTCAAACCAGATTTTACCATCATCCACGTTCCCAACTTTCACGCACAGCCGGAAATTGACCGGACAGCGTCGCACAAATTCATTCTGCTCAGCTTCGAGCAGCGTATGGTGCTCATCGGCGGTACCCACTACGGTGGGGAAATCAAGAAATCAGTCTTTACCATACTGAACTATGTGCTTCCATTGCGGGGTGTCTTCCCGATGCATTGTTCGGCGAACGTTGGTGAAAAAGGTGATGTTGCGCTCTTTTTCGGACTTTCCGGTACGGGGAAGACGACGCTTTCAACCGACCCCGAACGCCCTCTCATTGGGGACGATGAACATGGATGGAGCGACGATGGCATTTTCAACTTCGAAGGCGGTTGCTATGCCAAAGTCATCAACCTAAGTCCCCAAGCAGAGCCACTGATCTATCAAATGACGCGAACGTTCGGTACAATCCTCGAAAACGTCGTCTATGACCCCGAGACGCGTCGCATTGACCTTGCCGATCAAAGCATCACCGAGAATACGCGAGCATCGTATAAACGGGATTTTCTCCCGAACATCGTACCCGAAAACCGTGCTGGCCATCCGACGAACATTTTCTTCCTCACTTGCGATTCCTTCGGCGTCATGCCACCGATTGCGCGACTGACACCCGAGCAGGCGATGTACCATTTCCTATCGGGCTACACAGCGCGCGTTGCCGGTACGGAAGCGGGCGTCAAAGAGCCTTCGGCAACGTTTTCAACCTGCTTCGGCGCGCCATTTATGGTGCATCATCCATCGGTCTATGCGAACATGCTCCGTGAGCGGATGCTCAAGCACAACGCGACGGTTTGGCTTGTCAACACTGGTTGGAGCGGAGGACCCTACGGCGTCGGAAGTCGGATGAAAATTGCCTACACTCGAGCGCTCCTGCACGCGGCGTTGAACGGTAAGCTCGAGGGCGTCGAGTTTGTCACCGAGCCATTCTTCGGGCTCTCCATTCCAACGACATGCGATGGTGTCCCCAGTGACATCCTCAATCCTCGCAATACCTGGGCAGATCCCAACGCATACGACGACAAAGCACGCTACTTGGTCGGGCTTTTCGAACAAAACTTCGAACAGTTCGCCAGCTACGTCGAGCCGGAAGTGCGCGATGTACTGAAGGTCACTGCTGCACTCTAAGTGCTGACCGTTCGGCTTGCTTGCTTTGTACTGATAGTGGCTGTGGCTGGGTGGATTGCCGGCTGCACGCGACAGCAGGCACACCCAGCCGATGTCTTCGTGTACAACGAGCCGAGTGGTATAGCATCGCTCGACCCAGCACAGGCAAGCTATCAAGCAGCTTGGTGGGCAGGACAACAGCTCTACAGCGGTCTGGTAGATTTCGATACTGCATTGCAGATTGTTCCGGCGCTTGCTAAATGGTGGAGCAGCGATAGCAGACTTCGGCGCTGGCGCTTTGTCCTCCGCAACGACGTCTGGTTCCACGAAGATCCCTGCTTCGGCCAGCAACGGACGCGCCGCTGCTCGGCGTGGGATGTTCGCTATTCCATCGAGCGCATCCTCGATGCGCGGACGCGATCGCCGGGACTGTGGGTATTCCTCAACCGAATTCGAGGCGCACGAGCTTTCCATGACGCAACACGTCGCGGAGAACGTCCTGCGCATTGCGAGGGTATCAGGGTACCCAACGACACGACGATCGAGTTCGAGCTCATCGAGCCATTTGCACCGTTTCTGCAGCTTCTGGCAATGCCCTATGCATGGGTTGTGCCTCGGGAGGCGGTCGAATACTACGGCGATCGGTTTGGCGAGCATCCAGTGGGGACAGGCCCGTTTCGTTTTGGGTGGTGGAAACCAGATCGGGAACTGGTGCTGGTACGGAACGAGCGATATTGGCGTCGCGATGAACATGGCACCCGACTTCCGTATCTTCGCGCCGTTCGTATCGAGTTCGTTCGGGATCAGCGAACAGAATTCGCTGAGTTTCGGCGCGGACGCTACGCGATGCTCGCAAGTCTCGATCCAGCGTTTGCAAACGTGCTGCTGGACCAGCAGGGTCAGCTCGCAAGCGAGTACGCTGGGAAGTATCGCTTGCTGTCAGCACCGGCATTGAGCACGGAATATTACGGTATTCTGCTCGATACGACGCTCCCTGCAGGGCGTGAGAGCCCGCTGGCACGATCGCAACTGCTGCGGCAGGCGCTCAACTACGCGATTGACCGCGAACGGATTGTGCGTTACGTTCTGCGGGGGATGGCTTATCCAGCACGCGGGGTCTTACCGCCACCGCTGGCAGGATATTCGGGCGCATGCTATCAGTACGACAGAGAACGAGCACGGACGCTCTTGGCACAGGCTGGCTATCCCCATGGCCAGGGCCTGCCGGAGCTGCAATTGGTCATTAGCACAAGCTCGCGAACGCTTTCGATTGCCGAGGCTGTTCAGGAACAATGGGCAGAACTCGGCGTCCGTGTCGAGCTGCAGCAGGTGGATTTCCCCCGGCTGCTCTCGATGGTCCGCAACGGCGAAATCGCACTCTGGCGAACGAGCTGGATTGCGGACTACCCCGACGCGGAAAATTTCCTTGCTCTTTTCCATAGTGCCAACATTGCACCACGTGGACCGAACACCACGCGATACCGCAACGCGACCGCTGACGACCTCTACCGGCAAGCAATCGCTACCGCCGATCCAGCGCAGCGCTCCCAGCTCTTCGGACTGCTCGAGCGACAGGTCGTCGGGGACGCACCCTGGATTTTCCTCTTCCACGGTCGCATTGTCCGCCTGGTGCATGGATTTGTCGAAGGGTTGACCGTTGACCCTCTCGATCGGTTAGTGCTTGAGCGCGTCCGCATCGCACCGAGCAACTGACCACCTGTTGTTACGGCTGCCGTAGCGTCACTGCAGAGAAGCAGGCGATGGCGCGGTGAGCCGGTAACACGTGACCAAGCCCAGCGCTGGTCGCGACCAAGAACAGCGTATGTTTCACCGTTTCGATCGGAGGGCTTGCGTATGCGAGCTACATTGTGGTTTTGGATTACCATTGCGCTGACTGTGCTGTGGATGACCGAACCAGCGATCGCTGGACACAGCACCAAGAAAAAAGGAGCAAAACGCCGTGCATCGGCACGGTTGCAGCGAAATACTCAGGGCAAACAGCTTGCACTCGAGCTACTTTCGTCGCAGGCATCGCCGACGCTGCAAACTCTTGCTGGACTCCACGAGGGGCAAATCCTCGATGGCGACGATGCCGACGAGGTCGCCCGCGAAGACGATGTCCCCGTTGACATCACAACAATTCGCACGCTCTGGATGGCATACGTGGACGGCGAACAACCACCCTCCGGGCTTTCCCAGCGTCAAGTGATGGAATTCATCATGGATTGGCTTGGGCGGCCATACCGCTTTGGCGGTAGCAGCGCCGATGGAATCGATTGCTCAGCATTCATTCAAACACTCTTCCGCACGTGTGCAGCTGCGCTCCTCCCCAGAACAGCGCAGGAACAATATGCCTACGGACAACAAGTGCAGCACATCGAAGACCTTCAGTTCGGCGACCTTGTGTTCTTCCACACCCGCAGCCATGCGTGGGTATCGCACGTGGGGATTTACTTGGGTGACAATCTCTTTGCGCATGCCAGCTCACGGTATGGAGTGACAATTTCCTCGCTGGAAAGCACGTACTACCACAAACGGTTCATCGGTGGGCGGCGGCTTACGCTCAGCGACCTACAGCAACTGGCGCTCCGCTCAGAAGCGCGGTAGTTCTGCCTGATGCCGTAGTGCGTTCTGTTCGCTGCGAGTGAACGCTCAACCAGCAGCATCAATGCTACGCACTGTCAGAGTTGCCCCTGCGGGGGGGGGGGGGGGCGACACCAAGCATTCTGCGGAGTTTTGCGATTGTGCGATAGTAGCGTTGGCGGACAGCGTCAACCTTCATTCCGACATGTACTGCGATTTCGGCAAAACTTTTGCCGCTGCAGTACTCTCGTACAATGTACTGATCGCATTGGGAAAGCTTGCCGAGCGCTTCAGAGATCAAGAGGATATCCATCGCTACTTCAGCGTTTGGCGAGCATGTGAGTTCAGCGTGGAAGTCTGTCTCGTAGTGAACTCGTCGGTAGTGAGGTGTTACTTGATTCGACAGATATGAGCGTGCTGCCTTGATGCATTCGGAAACGAGGAACTGCAAAAGGGGGCAGGAAACGTTGGGGCACTGCGCAAAGTCATGCATGCAGCACTCGTGCGGGCATTCGATCATGGAATGTTGCGCTATAGAGTGAGTTGCATTCTCGATCCCGACATAGACGCCAATTCGAACCCAATCTTCGGGGAGTATGTGGGACCAGAATGACCGCCATGCGTAGTGGACGGCGCTGTAGATCCTCCGGTAGTGTTCAGGAGACATCATCAGGCGGTAAAGCGCGTTCCACCGTCTAGTTGTGCAGTTGTCATCAGACATGACTTGGCACTCCAAGATACCATACCGCAAGGCGAAAATACACTCCGCGCGTTGAGCTACCAGCAGCCTCTTCCAGGGGGGCAAAAATTTTTTCGGCAGCGTGTCACAATTTGCCGATTTCAAGTACATGGGATATGGAAGCGCGCACACAATTGTGCGCTCAGGTTGGCAAAGCGAACCGAATGTGGCAAGTTGCCGCCATCTTCGTGCTGTGGCAGGGTTGCATGCACGAGCGCAACCGGCAGACTGTGCGGCGCTGGCTGATTGTGTGAGTGTCATGGAGCCGGCTGCCAGCCGCACCAGCACGGAGAGGCGGAAAAATCAGGATATTTCACTGCTATTTTGAGACAACCATGTTGCGTAAACTGTGTGTTGCTGCACTTGTTCTTGCATCCGTCGTATCCTTTCAGGCTGGCGAGACAGGTGCGAAGGCAATTCTCCAGAATGAGAACAACTGCCGACCTCCGACAATTATCACACTTCCGTGTCCGGGTGGTGGCTACGAATGGTCAGTTCAAGAGGACCGCAATTGTGATGGCGTGTACGATTGGGTTACAGTGAAGCGATGTGATGGCTCGCTCTGTTCTCAACCGATCCAGTCCGTTGCAAATCCGATTGGGAATATTGTTGATGAAGTCTTCAGTATCGCGTTTACTTCTTGGCAATGTGCAGACGGACGCTGGCAGTGACAGCTTGATCTCTTCGACCGTGATTCTTCATTACTGGCATCGGTGATACAGAGGTGCGGAGATACTACACCACATGTGGTTTACTCTGCACCACCGGTGATAGCTCAGAGCAGCAACGAAGCTGAAACTTCCCAAGCGCGCATTTTCCCAAATCCGACTACAGGAGAACTCTTGATCACGAATGCAGAAGCGGTGGTAAAGATTGATGTGTATGACAAAAATGGGCGAAGGATCGAACCACTGACCCTCGAAGCACGGAAGGATGGTGAAACGTATGTACTACGACTCTCTGATAGCCTGCCATCGGGTGTTTATCTGCTCGCGATCCATCGAGCAGGACAAAAGCCAGAATTCGTTCCGTTTGTTATGTACCACTAACTTGGCATTCCAAAATGAAACTCTGGTCAATAACCTTTGCATTAGCGCTGTTTGCCAGCGTTCTTGTTGCTGAACCAGCAAAGCCACAGATGTACCAATGGCAGTGCCCCGGACCAAATGGCGGATGGGGCTGGCAGGTCCTTGAAGATCGTGATGGGGATGGACGGTATGACTGGGAAACGCGGCACGAGTGTGACGGTTCGATCTGCGAAGGCCCACTGGGAGTTAGCAACAAACGCCAAATTGGGTACTTATCAGGTTGGGTGTCACTATCATTTACACCGCTTGTATGCGATGAATCTGTTCCCAACGGGTGGTCCCTGCGGTTATTCGACGCCAACGGTCTTCTCATGGGGACAGTAGAGCATTCCTGTTCCGATACAACTGCGAAGTTCATTCTCCCTGAAGTTGTGCAGGAGTCCCTCAAAGGAGCAGACTTTCGAAAACGCCAAGCGCTTGGCCGATACGCATTCGTATTCGACAATGTCAACGCAACATGGAATGCTGCTTCTTCGACGCTCGATGTAACATGCCGTGTCAAAATCCCTCTTCCCTTGACAGTTCGCGTATTGGAGCGGAATCGTGGTCAAGAGGATCGAGTAATTGCAACGGTCGTTACTCCGCAGCCTGTGGTAGGCGAACGTGTGATTCACGTCCCAGTACCGCCACTGCATTCTGGGATGTACTACTGGCAAGTGATGGGGCCGAATGGATCAGCGGTGACAAGTGTATTTACAATCGAATCGTTGCGATAAACGGCTCGGAAAGTCGTGCAAAGTTGTTTCACTAATAATGGTGATTACCATGTTCATCTTGCTCATTGCTCTTATCTTCTCCTTGTGGCAGTCTGAGTTGCAAGCAGAGCCACGCAAATCAACTAACCCGGCGGGCTATGGCTGTTGGGCAGCACCGCCTCATGAACCGGGCTTAGTCAAGTGCGAAGGGAATTGTTCGAGAATCTGTGCTCTCTGTGAACTCGGTGTGTACGGTGGTGATTATCCTGACCGTCTCGTTCTTTTTGATTCGAATGGTGATCCATCATTTGAATCGCAGTGCCGGTACATCATGCCAGCATCCGATGGGAACGGGTTCTTCGTTGAATTGCCTTGAGTAGCAGGGGAGCCGATACGGCTCCCCTCTACCTTTCTTGTCCACTACATGGGATAGGTCAATGTACAACCAAATGAATGTGCTGAGCGTAGCTTTTACTCTGTCTTTGCTCTGTTCTTCTGCAGCAGCCGTTGAGCACATCTACACTGATTCACTCAGGAATAGCATCGTAATATCAAGTCCTATCATGAAGTCGTTTGTCAGTGGTCATGGTACAGCCACACCAATTCATGTTGTGTTCTTTATTTCACGCCCCCGTGCGTTTATCTATGGCGAAGCCTTAGTTGCGAAAACAATTAGCCAGCTGCAGACGTTGGGATTTGATGGTACAATTACCGTCGTGGTTCGTGGGAGGAGATACTATGCAGACATTGAGTATGTAAGAAGGCAACGCTGGCTGGCGAGAGTGTACATTGATACGTCGGGAAGGCTGCTGGAAGCTGCGAGGATAAAGCCGATACATAATCCACATTTTACGGTTTGGGACACAAATGGTATATGTTTGTATCGGCATGTACTGGGTACAAGCACATTAGATATGACGAGCTTGGAGATGATTTTGCGTGAGTGTAGGAACGGTACGAGAAAATCAGTAGAGTTAGATGCATTGGCTGATCCTCTCCCAGAAAAGTCAAGCGCATTGACGGTAGGATATGAAACTCCTGATAGGAACTGGAGGATGCCGAAGCGAATATCTTCCGTAGCGCTCCAAGATGATAGCGTTATGTGTGTGGGTAGCGTTCGGGATCCCGTGCTTTCATCAGATAGACGCTGGCTTGCAGTGATGGATCAAACATACTTCTATGTGCGTATTTACGACCTTATGAATGGACATCAGCATGCAATTATAAAGGGCGATACGTCTGTATGCTACAAACTTTCATGGTGGTATCCCGATACAATATCGGCTCAAGCAAAGCGGATGCTGATTGCACAGGCACAGTTCCCATACTTTGTTGATACGACGCTCTACGTGCATCATCTTTATGGGTACATTCACAATGCAGATATTGGACCATCCCAATATCTCGGAATCAACAAAGAATCTTACCTTCTAAAGTATGAGCCACCGTTTTACAGAATTGCAGGAGGTACCAAGCTTCAGTTATCCCCTTATGTAGGAGAGTGTACGGATTGTTTTTGCTTATCAGGAATCTATCACCCTGGTAGTGGATATGTTGTTGCAGGGGACATGGTGTGCTATCCCTTTCATCGCGGTTATCCATCGGTATCCGGTGATACATCGCCACCAGCGAACAATCCGCGTGCTGATGAATTCTACCACTATGCGCCGCTCTATGGAGCATTTAACTTGTCAACTGGATGGCATACCGGAAAGACATTTGGTACTCTCAATAGACAAATTTCCCATCACTATGCAACAGGGTATCTCTACAATACAATCCGGTCATTCGCTTGTCGCAACGACGGCTCTCTCTGTGCATGGATACAGTGGCTCGATACGTGCCTGGAATTAAGTAATGGCAAGAGAATACCGCTCAAGTATTACTGGACGGAAACGATGCTCCGCCCAGCCAGCCCTGAGCCAACCCCAACGGCAAATCACTACACTGCTCTCTACGACTCTGCCGGTGCAACAATACAGAGATTGTGGATTGCAGATACAGTATGTTACGTGCTCTGGAAAGTAAAAAAACGCGGGTATCCGCTCGACGGCGATGTATGCTATGCAATACTCCAACAGTATCACTTGACCAATGCCTCATTCAACGGTGAATGGAGTCTCCCAGCGAACATCGAAAGCGGACAAACAATCGTGAATGCTATACCTGCTACATTTGGTAATCGTGTGGCGGTCCTTTACCAAGGGCCAACTGCAACAACTCTCGTTTGGTATGCTTTGGAGTAACGATGGAAAAGGCAATCGCTCTACCCACGAAATTTTTTTTCGGCAGCATGTCACAATTTGCCGATTTCGAGTACATGGGGAATGGAAACGCACACACAATTGTGCGATTCGTTTCGCAGAACGCTCAGGATATTGCAAGTTGCCGCCATCTTCGTGCTGTGGCAGGGTTGCATGCACGAGCGCAACAGGCAGACTGTGCGGCGCTGGCTGATTGTGTGAGTGTCATGGAGCCGGCTGCCAGCCGCACCAGCACGGAGAGGCGGAAAAATGAGTTGTTTCACCAATTGTCAGAGGTCAAACCATGTCGTTGCGGATCGTCCTGCCAGTGGTCATTGCGCTGGCGTCCTTGTTGCCAAGCGTTGGGTTGGCTGACACGGTTAAACTTCGGGGATGCAGAGGAATGTACGAGGTGAACACTGGGCGTATTTACTGTGTGGGCGATTGCGATCGAGTGTGTGCAGAGGTCATCCCAAATGTCTATCCCTCTGGTCCATTTCCGGATCAGGTGACAACTTATGACCTCGGCATCCCAACGTTCCAATCGGAGTGTCTCTTTCTCGGCACCAATCCAGACGGCACGGAAGCGTACGTCATGCTTCCATGAGAAGATGCTTGTAGGCGGTGCTCTGGCGGCGGCACCGCCTACACAATTTTCTGTTGGACTTCTGAAGGATTACACTATGGCGACGAAATTGAACATTGTTTTCCTCCTGTGGATGGTGAGTGTTTGTGCGCTCATTGCGCAGAGCGATGAGGAATTCACCGATGTCATATACGTGTACCCGTTTTCTGGCAAGTCGGAAGCGATTCAACGGCATCTTGAGCGACTCAATGCGAAAGGGCGATTCCATGGGATTTTTCTTGTTCCCATGCCCCGCTCGTTTGTCTGGGGTGAAGCGCTTATTCGTACACGAGTCGAGCAATTCCGAAAGTCAAACTTTCGCGGCTCGCTGAGCGTGATCGTTCGTGGGAGACGGTACTGGGCTGATGCAGCATACGTTCGGGAAAATCGTTGGGGCATTCCGGCAGTCATTGATGCAGATGGGAAGCTGCTCAAATCAATCAAAGCGTGGGACATCGGGTTTCCTCTCCTGACGATCTGGGATTCCACAGGGACGCTCTGGTGGTGGGCGCCGGTGGAATCCGTCCCAAGCGGGAATGACCTACCGCGGTTGCTTGATTCGCTTGAGCGGAGCACTGCCCCTATGATTTCGAAGAAGTTCATGCGCACCACCGCAAAGCCTTTTATTGCTGAAAGCGTCGGACGCTCCCACCTTTCATGCTCTATGGCGAACGTCAGCAAAGTAGTACCGCTCCAGGACGATAGTACCCTCGCGGTCGGTCCGCTCTTCGGTCCAGCAATTTCGGGTAATGGCAAGTGGTTCGCTGCAATGGACTTTCATCGGTATTCTGTTCGCATATACCAACTACCTGAGGGTAAACATGAAATTGAGTTGCGGGGAGATACTGTTGGATGCCGAGGATCATCGTGGTATGTGCCGGATTCTACGTATCATTATGTGTCTCGTTATTTATGGTCGAGCCTCGCCCAGCCAGTATGGTCTGATAGCATTCTCTGGACGATCAATGTTCTCTCCTATGTCTGTTACTACAGTAAAGAAGAGAAAGGTATTGATAAAAAATACTACTTGTTGAGCTATTGCCCACCTGGGTGGGGAAGATGTGCCGGTGCGGAGTTTAAGCCGATGACAAGGACATACTGTACTGGTGAGTACTGTGCAGAAGGAACATTCCATCCAGGTGGAGGTTTTGTCCTCTCGAAGGGACGGTTCTACTTGCCATTTCGTCGTGGCTACTTAGCCATGGGAAGCGATTCGAGTATGGTCAAAAATCCTTACGAAAACCCATTGCGGGATACGTTCTATACATATGCCCCACTCTATGGTGCCTTTAACTCAACGACAGGACAGTTTCTCGATAGTACAATTGGTGAACTTGATGAATGGGTAGGGAAACGCTATGGGTTGGGTCTTTCGCTACACGATCCATGGCACTTGAGCTGCGATCAGCAGAGTGGGCTCTGTGCCTGGGTCCAGTGGCTTGTCCCCGCTATTGAAATGAGCGATGGCAGGAGCATCCCTCTTCTGCATTATTGGAACGAGTCAATGCTCGATTCGCAGGGTGTCACACGGCGCAGCGGCGTGCCGACGCCACGCGAGGTAAGATATCTCCGTGATTCAGCAGGTGCAGATATTCGCCGGATAATACTCACACCGGGAAGCGTTTTTGTCCTCTGGAAGGTCAAGGAGCGAGGATTCCCATTAGTTGACGAGGAACATGGGCTGTGGGTGCTGCAAGAATACGACCGTATCCATGCAACGCTCAAGGGCGAGTGGCAGCTCCCCGCACTTGTCGCAGAGCAGCATCTGCGTGATGTCGCGTACGATGCTGCACAGAACCGTATTGCTGGACTCTATCAGAATGCCTGGAAGACATCGCTTGCTTACTATGAACTTCCTGTTCATCCCTAACCATTCCGAGGTGATTATGAAACGCTGTGCTATGTTCGTACTTGGTGTGATCGCAACGCTCTTCGTTCCATGCCTTGCTCAGCAACCGACGCGGTGGCAGGCACTCGGTAGCGGACTTTACACACCATTTCCGTACATCTACTCGATCTTGCCGCTTGGGAACGATGTTTATGTTGGAGGCATCATTTTCCGAGCTGGCGGCATCGAGGTTGGAAATATCGCTCGGTGGAGTTGGCAAGATCAGCGCTGGTATGCCCTCGGTGATGGAGCGAATTCGAATGTTTACGCGATTGCTCCCCTTGTCCGAGGTGGCGATACCCTCGTGCTGGTTGGTGGCACATTCGATAGGGTTGGGTCTGTTCCCTGCGAAGGAGTTGCAGTATGGAATCAAAAGACGCAACAATGGGATTGCCTGACGAGCTCATTTGTAGGTGCCGATTTCAAACGGGTGAACAGCTTTTATCGAGATGGTGATTTTCTATACGTATGTGGTTCATATGACAGCATCAATGGAATTCCAGCCACCGGTCTTGTACGCTATAACCTTCAGACTGGAGAGTGGCAGCCCCTTGGATACTTTGAGCAACGGAAGAGTCCCGACACACTCGGACCGCAGGCCATTATGCAAGTACTTCGGATAGGTTCGAAACTCTATGCGATAGGATGGTTCACACACGTTGACTCGATCCCAGCAGAAGCCATAGCCCAATACGATTTGGTGACTGGGAAGTGGGATAGTATCCCAGGAGCACGGTTTTTCCTCGATGCTTACAATGCAGTCATTCCAAACGCGATGGTTGACGTCGGGGATTCGATTGTGATCGGTGTTAAACTCGAGTACATCGGTACAACGCGAGCACGAGGGCTGGTGGTGTACAACACGAAGACACAGCAATGGAGCGAGTTCGAAGGTGGAGTTTGGCGGGATACAAGTACTTCCTCGGTCAAGTACTACGCTGTTTTTGCTCTCGCTTATAGTGACGGCCATCTCTACGTCGGTGGGAGCTTCGAGCAAGCCGGTGGCATCCCAGCATCGAATATCGCACACTATGATTTCTCAACAAAGCAGTGGGAACCACTGGAATCGGGGACCAACGGTCGTGTGCTCTCGCTTGCATTGACACCCGACCGTCTCTATGTCGGTGGGGGCTTCACCACTGCTGGGAATACCAGAGTCAATTACATCGCAGCGTGGTTGCGCGATACGACGGTCTCTACAATTAACGAACCGAATGTGGAGCTGCTTTGGCGTATTACACCAGGCTCATTGCACTATCGGACGCATGTTGCTGGCCCGGTAGAGGTGGCACTGTACGATCTGAGAGGCTCGCTCGTAACCATGCTCACACGTGGATGGCACGATGTTGGAAACTACGCAGTCGAGTTGCCATCACTGATCCCGGGAGTGTATCTTCTTCAGCTTCGTGTTTCGGAACGCAGCGTCTGCCGACCGGTCATAATCGAGCCATAGGTCTACCAGTTCGAGGGATTGGCGTCGTATCGTTCGTCACTACAGGGCACGTGCGTGTTTTCACCTGCACGTGCCCTCCATTTTTGTGGAAACCGATGACGAAAGGGCACACTGCTTGGAATGCAGTAACTTTGCGGACTGTTCAATCTCCACTATTCACAGGCCACTGATGAGTATTCTTTGCAACAAACGCACGAAATTGCTCGTGCAAGGCATCACCGGTTCGGAAGGTACGTTCCACACAGCACAGATGATTGCCTACGGCACGAACGTCGTTGGTGGTGTCACACCCGGCAAAGGTGGCACTCGCTACAGCGGCAAAAACAATGACCGCTTCGATTACGACGTCCCCGTTTTCAATACAGTCCGAGACGCAGTTGCAGCGACAAAAGCCGATGCGACGTGCATTTTCGTCCCCGCGCCGATGGCAGCCGACGCAATTCTCGAAGCGATCGAGGCGGAAGTTCCTCTCATCGTCGCCATCACCGAAGGCATACCCGTTCGGGATATGCGCACTGTCTGGGCTGCGCTGCGCGGCTCTCGCTCACGGCTGGTCGGTCCGAACTGCCCGGGCTTACTCACACCGGGTGAATGTAAAATCGGCATTATGCCAGGCTTCACTGCAACTCCGGGTCCAGTTGGTGTCGTCTCGCGTTCTGGCACCTTGACCTATGAAGCTGTGTGGCAGCTGACGTCGCTCGGCATCGGCCAGAGCACCTGTCTCGGCATTGGTGGCGATCCAATCGTCGGGACCCGCTTTGTGGATGCGCTCGAACTCTTCAATGCCGATCCGCAGACAGAGGCGATCGTGCTGATCGGTGAAATCGGCGGTACCGCCGAAGAAGAAGCCGCCGAGTACATTGCAGCGCATGTCCGCAAGCCTGTTGTAGCGTACATTGCCGGGCGTACCGCGCCGCCCGGGCGCCGCATGGGACACGCCGGTGCAATCATTAGCGGTGGCAAAGGTACCGCCGATGCGAAGCTTGCGGCGCTCCGTAGCGCAGGTGTGCACGTTGTTGAGTCGCCGGCGCACATTGGGCGCGCTGTCGCGAATCTTCTCAGCACCAAACCCAAGAAGTCCCCTGCAAAGAAATCTTCTGCAGCCGCAAAGAAAGCAACCTCTCGGAAGTCTAACAAATCGAAGTCCTGATTCAATGGCAGAACGTACTCTTGCAATCATCAAGCCGGATGCTGTCGCAGCCGGTGTCGCCGGCGAGATCATCGCGCACATTCAACGTGCTGGCTTTCGCATCGTGGGAATGAAGCTGGTGCGCATGAGTGCAGAGCAAGCTGGCGCCTTTTACGCTGTGCATCGTGAGCGGCCGTTCTATGGAGAACTCGTGCGGTTCATGAGCAGCGGCCCTGTAATTCCGATAGTACTCGAAAAAGAGAACGCTGTCGCTGATTTCCGGACACTCATCGGTGCGACCGATCCTGCAGAAGCCGCCGAAGGCACCATCCGCAAGCGCTTTGCCCGCTCAAAAGGCGAAAACGCAATTCATGGGTCCGACTCCCCGGAAAACGCCCGCACAGAGATCGCATTCTTCTTTGCTGAATCTGAATTGGTCGGTTGATGGAGAATTTCCCGCTCCGCCGCATCTCGACTGTACAACTTGCTCGAAATCCGTACTGGGAGTACTGGCTCGATACCTACTCCCTGCGCGACGGGAGAGAGCAGCCGTACTACTTTGTGCACACGCGCGGATCGGTTATGATTATCCCCATCACCGAAGATGGAAGTCTCGTGATGGTGCGCCAGTTTCGCTATCTCTGGCAACGGGAAAGCATCGAGTTCCCAGGTGGCGGTATCCCAGAGGGCGCTACCCCTGAGCAGCAGGCGCATCGCGAGTTACAAGAAGAAGCTGGCTATGCTGCAGGAATCCTCGAGCGCATCGGCGAATACAACCCGATGAACGGCGTTACCGATGAACGGTGCCATGTCTACGTTGCGCGTCAGTTGCACCCAGTTGCAAAAGCCGATGACCCCGTCGAGGAAACCGCACCGCTGCTGGTGACAACCGAAGAGCTGGTTGCCCGCATCGCCGATGGTACGATTTGGGATGGCATGACGCTAGCGGCGTGGGCGTTGTTTTCTGCGCAGCGCGAGCGATGAATGCTCCTGCCGCATATTTGCACCCAGTTGAATGTACGCACCCAGTCTGATGATACGTCGGATTGCGCTGGTTGCTCTGCTTGCGATTGCCGTTGCGCATGCTCAAGAAGGCGTACGCGGTGAGCAAACGCCAGCACCAGAAAAACCGAAGGAAACAGTTGCGCTCTACCTCCGCTTCCCCGTCGGACGGCTCTTCGACTACGTGTACACCGATACCACGACCGTCCACCGTATCTACAGCGATAGCTCGACGCTCGACTACACGCGCACGGTAACCTACTACCTTTCGCTCGAAGCAATCGAAGGTCCACGCGATGGACTCACGAGCGTTCAAGTAACTGTTGACTCCCTCGAATACAGTTTCTCCAGCGGTGGCAACACGTTGAGCTACAAACCGCGCGGACAGATGCCGCTGCAGTTCCCTGATTTCGTTGCTGCAGTTGTGCCGCTCAATCGGCAATACCTGCTTTACTACTCGCCCTACTGGGATGCAGCAAAAGTGGAAGGAGAAATGCTCGATTGGCTCCGCAGTTACATCGCCGAAGATTCTGGCCGAGTATCGTCGTTCGATTCACTGCAGCGGTTCATTTGGCTCCGGAACATCAGCTTGCCGGTACTGGCTCAGTATGCAGACCCGCAGAAAGGTGCATTGCCCAGCGGCCGTGTCGCGCTCGACTCTGTGTGGCAAAAGCCGTTTACGCTCCTTGCCGATGGTATCGAGTTCCGAGATCCACGCGCGCGCACACGTATCGTTGAACGTCGCGGCCCAGTATTCGAACTTGAAACTCGAGCTGATAGTTTGGAACCGACACGCGAGAAGCTCAAGCTCTACAACATCCAACGCTTCGTCAAAGTCATCGGTGGAAGTGGGAATGCACGGCATGTCGTCGAATTGCACAAAGCTGGATTTATTGAATCAGCTCGAACGGAGCTTGAGGCAGATGCAATCTGCAAAACGGGCAATGAAGTTTTCCGCCAAAAGATTCGCTCTCGCTACCGTTGGATGCTGCGAGGGCAGTACGACTACTGATGGGTAGCTCGATGTACGTTCCACTTGCGATTGCACTCCTCGTACTGATGGTGGGGTGTAGTACCAATCAGCAAAAGCCGTTGGAGCTGCGCGATACTACGATCGGTCAGCCCAGTGGAGGGAATGCTGAGCCGATCACAATCAGAGACTCGTTTCGCTTGCGTTATAATCCCACCAGCGGAATCGAGTTGAACTGCGTACTCGAGCAGAACGAAACGCTCGACCAAGACTCGCTCCACGTTCGCGTGCAGACCGTCTGGTATTTCACGCAAGCAGTAGAACGACGCGAGCCGAATGGACGCATTCACATGCGCATGCGGTACGATTCGATTCGTTTGGAGCAGCATTACTGGCAAGGCGATTCTGCTGCAGTACAAGTTGTTCGGTACAACTCTGCGCGCCAAGCTGATCGCCAGGATGAGCGCTTCGATATGCTGACCGCTGCGATTGGGAAAGAAGTCCGCGCAGCGATTTCTGCGCTTGGCGCTGTCGAAGAGATCACCGGCACTGGTCAGATTCTCCGCGCGCTCCTTGGTGGAGCACGCGCAGATTCGCTTACCCAGGATCAGCGCCAGCGGCTGGAGCGCCAACTCGAAGCGGAGCTCTACGCACAAGCGCTCGCCCAGCAGTTCCTGCTTCTTCCAGAGTCACCGCTTGATTCCTCGCGCTCGTGGTCGCGGTCAATTCCCCAACAGATCCCCCCACTGTTCGTTGCCACCGCAAAAGCAACGTACCGACTCGATAGTCTCGAGCGGACAAAGGGCGATTCGCTCCTGCTGATTTCTGCAGTGCTCGATGGGAAGATTCAACTTGTCCCTGAGGTTGAAAAGCAAGGCGTTGTCCTCCGCACCGGCACGGTGCGTGGTGCAGCGCAGGGTACGCTTTCGATGCACTACGGCCTCATGGTACGGCGGAGCAATACCGTTGAGTACGCCATCGCTGCTGAAGTCTCTCCACGCAAGAGCAGCCGAGAGCAACTTCGGCAATATCGGCGCTCAGTGTCGGAATTCCGGGTTC
Organism: Candidatus Kapaibacterium sp.; assembly: GCA_026003495.1. Classification (GTDB taxonomy): domain Bacteria; phylum Bacteroidota; class Ignavibacteria; order Kapaibacteriales; family NICIL-2; genus NICIL-2. The sequence continues at coordinate 1,796,940 of BPHK01000001.1, read as the reverse complement.
AGTCTGTTCAGATGAGACAGCAATAGCTCGGAGACATTCCTTCCTCGCAAGGCAAGCGTATATTTGCGCTGCAGCAGCCATTGCCATCGCAGGATTGTCGCATACCTCCTTTTCGGATGAGCGCACGCTCTGTTACATCGTGGATGCGTTACCTTGCTCCGAGCGATGCGGTCTTTATCGTTTGCATTCTCGGAGGGCTTTTTGCGCTGGTATTCCTCGAGGAAGTGCCAGTGCGGTTAATTGGAGCGTGCATCGTTCTCCTTTCGGGCGTGTTTCTTGCAATCAACGTTTCCGCACGGATGCGCGAAAAGGTCGCATGGTCCCGTCCGAAAGTCTCGCAGACCGTCGAATTGGCTGTGCGCCACGTCCGCTCGAGCGACGACGGAACAAAGCGCATCGTCTTCGACGATTTCGCTACAACGTTCAGCAGCGAGGAAACAGACGATTCGCCAGTTACTTTTCGACACTCCACACCAAGCCCAGTCCAGTCGCAGCAGCCGAGTACCTCTTCCCAGAAAGAAGAGCTGCCACACTCCCGAAATGGCGACAGCGCAGCACCTTCCAGCGACAGTGACGAAATTTCCTCGGTCCGGATCAAACGGAAGGTGTCGTCAGCGCATGCGCAACAAGATCAACCGCCACAGGAGCAAACAGCGCAGCCATCGTCACCGCGGATCAAGCATGTGCAACTGTCGCTGGCTTCCTTGATCGAAGAAGGCTTCGACGATGCTGCTATCTCGGAGCCACGCCGCGAGTTCGCGCACATCCTCAAAGGGGTAATGACGATACTCCGCTCGACGATGAATGCCCGCACAACGACATTTTTCTGGTACAACCCAGAACGTTCCGAATTAGTGCTCGAAGCATCCATTAGCGATGTCGCCGATTCACTGCGGGACCAGCGAAAATTTCCTCTTGGGGAGGACATCATTTCCCACATTGCGCTGGAAGGTCAAGCGCAAATCGTCTGCGATATTCAGCAGAGTGCCGAGTGCGACGTGCTGCCGTACTACTACCAAGCGACCGGTGCAAAATCGTTCGCAGGTGTACCGGTGTATCTGCACAAATCCGTTGTCGGGGTGTTGGCGGTAGATTCAGCGGAGAACGATGCCTACGACGAGCAAACTATTGGTGTGCTCGGTCAGTGTGGGCGGTTGATCTCCATGCTCGTCCAGAGCTATACGGCCAAGTATGATTTGCAGCAACACGCACGAACGCTGGAGACGATCGTGCATTTTCGTCGCATGCTGCAAGAGCCCAGCTGCAGCATCAACGACATTGTCCAAGCGCTCGTGCAAGCAGCGGTGACACTGGTGGAAAGTCGGGGCACTGGGGTGGTGCTCTTTGTACCTGAGCGCGATCGCTGGGAAATTGTCTCATCCCGCGGAGACCAAGTACCACCGCCAGGGACACCGGTCGAACTTGCTGAGACTGCAATTGCTAAAACGTTGCTCGAAGGGAGTGTCGTCCAGTGTCAGCATTGTCAGAGTTTCCGGCGTCGCTACGCAGCAACGGAGCCGACACGCGATGATGGGTTTTTCGTCGCTGTTCCTCTCCGTGCGCTCAACGAAAACTACGGGGCGCTCTTTGTGGAATCCACCCATGGACGACTTAGCCAGCAGGACATCGCAGCATTGGAGATCATCGGCGAACATGCAGGCATGCTCATCGCCCAGATGGTTCTGCGTGAGCGGGTCGAGGGTCAATCGCTCCTTGACGACAACACGCAGACGTACAATGCGGGAGCATTCCAGCAACGCCTTGCCGAAGAAGTCGAACGCGCGCGCGACACTAGCGCGCCGCTTTCGATCGCAGTACTGCAATTGGACCGCTACAAAGCATTTGAGCAGAATCCGTTGGCCTATGAACAGCTGGTCGAACGTGCCACTGACATTGTTCGTTCACTGCTGCGGCCGTATCACATCATCGGCCGGCTCGATCGGGCAGTGCTCGGAATTCTTCTGCCAGGGCTTACACTCGAACAAGCGCAGATGCTCGTTGACCACATTCGCCGAAAAATTGCCGGCACGCCGCAGAGCATCGAAGGGCGAACCGTAGTCGTGACTGTTAGTGTGGGAGTGGCGCATCTCAACGGGAATGATACGCCCCAGACGGCGCTCGATCATGCCCTCACTGCGTTGCATCAAGCACTGCGGCGGAGCAATACCGTTGTTCTCTACAGTTGACCATGCAGAAAAATTCTATCCCGACTGATCGCGCCGAGCTGCGAAGACGTGTGTTGCAGCTGTTTGCCGATCGGGGTGAGCCATTGTTACTCCACGAGATTGCTCGTGCATTCGGTGTCTCCTCGGATTCAGACGAATACGAACTAGTACGTGACGTTATCCTGGAGCTTACCGAGGAAGGAGCGCTTGTTCGTACACGGCGTCGGCGCTACGCACTTCCGGGAATGGAGGCGGTGTTCTATCGCGGGCGCTTCGTCGTCGAGCCGAGTGGTGCCAGTTATGTGGAAACGGGGAATCCTTCGATGCCGCGCATCATCGTTCGGCGGCGTTTTGCCGGTACTGCGCTTCATGGGGACATCGTTGATGTACGGCTGCTACCAACACCGCCACGCAAACCGCAGCGCGGTGAGGTCGTCCGTATCATCGAGCGGAACGAGCAGCCAATCGTCGGCACTCTCGAATCAGATGGGAGCTTCTACTTTGTTGTCCCCGATGAGGAAGTCTATCCCTTCGATTTTTTAGTCGCAGCGGAACGGCTTGGTCAAGCAAAGCCTGGCGACAAAGTCCTGGCGCGCTTTCTGCGCTGGACCTCGCCACAGCACAATCCCGAAGCGGAGATCATCGAGGTTCTCGGACGCCCTGGGCGGGCACTATCGGAGTTCGAGAGCATTTACCGCGAGTTCCAATTACCCCGCACGTATCCTCCTTTAGCAGTTACTGTTGCTGAAACGGCTGCTCGCACGCCACGAACGGTGGGGGAACGCGAAGATTTTCGCTCCTGGGAGATTGTCACCATTGACCCGCCTGATGCAAAAGATTTCGACGATGCGCTCTCGCTCGAGCTACTCCCGAATGGAAACATGCGGCTTGGCGTCCACATCGCCGATGTCAGTGCGTTCGTTCCAGAAGATTCGCCGCTCGATCGCGAAGCACTCGAGCGCGGAACGAGCGTGTACTTGGTTGATGGCGTCGTTCCGATGCTGCCAGAAATTCTCTCCAACGATGCGTGCTCGCTCGTTCCGGGGAAGGAACGCTTTGCGTACTCGGTTCTGATGGAATTTCGCCCAGATGGCGAACGCGTCAGCTACCGCATCACAGAAAGCACGATTATCAGCAAGCGCCGCTTTACGTATGAAGAGGTGGACCGTATTCTCGAACGCGGAGAAGGGGACCATGCTAGGTTACTTGGCGCAATTGACAAGCTCGCACAACTGCTTCGCCGTAGGCGCTTTGAAAGCGGCGGCATTGACTTTTCGACGCTCGAGCTACGCTTCGAACTCGACGGCAACGGCGAGCCACAGCGTGCATACATGAAAGGCTCCACACGTGCAACACGCCTAGTGGAAGAGTGCATGCTTGCAGCAAACCGTTGTGTCACCGAGCATGTTTCTGCGCTCAGTCGTCGGTGGCGTATCCGTGGCGGGCTTCCGTTTCTCTATCGCGTCCACGATGAGCCAGATGCAGAAAAACTCCGCATGGCTGTTGCATTCGTTCGGTCGCTTGGATACGAGGTTCCGATTGGGCGCGGTGGGTTGCGCTCCAGCGACATCAACCGAGTGCTGGCTCTGGTAGCAGAACGCCCAGAGGCTGCGGTCATCAACATGGTCCTGCTCCGTTCAATGGCGAAGGCGCACTATTCCACGACGAACATTGGGCACTACGGCTTAGGCTTTACCGATTACACGCACTTTACCTCGCCGATTCGACGTTACCCGGATTTGGTGGTGCATCGGCTGCTCAAGGAATATTCGCTCGGGAGGCCTGCGCCACAGCGGATCGCACAACTTCGGGATCGGCTCGAACCGATTGCCGAACATACATCCGAACGTGAACGCCATGCCGTCGAAGCAGAACGTGCCTCGCAGAAAGTCGCGCAGGTGCTGCTGGCTCGTCGCTTCGAAGGAGCTGAATTCGACGCAACGATCACTGGGGTTGCCGAGTTCGGCGTCTTTGTCCTCTGCGATGAGATTTTCGCTGAAGGGCTTTGCCCAGTCCGCTGGCTGCCGCGTGATCACTATGTGTTCGACGAGCGTCGTTATGCGCTCGTCGGGCGCCACACGCATGCAACCTTTCAGCTCGGACGTCGCATCCGTGTTCGGCTCGAACAGGTGCACCCAGGCCGTCGGCACATTGATTTTCGCTACATCGGTACATCGACAACCTAGCTGAGCAGCCGCCAATGGAGATTCGGCTTTACAACACACTCTCACGCACAGTCGAACGTTTCGAACCGCTCCAGCCAGGGCTGGTGCGAATGTATTCGTGCGGTCCGACGGTGTACAATCACGTGCACATCGGGAACTTGCGAGCATTCCTCTGCGCTGATGTGCTCCAGCGCGTGTTGCGGCATCTTGGAGGGTGGTCGGTTCGCTGGGTGATGAACATCACCGACATTGACGACAAAACTATCCGCGACAGCCAGCCGGGAAGCACAGCGTGGAAACCAGATCGCATGGGCGCACAAACCGGCGACCCGCGAGAAAATCTTCGCCGACTGACGCGCTATTACGAAGAGGTATTCTTGCAAGACATCGCGGCGATCGGGATTCGGCGGGAGCATTTCTACGCGATGCCACGGGCAACGGACTACATCCCCGCGATGATGGAGCTCATCCGGCGTATCTGGCGCAACGGCTATGCCTACGTTGCAGGGGACAGTGTGTACTTCGACCTTTCGGCGTGGATCAAGGAGCACCCGTATGGCTTGCTGTTCGCTGTTGATTTGAAGAACTTCATCGCTGGCGTACGCATTGATGCAGACCAGTACGAGCGCGAAGAGGTCTCGGATTTTGTGCTCTGGAAAGGTCGCAAGGAGGGAGAACCTTTCTGGGAGCTCGTGCTCGATGATGGTACGGTCCTCCCTGGCCGTCCAGGCTGGCATATCGAATGCTCGGCAATGGGGCATGAACTGCTCGGTTTGCCGTTTGATATTCACACCGGCGGTGTGGATTTGCGTTTCCCGCACCACGAAGACGAAATCGCGCAGAGTGCAGCCGGCTACGGTTCCGAGACCGCGCGTTTTTGGGTGCACAACGAGTTCCTCGAAGTCGAGGGACAGAAGATGAGCAAGTCGCTGGGCAATTTTTACACGCTCGAGGATCTCGTCGCCCGTGGGCTCGATCCGCTCGATGTTCGGTATGCGATGCTCGGGGCGCACTACCAATCGGTGTACAACTTCACGTTCGAAGGTGTGGCAGCAGCGCGCCGTGCACGCCGCCGTGTGCAGGAGTACATCTACCAGCTTTTCGAGCGTGGGGGGAGCCGTTCGTGTGATGTTGAGTTGATCCGCACGGAGGTCTTCGGGCACCTTGCCGATAATCTCCACACACCCAAAGCACTGGCAGCGCTGTTTACGTTCATCGGCGAGCATCCTGCTGCCGAGCTTGATCGCGACAGTCGCAACGCACTGCGTGATTTTTTCACGGTGCTCAACGAGATTATTGGCGTCTGGGAAATCAGCGAGCGTCCGCCAGCGGTGATTCCACCCGATGTGGCGCAACTTGCCGCCGAGCGGTGGCAGGCGCGTCTCGAGCGAGATTTTGCGCGTGCCGATCACATTCGCCAGGAGATTGCCCGTCGCGGCTACGCCGTGCGTGACCGCAGCGATGGGTACGATGTCGTTCCACTGGAAGAGTAGGTGCTGCGGTGTCGTCGCTCGAATCGTTGCAAGTCATCCCTGCCATCAGAGAGCTTCCGTTCCGCGTGGGAATCATCGGGGGTGGTCGTGTCGGTGGAGCAATCGCGCGAGCTCTTGTACCGAATGTTGCATGGGTTGTCGCTCGGTCACCCGAGCGACGCTGGCAGCTTCGCCGGTGGTTAGAGTGGACGCCAATTATCGGGACGCTCGAGGAAATCGCTGTCCTGCCCCAGGCGCTCATTCTCGCCGTCCCCGATAGTACGCTTGCTTCCATTGCTGTGGATGTCGCACGGCGTTTCGGCCGACAGCTCGAGGGTGTTCTGGTCGTGCACTGTTCGGGAGTGCTCACCCGCGCGGCCATCGCACCAGTGGAAGCATTCGGTGGCAATGCTGCTGCTGCGCATCCGTTTACGATGATCCCTGAGCCTGATCCGATGTGGCTCTACGGTGCAGTGTGGGGTGTCGAAGCAAAGGAAGTTGTCCGCGAGCAGATTGAACGTCTCATTTCGGCACTTGGTGGAATCCCATATTGGCTGGGGGAAGTTAGCCCGCAACGGAAAGCGATCTATCACCTTGCAGCTGTGCTCGCCTCGAATGTGACGACAGCGGCAATTGCAGCAGCGCTCCGTGCAGCCGAGGCAGCGGCGATACCCGCTGAGTTGTTTCTGCCACCGATTCTGCATGCAACGATGGAAAATGCGATTGCATCGCTCCGGCAGAGGGCAACTGTTGTGCGGACAGGTCCGCTTGAGCGCGGCGATTTTGATACGATCGAACGCCATCTGGCTGCGCTCGAGGGGTATCCATCCCTGCAGCGGCAGTACTGTGCGTTTCTCCGTGCGATGCTCATCCAGCGGGAGCATGTGACTGGAGCGCTTGCATTGCTTTTGAATCGCTACTGCCCAGCGGCACGTTCAGAGGAGCTTCATCGCTCGTAGCGCAAGGGGATTGGTTCGCCTCAATGGCACAGCGCTACTTTTTGGAGACTCACGCCGCAGTCTTATGAGCACAGGTGCAGTGAGAGTGCCGTATATTTGCGGCCCGAAACGAGCAATTACAACTGTGGTTGGGGCGTCGCCAAGTGGCAAGGCAGCGGACTTTGGATCCGCCATTCGTTGGTTCGAATCCAGCCGCCCCAGCAGGATGCTGGCTGTGCCAGCAATGACAGCGTGCGGCATTCCGCCGAGCGCAGGTGGCTGTCCTCAGGAGCACTTTTCCGAATATCCATGATCGAGTCGTCGCCGCTTGCTGGATTGCACCCCTTGCATGAAGGTATCGTTCCCGCCGAGATCAAAATCGTTGCTGGTCGGTCGCATCCAGAGCTTGCAGCCCGCGTTGCAAGGGCAGCAGGGCTCGAGCTGGCAAACGTCACGATCCGCAACTTCAGCGACGGCGAAATCTGGGTCAAGTATGAAGAGAACATCCGCGGGGTGGATTTGTTCATCATTCAATCCACCTATGCTCCAGCGGAGAACTTGATGGAGTTGCTCATCCTGATTGATGCTGCGCGGCGAGCATCGGCTTCCCGGATTACCGCGGTCATACCGTACTTTGGGTACGCACGGCAAGATCGGAAAGATCAGCCGCGCGTCTCGATTACGGCGAAGCTCGTTGCCAACGTTCTCACTGTTGCAGGAGCTGATCGTGTCATCACAATTGACCTGCACACGCCACAGCTCCAAGGGTTCTTTGATATTCCGCTCGACCATCTCTATGCATCGCGAGTGCTGTTGCCTGTCCTCGAGCAGGAGCAGCTCGAGCGTTTGGCGGTTGCCGCCCCTGACGTCGGCGGTGCTAAAACCGCACGCGCGTATGCGAAGCGACTCCATGCGGACCTGGTGCTCGTGGACAAACGCCGCCCAGCGCCGAATGTCAGTGAAATCATGACAGTCATCGGGGACGTCGAGGGGAAGGATGTTATCATCGTTGATGATTTGATTGATACCGGCGGGACCTTCGTCAGTTGCGCGCGCACGCTAAAGTCGCATGGAGCCCGCACAATCGTGGGTTCTTGTACACACCCGGTCTTCTCTGGTCATGCACTCGAGGCAATCGAGGAGTGCGAAGACATCGAGCGTGTCTATGTGACTGACACGATCCCACTGCGACGGCCATCGCCGAAGATTCGCGTCGTCTCAGTTGCGGAATTACTCGCAGAAGCAATTCTGCGGACGCATCGGAACGAATCAATTTCATCGCTGTTCGACATCATTCGGTAGGTATCACAACAATCCACCTCTGCAATGAGCGACTTTGTTCTCACCGCAACACTGCGCCCGACTGGCAAACAAGCGGCAAAACAAGTGCGTCGGCGTGGCCTGGTCCCTGGTATTTTCTACACGCCTGGCGCAGAGCCAATCCCCATCGCTGTCAAGCCCCTGGCGTTGCGACCGTTGGTCTATACACGGGAAACGCACCTAGTGCAGCTTCGCATCGAAGAAACGCAAGCAACCTACGAGTGCATCCTCAAAGACGTCGCGTTCGATCCTGTGACTGATGCAATCACGCACGTTGACTTCTACGGCATCAGCGCCGACCGTGTATCGGAGTTCGAGGTCCCTGTTCAATTGGTTGGGACACCGGTTGGCGTGCACGAACAAGGTGGGTTGCTCGAGCAATTGGTGCACAAGCTTACCGTTGTTTGCAAGCCTGCCGATCTTCCCGAGCACATCGAGGTAGATGTCTCCGGTTTGCGGATTGGTCAATCGGTGCACGTTGGCGATCTCTCGTTGCCGGGGGTTACCTTCCGCCACGCTCCAGATGTGGCAATTGCAGCGGTGATTGCAAAGCGTGTCTCCGAAGAAACGCCGATGGAAGCATCACCGACTGAACCAGAATTGGTCGCGCAGAAAGGCAAGAAGGCTCAAGAGTAGTTTGCGCTCGGAGATGTCGAGTGCACAACGAGAAGTCAGCCCTTTGTGCGCACAACCCATATCCTCTACGTATTGCGAGCACATGGTACGGTTGCTTGCCCTTACGCTTTGCCTGCTGGTAAGCTGCCGAACTGTGCAGCACCCCCAGCAGCAACCACGGTTGGATGCTCCACCGGTTCCTCCAAAGGTTGGATTGTCTGTCGAGCGCGGTGTCCTTACGCTCGACGTGCGGTTTACAGCGCTTCGCGACACAACATCACCCCAGCATCATTTTGTTTTCGGGATCGATTCAATGACTGCTCTGCTTCAGGTACGAGGGCAGGCAAGATTTGATACAACGTTATACCTTGCGCTCATCAATGGTACATCCGGCTTCCAAGAGAAAATCGACAGCATCGGTACCGAAGGGATTGCACATTGGACAAATCCTCTGGGGCTGCCCGTTGATACGCTTCACTGCGTGATTCGCATCAGTACGCTCGCGCGGAAGCAGTACGTTGTGCAGCTTGATACTGTACTTGCACTACCAGTTGACTCGATGCCGCCGTTTGTAACGGTAACCCCCTTCATCGATGCTCACACCGATTCGAGCATTACGTTTGCACTCCTTGCACGCCGGAATCGCGGTGCAGGTGGGGATTACCACCCTACAAGTGAGCACTTTCGGATTGAGATCTACGACGAGCGTGGGGCTCTCCGCTTCGCTAGTAATACAGGGATGGATTTTCTCCAAGTACTCAGCCCTGTCGAACCTCGGCGTCGAGGGGAACTCAAGCGATATACATTCGAATGGCCGGGCTACGATAATGAGGGGAACATCCTTCCACCAGGTCGCTACACTGCAGTCCTTTCAATTGTTGCCAAGCCGTATCCGTACACAGCACGCATACCATTCGAGTGGAAGGGCAAAACGCGATGACCGATGCAGACGCAATGCGGAGAGCACTGCATGTGGCACTCCGCGGAACAGGGAAAGTTAGCCCCAACCCGCGTGTCGGATGCGTCCTCGTTCGTGATGGACGCATCATCTCCGAGGGGTGGCACGATCACTACGGCGGCATCCATGCCGAAGTCCATGCACTTCGTCGAGTATCGGAAAGTCTCGATGGTGCGACGATGGTCGTAACGCTTGAACCGTGTAACCACCACGGCAAGCAGCCACCGTGTACCGATGCAATCCTTGCAACGAAGCAGCGGCCTGATGACACGCTTGATCCGAGTCGTGGGATTCGGCGAGTTGTCATTGGCATGCGTGATCCCAATCCTCAGGCACAGGGTGGCATCGAGCGATTGCAACAAGCAGGGATCGAGGTTACTGTCGGTGTCCTCGAAGCGGAATGTCGGTGGATCAATCGCTTTTTCGTCAAGCACGTGACGACGGGCATGCCATACGTCATCGGCAAGGCTGCGATCTCGCTCGATGGGTTCATCGCCACACGTGAGGGCCAGTCGCAATGGATCAGCGGAGAGGAAGCGCGACGCCGTGCCCATGCACTCCGTGCGGAAGTGGACGCAGTGCTCGTTGGACGTGGCACAGTCGAACGTGATGATCCGCACCTTGGTCCGCGGCTTGTCCGGGGGAGGATGCCTCGCCGGATCGTGCTCGATACAGGGCTTCAGCTTTCGATGAACTACCGCGTGCTGCGCGATGAACACCGAATGCGGACGATCGTCGCTACCTCGCGCGAGCGTGCCGAATCTTCAGCTGCAGATGCACTTCGTAGGCAGGGCATCACGGTCGTCGGTGTTTCTGTAACGAGCGAGGGGCGTCTTGCGCTCGACGAACTATTTGCGACGATCGGCAAGGAACTGTCCATCACATCGGTCCTTGTCGAGGGGGGCGCGCAGGTTCTCTCGTGGTGCATCGAGCACGGACTGTTCGATGAGCTGCATTTCTTTGTGGCACCGATGGTGTTGGGCAAAGGCATACCGTTCACCGCAGCGCTTTCGGCACAATCGCTGCAGTCAGCGCCGCGCTGGCACTACTATGCACTCGGACGTGCGGGCGATGATACGCATCTTATCTTGCTGCCGCAACGTCCTTCGTAGTCGGCGATGAAGTGGCTATTGGTCTTTGTGGTGTGTCTGGTAGCTGCGGTTGCGCAGCAGCCGCGAGCGATTCTGGAGCAGGCCCTCGGGCGGCTCGGAATGGAATGGCACGATTTCGCGCTCCCGAGCGATCTAACGAGCAGGGATCGGCACCGTCTTGCAGCGGTCGAGGAAGTCTTCACCGATCCACTCGCGATGATGCGGCGATGCGAGCAGCTCTCGGGCGTTGCCGATGCACTCAAGAGCGCTGCTGTTCCGAACGTTTACGATAGTTTGGCTGCTCTCTGCGGGTATTCGAGCACCACACCCCTGCCGCTCGATCAGCGAGCAAGCTGGGAGTTCTACCCTTCAATCGCGAGCGATTCTGCGCTCCTTCGATCGTCGCTGGTCTATCAGAGTATCGTTCAGCAGTACCTTGCGCCAATCGCAGCATATCGCACTGCCACGCAGCAACTGCGGCGCGTTCTCCGGAGGAGCCAGCTTCTCTTTGCCAAGAGCGATTCCCTTTGGCTGCTGAGCGCTGAAGATGAAAAAGCCGATCCCTACCAACTCAAAGCAGCAGAACTCCGCGGGGATTCAATTGCACGGGAATACTTCGATGCTGCGCTTACGCCTGATGTGAGCAGCACCATCATCGGTGGCCTCCAGCTCTACGCGTACTTGGTCGAGCTGCTCCAGCGAACGCGCCCTGCACAGCAGCTTTTGCGGGATAGCATTCGCACAGTCGTCTGGGATACTCCCATCGGACGATGTGCAATCGGCGGACCTGGCGATGATGTCTATCGTGGCGATTACGCGTTCATCTTCGATGTCGGGGGCAATGATGCCTACTTCCTCGAATCCACGAAGGAGCGTGCCTTCGAGCGTGGCGTCCAGGTGATCATTGACCTAGGTGGTAACGATGTGTACGTTGGGGGTGACTATACGCTCGGCGCCGGTGTTGCAGGATGCGGAATCCTGCTCGATGTTGATGGCGACGATAGCTACCGCGCCGGTAACATCACGCTGGGGAGCGGCCTGTGGGGTGTTGGAATTCTACACGACATGGCGGGCAGCGATTCCTACGTCGGAGGTGTCTTCAGCCAGGCTGCTGCTGCATTCGGCGTTGGCATCCTCTTCGACGATGGCGGCAATGATCACTACGCCGTCGCTGCTCACGGCCAAGCATTCGCTGGGACACGGGGTGTAGCGATACTTGTGGACTCTCGAGGCAACGATCACTACACGACGGCGAGTCCGTTCCTCGATGTCCTCCGCTACGAGTCGCACTATCTGACGTTCATGCAAGGTGCAGCGCTCGGCTACCGGCCTCTTGCCAGCGGGGGCATTGCTCTACTGAGCGATCGCGAGGGGAACGACATCTACACAACCGACATCTACGGGCAAGGGACAGCGTATTGGTTTGGTCTTGGTATGCTCGAAGATCGAAAAGGGGAGGATCGTTACGTTGCCTATCAGTATGCGCAAGGAGCTGGTATCCACTTTGCGCACGGCTTGCTCTGGGATCGTGATGGCAATGACGTATACCTTGCACGCGGTGTCTCGCAAGGCTGCGGACATGACATCGGAGTCGGGATGCTTTACGACAGCGCTGGCGATGATTCATACGTTGCCGAGTCGCTCTCGCTCGGCGGCGGCAATGCTAACGCTGTCAGCATCTTCCTCGATCGAAGCGGCGATGATGCGTATGTTGCCCGAAACGAAAGCAACACGCGGGGCTTTTCTGATCTGCGGCGCGGTCTTCCGATGCTCGGAATTTTCGCCGATGCGAGCGGAAACGATCGCTATGCCTTCTTGCTTGCAAATCACACGGTTCAGATCAAATCCACCTTCGGCATTGCATGGGATGCCCAGCTCGATACTCTCCAGCAAGAGAGCAAATCGTCATCAACCATAAGCAAATCGGACACGCTGCTACCAGCGTCGCTCGATAGTTTGTTCGTGCTTGCGACTACGCCACTACTCAAGTACCAGCCATTGGTTGCACCTGCGCGGACAGCGATTGTCCGTTACGGGAGCGCTGCGTTGGGATACCTTGCCCGCAAACTGGGGACACGCTTTCCCCGCGAACGGCTTGCACTGGAGGACATCATCCCGCGGCTCTATCGGAGCGATTCGCTGGCAGTGACACGGCTCATTGCTGACTCACTCCATTCAACGAATACGGCGACGCTCCTGTTTTGCTTATGGACGATCGGGAAGTGTCGCATCGCAGCACTCGCCGATTCCGCAGTAGCGCTGACGCGACATCGCGATTGGCGTGTGCGTGCAGCGGCGGTACAGCAAATTGGCGAGGGGAAGTTCACCAGCGTCGCCCGCCGGATCGTTCGCTTGCTCGCCGATGAGCACCCGTGGGTTCGTGCACGGACTGCGTATGCACTCTCGGCAGCACTCGGTGGGGCGGCGCAGGAATACGTGCTGCGTGCGTTCCGCGACTCGGCGGCAATTGTTCGCACCAGCGCCGTGCTCGGTCTTCGCGAAAGCAACGATTGGAACCCCACTACGCTTGCACGACTGCTGCGCAGCGAGACAACAGAACGCGGAAAGATCGCCACTGTACTTTGCGTTAGCATGCTCGATTCGAGCGCGGCCAACTTTTGGCAGCAGTGGTCGCAGTTGGAACATGCCGTGTTCGAGCAATCGCCCGCCGTGCGCGCTGCATTTTACCGAACCGTTGCAGCGTCGCCACTTCGGTGTACACTCGTTGCGCACCTTGCGCGCGAGCCAGACGAAGAGCTTCGCGCCGAGCTACGCCGTAGCTTGGCAACGTCCTTATGCCAGGACACTTGGCCGATGCCTCATCGCAGGAAAGGCCCGCGGACGCAGCGATGATTCGGCACTGGACAACGCTGGCAGCACTCGTCCTGGAATTGCGACCGCAGCTCGAACGAGCGGTCGTAGTGGAATGTTACCGCACCTCCAGTGATGAAATTGGCATCCATATCGAAACGCCGTATGGCGCGATGCAGCTGATGCATGCGATGAGTCGGCCGATTCAGAGTGTGTACGTTCAGCGGGCGAATCCTCCGCAGAGGCGGCAGCGCATGTTCCCGCAGCTGGCACTTGCGCAAGTAGAGACGATCGCGATCGCAGATGCCAATCGCATTATTTCGCTGTTGCTCGGCCAGTGGGAGCTTGTCATAGTAGCGGTTCCTGGCGCTCGAACCAATTGTATCCTCCTTGAAAAAGCTTCTCGCGTACTTGTAGATGGTGCCAGGTTTGATCCATCAATGCGTGTGGGGATGCTCTGGGAGCCACCGCCTCCGCATTTGCCAAGTCCGTTGGAGTGCCCCAACGAGTGGACGGTGCTGGAGGTTCTTCAGCGCAGCAGGCTCTTGCTTGCACAGCCCTATGCCCAAGCCTGGTGCCGAACAAGGAACGAGCGTGGCGATACTCTGTGGGGGAGGCTTTCCGCAGAAGAACGCCAGCGCATCATTGCATCAGCACGAGCATTTCGCGACGAACTTATCGAGCGACCTCATCCAGTGATTGCGCGCTCGCCGACGGGGCAGGAACTGTTCCTCCTCGGTTGTGTGCCGGATGGATGGCATTGGCAGGATGTCGCCAGCGTTGAGGAGGGCATCAGCCGACGAGTGCGGGCGTTGTACCATCAATGGGCACTCGATCGAGCAAAGCAGCAACTCGAACGCCGCATTCGGAGTGAACTTGGGCGCATCGAGGCTACAATCGAAGTGCTCGCAGGTGATCAGGAAGGAATCGAGGCTGCACCACTCTTCGAGCAGTGGGGAAACCTGCTTATTGTGTCTTGCGATCGCCATCGCCGCGGTCTTACCAGCATCGTATGCACTGACTGGGATGGTTTGGTTTACGAGGTACCCCTTGACCCCACGCTGACAGTGCTCGGTAATGCAGAGCGCTACTTTGCCAAGGCACGCAAGCTCCGGCGCGCTGCGATGATCGCCGAACAACGCTTGCCGTTGCTCGAGCAACGTGCCAATACACTTCGCACTGCGCTTGATATGCTGGCACTGGCACAAACAGCTGCACAGGTGCAATCACTTGCCAGGGAGCTGTTTCCCGCAGCCGAAGAATCGAGCGAACCTCGCGTGCCGGACCAACGCGCTGGACGATTCCGTCGCGTTGCCTTGCCGCAGGGATATGTGCTCCTGATCGGCAAGGATGCCCGAAGCAATGATGAGCTCACCTTCCAGATTGCAAAGTCGCACGATGTGTGGCTGCATGCACGCGGAGTGGAGGGTGCACACGGAATCATTCCACTCCCATCACGGCAGCTTCCGCCGCCGTCGGTTATCGAACAGGCGGCAGCAATTGTCGCGTACTATTCCGCCGCGCGCGGATCGAGCTACGTACCGGTCTCGTGGACGCAGCGGAAATATCTTCGCAAGCCGAAAAAAAGCGGAGCAGGCGCAGTGGACCTGCTCCGCGAGTGGGTTGTGTTTGTCGAACCACGCAACCCGTCGTCCCATATCAGAAGCGGAACGCTAAGCCGATGCTTGCACTGAGCTTTTCTGCATGTTCCCAATTGGTGCCGATGCCGTGAGAATGCACCATTCCTTCCAGGAGGCATTGCACACTCAGGTGCGGCAGCACCTCCCAGCTCAGCCCTACCTCACCCCGACCGAGAACGCCGTACTGGCTGGTGCCGAGCACGATGCCGGCCATCGGGCGAAGTGTACGGAAGAGCCCTTCTTCTGCGCGTGGTGCATAGACCCGCATGCCGCCACCGACCCACCAGAGCAGTTGCCGTAGGGTGTACTGGGGTGTGCCATCTGCAGCGGTAGTGAGCTCGTAGATGGGAAACTGCTCGTAGCCGCATTGTGCAAGAATGCTGACCGTCCGCTCACGGTACTCGGCTGCGATGAGCGTGTTGTTGAGTGGCGAGCTGCTCAGCGGTGAAAGCAATCGTTGCTGGCGAAGGACAAGCGGCGTTGTTTGCCGGATGCTCAGGATAAATTCTTCCTCTGGCTCCTCCACAGCGGGAGGCAGCGGCAGTGGTGCAGAGTGCTGCTCGAGCGTATGACCCACTGGGAGTGGCATTGGCTGCGGTGACGCAGGTGAAAAATCTACTGGCAATGCTGGTGTTGGCAGCGGCATTACGGCAACAGCGGTGAGCGCATCGTTGGGAAGAGGAGCAATGTCCTCATCCACGCTCGGTGTACCGAGTGCAATCGGCGATGTGCTCTTGGGTTGGGCTGTGGTGGTATGAGCAGTTTGTGTGTTCTGAGAAGTTGGGATCGCTTGTGTGGTGGTGTGCTGGACGGCTACAGCGTTTCCAGTTGCAGCGTGTTCCGACTGCATAGCCAGCTTGGTCGTGGAAGGAAGCGGTCCGCTGAGCCGACCGATGAAAAAGCCAATGACCGTTGCAGCTGCTGTCAGCGCAATGGTGCGGAGCGCTTTGGCGTGGAGCCATCCGCTTCGAGCGCGCGAAGCTGGCACCTGTGGCGTAGCAGCTGCCAGGATGGATGCTGTCAGTGCAGGTGGTGGCTGAAGCGTTTGTGCATGGCGATGGGCTGCTGCATGGATGACCACTGCTCGGTGAAATTCCGCCTGGAGTTCCTCGCTTGCTGCCAGTGCAGCAAAGAATACGCTGCGCGCTTCTGCCGGTAGCTGACCGTCGAGGAAAAGATCAATCATGTCGCGATGCGAAAGCTGCTCCATCGGCGTCACTCGGGGTGTTCGACAGGACGTTCTTCGAAGTACGGCTGAAGGATTTCGCGCAAGCGTTGCCTGCCGCGGCAGAGCCAATTCCGCACCGTTGTCACGGGAACGCCGAATGCGGATGCGATTTCCTCGTAGCTCATGTTGGCGTAGAGCTGCATGATGACCGCTTCGCGCCACTGTGCAGGGAGCAGGTGGAGTGCCATCTCGATGAGTTCATTGATTTCATTGGCTTCGACCGTTTGATCGGGCCTGCCGTGGAAGTCCTCGACAAGCTCGGCATGTTCGTGTCGCTGGGCGAACATGTCCATGCACGTTGTGCGTGCGATTGTCAGAAGGTAGGCGGGCAAGTTGGTCATTTCACGGTCAGGAGATACGCTGCTGAGAAACTTCAGGAAGGTGCTCTGGAATGCATCCTCGGCGTCTTGGGTGTTGAAGAGGATCTTGCGGCAGTACGCGTAGATGCGCTGTCCGTAGCGGCGGTAAATTTCTTCAAATGCACGCTCCCGATGCTCTGGCATCGAAAGGTAGTGGTAGAGCTCGCGGTCGCTCGAGAGCGTGTAGTTGACAGCCATTACCACATTCGTGCTGTGGGACCAAGCGTAGAAACGCAGCTTGAGCAGATTTTGATTCAGCGAATCTCGATTCCCCCAAAGACCACCGTTGCGCGGATGCGAAGCAGTGGTTGTCCCTCAGTTGTAGCGGAGGGTATTGCTTTGTTCTCAATGCCACCGAAGATTGGCGCACCTTCGACGGCGACTGCCCACGTCGGTGGAACGCGGATTTTCACACCACCGAAGAATGCTTCCACATCCAGCGATGCTTCTGTTGCTGCCATGCGTGCTCTGCTCAAATCCAATTCCACACCGCCGAAAACCGCCTGGATCGAGCCACCGCGGAAGTGCTGCGAAGTGACAACATGCCCGGCACCACCAAAGAGGGCAACCACGCTGATGAGTTCGCTCTCGAGTGTCTGTTTGTTCCGGGCAAAGGCGATGGATGCAGCGCGGCCCGTCGCATTATCCCGCAGCGGACGGGTGAGCATTCCGATGCCGAGAACGATCAGAAAGACGGGCACCGCCGCGACCCAAAAATCGAAGCCAGGGAAGATATTATCGGCAAGGAGCAGGCACCCGATCGCAATGACAACGAGCCCACTTGCTAAGCTCTCTGGTTTGCGGAGGACAATGCGAATGCCAGCAGCAATCAAGAGCACGGGCCACCACTCGAGGACCCATCCAATCGAGGGAATGACGCCAAGCGTTTCGAGAAGCAGTACAATCCCAACGATGATGAGCGCGATGCCAGCCCAGCGTGTGCGATGCATTCCAGTGTGCAGTGGTGGACGATTCTCCTTGCGGCATACGCAGAGCGCTGCCAAATGTTACGGTGCAATTTCCGGGTGCGCAAGATACAACGTTTGCCAAGCACCTGAAACGTCGTTGACTGCAAGGAATGCACGTGCAATTCGATGGAACGTCCACTGGTTCGGCGGGCCGAGGCGGAGTGCAGCATCCAGTGCACCGCGGGGATTGCCGGCAATCAGTTCATGCTCAACCGAATCTGCATTTGAGCGAGGCTCGCGAAAACTTGGGTCGCGAGCAGGAAGCTCCAAGACAGAAGCTAACTGCCCAAGATCGTTGCCCGTCAGGATGGGAGACTGCCGAATCGGTTCCGGAAGCATATCCAGGCCGATACCACACCGCTCACCAGGCTGAGGAAGCTCGAAGCACACGTGGGGGGTGACACGAGCGTACCAGTGGTATCCCATCCGAGCGATGAGATCCATCTTGCGCGGATCAATTTTGCCGTCGGTCAGAACGGATTCTTTGACGTGGATGCGATGAACGCGGAGGAGCATGATGTTCCCGTTACCGCCCTCTTCCCGGAAGAGCTCGATGTTCTGGATAAAACGGCATTCCATCGCAAAAGGGGATTCCCCGACGTAGGGGACGCTCACCGTCTCTGCAGGGACTTTCGTCAGCCCAGCTTTGACGAACTCATCTGTGCCGGCGGGGTATTCGGCAGCGGCGATGTTCATTTGATGGAGCATTCCGTAGGTGACGGCGCTGATGGTGCATTCGCCCGTTTCGAGGATGTTCCGCCAGGTGTCTTTGACTTTTCCCGAACGAACGCTCATCGCGGGCCCGATTGCAACGACTGGCGGCTTCGATGCAAACGCATTGAAAAAGCTAAACGGCGCAAGGTTGATGTCGCCGTTGGCCGAGCGCGAGGCAACGAACGCTATCGGACGCGGGGCAACACCGCTGAGCAGAATACCGTGCATTTGTGGATGCGGAACTGATGCGGGGTCGTACGTAATCATGGTGCAAGAGAGAGTGTGTACGTAACGCGCCGAATGTGATGCAGCAATGCAAAATTAGATGCAGTAGATTGCCGCTTCCAGAGCAAGAGCAGTGGGCAGTGTGAGTCGCCAGGGGGCTGTGGCAAAGGAAAACGCAGTGCCACCCCAAGCGGGAACGTCCCGTATTTTTGCTACGCTCATGCTTCTGTTTTGCCCACTTTTTTCGGCTTTCCGGAATGCCAACGACCGTCATCCTCTCTGCAGCACGAACACCGATCGGTGCGTTTATGGGTGCGCTCTCTTCGTTGAGCGCGCCAGAGCTTGGAGCAATTGCTATCAAAGCAGCACTCGAACGCGCTGGGGTTTCACCCGAGCAGGTCAGTGAAGTGATCATGGGGAATGTGCTCACCGCTGGTGTGGGACAAGCACCGGCACGGCAGGCAGCACTCAAAGCGGGTCTGCCGACAACGACACCGTGCATGACGATCAACAAAGTTTGTGGCAGTGGTCTCAAATCGGTCATGCTTGCCGATCAAGCGATCCGCTGCGGCGATGCCGAGGTTGTTGTCGCTGGCGGGCAGGAGTCTATGAGCAATGCACCGTACCTTCTCCCGAAAGGGCGAACGGGCTATCGCTACGGACACGGCGACGTGCTCGATTCAATGCTCCTCGACGGACTGACCGACGCCTACGATCCCCAGCCGATGGGAGTGTTCGCTGATCGGTGTGCGGCAAGCTGCGGCATTTCCCGTCAGCAGCAGGATGAATATGCAATCGAGAGTTACCGACGCGCTCTTCGTGCACAACAGGAAGGGTTCTTCGCCGATGAAATCGTGCCTGTTACAGTTCGGAGTGGAAAGAGCGAGCTAACAGTCACGCTCGATGAAGAGCCGCAGAAAGTCAAGTTCGAGAAAATCCCAGAGCTCAAGCCGGTGTTCACCAAGGAAGGGACAGTCACCGCTGCGAACGCCAGTTCAATTGACGATGGTGCAGCAGCCCTTGTTCTGGCAAGTGAGCAGTGGGCAAGCCAGCATGGGGTCCGGCCGCTTGCACGTATTGTTGCGCAAGCCACCTACGCGCACAACCCTGCCGATTTCAACACCGCACCGATCTACAGCATCGAGCGTTTGCTTGCAAAAGCCGGCATGAGTGTTGCTGATGTGGACCTATTCGAGATCAACGAAGCCTTTGCAGTCACTGCGCTGGCAGCCAAACAGCAACTTGGCATTCCGCACGAGAAGCTCAACGTCCACGGCGGTGCTGTTGCGCTCGGGCATCCCATCGGTGCGAGTGGCGCACGTATCCTGACAACACTCCTGTACGCACTCCGCCGCTACGGCAAGCGTTACGGGGTTGCCGCACTCTGCATCGGTGGAGGCGAAGCAACTGCTGTTTTGGTCGAGATGGTCAACTAATTGCACTCTGCTCCAGCGCAAATGACTTCTCCACGTCGCGTTACGCTCATCCGTGGTGATGGCATCGGCCCTGAGATCACCGATGCTGTCGTTCGCATCTTCGATGCAGCAGGCGTCCCGGTCGAATGGGAAGAGGCACATGCAGGACTTGCATGCTACGAACGCTATGGCACACCACTGCCGCAAGAGACACTCGATTCGATCCTCCGCACTGGTGTTGCGCTCAAAGGACCGACCACAACGCCTATTGGCGAGGGATTCAAAAGCGTCAACGTCACTATTCGCAAAGCACTCGATCTATTTGCGAATGTGCGTCCGGCCAAATCGCTCCCCGGTGTGGTTACTCGCTTTGGCAACGTTGATCTGATCGTCGTTCGTGAGAACATCGAGGACACCTACGGCTCAATCGAGCATCGCCAGACGCCAGATGTTGCGCAGACGCTGCGCATCATCACCCGGCAGGGGAGCTTGCTCGTGCATCGCTATGCTTTCGAACTTGCCCGACGTCTCGGACGCCGACGCGTTACGTGTGTGCACAAGGCCAACATTCACAAGCACAGCGACGGGCTGTTCTTGGAATGCTTCCGCCAAGTTGCTAAGGACTATCCGGACATCGTTGCCGACGACCTCATCGTGGATAACACGTGCATGCAACTGGTCATTCGACCGGAGACATTTGATGTGCTCGTCCTCCCGAACTTGTTCGGCGATATCGTCAGCGATTTGTGCGCTGGGCTCGTTGGTGGCTTAGGCGTTGCACCGGGCGGCAACATCGGGCGGCGACACGCGGTGTTCGAAGCCGTTCACGGCTCAGCGCCGGACATTGCCGGAAAAGGAATTGCCAATCCGACGGCACTGCTGCTGTCGGCACTCCAGATGCTCGATCACATCGGGCTCGGCAGCTACGGTCGCCGCATCGAACAAGCGCTCTACGCCACACTCAAGGCGAACATTCGCACTCGCGATTTAGGTGGCGATGCAACGACACGTCAGTTCACCGACGCAATCATTGCACGTTTACCAGAAGCGTCGGAACAGAACGAGGTCGCCGTTCCAACGACGCTCGACATCCCTCCACCCCCACCACCAACGCCTTCAGCGGAGAAGTGGACACTCGTCGGCGCAGACGTCTTTGTCGAGTGGAATGCAATCGAGGAGCTACCACCGATGCCGCCACGTGTTGGTGCGCTGGAACTGACGATGATGTCCAACCGCGGCACGAAAGTGTACCCGCCGCCGGTGCCGCCAATTACGATGGTCAACTGGTACCGGTGCCGATACATTGCGCAGCAGCCAATTTCGTCTGAAGCGATCCACGCACTCCTTGCGGAGGTAGAGCGGCTCGGCATCCGGTGGATGCACGTCGAACTCCTCACCCGCGAGGGTGACATCCCCATGTACTCCAAAGCACAAGGTGAATCATGACGACCCATCGCACATTCGAGACCTTCGAGCGCATCCCCTACCAGCGTCCTGACTATGATGCATTTGTAGCCGAGTGGAAACGGCTGCTCGATGAGTTCCGCACTGCGACAAATCCGGAAGAGCAATCTGTCCTGCTCGAGACGATGAACCAACTCCGCATCGCGCTTGACACAGCAGCAACGATCGTCTCGATCCGCCATTCGTGCGATACCAGCGATCAATTCTACGCCGCTGAGCAGGAGTACATGGACACCGTCCGTCCCCTCATTGCCGAGCATGTCAACGATCTCTACCGCGCGCTTATCAGCTCACCGTTTCGGGCTGAACTCGAGCAAAAGTGGGGTGCGCAACTGTTCCGCATCGCGGAAATGTCCATCCGCTGCCAGTCGCCAGAAGTCATTCCACTCTTGCAACGCGAGAACCAACTGGCGACCGAGTACCAAAAACTTCTTGCATCGGCCGAGATTGTATTCGACGGCAAAACGCTCAATCTTTCGAGCATCGCGCCGTACTTGCAGCACACCGACCGCGCAGTGCGCCGAGCGGCATCGGAGGCAAAGTGGAACTTCTTCCGCGCGCATGCCGATGAGCTCGATCGGCTCTACGACGAGCTTGTCCGTGTGCGGACCGAGATAGCCCAGCGGCTGGGCTACCGCACGTTCACCGAACTCGGCTACATGCGCATGCTCCGTTCGGACTACACCGCCGCCGATGTCGCACGCTACCGAGAGTACGTGCTGCGGCATATTGTTCCAATTGCCATCAAGCTCCGCCAGCGGCAAGCCAAGCGACTGGGGTTAGAGCAGCTAACGTTCTACGATGAACCGCTTCAGTACCGCAGCGGCAATCCCACTCCGAAAGGGGATCCCGATTGGATCATCGCCCAAGCGCGCTCGATGTATGCGGAGATGTCCGCCGAGACAGACGAGTTCTTCCGCCTGATGGAGCAGCGCCGCTTGATGGATCTGCTGACGCGTCCGAAGAAAGCAACGGGCGGGTACTGCACATTCCTGGGTGCCTACGGTGTCCCCTTCATTTTCGCAAACTTCAACGGCACGGCACACGATGTTGACGTCCTCACGCATGAGTTTGGGCACGCGTTCCAGTGCTATTCGAGCCGCCATCATCGAGCACCCGAATATTGGTTCCCCACCTACGAGGCATGCGAGATCCACTCGATGAGCATGGAGTTTTTCGCGTGGCCGTGGATCAAACGCTTCTTCCGCGAAGACGAAGACAAGTACCAGTTCCAGCATCTGAGCGGTGCGCTGCTGTTCCTGCCGTATGCCGTGCTCGTTGATGAGTTTCAACACCAAGTGTACGATCATCCCGACGATGACGCCAGCTGAACGGAAGCAGTGCTGGCGGACAGCTCGAGCAGCGGTATTTGCCCTACCGCAATTACGACGGCAACGCATTCCTCGAGACTGGCTGCAGTATGGCAGCAACAGCGGCACATCTATGAATCGCCGTTCTACTACATTGACTACGCGCTGGCGCAGGTCTGTGCATTGCAATTCTGGGTGCGAGCTAAAAGCGATCGCGATGCCGCTTGGCGTGACTACCTTGAACTCTGCCGTGCTGGCGGCACGCGGGCATTCACCCAACTTGTTGCGTTGGCAAACTTGCAGTCCCCGTTCGAAGAGCGCAGCTTTACGGCGATCATCGGCGACATCAATGCCCGGCTCGATGGTGTGCCCGATACCCATTTCGACAAGGGATAAGCCTTCTGCCCGATGGAAAAATTTCTTGTCATTGACATCGAGACATCCCCGCTGCCATGGGACCTGTTCGACCAGTCCCAACAAGCATATTTGCTGGCGCGAGCTGAATCGCCCGAGGAGCAGGAGGAGCGAAAAAAGCAAATGGCGTTGGCCCCCCTGACGGGTTTTGTTGTGTGCATCGGGCTCTACCTGGTCGAACGCGAGGGTGACCTCGTCAGCGTGCGGAAACGCGTCTGCTTGATGAATGACGGCAGCGATGCAGAACGCCCTGACAGTGCTGTTGACCTCAGCGACAGCGGCAAACTCTACTGCTACGGTGAACGGGCGATCCTTCGCGACTTTTGGGCATTCCTCCGAAGCGAAGATTGTCGCGGGGCACACTACATCACCTTCAACGGACGCATGTTTGATTTCCCGTTCTTGATGTTGCGTTCGGCTGTGCTGAGGGTGCGACCCTCGGAAAATCTCCTCCGCGGCACGCGGTACAATTACGAGCACCACACCGATCTACTCGATGAGTTTACGTTCTACATGCCGCAGACGGTCGGCGCAACCCGACGCTACAACCTCGACTTCCTCACCAAGGCATTTGGGATTGAATCGCCGAAAAGCCACGGCGTGGACGGTACTAAAGTCGCTGCACTCTACGCTGAGCAACGCTACACCGAGATTGCCGAATATTGCTTAGCCGATGTTGTTGCCACCTGGCAGCTCTACCAGGTCTGGGAGCAGTACCTCAAGTTTTAGCGGTGTGGTGTTCCCACCAGTACTTGGCCACTTCACCAGAGATGAGCACGATGAGCGCAGTGTAGTAAATCCACAGCGCTGCGACGACAATCAGAGAGAACGTGCCGTAGATCGCACCGAGCGAGCGCGCATGCTCGATGTAGAGCGTAAACGCCACCCGCGCCAACTCCCACAGCAGCAACGCAACGATACTTGCACGCACGATGATAAACAGCGGCTGCGGGCGACTCGGTACGAAGTGGTAGAGCAGGAACATCAACGCAAATGTGCTCGCCAGATTCGCTGCAAAGCTGATCCAACCGGAAATGTGGAGCTGCTCCAGAAATGGCGCAAGTTGGCTTACGTTCGCACTCAGCAGTGAGAGAACCGGCGTCAGAAGGAGCATCGCGACGACAAGTGCAATCAGCACGAGTGTAAGGGCGATGTCGCGGAGTTTGTACCACACGAATGAACGCGGCGTGGGAATGCTGAATACTGCGTTGAGTGCTGTTCGAAGTGTGCTCAGCAGTGCCGAGGACGTCCAGAGCAACACAACTGCCGCGACGATCGTTGCCGTAAGTGCGTAACTGCGGACGCGCTCGACCTCCTGCAGGAGGAGGTCGAGCAGTCGCTGTACCTTGGCAGTCGGAGGAAGTGCTCCCGCGATTGCATCGGTAATGCTTTGCCGAACAAGTTCTGGCGGCACAACCAGCGATGCAACAACGATGACCAGCCCCAGCAGCGGAAGCACACACAGCAGGACATTGAACGCAATCCCCGATGCCAACAGGAACACATGCTGCTGCTCGAGTCGCTCGCTGAGGGCCAACGCGTGAGTCCAGAGCTGCTTGATGTGGGGTGGTCGGCTGCCCTTTCTACCGTCCGACGACGCGGAGGTAGTTGTCTTCGACCTTTGCCCAATTGACGACATTCCACCACGCCTTGATGTAATCCGTACGGCGATTCTGATACTTGAGGTAGTAGGCATGCTCCCAAACATCAATGCCCATGATTGGGACCACACCCCATGGCGTCAGCTTGTGCTGATTTTCGGCTTGCAAGATGATCAAGCGTCCGTCAGAGGGACGGACGTGTAGCAACGCCCAGCCACTCCCTTCGACGGCTGCTGCGGCTGCACTCATCTGCGCGCGGAATGCCTCGACGGAGCCAAAGCTATCTTTCAACGCAGCTTCGAGCCGTCCCGGGACTGCTCCACCGCCGCCCTTTGCTGGTGGGGCCATGATCTCCCAGAACATCGTGTGCAAAAAGTGTCCGCCGCCGTTGAAGGCAGCTTTCTTCGACCAGTACTCGATGAGCGTGTAGTCTCCTGATTGGCGAGCCTTTGCCAGTTCTGCTTCTGCCTTGTTGAGACCGTCCACGTACGCTTGATGATGCTTGGAGTGGTGAAGCTCCATCGTCTTGGCGTCAATGTACGGCTCCAGTGCGTCGTAAGGGTAGGGCAGTGGTGGGAGTGTATGCACCGCTGGCTTTGCGTCTGATGCGTGGAGACTCATCGGGGAGACAGCAAGTGCAGCGCTTGCTGCAAGGCCAAGCTCGACAAATTGACGGCGATCCATTAGGCACTCCTTGATAGTGGTACAAATGCCGGGTACTCAGAGTCCGACCAGTCGCCGCAAGGAGAGCACCTCCTGGCGTGTCAGGTGACGGTATTGGCCGCGTGCTAAGCCTTGGACGGTGATCGTTCCATAGCGGCGACGGTGGAGCTTGAGAACCTTATAGCCAAAGTATTCAAACAGGCGCCGCACCTCGCGGTTTTTCCCCTCGCGCAGAATGATGCAGACCTGGCGCTCATCGCTGGGAGAGATGATGACCTCAGCCGGGCCTGTTGTTTCGCCGTCGAGATCAACTCCGCAAGCGATACTCTGCGCATGGTGCGGTGCCAGTGGCTTATCCAGACCAACGATGTACTCACGCTCGACGCCGTACCGTGGGTGCGTAAGACGCGCGGCCAGCTCACCGTCGTTGGTAAGCAGCAGTATACCCGTGGTGTTTCGGTCAAGCCGTCCGACAGGATAAATGCGCGTCTTGATCGGCACCAGATCAAGCACCGTCTTTCGCCCGCGTTCATCCCGTGTGGTGGTGATGTAGTCCTTGGGTTTGTTGAGCACGATGTACGTCAGGTGCTTGTAGGGAGAAACGGGCTTCCCATTGACAGTGACAAGGTCGCCGGGATGCACTTTTGTTCCAAGTTCCGTGACGACTAGACCGTTGATCTTGACCGCACCGCGGGCAATGAGTTCATCGGCCTTGCGGCGCGATGCGATCCCTGCATCTGCGAGGAATTTGTTGAGACGGATGCGCTGATCTTCAGGAATCTGCATCTTCGTTGCAGCATTCATAGTCGAGCTTGCAGAACAAGTGTGCGTGCATGGCGTAAGACGTCCGCTGCTTCAATCGAGTGCATGCACTCGAGCGTACCGAGCGGACACTGGCGTCGGCCGTGTGTGCCGCACGGCCGGCACTCAAGAGGTGGCGGCTCGACGGCAACTGATGCTGGTGCGCGAGGACCGAAGCCAAATGCAGGAACAGTCGAGCCAAAGATTGTAATCGTCGGGCACGCAGCAATGGTAGCAAGATGCGTTGGAGCGCTATCGTTTGCGATCAGCAGAGTGCATGAGCGGAGGAAGGCGACTGTCTCGGCTGGATCAAGCTCACCGGCAAGGACATAGCCGCCACTTTGGCGAGCAATGGTAGTGCAAAGCTCCCGATCGGAAGCGCCACCGAGGAATACCACCGATGCGCCATCACGGTGCAGCATGCGAGCAACTTCTCCGAAACGTTCTGGCAGCCAGCGCTTTGTTGCCCATACAGCACCAGGTGCGATTGCAACGCGGGGCTGCTCGCCGGTGCGCTCGATCGCGGCGAGCACCCGTGCTTGTTGATCATCGCGCAAGCGGAGCTCGAGTGGTAGCTGCGGCGCTGGCGGCTCGACGCAGAGCGCAGCAAGAAGCTTAGCATTACGTTCGATCTCGTGCAGCTCGGTTGCATAGGGAACGCGATGGGTGAAAAGGCAAGCGCCTGTTGCAGTGGAAAAGCCAATTCGGTACCCAGCGCCGCTGGCAATAGCTAGCAGTGCAGTTCGGATGCTTCGCTGGAGGCAGAACACTGTCTCTACGCCCGCCGAGCGAAGTTCGGCTGCACGACGCATGATCCCGCCAAGCCCGCGGTCCTTGCCGCGCTTGTCGAAGACAATGGTGCGCGTGATGGATGGATTCGCCTCTGCGAGCGCTCTGGCGTCAGGGCGGCAGACAAAGAGCACTCGAGCGTTTGGAAACGTGTTACAAACTTGCTGTGCAAACAGCATCGCAAGTGCGGCATCGCCCAAAAAGGCAGTCTGGATGATTGTGATTGCTCCATTCATTGCGCAGCAAGTTACGGCGCTGCTGTTGTATTTTGCACCTGCACGTAGATCGTCAAACCGTGGTATGGAGGAACACATGGCCGTCGCATCGCCGATCAACTTTCTCCAGTGGATCGAAGAGCACCGCCACTTGCTCAAACCCCCAGTAGGCAACCAGTGCATCTACGAAGGCGGTGATTTTATCGTGATGGTCGTTGGTGGTCCAAATTCCCGAAAAGACTACCACTACGACGAAGGCGAGGAACTCTTCTACCAGATCGAAGGCGACATCACCGTCAAGATCATTGACGACGGCACGCCGCGAGACATCCACATTCGACAAGGGGAAATGTTCCTTCTCCCAGCCCGAGTGCCGCACTCTCCGCAACGCGGCCCGAATACAGTTGGGCTGGTCATTGAGCGCAAGCGACGCAGCGATGAGCTCGATGGTTTTCTCTGGTTCTGCGAGCGCTGTGGGGAGAAGCTCTACGAAGAG
Organism: Candidatus Kapaibacterium sp.; assembly: GCA_026003495.1. GTDB lineage: Bacteria > Bacteroidota > Ignavibacteria > Kapaibacteriales > NICIL-2 > NICIL-2. Next base: position 1,769,103 of record BPHK01000001.1, on the reverse strand, counting down.
TACCTGCACGTGTCGGACATCGTCAAGCAGCTCCCGCCAATATTCGAGCGTTTCTACGGCAATGTTGAAAACCGCACGTGCAAAAAGTGCGGCGCAGTGATGGAACCGCCCTCGCCGTCGAAAGCATAGGAAATGCGAAAGATTGATATCCACGCGCACATCATGCCGGAGCGCTGGGAACCTCTCCGCGAGCGCTTCGGCTACGGAGGATTCATCGTGCTTGAGCATTACCGCGAAGGTGCTGCCCGCATGATGCGGGATGATGGCGTCTTCTTCCGTGAAGTTGGACGTAACGCGTGGGATCCGGAGGCTATCATCGCGGACATGGATCGCCATGGGGTAGATGTGATGGTGCTCTGCACCGTGCCGGTGCTGTTCTACTACTGGGCAAAACCCGAGCACACGCTCGAGTGGGCACGCTTTCTCAACGATCACTTAGCCAGTGTTGTCGCCAGGTATCCGCGCCGCTTTCTTGCGCTCGGAACGGTCCCGCTGCAGGACACTGCGCTGGCAATCGAAGAGATGGAACGCTGCAGAACCCAGCTTGGCATGCCAGGACTCGAAATTGGCTCGAATGTCAATGGTGCCAATCTCGACGACGAGCGGCTATTTCCGTTCTACGAAGCTGCCGAAGCGCTCGGTGTTGCACTCTTAGTGCATCCGTGGAATATGGTCGGTGCTGAGCGTATGAAGCGATACTGGGGGGAGTGGCTTGTTGGAATGCCGGCCGAAACTGCGCTTGCGATTCATAGCTGTATCTGCGGTGGAGTGTTCGATCGTTTTCCACGACTTCGGATGCTCTTTGCGCATGCAGGTGGTGCGTTCCCTTTTACGCTCGGACGTATCTCGCATGGTTGGCGTGCGCGCCCAGATTTATGCAACGTCAATCATACGCGCGATCCACGGAGCTACGCTGGGCACTTCTGGGTGGATAGCATCACACACGACGAGCGCGCACTGGCGTACCTGCTCGATGTAGTCGGTCGAGACCGTGTCGTCATGGGGAGCGATTATCCATTCCCGCTTGGAGACTTGGAGCACGGCAGATTCATCGAGCACATGGAGCTTCCACCGGAAACCAAAGAGCGCATCCTTTGGAAAAACGCTGTTGAGTTTCTCCAGCTTGATGCGGGCGACTACGGTGGTGGGAGCATCGCTGCCAGCGAATCCTCCGATCGTACCAGAGGCGACAGTCGCACGACTGCGTAGCGGAATTCTCCAGTGCCCTCTTCGCCGGGCATCGGCAAGATTGCAAGTGCAATGTCGGGATCAGTTGCGCGCAAGCGGTGTGCACGCAGTGCGTGGCTGAAGTGGGTGAATTCCTCGATCACGCTGAATGCATTGCGATCGGCGCGGTACGGCTCATACCGTGGCCCGAGAAAGAGCAATGCAAGAGAATCGCTTGCGATGTCCGATGGAGCAAAGCCTTCTGCTCGTATTTTCCCCAAGCGCACTCCGAGTGCAGACGCAGCAGCATAGGAAAGGTCGAGCACGCGACGCTTGACAAACGGTCCCCGATCGTTGATCTGCACCAAGAGGCATTCACCGGTAGCGGGATTCGTCACGCGGAGGATCGTGCCAAACGGGAGTGTGCGGTGGGCGGCTGTGAACTCGTACATGTTGAAGCGCTTCCCATGGGCTGTTCGCCGTCCGTGGAACGCATGCGCGTAATAGGAAGCGATGCCTTCAAAGACAACCGCGAAGCTGGCACGCTCCAGGCGTGGCTGCGGGAGCGACAGTTCTGGCTGTTCGCTCGCTGCAGCGATGCTCAGCTTCGAGAGCACTGCGACTGCGCTGGCAACCGCAAAGAGCGTCACGGCAGGAATGCTCACCAGGCGGGCATACAATCGCCGCCACTGCATTCGTAGGTGCATGGCGCTCTCCTGATGATGAAACTAATGCGCCCCAATGGGTAGGGGCATGCAAAGGTACGAAGCTGAACGTGAACGCAAAATGAACGTACGTGGAAGTGGGTTGTCGCAGAGACGTGTGCGCTGCTCTGTGCAATTGGCGGTCAATCTGCGTGTACAGCAGAAGGAGCATCTGACGCTGGAGTTATCCCTCTTCGGCAAGGCGATAGATGTCCGCAAGGTTCCGCCCCAGCTCGTTGTAGTCCAAGCCGTAGCCCACGACAAAGACTGGCTCGATTTCGATCCCGACGTAGTCGAGCTGGATTGTACCTCTGTGCACCGCAGGCTTCGACAGGAGCGTCGCCACTGCAATGGAGGCGGGCGCAAACGCACGGAGATGGTCGCAAATTGCACGGATGGTGGCGCCACTGTCGGCAATATCTTCGATGACGAGCACATCCCGTTCGCGCACGCACTCGAGCGCCCCATTGAGCGCAACTGCACCGCTGCTGGTCATCGCAGCTCCATAGCTGGAGGCACGCACAAATTCGAGTTGGAGTGACGAAAGGTGCAACGCACGCGCTAAATCCGCTGCGAACATCATCGCGCCTTTAAGGACTACGAGTAGCACAAGCTCACGCCCAGCATAGTCACGTTCGATTTCTGCCGCCATTCGGCTGATTGCGTCGGCGATGACGCTCCGCTCGATGTAGCGCTCAAACACTTTGCCGTAGAGTGTGACGCGCTCAGGTACGCTGGAATGTCGCTCGGATGATACGTCGGGTTTCATTGGTGAGTTTGAAATGTTCACTCATTCGATAGCCGCAGAGCCAGACGATGTCAGATGCTGTTGCAAGCACAACGGCGGTGCGCCGATCGTAGTCACTGGCTTTTGCGTTCGTCAAGTAGTCAGCCACGAGCACTTCGCGGTTGCCCATGCCGATTGGTGCAAAACGATCGCCAGCCTGCCACGTGCGGAGGAAGAGACGGTAGGGAAGCTTGTCGTAGTCAAAGTATTCGACGTTTGGATCGGCACCGAGTCGGACGTCGTTCCGTTCGACCTCTTCGAGCGTGATCGTAAAGCGGCCGATGTGATACGTTCCGAGCTTGAAGATGGGCAGGTAAACTGCTTGGAGGGTGCTTTCGTCGCTCAAGACAAGGTGTGCCCGATCGGCAACGGCAACGATCGAACCGGTCACCGACTGCCGCGTGCCTGTTTCGGCTGTAAGGAGCGAGCGGACGCGTTCGACGGCAGCATGTGGGACGGTGCGGTGATCGGTAAGTTCCCCAAGCGCACGTTCGATCAATTCACCTTGGAGGAAGGGATGCATCTGCCCAAGTGCGTTCTTGTTGAGCTCAACTCGCCCATCGTAGATCGTTGCAATCTGGAGGAACGTGCTCTCGATAAACGATTCGATGAACCCATCTGCTTGACGGAGCAGCTCCGCAGTTCGCGCCAGCGTCTCGATAATGCGTGGGTTGAACTGCTCTCGGAGAGTCGGGAGCACCTCGTGGCGAATACGGTTGCGCAAAAAGGAGCGATCGGTGTTGGTGCTATCCTCGATCCATTCGAGCGAGCGGGCAGTTGCGTACTGGAGGATTTGCTGGCGCGTGATACCGATGAGCGGGCGAATCAATGCTGCTTTTTTCGTCAGTGGGCGTCGCGGCGGTATTGCCGCAAGTCCAGTCAGTCCAGAGCCCCGTACAAGGTTGAGGAGCAGTGTTTCTGCGGTATCGTCGGCGGTGTGTGCGACGGCGCAGTATTGCGCATGGGTGGTGCCACACATTTGCCGGAGGAAGCGGTAGCGAAGCTCGCGTGCTGCTTCTTCGATGCTAAGCCGATGCTTGCGTGCAAAGGCAGCAGTTTCGGCGTGTGTAACATGGCATGGAAGGTCATATCGCTTCGCCAGTGCGCGGACAAATGCTTCGTCTCGATCAGATTCTTCTGCGCGGAGTTTGTGGTTGACGTGTGCAAGGTGTAGGCGGTAGCCATGCTCGAAAGAGAGGATGAACAAAATGTCGAGCAGAACGACTGAATCAACGCCACCACTGATGGCGATCAAGATTGAAGCGCCCGGCTCGACGTCGAGCTCACTAGTGAGCATGTGCTCAACATGCTCGATCGTTGGAATGCATTCGTCCGGTATCTCTGGCATCGCGACAAGGTCGCGCACGATGAACGTGCGGTGCGGACGTTTTGATTTTTGTTGAGTGGATTTCTGCGGCTCAGTCGGTGCTGCGGCTGGCTCAGGTACACGGTTTCCTTCCGCATGTGGTTGGTCTGTGGTTTGGGGCTTGTTTTCCTGGCCTGCGGGCGTCGCTGCCGGTGTTGGCGCACTTTTCTTGCGCCGATGCTTGCGGCGTCGCTTAGACGAGTTTCCGCTTTCGGATTGAGAATGGGCATGGTGTTGCTGCTGGTGTGCTACGCTGTTGGGTGGTGTCGGCTGCTGAGGTGGTGATTGCTCAGCTTCTGGCGGTGCAGGTGGTGTGGGAGGTTGCTCTGGTGGAGAGGTACGAGCTTTCGATTTGTGAGCTTGCCGAGCTGCAGGCTTGGTCTGCTGCGGTACAGGGATTGGTTGGTTCGAAGCAGCAGCGCCGGCATGCTGTGGTGGCTGTCCGTTCGTCTCATCGGGTGGTTGCATCGTCGGTGCGCCAGTCGAGCGCTGTGATTGCTTCAGTTGGCTGATGAATGCGCTCAGCTCTTCGTCGGACGGCTGCAGAGGTGATGATAGTCGTTCTGCGCTGGGTTCGGTGACGGTCGTCGCACGTGGCTCGACGTCGCTTGCAGTGGCAGTGTTGCGCACTCTTCGTTTCCGTTGAGGGTGTTGCGGTTCGGGAGCACGTGGTTGCTTGTTCTTTGATCGCGATGATGGCATAAGGATTAGGGCTCGGTTGATGACAACAAGCGTTCGGACTGGCTGTGGTGCTGTTCCCACCGTTCAGCAAGGAGCAGTTCTCGCTGCAGATACACTGCAGCACCGAGCGTGGCGATGGCCCAGCCGCGCCACCCGGCACGATAGCCCCGCTTGAGCACAAGGCTTTTGAAAAAGCGCAGACCTGCGCGCAAGAATGCATTGCGTAATGCAGGACGGTGGCCTTCGGCAAACCGTGTTTCTGCGGCAAGCGCGCTATAGCGGATGTTCCGCTGCAGATGCTCGGCGACGGAGGCGTAGCTATAGTGCACCAGCTCGCCGCTGAAGACGTGGCATCGGGCGTCTTGGCTCACCAGGAGCCGCTCGTGGACCAGGTCGTCGCTCCACCGAGCAATGTCTCGGCGGAACAAGCGCCACTTAACGTCGGGATACCAATCTGTGCAGCGAATCTCCTTGCCGATGTAAATGGGCAGTCGTAGCATTGCATAGACATCTGCGCGCCACTGCCCTTTCTCTGCTGCGATTTCGCTTCTGAGGGCTGGCGTGAGCACCTCGTCGGCGTCGAGCGAGAGAATGTACCGACCGTGCGCATAGTCGTTGCCGAAGTTCTTCTGCTTGCCGTAGCAATCGAATCGGCGCTCGAGCCAGACGACATTCGGAAACGCAGATGCTACTGCTCGTGTGCGATCGGTGGAGCCGCTATCAACGATGACGATTTCGTCTGCGATTGGGGCAACCGCCTCAAGTGTGCGCCCGATCCGATGTTCTTCGTTCAAGGTGATGATGACGACCGATAGTTCCATGGAGACGCTCACAGGTGTCGGCGTTGGCCGTCTGATGCACTGTTAGCCCTGCAGTTCCTGCACTGCTTCTTCTGCTTGTTCGATGGCTGGTTCATTGATTCGATCATCGGTGCGCAGGAATTCGGCATACTGCAGCAGACGCTCTTCGATTGGTGCGTATGAGTCGAATTCCATCAGCTCCCGGCGGATGGTCGCTACATGCGGCAACGACTTGAGGTAACCGGCGTAGAACTTGCGGAACTCACGCACTGCGCGCTGCTCATCGGCACGATGCTCGATCAACAGCCGCAAGTGCTCCAAGCAAACTGCGATGCGCTCGTCCGGATGTGGAGGTGGTTCGAGCTGCCCCGTTTGGAGCAGCGTTCTTGCCTGGCGGAAGATGAATGGATTGCCGATTGCAGCACGTCCGATCATCACAGCGTCGCATCCGGTTTCCTCGAAAGCTCGTTTGACGTCGAGCGCACTTGCGACGTCACCGTTGAGGATGACCGGAATGGAAACAACTTCTTTGACACGTGCGACCCAGGACCAGTCGGCAGACCCGCTATGCCCCATATCGCGCGTGCGGCAGTGGATTGCCAATGCAGCAATACCAGCATCCTCGAGCATACGGGCGACATCGCAAATGACGATCGAAGAGCGATCCCAGCCGAGACGCGTTTTGACCGTAACCGGAACGGGAACAGCTCCCACCAACGCGCGCGCCATCGCAGCCATCAAGGGCGGATCTTTCAAGAGCGCAGCACCAGCATTCCGTGCGACGACGTTCTTGACCCAACAGCCGCAGTTGATGTCGAGGAAATCTGGGTTGCTCTCGATTGCAACACGAGCTGCCTCGACCATCGTCGGAATGTGTCCGCCGAAAATCTGCACGGCGATAGGATGCTCGTCCGGTTCAATCCGAAGCTTTTGGAACGACCGCGGTGCATTCCGTACCAATCCGTCACTGGAGATGAACTCGGTATAGACGATGTCGGCACCGAACCGGCGACAAATACGGCGAAACGGCGAGTCGCTGACATCCTCCATCGGTGCCAGCAGCACGCCACGTTCGATGTCGAGCGAGCCAATCTTCATCGCCATCGCAAGGGAAACCAACTGGTGCGAAACTACGACGGATTAGCATAGCGATTCGTCCACAGTTTGAACACGAAAGGGGGACATCGTCCGTTTGTGCGCCCGAAACGATGATCGTCCGATGAACGCAGCGCAATGCAGTTCTTCAATCCCTTGATGCTCCTTGGGCTGGTCGCAGCAGCCATACCGATCCTCTTGCACCTGCTCAATCTCCGCAAGCTTCGAACGATCGAGTTCAGTACGCTCCGCTTTCTGCAGCAAATCGAGCGGACGCAGGTTCGACGGTTGAAGCTCCAGCAATGGTTGCTTCTGGTGCTTCGAACGCTCCTTGTCGTGCTGGCAGTGCTTGCGTTTGCGCGTCCGGTAGTGCGGACCTCACTTCCGGTCCTCGGCGGGCAGGTGCGCAGCAGCGTTGTGATTGTGCTTGACAACTCACCGAGCATGGATACGCAAGACGAGCGAGGCAATCGCTTCCAATGGGCGATTCGCCAAGCAGAGCAGATTCTGTCCTCGCTCAAGAGCGGCGATGAAGTTGCGCTCATCACGTCGAGTGGGTTGCTGCAGTCCAAGTCCCTTGGCTTTACTACGGCACTCGGTGCTGTGCGGGAAGAGCTGTCATCTCTTCCGCTGGCATATGGGGGCGTTTCGCTCCGGGATTTGCTCGATGCGGCGCGGAGTGTCCTGGCAACAGCGCAGAATGCGCATCGCGAGCTGTACGTCATCAGTGACTTTCAAACGAGCATGCTTACGCTCAGGGAGGACTCGCTCAAGCAGATAATGCCGGTCGAACGCGTGATCATCGTTCCTGCATCGTCTGGCTCAAACCTCGGGCAGTTCGATTTGGGAATTGATTCCGTCGGAATTGTTACTCGACTGATTGAACCGGGTAAGCCGATTGAGTTCGCTGTCCGGATTCGCAACAACGCAAGCAGCGATGCACGTGGCAGCGTTGTCCGCTTGCGCTTTGGCAGCGATCAAGTCGCACAGCGTGCGTTCGATCTGCCTGCCGGGCAAGTACGGACACTCGCGCTCGTCGCTCCGGCGCCACCAGGCGGTGCAGTTGCGGCGCAGGTAGAGCTCGAACCTGATGCGTGCGAGAGTAACAACGTGCGCTACGCTGCGTGTATCGTTCCTCACATGCCACGGATTGTTGTGGTCGGGACACCCAAATCGGCGATGTACGTCGAGGCAGTTCTCTCTGCGCTCGGGGAACGGCAATCTCCGATTGTCGAACATGTCACGCCGGAGCGACTCGGGGGCGTCCAGCTCGATGGCTACGATGTCGCAGTTTTCACGACGACACCTGGGCCGAGCGCAGTCGAGCAGATCCGTGCATCGCTTGCTGCCGGACGCGTCAATGCGCTCATTTTTGCCGATGCGGGCACGCCAATTGAAGAGCAACAGCGTATGGCGCGTGCCCTTGGCATCGGCTTTCTCGAACAGCTCCCGCGCAAGGAGAGCGGAGTGTGGGAGCTTCGCAGTCTCGATGAGCAGCATCCGCTCTTTGCAGGGGTCTTTCGCAGAGAGGAAGGACCTGCAGCGCTCGCTCAGGTGGAATCACCAGGAATTAGGCAGGCGTTGCCGAGCACAGGGGGAGTGGCACTCATTAGCATGGAACGTGGTGCGTTCCTAAGCGAGCATACCCTCGGTAGTGGTCGGATTCTCTACTGCGCTCTCCCGCCCACGCTGGAGTGGAGCGCATTCCCGACAACTGGGCTGTTCCCCGTCCTGGTGGGGAGAGCAGTGCTCTATCTAGCGGCGCAGGGGACAATTGGCGTTAGCGTCACCGTTGGCGACCGGTGTCAGTTGGAGATCCCATCGCGATTTGCTGGTGAGAGTGCATTCCGTCTGCATGATCCATCGGGGGCTACCAGTGCTGTGGAGCCGCTCCGCATTGCCGGGCGCAGCGTGGTTGATCTTGGGCGGCCGCTTGTCCCAGGCGTCTTTACCATCGAATCTGTCGCTCAGCGCGACGCTGTCGCAGCCGCTGCTGTGAACATACCAGCGGAAGAAGCCCTCCTTCACTTTGCTGATGCCAACCGCGTGGCTGCGTATATCTCGACCGTGGTGGGGAAGGAGGACATCGAGATCGCCGAGCCTGATACTCCGCTTGGAGAACTCGTAGCCCGTCAGCGTCAGCACGCGGAGCTTTGGCCGTGGTTGCTCGGTGGGGCGCTCCTTGCTGCTGCAGCGGAAATGATCCTTGCTGCCCGTATCGCAAGGCGTTCGTCGTGAAACAAGTTTTCTCCCAAATGGACGATAACCACGCCATTGGAAGGTCCAACAATGCGTGCACCGAAAGCTTTGCTGATTCCAGTTGTCGCACTGCTCCTTGTAGCGTCGGTCACTGGACAGGTTCGCTTGCTTTCGCCGAGCCAGGGGCAGGTTCTTTACCCTACGCGAGTTGTTCGAATTGAATGGGACAACCCAACCGCCTTGCCTGTGGATCTGCGCTATTCGACCGATCATGGGGCAACGTGGATACCGATTGCATCTGCGCTGCCAACCCGGAGCTTCGAGTGGCAAGTACCATTGCTCGATACTGTGGGTGTGCTTATCCAGGTGCAGCTAATGGCAACGGCTGCTCCACGTGTGATTGCTGAGTATGAGCTTCCGGATTCGGTTCGGTCTGCATGGTGGTCTGGGCAGAGTACCGGTGTGGTTGCTCTCTCACGGAGGGGGATTCTCTGCCGAATCGAAGGTGCGTTGCTTTCGGCACGGGGCGGCTACATCCTCGGTCTCGATAGCTCCGCTCTGATGTGTCCGTATCCTGGTGCTCGAGATTCGGCTTTGGTGGCAATCGGTGGTCGGTTGGTAGTGGTTTCCACCGTCAGAGGTGAAGTGGGCGGAGCATTGGGTGGAGAGCATTCTGCTGCGTTCACCGCACTGGTTGTGCATCCGCGCCTTCCTCTTGTCGCAGCTGGGTATGCCGATGGAACTCTTCGCCTCTGGAACGTTGCAGAACGTCGGATGCTCGGCAGTGTGCTCTCGCAAGCGCTCGGCGCGGTGACAGCAATTGCGTTCCACCCGGATGGAAAGCTTCTCGCGCATAGCGGCGCAGATGGCGTCATTATCGTTGAGCCGTGGGAAACGCTGGGCAGCAGCACCAACCGAATTTGGCTTCGGCATGCGGATAATCTCAGCAAGGCATATGCAGTGACCGCACTTGCATTTTCACCGCGTGGCAAGTACCTTGCCTCAGCAGGTCTCGATGGCACTGTTCGCCTGTGGGACTACGCCAATTGGTACGCAGAACGCGTCTTCGGTGAGCTTGGTTCAACTCCGCAGGCGCTTGCATTCAGCTGAGATGGAAGCCGCTTGTTCGGTGGTAGTGCTACCGGCGTGCTTTGCCAGTGGAGTATTGGCGGTGGAGAGCAGGTCCATCCGCCACTCCAGATAGGCGATGCCATCGTTGCAATTGGCGCACATCCATTCAACGATACCGTCTTTATCGCGACGGCAAGCGGGAAGCTCAGCTTCTGGACGTTCGAGCGAACACCAGTTGCTTCTGAGAGTGTCATGGTAGTCGTGCGCTATCCATTCGGTTTACGGATAGGCTCTTGCCGAGGTGCGGTCGGCGATACTGTTTCTCTGCCCATCCTGCTCGATCGGCAGTACGTTGTCCCTCTGTTTGAGCAGGGTCAGTTTCTGGCGCGGTGTCGGATTGTGCTGCCACCATCGGCGGCACTGGTCGGCGATCGGAGGCTCTATGCAGATCACCCTCGCCGAGGAATGTACGACACGCTGCAAGTACCGCTCCAGTTCGGTGGCAGAGATACGGTCGGAATGGTGCTGCTCCAACTGCTGACATCTACCCGCGCGCAGGAAGAAATACGCTTGCTTGCGCCGGAGGGAATTACGTGGGAGCGCTCGGTCGAGGCGTTTGTGCTCGAACGAGTTGAAAACGGAGAAATCGTTGTGGATACGCTCTGTCGCACGCAGCAGCAGCGTGTTCCGACCTTCACTAAGCACGTCGAAGCCTTCATAGCACCCAATCCAGCCAATCAGACGGCAACGCTGGTGTTTTCGGCAATTGAAGCAGGCGGTTACCACATCGAACTCGAAAGCCTCGCGCGAACTGATGCATCGGTACTCTTTCGTGGTGAACTTGAGCGCGGAGTGCATCGTATCGAGTTGAACCTCTCGCCATACTCGTCGGGAGCCTATCGCGTTGTGATTTATGGCCCAACAGTGACAGCTGCAGTAAGTTTGCTCGTGATTCGTTAGTACAACAGCTGTCGAGTGCGATTATCTGACCGCAGCGCATGCCAGAAACCTCCGATCGAGCGATCACAATCCATCCGCAGGTGCAGTTTCTCCGGGCTTCGATTGCAGCGGTTGTGGAAGAACTTCGCGCGCTTCTCTACCGCTGGTTCATCCTGACGTGCCAGGAGCGCCCGCTACTGCTGGAGCGCTACGCGGCGCTCTTCGGAGAGCTGGAGCATGCCTTGCAGATAGAAACGCTCCGTGCGTGGAAAGCTCAGCGAGTTTGCGAGCTTGCGAGCCTATACGTTCGGCGGGGCGAACCGATTACTCCCCAGCTATTGGAGCGAATCTGCCAGTACGTCGAGCGTGAGTCACGTCGGTTCAGCGAGCCACCGCAGGGCAGCACTTCAGCAACACCGGCCGTCGAGGGCAGCGAGTACCCGCCAACACGAACGCGGCAGTGCGTGCAGCTCTACAGAGAGCTGGTCAAAAAACTCCATCCCGACCGCGAAGGTGACCCGAAGCTTTTTACGCTCTACTGGAGCGTGGTCCAAGAAGCCTACGAGCGCGGCGATCTGGAACGCCTCCGTGCAGTTTATGGCATTGTCTGCATTGAGGCGCACTATCGAGTCGGAGCGTGCGATACGCTCGAAACGCTTGCGCGAACCCACCGGCGTCTCCTTTATCGCCTCGATTACGAACAGCGGCGGTTAGCACGAATGCAACGGCAAGAGCCGTTCTCGTTTGTGGCGCTGCTCGAAGATCCCAAGTGGATTGCCGCTCGACGGGCGCAGCTTCTGGAGGCTATCGAGCGTCAACGACGGACCGCCGAGCTTGCTGCTGCAGAGCTGATGCGTTGGGGGGCGCACGATTGGGAAGAAAAGCTCCAATCCGCCAGAGCCGCTGCGGTTCGGGACGATGTTTTTCAGGAGGAATTTTTCAAGCACACGTACTTTTCCATGCGGGCGTAAGAACCAATCGCAGGGGCATCGTATTTTTGCAAGCTCAAAATCAAAGCTGAACCACATTTGAGTTAATTGCTGTGAAGCCTACAGACACAATCACCCGCTCGGTACGCACCGACCAGGTTGAGCACCGCTGGTGGGTAGTGGATGCAACCGGACAGACGCTCGGACGGCTGGCATCACGTGTTGCTGCACTCATTCGCGGTAAGCACAAGCCGCTGTTTACCCCGCATGTTGACTGCGGAGACTACGTCATTGTCGTTAACGCAGAGAAAGTCGTTCTCAAAGGAAAGCGCGCTGAGCAGAAGGAGTATTTCCGCTACACGGGGTACCCAGGGGGAGCACGCTTCGAAAAAGCTGCTGACCTTCTGGCGCAAAATCCAGCCAAAGTCATCGAGCATGCAGTCTATGGCATGCTTCCGAAAAATCGGCTCGGACGGCGCATGCGGCTCAAGCTCAAAGTCTACGCAGGGCCAAACCATCCCCACCAAGCGCAACAACCCGAGCCCTACGAGCTCCCGAAACAGTAATGTTCACTAGTCGAAGTGTAACGCCGCAATGAAAGACTTCTACGGCACTGGGCGACGCAAGGAAGCAACCGCGCGTGTTCGCTTGCGTCCAGGGAACGGTCAGATTCTGGTCAATGGCCAACCATTCGAGGAGTACTTCCCCGTCGTGACGACGCGTATTACAGCGCTCAAGCCGCTGCATGTGACTGGAACGGAAGGGAAGTTCGACATCTACGTCCTTGCCGATGGCGGGGGCAAAAGTGGTCAAGCGGGAGCAGTCAGTCATGGCATCGCCCGCGCCCTGTTGGAGTACGATGCGTCGTTTCGGGCTACGCTGCGGCAGCATGGTCTGCTTACCCGCGATCCTCGGATGGTCGAACGCAAAAAGTACGGACAGAAGAAAGCACGGAAGCGCTTCCAGTTTTCCAAGCGCTAACACGTGTGGCTGCCTCGGCGGCAGCTATGCGCGTACCGCTACCATGCTCTGGGTGTGGTGTGTTTCTGCCTCCCGTAAGGAGCGGAAATCCGGCGTGTGATGCCTCCCAGAGCAGATGTTCAACACCAACGTTTGCACTGCTATGGTTACAATCGAACAACTCCTCGAAGCTGGCGCACATTTTGGTCATCTCCGGCGCCGCTGGAATCCGAAGATGCGCCCGTTTATTTACGGCGAACGGGATGGCATCCATATCATTGACCTCCGCAAGACGGTCGTTCTGCTCGATCTTGCCAGGCAAGCAGCGCTCGACATCGCTGCTGAGGGGAAAATCATCCTCTTTGTCGGCACAAAGCCGCAGGCAAAAGAAGCAATCAAGGCAGCTGCACAGCGCTGTGGCATGCCCTACGTCGTCGAGCGTTGGCTGGGCGGTATGCTCACCAATTTCTCGACTATCCGTCGCAGCATCAAGCGGCTTGCAACGATTGACAAGATGGAAAGCGACGGCACCTTCGAAAAACTCACCAAGAAAGAGCGCTTGTTGCTCTCGCGGGAACGGGACCGCCTTCGGCTTGTCTTCGGTGGAATCGAGGACATGACCCGCTTGCCCGGAGCGCTGTTTGTTGTTGACATCAAGAAGGAGGACATCGCTGTCAAGGAGGCGCAAATTCTGGGCATTCCGGTCATCGCGATCGTTGATACCAATAGCGATCCCAGCCAAGTTGACTACCCAATACCTGCCAACGACGACTCGATAAAAACCATCGAACTTGTGGCATCGGTCATCGCCGATGCAGTGCTCGAAGGCAAGCAGATTGCCCGCACGCGTGCAGCAGATCTTGCCGCTGCAGGGGATCGCGAAGCCAAGCAGGAAGCAGCTCCAGCCGAGCCAGTCGCGCGTCGGCGCTTGCGTCAGCGCCAGCGTGGCGGTCGGCGCCCTGTGGCAGAAGCCAAGCAATCAAGCGCACCATCAACGGAATCTTCCGGCGACGAATAGGCTCGAATTAGTCGAACCACTTCCACACACTCTGCAATGATTACACTCGACCTTGTCAAGCAACTCCGCGAGAAAACCGGCGCGGGGATGGGCGATTGCAAAAAAGCGCTCGAAGAATCCGGCGGCGACATGCAAGCTGCCATCGAGTATCTGCGCAAGAAAGGTGCTGCATCGGCAGCCAAGCGCGCCGATCGTGTCGCCAAGGAAGGTATCGTCTATGCAACTGTTACCCCAGACGGTAAACGTGCCGCAATCGTCGAGGTCAACTGCGAGACGGATTTTGTTGCACGAAACGAAGAATTCGGCACCTTTGCCCGCGCCGTTGCCGACGCAATCATCGCAACAGGCGCTACTGAAGGCGATATGCTCTGGAACTACTCGCTTGGCGATAAGACGCTCGGGAACATGCGCGATGAAGTGCTGGCAAAATTCAACGAACGCATCGAGCTTCGCCGCGCGGAGTATCTCGAAACCAGTGGTACGCTGGCTGCTTACAATCACGCTGGCAATCGGCTCGCAGTTGTGCTCGACGTCAATGCAACGCTCTCGCCGGACAATCAAACGCTCCGTGACATCGCCATGCAAGTTGCAGCGATGAACCCGCTCTACGTTCGGCGAGAGGACGTCCCTCAAGAGACAATCGCTAAAGAACTCGAAATCAGCCGCGAGCAAGCACTCCGCGAAGGCAAAAAGCCAGAAATTGCCGAACGCATCGCAGCAAATCGGCTGGAGAAGTTCTTCCAAGAACAGTGCCTCCTGGAGCAGACCTTCGTCAAGGATGCCGGCAAAACCGTTGCCGATGTGCTCGCCGCACTCGGTGGCGAGGTCACGGTCGTGCGGTTCCGTCGCTACGCGCTCGGTGAATCAGCCTAACGACGATCAGCCAGACCGATGGCAACCCCTCTGTACCGCCGCATTCTGCTCAAACTGAGTGGGGAATCTCTCATGGGGAGCCAGAGCTATGGCATTGACCCGGCAATGCTGCGTCAGTTTGCACGCGATATTGCCGATGTCCACTCCCTTGGGGTGCAGATTGGCATCGTCATCGGCGGGGGCAATATCTTCCGGGGTTCGCAAGCAGCAGCAGCAGGTATTGACAAAGTCTCCGCCGACTACATGGGCATGCTCGCAACGGTGATCAACGCGCTCGGGTTACAGAACGCGCTCGAAGCGCTCGGACTGCAAACACGCTTGCAGACTGCAATCCACATGGCACAGATCGCCGAGCCATTCATCCGTCGGAGGGCAATTCGGCACTTGGAGAAAGGGCGCGTTGTGATCTTCGGCGCTGGCACAGGCAGCCCCTACTTCACCACCGACACTGCGGCTGCCTTACGCGCAATCGAAATCGAAGCAGAGTGCATCATCAAAGGCACCCGTGTTGATGGCATCTACGACGCCGATCCTGAACGCGTCCCCACCGCGCGACGCTTCGACCGTCTCACCTATCGCGAGGTCCTCGAACGCGATTTGAAGGTGATGGATCTGACCGCAATTACGCTCTGCCAAGAAAATAACTTGCCCATCTTGGTCTTCGATGCACAGACGCCTGGCAATCTTCGCCGACTTTTGCTCGGTGAGCCGATTGCAACCGTTGTTACTAACGGCGTTACCGCAGAACAATCGCAGTAGTTTTGTAGCACCGAACGTGCAGTGCACATCTGCCCTCCACGGGTCTGCACGGTACGCTGTTTGCGCAGTGTAACGTTCCACTTTCTGGTTGGGAATAGCATATGCCGATTACCCAAATCCTCAGTGATGCACAGCATCGGATGAGTAAAGCAGTCGAGCATCTCCAGCACCAACTGTCACGCGTTCGGACGGGTCGCGCCTCTGTCGCAATGCTCGATGGGATTCGCGTCAACTACTACGGCACACCGACCCCGCTCCAACAAGTCGGGAGTATTTCTGTTCCGGAGCCTCGTTTGATCGTCATCCAGCCGTGGGAGCGCTCGATGCTTGCGGAAATCGAGAAAGCAATCAAAGCCAGCGATCTTGGGCTCAATCCAACCAACGATGGAGCCGTAATCCGCATTCCGATACCGCCACTGACCGAAGAGCGGCGCAAGGAAATAGTCAAAAGCTGCTGGAAAATGGCAGAAGAAGCCAAAGTTGCCGTCCGGCAAGTCCGTCGCGATGCGCTCGAGCAGCTCAAGAAAGCTGAAAAAGAGGAAGGCTTCTCGGAAGATGATCGCCGGCGCGCGGAAGAAGACGTCCAGCGCCTGACCGATCGCTTCATCAAGGAAATTGACCAAATCGCCTCGCGGAAAGAACACGAAATCATGAACGAATAGCGCTGCTACCGCTCCAACGCAGCGCACAGCTATGTGCGGTCGCTTTGCACTTGTTGCCTCGAGCAACGACATCGAGCAAGAATTCGGTGTATCGGGCGTAGGTCCAATCGCCCGATATAACATTGCTCCTTCGCAGGAAATCCTCACCATCGTGGGCGATGGGAACGTCCGTGTTGCGATGGCGAGCATCTGGGGGCTCCACCGTTCCGATGGCGGTCTCCTCATCAACATCCGCAGTGAGACTGCTGCCGGACGACCGCACATTCGTCGGCTTCTGGAGCATGGGCGATGCATCGTTCCTGCAAGCGGCTTCTACGAGTGGGTTGGACCGAAGCAGCCGTACTTTCTCCGCACACATTCCGGTTTGATGGGATTTGCAGGACTTCTCGTGCGCGAGCGCGATCCTGCATCTGGCACGCTTGTGTTCCGCTCGGCAATCCTGACGCGGGCAGCAGATCCCACACTTGCTCATCTCCACACTCGAATGCCGGTGATCGTTCCACGATCCCTCTACGAGGTATGGCTCTCACCTACCTACGATGGCGACGACGTGCTGCGACGTATTGTTGCAGGTGAGCCAATCCCACTCCAGTGGCATCGGGTTTCTCCTCGTGTTGGCAACGTTGCTAACGATGATCCGAGTCTTCTCGAGCCAATCACAGATTCCACCAGCTGAGCCGAGCAATGGCACTTCGGATCTTCATCGTAGCTGGAGAGCGGAGCGGTGATCGACACGCGGCGCGATTGATGGATGCGATCAAACGTCGCGAGCCGAGCGTCGAATTTTTCGGCATTGGTGGACCTGCAATGCACGCAGTCGGCCTCGAGAGCATCGTTCCCTTCGCTGGGATGAACGTCAGCGGATTCTGGGAGGTGCTGCGGCAGTACCGAACACTTCGGCTTGCATTCGAACGGACGCTCCGCCATATCCAAGCGCGCGACTATGACCTCTTTGTGCCGGTGGATTACCCTGGCTTCAATTTGCGTCTTGCCGAGCAAGTGCGGCGTCGTGGTGTACCGGTGTTCTGGTACATCGCTCCGCAGTTGTGGGCCTGGGGCAGATGGCGTGCCCGGCGCCTTGCGGAGGTTGTAGATCGTTTGTTCGTCGTGCTCCCGTTTGAAGTTGAATTTTTCCAGCGGCTCGGCATTGAAGCAGAGTTCCATGGACATCCATTCCTCGACGATCCTGGCTATGCAACGCCTCCTTCAATCGAAGCAAAGCACCCGCACGAGGTTGCTCTTCTGCCCGGGAGCCGCGCGCATGAGCAGCGATTGAACCTTCCGTTGATGCTCCGTCTTGCTGATGCGCTTCGGCAGCGCGATTGGGCGCTCGAATTCACCGTTGCAATCGCTCCGCCATCGGGAAAAAGTACGCCTGGAATTGACTTCGACGCCGACGCGCAGCGCGTTCTCCTTCGGGCACGCTACGGAATCATCAAGGCTGGTACTTCGACACTCGAAGCGATGCTTGCAGGTGTCGTCCAAGTGGCAATGTATCGTGCATCGTTCGGCACGTATATGCTCGGACGCGCGCTGGTTTCGATTCCGTTTGTTGCGCTACCGAACATCATCCTGGGGCAGTGCGTTGTTCCGGAAGTCATCCAAACAAGCAGTGCAATCGGGCGCTTACTGCGCACTGTTGAACGCATCCTCGCTGATCCAGACGAAGCAGCCCGTCAGCGGGAAGCATCGCTCCAGTTGCGTCGTGCACTCGGAGAAGCAGGCGCAAGCCAGCGCATTGCCGATCGTATGCTTGCATTGGTTGGTCGGCGATGATCGAGCGCGTTGGGATCAGTCTGCTTTCCTTGCTCCGGCGAACCTGGCGCATTCGTGTGCGTGGAGAAATTCCGTCCAGCGGTGTTGTCGCCTTCTGGCATGGGGAGATGTTGCCCGTGTGGGCATTTTTTGCTGGGCGAAATGGAGTGGCTTTAGTTAGCCACAGTCGGGATGGCGAGCGCCTGGCGCGATTGCTCGAACGTTGGGGCTATCACTGCGTCCGGGGTTCGTCTTCTCGTGGCGGGAGGGAATCGCTCGAAGCGCTCATTACCTTTGCTCGGCAGGGCAGGCTTGTGCTTATCACGCCCGATGGCCCTCGCGGCCCTCGCGGTGTGGTAAAGCGCGGGGCGGTGCTCTGCGCGCAGCATGCGCATGTGCCGCTGTATTGGTGTACGGTTCGCTGCCGGTGGGCGTTGCGCTTCGAGCGGTCGTGGGACCGATTCCTCCTGCCACTACCGTTTGCACCGATCGAGCTGGAGTTCTCTGAGCCAATCGCTGTCTTGCCAGCGCTCGGTAGTGATGCGATTCTAGCGTTATGCGACCAGATCCAAGGGCGTTTTGCACCGGAGGAATAGTGCGATGTTGTTTGCACCAGTTGTCAAGTTCCGCAATCGGCTCTACGATCGTGGCGTTTGCGTTCGCAGCCTTCCAGTGCCGGTCTTGAGCGTGGGCAACATCACAACGGGTGGTACTGGCAAAACGCCAATGGTTATTGCCCTTGCGCAGATGCTTACAGCTTGGGGCTGGCGTGTTGCGATCGTCAGTCGGGGCTATCGGCGGAAGAGCCGTGGCATCGTCGTAGTTTCCGATGGGCGAGGGCTGCGTGCGTCGGTTTCCGAAAGTGGCGATGAGCCGGCACTCATCGCCGAGCGTGTTCCGACGGCAATTGTCGTCACTGCACGGCGGCGCTATGCGGGTGCGTTGCTTGCCATCGAACGCTTCGGGGCTGAGGTAATCATTCTCGACGATGGTTTCCAGCACCGCGGGGTCGCACGTCAGGTAGATGTTGCGATGGTAGATCGTGCGACGCTTGAGCCGACAAACATGCTGCTACCATTTGGGACGCTCCGCGAGCCGAGACGAAGCTTGCGTCGGGCGAATGTGCTCTGCGCAGTTGGCATCGAACCAGAACGTGTTCGTCCATTTGCTGCAGTTGGAGCATTGATCCTCCGCGCCGAAGTTTCGCTCGATGGCTGGTACTCACTCGACGATGGAAGATCTGTCGAACCGAGTGGAACGGTGATTGGACTTTGCGCTATCGCTCACCCCGAGCGGTTTCGAAGCACAATCGAGCGCTCCGGCGATATGCAGCTTGCTGCATTCTTGAGTAAACGTGACCACTACTGGTACACTCGTGCCGATGTCGAGCACGTCATCGCTACTGCCAAGCGCGCGAGTGCACGATGGGTGCTCACAACGGAGAAAGATGCCGTCAAACTTCGGCAGTACGCTGCCGAGTTTCGCAGCACTGGTTGCGAGGTCGGCGTCGCGCGGATTTCGCTTCGTTTGACGCCTCCAGATAAGCAGTGGCTCGAAGTGATGTTGTTCAACTTCCGGAAGCGGTGCCGATGAAGATTGCACTCTCGAAAGGTAGTGGCAGTCCGAAGTATGCCTTCTATCGCTCGTGGCTAGAAAGCATTCGCCCCGATCTCGAAGTGCTCGACCTTGCGCGCGACGGCTACGATCTTTCCCGTGCACGCAGCGAACTTGCCGAATGCGCGGGGATCGTCTTCACTGGAGGTGCAGATCTCGATCCAGCCTTGTATGGTGCAGACGCACTGCGCCAGCTTTGCCAGAGCATCGAGCGTGAGCGGGACGACTTCGAGCTTGCACTCTTCGAGATCGCGCGCCTCGCTACGATGCCGATCCTCGGTATCTGTCGCGGGGCACAGCTCATCAACGTCGCACTGGGTGGGACACTGGTGGTAGATATCCCCCATCAACGTGGCGGCGATGTTCCCCATGGGAAAACGGCGCAAGGCGATAGCACGCATGCGGTCAGCGTCGAGGCTGGTACAATGTTGGGTCGAATGCTGCGCGCATGGGAAGGCCAGGTCAATAGCGCGCACCATCAAGCAATCGAGCAGCTTGGTGAAGGACTTGCGCTTGCTGCACGTGCCCCTGATGGAATCGTCGAAGCAGTTGAATGGGCCGATCCGAGCACGCGCGGATTTCTGATCGCTGTTCAATGGCATCCAGAGCGGATGGCGGAGCGTGACTCGCCCTTTGCACGCGGAGTTGGGGAACGTTTTCTTTTCGAGTGCGAGAGCTATCACCTCCTCCTCCAAGGGCAGTCGTATAATCGCGAGCGCTTTATGGCACCGCTACAGGAGGCGTCCGATGAAGCGTAGCGGATGGCTTGGTTGGCTCCGCCAGTTGAGCAAAGGGCGTATCGTTCCACTTGGCGAGCTGCAGTTCATCGAGCAGTTGCAGCTTGCTGTGCTCGCTGCGCTCATTGCCGCACTGCTCGATGTCGTGTCCGCATGGCTGAGTTGGTCAGTTTCATCTCTGCACGCGCAGTATGCAGAGCTCAACGCGCTCGTTGCACGCAGAATGGGATACGAGCCACCAGCAATGCAGGACTTTTCCACACTTGGGGTATTCACCGCGTCGTTTTTCGTCGGTGGGGTAGGCACAGCGCTGCTTTGGGGAGTCGTCGGTGCCCTTACAATTCGCGGAGTGCTTCGGAAAGATGTTTCGCTGAGCGCGTTAGCAACCAGTGCAGTTGTCCCACTTCCGATTGTAAGCCTTCTGCAACTTGCAGTAACGCTCCTTCATTGGAGTGGGGTACCTATCGGTATTGTGCCATCGCTTGCTGTACTCTTCGATCCAGCCACCGCGGATATTCGGTTCTATTCGATTGCAGCAAAACTCGATCTGGGCGCTCTGCTCCATGCAGGGGCGATGGTCTGCCTTGCGGTGGGCTGCACGTGGAAGCACACCCTCCTCGGTGGTCTGGTTGCATTCACGGTGCGGAGCATCCTCGTCGGTGGGGGAATCCTGCTCATTGCCCGGAGTGCAGGCTTACCGCCGTCGTAATCGTGCAACGAAGAACCCATCGGTGCCGTGACGGTGTGGCAACAGTTGAAGCTGCCATTGGTCGGGCGAGAGCGGAAGTGCGATGCCATACCGTTCGAATGCTGGCGCAAGTGGATCCGGCTCGAACTCGGCGTGGCGCGCCAAAAACCGCTCGACGACACGCTGGTTTTCTTCCGGAAGGAGTGAGCAGGTAGCGTAGAGTAGCACTCCGCCACTGCGGACGTAGGCGTGGTACTGCTCGAGGATACGCTCCTGTTTGGCGACGATGCGTTCGAGCTGCCGCGTGTGGATCCGCCACTTGATTTCCGGTGCACGGCGGACAGTCCCGCTCCCGGTGCAGGGAACGTCGAGCAAGACTGCATCGAATTGGGTGGGTTGCAGCGAGCGATGACCGTCGAGGTTTGCAAGGTGTATCGAGCGATAGCGGTGCCGCTTGAGTCGGCGTGCAAGTTGCTCAAGGCGTCGCCGATCAGCATCGGAAGCGATAATGCGCCCGCGATCACGTTGGAGTTGCGCAAGATGCAACGTCTTCCCGCCAGCGCCAGCGCACGCATCGAGGATATTCCACTCCTCTTCAGGAGCCAGTGCGAATGCAACGAGCTGGCTGCCTTCGTCCTGTACCTCGATCGCACCGGTGCGATACAACGGGTGGTCGAGCAAGTATGTCCGTTGCTCGATGACGATTCCTGACGGCGATAGCGGAGTCGGACGTGCTGCGATACCATCGCAGGCGAATTGCTCCAGAAGGTCTTCTCTTGTTTGCGTAAGGCTTGCGCTGCGGAGGACCAGTGGCGCTGGTCGCAGCAGCGCTCGCCCAAGTGCAAGTACTTCGGATGCAAGCATCCCGCCTGTGCAGAGCGACTCGACGATCCATTCCGGCAGGCAAGCAGCCAGCGCAAGTTGAGCACGATTGCATGGTGAGCATTCGAGGCTGGGGAGCATACGCCGCAGTGCATCTCCCCAGCCGGCAGGAAGCTCAGTTCCGAGTGTTCGCGCGTAGAGTGTTGCTAGTGCGTGGTCAGGATCGGTGGCAGTACCTGCCGCTGGGTCGAGGACTTCTTGCGGGTTGAACGATGCCCACGCTGGCGCAATCGCTGCGACTGCACCCATCAGTGCTGCCAACGCTTGGGATGGTTGCGGAAGGACGTTCTCGTCGAAGTACGTGCGGGCTAGATGCTCAGCAGCGTTTTTGGTGCGCAGCGTTGCGAAGACAATTTCCGACAGTGCACGGCGTTCTTTGGCGCCGAGATACTTGCGAGCACGCGTGTAGCTGCTGGTGAGAACATCTGCTGGAGTAGCGCGCGAGCGCTCGATCTGCCCAAGGAGCTCCATGCAGTGCCCGAGCAGCGAAACAGGATTCATCGCACAGCCGACGGTAATTTTGTTCGATTTACGTTTGGACGAGCGTGACAATTCTTTCAGCAGAAAACCTCCACAAAGCGTACTCGCTGCGTTCGACCAACGACACGATCGTGCTCCGTGGTATCTCGTTGGCAATCAGCGGTGGTGAATACGTCGCGCTCGTCGGTCCATCCGGGGCGGGCAAAAGTACGTTGCTGCATTTGCTCGGCGGACTCGATAGTCCCGATGCAGGGGAGGTGTACTACTGCTTCGATGGGGGACCGCCGCGTGCACTATCAAGGCTCGATGAATCTGCCCGAACGCGGCTGCGATCGTTCGAGATTGGTTTCGTCTTCCAGTTCCACCATTTACTGGCTGAGTTCACTGCACTCGAAAATGTGATGCTACCGCTCCTCGTGCGTGGCGAGCGACGGAACGAGGCGCAGGATGCTGCACGTGCGATGCTCGAGGCAGTTGGGTTGGGACATCGTCTTCGGCATCTGCCTGCGGAGCTTTCCGGTGGCGAACAGCAGCGTGTTGCGCTTGCACGGGCGCTGGTGATCCGACCGCGTCTCCTCCTGGCTGACGAGCCGACGGGCAATCTCGACTCGCAGAATACCGAGCGGCTGCTATCGCTCATCGCGACACTCCGACGCGAGCATCAGCTTACATTGCTTGTCGCAACGCATAGCGCAGAGATTGCGTCCGCAGCCGATCGGATACTCTTTTTGCGAGATGGTGTCATCGTTGCGGAAAAGCGCCAATGAGTTCTGCAGCTGTGCAGTGGATTGTGCGTTGCTACGCGGCAATCCTTGTGGTTGCTGGTGTTGCATCGTACGCACTTGGAACTAGCCATGCACCGATCGCACTTGTCGGCGGTGTTGGCGGCGGAGCGCTTCTTGTTGTGCTGAGCGGTCTTTTCCGTCGGCGTGTGTTTTGGAGTCGCCCTGCACTTGTGACTGCAGTTGGGATTTTTACGCTCTCGTTCATCTGGCGTTCTGCCGAATCCTTCATGCGTGGGCAGCAGCGTACTGGGCTGCTGCTTGCTGCGTTGGCTGCTGTTTCGCTGCCGGTGTTTGTTGTTCTTCTTCGTGCATGGAACCGATGAGTTCACTCTTGCTGCATGGAACGACTGTTGTTGCAGTCATCCGCGATGGTCGAGCGTGCATTGGTAGCGACGGCCAGGTTTCGCTAGAGGCGACCGTGCTCAAAAGCACAGCGCGGAAAGTGCGGCGTCTCTACAATGATTCCGTCCTCGCAGGTTTTGCTGGTGCGACTGCGGATGCATTCACGCTCTTGGAGCGGTTCGAAGAGCAGCTTGGTGCGCACCGTGGGAATCTCGTTCGTAGCGCCGTCGAGCTTGCGAAAGCCTGGAGGACCGATCGCTACCTGCGGCGGCTGGAGGCGATGCTCGTTGCGGCAACACGCACGGAAATGGTGCTCATCAGCGGCAATGGCGATGTCATCGTCCCCGATGATAACATCGTTGCGATCGGCTCTGGCGGGAACTATGCGCGTGCAGCAGCACGGGCACTGATTCGTCATACACCGCTGGATGCCCGGCAGATCGTGGAGGAATCGCTCCGGATTGCTGCCGAGATTTGCGTCTACACCAACAACCATTTCACGATCGAAGAATTGCCATGACGATGCAGCCATCAATCCTTGCCCCACGACAGATCGTTGCCGAGCTCGACAAGTACATCATCGGTCAGCAGGAAGCCAAACGTGCACTGGCGATTGCGCTGCGCAATCGCTGGCGTCGGCAGCAAGTTCCTCCACCGCTCCGCGATGAGATCATGCCAAACAACATCATCTTGATCGGTCCGACGGGAGTTGGGAAGACCGAGCTCGCACGCCGACTTGCACGGCTGGCGGGCGCGCCGTTTGTCAAAGTCGAGGCAACGAAATTCACCGAGGTTGGCTATGTCGGCCGCGACGTCGAGAGCATGATCCGCGATCTTGCTGAGACGGCTGTTGCGATGGTTCGGCAGGAGAAAACCGCTGAAAAGCGCCGAGAAGCTGCTTCCGCAGCAGAAGAGCGTCTGCTGAACATTTTGGTACCCCCGCCTCCGAGCGGCGTCTCGTTCGATCTAAGCTCGGTTGCAGGCGGTGATGCGTACACTGAACGGCGAGCACAGATGCGCTACCGGCTCAGCAACGGAGAACTCGACAGCCACCTTATCGAAATCGAGGTTGCTGCTCCTTCAATGCCGATGATGCAGGTGATGGGCCCCATCGGACTCGATGATCTCGGCATCAACCTGCAAGACATGCTCGGCAAGTTCTTACCCAAAACGACCAAGCGACGCAAAGTCACCGTTGCCGAAGCGCGTGCGCTGTTTGAGCAAGAGGAAGCCGAAAAGCTCCTCGATATGGATGCAGTCGTCCGTGAAGCACTTGCACGCGCCGAGACCATGGGCATCGTCTTCATTGACGAGATTGATAAAATTGCCTCGCGTGGGCAGTCTGCCGGTCCGGATGTCTCCCGCGAAGGCGTCCAGCGAGATTTGCTCCCGATCGTCGAAGGCTCGACTGTCAACACAAAGTACGGTCCACTTCGCACCGACCACGTGCTCTTTATCGCTTCGGGCGCGTTCCATGTGAGCAAGCCGTCGGACTTGATTCCTGAGCTGCAAGGGCGATTTCCAATCCGTGTTGAACTTCACTCGCTTTCGGAGCAAGATTTCGTGCAGATTCTGACGCTTCCGGAGAATGCGCTCATCAAGCAGTACCAAGCACTGCTTGCGACCGAAGGAGTCGAGCTGGAGATTCTGCCCGATGCGATCGCGGAAATTGCCGCCATCGCTGCGAGAGTCAACGAAACAGTGTCGAACATTGGTGCGCGGCGGCTGCATACGATTTTGACGACGCTCCTTGATGAGCTTCTCTTCGATGCTCCCGATGCTCTCACTGAGCGACGCTTTACGATTGACGCTGCGTATGTTCGCACTAAACTCGACCGCGTCACGCAGGATGTTGATCTTAGCAAGTACATGCTCTGATGTTTGCGATTCGCTACTTGCGCTGGCATGAGCGCGCTGAAACTGCAGAGCAAGCGCTCGAGCGCTTGCTGCAGCTGTTTCGCATCGTCCTGCTCAAGGTGGATATGGATGTCGAGGATGCACTGCGGCTGGTCGAGCTGCTCGATGAGCGCTACGGCGTGCTCGGCGATATGACGATGGATGATTACATCGAACTCTTGATCGCCGAAGGTCTGCTCGAAGAGCGCGATGGCAAGCTTCGCCCCACACCGAAAACTGAACGGCTGATCCGCACTGACGCACTCGGTGAAATCTTTCGCTCGCTCAAGAAAGGGGAACTGGGCAACCACGAAGTTCCGCACAGTGGCGAAGGAAGTGAGCCCCTTCCCGAAACGCGCTCCTACGTTTTCGGCGACTCGACGACGCTCATTGACCTTGGCGAAACGTTCCATAACGTCCTCCTCCGCGATAGCACGCTCGAGCGCTTTCCCCTCCGCGAGGAAGACATCAGCGTCCACGAAACCGAGCACGCGACCTCCTGTGCAACAGTGCTCGCGATTGACATCTCGCACTCGATGGTGCTCTACGGCGAGGACCGCATCACGCCTGCAAAACAAGTTGCGCTTGCGCTCATTGAACTTATCGCCACGAAGTACCCCAAAGACCAGCTGGAGGTCATCGTCTTCGGCGATGAGGCGCGCCGCATCGAGCGGCGGTTGGTTCCGTTCGTCAGCGTCGGTCCGTTCCATACGAACACACGCGATGCGCTGCGCTTGAGCCGGCAGCTGCTCCGCCGCGCACGGAGCGCCAACAAGCAAATTTTCCTGATCACCGATGGCAAGCCATCAGCAATCTTCGACGAAAGCGGCAGGCTCTACAAGAACCCGTTTGGGCTCGATCCACGCATCGTCAACAAAACACTCGACGAAGCAGTTGCCTGCCGTCGCGATGGCATCACGATCAGCACCTTCATGATCGCCAGCGATCCGTACTTGCGCAGCTTCGTCGAGGAACTCACCAAAGCAAACCGTGGCCGAGCATTCTATAGCGACCTCGACCAACTGGGGAAACTGCTTGTCGTCGATTACATCCGCAATCGCCGCTCGCTGCGGTAGAAGTGGTGTATTTTGGCAGTACGTTGAGTATGCACCACAAGGTACGTATGGCACCGCTGCTTCGCATCGAGCATCTTGTCACTGAGTTCCGCACCGAGGAGCGCGTCGTCCGCGCTGTTGATGGTGTCTCGTTCGAGATTCCACGCGGCAAGACCGTCGGGATCGTCGGAGAGTCGGGGTCAGGAAAGTCCGTTACAGCGCTCTCTATCATGCGCTTGATCCCAAGTCCACCAGGAAAAATCGTCAGCGGCTCGATTTTGCTCACCGAACCGGATGGAACGCAGGTGGATTTGCTCTCATTGCCGGAAGAGCAGATGCGCCACTACCGAGGCAATCGCATTGGGATGATCTTCCAGGAGCCGATGACTTCGCTCAATCCGGTGTTTCGGTGTGGGGACCAAGTTGCTGAGGCGTTGCAGTTGCACTTGGGAATGAGCCGCCAGGATGCGCGTGAGCGCGTGGTCCAACTTTTTCGTGAAGTGCAGCTTCCCCGTCCGGAAATTATTCTCGACCAATATCCGCATCAGCTCTCGGGCGGACAAAAGCAACGGGTGATGATTGCGATGGCAATGGCCTGCAACCCCGATCTGCTTATCGCCGACGAGCCAACGACGGCGCTCGATGTTACCGTGCAAGCAGCAATCCTGGAGCTGATCAGCCACCTGCAGCAGCAACACCAGATGAGCGTGCTCTTCATTACGCACGACCTGGGCGTGATCGCAGAGATTGCCGATTACGTTATCGTCATGTACCGTGGGCGCATCGTCGAACAGGGGACTGTGCTCGAGATATTCGAACGCCCCCAGCATCCATACACGAAGGGGCTCCTGGCATGTCGTCCACGGCTTGATGTGCGGATGCACCTTCTGCCGACGGTGTACGATTTCATGGAGGAACGGCCAGATGGAACGATCGTTGAACGGTCGAGTGGAAGCTTGGGCGAAATTATCGCCATGCGTGCTGAGTCGCCCGAAGAGCGTGTACAGCGTCGCGTAAGGCTTGACAATCGCCCAGAGTTGCTCCGTGTCGAAGACTTGCGCGTGCACTTTCCGATTCGGACTGGGCTGTTCAGCCGTGTATCGGGGTGGGTCAAGGCTGTTGATGGCGTTAGTTTCACTGTTCGACAGGGTGAGACACTCGGCTTGGTCGGTGAAAGCGGCTGCGGGAAGACTACTACTGGACGTGCCATTTTACGGCTGGTCGAGCCGACAGGTGGCCGCATTTTCTTCGATGGGCACGATGTAACGCAGCTTGGCCGCTCGGAGCTCAAAGCGCTGCGTCGGAACATGCAGATCATCTTCCAGGATCCGTACTCGTCGCTCAATCCGCGTCTGACGGTTGGGAGCGCGATGATGGAAGTGCTCAAGGTACACGGCCGCTTCTCGAGCGATGCCGAGCGCCGGGAGTACATCGAAGAGCTGCTGGTCAAAGTTGGGTTGCAGCGGCAGCATTACCACAACTACCCGCACGAGTTCAGCGGCGGTCAGCGGCAGCGCATCTGTATTGCACGCGCATTAGCCTTAGAGCCGAAGCTGCTCATCTGCGATGAGTCGGTTTCCGCGCTCGATGTGAGCATCCAAGCGCAAGTGCTCAATCTGCTCGTCAAGCTCCGCGAGGAGCTTGGGCTGACGTACATCTTCATCTCGCACGACCTGAGCGTTGTCAAGTTCATTAGCGATCGTATCGCAGTGATGCATGCCGGCCGCATCGTCGAACTCCAAGATGCCGACGAGCTCTACCGAGCGCCGCAGCAAGAATACACACGCCAGCTCATCGCGGCGATTCCTGCACCGACGGTCGAGTCTATTCGCCACCGACTCTCTGCTGCATAGGCGATGATCGCCATCGAAGACATTCACAAAGCATTCGGTCTCAAGCAGGTTCTCCGCGGTGTGTCGCTCGAAATCCCCGACGGCCAAACCACCTGCATCGTCGGCAAATCCGGTTGTGGCAAAAGTGTGTTGCTCAAGATCATGGTCGGGCTCCTTCGACCAGATCGCGGCACAGTGCGGATTGGTGGAACGCCGATTGGTGGGCTCCCCCAATCCGCGCTCTACGCCGTTCGCCGTAGAATCGGCTTTGTTTTCCAGGGTGCAGCACTCTTCGATTCGCTGACCGTCTGGGAAAATGTCGTCATCGGTCTCTACGAGCACGGTGAACGCCGATTCGATGTTCTCGATGCAGAAGCACGCCGCGTTCTGCAAGCAGTCGGGCTTGTGCCATCGCCGGAGGAAGTCGGCCTTGAATCCCATGAGCGGGAGTATGCTCTCCTGTGTGCAAAGAAACCGTCGGATCTTTCCGGAGGCATGCGCAAGCGCGTCGGTGTCGCGCGAGCACTCGTCGGCAGACCAGAGTACATCCTCTACGACGAACCTTCGACAGGGCTCGATCCAGTTACGTCTGAGCAGATTGACCGCCTCATCAGAGATCTCCAGCATCGTCTGGGAGTGACGAGTGTTGTCATCACGCACGATATGTTCTCGGTGTTCAACGTCGCCGATCGCGTTGCGATGCTCCACGACGGCGTGGTGTGGTTCAGCGGGAGCGTCGAAGCATTTCGGCAATCGTCGGATCCGATCGTTCAGGAATTCATCGAGCGATTTGTGGCACCCTACGAGCGAGCCTAACCATGGCAATGCGCATCTACACCAAAACCGGCGACCGCGGCACAACTGCGCTCTTCGGCGGGCAGCGTGTTCCCAAGCATGCCCTCCGTATCGAGTGCTACGGCACCATTGATGAGCTCAACAGCGTGCTCGGCGTTGCGATTGCACATGAGCGCACGCCGGAGCAGATGCGAGCAATTTTGCTCGACCTATGCCAGCGTCTGTTTGCACTTGGCAGCGATTTAGCAACGCCGCTGGAGCCGCCGCCCCGCTGGGAAGTACCGCGGATCGCAGCGTCCGATATCGAATGGCTCGAAGGCTGGATTGATCGCTGGGAAGAAGAGCTTCCTCCCCTGAAGAACTTCATCCTGCCGACTGGCAGCATGCCTGCAGCATTGCTGCATCAGGCGCGAACAGTGTGCCGCCGGGCTGAGCGACGAGTAACTGAGCTTGCCGAACAGGAGGACATTGGGGTTGTTGTCGTGCCGTTCTTGAATCGCTGCTCGGACTTCCTCTTCGTTGCAGCGCGGATGGTCAATCACCAGCTTGGTGTGCCGGACGTTCTCTGGGCGAGTCGCTAAGCCGGGTGCGCTACTGTTGTCGGTACTGCTTGGGATCAATGCCGAAGCGTCGGCAATGGTTGTAGATCGTTTCTCGGCTGACACCGAGCAGTGCTGCGGCTCTGGTGACATTCCCTTTGGCTGTTGCGAGTGCTTCTTCGATTGCAGACTTTTCGGCATTAGCTTTGATCATGCCAAGTGAATCTGCAGAACGAGGCGTGGTGATGCGGTATCCAGATTGTAAGGCACCGGCAACGTGGCGTTCTTCGATGTATTCCCCATCTCCGGCGAGCATGAAGCTCTCCTTGATGACGCTGAGAAGTTGGCGGACGTTGCCCGGCCACTGTTGCACCTGAAGCAAGCTGAGCGCTGCTGGTGTGAGCGCTTTGGGTGTGTAGGCTCCTTCGTTGAGTTGTGCAAGAGTGTGCTGTGCGATGAGCGGGATGTCCTCCCGTCGCTCCCGGAGTGGTGGAAGGACGATCTCTGTCTCGCGCAAACGGTAGTAGAGCTGCTCCCGGAAAAGGCCTTGCTTGGTTGCAGCCGCCAGATCGCGGTCTGTCGCGGAGATGAAGCGGATGTCAACAGTTTCTACCTCGTTGCTGCCGACGCGGTGGAAGGTTTTCTCCTCGATTGGGATGAGCAGGCTCGATTGCATGTCATACGCTAAGTCGCCGATTTCATCCAAAAAGAGCGTCCCGCGATTGGCCGCATGGAAGAATCCGCGTTTATCTTGTGCAGCGCCGGTGAATGCACCGCGGACGTGCCCGAACATTTCGCTTTGGAAAAGGTCGTGTGGAATGTTGGGAATGTCCACGGTGACGAACGGATAGTTCTTCCGTGGGCTAGCGGCGTGAATTGCTTGCGCCACGAGCCGTTTGCCTGTTCCAGTCTCGCCAGTGATGAGGACGTTCAGCTGTGATCGCGCGATGCGGAGAATCTTCTGCGCCAGCTCGGCCATGATCGGCGATTGTGCGATGATGCCGTGTGTTCGGAGAAAGCTAAGCGCAGCTTCCGTATCAGTGCCGTTGGTGGATGCGCTGCCGGCAGCTTGGCGGACAACCTCGAGCAGCCGTTCATTGCTGAGTGTCGCCTTGTCAATGAAGTTTTCAGCACCGAGCTTGATTGCGCGGACGGCGCTTTCGAGCGTCCCTCTGCCGCTGATCATCACAACAGGTAGGTGCGGAAAGCGCCGACGGATGATTTCGAGCACATCCATCCCCGTGCGCTGTTCCCCGTCGAATTCGATGTCGAGCAAGACCAAGTCGAGTTCGCGCGCGTGGCGTTCAACTGTTGCGAGTGCCTCGTCGGTTGTATGCGCGACGAGTGCGCTCCAGCCCTGTTGCGAGAAGCATTCGCGGAGTGAGGCGCAGTAATCTCTGTGGTCATCAGCGATGAGCAGCTTCATCGTTCCCGACCAAGTGATTCAACCACCGGAAAATAGCACGGAAGTGACGGCTCCCGTATGTTTCGAACCGTGCGTCCCAGACAGCACGGGCTGTTGCGGATGGTGTCGCAAGCTCGACGAAGTGCGAAACCGGTCCGATGACGACGTACGTCTGGTGCTGCACGAACGCATTCCGAAGATCGGTCGCGACGGCACAGTGCGTTTGTGGTTCGATACGGACGGTGAGCGTGTCGAGGATACGCAGCTGACCGCTCTGAATGCTCTGCTGATAGCGTGTGACTGTCCCATTCCACGCCAGCTGGTAGCCTTCAAGACGACCAAGGGAGTCGAGCCAGGTCCCCCACCGAATGACATGCCCTGGTGGAAGGGTGCACGGAGGCGGTGTCGTGCTCGCACACGCAGCAAAAACTACCGCAGCAATGCTAATTGCCAGGCGCATGGCGCGTGCTCCATGCAAGGAACAACTCGATTCGCCGAAGCACCTCTGCTTTGCCAAGTAATGCCATCGTGTCCATCATCCCAGCACCCACGCGTTTTCCAGTGATTGCCAGCCGAAGCAGCGTTCCGATCTGGCGGAATGGAATGTTGCGTTCGCGGCTGTAGCGGTTCATCTGCTCGTGGAGCGCGGATGCGGTGAATGGCTCGGTCGTTTCGATGATGCTTCTGAGCTGTTCGAGGATCTCCTGAAGGGAATCATCCCACGTGCTGCGGAAGAACTCTTCGTCGTAGTCAGGGAGGGTGAACATGTAGGCACCGAACTCGGCAATCTCTGGCAACCGATGGACGCGCTCGTGGAGTAAGACGATCACGCGCCCGATGTACTCATTGTCGGGGTTCCAGCCTCGCTGTGCAAGAACTGGCCGCAACTGGGCAACAAGCCCGGGGAGGTCGCGTTCGACGCGTTGTTTGAGGTACTGAGCGTTCATCCAGTCGAGCTTGGCAAGATCGAAGACGGCGCCAGCTTTGTTGACACGTTCGAGCGAGAAGGCTGCAATGAGTTCTTCCATGGTGTACAGTTCCCGATCGCCGCTTGGATTCCACCCCAAGAGAGCGATGAAGTTCACAATTGCTTCGGGGAAGTAACCTTTGGCGATGTAGTCGCGGACAGCGACGTCGCCATGGCGCTTGCTTAGCTTGGAACGATCGGGATTGAGCAAGAGTGGTAGGTGCGCAAATTCGGGTGGTTCCCACCCGAATGCCTGGTAGAGCAAGATGTGCTTGGGAGTCGAAGGCAGCCACTCTTCGCCGCGAATGACGTGGGTGATGCCCATGAGGTGGTCGTCTACGACGTTTGCCAGGTGGTAGGTCGGGAATCCATCGCTCTTGAGGAGCACTTGGTCGTCAATGTCTTTGCATGGCACAACGATGGTGCCACGAATGCGGTCGTCGAACTTAACCTCGCCGTGGAGTGGGACCTTGAGCCGGATCGTTGCTGGCTCGCCTGCTGCAAGGAGACGGCGTGTTTCCTCCGGGCCGAGCGTGAATTGGTTCCGCATCGAGCTGCGGTCATAGTGTGGTGCAATGCCGGCAGCCTGCTGCCGCTCGCGCATGCGCTCTAGCTCCTCTGGGGTGTCGAATGCGTAGTATGCGGTTTGGCGTTCGAGAAGTTGCTGTGCGTGCTGGCGATAGATTTCCGTGCGTTCGCTTTGCACGTACGGGCCGAACTCTCCACCGTGGAGTGGTGATTCATCCGGTTCGATGCCTGCCCATCGGAGTGATTCCATGATGTCTTCGACGGATCCCGGGACGTAGCGCGTACGGTCAGTATCCTCGATGCGTAGAACGAAACGCCCGCCGTGGTGACGAGCGAAGAGAAAGTTGTAGAGCGCTGTTCGGAGGCCGCCGATGTGAAGATACCCAGTTGGAGAGGGTGCAAAACGCACGCGAACGCTCATGGTGCGGTCGGGGTGGTGGAAAGTGGAACTTCGCATTCAGCAAACGCAGTGGCAGTCTCGTGGAGACGCACACGCAACTGTGTGATGTTCGGGTAGCGGCGGAGTTGGTGGGCAAGATGCTCAGCGATCCAGCGGCAAATGTTTTCAACCGTTGTCGGAAATGGGACAGTGACGACTTTGAACTCTGGATGGTCGCGGAAGAAGCGCTGCATTGTCTCGTCATCGCTCGAGCAGAGGAATGCGTGATCTAGCATGTCCACGATTGGCTGGGCAAGAGCTGCAAGCTCGTAGAAGTCTATCACCATTCCGCTTGCGTCTGGGATGCCGTCGAGAGTGATCCGGAGGCGGTAGGAATGGCCGTGGATGTTACTGCACTGGCCGCTGTGGAGTGGGAGGCGATGTCCCATTTCCCAGCGAAATTCTTTTGCGATGCGGACGGTATTCATCGCTGCTCGCTCCGATGGTAGCTGGCTTCGATGATCGAGTGAATCCCGCCGCGCGTGCGCCACTCGGTGGTGACGGTCATTTCCTCAGGATCGCAAGCGGCGACGAGATCGTCGAGAATTTTGTTTGTCACCGCTTCGTAGAAGATTCCTTCGTTGCGATAGCTGAGGTAGTAGTACTTGAGCGATTTGAGTTCGATGCATCGCTCGCGCGGGATGTAGCGAATCGTCACGGTCCCAAAGTCCGGGAGCCCTGTTTTCGGGCAGACGGACGTAAACTCTGGGTTGACGTGCGTGATTACATAGCGGCGAGTGGGTGCAGGATTGGGGAATGTTTCGATCGGTGGTGTGTTCATCGTACCATAATGCTGCGACGTCATACGCACTGCAAAGCTACGGCAGCCTTGGAGTGTTGTTCGGCCCACCAAGGGCAGCGTACCGTATTTTTGCAACCCATCCTGTCAGCGCTCGTGCTGAGCGTTGACTAGTTGAACATGCGTTCTACTATCCAAAGGAGCTCCACATGAGCACACGCAGGTTGTACGAAACCACGTACATCGTCAATGCCGCGCTCGAGGATGCGGAGATCGAAGAGTCCATCGCCCGCATCAGCGAGTACATCGTCCAGCATGGTGGCACTATTCGAGAACTTAATCGCTGGGGACGGCGGCGAATGGCATACCCCATCAAGAAAAAGTACAACGGGTACTACGTCCACTGCATCTTCGAGGCGCCGCCGAGCTCGATTCCTGTCATTGAGCGTTACTTGATCCTCGATGATAGCGTCCTCCGCCACCTGACGATCCAACTTTCCGAACGCCTCATCGAGTATCGCAAGCAGCGCATGGCTGCACCTGCCGAACAGCCAACTGAAGTTTCGGCAGAGAAATCCACAGCGGAACAGGCAACACAAGAGTAACCACACAAGCGCACGTTTTCCCATGAAAGTCATTCTCCGCGAGAACATCCCCCAACTGGGCTCGATCGGCGATGTCGTCGAAGTGCGGGACGGCTACGCGCGCAACTACCTCATCCCGCGCCAGCTGGCATACTACGCCTCGCCGTCAGCGCTCAAGCGCATCGAGTTCGAACGCAAGCACTACGAGCGTAAGCAGCAGCGCCTGCGTGAGCAAGCTGAGCTTACTGCTGCTCAACTTGCCGAGCTGCAGATTTCAATTCCCATGCGGGTCGGCGAGGAAGGAAAGCTCTTCGGCTCGGTTACTCCACAGATGATCGCCGATGAACTTGCGCTCCGTGGCTTTTCGATCGATCGCCGCTCGATCATCATCGAAGAACCAATCAAAACACTCGGCATCTACGAAGTCAAGGTGCGGCTCTTCCAGGACATCGTCGGCACCCTCAAAATCTGGGTGATCAGCCAAGAGTGAGCAGCGCTTCCGCACTGTCGAAGCCAGCACACACCCACCATGCACGAGGTGGAGATGCCGTGCTGCGTGGCATTCTTGGCTGGAGCTGCCTCTCTCTGCTTGTTCTCGGTGGAGCGCTTGTCCAAGCCAAGGCAGGCAGCGATACCACCGATGCTGTTCTCTCCGCACTTCAACAGGAGCTTGCCCGCTGGACTGAAACCCTCCGCACAGCGGAACGCCCTGCATATTATATCGCCTACTGGGTGTACGATCAGCAGGGAGTCTCCTTGAGCGCTATCAGTGGCGCACTCGTGAGCGCCACGATTGGACGGCAACGGTTGCTCGATGTCAGCGTCCGCGTTGGCGATTACACGCTCGATAATACGCACATTCTCCGCGGTTCGAGCGGAATCCAGTTCGGGCGTGGGCAAGGTTCGGTGGAACTTCCCTTCGACGGAGATACGCTCGCGCTACGGCAGGTCATCTGGCAAGCTACTGATCGCACCTACAAAGCAGCACTCGAGCGCTACGAGAAAGTCTTGACCAACCGCGCGGTCAAAGTTCGTGAAGAAGACACTTCGGCTGATTTCACTCCATATCCGCCCCAGCATTTCATCGAACCACCGCTGCCGTTCAAGTGCGATACTGCTGTCTGGGCGCCACGGTTGCGGCGACTTTCTGCGTTACTGGCGAGCCAGCCGCACGTGCTCGCCAGCCAAGTAAGCCTGCAAGCAACGATGCTCCGGAAATACCTAGTTGCCAGCGATGGGAGTACGATCGTTACCACCGAGCCGCTCTGGCGCATCACGATCGTTGCCCGCACAAAAGCTGACGATGGAATGACCCTGCCGCTATACCGAACGTACCTATCGCGCAGCGCCGAAGGACTGCCGACGCTCGATTCGCTTGAATCCGACGTCCGACAAACGGTGGAGCTTTTGAGACAGCTCCGCACCGCACCGGTGCTCGAAACCTACGTTGGTCCTGCGATGCTCTCAGGGCGAGCTGCTGGGGTCTTCTTCCACGAAATTTTTGGTCACCGCGCCGAAGGCCATCGCATCAAGGACCCAACGTCGAGCCAAACGCTCAAGCCGTTTGTCGGCAAGCAACTGTTGCCGCCGTTCCTCGATGTTGTCTTTGATCCAACGCTGCGCTCGTATGCTGGAGTAGAGCTTGCCGGAAGCTATCGTTACGATGACGAAGGCATTCCTGCTGAGCGTGTTGTGAGCGTTGAGCGTGGCGTCTTTCGCCAGTTCCTGATGTGTCGCTCCCCAATCGAAGGCTTCCCGGCATCGAATGGCCATGGACGAAAGCAAGCAGGCTATGCGCCAGTTGCACGCCAATCGAACCTGATTGTTGTTGCTCACCAGCGCGTTTCCTTCGATTCGTTGCGTGCGCTCCTTCGCGCGGAGTGCCGTAAGCAGGGGAAGCCGTTTGGACTGTACTTCGACGACATCGCCGGTGGCTTTACGTTCACCAGCCGCGGCATTCCAAATGCATTTACCGTTCAGCCACTGGTGGTGTACAAGGTGTACGCCGATGGTAGGCCCGATGAGCTCGTCCGCGGAGTGGATTTTATCGGTACGCCACTGGCAACCTTTGCGAACATCATCGCTGCGTCGGAGGAAATCGGCGTGTTCAACGGAATCTGCGGCGCAGAATCGGGCAATGTGCCTGTCTCGGCGTGTTCGCCGGCGTTGCTGGTATCGAACATCGAGCTGCAGAAGAAAGCAAAGTCCCAATCAAAGCCGCCGTTGCTCCCTCCACCAGTAAGTACATTCGAGCATGAATCGCCATGAGAGCCGGTGCGATGCAGAGAGTGTTTCGGAGCCTTGCAACGTTTGCTGTTGGAGCACTCAGTACTGCGTTGGCTGTGATGCCACCGTGGATTGGCCAGGTCCGGCGTGCACTCCAGGATGAGCTTCGGCGCTCGATGGATAGTCTCTCGATCGAGTCGCTCAAGAAGCCGTACTACCTGGAGTACACATTCCGCTATCGCTGGTCGGCGCGAGCGAAGGTCTCGCTCGGCGGTACACTCGATAGTGGGCAGACTGCATCTGCACGGCTGACGGTTGGGATCCGCGTGGGCTCTCCCGAGCGCGATAACACGAACTTCTTCGATGCAGCGCTGCTGTTTTTCGGAGGCGACGACGACGAAACCTACCGAAACCGCCCGGTACCACTCGAGCCAAGCTACGCGCGAATGCGGCACCAAGCATGGCTTGCGACCGATGCAGCCTACAAGGCCGCTGTCGAGCAGTACGCCAAGAAAGAAGCCGTGCTCAAAAACCGCATCCAGCAGGATACGACACCTGACTTTGTGCTGCTGCCGCCACAGACGCTGGCCGATACTGCTGCGGACATTCCGCACGTTGATCTTGCAGCTGTCTGCAGGCAGCTTCGCAGCATTTCCGCGCTTGCGCGGGACTACCCCGAAATCCAAACTGCAACGATAACGTTCGAGCACATCCCAGAGCTTGTCCTCTACGTCAACAGCGAAGGACGCCAGATGACGAAGCTCCACCGCCAGGTAGGCATCGAAATTGTTGCAACAACCCAGGCTCCCGATGGCATGCCACTGGCACAGACCTATGCAGCCTATGCTCGAACGCTCGACGAGCTCCCGTCGTGGGATTCGCTCGCTCAGGCAATGCGTGCTGTCTTAGAGCACCTGCGGCAGGTGGCTGCAGCACCCGTCGTTTCGGAGCCGTATTCGGGACCAGTGCTTTTTGCTGGGCAAGCTGCAGCGGAGCTCTTCGCTCAGGTATTTGCACCGCACCTGGTAGCGCAGCGGCCGCAACTTGCCGAACAAGGAGTCCAGGAGCAGAATCGCTTCGGGGCACTGCAGAACAAAATCGGTGCACGGGTTATGGCAGAGTTCCTCTCGGTCGAAAGCACGCCGCAGCGCACAACAATTGGCAGAACTCCGGTGGCGGGTGCATATCGGATTGACGATGAAGGAATCGAGCCTGCGCCACTTGTGCTCGTGCGCAGTGGATACTTGGAAACATTGCTCAGCAGTCGTGTGCCAACGCGGCGCATCCGCACCTCAAACGGTCGTTCGCGAGGTGGAGGAGCGATGTACGATGTGCTCATCCTCCGCTCGGAGAATCCATCGCGGAGCCTTCCGCAGCGCGCATTGCTGGAGAAGATGCAGCAAATGCTCAAACGGCGAGATCTGCCTTACGGCTACATCGTTCGCCAAGTGCTCAATCAGAATCTCCTCTACACGGCTGTCTATCAGCAGACGAGCGGGACATTCCCCACCGGCGGAGAAGGGCAGATTCCTGCACTACTGGTCGAACGCGTCTGGCGGGATGGTCGGCGCGAACTTGTGCGCGGCGCTACACTTGCGCCCGGGGGGTACCAAGTCTTCCGCGATGTCGTTGCCGTCGGGCAGTCGCTTTACGTCCATAACCTCTTGGCGCCCTCGGTGATTTCCCCATATCGCACAGGCGGAGCGCAGTATGTCGTTGCAACGATCGCCTCGCCGGATGTGCTCATCGAGGATCTCGAACTTCGCCCGTTGGAAGATGGCTACCCCAAGCCACCGCTTATGTCGAGTCCGCTCTGGCGCGCTGCTGCACCTGGTGGCTCTGGGCGGAATGGGCTACGCCGGTAGCGGCAACGTCGCATTGCCATAAGGAGCCAGTACATGCCTCGAAATCTTGCAGTCATCGGAACCGGCTACGTCGGTCTTGTCTCGGGCGTTTGCTTTGCTGAGCAAGGCAACACCGTCTGGTGTGTTGATGTCGATCGCGACAAACTTGCGCGTCTGCAGCGTGGTGAAAGCACGATCTACGAGCCAGGCTTGGAGCCAATGCTCCAGCGTAACCTCCACGAAGGGCGACTCCACTTTACCGACGATCTTCCCCTTGCAGTCCGCAATGCAGCGGTGATCTTCCTGTGCCTGCCGACACCACCAGACGAGGATGGTTCTGCAGACCTTCGGTACGTTCTCGAAACAGCGCGCCAGATTGCGACGATCATTCACCAAGAGTCAATCGCCGAGCGCAGAATTCTTGTGACGCGAAGCACTGTACCGGTTGGGACAGCAGAAAAAGTTCGGCGCGTTGTCGCCGAGGTTGCGCCTGGTAGTGACATCCGCGTTGCCAGCAACCCTGAATTCTTGAGCGAAGGAAATGCCGTCCGCGAGACGCTCCACCCTGAGCGAGTGATTATCGGCAGCTCCGATCCGGAGGTGGTGGCAGTGCTCAGCGAGCTGTACCGTCCGTTTGTCAATGAGTACGACCGCCCACTCTTGGTGATGGATGAGCGCAGTGCAGAAGTTGCCAAGTACGCAGCGAATGCATTCCTTGCACTCCGCATTTCGTTCATGAACGAGCTGAGCCGCTACTGCGAGGTAGTCGGTGCGGACGTCGAGCACGTTCGCATTGGTATGAGCTTCGATCCGCGGATTGGGCGGCGCTACTTGAATCCCGGCATTGGCTTCGGGGGGAGCTGTCTGCCGAAAGACATCCGAGCGCTGGCTCACTCTGCACGAGAAGTTGGTGCGCCATTGCGTCTGGTCGAGCTGACCGCCACTATCAATCGTGAGCAGCTCGAGCGATTTGCCGCTACTATCAAAGCGCGGTTCGGTGGCAGCGTCCGAGGACGACGTCTTGCACTCTGGGGACTGGCGTTCAAACCAAACACCGATGATGTGCGGGAAGCGCCTGCGCACGCACTCATTCGGCTCCTTCTCGCCGATGGTGCCAGCATTGTTGCCTATGACCCTGAGGCGATCGAAACCTCGGGTCAGGTCTTGGGTGATGCAATTGACTATGCACCCGATATGTACGCCGCCGCTTCTGGAGCCGATGCGCTCGTGCTGGCGACCGAGTGGGCAGAATTCCGCGCGCCAGACTGGGAGCGACTCAAAACGATGCTCAACGGCCATGTTATTTTTGATGGGCGTAACCTGTGGGACCCCAGCGAGATGCAGCGGCATGGTTTCGAGTACTATGCCATCGGGCGTCCCCGCCAAACGCAGGCGTAGCCGCAGTGCAGCTGCGGTGGTGAACAGTAGCAAAGGA
Source organism: Candidatus Kapaibacterium sp. (assembly GCA_026003495.1). Lineage (GTDB taxonomy): Bacteria > Bacteroidota > Ignavibacteria > Kapaibacteriales > NICIL-2 > NICIL-2. Next base: position 1,729,526 of record BPHK01000001.1, on the reverse strand, counting down.
GTGCCATGCGAATCCTTGTGGCAGAGGATAACCCTGTCACCGCAACGTACATCCGATCCGTGCTCGAGCGGAATGGATGGAGTGTCGAGTTTGCGCTCGATGGAGCACGTGCGCTCGAGTTCGTCGAACGCGAACGCTTCGATGCGGTGCTCGTGGATTGGATACTGCCTCGCTACGATGGCATTGATGTTCTCCGCGCTGTCCGCGAGCGGCACGGTGAGCTTCCGCGTACGTTGCAATTGTGACAGTAGTGGATTCACTCGCCGCACAGCAATTTTGCTTCGCATGTGGTGCGAAAGCTTTTTTCGTCAAGCCGATTCAACCGGAGGCAGTCATCGCGAGTATCGAGGAATACTATCGCCAATTTGAGCAGTGAAAGCGCTTGTACTTCGCACTGCAGGCCACGTATCGCTCGAGGATATCGAGCAGGAGCCGATTCCCGTAGGATATGCACGCGTGCGGCTGCTTGCCGCAGCGCTCAATCACCGCGATGTGTGGATCATCGAAGGCAAGTACGCGAAGATTCGGTACCCATCGGTCTTGGGGTCAGATGGATGTGGAATTGTCGAAGAAGTCAATGACGCCGAGCGGAGTCTCATTGGTCAGCGGGTGATCATCAATCCCAATCAGCACTGGGGCGCCGACGAACGTGTGCAAAGCGCAGACTACACAATTCTCGGGATGCCCTCGCCGGGGACGTTCGCCGAATACATCACCGTGCCGCTCGATCGGCTGCATCCAGCACCGGCACACCTCGGCGATGAGGAAGCTGCTGCACTGCCACTGGCAGGCCTGACTGCATATCGGGCAGTTGCTGTCCAAGGGCAAGTTGGTAGTTCCGATGCGCTGCTCATTTCGGGTATCGGTGGAGGTGTGGCCCTGTTTGCATTGCTCTTTGCACGTGCGTTGGGAGCTCGCACCATCGCGGTAACCAGTGGCGCTGCATGGAAACTCGAGCGGGCGATTGCGTTGGGCGCCGATCATGGCGTGCTCTACACAGCGCCGACGTGGTCCGATGAGCTTCGGCGTCGCGTTGGCGGTTTCGATCTCATCGTGGATGGTAGTGCAGGAGAGCCGTTCAATCATCTCGTTGCACTGAGCAATCCAGCCGGACGAATTGTTCTCTACGGTGCAACGCTCGGCGGGGTGCCCATGCTCGATGTACACCGCATCTTTTGGCGCCAGCTCCGCATTATCGGAACAACGATGGGAAGCGACCGTGATTTCGCTGCGATGCTTGCTGCGGTCGAGCAATATCAGATTCGGCCTGTTGTGGATTCTGTCTTTCCTCTAGCGCAGTATGCGGAGGCATTCGAGCGCATGCGGCGAGGAGAGCAGTTCGGGAAAATCGTCCTGCGCATAAGCGCCTAACGCAGGTGATGAGCGCACCCTCCCATGCCCGCAACGATGGAACGCTGGCGCTTCTGTCAATGGAGGAAATGCCGCATGCCAGTGAAAATCATCGCAATGTTTCGTTCGTTGGCAGCGCGGATGACTTCTTCGTCGCGAATCGAGCCGCCAGGTTGAATAATCGCGGTGGCGCCAGCATCAGCGCACTGAATGACGCCATCGGGGAAAGGGAAGAACGCATCGCTTGCGACAGCTGCACCACGCAAGTCAATGCCGAACTGCGCAGCTTTCCATGCGGCGATACGCGCGCTATCAACGCGGGAGGGTTGTCCCGCACCGATTGCGAGTGTTTGGTCTGGTCCGGCGTAAACGATGGCGTTCGACTTGGTATGCTTGACGACTTTCCAAGCGAACATCATCGCGCGTAGCTCGCGATCGGTTGGCTCGCGTTCGGTTACGACCCGCAACTGGTCCGGATGGAACAGCTCACGATCGGCTGTCTGCACGAGGACACCGCCGAGTACCGACCGCACACGAGCACGTTCCCGCTGCTGCTGGATCACGTTCGGATCGAAGGTGATGAGCCGGCGATCGCGCTTTTTGGTCAGTATGGCCAGCGCTTCATCGCTAAATGCCGGCGCAACGATCAGCTCGGTAAAGAGGGGGTGGATGTGTGCCGCAAAGTCTTCTTCGATCGTGGTATTGGCAGCAACAATCCCACCGAATGGCGAGACGGTGTCGGTGGCATATGCTTTCTCCCATGCCTCCAGAAGCGTTGCGCCAGAGCCAACACCGCATGGGTTAGTGTGCTTGACGATCACGATCGTTGGCTCGGAGAATTCCATCACCAGCCCGACGGCGGCGTCGAGATCGAGCACGTTGTTGTACGAAAGCTCTTTGCCGTGGCGATGGGCAAAGCATTCCGTCAACGTGCCGAAGTATGCGGCCTGCTGGTGCGGATTTTCTCCATACCGCAGTGAGTGTTTCGGCGCCATCCCGAGCGTAAAGAATTGCTGTTCGATGGGCGAGGGGGCAAAGTACTGCGCAATCTGCGCGTCGTACCATGCCGTGTATTGGAACGTCAGCGCAGCAAGCTGGCGGCGGAGCTCGAGCGGGATTCTTCCTTCGCTGCGGAGATGCTCGATGACGAGCGGGCAATCATCGGCACGCACGATCGGAACTACCCAGCGATAGTTTTTCGCAGCTGCCCGCAAGAGCGTTGGTCCGCCGATGTCAATCATCTCAATGATGCTCTCCTCATCACGACCTTCCGCGGCAGCTTCGGGGAAGGGATAGAGATTGACGTAAACCAAATCAACCGGCTCAATACTGTGCATGCGGAGCTGCTCGCGATGGGATGGGTCGTCACGCCGTGCCAAGAGAGCAGCGTGGATGGCTGGGTGGAGCGTTTTGACGCGGCCGTCGAGAATTTCGGGGAAGCCGGTGCGATGCTCAACGAGTGTGACAGGAATTCCCGCATCCTTGAGTGCGAGCGCTGTCCCTCCCGTTGAGATCAGTTCGACGCCAAGTTCGTGGAGTGATCGTGCGAAATCAACGACGCCGCGTTTATCCCATGCGCTCAGCAGTGCACGTTTGATTGGTGGTGTTTCCATCAGCGTTCGGGTTTGTTGGAAAAGCCGCGAAAATACCTGCCTTACTTGAGCCAGAGCAATTGCTGGTAGCTTGGTAGTTGCCAAAGCTGCTCTGGGACGAGCCGCTCGAGTTGATCAGCAACAGCACGAACCCGCTCCATTGCGGGCAAGACGTTGGTGGCCATGTGATGTGCTTTCTGTCTTGGCAGGTCTCCGCCAAGCTCGCGATTTTGTTGTCGTAGCTGTGCGAGTGCTTCTGCAAATTGGTCGGTCAAATGTGCAACTTCGTGAGCCAGAGCACCAGCGGCAGTTCCGAGCTTGATGTTCCCAAGCGATTCAAGGTATGCAAAGCATGCGGGCAGAAGCTGCGTCATTGCAATCCGTTCGGTAGTCTCTGCTTCGATGTTGATGGTCTTGAAGTACTGCGTGTAGGCAATTTCCTGGCGGGCAGCAAGCTCGCGTTCGTGGAAGATGCCGTAGCGTGCAAAAAGTTCGACGTTCTTGGGCGCAGTCAGCGTGGGGATTGCTTCAATCGTTGAGCGGAGGTTGAGCAGGCCTCGCTTTGCTGCTTCTGCATGCCAATCAGCCGAGTAGCCATCGTCGTTGTAGATGATCGCGCGGTGTTCGGCGATGGCATGCCCGATGACTTCCTCGAGTGCTTTTCCCAGTGGATTCCCTTGTGCAAGGGAGCGTTCGAGCGATGCTGCAAGTTCATCAATGGCCTCAGCTGCAATCGTATTGAGCACTGTTGCGGGGAACGAGACACTCTGGGATGCGCCGACTGCGCGGAACTCGAACTTGGCACCAGTGAACGCAAAGGGCGAGGTACGGTTTCTGTCAGTTGCATGGCGCGGAAGGTGTGGGAGAATCCGTGCGCCCAATTGCAGGATGTTGCTATTGGACGATGCGGCATGCGGCTCACCGCGGGCGATGCGTTCGAACATCTCCGTGAGTGCATCGCCAAGGTACATGGAGATGATTGCTGGTGGTGCTTCGTGTGCTCCCAGGCGGTGATCGTTTGCTGCCGAGGCGACGCTCAAGCGAAGCAAATCTTGGTGGCGGTGGACGGCTTTGATCATCGCGGTGCAGAAGAACAGAAACACCATGTTCTGCTGTGGATCACTCCCTGGGTCGAGGAGGTTCAGTCCAGTGTCGGTTGCAATAGACCAATTGAGGTGTTTGCCGCTCCCATTGACACCGGCAAACGGCTTTTCATGGAGGAGGCATACTAAGCCAAATCGCCGCGCTGTGGAGCGGAGGACCGTCATGACCAGGTGTTGGTGATCGGCTGCAACGTTCGCATGCTCGAAGATGGGAGCAATCTCATACTGCGCGGGCGCAACCTCGTTATGCCGCGTTTTGACGGGGACACCGAGCCGGTAGAGCGCGTGCTCGACTTCGGTCATGTACGAGAGCACGCGATCTGGGATGGTGCCGAAGTAGTGGTCTTCGAGTTCCTGCCCACGTGGTGGTTTTGCTCCAAAGAGAGTGCGTCCGGTCAGGTAGAGATCCGGCCGACGGTAGTAGAACGATTCGTCCACGAGGAAGTACTCTTGTTCACACCCCATCGTTGCGTAGGCACGGTTGGCATGGATGCCCAGCAGCGCAAGTGCGCGGACGACGCTGCGGTCGAGCGCATCGAGCGACCGCAGGAGCGGGAGCTTTGCATCGAGTGCTTCGCCTGTCCAGGATGCAAAGACGGTCGGGATACAGAGCGTGGCGCCGTTCGAATGCCGCATGATGAAGGCTGGCGAACTTGGGTCCCACGCAGTGTAGCCACGTGCTTCGAACGTTGCGCGGAGCCCGCCGCTCGGGAAGGAGGATGCATCCGGCTCTCCTTGAATGAGGTCTTTACCGGAAAACTCAGTGACGGCGCCGCCATCGGCAAGAGGAGTAACGAAGCTTTCGTGCTTTTCTGCAGTTGATCCTGTCAGCGGTTGGAACCAATGCGTAAAGTGCGTAGCGCCACGCTCGGTAGCCCACTCCTTCATCGCGAGTGCAACGGTATCGGCAATGCTCGGATCGAGAGGGATCCCTTTCTCGATTGTCTCGCGAAGCGAGGTAAAGACAGGCTTTGACAGCCGCTGGCGCATTTGCTCGAGTGTGAAAACATCACTTGCGAATGCTTCGTGCAGCGCATCCGAGGATTCGAGTGGGATGCCGTTGGGGCGCCAAGCGGCATGAGCAGCAGGACCAGTGTGTGCGGTCATCGTCGCCGTTTTGATGGTGAAACATGCCGAAGAAGTTGGGTTGTCTCGATCGGGGTGGAGAGGACAATGCTTGTTTGTGTGCGTTGAACGCCACGCCACTGTTGGATTGTCGAAAGCAACTCTTCAAGCGCAGCAGTATTGGTGACGCGAACTTTGAGCAAGTGTGAGGCCTCCCCCGTGATTGCATGGCATTCGAGAATTGCCGGGACTTTCTTGCAGCGCTCGATAAAGGCAGGGTAGTGCGCACTTCCTTCAACCCAGACGAACACGAAGGCGGTGATGTCCAGCCCGATTGCCGCCGGTGCGAGTTGTGCATGGTACCCCGTGATGATCCCTTGCTGCTCTAACTTGCGTATGTGCTCGCTCGTTGCGGTAACGGATAACCCAATCTGTTCAGCGAGCTCTGTCATGCTCATGCGAGCATTCCCCTCGAGCAAGTGGCAGAGCAGAAGGTCGGTCTCGGAAAGTTGATAGTTTTTCTTCAAAACGTGTCTCTTGTTGAAAACTTCAACAGTTGGCGGCAAAAATACGAAAAGATTCAAGAATGCGTGCGATTATTGTTTGGACGATCAGGATTTGTCTTGCTTGGTTCATCGGCACTGGACTCTGGGTGCTGCTCTACGCATTTGTCCGCCCACCGATTACCACGGTCATGATTGCCAATCTTATCGGAGACCTGCTCAATGGTGGGAAGTGGTATGGGATCGCAAAGCGTTGGGCGCCGCTCGAGGAGATCTCGCCAGTGATGGTGCGTGCAGTGATCGCTGCCGAGGATACACGATTTCTTGAGCATCACGGGTTCGATTGGGAGGCAATCGAACAAGCGCGCAAGCTCAACGAGCGTTACCAAGGGCGAAGGCTCTATGGTGCAAGCACAATCTCGATGCAAACGGCAAAGAATGTCTTTCTCTGGCACGGACGCACGTACATCCGGAAGGCGCTCGAGGCATACTTCACCGTGCTGATTGAAGCACTCTGGGGAAAACGGCGCATCATGGAGATATACCTCAACGTTGTAGAGTTTGCCCCTGGGGTCTATGGCGTCGAGGCTGCGGCGAATCAGTATTGGAAAAAGTCTGCCCGTCTGCTTACTGCATCGGAAGCGGCGTTGATGGCTGCGGTGCTGCCGAATCCACGCCGCTGGCGCTTTTGGCAGCCGACCGCGTACATCCGAAAGCGACAAGCGACGATACTGGCACGGATGGAGCAAGTAGCCGTCCCGCGCCAGTGGTATACGCACTAATTTTGCGTGCCCCACCATAGGTTGAAAAGCAATGACGTTTACGTACTACGGTCACTCGTGTTTTGCAGTCGAGTTGCCGAGCGGTGAACGGCTCTTGTTCGATCCGTTCATCACTCCGAATCCACTGGCAGCGGGAATAACACTGGAGAGCATACGCGCCGATTATATCTTGCTCTCCCATGGCCATGCAGACCACGTTGCCGATGCTGTTGCGTTAGCCAAGCAGACGGGAGCACTAGTCGTCTGCGCATGGGAAATTTCCGAGTGGCTTGGCAAGCAGGGAGTGCACAACGTTCGGCCGATGAATACTGGTGGGACGTGGCATGCTCCATTTGGAACGGTTCAGTGCGTTGTGGCGCAGCATTCGAGCAGCTTACCCGATGGGACATATGGTGGGAACCCTATGGGATTTGTTGTCGCCACGACAGCTGGGACGTTCTACTATGCCGGTGATACTGCGCTGACGCTCGAGATGCAACTCATTCCGCGCCGATACACGCTTGATGCTGCAATACTTCCAATCGGCGATAATTTTACGATGGGCGTCGAAGATGCAATCGTTGCGGCTGAGCTGCTTCGGTGCTCCAATATCATCGGAGTGCATTTCGATACGTTCGAGTTGATTCGGATTGACCACGATGCAGCGACCAAAGCATTTGCTGCCCGCGGTCTGACGTTGCGACTCCCAGCAGTCGGAGCAAGTATCCCGCTCTGGCTGGAATAAGTTTCACTGTTTGTTGGAGGTGCCATGAAGGCGAACATGGGTGGGCTCGATCGTGGCCTGCGCATTGTGATTGCGATCATCATTGCGGTACTGTTGTCGGCAGGCGCTGTCACCGGTACGTGGGCGATTATCCTGGGCATTGTCGCTGTGATTTTCCTGCTCACAAGCTTTGTGAGTTTCTGCCCCGTGTACGCACTCTTCGGAATGAGTACACGCAAGGTCAAACAAAACGAGTAATCGTCCGTTTACATTGCTCGCAGTGGGCACAGTATTCCGTCTCGCCTGCTGAAGGCGGGTGCGGAGTGGTGTGTTGCTCAACCGACGTCGTGCTGGCGCCATTGCTTGGTCGCCAGAGTGTATTTTCACCATTACTCAAAGGTTCCTTCGATGAATCGTCCAATGTGGATTGCACTTGCTGTCGCACTCGGGGCAGGCAGCATTCTGGCACAGCCAGTGCAGAAAAAAGGCGCTGCACCACAGCCAGCAGCAACAGCTGTTCATCTGCGTGACTTTGCCGATAGCTTGAGCTATGCCCTCGGCATGAACATCATGCAGATGGTCAAGGACCAACAATTCCCGCTTCGCCGGGAGATTCTCCAGCAAGCAATTGCTGATGCGTTTGAGGGCAGGCATCTTGCGCTTGCAGAGCAAGATGTCGTGGAAGTCTTCCAGCGCTACCAACAGCAAAAGCAAGCCGAACAACAAGCCAAGCAAGCCGAGCAAGCAGCGAAGAACCGCGCGGAAGGCAAAAAATTCCTCGAGCAAAATGCCAAGCGGGCTGGTGTCAAGACCACACCGAGTGGTTTGCAGTACGAGGTGATCGTGCAAGGCAACGGCCCAAAGCCATCTGGTCCGAAAGCGAAAGTCAAGGTGCACTATCGCGGCATGTTACTCGATGGCACTGAATTCGATAGCTCCTACAAGCGCGGCGAGCCAGCAGAGTTCGAGCTCGACCAAGTCATCAAAGGCTGGAGCGAAGCAGTGCAGCTGATGACGGTCGGCTCCAAGTACAAGTTCTACCTACCGCCAGACCTCGCCTATGGCGATCGTGAAGTCGGTGGTGGAGTGATTCCGCCAGGCTCGACGTTGATCTTCGAAGTTGAACTGCTTGAAACGAACTGAGCGGCGTATGTGCAGGGTTCTACGCATTGCCGTAACGCTCACTGTGGTGGGGACACTGATGGTTGCACTGATGGGTAGTGCGAAGGTGTCCCCTTCGCAGCAAACGAAAACGAAAGCCAAACAAGAGCCCAAAATCATCTACCATTTCCCGGATGCCGAAGAAGTACCAGAGTATGCGTTTCTCCCGAGCGAACTTGAGCAGGTCATCGCACACGATACTGCGCTGGTTCTGATTGACATGCGCAGCCCAACGGAATTCGCCGAAGGTCATATTCCCGGCTCGCGAAATATTCCCTCGGATGAAATCACCAAGAGAATCTCTGAACTGCGGGCAATGCAGAACGCTCAGCGCAACATGGTTCTGATTTCCCGAGATGGGAAAGATGCATACCGTTTGCTCAAGCGTCTATTGCGGCAAAAGTTTGATCGTGTGTGGTTCCTCTACGGTGGTATCGAAGCCTGGCGAAAGTCAGGGAAAACGGTAATTTCAAACTAAACACTCGGCCTAGTTTTGGTGGATGGTGTGGAGGGTGTACCCTCCTCGAGAGATGCACAGGCCATCTGTTTGTACTCGAGTGTTAGGACTGTCACGTCATCGGGCAGATGCTCAGCAAGCCAGAGTGGGGAGAGTTCTGCGATAAGCGCCGATGGAAAGTCAGCACCACGCCGTGCTAATGCGCGCGCAATGACGGTCCGCCACGCGCTGTCTTGCTCGGCTAAGTCTCCGGAGAGTGCATCGAGAACACCGTCGGTGTAGAAGAGTACGCGATCACCGGCGGATAGGGGCACCTGGATGCTCTGGTAGGTACTCGTTTCCAGTGCACCGAGCGGCATTCCATGCGGTAGCGAGAGCTGACGAATGCCGCCATCGGCACCGATACAGAACGGATCGGCGTGTGCAGCATTGCACATCTCGAGGATCCCTGATCGTGGATCGAAGATGGCAGCAATAGCTGTGACAAAGTATGCCTGGGGATTATTTGCTGCCAAGACGCGATTGGTAGCTCCGAGTGCATCGGTCAGTGTGCTTCCGTGCTCGATGTGAGAGCGTAGAAGTGTCTTCGTCATTGCCATCAGTAGTGCAGCGCTGATTCCTTTGCCGGAGACATCGCCGATGCAGACAGCAAGCCGGTCGTCCGGCATGAGCCAGTGATCGTAGAAGTCGCCTGCAACGTGACGGGCAGGCATCAACAGCGCCGCTACGCTGACGTTGCGACATCTATTCTGTTCCAATGGGAGCGGAAGCATCTGCCGCTGGATGCTCGCAGCTATGGCCAGCTCTCGTTCGTATTGCTCGAGCTTATCCCGCACCTGCAGTTGACGCTCAAGCTGGCTGTAGCGCTCCAACGCCGATAGGAGCGACGATTCGAGTTCTTCGAGCGTGGGTGGCTTGATGATGTAATCGCTCGCACCGGCACGGATTGCCTCGATGATGGCCCCACTATCACTCCGGCCTGAGAGCACAACGATTTGGAGGAGAGGATAGCGTGTTCTGCATCGCCGAATGAGTTCGAGCCCATCCATCGTCGGCATCGCCAGATCCGTCAGCAGTGCAGCAGTGCTTGGGTGCTGCTCCAGCAGAGCAAGCGCTTCTTCGCCGCCAGTGGCATGGAGGATGCCGAGGTAGTGCTGTTCGGCGACCGGCTCGAGTGCCAACTCGACAAGGCTTAGGAAGTCGCTGCTATCGTCAACGACGAGAACGAAGCGCTTGTTCATCACATGCGTGAAATCGTGACTGCGCAAATATCCGATGCAGCCAGTCCCACGTTTGCAGGAATTGTTGGACAGTGTTGGGGTATGCAACAGCCGCATAGATGCACAGCCGAGACGGCGTATTTTTGAGCGTAGTTGATCATCAGCGAGCAATACACATGCGCGCAGTGTTGGCACATCCTGCCTCCGGGCTCCTGGCGCGGGCGATCGTCGGTGGCATATTCGTGATGTATGCCGTTGATAAAATTGCTGCGCCGGCAGACTTCGCACTCAACATCGAGCGCTATCAGCTCTTGCCACTTGCTCTGGTGAATCTAGTCGCAATTGTGTTACCGTGGCTTGAGCTCGTGGTGGGCTTATGCCTGCTCTTCGGTGTGCGGCTTCGCATCAATGCAGTGCTTGCCGCGCTGATGCTCGTTGTGTTTATCGGTGCGATCGGCTCTGCTATGGCACGAGGGCTGGAGATCAACTGCGGATGTTCTGCTCGTAGCGAAACAGTTGGATGGGGAAAGATTGCCGAGGATGCCGCGTACTTGCTGTTGGCGCTGCGTATTGCGGTCAAACCTGATCGTGTTCTAACGCTCGAAATCCAGCCTGGGGCTGTTCCCGGTGTAGTTGCTCGATGAAAGTCTGGGTAGCTGCTTGCGCGTTGTTCCTTCTTCGCAGTGTTCTCGTTGCGCAAGGGAGCGCTGGTGAGTTGGCACTCTACGAATCCCAGCGCATCGTGGAAATGCCGACCGCAGGCGTGCTACCACGTGGGGGAATCCTCGTGCGCGTCCTTGCCTTCGAGCAAGGAGGGGTGCTGCTCGAAGCGGTCGTTTCTCCGCTGGCTCGACTCCAGCTCGGACTTGGCTATAGCGGTACCGGCGTTATTGGTTCGAACGCTATCGGCTGGCAAGGCACACCGGCGGTTCACCTGCGATGGCGCCTCATCGAAGAATCGCGTACATTCCCTGCAGTGGCGCTCGGCTTGGAAACGCTCGGCCGAGGAGCGACGCGTGGAACAACCTTTGCCACGCCAGCAGCTGGAGCATTCTTGGCACTGAGCAAGCAGTTCCGCTGGGCGCTCGGCGGTATTGCGCTCCACGGCGGTGTAGGGTACGGACTCGATCTCCGCTTCAATGGTACGTCGCCGAATGCATGGGCGGGGATAGAGCAATCGCTCGGTCGCTCGGTATCGGCAAGCATTGAACTCAACCCACGCACACTAGAGGAACGCATGCCACTATTGCTCAACGTCGCAGTCCGGTGGTCCGTACTCCGTGGCGCAACGCTCGAATTTTACCTCCGCGACGTGTTCGCACGTACCACCCCGCAGCCGATACGAACGCTCGGCGCCGAAATGATTGCCCAACTTTCTCAGGTACTCTGGTGATGGTGTATCCAGCAACACTGAGCCGTTGCGATCTACCGCTTCCGCTTGTCCATCGCGGAAAAGTCCGCGATGTCTTCGCCGTTGATGATGACCGATTGCTCATGGTAGCAACCGATCGCGTCTCAGCCTACGACGTGGTTATGGCCGAACCGATTCCTGGCAAGGGAATCGTGCTCACGCAACTTTCGGCATTTTGGTTCGAGCGGACACAGCATATCGTCCCCAACCATCTGCTCAGCGTGCAGGTGCGCGAGGTTCTGCCTGCGCTCGTCGGCGAGCACCCAGAACTCGACGGTCGGACGATGCTTGTCCGTCGTACCGAGCCTATCCGTTTTGAATGCGTTGTGCGCGGCTATTTGGCAGGTTCTGCGTGGCGGGAGTATTCACAGCGTGGAACAGTTTCGGGCATTGCTCTTGCGCCGGGTTTGCGGCAATCAGAGCGACTCCCAGAGCCACTGTTTACGCCAGCAACGAAAGCCGATCGCGGGCATGATGAAAACATCACCTTCGAGGCGATGGCAGAGCGTCTCGGTCAGGAGCTCGCCGAGCAACTGCGGTGCTCTTCGCTCGAGCTCTACCACTTCGCACATGAGTATGCGCTCGCGCGAGGGTTGATTCTGGCAGATACGAAGTTCGAGTTCGGCACAACGCCCAATGGTGCAGTGCTTTTGATTGATGAAATCCTGACACCGGACTCCTCTCGCTACTGGTTGGCAGAGGGATACGAGCCGGGCAAACCTCAGGTCGAATTCGATAAGCAAATCCTCCGCGATTGGCTCGATCGCACTGATTGGGATCACACCCCCCCGCCTCCGTCACTTTCGCCAGCGATTATCGAGCAAACTGCACTGCGCTACCACGAGGCGTACATCCGTCTTACTGGCAACCACCTGGCGTACTTCGGATGAGCACCTACGCTGAGTACTACCAGCGGCGTGAGCCGCTCAGCACAACGAGATTGGATGCCTACGACCTGCCAAGTATCATGGCGATGCTGGCACTGGTTGGAATCGGCTTGATTTCGATCTACAGCGCCACCTACCAGACGCCGATGGCAGGGTACTTTACCAAACAACTTGTCTTTGCCGCTGTCGGAAGTGTTCTCTTTCTCGCTGCAATTTTCGCTCCGACCCACTTTATTCGAGCGAGCATTCCGTTGCTCTACGGGGTTGCGATGGTATTGCTCGTTGCAGTGCTCATTCCGGGTATCGGGGTGAAAATTCACGGGCAACGCTGCTGGATTGCTCTCGGTGGCTTTCAATTTCAACCCTCGGAGTTTGGGAAGCTGGCGACCCTCTTGATGGCTGGCTTCTTTGTGGCACAGCGTGGGCGCGGGTTTGGGGGCATGCGGGATATGCTCAAGGTGATTGGAATCGTCTTCGTGCCGATGGGGCTTGTCTTGCTGGAGAAGGATGTGGGGACAGCCTCAGTCTATGCTGCGATGCTTCTGGGAGTGCTGCTGTGGGCAGGCGTTCGGCTGTTGATTGTGTTTCTGCTTGTGCTTGTGCCAATTAGTGCCGTCACCGCCATGCATGCAGTGATGTACAACACCTTCCTAGCACTGGGAGCTGTTGCACTTGTTGCTGCGGCGATTTCTTTTGCTCTAGAGCGTCGGTGGTGGGCGCCAGTAGCGACGCTTGTCCTGGTGGCAACGACCAGCTATGCCAGCAGCGTTGCGTTCGAGCATCTTCCGGAGTACCAGCGCGGACGGATCCGGACGTTCTTCGAGCCAGAAAAGTACCCGAAGGAGGAAGGCTACCACGTCCTCCAATCGCTGATTGCCATCGGAAGTGGCGGCATCACTGGCAAAGGGTATTTGCACGGTACGCAAACGCAGCTCCGCTATATCCCCGAGCAGTGGACAGATTTTATCTTCTGTGTGCCGGCTGAAGAGTTCGGCTTTCTCGGTGCAGCGATCGTGCTTGGGCTGTACGGCTTTTTGCTCGTTCGGTTGGAGCGGATTTACCGCGCAGCCCGCGACCCAATTGCCTCGGTGCTGACGTTTGGTTTTGCGGTGATGATGCTCTACCACGTTCTGGTCAACGTGGGGATGACGCTTGGGCTTGTTCCCGTGATGGGCATTCCGTTGCCACTGATGAGTGCGGGGGGGACAGCACTTATCGCGAACATGGCGACGCTCGGTCTGATTTTGAACTTCCATCGTCGCGGACGGCTTATCGAACGGATGCAGTAATCGGCAATGCGCATCATCATTACGTGCGGCGACCCAAACGGTATAGGGCTTGAGCTTCTGCTTCGTGCGTTGAACGATGCACAGCTTGCGTTCAGCAGTGTCGAGCTTGCACTCTGCGCTCCTCCAGCAATTGTGCGAGCCTACGCTGATGTGCTCGTGCGGGCGGGATGTATCGAGCCAGTGCATGTCGGAGATGGCAACGTCACTGTCGGAGGCTCGACACTTCCGCTTCTTCCCATCGAAGGCAGTGCCGATGCGCTGCAGCTTGGCACGCCAACGCGCCAGTCGGGTGCGGTCGCGATGGCAGCGCTCGAGTGCGCAGCATGTGCAGTTGTTTCTGGCGAATGTGATGCAGTGGTAACGCTTCCTGTTTCGAAGCACGCACTGCACGCAGCGGGCTTTCCTTTCGCTGGGCAGACGGAATTTTTCGGTAGCGTTGCCGGAGCAGAGCCGCTCATGATCTTGGCATGCAGCGAGCTGCGCGTAGCACTGGTGACGATCCATGAACCGCTCGCTCGCGTTGCAGAGCTGATCACGCTCGAGCGCGAGATCGAAACCATCGAGCGCTTCCACCGCGCGCTTGCGGTGGACTTTGCGATTGATTCCCCAACGATTGCAGTGCTCGGACTCAATCCCCACGCAGGAGAGCACGGAATGCTTGGGCAGGAGGAGGACACTGTTATTCGTCCAGCACTCGAGCACGTGCTAACACGCGGTATCAGAGCTGAGGGGCCATACCCTGCCGATAGCTTTTTCGCGCGCGGGCATTGGCAGCGCTTCAACGGCGTCGTTGCGCAATATCACGACCAAGGCCTCATCCCGCTGAAGATGATCGCACGCGGACGCGGTGTGAACATTACCGCAGGGCTGCCGTTTGTTCGAACATCCCCTGATCACGGCACCGCGTATGACATCGCAGGCCAGTGTCGGGCAGACTATCAGAGCCTTCTCGAAGCGATTGGCATGGCACAGTATCTTGCAGCAAATCGGAAACGTTCCTTGATGCATGTTTCACCAACTCCAGCACGATAATGCCAGAGATTCGGACAATTCTCGTCGTTGGTGCCGGAACAATGGGCAACGGCATTGCACACGTCGCAGCGCAGTGTGGCTACTCCGTCCGCCTTGTGGATGTCAGCGCAGATCGCCTCAGCGTGGCACTGCAGACGATCGAGAGCAATCTTGCACGGCAAGCAAAGAAAGGCACCATCGCCGACAGCGATATTCCGAACATCCTTGCGCGAATTACGCAGACGACCGATCTTCCCGCAGCAGCACGCGATGCAGATATTGCCATCGAGGCAGCAAGCGAAAATTTCGACGTCAAGCGCTCGATCTTCGAGACGCTCGATAACGCTGCGCCGGAGCATTGCATTCTGGCATCGAATACCTCCTCGATTTCGATTACAGCGATTGCTGCGACGACTGCACGTGCGGACCGAGTCATCGGGATGCACTTTTTCAACCCCGTGCCGGTGATGAAGCTCTGCGAAATTGTGCGCGGCCAATCCACCAGTGACCAAACGTACGCGACCACCTTTGCGCTGGCACAAGCGCTCGGCAAGACACCAGTGACGGTGCAGGACTACCCCGGCTTCGTTTCGAACCGCATCCTGATGCCGATGATCAACGAAGCGATCTACTGCTTGATGGAGGGTGTTGCCTCAGCCGAAGACATTGACACGGTCATGAAGCTCGGAATGAATCATCCGATGGGGCCACTGCAGCTTGCCGATTTCATCGGTTTGGACGTCTGCTTGGCGATCATGGAAGTTCTCCACGAAGGCTTGGGTGACGACAAGTACCGTCCCTGCCCATTACTGCGACGCATGGTGGCTGCAGGGTTGTTGGGACGCAAGACGGGGCGTGGGTTTTACAGCTATTAGCGCGCACCAGCGAACATATCCAGCGTCCGTCGGGACACCAACAGTGTGACACGGTGTGAGCTGGTGTGGTCGCTGCAGGAGCATTCGTCAGATTTTTCTCTTGGTTTGTAGGGATTTGTTGCGTAGATTTGGGTTGAACCTGTGGTGATGTTCCATTTATTGGTGAGGTACGGTCATGGTGCGTGCAATGAACCGAGTGAGTACTCATTCCGGCAGGGAAGGTGAGTGTGATGCCGGACTGTCCTCCGCCGTACATGATCATTTGGCGTTCGGGGTGTCGAGCATATGAGTGTCCATAATCGGAGGAGGATAGAGATGGTCGCGTTACTCTTGTTGCTTGTTGGTGTTGGTGCGTGGTCGCAGGAGGTGCACCGGGACACGATGGTTGGCAACATTTGGCTCGAATGGATACGAAAGCCGACCCGTCTGGTGCCGGATACCTCTCCTATTCGAATCGTGCCTTTCGGTGGGAATAATCAGGTGCGGGTGTGGTCCTCGAAGCTTTCGTGGCTGAGTAGTGAGCGTCTTGCGGTTGTTCACCCGCTCAGTTATGGGGTTGTCGCAGAGCTGTACGATACAGCCGCCCGTGCACAAGTCGCTGGGCTGTATTACTTTTTTCCTTTTGATGGGTGGAGTGAAAAATGGCATGCGTCGCAGTTGCGGAGACTCCGCACCGGAGGTATTGGTTTATGGGGCGTTAGCTTTTGGGGAATACTAATGGACGCTATTAAAATAAGCATACCCACGATTCCGATGTTTTTTGAGCTCGACACGATGTTGGGTGTAAAGCGCATTGTGAAAGATACTACGTGGTACGGTCGGGTGTATCCCCCAAAGGGTAGCGATCCTTATTCAAGTTACCCATTTATATGGCGTGGGTATGGTCATGTGTACGAGGCGGAGAGTTTTGATGGGAATGTGTGCTACATGATGTCGGATACATCATGGAAGCGTTGGTGGTTTGTGCTGTACACGGATGATTTAGCGACCAAGGCGGTGGTGCGGAATTACCCGCTGCCGTTTGCCGTGAGCATCCGGGATACTCTGGGGCGGGATACTACGTGTCAATTGGTGGTGATGCCGTTTGCAGTCCGTGCCAGTCGGATGGGGATTGCTGCGCGGTCAGTGACGTCTGATAGTGAGCGAGTCATCGTGCTATTCCGTGGGGAGAATTTCGATGATATTCGAGCGATTCGTTTGCCGAGAGCTGATCTTGATTTCGTGGGTGTCAGAGTCTCTGGTAGTCTCCGAGAGCTTGAGTACTTTGTCGAGGATGGGTATGTGATTGATGCAGCCATGCGGGGGAACCGGTTTGTGTTGTCGAAGGTGTGGGAGAACGGCAAGGTGGAATGGGAGCAGTATCCGGTTAATCAGGTGCTGGCAGGGGCACGGTCGTTGGCGCAGGACTACACGTACTATCGCCTCAAGCGGTCGCGGTGGGGTGGTTGGTATCTTTTGGGTCGTTCCTGGAGGTCGGGGCTCTCGTTTGTTGCCCGTCTCAATGGTCGGGGGAGGGTCACTGGTTATTATCGCATCGAGGTTCAGAATCAGTGGACCGATAAGTACAATTACGCGATGGTAGATGTTGAGGAGCATTACGCGGACAGTAGTTTTTACGTGTTGGCGACCTACGACACAGTGCTTGCGTTGATGAAGTTTGGGATGCGCCCGTCGGATACAACGGGGATTGACGTGGCGGTGGATACGGCGTTATCGGTCGCGGGGAAAGTTGGGGTTGGGACGATGGAGCTTTCTCCTCATCCGGTGTGTCGAGGCCAGGAGGTGGAGGTGAGATTGCCGGAGGGATTTGATCGAGGTGAGGTACGTCTGGTGTTGTACAGTGTTAGTGGTCGAGTTGAGGCAGTCTCTACGCTGGTGAACGGTGGTGGGGTGGTCCAGTTGCCCCTTTCGGTGGGCACGGGAGTCTATGTTTTGCAGGCAGAAGGCGGTGGTGGCCGGATTCTGCGGCGGATGGTAGTGGTGATGGAGTAGAGGAGGCTGTCGCTATTGGTGTGCAAGAACGCCTCTGATGGCTGGCCGTTCAGTGGTGAGCTGGCCAGGCAGTCGCGCAACGTGGTAACTTCGAGCGCTCACACTACCAGCACTGCCGATGCGAATTCTGGTGATCCGGCTCAGCTCGCTTGGCGATGTACTCCTTGCAACACCTGTTGTGCGGTTGCTTCGCGGTGCGTTCCCCGCTGCGCAGATTGACGTTGCCGTCGCGCAGGACTTCGCTGCAGTTTGGGAGCACAACCCCTACGTAAGCCGCATTATCGCCGTTGATCGCTCGCTCGATGCATGGAGGATGGCACGCACTGCGCGGGCGGCGATGGCTACGCAGTATGATGTGATCGTTGACCTTCAGCGGAACATTCGTAGCTCTGCGCTCAGGTGGGGCCGTGCTCGCCGCGTGCTGCGCTCTCCGAAGTATCGGCTCCAAAAGCTCCTCGTGGTCAAGGCAAAACGAACGTTCCGTCCGATGCCGCACGTCGTCGAGCGGTATCTCGGGGCACTCGAGCCGCTCGGCATCGCCGACGATGGAGGCGAGGTAGAGCTATGGCTGCCCGAAGAGCGCTCGCACGCGGTGTATCCACCCGTCAACCGACAGCCGCCGGCGGATCCGACTATCGGCATTGCTCCGGGAGCCCGGCACAACACGAAACGATGGTTGCCGAGCGGCTTTGCAGCCGTTGCGCTGACACTGCAACGCCAGGGATGGCGGGTCATCGCGCTCGGAAGCAAGTCAGAGCGCGACCTGTGCGAGACGGTCGTCGCAGGTCTGGACCGCAGCAGGACGCTCAACGCGGCGGGCAGTTCGCTCGAGGAGACAGCGCGATTGCTCGATCAGTGTACGCTCGTGCTGAGCAACGATAGTGCAGCGGTGCATCTTGCCGCAGCGCGGCGAGTGCCAGTCGTTGTCGTCTATGGTTCAACGGTACCAGCGCTTGGGTTTACGCCGTATCGCGTCCCCTATCGAGCAGTTCAGGTGGAACTTTCCTGCCGTCCATGCACGCACATTGGGCGTTCGGCGTGCCCACGAGGGCATTTTGGTTGCATGCAGTACGTGACACCAAACGATGTGCTCAGAGCAATCGCTTCGCTGGAGGCTACGACGGCCGGGTTGGGCGGAGGTCAATCTCGCTGACCATCGTGCGTTCCGGTGCCGAGAGCGCAAAGACCACGGCTGCTGCGACATCTTCTGGCTGCGTGATGTGGTCGCCGCGTTTATTGATCGAGGAAAAGCCTGTATCCACTGATCCAGGGCAAATCGTGATGACGCGGATATTGTGCTGTCGAACTTCGAGCATGAGGGAACTTGCCCATCCGCGGAGTGCCCATTTTGTCGCAGCATAGCCTGTTCCGCCGGCGAAGCTGTTCTTCCCAGCAAGCGAAGCAATGTTGACAATCGCACCATGCTGTGCTGCGATCATCTGGGGGAGCACGGCGCGAGTGAGCACCATCGGCGCACGAACGTTGAGCCGCCACATCGCGTCGAACTCTTCCGCAGTCAGTTCGATGGCGGGTTTGAAGATGCCAATGCCGGCATTGTTGACGAGCACATCAATGCGGCCAGCCCAATCGAGCGCCGAGGTAACGATGCGCTCAGCTGCGCTATCGTCGGTGATGTCGGCAACGATAGGTAGGGTTGCCAAGCCGCGCTCGGCGAGTTGATGGTGGAGCTGGTCGAGCAAATCGTTCGATCGTGCAACCATTGCAACACGGTAGCCATGTTCTGCCAGTGCGATGCTGATGGCGCGACCTATTCCACGACTTGCACCGGTGACGATCGCGAGCTTAGAGGTTTCATTGCTCATAGCGGGCAATTTGTAGCGAATGATTGAAGACCGCAACGGTTCAAAACTACGCTGCGATGAGCATTCTACACTTGCGTCTGCAGGCGTGGATCAGCAATGGTGATACGCATCTATCTTTGCGAGCACGTACAAGTAGCAATTTGACCATCGGCACAACGCAGTGGCGACGCACGCAATCTATCCTGGCTCGTTCGATCCCATCACCAACGGCCACGTTGACGTGATCGAACGTGCTGCCGGTATGTTCGACCGTGTGACGGTTGTCATCGCCGTCAACACGCAGAAGGTGCCGCTCCTTAGCGAGCACGAACGGCTCGAGCTTGCTCGCCAGTCGCTCGAGCATCTTCCGAACGTTGCCGTCGAGCTTTTCCACGGGCTAACGGTCGAGTACGCTCGCCAGCACAACGTTACCACAATCATTCGCGGAGTGCGTGCAGTTTCGGATTTCGAGTATGAGTTCCAAATGGCGCTCATGAATCGGAAACTCGAGCCATCGGTGACGACAATCTTCATGATGCCGCACGAACGCTACACGTTCCTCAATTCCAGCATCGTGCGCGAGTTGGCGCGCTTTGGGGTTGTTTCTGAGGACTTTGTGCCGCCGCCGGTTGCTCGAGCGCTCCGTCAGAAATTTGCATCGCACCGCGATGGATGATCCGGCTGTCTTTTTCCGTTATGCGCTTGCGCAGGCGCTCCCAGGTCCTGCGGCACAGGAGACGATGATGCCGCGCTATCCCGATGGTCGGCTGCGTCGCTTGTCGCCACCCTCCGAGCCGCGGCAGAGCGCTGTGGCTGTCGTTCTCCGGCAGGAGCAGGGTCACCCTGCGGTGTTACTCACACTGCGTAGTGCGATGCTTCGGCACCATCGCGGTCAACTCAGTTTTCCCGGCGGGAAGATTGAACGCGGCGAAACGCCTCCAGATGCAGCACTCCGCGAACTCAGCGAGGAAGTTGGTCTGCCGGCTCAATGCGTGGAGGTGCTCGGCAGGCTCACGCCGCTTTATACGCCGCCATCGAACTCCGCGATTACTCCGGTTGTGATGTGGTGCACTGCTCCGGTTGAACTTTCGCTTGATCCTCAGGAAGTGGAGGAAGCATTCTGGATGCGATTGGACGACCTGCTCGGGACCGCAGTCGAACAAGAGTGGGAGTTGCCCTACGGACGGATGATCGTTCCGCACTGGCGCATCCATCCGACAGTTCCGCTCTGGGGTGCAACTGCGATGATTCTGGCAGAGCTGCTGGAGCTGTACTCGCAGTGGCTTACTCGACAAACGACTCCAGCAGGAGAAGCTGCTGGCGATCTGCATCGAGCCGCACGCGCAGACCAACAGGGACGCTGATTTTCCCCCGAATGTGACCGTAAGGAACGTTCATGACCGCCGGAGGATTTCCTGCTTTCGCGACGTATTCGGCAAAGATTGTCTCCAGTGGTTGTTTCGGTGTCGGTGTCGCTCGCGTGGTATCTTCGGTGAACTCGCCAAATGCGAGACCTGCTGCACGCGGGAGGACGTCGGTGAGCAGAAGTTGGCAGAGCATCCGATCAATTCGATACGGCTCTTCGCCGATGTCTTCGAGCAGGAGAACAAATGCGCTCTCCGCGGAAGGTCGAAACGCGGTCCCACAGAGTGCTGCGGCAAGGGTCAACGTTCCGGCAAAGAGCATACCTTCGGCACAGCCTGGCGAGAGTTGATCGTTTCGCTTGCCATGCCAGAGGGTGCGTTCGGGCAGTGGCTCAGCCAGGAGCGACCAGAAGAGGAAAAGCTGCTCGGGATCTGGATCGGCAAAGTCCACCCCGACCATTGGACCGCTGATGCTTGGAATACCAGCGCGCACGTAGAGCGCCCACTGCAGGGCGGTGATGTCCGAAAACCCCACGAAAATTTTGGGATTGCCGGCGATGGTGTCCCAATCGAGCAGGTCGAGTAGTCGCATTGTTCCGTAGCCGCCGCGCGCACAGAAGATAGCCTCGATGTCTGGGTCGGCAAAAAAGCGGTTGAGTTCATCGGCACGCGCTATGTCAGTACCGGCTAAGTAACCATCGGCGGCATGCACGCTTTCACCGAGTACCAGCCGATAGCCACAAGATTCCAGGTAGGCAAGACCTCGAGCGAGTTTTTCGCGATCTCTGATCGGCGAGGCAGGAGCGGTAACAGCAATGGTTCCGCCGCGACGGAGTCGGGAAGGCTTTCTGCATGGTTTTGGGTACACGTTCGGCATTGGCAGGCAGTTGGCATTGTTGTTGCGGAAACTCACAGCAGAGATGTTCAACAATTGCGTCCAACAAGGAGCTGAACCCGAACAATCCTGACGCTTGCTACGGAGCAGCACTGTGCTTCAAGGGGATTGGTAACGTCGTCAAGGCGCAGACGATGCTCGAGTGGGCGATTCGACTGCGCACAGAGTACGCGGGCACGCTCCAGCTCGACAGTAGTGTGTAGTCCGTTCTCATGGTAACACACACACCGGCGGCGCTTATGAGTTTGCACAAGCGACGCATTGTTTTAGAAGCTCCGCCCCTGTGATTCCTGCCGTGTCTTTTCGATGGTGCCAAGTTTTGCTGTCACTGCAGACGCAAGGTCAATATTGCATGCATTGGCGTAGTTGACCAGTGCTATGAGGACGTCGGCAGCCTCGTCGGCAAGCTTGTCGACAGGGATCTCGATCCCTTTCCAGCGCTTTTTTTCGAGATTGGCTAGTTCACCCGCCTCACCACAGAGTTCAAGACAGAAAAATTCTGGCACACGCTCGGGGAAATTATCCGCCTGATATGCCGCAAAGCGGGATTGAAGGCGCGGAAGAAGCTCCCGGCATGCTACGAGCAAGGCATCGAACGGTAGCGTGCTCCTTTCCATTGTTTCACCTCCCAAAATATGCGATTACCACTTGCGATGTGCGAAGATAGTGCTTGAGAGGGGGAATTACGAGGATCAATCGCTTGAAACGTGCTGCTCAAACCAATTCCGGACGTTCCTGTTTGTACGTCCATTGTACACCTATACGGTTCTGCGTTATACGTAACAGATGTCGAACGCTGGCCGTTGTGGTCGAGGAACGCCCTATTGCTGCGTATGTGTTCGAAACGTTCCTTCGTCCGTTCGAAAGCCTCATTCGCTAACAGGGGGGCGTGTGTGTTCGCTGTGGTAGGCAACTCCCTCTCGTCGTGACTTGAGGATTGATGCGCCAATGGTTACCCCTAAAATTGTTGCGACGACCGACAGGGAAAAACCTGTTGAAATGTGTACAACATCACTTGCGAGCATCTTGAGGCCGATGAACGCAAGAATCACCGCCAACCCATACCGGAGGTACACAAACAGCTGCATGATCCCAGAGAGCGCAAAGTAGAGCGATCGTAGCCCAAGCACAGCGAATGCGTTCGATGTGAACACCACGAATGGGTCGTTCGAAATTGCAAGGATTGCTGGGATGGAATCAACGGCAAATACCAAATCAGTTGCCTCGATGACGAGTAGTACAACGAACATTGGGGTTGCCGCCCAGCGTATGCCATCACGAATGAAGAAGTGGTGCCCATGGTAGTCGCTCGTCACTGGAAAGAAGCGGCGAAACAGCCGCACGAAGATGTTGCGGTCGGGGTGGATCTCATGCTCTCCCCCGAAGCCAATACGGAGTGCAGTTATCACAAGGAACCCACCCAGAACGTACACGAGCACGTGAAACCGTGTGATAAGGTGCACCCCCAACAGAATGAGGATGAACCGCATTGCCAACGCGCCGAAGATTCCCCAGAAGAGGACGCGATGTTGATACCGCGGCTCGACGCGGAAGTACTGAAAGATGAGGAGGATGACAAAGAGATTATCCACGCTGAGCGACTTTTCGATGAGGAAGCCCGCAAGGAAAGCTAATGCCTTTTCCCCGCCAAGTTTTGAAAAGTCATAGTAGCCGTAAAGAAAGAGCGAAAAACAGAGCGCTAAGACAGTCCAAATTCCCGTCCAGAAGAGCGACTCGCGGATGCTGATTGCATGCGGTCGGCGATTGAAGAGCGCTAAGTCTAACCAGAGAAAGAACACAATCGCGGCGCTGAACAGCAGCCACATCCAGAGAGGTTCGGTTCCTGCCATGCATGCTATGGTGTACTTTCATCAGAGTGCGCCAAAATACTATGTAACATCAAGCAACGGTATTTTCGCCCACACGTTTCTCCAGCAACGAGCTTGTGGATGTGCGAGTGATGAAATTCGGCGGCACATCTGTTGCCGGAAGCAACCAGCTCCGGCAGATTGTGCCGATTGTTCGCCACGTTGCTCGCCAGCAACGGGTGGTAGTTGTTGTCTCAGCCTTTCGCGGTGTGACCGATGCGTTGCTTTCGATCGCTACCGATGCAGCCTCTGGCAAACCGTGGGAAGGAACATGGCGTTCGATTGCAGAGCAGCATCGCCGTGTTGCCGATGAGCTGGGTTTGCTCCCGTGGCGCCATGGGGAGGCACTACTGGAAAAGCTCCACAATTTTGCGACCGGCATTGCTCTGCTCGGCGAATGCACCCCGAGAATGCTCGACGAAATGGCCGCCTATGGAGAACTTCTCAGCTCACGCTTGTTGGAAGGCGTACTTGCGCGGACTGATGAGGTCGCCTGGCACGATGCGCGGGCTTCGATTATCACGGATGCCTGCTTTACCAACGCGCACGTGGATTGGGAGCGGACGAAAGCAGCGACATGCACCACCATAAAACCACTGCTGGAGCGGTACCGCACTATCGTCACCCAAGGGTTCATCGCTTCTACCGCAGAAGGAGTAACGACTACGCTCGGGCGCGGTGGATCGGATTATTCCGCTGCGCTGTTGGGTGCAGCGCTTGGAGCGGACCGTGTCGAAATTTGGACGGATGTTTCTGGCATCTATACTGCCGATCCGCGGGTGATTCCCGACGCACGAAGTCTGTCGCATGTGACCATCGGTGAGATGCGGACACTGGCTGCATACGGCGCGAAAGTGCTCCATCCGCTTACCATCGAACCTGCGCTCGAGTACGATGTGCCGGTTGTTGTGCGAAATACATTCGAGCCGTCCCACCCAGGGACAGTCATCGTTTCGCGATTAGATAGTCCCACCGATGGCATCCGCGCTCTTGCGATGCTCGATGCCTATCGAAGCACCCACTCCGATGTAATGCCGGAGGATGGGCAGCTACTTGCCAGCGTCCAAATCCGTGGTGAACGTTATCAGCTTGTGCGTCATGCTCACTGCGAGCGCGATATTCCCGCAACGCTTGTTTGCTGTGTCGGGGAAGGGATTCATCGAACCAACCGCGCCCTGGAGCAGATCGTTGCTGCATCGAACCATGCAGGCTGTTCGGTAACAATTGTTGGTTCAGGGGCGAACGCGCTCTTGGTGATGGTTGAACCCGATTGCGGGCATCGGT
The DNA here is from genome assembly GCA_026003495.1 of Candidatus Kapaibacterium sp. Taxonomy (GTDB): domain Bacteria; phylum Bacteroidota; class Ignavibacteria; order Kapaibacteriales; family NICIL-2; genus NICIL-2. The sequence continues at coordinate 1,704,912 of BPHK01000001.1, read as the reverse complement.
TTCTCCGCGCGCTCCACGAAACAATGTGCCCCCAGCAAATCGAGGTCACAGCATGAAACAACCGTGGATCATCGTACTGTGTCTGCTCAGTGTAGCAGCTCCTGCGCAGCAGTGGCAGCGGCTTATCAGCGAGCCTTGCTACGGAATCGCGATCAATCCGAAAAATCCCAAAACACTTTACGTCGGTGGTGAAGGGCGTTTGCTCTACCGCAGCTTTGATGGTGGCATTACGTGGGATACACTCGTCGTCGAGTTTCGTTCCGCAACGACCGAGTTTACAAACGTGCTCGTCCATCCGATTGATACAAATGTGGTCTTTCTCGGCGGGATTCGGTTTGGAACACTCCGCCGCTCGACAGATAACGGCCAGACGTGGGAGTCTGTGCTCGCGGGGACGCAGAACTACGTCTTTTCTGGTGAGGCTATCACCATTGACCCCAATGCACCCCAGATCATGTACGCTGCTGAGTTTCTGACCTCGACAGTCTTTCGGAGCACCGACCGTGGACGCTCATGGCGTGCGATGGGGCAGATCCCGCCGGACAGCTTCCTTGCGACGCCGATTGTTCCGCGTTTGTGCTGCATTGCGTTGCGACCCGATTCCACGGGGGTTCTCTACGCTGGCTGTCAGGGGAGCGCAATCTACCGTTCCGACGATAGCGGTCGAACCTGGCAGCTTGTCCAGCGGTTCTATGCAGGGAATCAACTCCGCGATACAGAAATTCCGCAAATTCGATTTAGCTCACTCCGCCCGAACGTCGGCTATGCTGTGATGACGTACTTTTTCTCAGCGTTCCGTCCAAACGGTGGGCTTTGGCGTACAACCGATGGTGGCGCATCGTGGCATCCCTTTGCATTTCAGGATACCTCTCTGTGGGCGATTGGGATTCGCAGTCGCGGCGATCGCGATGAGCTCGTCGTCGGTGGCTTTACGGAATTCTTCGATGCAGATACCCTGGTGCCAGGAGCGCGGATTGTCCGGCGGAGCGTGGACGAAGGCCGCTCGTGGCAGCGGCATGATGATGCAATTCCATGGACGACCGACCTACCGGGGAATGCATTTGCGTTTCGGTACGTGCAGGAGGGCGGCCGCGAGCGACTCTATTACGCCTCCGATGCTGGGTTCTACGCGCTCGATCTTGCAAGTGACGAGCCATTGTCACCGATCGAGCGCGAACCGCTCGTCGTGATTCAACCAGCGCATGGTATCCTTCGCATCATCGGCGATTACGGTGGTATGCCGCAAGGTGTCGAAGCTCGAGCAGAGCTGTTCAACGTGCTTGGGCAGCGTGTGGCAAGCGCGACACTTCGCCGCTATGGCGAGCGAGCGTTCTTCGGCGAGATTGCCGTTGGGCATCTTGCCGCGGGCATGTACTACGTGCGTTTTCTTGCTGGCGACCCGGTAGCGAGCGCTGCCGTACTCATTCCGAATTAGTGCTCACTGCGTACAATCCGATTGCGGAGAGTACCGAGCAGCTCGATCTCGCACTCGACGACATCGCCCGGCTCCAGCCAGCGCGGTGGATCGAAGACCTTGCTGCCATTGAGTTCCAGCAAACAGCCAGTGCCGCACGTTCCTGAGCCGATGACATCCCCGGGGTAGAGCGTCACCCCATAGCTTGCACGCTCGATGATTTGCGCGAACGTCCAGTGCATATCGCGTAAATTCCCGCGCGACACTTCCTGGCCGTTGATGCGTGCGGTCATCGTCAGGTCATACCGCTCTCCGACAGATGTCTCGATTCGGCGGTCGGCAAGTTCATCGCGTGTAACGAGAATTGGCCCCAGCGACGTGGCGAAATCCTTCCCCTTTGCTGGACCGAGATTGAGCTTCATTTCCTGCATCTGCAGTCCGCGCGCGCTCCAATCGTTCATCACCATGTAGCCGGCAATGTATTCATCGGCACGTTCTGCAGGGATAGTCCGCCCCTCTTTCCCGATGACAATGGCACATTCAAGCTCGAAGTCGAGTTGCTCGCAGTGCTTCGGAAGCACGTGTACATCGCCAGGTCCAGTGATGGCGTGGTGATTGGAGAAGTAGAAAATTGGAATCTCGTCGAACTCTGGAATCATCGGCAATCCACGATTGCGGCGCGCTGCCTCGACGTGTTGGCGAAAAGCATAGCCATCCCGAAGGGAGCTGGGGCGCGGAATTGGAGCTTCGAGCACTGCTTGGTCGAGCGGAAGTAGTGCGGACGAAAAATCGAGCGACGATGCAAGCTCTTCGAGCGCGCGTGCATCATCCATTGCTGCCTGGCCGAGCCGGAGAAATTCCAGCCCGTCCGATGGCAAATAGCCGAGTGCAAGACGCTTGCCCTGGTGGCGAGCCAGTTCGTGCGCTGCGGCAACGTCGAGCAGTCTATCACCAAGAACGAGCGCAAACCGTGACTGCTTCCCTGCGCGGTATGTGGCAAATTTCATCGTACTTGTGGAGATTGTACAACATACGGGGATCTGCGATGCAAGATGGTAGCAATTGGTGTTTCCTTGGCGAGGTCGAAGTGCTCCTGAACGTAGCGCCAGCGTGGAGCATCCTGCTGGAGCGCTTCCCAGGAGCTGCGGTTATGCCCAAAGAGAAATTCAGCGCGATCGAGGGTGCCGACGACTAACCAATCGGCTCGGTGGAGGTCCTGCTCGTAGTAGCGTCGCCAGCGGTGGGGTACGTGTGCACTGAAGATTGGCATCGTCGTCGAAAAATGGTACCACTCCGGCTCGCCGAGAAAGAGCGGGAGCTGCGCCATGCATGCCGAAAGAACAAGCACGCGTTCGTCCGAGGTACGGTGTGAATTGATGTAGCCAGCGATTTCCCAGAGCGTTGTGCGGTGAAGGACGTTGTGTCCCGGCCGTTCAAATGCGTTCGTGTACGCAGTGGAATTGGTTGCTGCAAGTATTGGGATGCGGAGCAAGTACGCAAAGCGCGGCAGCGGACCCAGTGCAAGTGCAGCCAGTAGGAGCGGAACGAGAACGCCAGCTCGAAGTGCCCACGTGCTGCTCTTCCAATAGTTCCATAGCGTGCTGGCAAAGTGGAGCGATCCGATTGCAGCAAGCAATGCAAGCATCGGGAGCAACCGCCACAGATGCACGATGCCAAATTTCCGCTCGATGATGATGCTGACAGCAAGGAGCAGAGTCAGAAGTGCCCAGAGATGAAGTTGCGCATCCTTGCGACCAGAGAAAGTGGCCAGCCAACCCAACGCTGCCATCGCAACGCTAAACACCGTGATGCTCTCGGTTGCCACTCGCAGCATTGCATGCCAGGCGTGCAGGAGTGCTGCAATACTCATCGGCGGGGTGCTTGCGTAGAAGCGCAAGTACTCGACTGTGTCGGGGACAGTATCCCATGCGATGGTGTGATAGAACACTGCAAAGAAGATCGCGCATGCGATGAGAGCACCACTTGCTACACCGAACCAATGGCGAGCAACGACGGTCCGCGGAGCGTGCCTTCTGGCAAGGTCCCACCCAAGCATTCCAAGCGCGACAATCCCGAATGTGAGCTTGAGCATCACAAGGAGAACGTAGAGCATCCCTTCTGCAACTGCATGCCAGCGGCGTTGCTGCGAGCTTGTTCGAAGCAGGACAAGGAGCGCAAGCGGAATGCCGACGTATGACTCTGGGTGCGAACCCAAAACGAACGCGCTACCACTGTAGGTCACCAGGTACAGCGCGGACACTACTGCTGCCAACAAATGCCCACCGCTGCGGAAGGCAACCAGTGCCAGCAACGCTGCGCAAAAGAGTTGAAGCGCTGCGTCCACTACCCGATAACTCCACTCGTGCTCACCGAAGATGGCACGTGAGAACGCGAAAATGGCGTAGATCGCAGGCTGCTTGACCAGGTAGTCGTCGGCCAGCGGACGCCCAAGAAGGAGTCGCTCGCCTCCACGCCAGTAGATAGCGTGGTCATGGTACATCGGCATGGCGATGATGATTGCTGATGCACCGACTGCACAGGCAGCAGCAAAAAGCCATGCGGTGCGTTCAGCAGAGCGAATCCTGGTCAGTATTGTGGGCGCCATAGCCCAACTTTGCGGTAAACGTTCCGCAGCGTCCGCTCAGCGACCCGAGCTGCACGCCTAGCACCTTCGACAAGCAACTGTGCAAGCGAGCCTTCGTCCGACCGAATCTGCTGGAAACGTGTTCGCACTGGCTCAAGGTAGGCAACGAGTGCATCAGCGACGGCGGCTTTGAACGCAGCGTACGAAGCGTCGCGGAAACGCTCGACGATTGCTTCGATCGGCTCGCCGCTGGCCAGATGGTAAATCTCGATCAAGTTGGAAATCCCTGGGCGGTGTTCGGGGTCATACGTAATCGTTGTGCCAGAATCGGTCACTGCTCGCTGGATCTTCCGGCGAATGGCGTCGTTGTCGTCAACCAGGAAGATGGTCGCATTGTGGTTAGGGTCGGACTTCGACATTTTCTTCCGCGGGTCTTGCAGGCTCATCAGCCGTGCACCGTAGGTTGGGATGTACGGCTCTGGCACGGTGAACGTCGGCGAATACGCGTTGTTGAAACGCTGCGCGAGGTCTCGCGTGAGTTCGAGGTGTTGCTTTTGATCTTCTCCGACTGGGACAAGCTCTGTCTGGTAGAGCAGAATATCGGCAGCCATCAAAATGGGATAGGCGAACAGCCCAACGTTGACGTTATCGGCATGCTGGACGGATTTCTCCTTGAACTGCGTCATTCGGCTTGCTTCTCCAAAGCCAGTAAATGTGCTCAGCACCCATGCCAGTTCAGCGTGCGCCGGTACATGCGATTGCACAAAGATGGTCGCGTGTGCTGGTTCGATGCCAGCTGCCAGGTACATCGCCGCGCAATCGAGCGTCCAGCGGCGGAGGTTCGCAGGAACTTGGCGGACAGTCAGTGCGTGGAGATCCACGACGCAGAAGTAGCACTCGTACTGGTGCTGGAGCGCAACCCAGTTGCGGAGTGCACCTGCGATGTGCCCGAGTGTAAGCATCCCTGACGGCTGAATGCCGCTAAAAAGGACCTTGCGTGGAGAGGCGTCGTTCATGGGCCGACCTTCGGTGGGGTGGTAGATGATTCCTGGAGAAGCAGCGCTTGCTCCTGCAATCGGAGCTGCTCGATGAGGTCATCGAGCTCGCCATCAATGATCTGCTGGAGGGGATAGTTCTTCGCTTCGCCTTCGAGGCGATGGTCAGTAACACGATTTTGCGGAAAATTGTACGTGCGGATTTTGTCCGAGCGGTCGCCACTTTTGACCATCTCGCGGCGTGCTTGGGAAAGCGACTCTTGCTGGCGCTGGCGCTCGAGCTGGTAGAGCTTGGCTTTGAGCATTTTCATCGCACGGTCGCGGTTGGCGTGTTGCGATCGCTCCTGCTGACATGCGACGACGATACCTGTGGGAATGTGCCGCAGTCGAACGGCAGTTTCTACCTTGTTGACGTTCTGCCCTCCTTTTCCGCCAGAGCGAAACGTCTCCAGTTCAATGTCTTCTGGTCGTATCTCGATTTGAATGTCGTCGTCGAATTCTGGGAAGACCGCAACAGTTGCAGCTGAAGTGTGGATGCGACCGCTCGCTTCAGTCTCGGGGACACGCTGGACGCGGTGGACGCCGCTTTCGTACTTGAGCAACCCGTAGGCGCCCTCGCCGTTGAAGGCGACACTGACTTCTTTGAAGCCGCCCAAGTCGCTTTCAGTGAAATCGAGCAGTTCGACCTTCCAGCCCTTGTGTTCTGCAAAGCGCGTGTACATGCGGAGAAGGTCTGCTGCGAAGAGTGCAGCTTCCTCGCCGCCAGTTCCTGCGCGGATTTCGAGGATGCAGCTCTTCATGTCGGTCGGATCTTTGGGCAGGAGGAGAATTTTCAATCGATTTTCGGAGTCTTGAACTTCGCGTTCCAGCCGGCGGATGTCTTCGTAAGCAAGCTCGCGCAAGTCAGGCTCAATCGCTGGGTCCTTGGCTAAGCTTTCGGCTTGTTCGAGCTGGTTGCGAAGCAACAAGTAGCGCTGGCCTTCTTCCGCAATAGGCTGGAGCATCTTGTATTCGCGCCCGAGTGCACGGTAGCGCTCGTGATTGCTCGCAATTGCTGGATCGCTCATTTCGTGCTCGAGCTGGCGAAATCGCTCGATGATGCCGCGAATGCTCTCGATCATGCATCGAAAAAAATCGTTGGGGGTGCAAAATTAGCCGTCGTGCACGGCGACAGCGCCGTTATTCGTCAATGGCGGCTGTATGGAACGATGCTCTCGTGTTGTTCGGCTCCTATCGTTCGTTCTGCTCGTCGCTTTCGGCGGGTGCGAGAAGGAGTCGTGGGACCTGGTCTCTCCACCGCCGAGTGCAGACAGCATCATGGTGCGGCTGGTCAATTTCACCACCGGCGGTGCATCGTACACGCTTGAGCTCGACGCAATTGTCGCACGGAATCAAACGCAGCAGGTACCGCCTTCGTCTGCGAGCACGCTGATTGCATCGCCTGCCGATTCAGCGTATGTGCGCGTGCGCAATGCTAGTGGCGCCGTGGTTCGAGATCAGTCAGTCCGAACGCGCTTTACCAAGCGAACGTATGAGACGTTTGTTCTGCTCTCCTCGCCGAAGGGTCAACCGGATGCTGACACACTCGTGCGGCTTGTGACCAATCCCCAGCCGCTTCCAGCGCCGGGACGAGCGCAACTACGGCTGTTCAACGCGTTCCCTGATACAACGCTTGCCTTCGAAGTGCGCATCGGCTGCCCCAGTGGCGTGTACTTCGATCGGCAATCGTTCCGCGGTCTTGGCTCGCCGCACGACCTTCCCGCTGGAGAAATTGTTCTTTCGATTTTGCGCGGAATAGAACCAATCGCAATCGTGCGCGGCAACCTCCAGAGTCAGAGCTTTGCAACACTCATCATCGCGGGGACTGCGGCGACACCACGAATCTTTCTGCTCAACGAGCTAAACCCAACGCCAGCAGCACTTGAGGAGCTGCCAACTGTTCCTGTTGCAGAACGCACCGCCGAGCTACGGTGGATGAACGTCTCGCGTTACCAGTTCGATAGCATCCGCATTGCATCGGTTGGGGTTGTTGCTGCTCGAGGACAAGGGCGATGGTTGAGCGACTATCAGAGGATCCCCGCTTGTGGTGATGTGCTCAGCGACACAATCCAACTGTATTCAAACGGCGTTCTCCAAGATGCGCAGCCGATTTCGATCGAGGTCGGTTACCGCTATACGGTCATCATTGCGGACGCGCCGAATTTCGGCGCCCCCGCTTCGCGCTTGGCAGTGATCAGTCGTGACCGGAGCACAATTCCCGGTGATTCGACCGAGTGGCGTGTGCTCAATGCTGCAGGGCGTGGCCAGTCGCTCACCGCACTGCTCGGTGCCAGACTCGATGGACGCGGTGGCTACCACAACGGAGAGTACCTTGCCAGTGCACTCAGCGATGGGGCGCTGAGCCAGCCGGTGCGTCTTGCTGCGGGCGATGTGCCGCTCATTCTCCGCAGCGGACTACCAGAGCGCATCGCTGCTGTGGCATACGACACTGCCCGCGGCGGACACCAGTACACACTCGCAGTGCTCTCCACTGAAAGCGGAGACGCTGAACTTTACACCATCGCCGACGATGAAGCAAGTGGCGTGATTGCACCGCTTGCGCCAGGGGTCTACGTCCAGGTTGTCAATGCATTCGCTGATCGCACACTGATGAACTGCCAGTTCTCTGGTGGTGTTAGCCGGAGCGGTATCTCACCAACGAATCTACTCGCAACAGTTCTGCCAGCTGGAACTGCAAGGCTCATCGTCAACGGGATCGAGCAAGCGCTCGTGCTCGATCCCAGTCGTGTCGTGAGCGTCATTGCAGCAGGAACTGCGCAAATGCCACGACTCATTGTGCTCGATAGCGTATCGCTTCAGCCGACGACGTTCGTCGCGCGCGTGCGCTGCGTCAATGCTGCGCCGGACGTTCCACTGCTGCGGATGGCGCGAGATCAGCTCGCATCACTCGACCAGTGGGATTCGAACATTTTCGCAGATCGCCTGGCCTATGGCTTTGCTTCACGTCCAGTGGAGCTTGGCCAGCTCCAGCGAATCAACCTTGTGTTTGGAACGCCGGACTCTCCGCCGCACGAGCTCCTCCGCCCTGATGGCTCGGTCAGTTTTGCACTGGGGAAGGCGTACACCGTCGTGTTCTTCGGTACGCACGCAGGTGGCTACAACTTCTTCATTTTCCAAGAGCCGTAAAAAGTAGGAGCGCCCTCACACGAGGGCGCTCCTCTGAGCATTCGGGATCGTCTGATGCACTTAGCGTCCGAAGAACCAATCCACGCCAATTCGAGCAGGCACGATCGAGAATTGCGTGTACGAGGGATCTAACCCCAAGCCGAGCAGGTTGATTTCTCCGCGTATGCCGAATGTAGCGTTCCAGTAGTACGCAACGCCGCCGCCGAGCAACAGTGCTGAGCTTGTGACGCTCTGTCCAGCAGTGCTGGTGCTCGCGTACGCAAATTCCGCGTGGAGGTAGGGCGTAACGCCACTGCTTGTGAATAGGTAGCGGAAGAACGGCCCAAAGCCAAACTGCGACTGCGAAACACCCCCTTGGCTCATGCTGGCAAATCCAAGCCGTGCACCAACGTGAATGTTGGGATTGACTGCGTAGGTAAACTGGGCGCCAGAATAGGAACTATCCAGCGTCAGCCCTACGCCGAATTGGCCATTGGGTGCGTTCTGTGACCACGCACTCGTGACAGAAAGCGCGCACAGGAGTGCGCATGCAGAAACGAAGAACTTCATCGAAGAACCCTGAAGATAGTGAAACAAAAACATATCCCCGCTCATCGCGGGTGGGCGAATATACGGTGTGTTCCACTCGGAGGTTGCAGTCCCTGGAGCAGCGTGTGACGGTTTTGTTACCGCTCAACGAAGAGTGCTTTCATTGCTGATCGGCTGCCTGCTTGCAAGCGGACAAAGTACGTCCCACTTGCGAAGCGATCGAGCGGGAGGACAACTGTGCCATTGCCTGCGGGGCAGTCGCCCACGTCGCGCGTGACAAGACACCGACCGCGCAGATCGTGAATCGTGACGGTCACCCGTGCTGGCGATGGAAGATGGTAGCCGATCGTTGTCTGTACCGAGCAGGGATTCGGTGCAACGGTCAACGACTGTACCAGTGCGGCATCTTCCCACTGCTCGACCGTGCTTGCTATCTGGAACAACGGTAGTGCAGCAAATTCTCGAAAGAGCACTGCCTGCAGGGTATTCATGGGAGCACCGAACCATTGCAGCAATGCTGCGGCGTACACTTGGCGATAGTCGAATTCCATGAGCAAGTCGCCACGGCTATCGAGATTGACCAAATCCGGGTCGTGTCCCAGGATTTGTCCCCCGATAATCTGTTCGCCGAAAACGAAGAGCGGAGCAGCAGTGCCGTGGTCGGTGCCGCGGCTGCCGTTTTCCATCACACGCCGTCCAAATTCGGAGAATGTCATGCCAACGACGCGATCGGCAATTCCCAAGCCACGGCAATCATCGAGGAAGAGCTTGACTGCATCGCCGAGTTGTTGGAGAAGCTGTGGATGGATACCGGTCAGCGAGCCTTGGTTGATGTGCGTGTCAAACGTGTTGCCCCCAATGCTGACCAGGTAGAACTTCGTCGTTAGTCCGCCGGCAATTAGGCGTGCAACGATCTTGAGGCTCTGGGCAAGTGGGTTGTTGGTTGGATAGGTGACGGTATTTGTTTTCTGCCGGTCTGCTGCTTTCTTGACAGCTTGTGAATAGAGCTGGGAGGAAAGCTCAACGGTTCGAACAAATTCCAGTTCGGTGCCGCCATACGTGTCGGGGGCTGGGTCGTAGGTCGTGCCGGTGCCTTGCTGATCAACCAGAGCGTAGAAGGACTCCGGATCGCGGAAGGTAATTCCCAGTGTGCCGCGATTGCCCTGGAATCCAAGCGAGAGCGTTGTGCCAATCTGAACTGCCAGTGGCTCATCGGGCAAGCGCTCGGGAAAATCTGGTGCCACGGTCTCCAGAAACCGACCTACCCATCCGCTACTTTTGAACACGTCGCTATCGGTAGCAGTGAGCCAAATATCAGTACCGCGGAAATGCGAGCGGTCGGGGTTGGGATAGGTAACGTTCTGGACAATCGAAAGCCGCCCGTCATTGTAGAGGTCGCGAAAGCCAGTAAGTAAGGGATGCCACCCAAGTGTGGACGTCAGCGGCAGTGTTTGGTTTTTCGGTATTGCCAGGGTGGGGCGTGCTTGGTAGTAGAGGCCATTTTCGATGGGGATGATCGTGTTGAGTCCGTCGTTCCCGCCGGTGAGTTGAATGAGCACGAAGACGCGATCGCTTCCACCGGTCAGTTGCTCGAGTGCACGCAGCGCCGGCGACATCGCGAGCGCGTTGATGCGAATGCCTCCAAGGCCGGTTACCAGCGAGGTGAGCGCAAGCCCACGGGCCGAACGCTCGAGGAATTCACGTCGTTTCATTGCATCACCCATCAGAGAAGTTGGTATTCAGGCAGCGTCATGATTGCTTTGAGCAGCGAGCGAAGCCGTAGCTCGACGTTCGGCATCGAAAGACTCCACTCGTATTCTGGTGCGCCCAGTAGGAGGGCATCGAGCAGGTACTCTTGCGCTCTCGGTCCTGGTTCAATCGCAAGAAGAAAGCGCGCCACGTCGCGGACAAAATCACGCGCAGATGCATTCGAGTTGAATGATTCTGCGAATGCGCGGACGTTCGGTGCTGAAGGGAAGTTCTGGAAGTTGTCGTTCCGTTTACCTTCGACGAAATACTCTGCGATGCGTTCGCGCAAGGGGTACGTGTTCGTGTTGATCCAGAGGTGGTGTCCCTTCCAACCTTCGACCGTCGGTGGGTTGAGAAGTTCGAGCGTCAGCTTTGCCATGCGCTCGACGCCGTAGTCGAGCGGGAGTTGGTCGAAGTTCAACTGGCGGCACATACCGACGAGGAACTCGATGGGGCTTTTGATGACAGCGCCGCGCACCTGGGGATCGAAAAAGTGCTCGCTTGCAAGGAGCACTTCGAGCACTGGACGCAGCTCGTAGTTGTTGGCTTTGAGCAGTTGCGCAAGTTGCTCGACAATGTCCGGGTTCGGGACGTCATACACAAACGTTCGATAAATTTTCGTTGCGATAAAGCGTGCTGCTTGATCTTGCTCGAAGATGATACGGATGATGTCGTCTGCATTGAAATTGCCGCGCTGCCCGAGAAACTCTTTGACGCCCGGATCCCAGAGTTGCGGATTGAATATGCCGCGCATTCCTTGGATCCGCCAGCCGGTGAGTGCGCGTGCTGCCTCGACGATGTCGCGTTCGGTGTAGTGGTTGACTCCGAGTGTGAACAGCTCGAGTAGCTCGCGTGCGAAGTTCTCGTTGGGATTACCTTTGATGCTGGCAACGTTGTCGAGGTAAATGAGCATCGCTGGATCAGCGACCATTGCTCGTGCGAGTTCGCGAACGTTCCCCCACGCCATTTGGCGAAATGTTTGGTTCTGAAGGTACATGTACTGCGGGTAGTACACCTTCAGGTAGTCCGAGCAGTAATGGTTATGCCAGAAGAAGACGAGCTTTTCGCGGATGGAAAAACCATCGCTCATCATCAGCTGCAGCCACCACCGTTGGAGCTCCGCGTAGCGGCGGTAGTACTCCTGCAATCGCGCATTGGGCGAGGGGAACGATTCCGTCGCAGGATCAACCGTGGCCCAAGCAGGCGGCGTTGGTTGTGTCGTGTTCGAGAACAGCGCTGAAATTGCCTGGCGGGGTGTCATCGTCATGGCACGATCAACATCGGAGCGCGAGACTCCAAAGGTTGTGCGGCCAAGCAAGTGCAGCGCATCCTCGCGGCTCAAGGGACTCTCTGGGCGGTAGGGGTCGAGCCCGCTACTTGTCGCAATCGGTTCCTCTGGGTGCTGGCGTACAAGTCGCCAGAAAAATTCACGACGGTTCATAGGAGTGCACCTCGTTAGTGGGTGTTGCAGCCGCTCCGCGCGAAAATATATCGGCAATCTCAACAAACCAAATGCGTTGATGATTGATTGGCACGCCGCAATTTTTGTACCGCAGGATGTTTTGTTCGTAACATCAATCTTTTCATGCGAACATTCGCTGATGCATTTCTCCGTTGGTACGAGTCGCTCCGCTTTCCCGAGCCGGTTCCCGAGGGTATCGAGGTGCTCGATCCACGAGGTGATGAACGTGTGCGCCGGGCAGTCCGTGCGTTTGCCGAGCGGTACTATCGTGATCGAAATCCTCGGATCGGTGTGTTCGGCATCAACCCTGGACGCTTCGGTGCAGGGGTGACGGGGATCATCTTCACTGATCCAGTGGCGCTCCGGGAGGAGTGCGGAATTCCCAACGACCTTGGCGAGCGTCGCGAACTCTCGGGGACGTTCGTGTATCGCACGATTGCAGCGTTCGGAGGGCCGGAAGCCTTCTACGCCCGCTTTTACCTTTCGGCACTTTCACCGCTCGGGTTTGTTCGCAATGGCAAGAACCTCAACTTTTATGACGATCCGGCATTAGAAGCGGTCGCACGTGGATTCATCGTGGAATCACTCCGCGCGCAGAAAGCATTCCCGCTCCGCCGGGAGGTTGCGATCATCCTCGGTAGTGGCAAACTTCGGACGATTGCAGAGCAACTCAACGCTGAGCATGGATTTTTCGAGCGTTTGCTGTTTTTGGAGCATCCACGCTTTGTTGCCCAGTACCGCCGGCGTGAGCTCGATCACTACGTCGAGCGGTATGTTCGCACCTACCACGAAGCACTTACCACCTGTGGAATGGAGTAGCATGGATCTATCGTTCGGTCGCGCGATTCGCTCGCGGTGGCTGCTCGATCCGGAGATTATCTTCCTCAACAACGGTTCATTCGGCGCAACGCCGATCGAGGTGCTCGAGATTCAGCACGACTGGCAACGACGCTTCGAACGCGAACCAGTAGCGTTCGTTCGGCAGCACCTTCACCACGAGCTTCGGAATGCTGCAGCAACGATGGCGGCATTCATGGGAGCCCGCGGCGAAGACCTTGTCTTTGTCGAGAACGCAACGACAGGCGTCAACGCAGTCATCCGCTCGATCCTTCCGTTGCTCGACCCAGGAGATGAGCTGCTGACGACATCGCACGTGTACAACGCCGTTCGGCAAACGCTGCGTTATGCAGCAGACATTGCGGAGTGCATCTACATCGAGGTACCGGTTCCGTTCCCGATCGGCAGTGCTGCAGAGGTCATCGAAGCAGTGCGCCGAGCCATTACCGAACGGACACGCTTTGCATTGTTCGATCACATCACCTCGCCGACGGGGCTTGTCTTTCCCGTCGAAGAGCTTGTCCAGATCTGCAAAGAGCGCGGAATCATGGTGATGATTGATGGAGCTCATACACCGGGGATGCTTCCGCTGCAGCTCGACGAGCTCGGAGCCGATTGGTACACGGGCAATTTCCACAAGTGGCTCTTTGCCCCGAAAGGTTGCGCATTTCTCTGGACCGCACCAGAACGACAAGCGATGACACACCCGGTGGTGATCTCGCACGGCTACCAGAAAGGCTACCTTGCAGAGTTCGATTTCACCGGCACGAAAGACTGGTCCACTTACTTGAGTGCGCCCGCCGGGCTTGCGTTCTACGAGCGTCTTGGTGGGGGAAACATTTACCGCTACAACCGCACGCTCGCACTCGATGCGCAGCGTGTGCTTGCCCGTGCAGTCGGCGTTACACCTCCTGCACCGCAGGAGATGATTGCATTCCTGGCAGCAGTCCCGCTTCCGAGCACTGAAGCAACGGAGGTTGCTGCCAATCGTCTCCAGCAATGGCTCTTCGACGAGCATCGCATCGAGGTGCCGATTTTTGCCTGGGATGGTCACTTGCTTCTCCGCACTGCATCGCAAGTGTACAACGAAGCCTGGGAATACGATCACCTTGCCCGCATCATCGAGCAATGGATCGCCCGCGCCGACTGAGCTACCACGAGCTTGCACAGCTCCGCGCGCAGACTGATCTCCGGTACGGCCAGCTGCGTCATCCGATCGCGGTGTTGCTCTGGAATGTGCGAAGTGCGTACAACGTTGGTTCGATCTTCCGAACGTGCGATGCTGTTCGCGTCGAGCAGCTCATTTTGAGTGGCTACACGCCGACACCGGAGCGGCATGGCATCCATAAAACAGCACTCGGTGCGGAGCAGAGCGTGCCGTGGCGCGCAATTGCCGATCCCTTCGACGCTATCGCCGAGCAGCGCAGACGCGGCCATCGCATCGTTGCCGTCGAACTTGCAGAGGGTGCACGTCCCCACTGGACGCTCGATGGTCACGATCTGCCTGCGACGTTCGTGTTCGGCAATGAGCTTGTGGGGATCAGCGAGGAGATTTTAGCTGCATGCGATGATGCGCTGATTATCCCGATGTTCGGGCAGAAGCATTCGCTCAATGTCGCGGTGAGCGTCGGGGTCGTTCTCTACCGCGCGGTGGAGGTCATCGAACGCCAGCGACACGCTGCGCCCCAAACTTCTCGATGAGCACCCGCTCGATGGGAAACAGTTCGTGACGCGTGACTGCCGCCGGCCGATCCGGTGGTGCGGGCGATGGAGCTGCAGCGGATGCTGATAGCACGATCTGGATTGCCACGCTGCGACCTAATTTTTTCGCCAAATAGGTTTCGAGCGTTTGGCGCTTTCCCTCGAGCATCTTCGCATCGCCTGCATCGCTACACGAGAGCATGCACTGTTGCTCAGTGAACGTCGGTGGTGGTACCCGGGCAAGAATCGGCTGGATGATTTTTAGCGTCGGCGGAAGAGATGTGACAAACGCTTGCCAGTCCAGTTGTGCGGGTGGAACAACCGAACTCGGTTGCGCCGGTGCTTCAGTTTCTGGTGCGGTGCGAGGTTGGGCGGAGATGGCTGCATCATCTCTCCGCGACGGAGCAGGGGCGGTCGGCACTTGGGGTGAGTGTTGCGGTTGCGTGCGCAGCTGTTCGAGCTCAGCAATCAAACGACCGATGTCATACGCAGTGGGCAAGTGCACCAGTTGTGCCAGAAGCAATTCCAAACGAATTTGCGGCTGTGAGGCAAAGCGGAGGTGCTGCTCTGCATGAGCGGTGATGGTCATCATGTGGACAAGGTCTTCCTGGGTAAAGCGCTGGGCAAGCTCAGCGTACTGCTGACGTGTTTCGTCCGAAGCTTCGACGAGGTCGGTGTTTCCAGTTGCACGCACCGTGAGAGCATTGCGAAGATGCTCTAGCAAGCCGACGAGAGCCTGATGGATGTCAAATCCTTGCCCGACGATTGTTCGGGCGAGTTCGAATGCGCGTGCAAGGTTGCGCTCGGCAATCGCATCGGTGATGGCGAAATAGACATCGTCGCCGAGAACGTGCAGGCTCCGCCGCACATCAGCGCCGGTGATCGGGCCGCTGGCAAATGCGCGCACTTGATCGAAGAGCGATTGTGCATCGCGCATTGAGCCATCGGCAAAACGTGCGATGGCAAAGAGTGCGTCATCGTCAATGGCGACCTGCTCAGCATCGGCAATGGTGCGGAGATGCTCAGCGATCGTGCGTGTGCTCAAGCGGTGGAAGTCAAATCGCTGACACCGACTCTGAATTGTTGCGGGGACCTTGTGTGGTTCTGTCGTTGCGAAGATGAACAGCAAATGTGCTGGGGGCTCTTCGAGCGTCTTCAGCAGTGCATTGAATGCGCTCGATGAGAGCATGTGGACTTCGTCAATGATGTACACCTTGTACCGCCCGAACGTTGGTGGGTACTTGGCGTTCTCCCGCAGTCGGCGAATGTCCTCGACGCTGTTATTTGATGCACCGTCAATTTCGACGACGTCCATCGAACGACCGCTGATGATGTCGCGGCAAGAGTCGCACTCATTGCACGGTTCGATCCCATCGCGAGGGGCTGCGCAGTTGACCGCGCGTGCGACGATGCGAGCAGTTGTCGTTTTGCCGACGCCGCGGGGTCCGCAGAATAGGTACGCATGGTGAATCCTCCCGCTTGCGAGTGCGTTGCGAAGTGTTGTAGTGACGTGATCCTGACCGACAACTTCTTCGAATTGCTGGGGTCGCCACTTCCGTGCGGTGACAACGTATTCCGAGGCTGATGTCATTGGTGTTGGCCTGCCAGGTGTCGTAACTTGCCAATGCAAATGTAGCACAACCTCCCTGCTTTGTTGCTGTGATCTGGCGTTGGTGGCTAATGATGGTCGTGAGCCTCTCGGCCGCAGTAGGTGCCGAACCGCAGTGGCTCTACGTGCGGCTTGCGCCGCAAGCGGTACCGCTGGTGCAAAGTCGGACGCTCGATCTGGGAGGGGATGCGATAGTCGAGCGGTTGCTTCTTGAGCCAGAGCAGACGCTGAGCTGGCGGCATCGAATGGGGAAAACACCCAGCCTACGCTCCTGGCAAGTTGCCGCAATCGAGCGTGCCGAGGAACCGCTTGCGCGAACGATTTGCGTCCGCTACACCGGACCTTTGCCTGCGGAAAAATTCTGTGTATTGCTCATGGCAACGCACCCTCTTGTCGAATACGCCGAACCTGTCCGTCGGCAGCGATTGCTGCTGGTGCCGAACGACCCGCTCTTTTCCGACCAAACGTACTTGCAAGCTATCGAAGCGCCAGCAGCGTGGGATATTACCACCGGCTCGCCGTCGGTGCTCATCGGTGTCAGCGACAGCGGCGTTCGATTCTCCCACGAGGACCTCGGTGGCGCAATTGCCATCAATAGTGGCGAAATTCCCAACAACGGCATTGACGACGACGGCAATGGCTACATAGATGACTACCGGGGCTACAACATCACCTGGCGTAATGATGGCACTGCTCCCGATAACGTGTTCCATCCAACCGACGGGCATGGAACAAGCGTTGCGGGTATCATCGCAGCTGTGCAGAACAACGGCAAAGGCATCAGCGGAGTTGCGCCGGGGTGTCGTCTTGTCCCAATCAAAGCAACGCCCAATAGCACCGATGGGTACATCCTCTTTGGCTATGAGTCGCTCATTTACGCAGCGCTCCGCGGGTGCAAGGTTGTCAACTGCAGTTGGGGCAATGAAGACCAAGCACCAAGTCCAATCGAGGAGAGCATTATCGCGTTCGCTCTTGCCCATGACGTGGCAATTGTGGCAGCTTCCGGCAATGGGACAGGCTCGCAGCCGATGTATCCGGCTGCGTATCCAGGAGTGCTCGGCGTAGGTGAAACAGAGACGGATGGACGCATTGTCCCCGGCACGGGGATCGGGGCACACTGCCGTATCCTCGCCCCGGGCGACAACGCACGAACAACCGGCAATGCATCGGATGCCGACTATACCTACTTTTCCGGGACGTCCTCGGCAACGCCGATGGTCAGCGGTGTGCTTGCGCTCGTCCGTTCGCGCTTCCCGCAGCTCGATGCGCTGCAAGCAATCGAACACGTGCGCCTGTCAGCACGAGACGTATCGAACGTCAACCCCGACGTTGCAATTCTTCTCCCCGGCATGGTCAACGCACGCAGTGCGCTCGAGCGAGATCCATTCTCGACGCCAGCAATAGTTCCAATGAGCGTAACGTATCAGCGGCTCGATGGTACACCACTGGAGCGTACGCAGCAGGGTGATACTGTCCTGGTCTATTTCCGCATGGTCAATCGTCTGGGTAGTGGGGCGCAGCTTCGGTGGACACTCCGGGTGATACAATCCTGGGGTGGCGGAAGCGATGCCGTCGTTGTGCTTGACAGTGAGCGGGAGCGTCCAAGCGTTGCAGCACAGGAAGAGTTCATGCTTGGTCCATTTTCAATGGTGATCACGCAGCAGGCTCCAACGCTGCATTTCCTTCGTCTCGAGGTGAGTGGGCGCGGAAGTAGCGGCGCTGCGTACCACGACGTTGCACTCGTACCATTTTATCCTACCCCAGATTGGGCGACGATCCGGCGCGACAGCCTTGCGCTCTCGCTCGGTGATTACGGTTGGATCGGGCGTAACACAGGGTCTGGCGAGGAACTCAAGGGCGATGGCTTGGCAGTCCCATCGCTCGGCTCACTCCTCTACGGTGGTGGAGTCTATGTGGTCAGCTTCCCGACCGAGCAAGTCTGGAGTGGAATTGAGGGAGATGGACTTCGCACAGACAATGCTTTTCTCCCACTGGTGCGACCAAGCGAGGGAATGCTGACTCGGCGAGTTCTGCGTTTGGCGTCTGTGGGTAGTCCGCCGCCGAGTGAAATCGAACTCGGCGAGATGGTCGAGATTCTCGATCGCCAGACAGTGCACCTTCGAGTGACGCTCTCGAACGTGGGGAGTGCTGCATGTTCGGATGTTGCCGTCGGTCACTATTTCGATTTCGATTTGACTCCAGCAGGCGATAGTTCTGCGGTGAGCCTTCTTTTCGATCATGGAAGCGCGTGTGCAGAAATGATGGAGCGGATGCCTGGCGATCCAATTGTTGTTGCAGTGGTTCGCTCTGGGGAAAGCGACGCACAGCTCCAGTGTGCCGGACTCGATGCTGCGTATGCACGCGTAAGCAATTTTCTCCCCGAACGGAAGATGGAAACGCTCCGACGTGGGACATCACTGCAAATGGGAGGCTTGGGGGATAAATCTGTCGCTGTCGGTGCGCGATTTGCTGGACCGATTGTGCCGGCAAGCAGCCGATCCTACGAGGTGTTTCTCCTGTTCGGGCGCAATCGCACCGAACTTCGCCAACGTGCCGAAGCGCTCGCCTCGGCTGCCGAGCAACAGTATCCATCAGGGATGGACATATGGCCTGACCCTCTTTGGGGCAACCACGCCGTTTTCGTCTCGCCTTCAGCACTTGTTGGGCAGCCCTCGCAGTGGCGCATCATCTCCCTGGATGGTCGGACGCTCTGGCAGGCAGCCTGGAGCACGACACCAGCCCGCATTGTTGCCGATGTTGCGGAGCTACCGTCGGGCGCTTTCGCTCTTGTGGCTGAAGGGAGAACGCACCACTGGCAGCGGTTGATTGTTCGCATGCGATGATTGCTGCAGTAATTTCGCAGCGCGTGCGCACCGCAGGCGATGATGCGCGCGGACGTGGCGGAATTGGCAGACGCACCAGACTTAGGATCTGGCGGGGTAACCCGTGAGAGTTCGAGTCTCTCCGTCCGCACAAGGAGCCCGCATTTTTCCACTACTTCTACGAGGTATTCCCGTGCAAACGACGATTGACCAAGTCGGGGGACTGCGCCGACGTGTCGAGATTACCGTCAGCTACGATGAACTTCTCCCGCATTTCGAGCGTGCCTATGGGGACGTGCAGCAGAATCTCCAGTTGGAAGGGTTCCGCAAGGGCAAAGTACCACTCGACATCATCAAAGCGCGCTACGGCGAGCAAATCGAGCGCGATGCGCTCGGCGATGTTGCCAGCGAAGCGTTCCGCACTGCTGCACAGGAGCATGCGCTTGATGTTGTGGGAACGCCCGTGCTCGTCGAGATGAATCGCACTGCAGAGCGTGGCGCACGATTTGTCATCGAGTGCGAAGTGATGCCCGAGATTACGCTTGTTCCGTACGAAACCATCGAGGTTGTCAAGCCAATCCGTACGATCAGCGAGAGCGATATTGACGAGGAGCTCTACAATCTGCAGCTCCGCTCAGCTCGACTGGAGCCGGCCGAGCAGATAACTGACTCGATGTACGTTGTCAAACTCGCGTTTGCGCCAATTGATCCACAAACGGGTGCGCCGCTTGTGGGCGGAAAGGAGCAGGAATTTTTCCTCGACGACGAACGAATGGATCCACTGTTGCGGACTGAGCTCATCAACTTGCGTGTTTGGGATAGCTTCCTCTATCGCACAGAACATGCTGCCGATGACCGTAGTGATCAACCACATCAGCATGCCTACCATGTGAGCGTCCGAGAGATCAAGAAAGTGGTGCTGCCGACACTCGACGAAGAGTTCATCAGCACGCTCACTGGCGGACGCCTTTCGAGCCAAGAGCAGCTCCGCCAGGACATTGGGCGCTCGCTCCAAGAGTACTGGGAAAAGGAAGTTGCCGAGTACCTTCGGGAGCGAGTGGTGGATGCGCTCGTGGAAGCACACGATTTTGAGGTGCCAGAGGGGCTTGTCCGTGCAATGGCGGAAGAGTTCGCCGACAGCGCACTGGAGCGCAATAAGGAGGATAAGCGACTTCGCCAAATCCCCCGTGAGCAATTGGTCGAGTACTTTCTTCCGCAAGCAGAACAAGCAGCGCGGTGGCAGCTGATTGCCGATACAATTTTGCGTACCGAGAACATTGAGCTTGGCCAAGAGCGGCTCCAGACACTTGCCGAACGCTACGGCGTGGATGTCCCGCAGCTCCGGATGGCGCTCGAACAGAACCCAAGTCTTCGCAATCGCTTGCTGACCGATGCGCTCTTCGATTTCCTCCTAAGTCGCATCCGTGTCGTCGAGCGCCCCTATGAAGAGTTGGCTGATTCAGCAGACGAGGGCTAATAAATCCTGATGCGTTCCGTCAATGCTGCCGCAGTTACCATCACCCTGAAGCACTTTGAGCGTATGGAGCTTGTTTCGTTCGATCCACGCAGCCAGCTCGTCCCGATTGTTATCGAGCAAACCAGCCGCGGTGAGCGCTCCTACGACATCTACTCGCGGCTCCTCAAAGAGCGTATCATCTTCATCGGCTCGCCGATTGATGATTACGTCGCATCGTTGGTCATCGCGCAGCTGCTGTTCTTAGCAAGCGAGGACCCGTCGAAAGATATCTTCATGTACATCAACTCTCCGGGTGGGAGCGTCACCGCTGGGATGGCGATCTACGACACAATGCAGTACATCAAGCCGGACATCGCTACGTACTGTGTCGGCGTGGCTGCTTCGATGGCACAAGTGCTGCTGTGTGCAGGCACAAAAGGGAAACGGTACGCACTGCCGCACTCGCGAATTCTGATGCACCAACCGCTCGGAAGAACGCAAGGACAAGCAACCGACATCGAAATCTTCACCAAAGAGATGCTCCGCATTCGGGATATGCTCTACCACGCCATCGCAAAGCACACCGGCAAATCCTACGAAGACATCAAACGCGATGCTGACCGCGATAACTACATGTCCGCCTACGAAGCGCTCGAATACGGCATCGTGGACCACGTCCTCGAAAGCACGAAAGCCTAACGCGGAGCGTTCGGCTCGCTGCAGTCGGTCTGAAACGAACAACGTGCGCTACACATGAGCAAAGAATACACCTGCTCGTTCTGCGGTCGTTCAGCCCACGAGGTGACAACGCTCATTACGGGCAACAACGCGAACATCTGCGACATCTGTGTGATCAATTCGCTCATCATGTTGCAGAGTCGGCAGCGAGAACGCCAGGCTGCCACACCGATTCCTGCGTTGAAACTGCCCAAACCCTCGGAAATCAAAGCAGCGCTCGATAGCTACGTTGTCGGTCAAGACGAAGCAAAGCGCGCACTCTCGGTTGCAGTGTACAACCACTACAAGCGCGTGCTCGGCGGCAGCGTGCTCGGCGCATTCGAAGACGTCGAGGTGGAAAAAAGCAACATTCTGCTCGTCGGTCCCACCGGGACGGGGAAAACGCTCTTGGCGCGAACGTTGGCAAAGATTCTCGACGTCCCCTTCGCAATTGCCGATGCGACGACGCTCACCGAGGCAGGCTATGTCGGCGACGACGTCGAATCCATCATCGCAGCGCTCTTGCAGAATGCCGACTACAACATCGCGCGCGCCGAGATGGGCATCATCTACATTGACGAGATTGACAAAATCACGCGCAAGAGCGATTCGCCGAGTATCACACGCGACGTTTCAGGGGAAGGCGTCCAGCAGGCACTGCTCAAACTTCTGGAGGGAACAATTGCTGGAGTTCCACCGCGCGGCGGACGGAAACATCCCGAACAGCCACTTCTGCAAGTCAACACACGGAACATCCTCTTCATCTGTGGCGGTGCGTTCGATGGGCTGGAGAAAATCATCGCGCGGCGGATGCGTTCAACTGCGATTGGCTTCCACAATCCCGGGACCGTATCGGTCGAGGAAACCTACGAACTTTTGCGTCACGTCGAGCCGGACGATCTGCTCAAGTACGGCTTTATTCCGGAGTTCATCGGACGTCTGCCGGTAATCGTCGCGCTCCATCCACTCGATGATGAAGCGATGCTGGATATTCTGACGCAGCCGAAAAACGCGCTCGTCAAGCAATACCAGAAGCTCTTCGCAATGGAAGGAGTCGAACTTTCCTTCGACCGTGAGGCGCTCTTGGAGGTTGTCCGGCGTGCCAAAGAGCGGCGCACGGGTGCACGGGGACTTCGTTCGATTCTCGAAGAGATCATGCTTCCCATCATGTATGAACTTCCCGAGCTGCGGGGGGTGCGCCGTGTGCGAATCACCGCTGATGCTGTCCGTGGGGTAGCACCTGCTGTGTATGAGCGCGACGAACCCGATGCTGCTGTCGAGGCAGCCTAGCTTAAACTTCAGCGACGAAGTGGAGTTGGCGGGCGATCTCGTCTGGTAGGGGCGGCACCTTCGACGATGGGAGAATGTAGCTCGAGAGCGCAGCCAGATCCACAAAGACGCGATGCTCGAGAACTGTTTTCATCAGGTAGTCGAAGCCGCTAGAGCCGCCCGTCCCCGTTCGCGAGCCAATCATGCGGCTTACCATGAGCGCATGGCGAAAGCGGAAGAGGCTGATGCGCTTATCCAACTCAAGCACCGTGTCCAGTAAGCGGTACGGTTGCTGCAGAAGTGGGTATTGAGAATAGACAGCGATGAACAGCGCTGCGAGCGTAGCACGTTGCGAAAGCCGTTTCTCGCCACGCTCGAGGAGCTGTCTGTACGCATCTGCGTCAAAGAGGGCATGGAAGTGACGTTCGAGTCGCGCGATTTGCTCCCGTTGCTGCTGGAGCTGGTCGGGCGAGAGCGTCGTTACGCGCTCAAGTTCGGCTCGGTCGTGTTCGAAGATTCGCACGACTGCCTGACGGTAGGCGTCCAAGAACCGGTACGTACCCCATTCCATAAATGGCATTTTTTCCAGCCAGCGCTCGATCGTCGTAAAGAGGGATGGTTCGGCAGCACTACGTTCGAGCGCACGTTGGTCCTCTGCGTGCAGCCGTGCACGATAGCCCGCAGCATCAATTTGTACACGGTGCCGATCATCGAGACCCAACTTGACCTCCAACATCCGAAACTGTACCGACTCAAAGCCACTGGCGGGGTAGAGGAGGTCACGGAATTCCATGAATTGCTGCGGGGTCATCGTTTCGAGCACATTGAACTGGTGCTCGAGCAACGTGAGAATCTCGATCATCCGCCGCAGGCGGTCGAGCGCAATGCCAACATCCGATTCTGGGACGTACTCCTGCCCGAGCCGAGCGATCACATCGTGGAGCTCCCAGAGCAACTGCTTGAACCACAGCTCAAACGCCTGGTGGATGATGATGAACAGCATCTCATCGTGTGCAGCTTCACCCACTTGAGCACTGCGGAGCTGCTGTGCGCTGAGAATTTTGTCGAGCTGTAAGTACTCGCTGTAGTAGAGCCGTGCTGAGCCGCTCATACCAATTCTGGTGATACCTGACGGATGTCTCTGCGACGATAGACGGCTGTTTTCGCGATCATGTCGTGGAGCGCTTGCCGATTGGCGCCCAGCACGAAAAAGCAGCCAATGAAAATCACAATTCCGACGATTGTAGCAAGCGTGCTTAGTATTGAGGCAGCAGTCAGTGTAGCGAGGAGGTTGAGGAGCGATGCAAGCCCCGACTTGATGAACCATCGCGTTGCCAGTGTACCTGTGGAAGCAGTTGTGGCATCGGCGTTTGCGATTTTGATGCCGAGCGCCATCTTGCCGAGCGTCGCACCGTAGGCAATCTCCATCAGCGAGTAGAGGAGCGCCAGGGATCCTGCGATAAAGCCCCAGACAATCCCAGCAGTTGTGAAATCCATAATGGCATCGGCTTGTTCGCCATCGAGTTCAGACAGTGCCACACTCTGTTCTTGGAGCTGATGGGAAATATAAGTGCTCAGCAATTTTTCGAATGTATCGTGAGCAATTGTGTACACTCCAGCGGCAAGTGCAGCGATGATCACCGCGTCAATCAACAATGCGCCGAGACGGCGACCAAATCCAATTCGCAACTCCGTCACCGAAATGTCTTGCGCAAATTCCTCTGCCATGGGGACCTCCCACATGTGTGTGACAAAAAACGATTCTCGCTTCCATCGCAAGCGAGCAGTGCGAATATACGCTGGAAGTCTCACCTGCTGGCAAGAGCGACACCAGCGCGCTTGAGAACAGAGAGTGCAACCTCGTACTTCTTGAATGGCGGCATCAGGTATACACCATGGCAATGCTCTTTGACGGCAGCGAGGAACTCTGCAGCGATTGTGATGCCTTCCTCGGCGGGGTTGGGCGATTCTGCAATGCGTTTGCGCACCCACGCAGGAATCGTCATGCCTGGGACTTCGTAGTGCAAAAATTCTGCATGGCGCACACTCCGCAGTGGAAGGATGCCGACGATAAAGCGCACTGGGAGCGAGCCAGCACGGCTGAGGAACTGAAGCCAATGCTCCAGATCGAACATTGGTTGGGTGAAGATTGCTTCGGCGCCTTCAGCAACTTTTTGCGCCAGTCGGTCGATCTCACGCTCGATGTCCTCTGCGCAGGGATTACACGCACCGGCGATGCAGAAATTTGTCGTGCCACTGAGAGGATTGCCAGCAAGGTCACGACCGCTGTTCATCATGCGGAGAGCCCTAATCAAGCCGATGGAGTCGAGATCTCCGACAGTTATCGCACGAGGGTAGTCGCCAATATGCGTCGGATCGCCGCTGACAGCGAGGATGTTCTGCACCCCAAGGAGGGCAGCGCCGAGCAGATCGCTCTGGAGCGCAACCATGTTGCGATCGCGACAGGCAAGGTGGGCAATGCACTCGATGCCGGTCTCTTGCTGCACGTATGCGCTCAGTGTCAACGAGTTGACGCGCAGTCGTGCGCGTGCGCCATCACTGATGTTGACAGCGTCCACGCCATGCATGCCAAGGTAGCGTGCGCCATCGAGGACGCTCGCCATGTCAAGACCGCGGGGGATGTCGAGTTCAACGGTGATGACAAAACGCTCCTGAAGTGCTTGTGCAAACCGCGATGGCGGCGGCACGGTCGGTCGAGGCGATAGGTGCGCTTCTCGTTGGATCGGGGCTGGCGGCGGTGCTGCGTGCGTTATTCCAGCAAGCGATTGGCTCGTGGCGCTTGTGTGTGCGATTGTTGTTCCGCGGTCAGTGCCACAAATGCGAGCTCCAGATTCGGCAAGTTCCCGAAGTGTGCGCGCGATGTACTCTGGGTCAGTGGAATAGTGCGCGCGACTACCAACCATCGTTGGAATTCCTGTATCGGGTAGTGCAACGAGCGGGAGCGAGCTTCCGCTCCGCATCGCGCTGATGACTCCGCGCATTCGCTGTGGGCCGACCGTGCCACTGGCGCCGATCGCAGCAAGCGAGTACTGCGAGAGCAACCGCGCGACGTCAGCAGGGAACGACGTTGCGAGCACAGCACCGTCTTCAGGGAATGCCTTGAGTGCAATGACGGGTGTTCCATTCGCCAGCGGGAGCACCGTTTCGATTGCGAGGAGCAGCTCGTCGAGTTCGATGAACGATTTGAGCACGAGCACGTCGCATCCGCCATCAAGCAGCGCTATTGCCTGCTCTGCAACGGCGCGCCGGAGACTCTCAGTGCTCAGCGGACCAATCGGCTGCAGCATGGTTGGCGGCGGACCAATGGTGCCAGCGACAAATGCGCGATGAGCTGCCGCCTTCCGCGCAATCCACACGGCTTTGCGATTGAGCTCATAGACACGATCGGCGCGATCAAGCTGCGCAAGCCACAATCGGCTGGCACGCTCAGTTGGGGTAAACAGCAACTCGGCGCCCGCTTCGACGAATGCATGCATTGTCTCTTCGAGCATCAGCGGCGCTTGGAGCACCACCAGCTCGATTCGGTCGTGGGTGCGGTTGCTCAGCGCATGCTCGATGGAGCCAACGGCGACGATTGGCCGGGCATCTTCTAATCGCGCGCGGAACGTTCGTGTTGCCATCAGTACGTGTGGGGTAGTCCCAAGGTCATTTGGGAGCAAAATTCGCATTTTTGCCCGCACAGAGCGGAACGATGCATGCTTCCGCCGATGTTTTTTCGGAAACCACTGTAGGAATGCCAGCGATGTTTTCCCTTCAGCTGACTGAAACACACGAGATGATCCGCCAGACGGCACGTGAGTTTGCGCACGCCGAAATAGCACCCACTGCAGTCGAACGCGATAAAACGGGCGAGTTCCCTGCGGAGATTGTTCGGAAGCTTGGCGAACTTGGCTTTCTCGGTATGATGGTCTCGCCCGAATGGGGAGGTAGTGGCCTTGATTGCATCAGCTACGTCATCGCGATGGAGGAAATCTCCAAAGTTGACGCAAGCGTCGGCGTCATCATGTCCGTCAATAATTCGCTCGTCTGTTGGGCGATCGAAACCTATGGCACCGAAGAGCAGAAGGAGCGCTACCTCCGTCGCTTGGCACAGGGTGAGATCATCGGGGCGTTCTGCCTTTCCGAACCCGAAGCAGGCTCCGATGCCACGTCGCAGCACACCACGGCAACACGTGACGGCGATGAGTGGATCATCAATGGCACGAAGAACTGGATCACCAACGGCACGACCGCCAGCGTGTACCTGGTGTTTGCCCAGACAAACCGTGAACTACGCCACCGTGGAATTACGTGTTTTCTCGTGGAGAAAGGCACGCCTGGTTTTACCCAGGGAGCCAAGGAAGATAAGCTCGGCATCCGTTCGAGCGATACGTGTTCGCTCGGGTTCGATAACGTTCGTGTGCCGGACAGCAATCGGCTCGGCGAGGTGGGCCAGGGCTTCAAAATCGCGATGGAGACGCTCAACGGTGGGCGCATCGGAATTGCTGCGCAAGCGCTTGGAATCGCAGCGGCATCGTTGGATGCAGCGCTCACGTACGCGCAGCAGCGGCATGCCTTCGGTCGCCCGATCGCTGAGCTACAAGCGATTCAATTCAAACTCGCCGATATGGCGACAAAGCTCGACGCTGCGCGGCTGCTGACCTACCGTGCAGCATGGCTCAAGGACCAGCATCAACGGTACGTCAAGGAAGCAGCGCAGGCAAAGCTTTTCGCCTCGCGCGTTGCAGTTGAGAATGCGCTCGATGCAATCCAGGTGCACGGCGGCTATGGCTACGTGCGCGAGTACTTGGTCGAGCGATACTTGCGCGATGCGAAGATCACCGAGATTTACGAAGGCACCAGCGAGATTCAGCACATCGTCATTGCACGCGAACTGCTCAAAGAGTACGCCCTCGTCTGAGCTTGTTTCTGGGTCGTAGTTCATTCAACTCTAAGCAACGCAGGACGCAGCACACGCTCCAGCGGGCAGCCAGTGGGAAAAATTTTCTCGGAGCGAAAAATTTTTTTCGATGCGATGTCACAAAATGCCCGTTTCGAATACATGGAGGTAGAAAGCGACTGCATTTTATCGGCACGGGGGAGTAGCACTGGGGTACGTGCTTTCCCCGGCGGGTTTGGAGCATATGCAGGTGTGGAGCAGTTAGCGCAAGTGCAGCGTTGGTAGAAGCTCGCCGATACGCGGCTGTCCTGCGTAATAGACGCGTTCCAGGTAGAGACCCGCAGCTGGGGCTGCGAGCGCGAGTGGCTCGCGCGAGTCCGAGTGCAAGTAGGCGGTGAGTGTTTCCTCCCGGAGAGTTCCTTGGCCGATGTGGACGAGGAGTCCCACGATCACACGTGCCATGTGCCAGAGGAAATGCGATGCAGTGATCCGCACCAGGAGGAGCTGTTCGAAACGGGCAAGGCGGATTTCCTCGACGAACACCCGGGTAGAACGCACCGCAGGGTTCGGTTTTGCAAACGAGCGGAAGTCGTGCATGCCTTCGAGCAGTTCGGCAGCAGACTGCATGCGCTCGTGATCGAGTGGCTGGCCAACCCACCAGGCATAATCCTTGATGAACGCGCCGCGCCGCAGGGCGATTTGGTACAGGTAGCTCCGTGCAACTGCGCTGCGTCGAGCGTGGAAGGTGTGCGAAACTGGGCTTACTTTGAGCACGTGAATGTCCGAAGGTAAGTGTTCGTTGATCGCAGCGCAGAGCACTGGCGGCTCCAGATCGGTGAACAGGTCGGCGTGGGCTACTTGCCCGAGTGCATGGACGCCTGCATCTGTGCGCCCGGCCCCCATGCATGTTGCGGTTGGATCACCAGTAACACTACGCAGCGCTGCGATGAGCTCGCCTTGGATTGTTCGTGCGTTCGGTTGGAGCTGCCAGCCGCGATACCGCGAACCGTCGTATTCGATGGTGAGTTTGTAGCGCTTACGCCGCACACTAATTTGCCACGATTTTCATCTCCACACGGCGGTTCTGGGCACGGGCTTCGGGCGTTGTGTCCTTGACTTTCGGTTGCGATTTCCCATACCCGACCGTCGTGATGCGCTTTTCATCAATCCCTTTGCTGACCAGGTATTTTTTGACCGCCTCAGCACGGCGCCGGGAAAGCTGGAGGTTGTAGTCGTCGGTGCCAACATCATCGGTGTGGCCCTCGATGCGGACCTTGACTTCGGGATGCTCGCGCAGGAACGTTGCTGCTAAATCAAGCTCCGGGAGCGACTCCTCTTTCAGGTCAGCCTTATCGAAATCGAAAAAGACAAGCAGGCGTGTGGCGTTCTCCTTCGCAATTGGTGCAAGGTCAATATTCTTCTCGAGGTCACGACCGCGCTCGCCAGTAGGGACCTCAATTTGCTCCGAGTAGAAAAGGTAGTCCGGGTGGTATGCCGTCACAGCGTAGGTGCGGCCTGCGGTCAGTGTGACGTAGTACTCGCCTGTTTCATCATCGCTACGGAAGGTAGCAACTTTCTGCCGAGTCTTCAAGTCGGTGATGATGATGTCTGCGCCGATGGGAATCTGGGTTGTGCTGTTGCGAACGATTCCATGCATGGTGACGACTGGCTCGGGCATTTCCGGATTGGGGACAGCGCGCCAGATGTCGTATCCGCCACTGCCGCCGGAGCGATCGCTGGCAAAGTATGCCGTCGTTGAGTTCGGTAGTGCGATGTAGCTGATATCGTTTGCATCAGTGTTGATCGGCTGGCCAAGATTCTGCGGCTGACCGAAACGATTGCCTTGCAATCGTGCGACGTAGATGTCGTAGCCACCATTTCCACCGGGGCGGTTACTGGCAAAGTAAAGCGTTTTGTCATCTGGCGCAATCGAGGGAGTGATTTCGTCGTATTCGGTGTTGAGTTCTCCAAGCGGCTCTGGTTCAGACCAACGATCGCCAAGCCAGCGAGCGCGGTAAAGGTCCGTCCCACCTTTTCCGCCAGGGCGGTCACTGGCAAAATAGAGCGTGCGCCCATCGCTGGAAAGCGAGCCTTGCGAGTCCCAGGCACTTGAGTTGATAGTAGCGCCAAGGTTTGTGCCTTTGCTCCAATAGCCCTCGCTCCGTTTGCTCATGTAGAGGTCTGTCCGCCCACTGCTGCCGGCTTCGTGCTGGTATGCTGCGAAGATCATCGTTTGACCGTCGGGTGTAAGTGTTGGGCAACCGATTTGTTTGGCATCGCCAAGTGTACGGATGCGGTCAGGGCTAAGCCATTGGCCGCCGCGGGAGCGGCAGACGTAAATGCGCTGCTTCCCTGAGCGATCGGAGGTAAAGTAAAGCGTTGCACCGTTGTGGGTAACAGCCGGACAAAAATCATCGGCGGCGCTGTTGTACTCGAACGGAAAAACTTCGACTGTTGGTCGCAGCGTCCGCTGTTGAATTTGAGCCATTGCAGCGATCGGTAGAGCAGCAATGAGTACCAGAATCCACCGCTTCATGGGATGCGCCTCCGTTATAGGTTGAACCACAATCCAAGTACGAGTTGCAGTGCGTGCAACCGCCGGTTCGTAAACGCGTAGAGTTGTCCGAGCACAGAATGGTAGCCGGAGCTAAGATTATCACCAGCGAGTGGATTGAGAAAGATCTGTCCTGCCAAGCGAGGGAGAAAGACGATATTCTCGCTCAAGGGGATGCGGTAGCCAACACTGAGATCAATTGACCATCGAGCAGCGGTGAATGCACTCGTGTTCGAGCCAGATTCCTGGCGCCGTTGACCAATAGCATTGCCAACGTCGTCGTAGAATTGGCACGTCCCGCTGGTGATTGAGTCAGTCTCGGTAAACGAGGCATTACTTCGGCTGTGGTACGTCGCGCCGGCAAGGACCACCCAGTTCTCCTCGAAGCGATAGCGGAGTGCAACGCCACCAGTCCAGTATGCGATAGTTTGGGAAGTAGTGTGTTCGACTCGCGTGGGAATGAATAGCCCACTTCCTGGCGGAGTTTCGCATGGCGAGTCAATGAATCCATTCGTATTGAAGTGCTTTTGGTCATAGCCAAGTCGTGCCTGAATTCCCAGGGCATCCGTGAGCGCATAGTCAACAGCGAGGTTGAGCAATGGACCAAGCCCTGAGCCACTCGTGAGGTTCGTTTGATAGGTGGGTGCTTGGTATTGGGTAACGTCTTGGCTAAAAAAGCTCAGCGAACCACCAACTTCGACGCCGAGCGCCCAGGGATTTCGAACCAATCCCGGCGTCGGTGGTCCACTCCATGGTTCGGATCGCCCTTTGGGACGGAGAACGTCCTCATCAGCCCTAAGTGCGACAGCAACGCTTGCAGCAAGCGCACACAAAAGAAAACGTTGTAGCATACGTCCCTCCATCTCGGTTTGTAGTCGGCAGCGCGAAACTACGGAATATTTTTTCCAAAGTAGCGATGGCACACGATGCGTACACGCTCGTTGTAATTCTGCGCAGCACCAATCTCCGGCATTTCCAGCTCATGCTGCGGACGGTACAGATGCAGCGCGTTGCACCCTCTGCGGTGCTCTACGTCGGCATGCCAGCGACCGGCTCAGCACTTGCTCAGTATGCTGCTCGCAGTCCGCTCTCACTCAACGTTCGGCAAGAGCTTGTTTGGTGTTCGCAGTCGAGCGACGATGCTCAGTTGAATTGGCAGCTTCTGGAAACCATCAGTGCAACGGTAGAGACTCCACTTGCTGTCATTACCGAAAGCGATGTCCTTCTGGAGTGCTCGTTTGCGGAGAGTCTCTGCACCGTAGCAACAGCGAATGCAATCGCGACAAGCTTCAGTGCAGTGCTTTCGCCACAGCTGTCGCAGTCGCTCGACGAAAGTGCAATCAGCTCTGGTGAGCCATTTCGTTCGTGGTGGCGTGTGCTGCGTGATAGTATTGTCGGCCAATCACGTGCAGCGTTGCGCATTGCGCCGCTGGGCCGTATTGGACGCATGCTCGATCGGCTTGCAGTGCGGCAGCTCCTCTCCAGCAGTGGACTTGCGATTTCCCGGCCCGTGCTGGACCATCTCCGTGCGCTCCGCGTAGAGCATTCATGGCGGAGCGAGCGCGAACTCCTTTCGTCCGCTGGTGTTGCATACCGCCGGTTGACGCACACCGCACGCCATGCACGTTTGACGGAAACACGGTCGCAGATCTTTGCACTTGCTCCTGCTGTACCTGCGTGGTCTGGTGCTCCGCTGGAAGTACTGACGGTGCGGCCGATCTTCCACCGCCATCGGTTGAATTGATAGTCCCAATCGGTGCATGAGAACCTTTCTCCGCGTCGCTGGCTTTTTACGTCCGTACTGGTGGCTGTTTCTGCTCACGTTCGTAGGCAACGTGATACTCGGCAGCATCGGTGCAGTGACGATGGCAGTCATCGAGCCAGTGTTGGGGACACTCTTTGGCACAAGCACTGCTGCCACACCTACAAGTGCTACAGCATCGCTGAAAGAGCGAATTTTTTCCGTGTTGTTTGGGTGGCTTGTCGCTCCGAGTCCGGCAGCGACGTTGGTCCATCTGGCGTGGTTCATCGTCGGGCTCTTCGTTGCAAAGAACATCATCAAGTATGTGGCCGGGCAACTCAACGTCCGGTTGAGCGAATGGGTTATTCGCGACATGCGGCAACTAGTGTTCGCGCGGCTTCTTAAGCTTCCGGTGAGTTTTTTCAATCGTTCGAAAGCGGGGGAACTCATCGCACTGGTCACTAGCGAGGTCAACACGATGCACAGTGCGCTGATGCCGTTTGTCGTCACGCTCGTTCGGGCGCCGGTTGAAATCGCGCTACTGCTGGCATTGTTGCTTGCAATCTCGCCGATGCTCACACTCGTTGCGCTTAGTACAAGTGTCGGTACGCTGCTCCTCATCCGAACAGCGCGCCGGTACCTGCGGCGGTATTCGCAGCGGATGCAGCACGCTGCAGCACAGTACACGAGCACATTGCAGGAAGGCGTCGCCGGCATTCGTATCGTCAAGGCCTTCGGAGCAGAGCGACGGCTCACCTCGCGGTTTGCGAGCGATCTTGAGCACTACGTCCGCTCAGCAGTCAAACTCACAGCGGTCAGCGACCTGGTGCCTGCCATCGGAGAAACACTCGCGATTGCAGCGCTCGCGGTTGTCCTCGTCGTCGGAGGGCACCAGGTGTTCAACGGAACGTTACGCGGGGCTGACTTGATGACGTTTCTCTTTGCGCTCTTTGCGATCATGGCGCCGGTTGCATCGCTTGTGGGCGTGCCAGGTCAAGTCCAACGCGGGATAGTCGCTGCCGAACGTGTATTTGCGGTTGTGGATTCTGCCGATCGTCTCAGCGATGGGGTAGCCGAATGCCCACCACTGGTCCGATCTATTCGCTTCGAGCACGTCCACTTCAGCTATGATGGGCAGCGAGCAGTGCTCGAGGAAATCACGCTTGATCTGCCACGAGGAAAAACCGTTGCACTCGTCGGACTGAGCGGCAGCGGAAAGTCTACGGTTGCGGACTTGCTCGTCCGCTTCTACGATCCCCAGCAGGGACGAATTCTCTATGACGGCACCGACATTCGAACGTTTCGGCTGGAGTCCTATCGCCGGCGTTTTGGTGTTGTTGCGCAAGACACGATGCTCTTCAACGATACTGTTGCAGCGAACATCGCACTTGCCAAGCCGGACGCCAGCGCGGAGGAAATCGAACGTGTCGCCCGCCTTGCGCATGCGCACGAGTTCATCGTGCAGCTGCCGCAGGGATATGACACGCTCGTCGGGGATCGTGGTGTGCAGCTTTCGGGCGGTCAGCGGCAGCGCATTGCGATTGCGCGTGCGTTATTGGCCGATCCAGATGTGCTGATTTTCGACGAAGCGACTTCCGCGCTCGATAGTGAATCCGAGATGCTCGTCCAGCAAGCGATCGGGGAGGTCCTCCGCGATCGCACTGCGCTGGTGATTGCACACCGACTTTCGACTGTGCGCGATGCTGATGTCATCTACGTGCTCGATCGCGGGCGCATTGTGGAACACGGCACGCATGCTGAGTTGCTCGCGCGCGAGGGGATGTATGCCTCGCTCTATGCTCTCCAAACCGAAGGAGTGCGGCTATGAAAACAGGAGAAATCGTCGAGCTGCGCATTGAGTCGCTCGGATTCGAAGGTATTGCGATTGCACGGCTCCACGGTGGTGATGGCGACGGTCTGGTTGTGCAGCTTCGCGGCGGTCTGCCGAGCGAGCGAGTGCTAGCACGGATCCGCCGACGCAAGCGCACGTATCTGGAGGCAGATGTCGTCGAAGTGCTCGAGCCATCGCCACACCGTCGCACTCCTCCGTGCCCATACGCAGGCGAATGCGGTGGCTGCACATGGCAACACCTTGCCTATGCTGAACAGTTGCGCTGGAAGGAGCAGCACGTCCGCGATGCATTCGAGCGGATTGGGCATTGCATCGTCGAAGAGTATCGCTCGATTATCCCTTCGCCGGTCGAATTCGGGTACCGTGCGAAAATGGAGTTCTCTTGCTCGGCGCGCCGGTGGATCCCGGCCAAGCAATGGGAGAGCATGGAACCAGTCGCCATCGATCGGAAGCAGCCTGCGCTTGGACTCCACGTCCGTAGGCGACACGATGCAGTGCTTGATATTGAGCGCTGCTTGTTGCTCGATGACCGTGGCAATGCGCTGCTGGCTGCCGTTCGAGAACTTGTAGTCGCTTGTCGCATCACCTGCGACGATGGGCGGCAGCGAAGCGGCTTTTTGCGGAACGTCATCATCCGTCGCAGTGGGCTTGGGGAAATGATGCTTGTCCTCGTAACGCGATCGCCCAGCGACCAATCCGACCAGCTGTTCTTGGAGCGTTGCGTCGAGCTGGGCAGTCGCTTCCCTGACGTCCAAAGCATCGTCTGGGGTATCAACGATACGCTCTCTCCAGTGCCGGCTGGCCCGTTTACGGTGCTCTACGGCAGAGACTACATCCGTGAGCAGATCGCCGGCATCGAGTTTCGCATATCGGCGCAATCATTTTTTCAGGCAAACGTGCCGAACCTGGAGCGATTTGTTACCGCAGTGCTCGATGCCGCAAGCATCGAGCCATCCGATGTGGTCTGGGATCTCTACGCGGGGACAGGTACGCTTACGCTTCCCCTAGCACGACGGTGTGCCCGTGCAATAGGCATTGAAAGCAACCCCGCTGCGACGCACGATGCGCACGCGAACGCCGAGCAGAACGGCATCACCAACGTTACGTTCATCACTGCTGATCTCCACGACCGTGCAGCGTGGAGCTGCCTAGATGCGTTATCAGAGCCGCGAGTGGTTGTACTCGATCCGCCACGAGCAGGGATGCATCCGCACTTGACGGAATACCTTTGCCGGCGCCTGCCGCAGCGGATTGTATACGTTTCCTGCAACCCTACGACGCAAGCACGCGATCTTGCGATGCTGAGCGATGCATATCGCGTCGTCGCGGTTCAGCCGATTGACATGTTCCCGCAGACCTATCACGTCGAAAGCATCGCTGTGCTCGAGCGGTGCTAAAAGCGCCAACAACCTTACGCGCCTTCTTTGCGTGCAACGCGGATAGCTTGAATTTCAGTGCGGACCTCCTGTGCAAGGCGTCGCAACTCTTGCAGTTGCTTGCGAAGGCGAGTTCCTGCGGCATTCTTGCCCTTGACGTAGAACTTTTCGAAGTCTTCCTTCATTGCTTCGATGTGCTGAAGGAGCTCTTGGTAACGGTCAGTACTCATGGTGTTTTGGGTTGAGGGTACAACAATCAGCGAATGAGGACAAATGGCACAGCCACACTTCCACGATTGCTGCGCACAACTGCAAAATACGCTCCGCTTGCAACTTGTGGTAAGGAAAGTGTTGCGCGTCCTGTTGGCGGATAGAACCCTGGTTCGAGGGCTGTTGCGATGATCTGACCGAGTGCATCGGTGATCACGATGCTCAACGTTCCGCTATCGGGCAGGGAGTACTCGACCGTAAGCTGATCGCCAGTAATCGGACTGGGGAGCACCCGTGCACTCACAGCCGGCAGTTGCGGAGCACTTGGTGTGATCCCGAGCACTTGCTGCGCAGTCTGACGAGCACGCTCAGCTGCCGAGCGAAGTTCGTCGAGTGAGTGCCCCGCGAAGATGCTGAAGACAACCTGCTCACTTGCTCCCGCCCCGATCGCGAACGGCCCCGCCGCAATGACTGCAGAGGCGTCAGTGACGCTGCTGCGCGTTCGACCAATCCCGCTGGAGATCGTCCGCCATTTCTCTGCTTTCGTGTAGCCGTCATAGACACCAGGATTGTCTGCTGTTGTGCCGTTGTTGTCTATCATGAACGCATTCGACAGGTGATCGGAAACAACCTGCATCCCCACGTAGGGAAGCGATTGATCGCGTGTGTTGTAGCAGTAGTAGAAGCCATCCTGCTCGCTCCAGATCGCGACGTCGTTTTGGCCCGATGGGCCGATATCCCAATCAGCGTAGATGCCGCAATACACCGTGTTGATGGTTTGTGCGTTACGGTTCGTAATGCGATAAACGCTCAGCGCGAAGTCTCGCTTACCATCGTCGTTGAAGACGAGGACGCGTTGATCCACTGCGACGTTTGCCTGGTTGGCTAATCCATCATCGGCAAAGCTTGTTGTTACCTGTTGAGTGCTGGTTGCAGCGAGCGTTTGCAGGACAGCGGGGATCCCGATGGTAAAGTCCGTGCTCTGTGCGTTGCCGGTCTCGTTCCGCACAACATCGGAGAGGTGATCAGCATCGTAGCCAACAAGAAGTCCAGCTTCGAAAAGAACGCTGGGGCTGTTCTTGTAGCGGAATCCTTCGCCTTGGAGATTGGTTGGATAGTCGTTGTACGCGAAGTTGCCGGTGCTATTGACTGTCAGGACAAGATCGCCGTTGTTGAGAGTACGGTAAGTTGGGCGGATAATCATCGAGAGCGTGCCGCGACCGACCTCGACGGATTGTTCGGTGATGATAACCTGGCAGGTCAGGACGTAGTTTTGTGGAGCATTTTGCGGAATCGTGAGCCGGAAGGGACGGGGAGCAGTCAAGACAACATCTTGGCCGAGCGGACCCAGGTCGAGGAGAGAATCGCTGAAGACGAATACCGACGAGCCAATACCAATCGGACGAATCACGGTACGCGTAGCAGCTGTCGGAGAAAGCAGGTTGCGAAACGTCGGTACGATCGAAACGATGTCGCCTGGTTCGAAAACGCCATCGCCGTCATCGTCGGTTATCGTTGCTGTGACAAGCTCGACGTATTTCGGATTGGTCTCTGTGACTGCACGGAATGCATTGACGCGTCCGCTGCCGAGTTTGCCCATCCAATTCCGATTGCGATTGCCGATGATTTGATCAATTGGATCGGCAGTTGCTTTCAGTCGCGCGACAATTTGGTTGGGGCGAAGCGATGGATACTTTGCACGGACTAATGCAGCAGCGCCTGCAACCACAGGCGATGCCATCGAGGTGCCATCGGCGTAACCGTAGGAGTTCCCCGGATAGGTCGAGAGAATCGAAACGCCTGGTGCACTGATGCCAACGCTGGCGTGGTAGCTGCTAAACGTTGCACGGACGTCGTTGCTTCCAACTGCTGCAACGGAGAGTACACCTGCATAGCTACCGGGATAGAGTTGCTCTTCCACGCCGCTATTTCCCGCTGCAGCGACGATGACACTTCCCAAGCCAATTGCAGTGGAGATAACCTCTTGTTCGGCTTGGGATGCAGTTCCGCCGCCCCACGAACAGTTGATCACGCTGGCTCCCATCGCCGCTGCGTAGGCAATGCCCTCGTACCCATTGAGGATGCTCGGCGCGACCGGGGAATCGGTCGCGCATTTGACCGGAAGAATCCGTGCGACATTGCAGATCCCTGCGACGCCGATGCGGTTGTTGACCTGAGCCGCTGCAGTGCCCGCAACGTGGGTGCCGTGTACGTTCCCTGGTCTTGGATCATTGTCATTGCCCACCATATCCCAGCCATGCCAGTCATCAACGAAGCCGTTGCCGTCGTCATCAATGCCGTTGGTACGCTTGTCGCGTCCTTGGGCGTCAGTTCCAGTCTCGCCGGGGTTGATGAAGATGACGTTTGCAAGATCTTCGTGTGTGTAGTCCACACCAGTATCCACGATTCCGATGAGCACAGGCGCTGTAGTCGGCGGGATAGAGTCCCATGCATCGTTTGCACGGATTTTCGTGACGTGGTACTGCATCGCAAAGAGGCTATCGTTCGGTTGGTAGAAGACACGGCGTACTGGCATCGGTTCGGCGTATTCGATTGCTGGGTGGCGCGAGAGTTTCCGAGCAATCAATGCGGGATCGATCGAGCGATCGAACTCAACAATCGCAATGCGTTCGAGTGATTGAATCGGATCATTCCACGATCGTGCATTGATGCGCTCCATCCGTTTGGCGAGTGCTGTTAGGACTGCATCGCGCAGGTATGGACGCGACTGGTGCGGCCCGATGATCAGTTCGAGGGCAGCGATACTTCCACTGCGGCCGTGCGCAAGC
Organism: Candidatus Kapaibacterium sp.; assembly: GCA_026003495.1. Lineage (GTDB taxonomy): Bacteria > Bacteroidota > Ignavibacteria > Kapaibacteriales > NICIL-2 > NICIL-2. Next base: position 1,667,161 of record BPHK01000001.1, on the reverse strand, counting down.
CAATCATTGAGCGCTGCTACGTCTGGACGGAATTTGACGATGATCGTTCCAGGGACTACATCAGGAGCAGTCCACGCGCTTGCTGTCAGAAGCGCAACAGATGCTAGTATGAACAGAAGTCGTTTCATTGCAGAATTCCTCACGAAGGTGATTGACAGCAAAATAACTGTTTCGAGGTATTCGGTTACGCGCACGTTGCAATTTTGCGCATCCCAACGGTCGAATGGACGCGATGAATGACCCCCAACACGACTTCGAGCGATTTCGAGAGCATCTTTCGGTCCACGGCAACGGAAAATTGGTGCGTGCTGTCGCAGCGCGTGCAGCCATAGGCAATTGGCGTGCAGCGATGTATTCTCGGGACGATGTGCGCCAGTTGCTCGAGTGCTGGGAGATGACAACGGCCGATCTTGAGCTGGTTGATCAGGCTCTTGCTACAGCATGGAGAGTGCGTGCTGCTGCGTATGCGCCGTATAGCCAATTCCAAGTTGGGGCAGCAGTACTGGGAAGCTGCGGGCGACTTTGGTGTGGCGCTAATGTCGAAAACAGCAGCTACGGGCTCACGCTCTGCGCCGAGCGTGCTGCACTTGCCGCTGCGCGCGCTGCAGGGGGAGATGCTTTCCTACTCCTCTGCATTGCTGCTGATACCGAGGAACCAATTTCACCCTGTGGTGCGTGTCGGCAGTGGATCGTTGAGCTTGCGCCGCATGCCCTGGTGGCCATGATTGGCTCCAATGGCGCAGAGCGTTGGTGCACGCCCTCGGAGCTGCTGCCGTGGGCGTTCGGCAGCCGCATGTTTCACCGTCACGAGTAAGCAGAATGCCGATCAATCGACGATGCGTCTATGATCCGCTCGCTGAGCTGATCGCCTACTACGCAGAGCATGCGGACGCTCCGCAGACAGCAGTCGTCGAGGCGGCATTGCCAGTGGAAGAGCGGCTCAAAGAGCGCATCATTCGTGGCGATCGGCTCGGCATCGAGCGCGACCTCGACGAGGCACTCGAGCGCTACTCGCCGCTGGAGATCATCAACTGCTTCCTTCTCGAGGGCATGCGCGTCGTTGGTGATCTATTCGGCAGCGGCCAGATGCAGCTCCCATTCGTGCTCCAAGCTGCTGAGACGATGAAGGCTGCAGTCGCATACCTTGAGCCCCACATGGAGCGTGTCGAGGACGCAACACCAAAGGGAACGATCGTCCTTGCAACGGTCAAAGGGGACGTCCATGACATCGGGAAGAATCTCGTGGACATCATCTTGAGCAACAACGGCTACCGCGTGATCAATCTCGGCATCAAGGTGCCGCTCGAGCAGATGCTCCAAGCAGTGGAGGAACACAACGCCGACGCACTCGGGATGAGTGGCCTGTTGGTCAAGTCCACTGCGGTGATGAAGGAAAATCTCGAAGCGATGGAAGCACGAGGCATCCGCATACCAGTTGTGCTCGGCGGTGCAGCGCTGACGCGACGATTTGTCGAGCACGACTTGCGTCAGATCTACAGTGGCAAGCTCGCCTACGCGCAGGATGCATTCGATGGCCTCCAGTTCATGGAAGAACTTGAGCGCAACAAAGAGCACGCCCACCCTCAACAGCCCACCACCTCGCTTGAAGTCTCGCTTGCGCTCCAGCACTCGCAGCAAGAACTTGCGTCCTCGACGGTCGAACACGTCCGCACCGAACGTCAGCAGTACGGTCAGCCGGTGGTGCGGCGAACGTCGTCGGTCCGGCGAGATGTACCGATCCCAGTGCCGCCATTTTTGGGGTCGCGCGTGGTCGAGGAGATTCCGCTCGAGCATGTCTTTGCGTACATCAATGAGAATGCGCTCTTCCGAGGGCAATGGCAATTTCGACGTGGTCGTCGCAGCGAGGAAGAGTACAACGCGATCATCGAGCACGATGCACGCCCAGCTTACAACGCGCTCAAGCTCCTCTGCAAGCGGGAGAAGCTGCTCCAGCCCAAAGTCGTCTATGGGTACTTCCCCTGCCAGAGCGATGGCGACGAGCTGATCGTCTATCGTCCCGCCGAGCGGAGTGGGGATGCACTCTACCACGTGTGGAACGAGCTTCCCGCCTGCAATCTCCGAGAAGGTGAATGCGCACTCGCCGAATGGGTTCGCTTCCGCTTTCCCCGTCAACGCGAGGGCAAGTTCCTCTGCATCGCGGATTTTTTCCGCCCGATCGAGTCAGGTGACTACGACGTTGTCGCATTTCACGTTGTCACGATCGGTGATAGAGCGACACCCTATGCCCGACAGCTTTTTGAGGAAGGGCGATACCGGGACTACCTGTTCTTCCATGGCTTGAGCGTCGAGAGTGCAGAAGGGCTAGCCGAGTATTGGCACAAGGTGATTCGAACCGAGCTCGGAATTGCAGGCAATGATGCTGCAGAGCTTAAGCTGCTCTTTGTGCAAGGCTATCAGGGCTCGCGCTACTCGTTTGGCTATCCGGCGTGTCCAAACCTGGAAGACCAAGCGCTGATCATGGAGTTGTTGCGGCCTGAGCGCATCGGTGTGACGCTCACGGAGGAATTCGAGCTTGTTCCCGAGCAGAGCACCAGTGCGCTGATTTGCCACCACCCCGAGGCGCGGTACTTCAGCGTCCGCTAAAAGTGCTGGCGTAATTTCGCTGCCGTTTGTTTTCGAACCACTGCTACCATTCTCGATGCAACTGAAAGGCTCGACGATTCTTGTTTTGGGTGGTTGGGGCTTGGTAGGTTCAGCAATCATCCAACGATTGATGCGCTACGAACCGGCGCGTGTCATCGTCACATCGCTTCGCCGCGAAGAAGCCGAAGAAGCGGTCGAACACCTTCGGCGGCAATTTGCGCTCCTTCCGCCGGAGACGTTCGTTCCCTGGTGGGGAAACATCTTCGTGCGGACCGAATGGAAGGACCTTTCGCGGGCAGAGTTACTCGCCGATCCTGAGCGACGCCGCGCATTGGTCGAGGATACGCTCGGCGAGTTGACCGAGCAGATGCTCCGTCGGCAAGCGCTCTACGATTTGCTGATGACACACCAGCCGGATGCCGTCATTGATTGCGTCAACACCGCGACAGCGATTGCTTACCAAGACATTTACACAACGGGGATGCGGCTTGCGCGCATGGCATATGACAGCGAGCACCAGATTGATGCAGCATCAGTTGAGCATCTTTTGGCCAGTCTCTACATTCCGCAACTGGTCCGGCATATCCAGATTCTCCACCATGCGTTGCGGGAAGCAAAAGTGCAAGTTTACCTCAAAGTTGGCACGAGTGGAACTGGTGGGATGGGGCTCAACATTCCGTTTACGCACAGCGAGGAGCGTCCATCGCGGGTGTTGCTCTCGAAGGCAGCAGTTGCTGGTGCGCAATCGTTGCTCCTGTTTTTGATGGCCCGCACACCCGGCGGCCCTGTCGTCAAGGAAGTCAAGCCGAGTGCAGCGATTGGGTGGAAGCGCATTGGATATGGTCCGATCGTTCGGCGTGGCCAGCTCATCGAGCGGAGCGATATGCCGGTCGAACATGCCCGCCCATGTGTCGGTGAGTTCGACCACAATGGGAGCGAGGGAGTGCTTCACCTGAACATCCCGCTGGAGTCCGTTTTCATTGACACCGGTGAGAACGGGATTTTCGGCCGTGCAGAATTTGAAACCGTGACGACGGTCGGGCTGATGGAGATGGTTACACCGGAGGAGATTGCGCACGTTGTCGTCGAGGAGCTTCGCGGTGCAGCGACCGGTCGCGAGATCGTCCAGGCGCTCGATGCAAGTGTGATGGGGCCCACCTACCGAGCGGGAGCACTTCGAGAGCGCGCGCTTGCGACGCTCCGACGGCTTGAGCGTGAGCATGGCAATACGAGCATTGGTTTTGAGTTGCTCGGCCCTCCACGCCTGACGAAGCTGCTCTACGAAGCGGCAATTCTCCGCGCAATCGCCGGTTCGATGCGCCACGTTGCAGCCGCTGACCCCCACGAGCTCGCCCGTGCTGCTGAGGGATTCGTTGCTTCGAACGCCGAGTTCCGCTCGACGATTCTCTCAGTTGGGCTGCCAATTCTGCTCAGCAATGGGACTCGATACCTACGCGGCGCGACGGTGCTGGTGCCTTCGGCATCGGCGCCCGGTCGCACGATGACGGCGGAAAATCTCGAGCGCTGGTGCCACGATGGATGGATTGATTTGCGTCCATCGAACTGGGCGCAGTGGGTCGAACGATGCCGTCAGATCATCGAACGTTGCTCTCCAAACGACGGCGATACCAGCTCGCGTGCGGAATTCACCGCGGAGTACTGGGAGAACTTCGACACCATCAACGAAGGAAAACTTGCAGCGTACATCCTCTACGCAGAGGAAGGTGGTGGCCGTACAAAACGCTAAAGTGCCGATTGCGATATTCGGCTCGGGTGCAGGCTCTAATGCACGCGCGATTATCGAGTACGAACGCACCGGCGAGCGTGCGTTCTCAATCGAATTGATCATTACCAATCGCGCCGAAGCCAGGATCCTCAGCGTTGCCGAGCAGTTCGGCATCCGTTCTGCTGTGCTATCTCCACGTGGATTTTCGACCGAGGATACCTACGCAGCGGCGCTGATTGAGCTGCTGTGCGGTATCGAGCTTGTGGCGCTCGCGGGCTACTTGCTCAAGGTGCCAAGTGCAGTGGTCGCACAATTTCGCGATCGAATACTCAACGTGCATCCAGCGCTGCTCCCCAAGTTTGGCGGCAAAGGAATGTACAGCATCCATGTCCATCGCGCCGTCCTTGCAGCTGGTGAGCGTTGCAGTGGTGCGACGGTTCATCTTGTGACCGACGACTACGACGCTGGGCCAATTCTTGAACAGGTGCGTGTTCCCGTCTACGCAGACGATACGCCGGAGTCGCTGATGGCGCGGGTGCAAGCGGCGGAGCATAGGCTCTATCCGCGAGCGATTGAGCGCTACTGTCGGCGTTACCTGAAGCAGCACACATGAATTTTTTTTTGGTTGTATCGATTTTTTTTTGCATTTTTACGATCAGTTCCAGGAACGGCGTTTTTCACCGTCGTGGTAGCAACAAAGTGAGCGCATGGCTCAAGTGCAGTCCACGCTGAAACAGAATTGTCACTGCGTGCATTACTTTTGTGCAATCGGTGCCATGAACTTTTCGCATACAACAGCAAGCAACATGTTCCACAATCTTTCCGAGGGTACCATGCGGTACAAAGTACTTCTTGTTGGATTGGTTTTGATGTCTCTGGCAGGAGTTGCCGTTGCCAATGGTGATGGCAAAGGCAATGATGAGCAGCGCCGGAGCGTGATCGGGAAGTTTGATAACAACGCTTCCTATCCGCGTCCGTTTCCACTTGGTCCATCGGACAACCCGAACCCCAACCCAGCAGTGAAGAATACAGTGGCTCCCACTGTATCAACGGGATACTACATTGTAGATGGGAACGACAACGCCGACCCTGCATGGAAGACTTACCCATTCCTGTTCCCCGTCAACGAGATTGACCTCAATTACCAGCCGACCACATGGCGCCAGATACTTAGCGGCCCGCACCAATTTGATGAAAACTACTGGATTGGACACCCAGAAGGCAGGCCATACTTCCAAAACCCAGCGACAAAGACAGCACAACTGCCTTATGGGGCAGATTCGACCGATAATGCATTCGCTGGCCCTATCCCAATCGGGTTCCCATTTTACTTCAACGGTGTTCGGTACGACAGCTTTTACGTATCTACCAATGGCATTATTGCACTGAGCAATCGCCGGTACTTCTACGACGAAAATGGGCAACGTGTTGAGCGTGAAATCGCACCGGGGGTCTTTTCGTACTACGACCCAGAACGAGAAGATACACGTCCGCCACAAGGCTCCAGTGGTGCAACCGACCCAACACCAGATGACTACGGGTATCGGTGCATCGCCTTGGGCAAAACACCAGGAACAGGAACAATTAGTGAAAGTAGTGCAAATGCTCAGGATGGTATTCGAAATGGGAATAACCGATGGTCTGGGAATGACGGTATTAACAGCATTGCGAACTTTACTAACAACCCTCCGTTAATTCTGCCGTGCTGGGGTAATCTTCAGCTATCTGTTTACAATCCACAAGGCAATTACATTGACGACTTCGGGAAGGTATACTACAAGCGATCAATCAGCGGTGACCGTTTGATCATCTGGTACCACAACTTGACTCCACGCGGTACATGGAACTTTTTCCGTGGTGGCTCCCTTCAGGGGACATTCAACTATAACGCCGACATTCGTCCAGGTGATCGAAACTTTATTTCTGCCAGTGTTGCAGTTGTCCTCAACCGGTCAGATTCTTCGATCCACGTAGTCTTTACGAACTTGCAAGGTGTCGCATTCGACAATTTCAATCGTCCCTACACTGCGCGTGACATGTTCCGTAACAACACAACGATGGCAGTTCGTGGGCTGGCACGTCATAACACGTACAACTCACTCGACGGAAGTTCGAGCGCGACGACTACGCGCTACCTGCAATACACAGTGTACTACACCCAGACATCGAGTGGCTATAATCCAAAAGTTTACGTTTCTGGTACCGGGCTTGAGGATAATAGCACGCCAGCGGTTGGTGTCGTCATTCAGTTCAAGCAGTGGAAGAATACCGTCCGTGCTGTGACGACGGAGTACCGCGTCAAACCGCGCGATCCAAATCAAGCGGCAGATTACACGGTTGTGGTGCCATCACAGAATGTCAATAACTTTGAAATACTCGCGGGGGATGAGCGGCTTGGCGGTATTCAGCCGATCGCAATTTTCCAAAACCTGAGTAACGACATTCAAGGACCGCGTGGCGTCAATTACCAACCCCAAAACATCAAGTTCAGCGCACGCTTCCGTATCATCAACGATGCGACAGGGCGCGTGGTGTATAACCGGCTTGTTCGCATCAACTCATTCTTTAGCGACAATTCAAACTGGACCGTTGGTGGCTACCGTCTTGGGACTATTCAAGTAGCTGGAGCAAGTCAACCACCAGTCTTTACAGCTACAAGTCCAGCACCGTCGCTCAATGGTGTGCCACCCTATGCGTACGTTCAGGTCCAATTCCCACCATTTGAACCAAACGAGTTCATTGATGACCAAATAGGACGTTTCACCGCCTATGTCATCGCTGTACCAGTTGACTCCAACGGTATTGGCTACAAGGATATGTGGCCATTTGATGATACCGTGAAGTTCCGATTGTTCGTCATGCGGCGTCTTTCACAATTGAACGAGGACGTCCGAGAGTATCATGTCGTCGGTGGGAATGCGATTCCTTCTGTTCTCAAATTTGTCAACATCGGTGGTGAGGTTGTCGACGGGAACGAATCCACCAACAATCCTCCACCACCACGAGGTGAATTCCCAGCAGCCAACAATCCATTCTTCCGACTCAATACTCCAGTGATACGGCTTGATCGGATCATTGATGGCGCCGAACCTCCACAGCAGCCAGGCGGAGATGAACTTCGTTCATTCCCGATAGACCTACGCGATCGAAAAGGTGCTGTTCTCTCATTTGCCTTCCACCGAGCAGTCAAGCAAGCTGATTACCCACGTGATTGGGCAGCATCGCGCATGTTAGGCCCAGAACCACGTGTCGCATACTTCGACCTTGGTCCAACCGGTGGTGTTGTTGCGCCAAGAACCACAGGAGATGACTTCCAAGATGTTCTCCGCATAGAATTTGCACGGCCAAGCCGTGATCAAATCAACAACATCGTTGTATCACAGGTACCTGGTGCTCCCGCATTTGAATGGAATTGGCACCCGCGCTGCTGCAACCAGTCTGCAATAACTGATAATCCGGCCTGGAGTGTTTGGGGTGGGGGTGGTTATCGGCGAGGTTTTCACCCAGTCGATAAAGACACGCCTCTTACCCGCGCACAAGGCTATGTTGTTGATCCCTACGACGATGGAAAAGACTTCGAATGGCGCAAGGTGTATATTCCAATACCTGACACCTTCATCAACGCTCCGAATGAAGGTGCAAAGAATTTCCGCTTCCGGTTCAGAGTCATGGCACGCACTGCAAACGGAACATGGCTCGGCGGCCCGGATGATGATGAAGATCCCTTCTTCATCAAGAACATCCGTATCCTCTTCCCAACGGAAGTTACCGACCTCGAAGTCGTCAGTGTTTTGGCGACATGGCCATATCGAGTCACACCTGCAAGCCAGGCGCAGCGGATTCCGATACGCGTCAAAATCAGCAACAACACCGGTCTTGCCGCGCAGGCATTTCCTGTTCGTGTGATGATTGCTGATCCAGCAGAGGCGGAAAACCCGGATCTCGATCGTCGCTATGTGTATGATCGTTCGGTTGTCATTCCATTCATCTCAGGCAATCAGGACCGAGAAATGACCATGCCTTCATGGAATGCACGGTTGTCGGCTCGTTCGACGGACGATCGCTATATCATCGCAGCGACTGTCAAGTACCCTGGTGGCGACCTTGAGCCGCTCAATGATTCAACCTATAGTGAGTTTCGCATGCGTTTTGGTCCGGCATTCTCATACCATGACCAAGACGCGCAAAACGATGTACCGAATTTCCTCAGTCCACCACTGTTCGGCAAGGGCCTCAATCTACTCGGATTCCAGTCTGCTGCATACACGGTTGCAACCGCATTTGGTGCCGATGGTGGAAATGGGTCCGGTCAAATTGCGATGAAGTTTGAATTGACGACCCAAGACACTGTCTTCGGGTACCAGGCATGGTTCGGATCGTTGAACTCGAACACCGATAACATTCGATTTGCGATTTACCAAGATCAGGGAGGTGTACCGGCAGGCAACCCGATTCAGGCAAGTGTCCTTCGCGCCTTCCGTGGGATGGACGCGTCGGGTGATGTCAAGTACAATGAGTACACAACGTACCTACTTCCCCAACCCGTTGTCCTCCCACCCGGTACGTATTGGGCATCTGTCGCTCAACTTAGTTCGGTTGGCTTTGAGCTTGGAGCAACCTCCCAGCGAATGGGTATCCAACTTGGGAACTTCAACGCAGCTCCTGTCCCTGGTGCAAATAACTACAACCTCCTTATCGACAAGTCATTCCGAATTAAAACACGGACCGGCGCTCTCATCAACGACAACAAGTTCGTCTTCGAAAACTCCGTCGGTAGTGGACAGTGGGCCCAATTCGTCCCAACGATTGGGAACGTCGCGTACAATTTCCTCGATTACCGTGGGTACATTGGCAACGGTGCAAGCTTTACTCGAGGAAGCTGGCTGCCAATGATTCGTCCGTACCTCGGCAATCGGACGTACGGCCCGCGGAAGTATGTACGGATCACGCCAGTTGAGATTACGCTTTTCGAAGGCGCCAAGCGGCCTCAAGCCGTAGATCTCTGGTGGGAAACCTCCTCGGAGACCGATAACCACGGCTTCTACGTCGAGCGCCGCACTGTTGGTACCGATGAGTGGAGCGAACTTGGGTTCATCCCAACGCAGGCTCCAAGCGGGACGTCCTCGAAGCCGCTCAGCTACGCGTACACCGATCGCACCGTAAGTGGCGGGAAAGCCTACGAGTACCGCCTGCGCCAAGTCAGCCGGGACGGGTCGGTCAGCTACAGCGGCACGCTCCGCTTTGACTTCACTGATCAAGCGGACATTACGCTCGAGCAAAATGCACCAAACCCCTTCAGCGGCTCGACGACGATCGCGTACACAGTGCCGGTCAATACACCAGTTGAGCTCGAAGTGGTTGACGTCCTCGGTAACGTCGTCAAGACACTCGTCAGTGGCCAGGTGCAGTCAGGGTATAAGACCATCCGTTGGGATGGCACCGATAACAGCGGCAAGCCGGTTGCCAACGGAACGTACGTCTGCCGCCTTAAGGCGGGCGATCGGGTGGAGGTCAAGCGGATGTCGCTTGTGCGATAGCACGCAGAGTTGTGCTGAATGTGTGAAGGGCAGCGTCCAGTGACGCTGCCCTTCCTATTTTTGCGCAGCGTCTATTTGCGTACTGTCGCGTATGAGCGAGAGCATTTTTTCGAAGATCATCCGCCGAGAAATACCTGCAACGATCGTCTACGAAGACGAACGTGTTATCGCCTTCCGCGACATTGCTCCGCAAGCGCCAGTGCACATTCTCATCGTGCCGAAAAAGCCGATTGCCACGCTCAACGATGCAACTGAGGAGGATCGGGAGCTGCTTGGGCACATTCTCCTTACCGCGCAGCGTTTGGCACACCAAGAGAATATTGCTGACCGGGGGTATCGCTTGGTGATCAACACCAACAGCGAAGCAGGGCAAACGGTTTTCCACCTCCACTGCCATTTGCTCGGCGGACGTCCGATGAGTTGGCCGCCGGGATGATTCGAGCACACGTGATGACAGCAAACGAGCGTATCGAGGAAGCTCGCCGTATCCTTCGGATCGAAGCCGCCGCAGTAGCACGTCTTGCCGATAGCGTCGGTGAGAGTTTTGCTCGTGCAATCGAATTGCTCCTCGGGGCGCGGCTTATTGTCGTCAGTGGGATTGGCAAATCCGGCATCATTGCGCAGAAAATTGCCTCGACGCTTTCGAGTGTCGGATCGCCTGCGCTGTTCCTGCACCCGGTCGAAGCGCTGCACGGTGATATTGGCGTGCTGTCCGATCGCGACGTTGCAATCGTGCTCTCCCGCAGCGGAACAACTGCCGAGCTTGTCGCACTTCTCCCATACCTCAAGCAGCGTGGTCTGCCGATCATTGCTATCACCGGCAGCACAAATGGTCACATCGCGAGCGCTGCAGAAGTTGTGCTCGATGCACACGTCGAACAAGAAGCCTGCCCATGGGATGCAGTGCCGAGTGCCAGTACAACAGCTGCGTTGGCATTGGGCGATGCACTTGCGCTCGTCCTCATGCAAGCAAAGGGCTTTACGATCAGCGACTACGCGCGCTCCCATCCGATGGGGCAGCTCGGACGGAACCTTACACTGCGAGTTTCCGATGTGATGGCAAAAGGGGATGCAATCCCTCGCATTGCTCTGTCAGCGTCTTTTCGCGAAGCGATTATCGAGATTAGTCGGAAAGGGCTTGGCTGCGTCTGCGTACTCGATGGCGATAAACTCTGCGGCATCATCACCGATGGCGATGTGCGTCGCTCGCTCGAGCGGTATGAGGATATCCGTCCTATCAGTGCTGCCGACGTGATGACACCCAATCCAATCACGATCCACCCAGAGGCACTGCTTGGGGAAGCGCTCGCTACAATGGAGCGACGTCAGCGACAGATTGGTGTTCTCCCCGTCGTCGGTTCAGAGGGGGAGTGTCTTGGAGTTGTCCGAATCCACGACATCATCCGCTCGACGCTCTGAGGAAAACGTTACGGCGAGGATGGCTTGTTGTTCGGAGTTGGCAGTGGAGCTTTGGGGGCAACGGGCGTGATTTCCTGCTGCCGTTGTGCACGTCGGAGTAACTCTTGGCGACGAGTTTGTTGGGTAGTCCGAGTGGGAGGTCGTTCTTGGTTTGTCTGGTGGGGGCGCTGCTGAGATGGTGCGTGTGCTGGAGATGATGCTGCTTGCGGTGATGATGGCGTTGTGGTAGCCATTGGACGTTTCGAAAGCGTTTCAAGTACGGAATCGCGTTTGCGAGTCCAACTGCTTGTGCTTGGGATGACCTCCGTCGGAGTGATTTTGACGTAGCGGACCGCTTCGCCGCGGTGACCCAGTGCGGGAAGTGGTTCGCCGTTGCGGTAGAGTTCGACGCCGCCTGCATTTCCGATCGAAAGGATGATCGCTTGGAGCGCGTACCACTGCCGTCGCTCCCCAGGGCGGAGTGTTACTTGTTCACTGCGGCGACCGTCCATCGTAACGCTGATCCATACGGTATCGGTAGCGACTGCTTCCAGTCGCATGCTGTCACTTGTTGCCGCACCGAAGTATTCGAGAAGCCCACGGCTCGGCGCGGTGCGGATCGTCTCAGCAGGAGCTTCCGCTTGCTCGAGATTCGGTCGTGGCTGATTACTGCTCTCGGTGGAGCGGTAGAGCAGATATCCCGCAGCTCCCAGCACCCCAAGGGCTATCACGACTGCAAGCGCAGTGTTTGGCTTCCTCTGGGATGATGCAGCCGGTGGAGTAGTGGTGCGCCTGCTGGTGAGGGGGTGTGGCTCGACACTGGAGAAAGGTAGCGAGCGCTCGTCGAGTCCCAGCGCACGTGCGTAGCGTCGGAGAAATGAGCGCATGTAAACTGGCGGCATTACATCCAGCGAGCCTGCTTCAATTGCCTCGATAATCGCCGGGCGAATTCCTGTCAGTCGGCTGATGTCGCTGACGCTCAAGCCGAGTTCGGTCCGCTTTGCACGCAGAAGTGTTCCAACATGCAGGGCGTCATCTTCCATCGGCATGTGGGGAAAGACAAATTGGGAAGTAGCACGCACTGTTGCAAATTTGCAATAGTGCAAGACGTACTGCCACGAAAGGTGGTGTTTTTTCCAACGCTCTCTCCGTCCAAGTATGAAGCATTCCGTTCGCATCGCATCGGGACAAGGGTTCTGGGGCGATTTGCTCACAGCACCACTCGTGCAAGTCCGCCGCGGACCGATTGACTACCTTGTGATGGACTACCTGGCAGAGGTAACAATGTCCATCCTCCAGAAGCAGAAACTGCGCAATCCAACGTGGGGCTATGCGCGCGATTTTGTTGAGACGATGGATGCGATCATCGAAGATGTCGTTTCCAGAGGCATACGGGTGATCACAAATGCGGGCGGCGTCAATCCACGCGCTGCAGCGGAAGCAGTGCTCGAGGTGGCGCGCAAGCACGGCATCAGCGGCCTGCGAATCGGTATTGTGACCGGCGATGATATTCTCCCCCGCATTGATGAACTCTTGGCAGCAGGACACCCGATGCTCCACTTGGACACTGGAATTCCTCTTGCGTCGGTGCGGGATCGGCTGCTGAGTGCGAACGTGTATCTCGGCGCTGGCCCAGTCGTCGAAGCACTCACGCGTGGCGCACAGGTTGTTATCACAGGTCGTGTGACCGATACGGGGTTGACCCTTGCACCGATGGTTTATGAGTTCGGCTGGGCGTGGGATGATTGGAACAAGCTCGCCGCAGGTGTGGTGGCAGGGCATATCAACGAGTGCGGCGGACAAGCGACCGGCGGGAACTTCCTCGGCGCATGGCAACAGCTTCCAAACCTTGCCGAGATCGGCTTTCCAATCATCGAGGCATATCCCGACGGAACATTCGTCGTCACCAAGCACGAAGGGACCGGCGGTGCGGTTACCCGCGAAACTGTCTCTGAGCAACTCCTCTACGAAATCGGCAATCCACGTGAGTACATCACACCCGACTGCGTCGCAGATTTTACGACGATCCAACTCCGCGACGAAGGCAACGACCGCGTTGCAGTCTTTGGCATCGAAGGGCGGCCAGCAACATCAACCTACAAGGTCAGCGCCAGTTATGCCGACGGTTACACTGCGGTAGGAACGCTGGTGTACTCAGCACCGAAGGCACTCGAGCGCGCCCAGGCTGCCGACGCAATTCTGCGGCGACGCTTAGAGTTGCTCGGGCTGCAATTTCAGGAAATCCGCACGGAGTTTGTTGGCTACAACGCATGTCACGGGCCGCTGGCGCCGCCTGTTGACCCGCCGGAAGTCATGCTACGGATCGGTGTCCGATCGCATGACTACGCAGCAGTCGAGCGGTTCGGCAAAGAGATCGCACCGTTGATCTTGACCGGCCCTCCTGGGGTGACCGGCTTTTCTGGAGGACGACCCAAACCCAGCGAGGTCGTTGCGTATTTCCCCACACTCATCCCTAAAGACGTCGTTACACCGGAGGTTTCCATCCTTGAGTTGTGATCGGGTGTGCTGGTGGGTCGTCTCTCTGGCGTTGGTTGCTCTGAGCAGTTCATCGCATGCAGCGGAAGAAGCTGTGGTAGGGACCAAGAGCAGAGAGGCTCTCTTGCCTGCGTCCAGCTGTGCAAAGCATTGCGGTGGAGCAGTACCTGGAGATCTGCTGACGGCGCAATCGGATGATACTGTAGTGGCGTTTGGTGTACCACGCACGATTCCGTGGCACGAGTTTACCTGGGCCGGTCATCAGCGCTACACGATTGACGGTCAACCGCCGTTACGCGAAAGCCGCATCAACCCTTACACGTTGAGCGCAGCAGGCTCGATTTACGTCGGAATCATGGTGGGGCTTCACCTTTACCAGAAAGCGACGATTTGGAACGAGCGCGCGGAATTTCGGGTGATCGAAGATGGCTCCTATGCTCGCGGGGTAGATAAACTTGGTCACATCTATGGCGCATATGTGATGTCCTACTACTCTGGGGAGCTGCTCCAAGGTGCCGGTGTGGACCATCGGCATGCGATGCTCTATGGTGCACTGATGGGGATCGTGTACCAAAGCTACGTCGAGTTCGAAGATGGAGTTGGCAAGGATTGGGGGTTTAGTCCGAGTGATTTAGCGTTCAACATTGTCGGGGCGAGCTATTTCCTCTTGCAGCAGTCAGTACCGTTCCTGCAGTACTTTTCGCCCAAGTGGAGCTATGTGCCGGCGCATTGGTATGGCGAAGCCGAGCGTGCCGAAGGCCGTACGTTCATTGATGACTATAGCAGTTCGACGTTCTTCCTTTCGGCAAAGCTGCGTCCGCTGCTGCCGGAACCTGTGCAGCACGTGATACCACCGTGGCTTGCGCTCGGGATTGGCTACGGTGTTCGCGGCTTAGGGGGAAACAACGGCCATTCCGATCGGCGCATTGCCCTGAGTCTCGACGTGGATTTGGTCGAGCTGCTGCCAGACTTCGAGCCACTGCTCGGTAAGCCAGTAGGATCGGTGCTCAACTGGCTGGCACAATCGTTCAACTACTTCAAACTGCCGACGCCAACGCTCGAATGGAGCGAGCACCACCCACCACGGGTGTACCTGCTTTATCCGTTCAAGATTCAACTTGGAGGCGCACGTCTGTGACTATGCGGCGACTACCAACGGACGTTCTGCTCTGGGAGCGCTCGCCGCAGCGACTTCGATCCGAGCAGGTTCGCATCAGCGTCATCATTCCAACGTTAGAAGAGGAGAAAGCCCTTCCGCGATTGCTCGCTCGTTTTGACGATGCAACAATCGAACGCTTTGGCATCGAGCTGATCATCAGCGATGGCGGGAGCAACGATGCCACCGTAGAGATTGCTCGCGCGTATGCAGATGTAGTGGCGGTGCATTCAGCTGCACGCCAGCAGACGATCGCAGAGGGGCGAAACGTTGGAGCGTGCCTTGCGCGCGGTCAGACGCTTGTTTTCCTCAATGCCGATTGCGTGCCAGCCAATTGGCAGTGCTTTTGGCAGACGATCGCAGAATGGACTGCCGAGCGCGGTCGCTACGTGCGCTACGGAGTACTCGCCGGCCCGGTAGAGGTGCATCCGGCAGAGCGTCGGTGGAGCGATCGCATCGTGCATGGGTGCTTCAACGCGTATCTCCGGCTTGCTGCAGCAGCTGGGCTTGGCGTTGGTCGCGGGGAATGTCACGTTGTGCGGCGGTGGCTTTTCGAACAAGCAGGTGGGTATGCCGCATCGCTTGCTGCAGGCGAGGATTTTGAGTTCCTCCATCGCGCCCGGAGATGGACTCGCGTGGCGCTTCCTCCAGAGCTGCGCGTGTACGAATCACCGCGACGCTACCGCCGGTGGGGATACCGGCGAATCCTCTGGCAGTGGTTCCTCAATTGGCTCGCTGCACTCCTTGTTCAGCGAAGCATATCTCGCGAGTGGGCGCCTGTGCGGGAATAGCCTACCCTTCCAAGAGAGCAGACGTCGCTCGGTGCACGTGCAGAAAGTCGGTATCTTTGTGTCATATCACCGCGCAATCAGCCACGATGGACTACTCAACCGCTG
Source organism: Candidatus Kapaibacterium sp. (assembly GCA_026003495.1). Classification (GTDB taxonomy): domain Bacteria; phylum Bacteroidota; class Ignavibacteria; order Kapaibacteriales; family NICIL-2; genus NICIL-2. Next base: position 1,651,348 of record BPHK01000001.1, on the reverse strand, counting down.
GTGTCAACATCGCCGCGGGCGATGAGCTGGTCGCCCGTATCAAGCCGCTTGTCCGCTCGACGTTCGATCGGCGTGTTCTTGCCGACGTTGGTCACTTTGGTGCACTCTACGACGCACGCTTCGAGGAACTGCGGCATCCAGTACTCGTCAGTAGCACCGATGGGGTCGGGACCAAGCTGAAGATCGCCATTGCGATGAATGTTCATTCGACGATCGGGCGAGATCTGGTCAACCACTGCGTCAACGATATCCTCGCCTGCGGAGCGCGTCCGCTGTTCTTTCTGGACTATTTCGCTACGGGGAAACTCGACGTCGCTGTTGCCGAGCAGGTGATTGCAGGTCTTGTTGCTGCCTGCCGCGAAAATGGCTGTGCACTCATCGGCGGCGAGACGGCAGAACTGCCGAGCCTCTACGCTGAGGGTGACTATGACCTTGCCGGCACGATCGTCGGCGTCGTCGAAAAGGATGCCATCGTTGACGGGCGCAGCATCGCAGCAGGAGATGTGCTCATCGGTCTTCGGTCGAGTGGTCTTCACACAAATGGCTATTCGCTTGCGCGCGCGGTTCTGCTGGAGCAGTATCGGCTCGACGAGTTCATTCCAGAGTTGGATGCAACGCTCGGTTCTGCGCTGCTGGAAATTCATCGCTCGTACCTTCGGAGTGTCCAACCACTGCTGGAGAAAAAGCTCCTTGTGGGAATTGCACACATCACTGGCGGCGGTATCGAGGGCAACACGCGGCGCATTCTTCCGAAGGGGCTGGCACTCGACATTGCGTGGGGGGAATGGGAGGTCCCGCCAATCTTCCGCTTGATCGAGCGTTGCGGGAACGTCAGCACTGACGAAATGCGGCGGGTCTTCAATCTCGGTATCGGCATGGTGCTGGTTGTCCGCCCAGAACATGCGCAGACGGTCCTCGCCCTGACCGCAGACGAACAGAGCTGCGTTATTGGGCGCGTCGTTAGCGAGTAATCGCCGAGTCTTCGCTGCGTCGTATCGAGCGCTCCACTGCAACGAGGAGTGCGATGGTGAGCACAAATCCTCCACCGAGGACCAATGCGCCGGTGCGTAGTGATCCGCTCAGCGCAACAGCAAGGCTGAAGACACCCATCCCAAGCGTTGTCCCAAGTTTTTCTGCAATGTCGTAGAGGCTAAACAGCGAAGCGTGCAGTGGAAACGCTGTAATGAGTTTGGAAAACGTTGCGCGCATCTGCGATTGCAGCCCGCCGAGCACAAGCCCAATCACTGCAGAGAGCAACGCAAAGTGCAACGGTGTCCGTACCCAGTATGCAGCGGCACACGCGGCGCCCCACACCGCAGCGATCGCAATGAGACCGCGCACATTTCCTAACCGCTCCGCCAGCCGCGCACACAGCCACGATCCAAGTGCTGCGACAAACTGGACGAGCAAGATGATGCTCACCAGCAGTGATTCTGGAAGTGCCAACTCCTGCGCTCCGAATAAGCTCGCAAGCAGGATGACCGATTGCACGCCCATCGAAGCTGCCAGGTAACTTGCCAGAAAGAGCGCAATCGTCGGATACGTCCGAAGGGTTTTGATGGCGCGCAGAAGGTTGGTCCATCCGCTTGCGACCGCACCCTTGAGCGTGCCAGGGTTTGTCGAGCGGGATTCTGGGACGACGCGTAGCGTGATCTGCGCAAAGCCTCGCCACCATAATCCCACAGCAACGAAGACCCATGGTGCAATGTGCAGGAAGGCTGCGCTGCCGCCCTCTTCAATGCCGAAGATACGAGGCTCCACGATGACTGCAAGCGCACCTGCAAGCAAAAGTGACGAACCGAGGTAGCCGTAGATATACCCCTGCGCACTAATGCGATCGTGCAGCGGCGGTGGCGCAATCTCCGGCAGGAATGCGTTGTAGAAGACCAGCGATCCGTTGAAGCCGATACTTGCAAGCATCGCGCATGCAAGCCCGATGCCCAGATGCGAGCGATCGAAGAATGCGAGCCCAATGCAACTGGCAGCACCGAGCGTACAGAAAACCTGGAGGAATGTTTTTTTCCGTCCGCTCCAATCAGCGATGCCTGAGAGCACTGGAACAAGCAGTGCGTTGATCGCATACGATGCCGCAATCACGAGCGAGTAGAGCGAGGCAGATTCCCAGCGCACACCTGCGAATGTGACAAGCGGTGCCTGCGCATCATCCCGAGCGATGAGGTTGAAGTACACCGGAAACAGCGCAGTGGAAATGACCAGTGGATAGGCGGAGTTCGCCCAGTCGTACATGCACCACGCCCGGATGATCCTACGCTCCATAGCGCTGCCGCTTAGCGGAAGATCCAGAACGCACTTACAACCGGAAGCGCGACGAAGCGTTCCTGTGGTTGCGTGGGAAACGCGAGCATGATCCCGCCATCGAGCGCCAGTTGCTGCCCGAAATATCGGACGCTCGCTGCGATAGGAACGGACGAAACGGTTCCAGCATGGAAAATGTCGAGAGCGACTTTCCATTGCGGTGCGAACTGAACGTCACCACCCAGCGCAAGAACGGGGACGTCCGCACGATACCGATCGCGGCTGGTGCGGTGCTCTTTGAAGGCATAGCCTACGCCGCCGTTGAGTCGGACATTGCCGAGTTGGACCGTTGCGAGCAGAAACGGTGCTGCAAGGGTGATCTGTGTTGTGTCGGCGTGTGTTTCAGCACGGGTGAAGGCAATTGCTCCGCCACCGGCGATGCTCCAACGCTCGCTCAATTGGTGAGCTAGCCGAGCGCCGATTCCGTAGGCATAGAAACGCTGCTCGCCGAACCGGATTGGGAGCAGACCGCCTGCAAAGAGTGCAACGCGCTCGGTTGGAGCGTAAAGGCCCAAGAGACTAATGCCATCATAGCTTCCGATGCCGACTGTGCCTGCATTGAGCGGCTCTGCAGTGGGCAGTGCGAGGGTCCGAAATCGTGTGGGGTCCTGCTGGAGCTGGGAAGGCGGAATGCCACGCCCGTTGAGCTCGAGCGTCAGTGGAGTCATTGGGTCAGTGATACGCGCGGTAGCATGGAAAAAGCGGACGCTATCTGGCTGAAAGGCGATCTCGAGGTTCGATGTCGCTCCGAGTGTGATCCTGAACGCGCTGCTATCACCGCTCCATTCGATCGTGCTGCGGTCGGTGGTGCTTGGTGTGTAGGGGATGTTTGCCTGCCGCAGTGTTCCAATCTCGACCGAGCCAAAGTCCACAATTGTGTGGAGTGGAGTTGCGCCGATGCCGTGGCCCCAGATGACTTGGCGAACGTAACCACTCGGTGAAACAAGGAGCAACTCTGCGGTGCGGCGCCCACGCGCTGATGGCCGGAAGAACAGCTCGACGTCGAGCGTACCGCCCGGCGGAATCTTCGCGGGGAAGACTCCGCTGGCTATGCCGAAATCGCTTGCGGCTTCGCCTGTGAACTCGATGCGCTCGATGGTGAGCGGGTCACTTGTGGAGCGATTGTGGATGTAGCTTCTGAGCACGGTGTCTTTTCGAATTCCGACGGCTGCTTGTCCTACGTCGACGGGGGTGATCACTCCACTGGTTGGTTCGATTGTGATCGGCTTGTCAAGTTGCGCGGTCTGGCGGCTGGAACTACCGATGCGCTCAAGTTGGATGATCACTCGGCGAGGAGCATCAATGAGCGGCACCTTCCAGCGCCAGCGGAGGTTGCTTGCTGCGTCGGCGATTGTCTGCCAGGAGCGCCCGTCGTCATAGGAAAGCGCGATGCGACAGCTATCGTCCGGAGGAATACCGAGCCACGCAATAGGGACGTCGCTCCCGCTCCAGTAACGCTCACCCCCTCGGGGATTGATGATCCGAAACAGCGATGGCTGCACCTGCGCAGAGCGGCGTCCAACGCTGAATGTGACCACTTGTTCGCCACAGGATGTTGCAATGTGGAGCTCGCCCCATGCAGCACTGGTATCGCGTGCACGGTAACGCACAGTGAGCGTTGCGGAGTTATCGGCTCCCAGCAACATCCGCACAGGTGCAGCAAGCGAAAATCCGGGCGAGCCACTTATCCAGGCAGTGTCCAGACGGACGGGAAGTCCGCGTGCGGTGAGCGTAACCGTCGCATCACGCGTTGTGCCGAGCAGTGGAACGCCGAAGTACACGTGCGAGGTGGTGATCTCCAGCTTCGCAGTGCGTGGAGCTCGATAGCGTATGCCGTAGGTTGAGCGCGGAAAATGTAGCTGGACCTCATGCAAAGCGGTGCACGTGGCGAGCGCATCGTAGCGGATGCTACAGAGTGTCGCTTCGCCTCGGACAAGACGAGCGATGTGGTCTGCTGCTTGTGCTGCTGCGTCAGGGGAGCTGATAAGCTCGAACCATCCGCCATCGCTTTCCAGTGCAAGGGAGCGGAGCACTGGGGGCGCCTCGTTGCGGAGCATGACTGCGATGACGTGCGGAAGTGCTGAGCCAAAGCGTAAGCGAACGCGAGCAAGGTCAAGCGTATCCAACCCATCAGTGACGACGATGACCAAACGCTGGCGGCTTGCACTCTTTCCGAATGCTACTGCTGCCGCATCGAATGCAGCAGCGTAGTTGGTGCCACCGCCGAACTGCAGAGTTCTCACTGCATCAGGCAGTTGGGCGGCATCAGTGGGTGGTTGTGCAGTGGCAGAATTGGCAAACGGCACAAGGAAAAACCGCACATCGCTGGACCGAAGCTCGCGTGCAAAGGTAGCCGCGATTGTATCGAGCAGAGCACGGTTCTCGCGCCAGACGCTATTGCTCGAGCTTACATCCACGCACAACGCAATGTCCGCAGGCACTGCGGCAGCAACGCGCTCGCAGGTGTGTTCGGCAATCTGCACGGGGATGCTGCTATCATCTACGCGCGATGGCGGAGAAAGTTGTGCGCTTTCGCGGGGGAAGTACCAAACACGCACGCTCGGAAAGTTGCGTTCATCGAGGCGGTAGATTTGTCCCAGAAGTAGCGCAGGGCAGAAAGCAGCCAGCACGAGCGTTACGACATGTCGCATGGTCATACGCAATGGTTCGCAAACGAATGTGCTCCTTTGACGCTACGGTGGAATCGTGATTGTGCACGAAGTTGCTTCGTGATCGCTGCTGCCAATGCACCGCAGACGATAGGTGTACTGCCCACCCCCTTCAAGGGTATCATCTACGAAACGCTGCGTGCCCGAGTTGAATCGGGCAAGGACGAAGACTTCCTCGCTCCCGCTCGAGCTGCGCTCGAGAAGAAATTCGCCTTGATGGGTGGCGGTCCAGTATAGAACGACAACGCCATCGCGATAGACTGCAGAATCGAATGCGGGCGGCCTGCAGTGTTGGTGAGGAGTGTGGGCGGAGCGGCGCTCAGATGGTCTACTCCAATTTCCACTGCTGTCGAGCGTAACAATTTGGTAGGTAGCACGCTGCGCGCCAGGAGTGCGATCAACGTAGCGGCATGCAGCACCTGGGAGGAGAGCGATCGTCAGTGGAGTTGCCGAGGAGTCGTCGTACCGATTGACGGCTACGCGTGCTGTGCGGGGAGGCACGCGCCAGACGAGCACAGTGCCACTGCGCGACGATGTAACTGAGAGTAGTTCTGGTGCTGCAATTGCACTCGTTGATCCAGCAAACTGTGGAGTTGGCTCACTGATGTTGCCGTGAGCGTCAACAGCAAACACGCGGTACCGAACATTCTCGGTGTTCGTGTCCACGTAATTTGTCCCAATGATGAAATGCCGCGTTGTATCACTGAGTAATTGCCGTTCAAGCAAGTAGCCAGCAATATCTGCCGCAGACGCCGCGCACCATCGTATGTGCGCATGGTCACCATCGTGCTGGAGCTCAGCAAACGTTGGACGCGGTGGCGTGGTAGTGTCGAAGAGTGGCACGATGGTGGGGATGCCTATCCAACTCGCCAGCGAGTCAGTCCCATGCACGATTGTAACGGCGAGTGCATCGGCACAGCGTTCGGGCACTGTAACGAGCAGGAGGGAATCGCGCCACTGCCACTCTGAGAGAAACCACTTGTGAGTATCACTTGTGCGAAGGAGTGGGCGTGCTGTTGTGCGATCACCACGAACGTGCAGAGCCAGCGGATTGCCAATCTCCGCACGAACAATGGTAGGTGGTGAGGGTGCCTGACTCCTGCGCATAACTTCAACAATAGATGGGCGTCCTTCGTTGCCGAAGACATCGAGCGCTGCAACGTAGTAGCCGATCGTGCCCGATGCTCCTGGCGTGCAGTCGCGAACGAAGGCACTGGCGAGCGTGTCTTGCTCCAGTCCGACAATGCTGATGGGGCGCTCAATGAGACGGATCGGACTTTCACCATTCCGAGCGCGGTAGAGCGCGTACCCAGTAATGCCAAAGATTCGAGCGGAATCGGTTTGCCACCACAGCTCAATACACTGGGCACGCTGGCGCACTCGAATCCAGCTCGGCGGTTTCGGCAACGCACGTTGGTGCGATGTGACGCCGTAGAGGGTTGCAATAAGAGTCGAGCCTGCCCAGATTTGGTAGTCGTATTCTGCCAGTGGCGTCGTTGTCGTGTCGTGGAAGTAGGTGCCGAGCGCACGGCTTAGCGCGCGAGGATTTGCGAAGAACATGCGCTCAAGGTGCTCATTGAAGCGCTCGCGGTGGGATGAGTCGAGCTGGGCAGCATCAGCGATACGATGTGCGATCAGCGAGTCGTTCGACGTCGAGCGCATCACCGAGCCAGCAATAGACCAGCGGTTGCTCGATGCTGCTGCACGCATGATGACGTACCGTTCCGGTAGCGCACCATCACGTGGTGGCAGCCAGAGCAGTTCGATGCCACGTTGCGTACCATTCGCCCAAATCGCTTGTGCGTTGGCGTTGATAGCAAGGGCAGACCAGATGCAAACGAGAAGAGGCCAGCGCATCACTGCGGACGCTGCATGCTGCAAGAATGGAGCATCGGCGAAACTACGCCCAACTGGCACTAATCGGACAGGTGCAGCGTTTTTAGTGTCCGGTTGAACCAATTGCCAACAAGTATGCTCGATGTTGCGATCATCGGCGCTGGGCCGACAGGGCTCTCCTGCGCAATCGAGGCGATGCAGAGTGGATTGGTATGCCGTGTCTTCGACAAAGGCAGCATCTGTGATTCGATTCGGCGCTTTCCGGTGAACATGACGTTTTTCTCCACACCCGAGCAGCTTGAACTCGGTGGAGTGCCGTTCACTACGCCGAACGTTCGTCCAACACGTCAGGAAGCGCTCCAGTACTATCGCACCGTTGCACAGCGTCTGGGTATTCCGCTCCAGCTCTACACGCGTGTTGACCGTGTCAGCAAAAAGGATGATGCCTTCGTCATCGAGACTGCGCGCGGCACATGGCACGCACGAACAGTGATCATTGCAACAGGGTACTTCGACCACACCAATCGGCTCGGTATCGAAGGCGAAGAGCTTCCGCACGTGCGCCACTACTACACCGAGCCGTTCGAGTACAGTGGCACGCGTGTGCTGGTGGTGGGAGGGAAAAATTCCGCCGTCGAAACAGCGCTCGACCTTTGGCGTCATGGCGTCAGCGTCGAGCTTGTACACCGCCGTCCTACGCTCGGCGAGAGCGTCAAGTACTGGCTCAAACCCGACATCGAAAACCGCATTCGCAACGGTGAGATTCGAGCGCATTTTTCGACCGTCGTTCGGCGCATCGTTCCCGGTGCAGTGCTGCTGGAGCGGACAACCGATGGCACCACCTGGTGGCACGAGTGCGATTTCGTGCTGCTGCAGATTGGCTACCGTCCCGATGCAGCATTCCTGCGGCGGTGTGGAGTCGAGGTGGATCAGCGCACCTTGATTCCGCGTTATGACCCCGCGACATTTGAAACGAATGTGCCGGGGCTCTACGTTGCAGGCTCGGTGATGTGCGGCTGCGAAACGTGGAACATCTTCATCGAGAATGGCCGTGCGCATGCTCGTCCAATCCTTGCGAGCATTCGGCAGCGGCTTGGAGCATCCGAGCGTTCCGCTGGAGTCCAGCAAGCTTGGGGCGTTTGAGCGGGCCTCCTCGAAAACGCTGTCGGAACTCTTCGGGAGTCATTGCCAAAATCTGCTCGAGCGCAAGCGAGGTTTCGTTGTTGCGCGGGAAGAATGCAGGCTCGCGCGTTTCTTTCCGAAACCGATTCCAGGGGCATACGTCTTGGCAGACATCGCACCCGAAGAGCCAGCCATCGAGGTTGCGGCGAATTGGTTCGGGGAACTCGACGTCGGGCTTGGTTTCGATTGTCCAGTACGAAATGCACCGTGATGCATCGAGGACATACGGTTCAACAAGTGCACCTGTTGGGCAGGCATCGAGGCATGCAGTGCAGGTGCCGCAATAGTCAGGGATCGGTGCATCTGCTTCGAGTTCGACGCTGGTGAGGAGAACGCCGAGAAAGAAGAACGATCCCATCGTGCGGGAGATCACGTTTGTATTTTTCCCTTGCCAGCCAATGCCAGCCCGCCGTGCCCATTGCTTTTCCATCACAGGACCTGTGTCCACGTACACTTTGCTCTCTGCATTCGGTACCCGATGTGCCAGCCACGCTGCAGCAGCGCGCAGCTTCGGAAGCAGAACATCGTGGTAATCATCGCCCCAGCCGTAGCGACTGATTTTCCCCCGATCGGGTTGGTCGGTGTGGCGATAGGGGGTGTCGTAACTTGTCGCTACAACGACGATGCTCTGAACCGATGGCAGAATTTGACGTGGATCGAGACGCTGTTGGCTGGTGCGCTCCATGTAGTGCATCGTGGCATGGTAGCCACGGGTAAGCCACGTGTGGAGGTGTTCCCGCTGGTCATCGAGCGCTTCGGCTCGCGCAATGCCGACTGCATCGAAGCCGAGCCGGTGGCAGTAGTCCTTGAGTTCCTTCGTCAGCGCTGCTGTGCTCTGCTCTGCATCCATCGCGGTTGGTGCTCAGGGAGTGCAACTTCGACTGTGCCATCGTTGATGCGGACCGCAAAGAGGCGAATTCGCCCTGAGCCAATTCGTGCACGACCGGTTCGAAGTGAGAACGTCCAGCCGTGGTTCGGACAGGTGATTTCGCCGCACGCGATGCTGCCGCGATCGAGCGAGTGGACGTGCTGGTGCGGACACTGCGGATCGAGTGCAACGACGCCATCGCCCGTCCAGAGTACAAGGATCGGACGATCTTCGATCGTGCGCACAATGCGGCCCTGCTGCTGGAGTTCTGCCAGTGAGCAGATTGGATGAAAGCAGTTGTGCTGCTCTTCAAACGGCATGCGGAGCCACTGGTGAAAGTTCGAGTTTTTTTCCAAGCGAGAATCCTTTTTCGGTGCGAGCGATCGTTCCTGCAGCGACGAACGCGTCGTGTTCGAAGATGACGATCCACTCGTCTCGGGCTGCACGTTCGAGCCACGTTTTTTTCTCGGTGATTGTGGTCAAGGGATAGTTGTCGTAGCCCATCACGTAGGGGATCGGAATGTGCGCGTGCGTTGGGAGAAGGTCGGCTGGATAGAAGAGCGTTCCGTCGTCAGATTGCAACAGGAGTACTTGCATCGCTTGTGTGTGTCCAAAGAGCGGATGGAGGCTCAGCTCTGGCGTCAGATGAACACTTCCTTCGATCAGGTCGAGCAGCCCTGCCTCGACCAATGGCTCGTAGTTTTCCGGCATGAACGATGCACGGTCCTTCTCCGTTGGATTACGCGCCCAGGCGAGCTGGTCTGCTTGGACGTAGTATCGAGCGTTCGGAAAGGTGGGGACGGCATTAGAGCCATCGAGTGTCGTTGCGCCGCCGGCATGGTCGAAGTGGAGATGCGTCAGCACAACATCAGTGATGCTCTCTAGGGGGATGCCCGCTTCGAAGAGCAAATGTGGAAGCGTTGGGTACGCAGTGTCAATTGCGTAGATCTCCTGCAGCTTTGGCGAGAGCTTTGTGCCATTGCCTGTATCCACCAGCAGACGGCGATCGTCCCATTCGATGAGCAGCAGGCGCGTTGCCATCGGAATACGGTTGACTTGGTCCCCAGGGTGGTACGCTTTGCTCCAAAGCGGTTTGGGGACGACGCCAAACATTGCGCCACCGTCGAGTCCAAAGCGTCCAGCATCGAGCAAACGAATTGTGTACTTACCGAGCTTCATAGGATGCATGTCGGTGATCCTTTCAATGACAAATCTACGAGGCTCCGCAATCGGGCGGTGTCGGAGGAACTACCCGTAGTGTAATTTTGCTCCCTGTAAGTTTTTCACGCCAAGTCAACGCTATGGGCATGATGGAACGCATGCGATCGCTATCCCCATGGATGATCGGGGGAGTGATCGTGACGTTTTTGATTCTGATGGTGCTCGGTGATGTTAATCTGCCGGAGATATTCAACTTCGGCGGTGCTGTGCGCCCAACGACGGTTGTTGGGGTTGTCGAGGGGGAGAAAATCCTCTACAAAGATTTCGAGGAGCGGGTCCGCCAAGTCGCTGAGCAGCAGCGCAAGCAGATGCAGCAACAAGGTATCGAGCAAGACCTTGACGAAAACCTTGTTCGGGAGCAAGTGTGGAACCAGTACGTCAACGAAATCTTGATGCGCAAGGAGGCCGAGCGTGCAGGAGTTTTCGTTACGGCGGGAGAAATTGCCGATGCACTGTTGGTTGACCCACCGAGCTACCTCAAGCAGGCGTTCACTGATTCTGCAGGTGTCTTCCACCGCGACCGCTACGTCCAGCTTGTCACAAATCCCGATAGTTACGCCGATCTTCTCCCCGATGATCCGAGCATAGACAAGGAAGCAGAAGTTGCCAAATGGAAGCGGAATCTCATCGAAATTGAAAATTCGATTTTGCTCCAAAAGATGCAGCAGAAGCTGCAAAACCTTGCAGGATGGTCGGCTGCGATCTATTCGCCGACGTATCTCGATCGCCGCTACACCGCGGAGAATTCTTATCTGGCAATGGATTACGTTTTCCTCAATGCACTCTCGGTCAGTTTGCCGCCCAATGCAGTCACCGACGAAGAAGTGCGCGCCTACTACGAGTCGCACAAGCAGTACTTCAAAACACGCCCGATGCGGAAGATCAAGTACATCAACTTCCCTATCGTTCCATCGAGTAGTGATTCAGCCCGAACGCGGAAGCTCATCGAGCAGATTGCAGCTGACCTTGCTACGCAGAGTGACCCTGCCAAGCGTGATTCGGTGTTCACCCACTACTTCGCAACCGTTGGAGGGCATACGCAGAAAGTCACAAAGCCGACCGAACTCGATCCGGCAAAGCAGGCATTCATCGCTGGTCTTTCGGTTCGCGGCGTCGCCGGGCCTGTCACCCTCAACAATAAGACGTACTTCTTCCGCCTCGACTACCGTGGACCGAGTACCGATACTGCCGTACGTGCAAGTCACATCCTGATCGGCTTTGGCACCAACAAGGACAGCGCGCGCAAGGTAGCCGAGCAAGTGTTAGCGCGTGTTCGTGGAGGAGAAGATTTCGCCAAAGTTGCTCAGGAAGTCTCCGAGGATAAAGGCTCTGCATCCCGGGGCGGCGATTTGGATTACTTCACCAGAGGGCGGATGGTCAAACCGTTCGAGGATGCAGCATTTGCTGCTGCTGTGGGAAGCATCGTTGGCCCAGTTGAATCACAGTTCGGTTACCACATCATCAAGGTTACCGACAAAAAGACCGAATCGCTCGAATACAGCGAGATCGAGATTGCCTACACCGTTTCGCCTCAGACGAAAAAAGCGCTCCTTCGCCAGGCCTATAGCGTTGCACAGCAACTCGAAAATGGGGAGAACATTGATTCACTGGCCAAGCGTTTGGGCAAACAAGCTATCGAGTCGGTCTTTTTCGACAACACGCAGCCGTTCTTGGGTTCGATGGAAGTGACCCAGTTTGCCTTTGGGCATAAAGTCGGTGATGTGTCGCGTCCATTCGAGCTGCGCTTCTACGGCTATACAATCGTGCAAGTCTCTGCCGTTCGCGAAAAGGGTATCAAGCCGCTCGAGGATGTACGCGATGAGATTCGGCAGCGCCTGATGAGTTGGAAGCGAGTGGCTCAACTCAAAGAGCGCGCGGAGAAACTCGCTGCGCAACTGCAGCAAGCTGGTACGCTGGAAGCCGTGCGCACAATCGATTCAACGCTGCGGGTGTTCAGCGCTGCACGGGTGACCGAGCAAGGTCAACTGCCAACGGGGGCCGACGTTGCGGTTGCTGTGGAAGCGTTCAAGCAGCCTGTCGGTAAAATCTCGCCGGCGCTTCGTGGCGAAGCGGGCTACTACATCGTTCTGGTCAGAGAAAAGCACCCCGCCGACCCGAACAACCGCCAAGCAGGCATCGAAGCGATTGCTCGTCGCAAGCGTCAGGAAGCCTTGCAGAACGCGTTCTTCACCTGGCTGAACAACCTCCGCCAGCAAGCAGAGATCGAAGACTACCGCGCCGAAATCTTCAGCCGCTAATGGTGGCATTGTGGCACTTGCCGCTGAGCTTCGCGAAAAACTGTTGAGCACTCATGCTGCCGACTGGGCAGTTGATTCCGACGCTGAAGCTTATCGCTATTGCCGCCAGATCGCGTTTGGGCACTACGAGAATTTCCCTGTCGCGCAACTTGCGCTCGGAAGACGGCGAGATGATATTGCCGCAATCTATGCGTTCGCACGCCTTGCCGATGATGTTGCAGATGAATTACCTCGGTCGACAGGAGAAAAGTGCGCGCTGCTCGATATGCTCGAGCGCTGGCTTTCCGATCCACCAATGCAGCATCCAATTATGCGCGCTCTTTCACGGACAATTGTGCGCAATCAGCTACCGGTTGACGCCTTCCGACGCTTGCTCGACGCGTTCCGTTTCGATGCTGCACTCGTGCCATTTCCTACCGAAGAAGCAGTACTGGCCTACTGCTCCAATTCTGCTGCGCCGATTGGGGAACTCTTGCTGCGGTTGGAACGGGAATGGAACGAGCGCACCGCACCGCATTCGGACGCATTCTGTGCAGGACTGCAGGTGCTCAACTTCTGGCAGGACATCGGATGCGATCTCCAGCGCGGACGCTCGACGATCCCGCAAGAGTGGACAAGTGGGCAGCCGCTGACATGGGCAGAACTTTCTGGCTCAGCAGATCTGCGAACAATGATCGCTGGGCACTTCGATCGAATGGTTGGTCGATTGCTGCCTGCTGGCATTGCGCTCACTCAGGCTGTGCGGAGTAAACGACTGCGCTTGCAGGTGCGTGCGACCTTCGCTGCAGCATCGGTTGTCTGGAGCGCGTGCCAGCGGAGAGGCGAAAACCTCAGCCGCCGTCCACGACTTCGATGGTGGCACATTCCCGCCATCCTTGGCGCGACGATGATTGCACCCCGCACATCGTAGCTTTGCTCCCAGCGATGGAAGCGCTTGTGACCAGTTCGATGACGAGCTTTTACTACTCGTTTTCGCTGCTGCCACGCGAGATACGGCAAGCGATCACGACGCTCTATGCATTCTGCCGCACAATTGACCAAATCGTTGATCGCAAGCCTATCTCGGAACATGCCGATCTTGCAGCGCGGCGAAGACAACTCCAGTGGTGGCGTCAGCAAGTGGATGCAATGGCGGGCAATGGAACGATCTCACCACTGGTGCGGCCGTTGCAACTGGTCGTCGAGCGCTTTGCAATCCCAAAACAGTACCTCCTGACGCTCATTGATGGCTGCGAGCGCGACCTTGTCCAGCGACGCTACCGCACCTTCGATGAGCTCAAAAGCTATTGCTACAGTGTTGCCAGTGTTGTCGGGCTCATGAGCATCCACGTGTTTGGGTACCGCTACGATGAAACCGAGCAGTACGCAATCAATCTCGGCTATGCACTCCAGCTGACCAATATCCTCCGCGATGTCAAGGAGGACAAAGACCGCGGATACATCTACCTTCCGCTCGAAGATCTGGAGCGCTTTCGGTACAGCGAAGCTGACCTCCTGGCTGAAGTGTACGATGGGCGGTTCGTCGAGCTGATGCGCTTCCAGGCGCAGCGAGCACGGTCGTATTATAACCGCGCACGCGCTGCTCTCCATCCCGACGAGCGCCGCACGCTCTATCCGGCCGAGATCATGGATGCGATTTATTACCGCCTGTTGGAAAAAATCGAACTTGGAAACTTCGATGTCTTCCATCGGCGTTTCACTGTTCGCACGCCGCATAAGCTTTGGCTCGCCGCCAAAATTTGGCTCTACGCAATGCTCTTCAGTCGGCGGCGGTAGTAGTTTTGCACGGTGTCCTACCAGTCAATCTTTGCCGATGGAACACACGCTGTCCTTTATGCCGGAGGAACGCGCTGAGATCGAGCGCCTCAAGAGCCTGTATCCCCATCCGAAGGCAGCACTGATGCCTGTCCTCTGGATGGCGCAGAAAAAGTGGGGGTGGCTGTCGGAAGACGTCATGCGTGTAGTGGCTGACGTCATGCAGTTGCCCTACGCGCACGTCCTCGGTGTTGCGCGATTCTACACGATGTACTTCAAAAAGCCGATGGGGAAATACCACATTCAAGTTTGCACGAACGTCTCGTGCATGCTCCGCGGTGGTGAGGAACTCTACGAGCGCCTCTGCCAAAAGCTCGGGATTAGCCATGGCGAGCACACTCCCGATGGACGCTACTCGATTGAGGAAGTCGAGTGCATGGGCGCGTGCGGTGGCGCACCGATGATCGCAATCAACGAAGACTTCTACGAAAACGTCACCTTCGAGGATGTCCAGCGCATTCTGGAAACGCTTCCGTAACGGGCGGCTCGACGCAATCCTCCTTGCGATTGCAGTCGGGGCAGGATGGCTTTCTGCTGCTGCAGGCAGAAGTAGTGCTCTCGCGTTTGATCTTCTGGCAATCATCGGGGGGGAGTTCTGGCGTGCCATCACAGCGCAGTGGATCGCACCGAATGCTCTGTCGGCTATATTTACGGCACTGGTGATCCTTACTGTTGTGCCGCGTGTGGTCGGTCTATTGGGACGGGGATTGTTCTGGTTTCTGACGCTTCTGCTCAGCTTTGCAAGCGCAGTGACGGTCGCGCTCGCATTGGTAGCGGCGGGAATCGAGCGCTTTACCTATCCTTTGCCGCCCATCGTAATGATGCTCGGACTTGTAAGCCTCTTTCTCCCGCAGAAGACGCTCTCGATTGGATCCTGGCAACTTCGATCGCGCCACATCGGAGCTGCTACTGTCCTCGGTGCTGTAGCGATAGAGCTTGCAAGCATCTTCCCACTCCGAGCAATTGATGCGTTCATCGTTGTTGGTCAGTGGTGCGTTGCATCCGCGGCAGCTCTCGTCGGGGTGGGGATTGTCCATCATCGAGCACTGCTGCGGCAGTTTACATCGTTTCAGCAGAGCCAGCCAGCGCACGTTTACGTCAGCACCGAGAGTGCGTACTCAACGTCTCACCCTCACGAACGTCCTGCTGCGATACCCCCGCCCTACACAACAGAGGCTGAGTACGCTGATGCTCTGCTGGAGAAAATCTTCCAGCAGGGTGCTGCGTCGCTAACCGAACAGGAACGCCAGTTTCTCAAGAGCTACTCGCAACGGTTGTAATCAACGCATCAATGCGACAGGAGACGACCGATCATCTCGACCGCGCAGGAAACATCCTCCGCATCGCAATTGTGGCGGTTCTGGGCGTTTTCATTGTGCGGCTGATGTACTTGCAAGTTATCCGCGGGGCAGAATACTTGCAGCGGAGCGAAACGCAAGCGATCAAGCAGCGTGCGCGCATCCCGTCGCGTGGCTGCATGTATGATCGCAATGGTGTGATGATCGTTCGCAATGAGCCAGCGTTTACCATCACACTGACGCCGAGCGATGTAGATACGACGACGTTCCCATTTCTTGCACGCTTGCTCCAGATGCCACTGGAGCAACTCCGCACAATCTATGCGCGGGCATTGCCATATCGCTTCCAAGAGGTGCCAATCGTCCGCGATGCGCCACTCTCAGTCGTTGCAGCAATCGAAGAGCATTACGCAGAACTTCCTGGCATTGAAATCCGCACCGATGTCAAACGGCGGTATCTCCTCCGAGCACATGCGAGCCACCTGTTCGGCTACCGTGCAATGGTGGACGAGCGCGACTTGGCGACCAAAGGCGACTACTACACGCTCAATGACTATATCGGCAAAACGGGTATCGAAGCAGCCTACGAGCCATTCCTCCGTGGAAGGAAGGGCGTGCAGTTCGTTGCTGTCAACGCAGCAGGTCAGCCAATCGAGCGATTCAACAACGGGCGAAGTGATATTGCAGCCATCGAAGGTGCTGATCTCTACCTGAGCATAGATGCGCTTCTGCAGGAAGTCGCCGAAGAACAGATGGGCAACGATCACGGTGCCGTCGTTGTGCTCGATCCACGCAATGGCGAAGTGCTCGCATTTGTCAGCAAGCCAGACTACGACCTCCACCCGATGGAAACCCCAGCCTCGGGGGAGTACTTTGCCCAGCTTGCGCGCGATCCGAACAAGCCGCTGTTCAATCGAGCAATGCAGACGCAGTATCCTCCAGGCTCGACCTGGAAAATGCTTGTCGCATTAGCTGCATTGCATGAAGGCATGATTGATGAACGAACGACAATTCACTGCCCGGGGAGCTTTACCTATGGCGGCCGCAGCTTCAAATGCCACGGTGCACACGGCACAGTAGATGTGCGGCGTGCGATTCAGGTTTCGTGCAACGTGTTCTTCTATCGGCTCGGCCAGCGCATCGGGATCGATAACCTCTACAAGTACGGCACAATGTTCGGCTTTGGTCAGCTTACGGGTATTGACATCGCAGGGGAAAAGCCCGGACTCCTCCCTTCGCGGGCATGGTTTGCACGCCGAGGTGTGACTGGAAGCCTGCTCGATGGACGGATGGTGAACTTAGGCATTGGTCAAGGCGAACTGGGAGTAACGCCGCTTCAAATGGCCGTCTATGCCGCAACGCTTGCTAACGGAGGAACCCTCTACCAACCACACGTCGTCCGTGCAATCTACAACAAGGAAACGGGCCGGATGGAAAAAGTCGCATACGGCAGTGTCAAACTCCCGCTCGATCCACGGCATGTACGCATCGTTCAAGAGGGTATGTACGCGGTGTGTAACATTCCTGGCGGCACAGCAACGAATGTCCGTGTTGATGGAGTCGCAGTCTGCGGCAAGACGGGGACAGCGCAAAATCCGCACGGCAAGGACCACTCATGGTTTATCTGCTACGCACCGGCAGAACATCCGACGATTGCAATGTGTGTGATGGTCGAAAATGCAGGTTTTGGTGCAACGCGTGCTGCACCGATAGCACGAGCGATTCTCGATGCCTATTTCCACCCCGAACGCTATCGTGATTCTTCGAGCACTGTCAGCAGCGTAGCGAGGGCGCAACTCCCATCACAACGCCAGATGCAATGAACTGCCCGAGACTATGGCTCGGTGGAGTTGCAGTGGGGATGGCGTTGCTGGCTGCATGTTCTTCGGAGCCATCGCAGCGAGTGCTGCGGGTATGGCATTTCTGGAGCGAGCCAG
This sequence comes from Candidatus Kapaibacterium sp., assembly GCA_026003495.1. Lineage (GTDB taxonomy): Bacteria > Bacteroidota > Ignavibacteria > Kapaibacteriales > NICIL-2 > NICIL-2. The sequence goes on along the minus strand of BPHK01000001.1, from coordinate 1,633,948 downwards.
CGCAAGAGCGAGCCTTCCGTGCGCTCATCGCAGCGTTCGAACGCCAGCACGGGGATGTTCGCGTCGAGCTTGTTCCTCTCCAGTGGAGCGATGGCAAAGCAAAGCTTCAGATTGCGCTTGCAAGTAGCAATCCGCCGGATGTAGTGCACTTGGGTGCTGAATGGGTTGCAGAGTTCGCGCCGGCATTGCTCCCGCTCGATCGGAGATTCGATGGGCTGCTCGATTCTGCCTTTGCGCCGATCGGCATTCGGACCAATGACAGTGTGCGCCTTGCGGTACCCTGGACAGTCAACGCACGGGTACTCTTCGTTCACCGATCGCTTGGCTTGGATTCGACCGCGACGTGGGAAGAGCTGGTGGCGCGTGTCCGTGCGTTCCATGCGCCTCCGGAGCGAGTTGGGCTTGGACTATGCACGAGCGATCCCCACAACGTCCTCAAGCGTGTGCTCTCATGGATTTGGGCTGCCGGCGGGCATTTGCTCAGCACAGTACCGCTCAGCATCAGCGCCGATAGCACGCTGGATGATGCACTCGAGCACGTAAGGGAACTTGTCTCGTTTGCGGTCGTCGAGCAATCGCGGCAACTCGATGCGCGGCTACGTCGTGGCCAGATCGGTGCAGTGCTTTCTGGGGTGTGGATGCTCGCTGATTCGGCGGTACGTTCAGCCTATGCAGTGCTCCCAGCGATTCCTCACCGCTCTGGCAGTCGAGGAGAGAGCATCCTGAGCGGCGATTGCTTTGCTCTTGCGCGGCGTGCACCGAACCGAGGTGATGCCCTTGCGCTCCTTGACTACCTGGCAGCCTGGAATCAGTCCGCTCGATTTTGCCTGGCAGTCCCCGATGCTGGGTTTCCCGCATTTCGCCCGCCATCGAAGCAGGCGCTCGATAGTCTGCTTGTCCGCGCGCCACAGTGGCGCGCAGCATACGCACAGACGCGCAACGCTCGGCTTCTGCCGGCGCTTCCGTGGTTCCTCGACGCCGAACAGATCGTCGAAGCGCAGCTGGCCGAGTTCCTCTACGGTCGCCAAAGCCAGCAGGAAACATGGAAAGTACTTCACCGACAGCTACGCAACCTCGAGACTGAGCACGCCGGCTCTCCACATTCGGAGAATCTCACTCCGTATCAATCTGCGCACGCTGCAGACGGCCGCTGAAGTCAACGTAAACGGTCTTCCATTCGGTGAAGATGTCGAAGACGGTCCAGCCGCCCTCGCGGTGTCCGTTGCCGGTGTTTTTGATTCCGCCGAATGGCATGTGCGCTTCTGCGCCGATGGTGGGAGCGTTGATGTACGTAATGCCTGCTTCGATGTCGCGCATTGCCGCGAATGCATACTCGACTGAACGAGTGTAGATTGCTGAAGACAGTCCGTAGTCGGAGTCATTGGCAAGCGCGATTGCATGCTCGAACGATTCCGCTTTTGCGACGGAGAGCACGGGACCGAAGATTTCCTCGCGCCAAATCCGCATCGTTGGCTGGACGTCGGTGAAAATCGTCGGCTCGATAAAGTGGCCGTGGGCAAACTCGTCGTCGGTGCGGCGTTGCCCGCCGAGCGCAAGACGAGCGCCCTCCTGCTGTCCGATGCGGATGTAGTCGAGAATTTTCTTGCACTGGCGTTCGTTGATCACAGGCCCAACTTGCGTTTGCTCGTCGAGGCCGGAGCCGAGCTTGAGCGCTCGCGCTCGCTCGATGAGCATCCCAAGGAATGTATCGTGGATCGACGCGTGCAGTATCAAGCGTGAGGTGGCAGTACAGCGCTGTCCTGTGGTGCCGAAGGCTCCCCAAAGTACACCTTCGATTGCCAGCGCAAGGTCGGCATCCTGCATGATGATGACGGCGTTCTTGCCGCCCATCTCGAGCGAGACTTTCTTGTTGAGTGCGCCGCAGCGGCCAGCAATCTGCGTTCCGGTCGCAGTCGAACCGGTAAATGCAACGACGCGGACGTCAGGATGTTCGACGAGTGCTGTGCCAGCTTCTGCGTCGCCGTGCACGACGTTGAAGACTCCCGCTGGCACTCCTGCTTCCTGGAGAATTTCTGCAAAGATCACCGCGGAGTGGGGAGCATCGTCGGAAGGCTTCCAGACGATGGTGTTCCCTGCAGCCAAGGCAGGGAAGATTTTCCACGAGGGTACAGCGATGGGGAAGTTCCATGCCGTAATGATCCCGCAGACCCCGATCGGCATGCGGAACGACAGATTCATCTTGTTGGGCAATTCACTCGGCGTGTTGCAGCCGAACAGTCGCCGCGTTTCGGTGGCACTGTAGTAGGCGGTGTCAATTGCTTCCTGGATGTCACCGCGAGTTTCAAAAAGTGGCTTGCCCATTTCGCGGGTCATGATTGCAGCAAGCTCTTCCTTCCGGCGAGTGAAAATGTCTCCGGCGCGACGGATGATTTCCCCGCGACGTGGCGCAGGCATGCGGCTCCAGCTTGTGAAGGCTTGGCGTGCTGCAGTACAGGCGCGGGCGATGTCCTCGGCGTTCGATCGGGGAAATTCGCCAATGACATCGCGCGTATCGGCAGGATTGACGTTCGGAAACCACCGATCAGTTGTGGAGGGAACCCACTGACCGGCGATGAAATTGGAAAATCGCATGGCCTCAAAGCGAGAAAGTGAACCAGCAAAACACCATACAACAAAATTAGAGTGCGTCGCGATGCACTCCGATCGAGAAAATAGCAGTTGAGCGCGTGCGTCAAGGGCAACCGTCCCAATTACGCTGCCGAACATGATCGAGCTTTCATGGTGTCGAATGCCTACGCCGCAGCCGGTGCTCTGCGACTATGCACGGGGCGATGAGTGGCTGCTCACTTTGTGCCGAGGAGAACACTCTCCCAAAAGCGTGCATCCTCGCGTACTCGAAGCAATCCGGCAGACGATGTCTCCGATCGTTCTGACGGACGAGCAACAAACAAGCATTGCCCGACTCAGCGATGGTGCGGCGGTCGTTATCAGTGGGCAGCAGGTGGGATTTCTCGGCGGACCGCTCTACACGTGGCTCAAGATTGCAGGAACGATTGAACAGGCTCATCGCCGGGGTGCAGTACCCATCTTCTGGATCGAAGACAATGACCACGACGTCAGGGAAGCACAACGCATCGGGCTCATCGGCAGGGACGATCGGCTCCTGTGGCTTGAATGTCCGCCTGCCGAGCACCTTGTGCAGCAAACAATTGTTGCGACCTGCCGTGTTGGTGCAGCAATCGAAGAGTCGCTTGCATTGCTGCGGGAGGAATATGCAGGTAGTCCGTTTGTCACGGAAACAGTTGATGCACTCCAAGAATGCTACGTTCCCGGTCGCACGTGGTCGGAAGCGTTCCTTCGGTGGCTCCAGTGGTGTTGGGGCGCTCAAGGGTTGCTCTTTGTTCGTTCATCGGTTCTTCGGGAGCTTGGGGCGATGCAACCAGTGCTTGAGCGAGTGCTCGAACAATCCGAGGGCTTTCTCCGTGCAATCAGGACGCAGACGGCAGAGTTAGAACAACGCCGATACCCAGCGCAGCTCGAGGTCACCGCACTCCCGGCATTCTACCATCACAGCGGGAGCCGCTACCGTGTCCATGCGCAGCCCGATGGTAGCTACCGTGCGTTTCGATGGCGCTTTTCTCACCAAGAGCTGCAGGCATTGCTGCGCAGTCATCCTGAAAAGTTTTCGCCGAGTGCTGCAGTGCGCCCACTTGTTCAAGACTGGCTGCTCTCGCCGGTCGCGAGTCTTCTCGGACCGGCGGAGCTGAGCTACCACTTGCAGTTGCGGCGTGTGTATGCGGAGTGGGAGATTCCGCGTGCGGAGCTGGTGCTGCGTCCCTCGGCGACGGTTGTTCCGCCGCGCGTGATGCGCGTGCTCGAGCGCCACAGAGACCACATGCAGCATTTCTTCGAGCCGCAACACATGTTCGATGCCTGGCTTGCGCGGCTGCTTGATGGCCAGGCTCTGCTCGATGACGCTGCGCATCTTGAGCGTACGCTCCACCAGGCGATCGAGCAGCTTCGCACACGCGCGCAAGCATACGACCCGACTCTGGCGCGGAGCGTTGCCTCGATCGAGCACGTCATCGCCGATCGGTTGGCAACGCTCGAACGCAAGATTCGGCGGGCAATCCAGCGCCACAATCCCCAGACGGTTGCACGCTACCGCAGTGCGCGAGCGCATCTTTTCCCCAACGAAGGGCTACAGGAACGCACGATTGCGCCGATACATTGGCTGTGCGCGCTGGGCATTGATCGCTGGCGAGCAGTCGTCCAACGGATCGCAACGTTCGAAAATGTGGCGCACTATATTGCACTGCCCGACGAGTTGCTCAGCATTCCTGGCACACCAGTTGCGCACACCAGAGTGTGAATTGCTACGTACCACAAACATGGAGCGTGTTATGGAAAAGCCGTTCGTACTCGTCGTTGACGACAACCGCATCACAACGAAGCTTCTGCGATGCTACCTCGAATCGAATGGATTCGAAGCAGCGGAGGCGTACGACGGTGTCGAGTGTCTCGAAAAGGTTGCCCAGCGCCCGCCTGATGCTGTGGTGCTGGATGTGATGATGCCACGAATGGATGGCTACGAGACCGTGCGTCGCCTGCGAGAAAATCCAGCCACCGCAAAAATTCCCGTCGTCATTGTGACTGCGCTCAACGACGTTGCTAACCAGCTGAAAGCAATCGAAAGCGGAGCCGATGACTTTTTGAGTAAGCCGATCGAAGAAAAGCTGTTGATCGCAAAGGTGCGGCTGCTGACAACACTGAACATGCAACGGCGCAAAGCCGAAGAACTGGAACGGCAGCTTGCAGACGCAACGCACACAGCCTCGTAGAACAACCCCGCGCAGCACGGGCAGAAGGGGAAAAGTCGTAAATTGCCATTAGCACGTGCTTCTCCAAAGCGGAGCAGTGCGTTACACCGCGGAGTACACCACATTCATCAGCACCAAGCAACGATGCGTTATCACCTGTTGCTGCGTACCATTGCTATCGGGATTGTACTTCTGCCAGTTGGCTGTGCGCAAATCAAACAGATTTCTGATGCGCTGACTAATCTCCAACGCCTGCAGTTCAAGCTTGGCGCGGTCCACAACTTTCGCTTAGCTGGAGTGGAGCTTTCCTCGAAGGCATCCGCTTCAGACTTTAGTCCGATTGGTGACGGTCTCAAACTGCTCGATGCGTTCCGTAGCAAGAAGCTACCAGCAGATTTCATCCTCGACCTGGAAGTACGAAACCCCAACGACGGCACACAGGGCAGAAGTGCTGTCCCTGCGACCTTAGCAGGACTGGAGTTTCGGCTCCTCATTGATGACCAGCCGACGATTACTGGCAATCTCGACCGCGAAGTGGAAATTCCAGCCAGCGGGAGCGTAACGGCAGTGCCGATTCGAATTTCGCTCGACCTCTACGAGTTTTTCGGCAGTCGTGGCTATGACAAGCTGCTCGAGCTTGCATTGGCAATTGGGGGGAAGAACGGCTCTGCAAGCAGACTCAAACTCGATGCCAAACCAACCGTGCGGACGAAATTCGGGCTGATGACCTATCCTGGGCGCATCGCGATCGTTGACCGCGAGTTTCGCAATTGATCCCGCGCACGACGAAATGAACGATGACAGTGCAACCGAACTGCTGTTGGTCCTGGCTGCATGGGTGTGTGGAGCACTCGCAGCAGTTGTCTCGTTCATGCGTGCTGTGATTGCCGCTGTTTCAGCCTCGCGGCTCGAAGAGCTTCTCCCCGACCACCCTGCAGTGCTGGATAAGGTTTATGACGCGCGGCGTCTGGGATCTGTCGAGCGGACGGTGTTGATGGTCGCCGACGTTACGCTTGTTGCTGCGCTGGCAGCAGTGCTTTCGGTGCTTGGGATGGTGTGGTGGGGCTGGGCTGATGCGCGAGTGTTTCTGATGCTTGGAGTGATCGTTGCGGTCATCGTTATTGGGAAGGCAACAGTTCACGCTCTGGGTGACCTAATGGCAGACGCAGCGATTCTCCTGGTGGCGCGCTGGCTGGATGTTGTTCTTCGGATTGCACGTCCGCTCGCTACGGTCATTGCTACGGTGATGGAGGTGCTCCACGCCCGACGCCACCAAGAGGATGCTCGCGAGCAGGTCGCTGAAGAACTCAGCGCAATCATGGAGGAAGCAGTCGAAGAGGGCACGCTCGAAGCCGAGGAAGTTCGCATTCTGCAGAACATCATGCGTGTGCGGGATGTACACGTCGAGGATGTGATGACGCCGCGGAATGTTGTCGCTGGGTTGCCTGCCGATATTCCCATCCGCCACGCTGCTGAGCTGCCAGAGCTGCAGACATACTCCCGACTGCCGGTGTGGGAAGGTGCAAACATGGACAACATCATCGGCTACGTTCTCTCGCGCGATGTCCTCGTTGCTGCACTCCGGGGGAATGGCGCTCAGCCGGTGCGGACCCTCTTACGGCAAGTGGTCTTCATTCCCGAAAACGTCAGCTTGGATCGCGCGTTGGAAGAATTTTTGAAACGGCGGCAGCATATGTTCATCGTCGTTGATGAGTACGGTGGTGTCGAAGGGTTGCTAACGTTGGAAGATGTGCTCGAAACCATCCTCGGTGCAGAGATTGTGGATGAAGCTGACAGTGTTGTGGATATGCGGCAACTGGCGCAGCAACGGCGCGATCGGCGCATCGCACAGCAGAGTATGCATCATGGAGTGCAACAGCAATCGGTAGAAGAATGAAGCAATTGTGGTCCCCCTGGCGATCGCAGTACATCGAGTCGCTCTCTCACGATGGAGTCGGTGCAGATTGCTTCCTATGTGCAGCAGCGCAAGCACCACCAGAGCAAGATGCTGACAATCTCGTCGTTCACCGCGGAGCGCTGTGCTTTGCGATCATGAATCGCTATCCGTACAACAGTGGGCACCTCCTGGTTGCGCCGTATCGGCACGTCGGTGATTTGGCGGAACTTGCAGAACATGAGGCGCACGCACTCATTGAAACGGTGCAGCTGGCGATCCGTGTGTTGCGCCGCACCCATGCGCCCCACGGATTCAACGTCGGTACAAATCTCGGTCGCACTGCTGGTGCAGGGTTACCAGACCACATCCACGTTCACATTGTCCCGCGCTGGAATGGTGACACCAACTTTATGCCAATTCTAGCAGAAGTGAAAGTTATCTCCGAGTTCCTCAGCCACGAGCAACGCAAACTTGCCGAAGCATTTGCGCATGCAATCGAACGCAGCAACCGCAATTAGTCCGCGACGTCAGCTGGGACAGCACTTCCTGGCCAGCCAACAGATTGCTCGTCGTATAGCAGCTGCACTCGACGCGATGTGCGGTAGCACGGTATTCGAAATCGGCGCCGGCACAGGAGCATTGACGAGAGCACTTGTGGAAACAAGAGCCGGACGTATCATCGCTGTCGAATTCGATCCTCGCGCAGCAGCGTACTTGCGTGCAGAACTTGGCAATGACTCACGGCTTGAGGTTGTCGAAGAGGATGTGCTGCGTCTGCGACTTTCTGCGTTCGGCATCACGGCAACTGCTCCTGCCTTCGTTGTGGGGAATATCCCGTACAACCTAACCGGCCCGATCCTTTTTTGGCTCTTCGAGCAAGCCGATTGTATCCGCCGTATCGTGTTGATGGTGCAAAAAGAGGTTGCCCGTCGCCTTGTTGCAGCACCGGGTTCGAAGGTGTACGGCATTACCTCGGTTGCGACACGACTTGTCACACGGCACGCACGCATTCTTTTCGATGTTGCGCCGGGAGCATTTATCCCACCCCCGAAGGTGACATCATCGGTTGTGGTGCTCGACTGCAACGGTCGGTCGCTCGCTGAGTCGGACTACCAGGAAGTAATGGCGCTCGTGCATGCCGCCTTCAACCAACGGCGGAAGAAACTCCGCAACGCACTCGATCGCTATGCCTACGAGCAGTGTGGTGAGCACTGGAGAGAACTTTCCGCATACCCGCTCCTCGATCGTCGTGCCGAAGAGCTCACACCCGCCGATTTCCTTGCACTCGCTGCCGAAATCAGACGGTTACGGGGAGAACGTGCATGAATCGGCTGCAGCAATGGCGTACCCGCGTTGCCGATGAGCAGTTGCAGCTCCGCGGCGTTCTGACCGCACTCGATTGGTACACACTCGGCATCATGGCAGTCTATTCTGTCCTGGCGATTGTGTTCTACCCGATCGTTCCGCGTGCGACGACGATTCTTGTTACCAACGTTCTCTTTGCAACTGCAATTGTAGCGATTGCCTGGCTAAGTCAACTGACCGCAAGCAGAACGCTTCGACTGCTTCGGTTTTTCTACGTCATCCCGATGGTCTATCCGATGTACCAGCAGAGCCAGCAGCTGGTACCGGCGCTCCATCCACGCGACTATGACTGGCTCCTCATCGAGCTCGATCGTATGCTGTTCGGCACCGATCCAACACGGTGGATGGCGAAGTTTGCTCATCCAGTGCTGACGGAGTATCTGCAACTTTGCTACGTGTCGTTCTATCTCCTGCCAATCGCAGTCGCACTGAGTTTCTTTGTGCAGCGACGCATTCCGACAATGCTTCGGTTCGGAAGGATGATTGTGTTCGGCTTTTACGTCTCGTACCTTGCGTACTTTGCCTTGCCCGCGATTGGTCCACGCTTTACCCTTCATGATTTTTCGCGGCTCGATGAGGAATTGCCTGGGTTGGTACTAACACCTGCGTTGCGTGCATTAGTCAACGAAGGCGGTGGAATCGAACCTGGCGAGCCATTCCCTGAGCGCGTCGTCAATCGCGATTGTTTCCCGAGTGGCCACACGATGATGACGCTGTTGACGATCGTTCTCGCATGGCGCTGTCGGAGCGTTCTCCGTGTTCCCGTGACAATCGTTGGCCTGAGCCTCATTGTTGCGACGGTTTATCTCCGCTACCATTACGTCGTGGACCTGATTGCTGGTGCTGCCTGTGCACTGGCGATGCTCTGGCTGGAGCCACGTGTCTATCGGCTGCTGCTCGAGCGAAAGATTGCTGCACCAGATACTCTGCTGGGATGAAGAGCTTCCGCAAAGAACTCTGGTTCAACGTACCGACGCGGCGGGCGTTCATCAACATCACCCCGCTGGTCGAGGAGTGCGTTCGCGAGAGCGGGATCCGGGATGGATTGCTGCTCTGCAACGCAATGCACATTACCGCGAGCGTCTTCATCAACGACGATGAGGCAGGGCTACACGCAGATTTCGAGCGATGGCTCGAGCAGCTCGCACCGGAGCACCCGCACCGCCAGTATCGCCATAACGACACCGGCGAGGATAACGCCGATGCGCATCTCAAACGCGAGATCATGGGGCGTGGTGTCGTCGTTGCCATCACCGATGGAAAGCTGGACTTTGGGCCATGGGAGCAAATTTTCTACGGTGAGTTCGATGGGATGCGGCCTAAGCGAGTGCTCGTCAAAATCATTGGCCAATAGCCGTACTTTTGCACCAGCTGTCTTACACTGGCGTGTGCGACTCTGGCAATGACCTACCCACTGGAGGCACAAGATCTGGAGCGTTTCGCAGCGGTGCTCAATGCCCAGCTTCATACTGAGACTGGCGCGTGGAGCCTCGAGCAGCGCTCCGAGCGCGGATCGCTCGAGCAATTGGTGACAATCTATCCGCTCCTGGAAACACCCGATGGCGAAATGACGGTCGTTACCGTGCAATCGCGGACTGGGTATCACCAACTTTTCGGCTGTCAGATCGCACTCGTCATCGAGCCAGATGAGGTTCTCTTTATCGCTAAGCATGGTCGGACAGCATCGTCACTGCTCGTCGGCGCACAACGGACGTGCACACTGTATGCGAACGTGCCCCTGAGTATCCTACAGACCAAACTCGAAGAGTTAGATCCGGCAGTGCTCCTTGCTGCCATGCAGCTTTCCCTGGCCGAACATCTGCTGGTTGCGGAGTCCGATGGTCGGTGAGTTGCACTTTGTACTCCCACCAACGCGCCGCGTGCGTGGTCGGCATGTCCGGATCGAGCGTGCAAGTGTGCTCAAGCAGCGCTTGCCACGAAACGCACTCGCTCTTGCGGTTGACCATACGCTCGTTCGAGAGGGGATTCGCACAGCACTTGTCACCGTCGTTCTTTGCGACGACGCGACCATTACACCGATCAATGCGGAGTTCCTCCAGCACAATTGGGCAACGGACGTCGTAACGTTCCCGCTGTGTCAGTCACCGCTCGAAGGAGAAATCTACATCAGTGTCGAGACAGCAGCACGCCAGGCAGCTGAGCATGGTATTGCGCTCCGCACCGAACTTATTCGTCTTGCTGTGCACGGCACGCTCCATTTGCTCGGATACGACGACACAACCGACGGTGCCCGCGCCACGATGCACGCACGCCAGGAAGCATACGTCGAGCACGTCGTCGCGCGACTTCGTCGGTGTGTGCAGTGTAACCGACGGCCCCGTAGTTCAGCTGGATAGAACACAGGTTTCCTAAACCTGGTGTCGGAGGTTCGAGTCCTCTCGGGGCCGCACGATGCCGGCTGTGCTATTGGTGATGGGGTGAGACTGCTTCCGGAGCTGGTTCGAAGTGGTAGTGGGCGATCTTGATTTCCATCGTTGCGCCCGGGGTATAGTGTGCGGCATATTCAGGCGCAGGTGCGATAACTTCCACCCTTGCCCAGCAGCCACCGCGGAATTCAAGAACGCGTGCGGTGTACACGTAGCGTCCATCGAGGTACCATCGGTAGGTAGTCCCTTGCACTGGGCGGGAGTCTTTCGGTGCCAGTTCGTGGTAGTGCGGAATATCTCGGCGTGTCATGGCGACGGAGAAGATGGTGGAAATTCGATCTGTGGAACATCGTTGCTCACCACGCGCTTGCCCCCGATCCACACTTCGGCAACACGGTTGGTACCGAAGTGGTAGGCCAGGTCGAGTACACTTGGCGAGTCGAGCACGATGAAATCGGCATACTTACCAACGTCGAGGCTACCGATTTCGTGTTCACGTAGCAGGGCTGCTGCGCCATGGAGTGTCGCGGCAGTGATAGCTTCCTCAAGGGTCATTCCTGCAAGTTGGGTAGCAAGCGAGATGATCGTTTGCATGTTCTCTGTTCGGCATGAACCAGGATTGCAGTCGGTCGCCAATGCGACGGTAGCCCCGGCATCAATGAGCGCACGTGCAGGCGGCATCGGCAGCCGTAGCGTGTACGCAGTGCCGGGTAGAAGTGTGGCAACAGTCCGCCAGCGGGCAAATTCTGGGATCGTTTCCGGTGCAATGTGCAACAGGTGATCGGCGCTTGCTGCACCGATGCTGATGGCCAGACGGGCAGCACCGACGTCAGCGAATTCATCAGCGTGGATCTTCGGCTGCAAGTCCCAGTCCAGGCCTGCTGCAAGTATTCGTTCAGCTTCAGCAGTGGTGAAGTACCCGACGTCGGCAAACACATCACAGAACGTTGCAAGTCCGTTTCGAGCAACTTCGGGGATCAGCTCAGTGCAGAGCATCTCGATGTAGTCTTCCCGGGATGCAGCGTCGGGAGGAATTGCATGTGCACCGAGCAAGGTTGCAACGATGCGCACTGGCAGTTCGCGCTGCAGGCGCTCGATGACGCGGAGGAGTTTCAACTCAGCCTCGAGTGAAAGGCCGTAGCCAGACTTGACCTCGAGCGTTGTTGTGCCGTGACGGAGCGCTTCAATGATTCTCGTCTGTGCAGACACGAAAAGTTCCTCTTCGCTGGCGGCACGCGTTGCGCGCACGGTTGCCATGATACCGCCGCCACGAGCTGCAATCTCCTGGTAGCTTACTCCGCGCAAGCGGAGTGCGAATTCATCCGCACGAGAGCCAGCGAAGACGATGTGCGTGTGCGAATCAACAAAACCTGGGATGATAGCTCGTCCGCCGCAGTCGTAGCGAGCAAGACCGGGAAATGCTGCGAAACGCTTCTCTGCCTGGCGTTGCGTGCCAACCCACAGAATGCGCTCCTCCACCAGCATTGCTGCATTGCGGATAATGCCAAGATCGTTCATTGCGGTGCCTGGCTTTCGGCCGGAGCTTGGTGCGTGCACCGTCGCTAGTTCGGATATATTTGTCAGCAGCACGCTCATAGCCACTGGTCCATGCCGTTGGCACGAAGGTGCTCGACAATCCGCCGAACCTCCTGCACGCGGTCTGCAGGGCAGAGCATGACCACGTCATCGGTGACGACAGCGACAATGTCGCGAATACCGAGTGCACACAGGAGCATGTGGCGATCGGCGTAGTTCGCAAGTGTCGCATTGCTTGTATCGAGCGCAACGGTAACCCCGAGCGTGACGGTTCCACTCTGATCGGGCGGGATGATCCGCCGCACTGCATCCCACGCGCCGAGGTCGTCCCATGCAAAATCTGCCTCGAGCACTGCAATTGCCGTGGTCCGCTCCATGAGCGCATAGTCAATCGAAATGTTCGGCAGCGCACCGAACGTTTGCGCAAGCAGCTCCGCATTCCCCTCCCGATAGGCCTGGCGGAGCAGTGGTATCGCTCTGCCGAACGATGGTGCGTGGGTTCCCAGTTCACGCTCGAAAACGTCCAACCGATAAACGAACATGCCACTATTCCACCGGAACGTGCCGCGCTCGAGAAACAGTGCAGCTGTGGCAGTGTCTGGCTTCTCACGGAATGAAGCGACGCGGTAAAGGCCATTGCCAAGCGACTCACCAAGCTCGATGTAGCCGTAGCCTGTTTCAGGTCGTGTAGGCCGCATGCCGAAGGTGACGATTGTCTCGTGCGCTCGAGCAAAATCGAACGCAGCACTGAGCAGCTCGGCAAACCGGTCTGTATCGCTGATGTAGTGATCTGCGGGAATGGCGGCAATGAGTGCATCAGGTTCGATCACGCCGATGAGGGCTGCAGCAAGCGTGAGGCATCCAGCTGTGTTCCGCTTTGCTGGCTCTGCGATGATGTTATCGCGCGGAATCGTTGATCCGAGCAATGCTGCAATCGGCTCCTGCAAGGTTGGGCTGGTGACGATGAGGATATGCTCTGGCGGCACAACAGCGCTGCACCGATCGAGCGTGTGTTCGAGCAGGCTCTTGCCGTCACCGAGCAACGAGAGGAGCTGCTTAGGGCGTCGTTGACGGCTGAGCGGGAAGAATCGCTCACCGCTGCCGCCAGCCATGATGACTGCGTAACGGTTCACTGCACAGTAACGGGGACGGTGGAGGATGAATTCCGAAGGATGCCTTGAGCGGCGAGAAGTTCGGCGATTTGAATTGCGTTCGTCGCTGCACCTTTCCGAATGTTATCGGCGACGATCCAGAGTGCAAGCGCGCGATCATTGTTCGGATCGCGCCGGAGACGGCCAACCCAGACACTGTCGCTTCCGCTGGCAGAGCGCGGCGTGGGGTAATCATCGGTGAGAAGTTGAATGCCCGGCGACGCAGCAAGTGTCGTTGCGATTTGTTCAATGTCCACTGGACGAGTGCACTCGACCCAGACTGCTTCTGCGTGGGAGCGGAAGAACGGGAGCCGTACGCACGTTGCCACGACAGCAAGCGAGGGAAGCTCCAGAATCCACTGTAGCTCGGTCATGACCTTCCGCTCTTCCTCGCTCCAACCATCGGGACCAAGCGGGTGGAAGACGGCATTGTGGGCAAGGGGATGGTGGCTAATGCGTACTGTCGGCTCGTTCCCGTCGAGCTCTGCAGCAAGTTGCTCCAGACCGCGTTGCCCGGCGCCGCTGACGGATTGGTACGTTGCTACGACGACGCTCTCGATTCCGTACAACACCACGATGGGCTTGAGTGCAACCGCCAGCTGGATTGTGGAGCAGTTGGGGTTCGCGATGATGCCGCGATGCTCCAGTGCGCGATGGGCGTTGACTTCTGGAACGACAAGTGGAACGTCCGGCATCAGTCGCCATGCACTCGAGTTATCAATCACCGTGGTGCCCTGCTGAGCGAAGATGGGAGCCCACGTGCGGCTGATCGCTGCACCAGCGGAGAAGAGCGCAAGGTCGTAGTGCCCACTTGGCGCTGCTGGGGATAGTTCTTGCACGCGTAGCGCAGCACCCTGCCATTGGACGGTCGTGCCTGCGGATCGGGCGGATGCGTAGAGTGCAAGTTCAGCGATCGGAAACTGGCGCTCCGCGAGGATGTCGAGCATTGCGCGCCCGACTAATCCGGTTGCACCAACAATAGCGACGCGGTAGCTCATCGTTCGGGATTGTCGCACAGGTGTTGTGGGAATGCAAGATAAGGCAGGACGCGCTGCATGCGTTTGGAACGTCTCCAGCACAAAGTTGCGCTGCATCCTATTTTTGCTGGCGCCCGCGCTCATAGCTCAGCTGGATAGAGCAACAGCCTTCTAAGCTGTGGGTCGCAGGTTCGAGTCCTGCTGGGCGCGCACCCTCGGGTATGTCTCACATCTTGGGAGTTCCCATGGATCAACACATCGTCGCTGAAACACTCACCGAGCGCGGTCTTGCGTACATGGCAGGCTTTGGCAATGAGTTCATCAGCGAAGCGCTGCCGGGCGCAATCCATCCGAAGATGAACTCGCCGCAGAAGGTGCCGTATGGGCTCTACGTCGAGCAAATCAGCGGCACGCCATTTACTGCGCCGCGGGCGGTCAACCGTCGAACGTGGATGCACCGCATTCGGCCGTCGGTTGTGCACAAGCCGTTCCAGCTGATTGACGACGGACTCATCCGCTCGACGCCGTTCGATGAACTGCCTGCGACACCGAACCAACTTCGCTGGAGTCCACTTCCGATTCCGGATGAACCGACCGACTTTGTCCGTGGTATCGTCACCATCGGCGGCTGCGGGAACCTTGCGATGCATAGTGGTTTGGCGGTGCATCTCTACGCCTGCAACGCCGACATGGAGGATCGCTTCTTCTACAACGCTGATGGCGAGCTCTTGATCGTCCCGCAGCTTGGCTCCTTGCGTATTCACACTGAGCTTGGTATCCTTCAGGTGCAGCCGGGCGAGATCATCGTAATTCCGCGGGGGATCAAGTTCCGCGTGGTCTTGCCTGATGGGAAGGCGCGAGGTTACATCTGCGAAAACTACGGGCCATACTTCCGTTTGCCCGACTTAGGACCAATCGGTGCCAACGGATTGGCATACCCACGACACTTCTTGGCGCCAGTTGCTGCCTACGAAGATCGCGAAGGGACCTTCGAGGTCATCGCCAAATTCCAAGGGCATCTTTGGGCATCGGTCATTGATCATTCGCCACTGAACGTCGTTGCATGGCACGGCAACTACGTGCCGTACAAGTATGACCTGACCAAGTTCCAGTGCATCAATACTGTGACATTCGACCATCCCGATCCGAGCATCTACTGTGTGCTGACTGCCCCGAGTGAAATCCCTGGCACAGCTAACTGCGACTTTGTGATTTTCCCCGATCGGTGGATGGTTGCCGAAGATACCTTCCGCCCGCCCTGGTTCCACCGCAACTTCATGAGCGAATTTATGGGGCTGATCTGGGGTGTGTACGATGCAAAAGAAGAAGGGTTCGTTCCGGGTGGCTGCAGTTTGCATAACTGCATGAGCGGTCACGGGCCGGATACAGCAACCTATGAGAAAGCTTCGACGGCAGAACTCAAACCCGTCAAGCAGCAGAACACGCTTGCATTCATGTTCGAATCGCGCTTTGCAATTCGCACGACCAAGTTCGCAATGGAGACGGCGCAATTGCAGCGCGACTACTACGAATGCTGGCAAGGCTTGAAGCCACGCTTTTCAGCACGGCAGGTCAATGGTTCCTCGGCGACGTAATCGCCGCGTGTAGCTCTCGTATGCGTACCATGCGGGCTGATGCTGCAACACTGCATCAGCCCCCTGTTGGTAGAATTGCCGATGGGCATAGCGATGCAATCACGCAGCGATCGCAGTAGGGCTTGCGCGCAGTGCAGACTTTCCGCCCGTGTGTGATGAAGAGCCGGCCGATGTCATTCCAGCGATCGTGGGGAGTGATTTCCATCAGGCGCTGTTCGATGGTGAGTGGATCCTTTGTCTGCACGAAACCCAGTCGGTTCGAAAGACGTGCAACGTGTGTATCCACCGTGATTGCCTGCTGCCCGAACGCTTGGCTGAGGATAACGTTCGCCGTCTTACGTCCAACGCCAGGGAGTTCGACCAATTCCTCGCGGGTTTGTGGAACGCGCCCGCCGAAGCGTTCGATGAGCACGCGGCAGCATGCTAGAATGTTGCGGGCTTTCGCGTTGAAGTAGCCAGTTGGCCGGATGTCACGCGCAAGCTCTTCGAGGGGAGCATTTGCGAACGCTTCGGCGGTCGGATACTTGGCGAAGAGCTGTGGGGTGATGCTATTGACTCGTTCATCTGTGCACTGTGCAGAGAGAATCGTTGCTATCAGAAGCTGGAAAGGACTTGCAAAGTTCAACCCTTCGAACTTCCCAGGGTAGGTAGCATCCAAGCGGTCGAGAATTGCGACGATCCGCGCGCGGTCGGAAGCAGTACGTGATTTCTGTGCGGGAGCCATGGGGTTACTCCTGATTCAAGTTTTTCACATTACGCTCCGACAAATTACGCAGCACCGCACGCAGGGATCCGCACGCGGTCAACGGCCTCTCAGGGAGTGAGTAGGTTTGTTCCACCCTCTGGTACACCTGGCAATGGCACGTGTGCGGCAAGCGCTGTTGCTATCTGTCCTCTTCCCATTCATTGTGCTCGGTGGCGTGGACACTGGCCAATCGCAGCTTCTGCCGCCGACCCAACTTGTAGCATCCTACAACGACGAGCAAAGCATTACCCTCCGATGGCAAGCGGTGCCTGGTGCGCGATACTATCGCTTTCAGATTTCTGACGTGCGCGATTTTTCGGTTGTGCGAACTGATGCGCTCGTACTGCAGTCACATTCGTGGATACGTGCGACCGTTGCTGGTCTCGAACCGGGGAAAGACTACTGGTGGCGTGTGCAGTCTCTGGCCAACGGGAGTGAAAGCCAGTGGAGTCCTCCTGTCCGTCTTCGAATGGAAACATGGTCAGTGGATTCACCCGATGGTCTTTTTCCGCCCGATGGAGCAACATTGGGGTTCGGCTGATTGCGGCTGAGCTGGCGTCTGTGCGAGGACGCTACTAGCTACCGAGTGCAACTGTCGCCTTCGCCACGCTTTGACGCCGACGTTCTCGAGTCGGAAACAGTCCAGCCGTGGGTAGTAGAGCATCGCTGCGCAGCGGGGAAGCGTTACTACTGGCGTGTATGCGCAAAGCGAGGTTCTCAAGACGGGCCGTGGTCGCAGATTCAGCGGTTTCAGCTTATGCCGCTGCACATCCCAAGCAGAGAGCGCGAAACGGCAGAGCCTGGCGGACGCGTGCAGTTTTTTTCTAGCCAGCATGATGCGTTACCACTGACGCTCACCCCAAATCCTGCAGCCGACCAGCTCACCATTACCTCGTCGGAAGAGTTCGATCCTAGTAGTTCGATCGTTCTCTACAACCTGCAAGGGCGCAGTGTTCTTGAGCAGTCCATCCGCTCGGGCGAGCGCTCGGTGACGATCGCAGTTGGTCATCTGCCGCAAGGTTCCTACACCCTGCATGTTGTAAGCCGAGGGCGGCGCTGGATCGGTACTGTCGAGCTCCTGCGCTAACGATCGGACGCCACCTGATCGAGTTGTTCAATCTTTTCACGCACGGTGCCATCGGCATCGACGACGTATGCAAAGGGAACGCCCGTCGGGATGTTGGTTTCGACAATTTGCTCTGGTGTGAGCTGCTCGAGCGCCATAACCAGTGCGCGAAGTGAGTTGCCGTGTGCAACGACCAGAACGTTCTTGCCCTGCTGAAGCAGGGGGAGAATCTCTTTCTCGTAGTACGGGAGGACGCGCTCTTGGGTCATCTTGAGCGATTCGCCATTCGGTGGCGGCACATCGTAGCTGCGTCGCCAGAGTTTGAATTGCTGTTCGCCGTATTGGCGGGCGACTTCGTCTTTGTTGAGGCCTTGGAGGTCTCCGTAGTGCCGTTCGTTGAGCGCAGCGTTCTTGATGATCGGGATGGAGGGTTTGCCGGCGGCCTCGAGTGCAAGCTCTGCAGTATGAATAGCACGACGCAACGCAGAGGTGAAGACGATGTCAATTGGTATCGTGCGGAGTGCTTCACCAGCGCGACGTGCTTCTTCTTCGCCGCGTTTGGATAAATCAACGTCCACCCAACCGGTGAAGCGATTTTCCTTGTTCCAGAGCGATTCGCCGTGACGGAGAAGGATCAGAAGTGCCATTATGGAGTGGTGGATTGTTCAACTTGCCGACGAATCTCATACGTCCAGCTTATTTGGCAGCCGCTGGCGCGGAGTGTCGCCCACGCGCTGCAGTACTTTTCTTCGCTGAGCTCGATAGCACGCCGAAGCTGATGATCTTCAGCATTCGGACTGGTCAGTACAAAGTGCAGGTGGATTACCCTAAACACCCGCGGATGCTCTGTTGCACGTTCTCCGCGGGCATGTGCAGTAAATGCAGCAATCTCGATCCGCTGCTTCCGAAGAATGCTGATGATGTCCATTGCAGCGCACGCTGGGACCGAAGCCAACAGCATCTGCATTGGTGCAGGTCCCTGGGGAGATTCGCTGTGTGCGTCGATCGAGAATGTGATGCCATTGGGAGTTTCCGCGCGAAAGTGGAAGCCCTCGACAAGGGTAAGCGATAGTTCCATCGAGGAATTTCTCAGAGTAGTTTACGGAACAACATCAAGCGCTCGCGGCCAGCACGGGAAGGATGGGATTCGATCGGTAGCTCGCTCGATAGGAGAACAAAGCCTGCATGCTCGAATTGGGAGCGAATCTCATCCTCACGAACAGTGAACGGGGGACCGCTCCGCTCGGTTTCATCGAAGGGGAAGAACAGTCCTGCGACGATTCCATTCGGCTTGACAATTGCTGCCAGTGCGTTGGCGTAGTCCTGGCGCTGTGCTGGGTCAATTGCACAGTAACAGGTGTATTCGAGCACGATGTCGAATGCGTTGGGATGGGTGCTGGGCAAATCGAACACATTGCAGCAGAGTGTGCGGAGTTCCAACCCAGCCAGGCGTGCAGTGTGCTTCAGGTACTCGAGTGGTTCGGGAGCAAAGTCGACGGCGGTGACCTCATATCCGCGCCGTGCGAGCATGAGGGCATCGTGGCCGTAGCCGCACCCTGGGACGGCGACTGCCGGACGCCAATGCTCGGTTGGTTTTGGAAAATCTATGCGCTCGAGCAATGCGATGAATGCAGGCGTTTCGGTGCCTAAGTCCCACGGCGTATCGCCGCGACGGTATCGCTCCGACCAGTAGGTGGGGGAGCTGACGTTCGGTGCCACAGGCGCTTCCTCGTGCATGGGGATCGAGATCCAGTGGTATGGTACGAGGCTATCTTTGCTGGCAACTAACTACGAGACATTGCAGTGGATATTGTAGCCAAGTATCTCGATCCGCGCGTTGCGTCACAGCTTGCGACGATGGAGCTTCGAGCGCGGCTCATCGTCGAAGGATTCCTAACAGGGCTGCATCGCTCGCCATTCCACGGCTTCAGTGCGGAGTTCTCCGAGCATCGCGCATACCATCCTGGCGATGACCTTCGGTACCTCGATTGGAAGGTACTTGGTCGGACAGGTCGCTACTACGTCAAACAATTCGAGGAGGAAACAAATCTCCGTGCCGTCATTGCGATTGATCGGAGCGCTTCGATGAGATACGCCTCCGAAGGCTCGATTTCCAAGTTCACCTACGCGACGTATCTGGCAGCCGCGTTTGCATACCTTGCGATGCTGCAAAAGGACGCTGTCGGGCTGGCGCTCTATGACCACACGCTCAGCACATACTACCCGCCGCGTGCGCAGCGCTCCTACCTTGGAGAGCTTCTGGCAGCACTCGACCGCGTCGAGCCAAGCCACGTAACCGATACTGCCGGTGCGCTCGAAGTACTCGCTGAGCGTATCCATCGTCGGAGCTTGGTGATTGTGCTCAGTGATTTCTTCGATGACGTGGAACGCGTGGCCACAGCACTCAAGCACTTACGACACCAGCGGCACGAAGTTATCGCCATCCAAGTTCTCGATCGCCGCGAGTTAGATTTCCGCTTCGGGCTGGCAGCGACCTTCCGTGATATGGAGACCGGCCAGGAAATGGTCACCCAGCCACTCCAGCTCCGCAGTGCGTACGCTGATGCGATGCAGGATTTTATCGAGCAGCTCAAAGCAACCTGCTACGCAACGAACGTTGACTTCTTGCAGGTTATCACCGATCAAGCATTCGACCGTGCCCTGCGCGAGTACCTTGTCCGACGTCACAGCGTGCGGTAGCTAGCGATGCGCATTTCGATACGCACGGCAGCATTTTCGCTTCTGCTGAGCGCCCTGCTCTGGCTGTACATCACGCTCCAGGCGGAGTATGATGTAACTGCTCCTGTACCGCTCGATGTTCGCGTACCTGCAGACCGATCGCTTGAAATTCCATTGCCAGCCGAAGTGTACGTGACAGTTCGGGGAAGCGGGTGGAATCTGCTCAACGCACTCTACCTCGATCGCTCCATTCGCATCGCTGTAGAGCTCCCACCCCGCACGAAGGAAGGAACGCTCACGGAAGCTGAAATGCGCGCACAGTTTCGCACAGCAGTGCCGCTGCGTGTAGTACGGATCGAGCCATCGGCGATTGACTATCGGCTCGATGTCCTCGTGCAGAAGAAAGTGCCAGTGCTCCCGCGCATTGAAGTCAGCGCTGCCGATGGCTACGTCCTTGTGCCGCCGATGGTGGTTGTACCAGATTCTGCGGTCCTTGTTGGATCTGCACGGGTGGTGGATTCAATCTCTTCTTGGCCAACCGAGCAGCGTGTTCATCAAAGCGAGCGACGATCAGTGGTCACGCTTGTCCCGCTGGAACGATCGCCGATTGTACGGGTCTTGCCGGAGCGGGTTCTGGTCAAAGCTGCTATCGAGCCAGTCGGAGAACTGACGCTCTATGACGTTCCGGTGAACGTATCGCTGCCTGCGGGGGAGCAGCTTGTACCATCGCATGTTACAGCTCTGCTCCGTGGCGGACTGCGCAGTATCGAGCGCTTCCTCGAAAGTGATAGCATCCCAGTGCGGGTAGTCGTTCCACCTGTACAGCTCGAACGTCGTGGAGATTTGCTTGTTCCTACCATCGAGGCCCCGCCAGGAATTGAAGCGCTCGTGACGCCTCGATTCCTGCTTCGGCGGCGTATCACCGACTGGCGGCAGTAGTGCGCGGCGCAATCAGCAGTGAGGCATCGCCATAGCTCAGAAAACGGTAGTTGTTGGAAAGTGCCTCGTGGTAGATTGTCTGCCACCACGGCCCGATGAACGCTGCAACAAGTAGCAGCAATGTGCTCTGCGGCTGGTGGAAGTTGGTAATCATCCCGTCCACGATGCGAGAGCGGTAGCCAGGGAGAATGTAAAGTTGCGTTGACGCCTCGAACCTGCTCGCTCCGGTACGGTCAAGCCAATCTAGGAGTGCATCGAGGGCGTGCTCAGCCGGAATAGTGCGCTCAAGAAGCTTCGGCAAATATGGCTCCTCTTGCGTAAGGTGCTGTGGTGGCACACCGGGATCAACAATGAGGCGAGCTCCGAACCAGTAGAGTGATTCAACGGTGCGGACGGAGGTAGTCCCAACGCAAATGCAGAACCGTTCACGCTCGGCAACCAGCTCCCGAAGGCGCGCAATCACTGATCGCTCGACGAGGATGCGTTCGGCATGCATCGTGTGATGCGCTGCGTTTTCGCTGCGGAGCGGTTGAAATGTCCCTGGCCCGACATGGAGCACTACGTCGAGTATCTCCACGCCGTTACGGGAGAGTGCATCGAGAACACGTTCGGTAAAGTGAAGCCCAGCAGTCGGCGCTGCTACCGAGCCTTCGGTCTGCGCGTAGATGGTTTGGTAGCGCTCGAGGTCTTCGGCGGTTGGCTCGCGGCGGATATAGGGCGGCAGCGGAACGTTTCCCAGGTGGAGAAGCTGCTCTGCAAGCGTGGATGTCAGCGGCTGCGCGGAAAGCTCTACCGTTGCGAGCATTTCCGCCACTTCCAGAATACGTGCAGATAGACCGCCTTCGTTGCTTGTTGCCTCGAGCACCATTCCTGCACGGATGCGACGCCCGCCGATCATGCATTTCCACGTGCTCTTCGATTGCGCCAATGCTTCAGCGGGTGCTGTCCCATCCGATGGTGCGATGAGAAGCAGCTCTACGTGTCCACCACTTGGCTTGCGGGCAATGATTCGTGCAGGCAAAACACGCGTTGTGTTGCGCACCAGGAACGACCCTTCTGGCAGTAGCGCTGGGAGCTCGTAGAATTTATGGTGACTGATCGTATGCGTTCGTGCGTCGGCGACAAGGAGCTTGCTTTCGTCACGCACGGGGAGCGGGTGCTGCGCGATTCGCTCTGGCGGTAGCTCGTAGGTATATGCGCGGGAATCAACCTGTGGAATGAACGGTTCGGACACAGTCTTGAGTGAAACGATGAAACCTATGGCAGCTACAGACGTACATTTGCGCAGAACTATGTCAACATTTGGCCAAGGCTCGAATGGCAACAACTCCGATGTCCGTCCCAGTGCCACCCCGGCAGAATCGTTCGCGGTGGCCGATTGTGCTTGCAGTTCTGGTAGCGCTACTGCTTGGGATTGTGATTGGGATACTCCTGCTCGTTGGACTCGTTGTGGTAGGAATTTCGTCGGCAGGTTCGCTTTCGATAGGAAGCTCCGAGGAGGTGCCAACGGTGCGCGAACACTCTGTGTTAGTGCTCGATTTCCCCAGAGGAGTTCGCGAGGAGCAGTATTCAACAACCTCGCTGTTCGGTGAATCGAAGTCGGCAAGTTTACTCGATGTGATCACCGCGATCCGCTACGCAGCCGTCGATAGGAAGGTTGACGGCATCATCATTCGTCGAACGCGTGGAATGGGCTTTGCGCAATCGAGGGAAATTCGGAATGAACTTGTCGAATTCAAACGCTCGGGAAAGTGGATCTACGCGTTTCTCGATGGCGGGTCGGAGAGCGATTACTACCTTGCTTCCGTTGCGGATTCGATTTTCGTCGCACCGCTGGCAACGATTGAGTTCAATGGCTTGGGCGGTGCAATTCCGTTCTTCAAAAATCTCAGCGATAAGCTTGGGATTAGCTGGACGGTGATTCAGCGTGAGGAGTACAAATCGGCTGCAGAGCAGTTCAGTCGCACAAACTTCAGCCCTCCGGCAAAAGAGGAGATTCGGGAGATTCTCCAGCAAGTCTATCGCGTCTTTGTCTCCGACGTTGCCAGTGCGCGCCGGATGTCCCAATCGCAGGTCCAAGAGTTACTCGACGAAGGAGTCTATCAGGCAGAAGATTTTCTGCGCACCGGGCTTGCCGATGTAATCGCTACCGAGCAGCAGTTTACCGATCGTGTGCGGAGCCGCACGCTCGGCAAGGACTCAACCGCAAAGCTTCGCACAGTACGGCCATCGAGCTACGCAAGCTACGCTCGTCGTGAGACTCGCACGAGTGTAGATGAGCGCAAAGCGATCGCGATCATTGCTGCCGAAGGCACAATCCGAAGCGACAAGCGGAGCGGTACAACGACGGAAATTGCCTCAAGCTCGCTCTGCGAAGACATCCGCAAAGCAGCCGACGATACAACGATCAAGGCAATTATCCTCCGTATCAACTCCGGGGGCGGTTCTGCGCAAGCAAGCGAAGAAATTTGGACCGAACTCCAACGCGCGCGTGCCAAAAAGCCGGTCTATGCTTCTATGAGTGCAGTTGCTGCATCGGGCGGATACTACATCGCAGCCGGCTGCGACACGATCATTGCTTCGCCGGAAACCATCACCGGTTCAATCGGGGTGATCGCTGCGTTGCCGAACTTCAGCAAGCTCTTCGGCTTAATCGGGGTAACGTTCGATACAGTAGCAACTAATCGCAATGCACTGTTCATGAACGGTGTCTTGCCCACAACGGCAGTGGAGCGACAAACGCTCGATCGGCTCATTGATACGATCTACATGCGATTTCTCCAGCGTGTCGCTGCCAGCAGGAAGCGCTCGGTTAGCGAAATCCGTCCAGTAGCACGGGGACGAGTCTGGACTGGCCAAGCAGCAGAGCAGCGGGGCTTGGTAGATGTCATCGGTGGGCTGTCGGATGCGATCGAGCTTGCCAAACGACGCATCGGAGTGGAAGCAGGCAAGCGCCCCATCATCAAGTTCTTCCCTGAGCAAGAGGACCTTGCGACGCTCATCGTCCGCGCGATTCGAAGCTTCTCGGGCGATGGCGATGATGACGCTGATGCTGCGCTGGCACTGGCAGGCATTCCGCGCTGGAAAGCCGCTCTTGCCCGACTGGTCGGCAAGACTCCAAGCGAAGAGATAAGCCAAGCGCTGGCCGCTGCTAAACTGGCACAGCATGAGCCGATCTTGATGCTGATGCCGTACCGGTTTATCCCATAGTACGCTGCCGCCGAATCTCGAAGAGAACAACAGCTGCAGCGACGCTGGCGTTGAGCGACTCGATTGGCCGCGCAAGTGGGATGCGAACCAACCGATCGCAAAGGCGGCGGATGCTCCGCCGGATGCCGCTTCCCTCGCTGCCAATAACCACGATCAGCGGACAATCGTAGATTGGGGCAGTGTAGAGCTGCTCACCATCAGCTGCGGTGCCGATAATCGCGAAGCCACGCTCCCGTGCATCTGCAAGCGCGGTCACAAGCGAACGCACACGTACAAGGGGAATGTGTTCGATTGCACCGCTGGCAGCTGAAAGAGTTGCAGCGGTCATCGGTGCGCTGTTGTGGATTGGGGCGACGACCGCATCAGCACCCGCAGCTGCCGCACTCCGGATGATCGCGCCGAAGTTGTGGGGATCGGTGATTTGATCGCACGCAACGACGATGGGAGGGGGCGTTCGATTGCTGAGCGCAAGGACATCATCCCACCTCAACATTTGGTATGCTCGCCGAAGCGCGATGATGTTCTGGTGGTGCTTGGTGGCACCGATTTGCCGTGCCAAACGGTCGAACTTTTCCCGCGACAGTGTTGCTACAGGCACCATCTGCTGGCGAGCCAATGCAGCAATCATCGGAGGTATGCTCGCGCCGTGACGAATGAAAATCTTTTCGACCGCATGCTCGGAGGCACTCAGTGCCTCGAGGGTTGGATTGACGCCGGCAAAGTAGAGTTGGTGGCTGGAATTCTGCATATGCTCCTTCACAGGCGTTCTGCAAGAAATGCAACAAGCTCACGCCGAATGCGAGTGCGAAACTCCCACTCGTGCTGAGAGTACGCGCCCATCGAGTAACGGATGCGATCGAACATGCTGCCGAGCTGCAGCGCTAGCCAATAGCCTAGCGCTACTACGTATTCCGAGCGTGGGTGGTGGAAGCGAACAAATTGCAGCTTTGCAGCTATGTTCCTCCGTTCAGAAGCGATCGCTTGTTCGAACGTCCGGCGACGCGTCCCTCCGCGGTGATGGACAATTGACGCCTCAGGAAGGAAGTGGCAATGCCAGCCATGCTGCCACATGCGGTAGCAGAGGTCGGCATCCTCGGCAAAGAACGAAAAACGCTCGTCCATCCCTCCGAGTTGTTCGTAGGCACTCCGCCGGCAGAAGAGTGCAGCACCGTCGCAGTATGGAACGGCGCGCCACTGGCGCTGGCGGTGCCCACGCCAATTGTGGAGGAACTCGATTCCACCGATCGTTGCAGCAATCTCCCCCCAGCCAGGGAAGTACCCCCAGCTTCGCTGCGGCCGCTGGTCCGGATAGCGTTGATTGCCAGCACAGACGCCGACATTAGGGAATCGCTCCATATGGGTAACGCAGACCTGCAGAACGTTGGGATCGAACTCCACATCGGAGTTCGAAAGCAGAACGTACGGTGCGCTGCCTGCGAGTGCCCCAATATTACATGCGGCAGCGTAGCTATGCGGTCGTTCGAGTCGTCGAACTGTAATTGCGGGGTACTGCGCGGCGAGGATCTCCGCACTCGAATCGGAGGATGCATTATCCACGAGCGTTATGGAAGCGACCAGCTGCCGCTGCGGAGACACCTGCAGCGATGCAATACAGCGGCTGGTGAGTTCGAGCGTATTGTGGTGAATGATGACAACGTCAACGGCAGTGTGCATGCACCAGCAGCAACGCGAGGGTGGTAGATCGCATTGCGCAAATTACGAGCATGATGAAAACCGCGCCGTATCTTTGCTTGGTGTTGTCAGCATGTCCTCTTCCACTGCATGGCACAGCAGAAACGCACTCCTGTATCAACGAGTAACGATGCTGGCACCATTGCGACTGCCAATGGTGCGCCATTGCAGTTGGACGTCGAGCAGTACCTGCCGCCACCGGAGGAGATTCTCCGCGACTACGCGCTCTGCGTCGCCAGCCGAAAAGCAAGTTTACTCGGTCGGCGCGAGGTGCTTACCGGCAAGGCAAAGTTTGGCATCTTCGGCGACGGGAAGGAGGTCCCACAGGTCGCGATGGCACGTGCATTCGAGCCGGGTGACATCCGCGCGGGTTACTATCGCGATCAGACGCTCATGTTCGCCACTGGCATGGCGACCATCGAGGAATTTTTTGCGCAGCTTTACGCCATCGCTGACGTCGAGCTGGAGCCATCGTCGGCTGGTCGCTCAATGAATGGGCACTTCGCCACCCGTATGCTGGATGATCGCGGAAGGTGGAAACCAATTGCCGATCTGAAGAACTCCTCGGCCGATGTGTCGCCGACGGGATCGCAGATGCCTCGCTTGGTTGGCTTGGCATATGCATCCCGCCTCTATCGCGAAATCCCTGAGTTACAACAGATGGTTGAATTTTCGCATCATGGGCGGGAAATCGCTTGGGGGACGATCGGCAATGCAAGCTGTGCAGAAGGAATGTTCTGGGAAGCAATCAATGCAATCGGTGTGCTCCGTGCGCCAGCGATTATCTCGATTTGGGATGATGAGTACGGCATCTCCGTTCCGAACGAATACCAGATCACCGGCGGCAACTTGAGTCAACTGCTGCGCGGCTTCCAGCGGAAAGCCGGCGATAGGCAAGGCTTCGACATCTACACGGTCCCGGGCTGGGATTATCCCCGCTTGGTTGCACTCTACGCACACGTAGCAGAGCGCGTCCGAGAGGAAGGCTTTCCAGCGATTATCCATGTCGTCGAGCTTACGCAACCGCAAGGGCACTCGACCTCTGGCTCGCACGAGCGCTATAAGACCAAGGAACGGCTCCAGTGGGAAGCAGAACATGACTGCAATCGCCGGATGCGACAATGGATTTTGGAGCAAGGCATTGCAACCGAGGAGGAACTGGCAGCATTGGAGCAGCACGCCGAAGCAGAGGCTGTCGAAGCAAAAGAGCGCGCATGGAATGCCTACATTACGCCGATTCGTGCAGAGCTGCAGGAAGTCATCGCAATGGTCGAAGCACTCCAGCGCGAAAGCCGCCAGCCGGAGAAATTCCAGCGTGTGCTCGAGACGCTTCGCTCGCTCCGGGAGCCATTTCGCGCGGACTACTTTGCCGCAATCCACGATGCACTTCGGGCTACGTACGGTGAGCCACTGCCTTCGGCAGCACGGCTGATCGAATGGCGCGATCGCATGGATGAGCAGCAACGGGAGCGGTACAGCTCGTGTCTCTACAGTCAATCGGATGAGCGAGCAGAGCTCGTTCCAGAAGTCAAGCCAGTGTATTCAAATGCATCGCCGCTGGTCAACGGCTTCGAGGTGCTCAATGCGAACTTCCGATATTGGCTCGAGCGCGATCCCCGCGTGATTGCGTTTGGTGAAGATGTCGGCCGGCTCGGCGATGTCAACCAAGGCTTTGCAGGGTTGCAGCAGGTCTTCGGTCCGCTACGCGTCAGTGATACCGGCATTCGCGAGTGTACGATCGTCGGGCAAGCAATCGGGATGGCGATGCGGGGGCTGCGTCCGATCGCGGAGGTGCAGTACCTCGACTACCTCCTCTACGCGCTGCAGATCATGAGCGATGATCTCGCAACTGTTCAATGGCGAACCAAAGGAGGGCAGAAAGCACCGGTCATCATCCGCACTCGTGGTCATCGGCTTGAGGGCATCTGGCACAGCGGTTCGCCGATGGCAGGAATCATCAACCTGGTGCGCGGGATGTACGTCTGTGTGCCACGTGATATGACGCGTGCAGCTGGGTTCTACAACACCTTGCTCCGGAGTGATGAACCAGCACTCATCGTCGAAGTGCTCAATGGATACCGTCTCAAGGAGCGGCTGCCCGAGAATATTGGCGAGTTCACCGTTCCGCTGGGTGTGCCGGAAATACTCCGCGAGGGAACCGATGTGACGCTTGTCACCTATGGCGCACTCTGCAGAATTGCACTTGCTGCAGCTGAACAGTTAGCCGACTGCGGCATCAACGTGGAGGTCATTGATGTCCAGACACTTATCCCGTTCGACCGTCCTGGCATCATCGTTGAGTCGCTCAAGAAAACCGGTCGGATTGTGTTCGTGGACGAAGATGTCCCCGGCGGAACGACTGCGTACATGCTCCAGCAGGTCCTCGAGCGGCAGCACGGATACCTCTATCTCGATTCACCCCCACGGACACTGAGTGCTGCTGAGCACCGACCCGCGTATGGAACCGATGGGAACTATTGGTCCAAACCAGAAGCTGAGCACATCTTCCGCGCAGTGTACGAGTTGATGCACGAAGCCGATCCGCAGCGATACCCTCTCTTCTACGACCCAGCGTATCACCCCTCGAACTGAGACGCTCCTGTATTTTTGCAGCCTTGCTGCTACGGAAGTGACCGAAGAGTTCCATGTTCGAAAGTCTCCAGGCACGACTCGAAGAAGCGATCAAGCGGCTCCGCGGCCAAGCACGCATCACAGAGGACAACATCGCTGATGCGCTCGCGGAGGTGCGGCGTGCGCTGCTCGATGCGGACGTGCACGTCGAGGTCGTCCGGCGTTTCATCGAGGATGTCAAGGCAAAGGCGATAGGGACAGAGGTCAAAGGCAAGGTCTTGCCCGAACAGCTCATCGTCAAGATCATCTACGATGAGCTGGTTTCCATCATGGGGACAACGAAAAGCGAGCTCATCCATGCTCCGGCACCACCGACGGTCATCATGGTCGTCGGCTTGCAAGGTTCGGGGAAAACGACATTCGCTGCAAAGCTTGCTGCACTGTTGCGGAAGAAAGGCCAACAGCCGTTGCTTGTCGCAGCGGACGTTTATCGCCCCGCAGCGATCGAGCAGCTCAAGACACTGGCATCATCAATCAACGTGCCTGTGTTTTCGATGGATGGTGCCGATCCAGTCAACATTGCGGAGGAGTCGCTCCACTACGCGAAGAAGTTCGCGCGGACGCACGTCATCGTGGATACTGCTGGGCGGTTGGCAATTGACGACACGATGATGCGAGAAGTCGAATCCATCAGGGAAAGGATCAAGCCGCAGGAGGTGCTCTTTGTCTGCGATGCGATGATTGGGCAGGACGCTGTCACGACGGCACGGACGTTCGATGAGCGCGTCGGCGTGACGGGCGTCGTCCTCAGTAAACTCGACGGCGATGCACGTGGTGGCGCAGCACTATCGATTCGGCTCATCGTCGGCAAGCCGATAAAATTTGTGAGCACCGGCGAAAAGCTCGAGGCGCTCGAGACCTTCCATCCAGACCGCATCGCATCGCGCATTTTGGGAATGGGCGACATCGTCTCTTTTGTCGAGCGTGCCCAGCAGGAGTTCGACGAGGCAAAAGCAGCCGAACTCGAAGAGAAAATTCGCAAGCGCGAGTTTACGTTTGAAGATTTTCTCGAGCAACTCCGCATGCTTCGGAAGATGGGCTCGATACGCGAGTTGCTCGGTATGCTGCCAGGCATGGATAAAGCCCTGCGGAACGTCGAGATTGACGACCGCGCGTTTACGAAAATCGAGGCGATGATTCTTTCGATGACTCCCCAGGAGCGTCGCAATCCACGCATCATCAATGGCTCGCGCCGATTGCGTATCGCACGGGGAAGTGGTACGACGATTCAAGACGTCAATCGCCTCCTGAAGCAGTTCGAGGAAATGCAAAAGCTCATGCGTGCCGTCACGACCGGGAAAGTCAAGCTCCGCAACCTTCCGGCGATGATGGGCACACCCTGGAAACGCTCATAACGCGGGTGTGAGTGTCGTGGATCAGAGCGTAGCCAGCGTGCTACGGTAGCTGAAAAGCGTCTGTCCGCAGGGACAGCCGAGCTACGGCAGATCGCACCGAGTGCAATGTTTCACATTCTGTGCAACCTTTTCTATGGTCCGTCTCCGTTTACGTCGTCGTGGACGAACGCACGACCCCTTCTACGACATCGTTGCAGCCGATGCTCGCACCAAGCGCGATGGGAAGTTCATCGAGCGGCTTGGGTATTACAACCCGATGACGCAACCTTCGACCATCAGCGTCAATCATGAGCGTGCAATCTACTGGCTTGATGTTGGCGCGCAAATGAGCCAGACCGTCCGCAACATCTTTCACTACGATGGGGTCCTCCTGCGGCGTGCACTGCAAAAGCAAGGGCGTCCGGCTGAGGAAATCGAGCGGCTTGTTGCCGAGCATCGTGAGCGAGTACTGGCACGCTACTGGCGCAACAAGGAAAAGCGCGCCGAGCGCAAACGCCGCAAAGCAGCGGCAACTGAGCAACCGCAAAACGAGCCGACCGAGTAACCCGCGCTTGTTGCAATGACACAGCACAGCGTGCGCGCGCAGCTTGAGCAGCTTGATGGTTCTTGGCGTCATGAGCGTCGTCTTCTTGGAATGCTCATCCGCTTGGCGTTCGGGCTGGCAGGAGTCTGCTGGCTTCCCCTTCTCTGGTTCCAGTTTGAAGGAGCACCCCGCACTGCATTTACGCTGACGCAGTACCAGCTCTACGTGATACTGCTTACGCTGTGGGGGTATGACTATCGCCGCCAGCTACGGCGTGTTGAGTGTATCCTCGAGTGTGCGACGAAGCTCCAGCGACTCCCGGAGAACGTAACGTGGGATGACATCGCCTCGTGCGGATGCGCCGAGCGGTTTGATGTGTTGCGTCGGCATCCCAAGTCACGGGCATGGTTCCCTGTAGCGTTCACATGGGGTTTACTCGTGGGTGCGTATATCTGGCTTGGCCGGCAGATTGCCGTTGTCCTCGGAATGCTCGCAGCGTGAGGCACAGAGAGAGATTGATGCGATGGCTCGGTTAGTCATTACTGGTGGGGCAGGGTTTTTAGGGTCGCACTTGTGTGAGCGATTCCTTGCTGAAGGGGATGAGGTTGTCTGCGTAGATAACCTCATCACTGGTTCAGCAGATAACATCGCACACCTATTCGGGCACCCGAAGTTTCGTTTCATCTGCCACGACGTCACGACATTCTTGTACGTCGAAGGACGCGTGGACTACGTCCTGCACTTTGCCTCACCGGCATCGCCGATGGATTACCTGCGATACCCAATCCAGACCCTCAAGGTCGGTTCGTTGGGCACGCATAAGGCACTTGGCTTCGCCAAAGCAAAAGGTGCGCGCTTTCTGCTTGCAAGCACGAGCGAAGTCTACGGCGATCCACTCGTGCACCCTCAGCCAGAGGAATACTGGGGAAATGTCAACCCGATCGGAGTGCGCGGCGTGTACGACGAAGCAAAGCGCTTTGCAGAAGCGATGACGATGGCGTACCATCGCTACCACGGGCTGGATACGCGAATCGCTCGCATCTTCAATACCTATGGTGAACGGATGCGTATCAACGATGGGCGCATGATTCCTGCCTTCATGACGCAAGCACTCCGTGGTGAGCCAATCACGGTTTTCGGTGATGGCTCACAGACGCGCTCGATTTGCTACGTGAGCGATATGGTCGAAGGAATCGTGCGTCTGCTGCATTCCTCCATCGTTGAGCCGGTGAATCTTGGTAACCCCGACGAGGTAACTGTGCTCGAACTTGCCAAGCAGATTCGGGATCTGGTCGGCTCCTCAAGCCCAATCGAATTCCAGCCACTACCGGAGGATGATCCAAAAGTTCGCCAGCCAGATATTCGACGTGCTCGTGAGCTCTTGGGATGGGAGCCGCAGGTATCGCGTGAGGCAGGGTTGCGCCGCACCGTTGAGTACTTTCGCGCTCGTCTTGGATTCCACCAAGGTTAGAGGTTATGCTTGCTTTTGTGCGCCGGCGACGTCTGTGGGTGCTGATCGCTGCTGTGGCACTTGCTTTCAGCACCGTCGAAGCCTATGCTGCAAGTGGGGGCAGCACGCCCGATGAGATTTTTCTCTCGCTTGGGTGGATTGCAGTTGTTCTCATTGCTGCGCGAGTCGGCAGCGCCATTGAACGACTTGGGCAGCCACCGGTGCTTGGAGAAATACTGGCGGGCATTGTACTCAGCGGTCTGACGCTCCTTGGATTCCATTGGCTCGAGCCGATGCATTCGAGCACCGTCATGAAGTTTTTGGCTGAGGTGGGGACGATCATCCTGCTCTTCCAAATCGGCCTGGAATCGAACTTGGAGCAGTTCCGGACCGTCGGTGCTCGCGCGATCCTCGTCGGCACAGCTGGTGTTGTTCTGCCATTTGTCGGTGGCTATTTCCTCGGGGTACTTCTGTTTCCAGAGCAGAGCATTAACGCGCATATTTTCTTCGGCGCAACGCTGACGGCAACCTCGGTGGGTATCTCTGTGCGGGTATTCCGCGACCTTGGTGTGCAGTCTAGTCCCGAGGTGAACATCATCCTGGGAGCAGCAGTCATTGATGATGTGCTTGGGGTTATTATTCTGGCGGTGGTCCGTGGATTAGTGCAGACGGGAACACTAGAGTTAGCCAGTATTCTCCTCATCGTTGCAAAGTCGCTCATTTTCCTTGTCGGTGCACTGGTCATCGGCGGTCGGATTGCACCGATTCTCACCACGTGGATGGCACGGCTGAGTTCGTCGACGACGATGAAGTTTGCCGTTCCGACGGCGTTCTGTTTTTTCGCATCATACCTTGCCTACCTTGTTGACTTAGCGCCTATCATTGGTGCATTCGGCGCGGGGCTGATTCTCGATCGCGTCTATTTTGCCATGTACCAGGCGCCAGAGATTGTTGAGAGAATCGAAAAGGAAGTCCTTCCATCGCTCGAAGGTCCTCCCTCGGTGCGATTGAGCGAAATTCTCCAAGCGTACCGCTTGCACCACGTTGAGGAGCTCATCGAACCGATGGCGTACTTTTTTGTGCCGATGTTTTTTGTGATGACAGGCTTCAGTGTTGACTTGCGGACGTTTGGATCCCCCCAAGTTGTGATCGCAGGTCTGCTCATCACTGCAGTCGCAGTGGCGGGAAAACTTGTAACCGGGCTTGTTGCTGGTTCAGTACGACGATGGATAGTAGGCTGGGGAATGGTACCACGTGGGGAAGTTGGACTCATCTTTGCGTCCGTCGGACTAAGTATCGGTGTGGTGACAGCTGAGGAATACTCTGCAATCATGGTGATGGTGATGCTGACGACTCTACTCGTTCCATTTGTGCTCGGCTATCTCCTCCGTCGTTCGAAGGCAGCTACGCCGTAGGTTTGCAATTAGAGAAGTTCATCATCACTGCTTGTTAACCGACCTACGATGGCACGAGTACCACTCTACAAACTTGCTCATGCACGCAGCGGCGATAAAGGTGATGCTGCCAACTGCGGTGTCATTGCGTACCGCAAGGAGTGGTATCCACTTCTGCGCGATTACTTGACACCTGAACGGGTGAAAGCGTACTTCGAGGGAATTTGCTATGGGCCGGTTGAGCGCTACGAGCTACCGAATCTGTGGGCACTCAACTTTGTGCTGCACAACGCGCTCGGCGGTGGGGGAACTGTTTCGCTAAAACTCGATGCGCAAGGGAAGACCATCGCATCGGCGATGCTCATGATGGAGATCGAAGTACCAGACGACGTCGCGGCAACTCTATGAGCCACCGCTCCATCGAACCACTGCGACCGGAGCTGTTCGAGCCATTCGTCGAGCTAATCGCAGCGCTTGCAGAGTACGAGCATCTCGATCCACCTGATGCAGCCGCCCGCGAGCGTCTTTACCGAGATGCCTTTGAGCAAACGTCTCCGCGATACCGGGCGCTCGTTGCTCTTGTGGACGGCTATGTCTGCGGATACTGCATCTATTTGGAAACGTACTCTTCCTTCCTTGCTCGGCCGACGCTGTACGTAGAGGACATCTTTGTCCATCCGAGCTGGCGTGGCCAGGGGATTGGGAAAGCACTCATGCAAGAGCTTGCACGGCGAGCGCATCAGCACGGATGTGGGCGGATGGAGTGGATCGTCCTCGATTGGAATGAGCCTGCGCATCGCTTCTATGCATCGCTGGGTGCCGAACGCTTACCGCAGTGGCAGCTCTACCGCATGACGGAGGAAACAATTGCTCGTCTTGCAAATGCGTAGTTGGATTGTACTGCTGCTGTGTCTGATTGCATCTGCACATGCGGCTGCGCAGCAGGGAATGACGCGCGCAGAATTCTACGCCAAACTTGAAGCGTATTTCGATCGCGAACTCATCGCCGATTTGGACGATAGCTTCGCTGGCGATGACTATCGCTTCTACTCGTGGGATGCGGGCGATTTCTCTGGAGATGGAAACTACGATCTTGCCTGTGCTGTTCGCCGTACTCGGGATAACTCGCGGCGGATGTACGTGTACCTTTTTGCCGATGTTGATGGCTTTCTGACTCGGATTGCGGTCAAGGAGTACCGATTCATCGAATTGCCGCTGGAGGTGGGGGTGGCGATTCGCTACGGTGTGTGCTATATCACAGAAAAGCTGCAGCAATTCGATTGGCGAATCACTGGCTATCGGTTCGATGGAATCGCCCTTGTCGAGGTCACTGCATACCGCACCCAACGTATTGGGAGCTATACGCTGGAGCAAACGCTTTTCTACCCGCAACTTCGCAAGTACGAGCGCTGGTCCCAGACGCGGTCGGGCAGCGTCGTGCTCGAACGCCGCGTGAGCGTCGTGCCGATATATCCGCGCGGCTTCCTGCCTAGTCATGGATTCCAGCGGCGTGCTGTGTTGACCAGTGTTGATTACGTCGAACGTGGTGCATTCTACTGGTCAGGGCCCGAGGATTGCGCGATGTCCCTTGCAGGGGCATATGATTCGAACTATCTCTACCTCGCCCTCGAGGTGCGCGATGATGAGCTTGTCGTCGGAACATGCAATAGCTGCCCTGCTGATCGGCTTGAGTTGTGGTTTGACCTCTACGCTGCAGATAGCGTGCTGCCGAGTATCGCACTTCGCCGAGAAAAGCGCGGAGTTTCTTTGCGGCAGCAGCCAGATGCGCCACTGGTAGGGATTGGTGTGCAGCTTGGGAATTTTCGAACTGTTCCGCCGAATCTACGCTTGATGGCCAGCGATAGCAGCATGCTCACACGGCTACGCATGCGAGCGATGGCGGATGTCCTTGCGCATGCGGAAAAGAACGCAACAGGCTACGTGCTGCGCGTCCGCATACCGTGGCTTTTCTTGGCGAGCCAGTTTCTGCCGCCATTTCAACGTCCACTGACAATAGGGGTACTCATTCGCATTACCGATGTTGATAACGAATTCCGACCGGAGGAAACGACGCTCTTCGACAATGCGATGTATCAGGCAGGGTTCATTGCAAGCGAGGGTGAATTTCTCCTGATGCCCATTGGGCAACAGTTCGGTAGCGTCGAATACGTGTTTCTCGATCGGATTGTCGAACAGTTACGCAGGCGAGGATTTTAGCCATGAGCGTCAATGGCCACCGGCGTACTGATGAACGGTACGCACTCACTGGTCCGCACGGGCGATGGGAGGAGTTGCGCTTCATTGCTCGCGTAGGATGGGAATTCCTCCGAGGATTTCGTGCACTACACTTTGTTGGGCCGTGCATAACCATCTTCGGATCGGCGCGGATTCAGGAAGGTCATCCGTACTACGACCTCGCACGGGCAGTCGGAGGTGCAGTTGCGGACTTAGGGTTTACTGTGATGACCGGCGGCGGCCCAGGGTTGATGGAGGCAGCCAACCGCGGTGCAAAAGAAGCAGGCGGGCGTTCGATCGGTTGCAATATCGAGCTTCCCCATGAGCAGCAGCCGAATGCGTATTTGGACCGATGGATTACCGTGCGCTACTTTTTTGTGCGGAAAGTGCTGCTGGTCAAGTACTCTTATGGGTTCGTGGTGTTACCGGGTGGGATTGGAACGCTCGATGAAATGTTCGAGGCATTGACGCTGATTCAAACGGGTAAGATTGAGCATTTCCCCGTCGTGCTCATGGGGAGCGACTATTGGCATCTCGTGGCGACACTTCTTGAGCAAATGGCGCAAGAAGGTACAATTTCCCCTCGTGATCGAGAGCTTGTGCTCATAACCGACTCGGTCGAAGCGATGCGTGACCACCTCGAACGCTATGCGGTCAAGCGCTTTCGGCTCCAGCGGCAGGTGACGTTGCGTCCGATCGGAATGTTAGGGGAACGGGCGTAACAATTTCACGAAAATTTGGCGCGTGGCGCTGTGCTGCCATATTTTTGCAGCCTGTAACGAGGTTCTTTGAGCGTTCGTTTGTGGCACCGCCATCGCACTCCCCATTGCGCAGTAGAGTCATTGGCCAGCTTGCACCCTTGCTCTCGCTCGGTGTCGAGCTTGCAGTGACTGTTCTTGCGGGAGGGGCACTGGGTTGGTACGCCGATCGAGCAAGCGGGATGATGCCGCTGTGGACAATCGTCGGCTTTGTGCTGGGAATTGCTGCAGCGATTGTGCATGTCATCCGCGCAATTGGCCGGCTGACGCCGAAAGACTCGGTGGGAACGCCCACGAGCGAGAAGTCGTCGCATTCGCGGGAGCAATGATGGAACCATCGCCAGTGCTGCTCGGGATTGTGATGGGCTTTCTTCTGAGCGCGGTAAATGTCGCTGCAGGACTTGCGGTTGCGCGGCGTGCACAGCGCTTGCCTGTCAACCAAGCAACAACGCTGGTGCTGACAGCAATGGCGCTACGGCTCTTTGCGATGGTTGTGCTCATTGTCGTTGTTCTTACGACGTTTGAGGTCAACAGACTTGCTTTTGCGCTGACGCTCATGGTCTCGTTCTTTGTGATGGTGCTCATGGAAGCTTTTTTTTTACACGCCCGTCACGAAAAATCTAAAACACCACTTCTCCGACGCCGCCGCTATCGGCGAGCACGAGTGCCGTTTACTGTGTGGTAACCGATGAGCTCAACAGGACACGATACCCTAGCAACACAGCACGGACACGCAGCGGAAATACCGCCAGCGCAGGTCATTCCGCATCTTCTCCAGGAGCTTGGTGATCATCACGAACTCAACATCGCATTCACCTCCTCAGACGTGTTACCGGTGATTTTGTACGATGGGGGCACATGGCATTTCTACCGGAACACGAAAGCAATGGAAGAGCAAGGCAGCTACCGACTGCACCATGGCCACGTTGTCCGCACCAGTGATGGCAAATCACCGACACTTGATCTGTCCGTGACCAACTTGGTTGTATTTCAGTGGATCGGGATGGTGATTGTGCTGGGTCTATTCTGGTGGGCGGGCAGGCGCTACCGTCGCAATCCACTTGAACCGCCGCGTGGTCTCCAGAATGCGCTGGAGGCAGTTGTGGTGTATGTGCGTGATGAAATCGTCCGCCCCAACCTTCGCTCAGAGCGCTTGGTGCGGCAGTTTATGCCGTACTTTGTAGGGTTGTTCTTTTTCATCCTCGTGCTGAACCTCCTCGGTTTATTGCCAGGAATGCACACAGCGACCGGTTCCATTGGTACGACAGCAGCGCTGGCGATTACTGCGTTTTTCGTCATCAACGGCCTTGCTCTTCGCGAGATCGGGCTCAAAGGTTGGCTCCATCACTTGCTCGGCGGTGCTCCAGTGTACTTGGCTCCTATCATGGTCCCAATCGAAATCCTTGGCTTATTCACCAAGCCGTTTGCACTGACAGTTCGTTTGTTTGCGAACATGTCCGCAGGGCACATCATCTTGCTTTCCCTTATCGGGCTCATCTTTTACTTCCGCTCGATCTTCGTTGCGCCGATGTCGGTCGGCTTTTCGATTTTCATCTACATGTTGGAAACGCTCGTCTGCTTTTTGCAGACGTACATTTTCACTGTGCTCACAGCGGTGTTCACAGGACTGGCGCTCGGCGACCATGTCCACGATCACCATGAGCAGTACGCAGGTTAGTGTTTTTGTTGAACCTTATTCGGAGTGTTTTCGATGGACGGTTACGGTCTTGCATGGCTTGCCGCAGGGATTGGCTGTGGCATCACGGTGTTGGGTGTCGGCAATGGTATTGGCCGGTTGGCAGCAGCAGCGCTCGAAGCAGGCGCGCGACAACCAGAAGCTGCTGGTGATGTTCGAACGACGATGATCATCGGCGCAGCGCTCATCGAAGGGGTTGCGCTCTTTGCATTGGTCGTCTGCATCTTCCTTGCACTCAAAGGGTAACCGACGCTGCGATCGCGCCTGAGGCGCCAACTAACTTGTCGAACAATTTCGTGCCCGCGCAATGGATGGATTGCTGCAGATAAGTCCGGGATTGATTATCTGGACGCTCGTCAACTTTGGGCTGTATTTGTTCCTACTAGCACGGTTCGGATACAAGCCACTCCGTACCGCCCTGGAACGACGAGAGCAAACGATCGCGGAGTCTCTCCG
The DNA here is from genome assembly GCA_026003495.1 of Candidatus Kapaibacterium sp. Taxonomy (GTDB): domain Bacteria; phylum Bacteroidota; class Ignavibacteria; order Kapaibacteriales; family NICIL-2; genus NICIL-2. The sequence continues at coordinate 1,595,430 of BPHK01000001.1, read as the reverse complement.
CTCTGCCGAGCTGGCACGCACTGAGGCGCAGCGGTTGCTTGCCGATGCGGAAGAGCAGCGGAAACGTGCCCATGCAGAAATGGTTGAACTGCTTCGCCAAGCACGCGAGCAGGCTGAACATATCGTTGCACGGGCTGCAGAAGAGGGTGAAAAGGTCAAGCAGGAAAAGCTTCGCGAGGCACAACGAGAAATCGAGCGCATGGCAGCCGATGCCCGCATGAAGTTGCAGCGAGAGGTTGCCGACTTGGCGCTCCGTGCTGCGCAGAAGCTTCTTGCTGAACAACTCGATAGCGAGCGCCACCGCCGCTTGATCGAGCAAACGATCGAGCAACTAGAACATACGAACTGATCACCACGCTATGCGGAACGCTCGAGTCGCCAAACGCTACGCACGTTCGCTCTTCGAAGCAGCCGAGCAGAACGACGCGCTAGAGCAAGTCCGGCAGTCGGTCGAATTATTTTCGGCAGCATTTGCGCACTCTCCACCGCTCCGAGCGTTACTGCGCAATCCCGTCATTGGAGCAGAACGGAAGGTGGCGATTCTCCGCGAGATCTTTGCTCAGCGAACGCACCAGCTCTTCGGCGCATTCCTGGAGCTGGTTTGCCTCAAAGGTCGCGAAAACATTCTCGATCAAATCGCTGAGCAATTTGTCGAACTCTACAACGCGTGGGCAGGTATCGTGCCCGCATCGGTGACGACCGCTGTGGAGTTTCCCAGCGACCTAGTCCCGCGCATCGAAGCGTTCATTGCGCGGCGATTCGGTGCGCATCCGAAGTTAGAGTTTTCCGTAAATCCGGCAATCCTCGGTGGGATCGTCATCAAAAGTGGTGACATTCGGCTGGATGCAAGCGTAGCCGGCCAACTTGCGCGTCTCCGTGCGCAGCTACTTGGTGCCACCGATGCTATCGGAGGATCAGCCGATGGCACTGGTGTGTAGCGCGGTTGATGCACTCCACACGAGCTGTATTTCGAACACGTGAACATTGGAAGGAGCAGGCAATGGTCGAAGTTCGTCCGGAAGAGATTTCTGCAATACTCCGCAAACAGCTATCAGGCTTCGAGCGTGAAACTGAGATCGAAGAGGTCGGCACTGTTCTCCAAGTGGGCGACGGTGTCGCTCGTGTCTATGGCTTGACCAAGTGCATGGCCTCGGAGCTGATCGAATTCCCCAACGGCGTTATGGGCATTGCACTGAACTTGGAGGAAGATAACGTCGGTGTCGTGCTCTTCGGCGATGATCGCTTGGTCAAGGAGGGTGACACCGTCCGACGTACGGGACGGATTGCGTCAGTGCCAGTAGGTGAAGCATTGCTCGGGCGCGTCGTCAATCCGCTCGGTGTCCCACTTGATGGCAAAGGGCCTATCGAGACGTCCCATTCGCTCCCGATAGAGCGGAAAGCAATCGGTGTTGTGTATCGTCAGCCTGTCAAGGAACCACTTCAGACAGGAATCAAAGCAATTGATGCCTTGATCCCGATCGGGCGCGGACAGCGCGAACTGATCATCGGCGATCGCCAGACAGGGAAAACTGCAGTTGCGCTCGACACAATCATCAACCAACGGCATACTCATACGGAAGAAGCAGCCCGGCGCGGTATCAAGCCGGTTTACTGCATCTATGTCGCCATTGGGCAGAAAGCCTCAACCGTAGCCAATGTCGTGGCTACACTCGAGCAGTACGGTGCACTTGAGTACACGATTGTCGTCGTTGCCAATGCCTCGGATCCGGCACCACTACAGTTTATCGCTCCGTACTGCGGTGCTTCGATGGGTGAATATTTCCGAGACAGTGGGCGCCATGCACTCATCGTGTACGATGACCTTTCCAAGCAGGCTGCGGCATATCGGCAAGTATCGCTGCTGTTGCGACGCCCGCCAGGGCGTGAAGCGTATCCCGGGGATGTGTTCTACCTCCACAGTCGTTTGCTCGAGCGTGCAGCCAAACTCAGCGACGAGCGTGGCGGTGGATCGTTGACAGCACTACCCGTTATCGAGACGCAAGCGGGTGACGTTTCCGCCTACATCCCGACGAACGTGATTTCCATTACCGATGGGCAGATTTACTTGGAGACGAGCCTTTTCAACGCAGGGATTCGTCCAGCACTGAACATCGGTATCTCGGTTTCTCGCGTCGGTGGTAACGCGCAGATCAAAGCGATGAAGAAAGTCGCTGGCCCCCTCAAACTCGAACTGGCACAATATCGAGCGCTCGAAGCATTCGCGAAGTTCGGTTCAGACCTTGATAAAACTACCCAGCAACAGTTGCGGCGTGGTGCCCGATTGGTCGAACTCATGAAGCAAAAACAGTATAGCCCGGTACCTGTTGAAAAGCAAGTCGCGCTCATCTATGCAGCCACCAATGGCTACGTGGATGATCTGCCGGTGGACTCTCTCCAGCGCTTTGAGCAGGAACTCTACGAGTTTCTCGACAGCGCCCATGCAGATGTGCTCGATGCAATAGCAACGACGAAGGACCTCACCCCAGAGATCAAGGAAAAACTCGACGCTGCCATTGGTGCATTTGTCGAAGGATTCCGTCGTACTGTTGCTGCTGTGCAATGATCGCACTCACTGGTGGTGCAGGGTTCATTGGGAGTGCCATGCTCTGGCGACTCAACCACGAAGGGATCGGTGATGTCGTTGTCGTTGATCGGCTCGGAAGCGAGCAGAAGTGGAAAAATCTCGTCGGTAAGCGCTTTGCATACTTGGCATCACCGGAGGAATTTCTTGCAGCAATCGAGCGCAATACATTCGGTACTCTGGAGGCGATCATCCACTTTGGTGCTCGCACCGATACAACCGAGCGCAATGCTGATTTCCTTGTCGAGAACAACTATCGTTACAGCGTACGGCTCGCCGAATATGCGCTCGATCACGGGATTCCGTTTCTCTACGCCAGTAGTGCATCGGTCTATGGGGATGGGCAGCGAGGTTACAGTGTCGGGAAGACGCTGGATCTACGACCCCTCAATGCATATGCGATGAGTAAGTATCTTTTCGATCGGTGGGTGGAGGAGCGCGGCGTCCTCGATCGCGTGGTGGGCTTACGGTTTTTCAATGTGTTCGGTCCGAACGAGTATCACAAAGGGGCGATGGCGAGCATGGTGTACAAATCCTTTCTCCAAATTCAGCGGACGGGGAAAGTGCATTTGTTCGAGAGTACCTCGCCTGATTTTGGCGATGGCGAGCAGAAGCGTGATTTCATCTACGTGCTCGATGCTGTCGAGCTAGTTTGGCATGTGCTGCGCTCGCAGCAGACTGAACGCACGCTCAGCGGTATTGTGAATGTCGGAACTGGCGTTGCACGCACGTGGAATGACTTAGCACGAGCGGTCTTTGCAGCTCTTGAGCGAGAGCCAGCGATTGTGTACATTCCTATGCCGGATGAGCTGCACTCGCAATACCAGAACTATACGTGTGCGGACATGGAGTCAGTAGATCGAATGCTCGCAGCGATAGGCATTGAACGCAAGGTTACGCCGCTCGAAGATGCTGTTGAGGATTACGTCCGCCGTTTTCTCCTTTCATCGTGGCAATACTTGTAGGCAGAGGCTATGGCGACATTGCGTGATATTCGTCGGCGAATTGTTGCAGTGCGGAACACCTCGCAGATAACCTCTGCGATGCGGATGGTCGCTGCAGCAAAGCTGCGGAAGGCGCAGAACGCGATCATCGCTGCGCGTCCCTATGCGTCGAAAGTTGCGGAGATACTGCAGAATTTGGCACAGGCTGAACGCTATAGCTTTGCGCATCCATTTTTCGAAGAGCGCGCAGATGTGCGTTCGATTTTGCTCATCGTCGTTGCCAGTGACCGTGGGCTGTGCGGCGCATTCAACGCGAATGTCCTCAAAGCAGCACAGTACTACATCGAGCGGAAGTTCCCTGAGGAATTCCCAAAGGCACAGGTCCGCATCATTGCAGTGGGTAAGCGGGCTGTGCAATTCTTCCAACGCCGTAAAGACACGGTGATCCTGGCATTGCCCGATGTATTCGGGCGGTTGGAGTTTTCAACAGTTCTCCAGATTGCGCCGCACGTTGGGGAAGGCTTCATCAGCGGGCAGTACGATCGAGTGTTTGTGCTGTACAACGAATTCCGGTCCATCTTGCGCCAAGAAGTTCGGCGCAAGCAGATTCTCCCGATTCTGGCTGTTGGAACTGAGCAGCAACGCGACGCAGGTGACTACATCTACGAACCATCGCGAGCAGAAATCCTCGAAGCATTGCTCCCGCAGTACGTCAACGTGCAACTTTGGTCTGCACTGCTTGAGTCGCATGCTGCAGAACATGCAGCACGAATGGTTGCGATGGATAATGCAACAACGAACGCCCGCGACTTAATCGCATCGCTCCAGCTTGAGTACAATAAAGCGCGGCAAGCTGCAATCACAAAAGAAATGCTCGAAATCGTTGGGGGAGCCGAAGCACTCCGCGCATCTTCGTAAGTAATCTGCCGAGTGCCACAATTACGCACCACGAGACGGCTGACCTATATTCGCCGTAGGTGGAGGCAGCGCTACACTCTTTCTGCCGGCGTGTGCACCGAGATCGTTGCAGCGCCAGCTTGCTATGAACGATTGCAGAGGTTCACTCCGCGCACTACCATGAAATCACGTTCTGTGTTTGTCTGCCAAGAGTGCGGGTATCGTTCCCTCAAGTGGCTCGGCAAGTGTCCCTCGTGTGGAGCGTGGGGTTCGCTAGTGGAGGAACTCGTCGAAGTGGAGCGCTCCTCGGCACGAGGGAATGCTCCGTCACCTGTGCTGTTAGGGGAGACTCCCACGTTGCCTGCTCAGCGCATTCGTAGTGGTATTGATGAGTTCGACAGAGTAATGGGAGGTGGAATTGTCCCAGGATCAGTGACAGTGATTGGGGGAGACCCAGGTGTAGGAAAGTCAACGTTGATGCTCACGCTCTGTGCTGCACTTGCTCATTACAAGCCACTCTACGTGACCGGAGAAGAGTCTCTCGAACAACTTCGATACCGTGCCGAGCGCCTACACATTGCACGGCGAGAGGTTGCAGTGCTCAGCGAACAATGCCTGGAGAACATCCTCGCTACACTCGAGAGCTATACTCCCGGCCTTGTGGTGGTTGATTCCATACAAACGCTCTACGCACGGCAGATGGAGTCGCTTCCAGGCAGTATTGGGCAAGTACGGGCGTGCGCTGGTCAGCTCGTACAGTGGGCAAAGCGAACCGGCATTCCGGTATTCCTTGTTGGACATGTGACCAAAGAAGGTGTGCTTGCTGGCCCGAAAGTCCTTGAGCACATGGTGGATGTAACAATCCAATTCGAAGGGGAGGGTAACTATGCGTACCGCATCCTACGTGCGACGAAAAATCGCTATGGACCTACAAACGAAATCGGCGTGTTCGAAATGCGCAACGAAGGGCTCGTTACAGTGCCGAATCCAAGTGCAGTGTTTCTTACTCACCGACTCCACTCTGAGCCAGGAACGGCTGTTTCGGCAATTCTAGAGGGTACACGGTCGTTGCTTGTGGAAATCCAAGCGTTGGTAGTGCCAAGCGGCTACGGAATCGCTCAGCGAATTGCAACAGGCTTTGATACGAAGCGGTTGCAGATGCTGTTGGCGGTTTTAGAACGTCGGCTTGGAATGGAGTTTTCCCATACCGATGTCTTTCTGAACATTGCCGGAGGGCTTGCTGTTCGTGATCCTGGGGTGGATCTTGCAGTCTGTGCTGCAGTCATCAGCTCGCTCCGCAATTCGCCCCTGGCAGAGAAGGCTGTTGCCATTGGTGAAGTGGGGCTGACTGGTGAACTTCGCCAAGTAGCGGGCATGGATATGCGGTTGAAAGAGGCAGAAAAGCTGGGCTTTACATTTGCTGTCATTCCACCATCGGCACAAATGATCGCACTACCAAGTATTCGGATCGAAATAGCACAGCATCTGGGCTCTGCGATTGAAAAATTGCTTCTGTAATTTGGCGTTGCGTGCAACTACCCTGCTAATGCAGTGTCTATGGGACGTTCTACGATAGACGAACAAGCGCTCGTCGAACTCCTCTTAGAACGGAAGGAGGAGGGCTTTCGTCAACTGATGCGTTACTACAAAGACGATCTGGTGAACTTTGCCTATCGCATCGTTGGATCGTATGATGACGCAGTCGATGTTGCACAGGAAACCTTCATCCGTGTGTATCGGTTCATCGAGACCTTCCAGCGCGGAGCACGGTTGCGGACGTGGCTGTTTGCGATCGCGCGGAACGTCGCACTCACGATGCTCGATGAACGCAGACGTCATAGAACACATCCACTGGTCGAAACTGATGAGGAAGGGGAAGAGAAAGAACGGGACATTCCAGATGTAACGTACGTCCCAGATCGTGCAGTTGATTCAACCATCATTGCACAGCGAATTCAGGAAGCCCTCATGAAATTGCCGGCAGTCTTCCGAGAGGCGGTTATCCTACGAGACATCGAAGGGTTGACTTATGAGGAAATCGCCGAGGTCTGCGCTGTGGAACTTGGGACGGTCAAATCCCGTATAAATCGCGGACGGACGATGCTTCAGGAATTGCTCCGCGATCTGTTCGAAGAACTCTATGGCAAACAGCAATGATGAACGAAACCAACGAAAACCATGGGTCCCGCCTTACGGAGCTCTTTCAATCGCTTCCGCGGGCAAATGCGCCCGATGATTTTGAACAAGTGACCCAGCTTCGCGTCCTACTCGACCAACTTCCGCGGGCACAGGCACCGGAATCGTTCGAAGACGACGTGCTGATGCGTCTCCGCGAGGATGAATCCTCCCGCCGGCGATTACGACTACGCCGATTGCCCCGCTCGATGCGCTGGCTAGCTGCTGGCGTAGGGGCGGCAATCGTCGGTGGTGTAGCGTACTACCTTGCCACTCGAACAGACAGTCGAAAATCATCCACTCCCGCGGGAAGTACACCACCGCCTGCTGAAATCACGATCCCACTTGATTCCGGATCAGAAGAGCGACTTGCACCACCTCAGACAGTGCCAACAACGCCACAACGACCTCCGACAGCGGTCGAGCAGCAGAGCACGCCACCTGGAAAACGCATAACACCAGGTGCTCCGGACGAGAATGATTGACGCTACAGTAAAGTGGCTGGGTCGGTGTACTTCATTCCAAACGCTTCTGCAACAGCTCGGTAGGTGATATGGCCATCAATGAAGTTGAGGCCGTGCCATAGCTCGCGATTTTCGCGGACGGCACGCTGCCAACCTTTGTCAGCAAGCTCGAGTGCGTAGGGGATAGTCGCGTTCGTCAGCGCAATTGTTGAAGTGAAGGGAACTGCACCTGGCATGTTCGCCACCCCATAGTGAACGACACCGTCAACAACAAATGTTGGGTTTTCGTGCGTTGTGGGTCGGGTGGTTTCGATGCAACCTCCTTGGTCAATGGAGACGTCCACAATGACTGCTCCAGTTTTCATCGTCGGGAGCATATCGCGTGTAACAAGGTACGGGGCTTTCGCACCGGGGATGAGTACAGCACCGATGACAATGTCTGCATCACGAATAACGGTTCGGATGTTCTCAGGCGTGGACATCATCGTGGTAACGTTCTTGGGCATTACATCGTCGAGATAGCGCAACCGATAGAGGTTGTTGTCGAGAATGATTACGCGTGCACCAAATCCCGCAGCGATCTTCGCAGCGTTCGTTCCAACAACTCCACCGCCAAGGATCACAACCGTTCCTGGCTGCGTACCTGGCACACCGCCGAGCAAGACTCCGCGGCCTCCCATCGTCCGCTCGAGATACTTTGCGCCATTCTGTGGCGCCATGCGCCCGGCAACTTCACTCATTGGAATAAGGAGCGGCAGCGAACCATCGGCTTTTTGCACTGTTTCGTATGCGATGCCGATGCAGCGGCAGCGAAGCATCGCTTCGGTCAGCTCCCGTGATGCAGCTGCATGGAAGTACGTAAAAATTACCTGGCCGGGTCGAATGAGTTCGTACTCTGGCGCGATCGGTTCTTTGACCTTGAGGATCATTTCGGCATTGGCATACACTTCTTGCGCTGTGGAAACAATCTCTGCGCCAGCCCTGGCATATTGCTCATCGCTAAAGCCACTTCCAACCCCTGCAGAACTCTCGATGAGAACTGTGTGCCCGTGCTGGACAAACATTTCCACCCCGCCGGGTGTTATTGCGACGCGGTTTTCGTTGGCTTTGATTTCCTTGGGGACTCCGACAACCATGCAAAACCTGTTATGTTGTGAAGAACGCTCGGCGCAAAAATGCAAAAGCATCTCCCTTGGTGCTCTGGGCTGGATATTTGCAGTGCCGTACACAACCTGCTTATTTGCTCGATATGATCGAGGGTAAAAAAGTCGTCGTCGTTCTCCCGGCATACAACGCTGAGCGGACGCTTGAACGCACCTATGCTGAAATTCCGCACCACATCGTGGACGAAGTCATCTTGGTTGATGATGCCAGCAGCGATCGGACAGTCGAGCTTGCGCGGCAACTCGGCATTCGCCACATCATTGTACACGAGCGCAATCGTGGGTACGGCGGCAATCAGAAAACCTGCTACGCGCGTGCGCTCGAGCTTGGCGCAGACATCGTCGTCATGCTCCATCCGGATTACCAGTACACACCGAAGCTCATCGCTCCGATGGCAAGCATTATCGCAGCCGGGATCTATCCAGTAGTTCTCGGTTCGCGTATTCTGGGTAAAGGCGCTCGGAAGGGCGGCATGCCGCTCTACAAGTACATCGCAAATCGGCTCCTCACGTTTCTGGAGAACGTGCTCATCGGAGCCAAACTCTCCGAATACCACACCGGCTACCGTGCCTTTAGCAGCCACGTGCTCCGCTCGATACGGCTCGAACTCAATAGCGATGACTTCATCTTCGACAACGAAGTCCTTTCCCAGATCCTTTTCGCTGGCTATGAAATTGCCGAAGTCACATGTCCGACGCGATACTTCGAGGAAGCATCCTCGATCAACTTCTGGCGCAGTTTCCGCTATGGGATTGGTGTGTTGCGCGTTTCAGTACAGCACCTGCTCGCACGGCTGGGCATCTACATCCACCCACGTTACCGAATGAAGGAAAATTCGTCGCTTCCTGTTTCGGAGAACTCCCGCAGGAGGGAGCGATAGTGACCTGGCATCTGACGCCAGCGCCGAAGCTCACGCTCAATCACTGCACGTGCAGCGACCGCACCCTTCCCCTTGGATTCGAGATTGGCAAGGCTCATGATCAAACTGGCGACGGTGTACCAACCCTGTCGTCCAATCTCGTGCTGACGTACGGCGATCGAATCAAGCTGCGTTCGGATGTACGTTGTGTAGCTTGCGACAAGTTGTTCGTATGCTGTTGCATGGTTTTGCATCCCGACAGCGATCAGCGAATCGGCGTACTCGACAGCATCGGCGTGCGGCAGCGAACCCGAGTACGTTTCGTGAATGACCATTACTACCATCGAATCAAGTTCGACGATACTTGGATTGCCCCACGGTGCATAGGCGAGCGTTTGGAGTGTGCTATCGTGCAATGTCAGGATTGCCTTGCCGTAGGATGTTGCATCGTTCCCACCACCGTAGAGCGAGACGATGATTGCGGCACTGCTGATGTTAGGGTAGTGCACTATCGCTACATCCGATATGCCGAAGTCCGAATATGAAGCAACGAGCCGATGGCGTGCAATAGTTCGGTCGAACGTGTAGAAAAACAGCGTGTCGCTTCCTTCACCACTGGCAGGCGACGAGTGCTGAACGAGCACGATGACATCCTGCCATCCATCAACATTGAGGTCGGCGCGGTATGTTCTAACATCGCTGGCTGCGAGATACGGCGGCAGTTCAAAGAGCGTATCGCTTCCTGGTGGCGGCAAGCTTGCGGGCTGGCGCGACTGGTCATTACACGCACCCAAGAAGCTCGCGATGATGGCGCAGGTAACAATAATCCATCGGTTGCTATGCATGCTCGCTTTGCTAGTGTGATGTTTCCAAAAATACTTGCGCTCACTGTAGCGCTGAGCATGACGCTCTGCGCACAATGGAGCGAGCCTGTGCGAGTTGCTGCGCTCTCGTCCGAAGCCGATGAATTTGCGCCAGCGTGGTCACCGAGCGACTCGACGCTCTACTTTGCTCGCTTCGATGGAAAGTGCCTGCTCATCCTTGCCTGGCGGCATTGCCCCCTTGAGCTTCTTCCTTCGTCGCTACCTGCTGCGCTCGATACTCTCGGTGACTCGATAGTCTATGTCTCATTTGCCAATGAGCGATGGGTCGGACAGCGATACGTTTTGGGAAAGCGGCAGCGATATGCCGAGCTTGTTGGTTCTGCGTTGCCTGTGCGTAGAGCGAGCGCAGCTGTACCTCTTGCAGAGATAAATCGCGACGGAGTATTTGCGATGTTTCCTGCTCTTTCTCCCGATGGAGAGCGTCTTGCCTTTGCCGCAACCGATGGCGAGCATGATACAACAACCGATCTGTGGATGAGCCACTGGATGCAAAACCACTGGAGCGCACCCTATCGCTTCGATGGGTTCGAGCAATCTCCCTTGAGCGAAATCACCCCGTGCTTTCTCGGACGCGATTCGCTTCTCTTTGCATCCGATGGCTTCGGCGGAAAGGGAGGCTTCGATTTGTTCGTGACCGCTGAGCACGTTGGGGTATGGGGTTCGCCAGTGCCGCTCGAGGAACTCAACTCAGCCGCAGACGATCGGGATGTCTGCGTGCTTCCGAATGGCGACCTCCTCTTCGCGAGTAATCGGGCAGGAACGTTTGATCTTTACTACGTAAAGCGAAGAAAAAACGGGCGCTCTCGGTAGAATGCGCCCGCTGCGAACTCTTGCGAAGGCTTCTGGTCAGACGATCGGCTTACTGGGCAGCGACACGGTAGCGAACGAGAATTGCTTCTATGCCGCCTCGACTCGTAATTCCGGCAATCGGGATACTGAACGTTGTGGACGATCGGCTTTTTGCTCGTCCAATGCCGGCGATATACGCGCTTGTATCGGCGCCCATAAAGGATGCAAATCCACCTGCTACGTTCGCCTCAATCTTTTGACTAAATCGCTGCGCAGTGTACGTTTTCCCATTCAGCGTAATGCTTTCTGTTCCCGCTTTTGCTCCGGTGACTTTCATGGTGAGACTGAATGGCATCCCTTGAAACGTAATGCTGAGCGTGGAATCAAAAACTGTCCAGGACGTTTCATTCCCACCTGTGGTGATCTTTACCCACCGCGGCGGGATGGTGGGAAGCTCAGCACCTTCAAAATCTCCGCTGAGCGACATGTACTGCCAGAGCGTGCCATCCGCATCAACGGAGTAGTAGAGCGTGTCCTGAGAGACCGTATCTCCTTCGTAGTAGGAGATCACAGGGTACGCAGTCCGACCGGCAAGCTGGATGGATGCGCCGACGTAGAGAGAGTCGTAGGCTTTGTTGCCAGTTCGTTGGTAGTTCGAGTCTAGCTCGTACTCGTCGTAAACCCAGTAGTTTCCTTCGGCCAGTGGCATGAGCGCGGCTGGCTGTTCCGGCGAGGTGGTTCCCGACTTGCACGAAGCAAGCCACAGTCCAGCAAAGGGGATGGCAATAGCCATCGCAAAACGAAGGTACCGCATGACGCAATCTCCAACATGATGGTGAAACAAATGCAAGACTCCCACATTCGGGTAGGCTTGGTTGGTGCGGAGGGTGGGGGACTCGAACCCCCACAGGCTCATCGCCCGGCGGTTTTCAAGACCGCTGCCATACCAGTTAGGCGAACCCTCCATCTGTCTGCAAAAATGCAGCGCTCGCTTAGTTCTGACCAAATGCCACATGAGATTTCTGGCATTGAACCACAGTGTAGTCCGGCTCTGGGCGCGCAATGAATATCACAACCTCGAGCTTCCGCAGATTCCACGTAACATCGCGAAGACTATACGTGTACGTGCGTGTGATCGTAGTGCCAGCGGGAGTTTGTGTGGTGAGCAGCGTCTGGCCATATGCACCGAGCGGTGCATCGCGGAGGACATGACGATGGATGTAGCCCGGAACGTATGTGCCATTGTCAAGCTGTGGGGCAACGAGGCTATCTTCCAGGATGTAGTAGCCGATGTTGAGCGGATAATCAATGGTAGCCAAAGATTGCAGACGCACGCTTATCGTAAGTTGGCCGCTGAGCGTATCGGCGAGCGCTTGCGTCTCGATGGCAAGCGGCGTTGACTGTCGCAACTGGCGAGCGATTGCCGAACCCCAGTTCTGGACACCGACGACGTACGACGTTCCGTCAATTTTCGATCGATCGATCACAGCTGCAGGGTAGGCGAAGACGCGAAACCGGATGTTGAGTTCCTCGCCTGCTGGTGTGCGGAAATCAGTTGGATAACCTTTCGAGGCATTGGGGCGAGCAAATTCACCTGCATGAATTGAAACGATCACGATACTGTCACCGTAGACCGCTGCAAGCTCTGCAAGCTTGCGATGACCGATTGGGCAGTTCGTGCACTGCGCACCGGTGAATTCTTCGATGAGCACGTTGTGGTATCGCACCATTCCTGTATCAGGCTGCGTCGTATCCGGCGCGACTGTGCGTGTATATGGCGGTGTGATGACATCGCAGCTCACACTCCACAAGGAGATCAGTATCGAAAAGATGTGAATGGCTCGAATGCGCATTGTCAGAGCGATGACTGTGTATCAACGTCAATCGTTACCCGCACCGACGACGAAGCATACCGCTGGCTGTAGGCGCTCCACGCTGTAAGCAACGATCGCCGCAGCTCAGCGCCGTTAGGGTCGAGCTGCCGATCTCCTTTGACGAGCACGATGCGGCGGTATTTGCCTTCGAGACGCTCGATGCTCGGCCGAGCAGGTCCGAGCGTAGTGATTGCTTCGATTCCGCGCGGCATGTAGTGAGCAAAGGCTTGTGCGTGTTGCTCGACCTGTGACGCATCTGTGCCAGAGAACTCAACAAGTACAACGCGCGAAAATGGCGGGTAGTGTGCCTCGCGGCGCTCTTGGAGTTCGTCGTTGTAAAAAAGGTCGTAGCGGTACATCGCAGCGCACCGAATTGCAGTGTGTTCGGGATGTGCCGTTTGGATGATAACCTCACCAGGTCGGTCCGAACGCCGGCCGGCGCGACCGGCAACCTGTGTGAGCAGTTGAAACGTCCGTTCCGCAGCGCGGAAATCGGGGACGTAGAGCTGCATATCTGCGTTGATGACACCGACGAGCGTAACACGGCCGATGTCGAGACCTTTTGCAATCATCTGTGTGCCGATGATGATATCGCTTCTGCCACTTGCGAACTCGTGGAGGAGCTTCCGCAGCGAGCCTTTCGCCGAAGTCGAATCGCTATCGGCACGAGCAATAACCGCAGAAACACCGTTCTGTTTCAGCAGGGCGTCGAGTTCATCCTCGATGCGTTGAGTGCCAGCGCCGATTGCTTCGAGCGTTGGATTGCCGCATTGAGGGCAGTGATCAGGGACTCGATAGCTGCGGCCGCAGTAGTGGCAGCGGAGTTGATTGGTGCGTTTGTGGTAGGTGAGTGCAACGCTGCAGGTACTGCAATGCGGAACGTATCCACACTCTGGGCACTCCAGCCGCGGTGCGAAGCCGCGGCGATTATGGAGGAGGATTACGCCTTCACGCTTCGCAATGCGCTCGATAATCGCTTCAAGCAGTATGCGAGAAAAGCGCCCTTGCATCGCGCCGCGTTTGCGTTCCTCGATTAGGTTCACAAGACGGATAGTCGGAAGATGTGCGCCATCGGCGCGCATGGCGAGTTCGAGCAGGTGATAACGCCCTGTTCCTGCGTTGTACATGCTCTCCAGCGACGGGGTTGCCGAGCCAAGCACAGCGACTGCATGCTCAAGATGTGCGCGAACGACCGCAGCATCACGTCCATGATAGCGTGGGGCAGGGGATTCCTGCTTGTAGCTGGGATCGTGCTCTTCGTCCACGATGATGATCCCCACACGCTCGAGTGGAGCAAAGAGCGCACTCCGTGGACCAAGGACGACGCGCGCATTCCCATTACGAATTGCTCTCCACGCCGTATATCGCTCCGTTGCACTCATGCGGCTATGGAAGGCGATGACTCCTTCGCCGAAAGCACATTGGAAACGGTCAATCAATTGCGGTGTCAGGGAAATTTCCGGTACGAGGACGAGTGCTGTTCGACCTTGCGCGAGAGCTCGCGCGATAGCGTGAATGTACACGAGCGTTTTGCCGCTCCCAGTGACACCGTGGAGGAGGAACGTTTTCGGTTTTCCATCCTCGAGCGCCTGGCGTATGCGTTCGACTGCGTGTGTTTGTTCATCGGTCAGTGGCAGCTCACGCTCGTTATGCTCAGGAGCGAGCGATACTCCAGGCAGTTCTGCATCGCTGCTGCGCTCGATCGTGGTTTGCGACAGATAGCCACGGGCAACGAGCGCTCGGAGCACTCCATCGCTTGCCAAGCGCTGAGCATCCCTCCACCGAAGAGGCGCACGCACTTCTGTTGTGTGCTGAGCAATAGCTACAAGCGCCTGGGCTTGCTTCGGCGCTCGCCGCTCGAGATCTTCCAAGGCGCGTTGGAGTGACTCTGCCGATGAAGCTAATTCCTCCGAAATCTGGACTGCCCGCTCTACCGGCGGCGACTGCGCCCCCTCGATACTGGTGAGAAGCTCGATGTACCCAGCGTGCTCGAGTGCTTCGAGCTGAGCTGTGATGCTTTCTGCTTCCAGTTGGCGCTCTAAATGCGCAATCGTCACCGGTGAGCGGTGTGATGCCAGAAGCGTCAGCAATCGTGCTCGCTTTGGGGCACGGCGTTCCATCGCACGCTGCTCTTGCTCACTTGGCATTCGTCGAATGCGAACGCGCACAACCGATTGGGGTGCAAGCGGTCGGGGGAGAGCCGCTGCCAGTGCCTCACCCCATGAGCACAGGTAGTAATCGGCAATCCATCGGGTAAGGTCCAGCAGGACAGGGGGAATCGCCGGCTTGTGTTCATCCAGGAGCTCGGCAATAGGTTTGGCGTCTGGATGTGGGGAAACGTCCAGCTCAACGACGATGCCGGTGTAGAATTTACTCCCGAACGGCACGATGACACGTGAGCCGCGTTCGATCGCAAGGTCGCTCGGGGTGCGGTACGTGAAGAGCTTTCGCATCGGAAGCGGCACAGCAACGTTGACGAAGCGGTCCATTGCGTGCTACACTCCCGATGTGTAACGCCGAATGCCTACCAGCGCCGGAGCATCTCGACAAAGAGTCTGACGCCAACGCCTGTTGCCCCTTTTGTCCAATAGGGCCCGTCCTTTGGCGCCATTCCAGTGCCGGCAATATCCAGGTGCGCCCATGGGTAGTTGCCGATGAAGTGCTTCAAAAAGAGCGCAGCAGTGATTGCCCCCGCCGGACGCCCACCGGTGTTCTTGACGTCGGCAACGTCGCTTTTGATCTGCTCGAGGTAATCCTCGTAGAGGGGAAGCTCGCAGACGTATTCGCTGGTTGCGTCTGCTGCGGCTTTGATACGATCGAGGAGTGCCCGGTCGGTGCCCATCAGACCTGACGTCACGTGTCCTAGTGCAATGACGCAAGCGCCGGTCAGCGTTGCGATGTCCACGACTGCTTGCGGCTTGAATCGTTCGGCATAGGTGAGTGCATCGGCTAAAATCAAGCGCCCTTCGGCATCGGTGTTATCAATCTCGGCGGTTTTGCCATTCATGAAGGTGATGATGTCGCCGGGACGATATGCCGAGCCGCTCGGCATGTTCTCTGTCGCTGGAACAAGCCCGACGACATTGATCGGCAGCCGAAGTTTTGCGACTGCGTAGAGCGTCCCGATGACTGTTGCGGCGCCGTGCATGTCCATTTTCATTTCGCCCATGCGGTCGGCAGGTTTGATCGAAATGCCGCCAGTGTCGAACGTAACGCCCTTGCCGACGAGAACGATCGGCCGCTGGTTTGCACCACCGCCTTTCCATTCCATAACGATGAACACAGGAGGACGAACGCTCCCTTGATTGACTGCCAGCAGGCCACCCATCTTGAGCGATTCGATTTTGCGCTTGTCGAAGACTTGCACCCGAAATCCTGCAGCTTTCCCAGCGCGGCGAGCATGCTCGGCGAGCGTTTCGGGGTAGAGATCGTTGCCGGGCATATTTGCCAGATCACGTGCGAAGTACACCCCTTCGCAGATGGTAGCAGCTTGCTCAATCGCCGCACTCACCGCACGAGAGCGTGAGGCTCCAACAATGGTGACATCGGCCAGCGGATTGGGTTTGTCGCTAGTTTTGTACCGTGTGAATGCGTAGCCACCAAGCACAGCACCTTCGACGATTGCAGTTGCTGTCAGTTCCGCGCCCAGTGGCGACCACTCGGGAAGCACGAAGGCGATGCTTGCTGCTCCGTTGCCCGCGCGGCGTACAGCTGTTGCAGCAGCGCGTCGGAAGCTCTCTGCTGTAAGCGTACTGTGATCGCCGACACCCACGATGGCCACCTTCTTCGACCGCGAGCGATCGGCAACGTACGTAGAGACAAACGTTCCTTTTTTCCCAGTGCACTCGTTCGAACTGAGTGCTGCCTCTGCTGAGGGGAATTGCTCCTGGATTGATGCCTGTAGCTCACGCCGAAGCTGCTCAGTTTCTGGAAGGAAAAACACGACAATATCGCTTCGAACCTGCGATGGCGCAGCAACCTGATACCGTGCGTTCATTGAACAATGTGAAAGTTGAACGTGATGCTGCAAACTTACGGTGCAGATCGGAGGCCAGGTAGCTGCCACTGCACGATCAGACCAATGCCACCAGCAAATGGCAGCAGTTGCACAGAGGTCGAACTATCGAGCCGAAAGCCCGCCATTTCGCCACCAACGTAGGCATCCATGAGGTTGAGTGCATAGATGGCCACCAGCCAGAGTGCTGCAACATCTCGCTGGTCACGGTAGAATTCACGTTCGCGGAGTGCAAGGGTTTTGCGACCATCGGTCGAGTCGTACTGCTGGTACCGCCGGTCGGCGTCGAGGAAGCGTGTGTTGTTCCACGCAACAATGCCACCGACGGCAGCGCTTGCACCGAAAAAGAGCGCAGCTTTAGGCACTGAGCCATAGTACAGCTGCCCCCAGCCGGGGAGCACAGCAGATCGCCAGAGAGCACCGAGCGGCGTAACGCTATCTCGAACAGCCGATGTATCTGCACTCGCATGTGCGACAAGGCATGATGCCAGCAAACTACCCAACAGCGATAAGCTCGATTTCAACAAGTGCATCCTTCGGAAGTCGGGAAACTTCGACGGTCGAGCGGGCAGGTTTTGAGGAGCCGAAGTATCGCTCATAGACTGCGTTCATCTCGGCAAACGAATCCATCGAGCGGAGAAAGACTGTGGTCTTGACGACGTTCTCAATCGAAAGTCCTACCGCAGCCAGCATTGCTGCGATGTTGCGGCAGATTTGGTCAGTTTGCTCGGCTACCGTAGTACCGACGAGCACTCCATCGGGGCCAAGGGCAATTTGCCCTGAGAAAAAGTACCACTGGCCACCCACGCGAACGATGGGTGAATATGGCCCGATCGGCGCTGGTGCGCCTGGAGGGGTGAGTGTCTCCTTCATTTGAGCTGCACAACGTACGTGGAACTACCTGCTTGAATCTGTGACAACGAGGACGATCTCGCCAGGGCGGATCATGCCGTACCGCTCGCGTGCGAGTTGTTCGAGAAGGAGCGTGTCGCGTCCGAGCCGCGCTGCGTATTGGTGCAGGGAGTCGAGCATGCGGCGTTTTTCGGCAATGGCAGCATCGAGTGCAGTATCGTTGTGCTCCAGCTCGACTCGTGTCAGGAGTCCATAGCGCGAAAAGATCAACCAGGCCACAAGCACGATGGCTCCACCCACCAGCCACGTGCGTGGGCGCTGAGCGATTCCGAGAAGCCGATCGAGCAGTTTCACAGTGCGCAAAATTAGGCGCTGCTCCATCGGCCATCGGAAAGAGCGTGTTGTATATTCGCTTCGCTAACCTGATGCACACGCTGATGAAGCACGCAGCGGCCGACATCGAACAGCTTCGCGAGCAGTTCCGCGTATTTCTGCGGACGAAAATGTACCGCAACACGCAAGAGCGCTTCCGTGTGCTCGAGCGGGTTGCTGAGCTGGATCGGCACTTTACTGCCGACGAGCTTTACGTGTACATGAATACGCGCGGCGATAAAATCTCACGGGCGACGGTCTACTCGACGCTCGATCTGCTCACGCGCTGCAACATCCTAGTCAAGCATCGCTTCCAGGGCGATAGCGCAACCTACGAACTGTCAGCGCGCAAACCAAATCACGACCACCTCATCTGCCGCGACTGCGGGCATATGATCGAATTTCAGGAAAGCGCATTACTCGCACTCCAGGATGCCATCGCTGAGCGCTACGGCATGCGCGCGTTGCGGCATTCGCTGCAAATTTTCGCCCAGTGTTTCGACCAAGATCACTGCGCGCATCGGCGTCATGGGGAAGATTCCACCACGTCTGACGGCTAAAGACACTATGCCTGCTCGCGACCTTGTCATTGTTGAATCCCCGACCAAAGCTCGCACGATTGAACGGTTCTTAGGCGATGGTTACACCGTTGAATCCTCGCAAGGACACGTCCGCGATTTACCGGAGGACAAGCTCGGCGTTCAGATTGAGAACGGGTACAAACCCACCTACATCGTGATTGCCGATCGGAAGCCGATTCTCCAGCGACTGCGAAAGTTAGCATCAGACGCAGACACGATTCTCCTGGCAACCGATGAAGATCGCGAAGGCGAAGCAATTGCCTGGCATCTGGCGGAAGTACTCAAGCTCGACCAGGCGAAGACAAAGCGCATCGTCTTCCATGAAATCACACGCTCGGCGATCGAACGTGCCATTGCAAACCCGCGAAGCATTAACATGAACTTGGTCAATGCCCAGCAAGCACGCCGTATTCTCGATCGGCTGGTGGGGTATAAGCTTTCGCCGCTCGTGCGGAGGAAAGTTGCTGGTGCGCCATCGGCGGGGCGTGTTCAATCGGTTGCAGTGCGGCTGATTGTCGAGCGAGAGCGGGAAATCGAGTCGTTCGTGCCGACCGAGCAGTACCGCCTTCGCGGACGCTTCCGCACAGCGAAAGGCGAGCTTGTTCGCGCAGAACTCGACCGTCGGCTGGGCGATGAACAAGCAGCACGTGCAGTGCTTTCGAAGCTCATCGGTGCAACCTTTACGGTTGAATCTCTCCAGACTAAGCCAGGGAAAAAATCTCCACCGCCACCATTTACAACCTCGACACTCCAGCAGGAAGCCTCCCGGCGGTTTGGGATGCCGATCCAAGTCACAATGCGGATCGCACAACAGCTCTACGAATCTGGCTACATCACCTACATGCGCACCGACTCGGTTACCTTGAGCGAGGAAGCTTTAGCAGCTGCTGGCGATACGATCGTTGCGCTTTTCGGCAAGCGGTATCACAACCGCCGACAGTATCAAACGAAAGTTGCTAACGCTCAAGAAGCGCACGAAGCTATCCGCCCGACGGATTTTTCGCGTCGCACGCTCGATGGGGAAAGCAGTCAGGCACAGCAACTCTACGAGCTGATTTGGAAACGTGCGCTTGCCTCGCAGATGAGCGATGCAGAACTGGAGCGCACGATCGCGACCATTGCACCTTCGCGCACTGAAGAACGCTTCATTGCTGAAGGCGAAGTGATCACCTTCGATGGGTTTTTGCGGCTCTACTCCGACCAACGTGATGAAGACGCCGTGAGCGACGATAGTACCGAACCAACGCTGCCTTCGCTCGCAGTAGGGGAGCAGCTTTTCCCTGAAGACCTTTGGGCACGCCAAACATTCTCGCGACCACCAGCGCGCTATACCGAAGCAAGCCTTGTACGCAAGCTCGAAGAACTCGGTATCGGCAGGCCCTCGACGTATGCGACGATCATCGGTCGGATTCAAGAGCGCGGGTACGTCGAGCGCAGAAGCGCCGATGGCACACCGCGAGATATTCAGGTCCTTCGGCTTAGCAATGGTGCCATCGTCGAGGAGAAAGAAACAGAGACAGTCGGAGCTGAGCGTAATAAGCTCTTCCCGACGGTGATTGGAAATTTGGTCACCGATTTCCTGACCGAACACTTCCCAGATATTGTTGATTACCAATTCACCGCAACGGTGGAGGAACAATTCGACCAAATCGCTCGCGGTGAACTCTACTGGCAGACGATGCTCGATAGCTTCTACAAACCGTTCGAGCAGCGGCTTGGCCAAGTAATAGCCACAGCGCCGAGCGTTGGACGTCGAATGCTTGGTAAGGATCCTCAGACAGGAGAAGACGTGTACGTTGGGATCAATCGCTACCAGCGACTCTACGTTCAGCGCGGAGATCGCTTTGCGAACATTCCCGGCGTCGAGCAGCTCGATGCGATCACGTTGGAGCGTGCACTCTACTATCTGCAGTTTCCCCGCGTGCTTGGTCAGCACAAGGGAGGAGAAGTGCTTGTGGCGTTCAACGATCGCGGGCCGTATGTTGAATGGCGCACCGAGACTGCACGACGGTTCGCTTCAATTCCTGCAGGTGTTGAGCCAGCATCAATCGAGCGTGACGATGCTGTATCCATGCTGGAGCATGCCGAACGGGATGGTGATCAACGCGTGCAACCACGGAACATCGGTACTACGCACGATGGGGAACCGGTCAGCGTTGGAGTCGGGCGGTATGGCCCTTACGTGCGCATCGGCGATGAGTTTGTTTCTATCACGCCCGATCAAATCGAAACGATAACACTCGAACAAGCGCTGCACTTGCTCGAGGAAAAACGTCAGCAGCAGGAGCACCGCATCCTTCGACGATTTGAGGAAAATCCGAAGGCAATGATCGTGCAGGGAAAGACAAAGCCATACCTTCAAATTGGCAGAAAGATTTACTGGCTTCCTGATGGTGCCAACTATGAGCAGCTTTCGCTCGACGAATGCCTTGCGATAGCAACACCGGCAAAATCACGACGCGCATCACGGCGGAAGAAATGATGTTTCACTCTTTGGAGCGGAGCGTTTATGCCCAATCTACTGTTCGTGAAGAAGTCCATCGAGCAGCTTCAAGCTGAAGCAGCTGGCATCGGCGAAACCCACACGCTCAAACGCACACTCGGAGCGTTCAATTTAGTTCTGCTCGGAATTGGTGCGATCATCGGTGCTGGGCTGTTTTCGCTCACCGGAATAGCTGCAGCCCACCATGCAGGTCCTGCAGTGACACTGTCGTATGTGTTGGCAGCGATCGGCTGTGCATTTGCAGCGCTGTGCTATGCAGAGTTTGCTTCGATGATTCCCATTGCAGGAAGTGCCTACACGTACTCCTATGCGACGATGGGCGAACTGATTGCATGGATTATCGGCTGGGATTTGGTGCTCGAGTACGCAGTGGGAGCTGCGACAGTTGCGGTGAGCTGGTCGCGATACTTTTCAAAGTTGCTCGAAAGCTTCGGGCTGCACTTGCCAGCAGTAGTGATGATGTCTCCCTTCGAGCACCAGACCATGCCAGATGGGACGATCGTCCATGGCATCATCAACTTACCTGCAGTTCTGGTCATCGTGATTATCTCGCTGCTGTTGATGCGTGGAACGCGCCAATCAGCATCGTTCAACGCATTCATCGTCGTGCTCAAAGTTGCGGTCATCATTACGTTCATCGTGCTCGGGTGGGGATATATCAATCCGGAAAACTATGTGCCGTACATCCCACCGAATACTGGCGTCTTTGGTGAGTTCGGATGGTCGGGAATATTCACAGGTGCAGCAATCGTCTTTTTTGCATTCATCGGGTTCGATGCTGTTTCCACGGCAGCGCAAGAAGCGCGCAATCCGCAGAAGGATATGCCAATCGGTATCATCGGTTCGCTGGCGATCTGCACGGTGCTCTACGTTCTCTTCTCGCACGTGCTGACAGGGTTAGAGAATTACAAAAACTTTGCTGGGGAAGCTGCACCTGTAGCACTTGCGATATCGCATACGCCCTATCTGTGGCTCCAGCAGGCGATCATCGTCGCAATTCTGGCAGGCTATACATCGGTGATGCTCGTTATGCTCCTGGGGCAATCACGTGTGTTTTATTCGGTTTCGAAAGATGGGCTTTTGCCGCGCGTGTTTTCGGAGATTCATCCGCGCTTTCGGACCCCGTGGAAGTCGAATGCACTGTTTGCTGTGTTCGTTAGCTGTCTGGCTGGCTTTCTGCCGATCACCATCGTTGGCGAAATGACCAGTATCGGGACGCTGTTTGCGTTCATTTTGGTCAGTCTCGGTGTGATGATTCTCCGCTATACACAGCCATCGGTGCCACGCGCATTCCGCACGCCGTGGGTGCCGTTTGTACCGATCATGGGTGTCATCACGTGCGCTGCAATGATGTATAGCTTGCCATGGGATACATGGCTTCGGTTAGTTCTCTGGATGGCGGTTGGACTTGCGATATACTTTGGCTACAGCGCAAAACGAAGCCACCTTCGGAAAGCAGCGCTCGCTCAAGTGCAGTAGGAGGTCCCCATGCACGAGAAAACTGAGGGTGCGGGATTTCGTCGCACCGTGACGTTACTCGATGCGACGATGGTCGTCGCAGGCATCATGATTGGCTCTGGGATTTTCATCGTCAGTGCAGACATTGCGCGGAACGTAGGTTCGGCTGGGTGGTTGCTTGTCGTCTGGCTCATCACGGGTGTGATCACACTCACGGGTGCGCTCAGCTACGGTGAACTGGCAGGCATGTTCCCCCAAGCAGGTGGGCAGTACGTGTATTTGCGCGAAGCGTACAATCCGCTGATTGCCTTCCTCTATGGTTGGACGTTCTTTTTGGTCATTCAAACTGGCTCGATTGCTGCAGTCGGTGTTGCGTTCGCAAAGTTCACAGCTGTTCTCTTGCCAGTGTTCAGCGAGACGAACGTCGTGTTTCGTGTTGGAGGGATCACGGTCAGCATGGCACAGCTTCTGGCTATGTGCGTTATCGTTGCGCTGACATGGCTTAACACACGTGGGATTCGGATTGGTACGCTCGTCCAGAATGTGTTCACGTTTGGGAAAATTGGATCGCTGGTTGTGCTCATCTTGCTTGCGGTGATCGGCTACAACCACGTTGCCATCGAGCAGAACATGGCAACGTTCTGGGATGCATCGCGCGTTGCAGTTGGGAGCGATGGCAGTGTCCTTACCACGGCACTTTCAGGTATTGGGCTTGTTGTCGCGTTAGCAGTCGCGCAAGTCGGCTCGCTGTTTTCGAGCGATGGATGGAACAACATCACCTTTGCAGCAGGAGAGGTCGTTCAGCCGCGACGAACCATTCCCCTTGCACTGATGCTTGGTACGGTGATCGTGACGGTGCTATACCTTCTGGTGAACGTGGCCTACATTGTGACGTTACCCGTCCGTGGTGTGCCGACGGGTGCCACACCGCTAGAGCAGGGTATCCAGTTTGCAGCAGCAGACCGTGTCGGTGCAGCAGCAGCGGAGGTGATGTTCCCCGGTATCGGTGCGATGCTCATGGCTGTGCTCATCATGATTTCGACGTTCGGCTGCAACAATGGGATGATTCTCGCCGGAGCACGATGCTATTATGCGATGGCGCGGGATGGGCTATTCTTTGCATCAGTCGGCCGACTCAATCGCGTTGGTGCACCGGCGACCGCGCTCTGGGTGCAGGCGCTCTGGGCAAGTGTGCTCTGCCTTTCAGGCCGCTATGGGGACTTGCTCGACTACGTCGTCTTTGCTGTGCTTGTATTCTACGTGTTGACCGTCGCTGGGATTTTCCTTCTGCGCTGGCAGTGGCCAGACATCGAGCGTCCAATCAAGGCAGTTGGGTATCCCGTTCTGCCCGCGCTGTACGTTGTCGCTGCTGCATTCATCTGTGTCGTTCTGCTGGTAGAAAAGCCAAACTACACCTACCCTGGACTTGGAATTGTCCTGGCAGGTGTGCCGGTATACTACCTGTGGCGGTGGCGTGCGACACGCCGTGGGCACTTACTGAATCGGAATGCGGAAGTAGTAGGCCAGCCCGAGCGCCAGTGATGCAGGTCGCGGGTTGTTGTCCGCACTCGGGGTTGTGTAGTTGTCGCGACTGTAAATGTAGGTACGATAGTCGCTGTAGAGTCCGCTGACGGTGTAGCCCGCCATCACGTACAGGTTCAAATGCCCCGTTTGATGTTCCCATACCGGGAAGTTCCCGCCAAGCCGTAGCTCTCAACGAGCGTCCCAAGGTGCTCGCTTCCCAGTTCGCGGGTTCCATCGGTAACAACGGTGACGTCGTTGCCGCTTTTTGTTTGAGCGCGTCCACTCGGCGAAACGCCGATGTTGACACCGAGCACCACGCCGCTTAGGTTCACATGGGGGAAGATGTTGACGTAGCTGTACCGCTCGACGATGGAATTCGCATCGGTGACACCGCTTTCAGGCTTGTTTACGAACGAATACGTAGCGTACCCAAAGTCCACTCCGGCACCAATGCGGCCACCCGCTTGGAATGGTGCGAAGATGGAAATGCCAAGGTCCGGCAGAGGGTTGAAGTTGAGATCGGTCTTCCTCCCCTTGGCAACGGCAATATTGACGCCGGCTTTGGCTGCTACGAACGCACCAACAGAAATCGCGTGGTCAGCCGTTTGCACCGCGACTGACTGTGTGGGCTGTTCTTCGGCAGGGCGCAGGGTGCGCTGAGGGATCTGCCCATATGCAGCAAGAGCTACAACCAACAGCATGCAGGAACAAGCACGGCGAATCATGCGAAGCTTTCAGAAGGTGAAACATATCAGTTGACGCGAACATAAGGTGCAGACTCCCGTTTTCGAGCATCCGTAATTTTGGAACGCTTCAGGCAAAGCTTGTTGTTTATGCGGTTGAACTGACCCACCGTGACCACATGGCTACTTCGATTTTCCAAACGACAGTGATGCAGAAGGCAATTGTTGCGGTTACAGGGCTTGTGATGGTGCTCTTTCTCATCGGGCACCTGAGCGGCAATCTCCTTGTGTATGCTGGCCCGGAAGCAATCAACGCCTATGCAGCCGGTCTGCGCGATGTAGCAGCGCTGCTGTGGACTGCGCGTATCATCTTGCTCGTCAGCTTGATCCTCCATGTGTACTACACGATTCGCTTGCGTCGGCTCTCGCAGGAGGCGCGTCCATTTGGATATCAACAGCAGCGCTGGGAGGCTTCAACGTTCGCTGGGCGAACGATGCTTCTTTCCGGGTTGCTGATCTTCAGTTACGTTGCCTTCCATCTGGCGCACTTTACGTGGGGGAAAATCTACCCGCAGTACTATGCAGCAACGTATTTCCTCGATGGGCGCGGGCCAGTGCACGATGTGTACTCGATGGTCGTGCGGAGTTTTCAAGTGTGGTGGCTTGCGCTGCTCTATATTGTGGCGGTGACATTTGTAGCGTTGCACCTTGTGCATGCAACGCAGAGTGCGCTTCAGACGTTGGGTGTTTATTACCAGCGTTACGTCCAACCAATCCGGAAGGCAAGCATTGTGCTGGCGGTGCTGCTCTGGATTGGCTACGTCTCGATTCCCGTTGCAGCGATGGCGCATCTTCTCGAGCCTCTTTCGTAACCACTTGGTCTGATGATGCCATGAATCTCGATTCCAAAATTCCCGCTGGTCCGCTCGAAGAAAAGTGGCAACGCCATAAAAACGAGCTCAAGCTCGTCAGTCCTGCGAACAAGAGGAAGTTCAAAGTCTTGGTTGTTGGTACTGGACTTGCTGGAGCATCGGCTGCAGCCACGTTAGCAGAGCTCGGCTATAACGTCCACGTGTTCACCTATCACGATTCACCCCGCCGTGCACACTCCATTGCAGCACAGGGAGGGATCAATGCAGCGAAAAATTACCCCAACGATGGCGATAGTGTCTGGCGGCTGTTCTACGACACCATCAAAGGCGGCGACTTCCGTTCGCGCGAAGCGAACGTGTACCGGTTAGCGGAAGTGAGTGTAAACATCATTGACCAATGTGTTGCGCAAGGCGTCCCCTTTGCGCGAGAGTACAGCGGCTATCTCGACAACCGCTCCTTCGGTGGTGCGCAAGTATCGCGGACGTTCTACGCGCGTGGCCAAACAGGGCAGCAACTGTTGCTCGGCGCCTACCAAGCGCTCATGCGGATGGTTGATGCACGCCGCATTACGCTTTGGACGCGCGAAGAAATGCTCGATCTTGTCGTCATTGATGGGCATGCCAAAGGTATCATCACCCGCAACCTGGTCACTGGGGAAATACGCCGCCATGCAGGTGATGCAGTTCTGCTCTGCACCGGTGGCTATAGCAACGTGTTCTTCCTTTCGACCAATGCCAAGAACTCAAACGTTACGGCAATTTACCGTGCGTACAAGCGTGGAGCTGGCTTTGCCAATCCATGCTTTACGCAAATTCATCCGACGTGCATCCCGCCCAGTGGCGAGTACCAATCGAAGCTGACGCTCATGAGCGAGTCGCTTCGCAACGATGGACGCATCTGGGTTCCCAAGAACGCTGGAGATCGGCGTCCGCCGAACGAAATTCCTGAAGAGGAGCGCGACTACTACCTCGAACGCCTCTACCCCAGCTATGGCAACTTAAGCCCGCGCGATATTGCCTCGCGTGCAGCAAAGCGTGTCTGCGACGAAGGACGCGGCGTTGGGCCAGGTGGCTTGGGCGTCTACCTTGATTTTTCCGATGCGATCAAGCGGCTGGGCCGCGACGTCATCGAGCAGCGCTACGGCAATCTCTTCGAGATGTATGAACGCATCACCGGCGAGAATCCCTATGAAGTTCCGATGAGGATTTACCCAGCGCCGCACTATACCATGGGCGGCTTGTGGGTTGATTACAACCTTATGAGTACGATCCCGGGATTACACGTGCTCGGCGAGGCGAATTTTTCCGATCATGGCGCTAATCGGCTTGGCGCCTCTGCGCTCATGCAAGGATTGGCTGATGGATACTTCATCATTCCATACACGCTCGGTCACTACCTTGCCTCACATCCCAAGATGGAGGTCACTACTGACCACCCAGAATTTCAGCGCGTCGAAGAAGAGGCTCGCGCTCGCCTAGAGCGGCTGGTGGCAGCAAAGGGACGGCGGACGGTAATGTCCTTCCACCGCGAGCTTGGAAAGCTCATGTGGGATTACTGTGGGATGTCCCGCACTGCCGATGGACTCCGCACTGCGCTCGAACGCATTCCAGCGCTGCGGGCGGAGTTCTGGGAAAATGTCCACGTCTCTGGCAGTGGGGAGGAGCTCAACCAAAACCTCGAATACGCTGGGCGGGTGGCGGACTTTTTGGAGTTCGCCGAGCTCATGTGCCTCGATGCGCTGCAGCGCGAGGAATCCTGCGGCGGGCACTTCCGCGAGGAATACCAAACACCAGACGGCGAAGCACTCCGTAACGATAACGACTTTGCGTACGTCGCCGTTTGGGAATACACCGGACCGGACTTGCCGCCTCGCCTCCACAAAGAGCCTCTGGTGTTCGAAAATGTCAAACTCACCGTTCGGAGCTACAAGTAATGAAGCTGACTCTCCACATATGGCGTCAAGCAGGCCCGAACGTCGCCGGGCGATTTGAAACATACCAGCTCGACGATGTAAGCCCGCACATGAGTTTCCTCGAAATGCTCGATGTCCTCAACGAGCGGCTCATTGCGGAAGGGAAAGAGCCAGTTGCGTTCGAGCACGATTGCCGCGAGGGCATCTGTGGATCTTGTGGCATGGTCATCAACGGCCGTCCCCATGGACCGCGCAAGCGGACAACAGCATGCCAGCTCCACATGCGGATGTTCCGCGATGGAGATGAGCTCTGGATCGAACCATGGCGAGCGCGTGCATTCCCCGTGCTCAAGGACCTCATCGTTGACCGCAGCGCATTCGACCGGATCATCGCCGCTGGCGGATACATTAGCTGCCACACTGGCGGTGTCCCTGATGCGAACGCGATTCCGGTTCCGAAGCCAGCTGCGGATCGTGCATTCGATGCTGCTGCGTGTATCGGTTGCGGTGCATGTGTCGCAGCGTGCCCGAATGCCTCGGCGATGCTCTTTGTGGCTGCAAAAGTCGCTCATTTGGGTTCACTTCCGCAGGGGCAGCCAGAGCGCTACCGGCGCGTCCGGCGGATGGTCGAGGCAATGGAATCCGAAGGCTTTGGCCACTGCAGTAACCACTACGAGTGCGAGGCAGCATGTCCGAAAGGCATTAGCGTCGAGTACATTGCTCAGCTCAACCGCGACCTGCGCCGCGCTGCGCTCGTTGGCGAGGAGGTGCTGCCATAGGATGCGCTATCTTTGCGTGCCGCTACCGTGTTGGCTTGCACCATGGCACGTTCGCAGTCGCCGATTCGCACACAAGAACGCACCGCCGAAGACGAGCTCGATAGCTCGCTACGGCCATCGCGTTTTGCAGAGTTTCGCGGACAGAAAAAGATCCTCGACAATCTCAAAGTGTACATCGCTGCTGCACGCAAGCGTGGCGAAGCGCTCGATCATGTGCTCTTTATCGGTCCGCCTGGCTTAGGGAAAACAACCCTGAGCTACATCATCGCAAACGAGATGGGCAGCGATATCAAGGTCACCAGTGGCCCCGTACTGGAAAAGCCAGGCGATTTGGCGGGACTACTCACCAACCTGAACGAGCGCGACATACTCTTCATTGACGAAATCCATTCCCTCTCGCGCGTCATCGAGGAGTACCTTTACTCTGCAATGGAGGGCTTTCCGCATTGACATCATGATCGAAAGCGGTCCGGCAGCACGTTCGATTCAGATCTCCTTGCCGCGTTTTACGCTCGTTGGTGCAACGACGCGCGCAGGGCTCATCAGTAGTCCATTGCGGTCGCGCTTTGGGATCGTCAGCCGGCTCGATTACTACGATGCTGCTGAGCTATTCCACATCGTAATGCGATCGGCTTCGATACTCGGAGTGCCTATCGAGGAGGAAGCGGCAATGGAAATTGCTCGTCGCTCCCGCGGAACGCCACGAATTGCAAACCGTCTGCTCCGCCGTACCCGCGACTTTGCCGATGTGCATGGTGCCGGCATCATCACGCGTGAGATTGCGCTCATGACACTCGAGGCGCTTGACGTGGACGAATACGGCCTCGATGAGATGGATAAAACGATCCTCCTGACGATCATCGAAAAGTTCAATGGCGGGCCAGTCGGACTCAATGCACTGGCGGTCGCCGTCGGCGAAGAACCAGGTACGATCGAGGAAGTCTATGAACCATTCTTGATTCGCCAAGGCTTTCTCAATCGCACACCACGCGGGCGCGAAGTCACCCCGCTTGCTTACAAGCACCTGGGAATTGCGCCTCCGCACTCGATGATGTCACTGTTCGGCGATTCGTAGTGGGAAGGTCGCACGTAGTGTTCTTCGATCGCGACGGGATCGTCAACCGTCGCATCGAGGGCGGCTATGTCCGGACGCCTGATGAATTCGTTTTTTGTGATGGATTTTTCCCGCTCTTTCGCTGGGTCAAGCACGCTGGCTTCCGCGCAATTATCGTTTCCAATCAGCAAGGGGTCGCCAAAGGGATCATGACTGATTGTGAACTATGGGCGCTCACCGAATGGATGCAATCGCGCATCGAAGAACGCACAGGGAGCAGGTTCGACGACGTGTACTACTGCACAGAGCTGGATTCGCCCCAGTCGCGCTGCCGCAAGCCGCAGCCGACAATGCTTCTGGAAGCACTCACAAAATGGAACGGCGATGCATCATCGTCGTGGATGATTGGCGATATGCCGAGCGATGTCGAGGCTGCTGTCAACGCAGGAGTCAGAGCAATTTTAGTGGGGCACTATGCGCCGGATGATGCGCCTGCAGCATTCGCAATAGTGCCTGATCTTGTAGCGTGCTTGGATGTCCTCCGCAATGCAGTCGAAGCTCAGCGTAGCACTGCCGTCGCTGGATCACCGTCGGTTTCTCAGCCAAAAAAATGAGGGGGTAAGACAAGCTCCCGTGTTGCTGATACACTCGTTTTCATCAGCGATCGAAGAGCATTCCGCTGGCCTGTCTTTAGCCATTGAATCGGCTCACGCTCCGAACGCCGCGGATGCGCTTGATCCGCCCAAAGATTTCGTTGAGGTGATCGAGATTTTCGACGTAGAGCGTGATGATACCCTCGAACTCGCTGCCGAAGGCGTCAATGTTGACGCTCCGAATATTGGTGTTGCGGTAGCCAGTGATAGCGTTTGTGATGTCGTGGAGCATGCCGGAGCGGTCTTCTCCAGTGACGCGAATGGTTGCCAGATAGACACCGTCCGACTGCGGTGCCCAGGAAAGGTTGACCAGGCGTGCCTGGAGAGCGTGCCCCATTTCTGCGATGTTGCGGCAATCTCGACGGTGAATCTTGATGCCACTACCGATGGTGATCACGCCGACGATGTCATCGCCCGGTACCGGGTTGCAGCAGCGTGCGTACTGGTAGAGAAGATTCGGAATCGTCGGGTGGTCGCCCTCGAGAATAACTGCACTCGAGGAGCGAAGCCGTTCCGGCAAGGTTGTTGTCGGCTGGACCTCGACGGCAGGAAGGGAGGGTGCAGCCGGTTCGCCTCGAAGGAGCTGCACTGCCGATGCGACGTCGAGCACGCCCAAGCCAAGTTTGTAGAAAAACTCGTTCGGGTTTGATACGCCGAGCTTCCCAAGCATGCGGTCGAACTGTTCCTGTGTTGGAGCGCCATCAAGCTTGCGGAGCTGCTTTTCCCAGAGCTGCTTGCCGAGTTCGACAACGCGTCGTTTTTCCTCGTTGAGATACTTGCGGATGTTCGATTTTGCTTTGTGCGTAACGCAGATGCGCTCCCAGTCGCTCGTTGGGTGCTGATTTTTCGAGGTAAGGATTTCGACTTGATCCCCCGTCTGGAGTTTGTGATCGAGTGGGACGAGTTTGCCGTTGACTTTTGCGCCGATGCAGTGGTTGCCGATCTCGCTGTGGATAGCATAGGCAAAATCAATCGGCGTTGCGCCCTTGGGTAAGATGATCAGGTCGTTGCGTGGTGTGTAAACGTAAATCTCGTCTTGGTAGAGGTTGAGCTTGAACGACTCGATGAGTTGTTCGGGGGCTTCATCGCCGGCACTTTCGAAAATGTCGCGGACCCAGTTTGCCCATTCCTCGAGTTCTTTGTCATTCCACCAGGAGGGAACGCGTCCGTTGCCTTGGTTTTCCTTGTAGCGGAAGTGTGCAGCGATACCGCGTTCGGCAACTTCGTGCATCGCTCGGGTGCGGATCTGAACCTCGACACGCTTGCCCTCGGGGCCAATGAACGCTGCGTGGAGCGATTGGTAGGAGTTCTTCTTCGGGCGGGCGATGTAGTCTTTGAAGCGGTCGGCAATCGGTTCGTAGATGTCCGCAACGATGCCGTAGACGGTGTAGCAGTCTTTGTTCTCGTTGGTATCGAGGATGATGCGTACTGCAAGGAGATCGTACAGCTCGCTGAGCGGTACGCCCAGGCGTTGCATTTTCTGGTAGATCGAGTAGATGTGCTTAGGGCGACCGGTGATTTCGAAGCGGTAGCCTTCT
The DNA here is from genome assembly GCA_026003495.1 of Candidatus Kapaibacterium sp. GTDB lineage: Bacteria > Bacteroidota > Ignavibacteria > Kapaibacteriales > NICIL-2 > NICIL-2. The sequence continues at coordinate 1,564,002 of BPHK01000001.1, read as the reverse complement.
TTTTTGAGCCGTTCGGCGATTGGCTCAATAAAGCATGCGATGTATGCTTCGCGTTCGGAGCGGGTCTCGGCCAGCGCTTGCTTGATGGCATTGTATTCGGTTGGGTTGAGGTACTTGAAGGCTAAGTCCTCCAGCTCCCACTTGAGATTGGCAAGACCGAAGCGATGCGCAAACGGCGCGTAGATTTCGAGCGTCTCCCGAGCGACGCGCTGCTGCCGTTCGGGCGAGAGATGCTCGAGCGTGCGCATGTTGTGTAGCCGATCGGCGAACTTGATCAAGATGACGCGAACATCCTTGACTAAGGCAAGGAGCAACTTGCGATAATTCTCTGCTTGCCGAAGTTCTGTGCTTCGGAAGATGCCGCTGATCTTGGTTGCGCCGTCAACGATCTCCGCAACAGTGCTGCCGAACTCAGCACGGATGTCCTCGAGTGAATAGGTCGTGTCCTCGACGACGTCGTGCAGAAGCGCCGCACAGACGCTTACGTCGTCGAGCGGAATTTCGCTCACGATGATGCGGGCGACCTCGAGTGGGTGAGTGTAGTACGGTTCGCCAGATTCACGAACATCGTTCTTGTGAGCTTGAACACAGAATTGAAACGCTTTGCGGATGAGCGCTTCATCGCACCGCGGCAAGTTGCGGCGGCATTCATCGAGCAGAAGCTCCAAATCGGCATCCGGATCGGCACCGATCGGATGAGAAGACCCTTTCGTTTTCCGCCAAGGGAAGCCGAGCTTCATGGTTCGGGATGCGACGTGCTTAACTAAAGACGAAACTACTGCACGGGGTTGTGTTCAAGGTTCCCCCTTCAGTGCCGATACTGAGGGTGCCGAACTATGCCGTGAGTGCTACCTTCGGAAACATCATGAGAAGCCTACTTTCACAACCTTCCGCAGACGTTACAGCAGAGAGTGCTGCGCTCGTCCATCCAATCACGAACTACGAGCAACTTGCTGAAGCAGGCGGACTCTATGATTTTTTGCAAACGACAATGCGCGAGCGCTTCGAGCACGATAGTGCCTTCCGCCATCAGATGCTCCGCATCTTACTCCAGCGAAGCAGCATCGTGCTCCCTGAAGTCGAATGCGAGCTTCTCGCTGAGTTGCGAGACGCACTTGGAGTTTTTCTTTCCACCGTCGAACAATGCCACAGCCAAGCGGCATCCCTGTAAGCCAAAGTTTGATCGAGCTCTTTAGCACTGTCCGACAGCAAGCCGAGCAATACAAGGCTGTGTACGAAACGCTCTTGCGGAAGGCCTACGAGCTTGATCAATTCCGCGCGACGGCCTACCATGAATTCGACCAACTCAAGCATACGGTCCAGCAACTCCAGCAGGAGCTGCGTCGCTCCGTCGAATCGGAACTGGAGCAATTCCGCGAGCACGTCGGCTATGTCGAGCGGATTTATGGCGAGCTTGCGACCATTGAACAACTCCGCGATAACCTCAGCAAACTCGTGGAACGGTTTGCCAAGCGAACGCTCGAACTTGATACGATTCTCTTGAGCATTCGGCAGATGATCGAGTCCGCTACCGATGAGCGCTTCGGCAAGCTCGAGGATTACATCGCCAGCAAACTCCGAACGATCGAGGGGGATGTCAGCACGCTCGATTCACATATCTACGCGATGCAGGAGTTCTTCAAAAAAGAGATCGCAGAGTTGAACGAGGAGTTGGCACGTTACAAAAAGAAGATCCCCGAAACGCGTTACATCCTCGATGAGACCAGCAAGTACATCGTTTCCATGCTTGAAGAAGCCGAGCGCCGTTTCAACGATAAGCTCGACGATTACAGCACCCAGGTGGACGAGCGTATTGGGCAGGCGCTCAGTCGGCTCTTCGGGAACACGGACTTAGCCAGCGACCTTGCCCGCGCCAACGCACGTGCACAAGAGATTATTCGTCGGGCGGATGCGCTCGAGCGGCGGATGTCGCTGTCGGTGTGGATCTCCCTTGTCCTCGGTGGGGTCGCACTCATCCTCGCCCTGATTACGATCCTGACGTAACTATTGCTTCGAGGCTGTGGCGGTCGAACCAAACGTACACGTACTGTCGCCGATCCATTGCATTATTTCGATAGCCACGGACGTACGGCTGCAGGAGCCGATAGTCTTCGTCGTAAAACAGCAGGAGCATTGGTGCATCAGCGATGGCAACTTGCTCAGCCTGAGCGAAGAGTTCGTTCCGACGGCGGCGATCGAGCTGGGAGCGTGCTGCCTCGAATAGCTCGTCGTAGCGAGGGTTGCGATAGCGTGTGCTGTTGAGCGGCGATGCCGCCGTCGGATCGCTGGGGACGAGCTTGCCGTAGTAGAGGTTGAGGAACGATTCGGGGTCTGGATAGTCGGCAACCCAGCCTAAGCGGAAAAACGGTGCGCGTCCGTGGTCAATTTCGTCCAGGTGACGTGCGAATTCGACGATCTTGAGTCCCACCTGAATGCCGAGATATTCGCCAAGCTGCTGCTGAACTGCTTCGGCAACGAGGAGATTCCTCCCACCACCGCTGTTGAGCTGTAGTTCGAGGGGTGGAAACTTCCGCCAGCTGCCATAGCCTGCCTCTGCAAGCAGCTGCCGTGCTCGTGCTGGGTCGAAGTGGTACCCTCGGACGCGCTCGGCAGGATAATCGGGCATTGCGGTGGGAACCAAACCATGATGCGCAGGCATCCCGCCTTGCCCTTTGAGCACAAAGTGCAGGATACGTTCTCGATCAACGGCGTAGTTGAATGCCTGACGGACGCGGCGATCACGGTAGAGCGGGCTTGTTGTCAACATGCCGTAGTACTGCGTCAAAAGCGCCGGCACACGCAGCAGCTGGAATCGCTCGAACGACTGACGAAGCTGCTTGCGTTCGTCCACAACCAATGGGAAAAACTCCGAGGGAATGCGGTAGCACTCTTCGAGGTTGCCCTCGAGCAGTTCGAGGAACTGGACTTTGTCGTCTTTGATGAAGTGGAAGCGAATCTCGTCGAGGTAGGGGAGCCGGTTCCCCGCGCTGTCTTGTTTCCAGTACCGCGGGTTGCGTGCGAGCACGCACTCCTGGTCGGGTAGCCATCGCACAAACCGAAATGGTCCGCTGCCGACGGGATGGTACGCAAACTCCTTGCCGTAGTATTCGACTGCTTCGCGGGGATGGATGCCGGTAAAGTTCATTGCGACGTAGTACTCGAACGGACCGAACGGCTCGGTCAACTCGATGCGAAACGTATAGCGATCGAGTACCTGGAAGCCACGGACACCGGAGACCGAGGGCGCGGTGCCGTCGAGCATAGCTTGCCGCGTTGCGGCATAGTATTCCTCCGCGCCGACGACCTTACCGCGGAAGTAATCAGCCGAGAGTGTTCCAGAGCGTGCATCGCAGCAGCGCGTCAGTGAATAGGCAACATCCTCGGCAGTAAGCTCGCGTCCTTTGCCGCCAGGGAAGCAGGGATCATCGTGGAAGAACACACCTCGTCGGAGGTAATACGTGTAACGGCGACCATCTGGCGAGACTTCCCATCGCTGGGCAAGCTCCGGCGTCAGGTGCAACTGCTCGTCGAAGTAGAGGAGTTGGTCGTAGATGTTCTCGGCGATGTGGGCACTAGTGACGTCGTTGATTGCAACAGGATCGAGTGAGCGCAGTTCACCGGTTTCGTTGACGCGGTAGATGCCCCCATACCAACGCCCACCAGTAGCAGGGCGGAGTTGCTGCGGATCTGGTGTGTTGCGCTGCTTGCAACCAGGAAGCAGAAGTGCTGCAACAAGCAGCACCAATAGCCCACTGGAGCAACGCTGCTGCATCGCTTTACTGCTCTGCTGGAGAGGCACTACCATTGCTCCTGCGTGTGATCGCCTCTGCGAGCAGTTCGCTTACGTCGAGAACGCGGACGCGGTCGGCTTGGTCGGCAGCTTTGACCCCATCGGTGAGCATCGTCATGCAGAAGGGACAGTTCGCCGCAATGGTCGTCGCACCAGTAGCTAGAAGTTCACGTGTGCGGTTATGGTTGACTTTTTCGCCGACGTGCTCTTCCATGAACATGCGTCCTCCGCCAGCACCGCAGCAGAATCCACGGTCGCGCGAACGCTCGACGTCGAGCACTTCCAGTCCGGGGACGTTTTCCAGCAGCGCGCGCGGTGCGTCGTACTCGTTGTTGTAGCGTCCCAAGTAGCACGAATCGTGGTATGCGACCGTAACGCGATCGAGCTCTGCTTGGTCAATGCGCAACCGACCTTGTTCGATGAGGTGCTGGAGAAACTGCGTGTGATGCATGACGTGGTAGTTCCCGCCGAACCGCGGGTAGTCGTTCTTGAGCGTGTTGTAACAGTGCGGGCAGATCGTCACGATTGTGCGGACGCTGTAGCGCGCGAGCGTCTCGATGTTCTGCTGCGTGAGGGTATCGGCTAAATATTCGTTCCCTGTTCGACGTGCGGGATCGCCGGTGCAGCATTCTTCAGCACCGAGGATGCGGAACTCAACGCCTGCATGCTGCATCAGCGTTGCAAATGCGCGTGCGATACTCTTGGCGCGTTCGTCGTAGCTGCCAGCACACCCAACCCAGAAGAGCACCTCCATGGTGGAATCCTCTGCGGCGGTCTTGATGCCGATTCCTTCGGCCCATGCAGCTCGGTCAGCGTGCGCCATGCCACCCCATGGAACGGCATTTGTTTCAAGGTTCGAGTACACGTTTGGCAGCAGAGCAGATTCCTCGGTAAATGATGCTTCCATCATCACAAGCGCTTGCCGCATTCCGACAATGGCAGGAACGTGCTCGATATTGACTGGGCATTCCTGCATGCATGCGCCGCAGGTTGTACATGCCCAGAGTGCCTCTGGTGCGATGTAGTCACCGACGAGCCGGCGATTCCACACTGCCCGCTCTTCTTCACTGAAGACCGTTTCGAAAACAGTGCGTTCGAGTTCAGTCATTTCCTCAGCGCGCTTGCCGCGGAGAAGTTGGCGTGCTGCATTACGGAGATCCTCCCGCAAGGCATTATCTGCCCAGTCGCGCAGTTTGAGCAGGAGCGGTCCTTTCTCCATCGTTCGCCGATTGATGGCAATGATGATCTGGCGCGGATCGAGCACCTTCCCCGTTTGGTTTGCAGGGCAAACGCTTGTGCATCGCCCGCAATGTGTGCACGTGTAGCCATCGAGCAGCGTTTTCCAGGAGAAGTCCTCGATGTCGCGGACGCCGAAGGTTGCAGCATCTTCAGCCGAGAAATCAACCGTAGGAATCTGGCGAGGAAACTCAATCGGGGAGAAAAACACGTTCGGCAGCGACGTCAACACATGCAGATGTTTCGAGTACGGAAGGTAGTTCGTGAACGCCAGAATCAGCACGATGTGCATCCACCAGAAGACCTCGAACGCCGTGTGATCAAGTGGAAGAATCGGTGCGAGTAGCGATGCAATCGGGCGTATTGCCCAAGAGTAATCGGTGCCCAAACGCACGCGCGCAGTGTTGAGCAGCAGCAGCGACGTGACGATCGCAAAGATTGTCACAAGAATGATGGCAGCCTCGATCCGATCGCCTTCGAGTTGCAAGCGCCGAACGCGCTGAACGTAGCGTCGCCAGAGTGCTGCGATGGTTGCGACGATGATGAACGCGCAGAATAGGTCCGTCAGTATCGTCGAAAGCGAGTAGAGGGGACCGAGCCAGTTCAGATGGAGTGCAGGGTGCAACCCTTCGAGCACTGCTTCCACTGCAGCAGCAAGCAGGACGAGAAATCCCCAGAATATGCTCACGTGGATGATCCCTGCCGATGGGTCGCGGAGAATTTTCTTCTGGAGCAAACCAACAGTGAGCATTTGCCGCAAACGCGCGCCGACTTGGTCGAATCGGTTCTCTGGGCGTGCGAACCGCAAGTACTGCCGCAGTCGCCATGCGCTCCGTGCGAAGACTGCTACTGCTGCAAGGAATACGAGCCAAAAAACGAAGTTCTTCGTTGTCATCGGTGCATGCTAAGGTTGTGCGAATGCTGGATTGGTGATGAATGCCGAGTCAGTCAGCGCCTGCAAAAATGCACGGAGATCAGCGAGCTCTTGACGGGTGAGTCCAAGCGGGCGAATCCGCGGGTCCTTGTTGACAAATGGCTTTCCACCCGTGTTGTAATGCTCAAGTACCTCATCGAGTGTCGCAAGAGTACCATCGTTCATGTAGGGGGCTGTTAGTGCGACGTTGCGAAGTGTCGGTGTCCTGAACTTGCCGATGTCGCCTTCATTGCCGGTCACGTAGTAGCGGCCGCGGTCGTAGTAGTGCGTGTGAATGCCGATGCTGTGGAAGGCGTTGTCGGTAAAGTTCGGGCCGCTGTGGCAGCCAGAGCACCCAGTGCGAGAGCTGAAAAAGAGCGCCATGCCACGCTTTTCTGCGCCGCTGAGCGCACTCGAGTCGCCGCGGCGGTAGCGATCGTAACGAGAGTTGCCCGAGATGAGCACGCGGCAGAAGGTCGCTAGTGCTCGGATAGCATCGCGTGCCGATGGCGCAGTGCCGAACACCTGCAGAAAGAGTTGTCGGTAGTGCTCATCGTGTGCAAGGAGCTGTGCGACCTGTGCGGTGTCAGATGCCATCTCGATCGGGGACGTTAGTGCGCCGAGAATCTGCTCTTCGATCGAACGGGCACGCCCATCCCAGAACCAAGCGCCGCTGTAAGCGATGTTGACGATTGCTGGTGCATTCCGTAATCCGGTTTCGCTATCGCTACCTCGGCTGACAGCGAGCGTATCAGCAAATGCATGCGACTGGCGGTGACAACTTGCACACGAAAGATCGCCATTGCGCGAAAGCCGATCGTCATAGAAGAGCAAGCGCCCCAGTGCAATTTTCTCGCTGGTGATGGGGTTATCCCGTGGGATTGGAATGGGTGGAAAGCCCTCGGGCACAGGATAATCCGACACGGTTATGTCGGAAGTTGTGCCGGGATGATCTACACACGACCACCAGCCAGCCGCAAGTGCTGCCGTCAATGCCATGAGTATCCATCGCATAGTGACCGCAATTTAGGAAGCCCTCGGCAAAGGGTGCGTACTTTTGCAACCGATAAACCTCGACACCACACTTGATGATTCCACTCCTGGACCTGCACCGTCAGTATCACACCCTTGCACCCCAGATCGAAGAACGCCTTCTCCATGTTGCCCGGAGCCAGCGCTTTGTACTCGGCCCAGAAACCGAACAGCTCGAAACAGCACTTGCAGACTATCTCGGTGTTCGGCATGCAATCGCTGTTTCGAGCGGTACCGATGCACTGCTTGTTGCCTTGATGGCACTTGGCATCGGACCTGGAGACGAAGTCATTGTACCGACGTTTTCGTTTTTCGCGACTGCGGGAGTTGTTGCCCGGTTGCATGCCAAACCGGTGTTTGTGGATGTCGAGCGTGCGACGCTGACGCTCGATGTTGCACGCACGGAAGCTGCGCTGAGTTCGAAGACGCGCGCCATTATTCCAGTTCACCTCTACGGGCAAGGAGCAGCGATGGATGAACTGCTTGCACTTTCCGCTCGAACAGGTGTGCCGGTCATCGAGGATGCTGCTCAAGCGCTCGGAGCGCGCCACCGCGATGGACGGCGTCTGGGAACGCTTGGGACGATTGGGTGCTTTTCGTTTTATCCAACGAAAAATCTCGGCGCCTTCGGTGATGCAGGATTAGTTGTCACCAACGATGATACACTCGGGCATCGGTTACGCATCATGCGAAACCACGGAATGGAGCCGCGCTACTACCATGCGATCGTCGGCGGGAATTTTCGGATGGATGAGTTTCAAGCAGCGGTGCTCAATGTCAAGCTCCCCTATCTGGAACAATGGAATGCTCGCCGCGCTGCGCATGCAGAGCGGTATCGCCAACTCCTTGCGGCGGCAGGACTCGTCGGGGAGCGTGCACCGGTTGAGCTACTGACTGTGCGCTATCCCGATGTGCCAGGTTCGCACATTTACCACCAGTTCGTCATTCTTGCTGCTGAGCGCGATCGTCTGCGCGCGTTTTTGCAGGCCCAGGGAATCGGAACGGAAGTGTACTACCCTGTACCATTCCACCGGCAGCAATGCTTTGTTGAACTTGGTTTTTCGGATGACGACTTCCCCGTAGCCAACAAGGCAGCTGCACAAAGCCTGGCATTGCCGATGTTCGCTGAGCTGAACAAGGATGAAATCGCAGCCGTCGTCGAGGCAATTGCTGCGTTCTACGGAAGCCTGGCTTTGCGTTCTACTGCCGCTTGATTACGACAATTGTGCGATCGTCGCTGTAGGGTGCGCCTGCACTAAAGTGCTGGACGTCTTCGAGAATCTCCAGAGCAATTGACTTCGGCGATTGGCTGCTTGCAGCGCGCACGTGATTGGCAAGTCGCTCGATGCCGTAGAACTCGCCGCTTGGGGATTGCGCTTCGAGGACGCCGTCGGTGACGATGAGGAGAATATCGCCGTGCTGCATGTTGATGTTCTCGACCGAACAGCGTTGGTGCGGCGCGATGCCTAAAATCCCACCCGTTGGCTCCAGCGATGTGATCGTGCTGCTTCGAGCAGAATAGTGCAGTGCAGGGCAATGGCCAGCACTGGCGTAGAGGACAAGTCCGCTCGCTGATGGTGTAATCTCGCAGTAGAAGAGCGTCACAAAGCGCTCGTGCGGAAACGTTTCGTAGATGAGCGTGTTGAGCCGGGCTATCAGCGAGGAAATCTTCGTGTGGTAGGTGATGCCCATGCGGAGCGCACCTGAAACAAAGAGCGCTTGAATCGCTGCTGGTAAGCCTTTGCTTGCTGCATCGCTGACGACGATGCCGAGCCGTTCTTCTTCCGATGTGTCCGTTGGACGGAGGTAGTCGAAGTAGTCGCCGCCGACGATCCGATCGGGGATGGAGACGCCGTACGCGGTGTAATCCAAAAAATCGATCGAGTGGTCGGGCAACAGCGAACGTTGAATGAGCGAGGCTTGGTCGAGATCCCGCTGGATGAGCGCGCGTTCGTGCCGATGGCGGAGGTTCTCCAGCGCAGCAGTTGCCGCACTGCCGATAATTGCAAGGATGGATGCAAGTTCGCCTCCGACTGTTGGCGCGTTGATAGCGACGACGTATTCGTAAAACTTTTTTCCTTGCACTTTGAGGAGACGACCGACGCCGGTCGCAGAATAGATTTTGATGCCGCGCTGCCGGAGCAGCGCATCAGTTTCGACGTCGGTGACGGTGCGTTGCTTGGCAAGTGCAGCGAACGTCGGCTGTTCCGAGATGCCGAGTTCGTAGCCATCGGGAATGTGCTCGACTTCGCCGTATTGGTACAAGAGGCGATAGACACCACGCTCTGCAATGAGCTTCCAGACACGTCCGCCGACGACGGCGAATTCTTCGCGTTCGACTAATTCGCGCACCAGTGACTGGAGTAACTTCTCCTCGTCGTCGAACTCCGAACTGAGCAAGCGGTCGAGTAGTTTGTAGAGATGACGCTGCGGAAGGGAAAGGCTCACAGGTTCCGTCATAACTTCGTACCCTTGAATACTTCAAACGTTGCCGATGACGAACGACCGTACAAGGCGATTGCAGCAAGTGCTCGTGCTCTCTGGCAATCCCGAACGTGCAATTGCCGCGTTCGGTGGCGAGCTTGATGTGCAACCGCACCCCATCGAGGAATTCGCTATTGCCAAGCCCGCCACGGTGCTTGCGCTCTTTCGAGCACTTCGAGGAAAGCAAGTGGTGATTGTCACCAAAGACTTGCGCTACCAACGCTTCCGTACGATCTGGAAACTCTACAGTGCAATCGCTGGACACCGCAACTGGATGTTCGTTGATGAGCAGGGGCGTTGCGATCGCTTTTCGTGGTTGAAGCTTTTTGCCATCGAGCTGCCGCTGCTGGTACTCGAAGGGGCAGTAAGTCTCGTCGGTGTTTTCGTTGGGTGGATTCGATTGCGTTTTTACCGAGCACAGTGCCGATGAAGCTCCTCTACGTTCGGACTGATTTCTACGGCGCAGCGACCGATGGCGGCTCGTTCACGATGCAGAAGGGAATTCTCTCTGGGCTGATAAGCGAGGGAGTGGACGTAGAGGTTGTAACAAGCTGCCCACCACCGGAGTATGGCGCAATTCCGGTCCATATGATCCCGTACAGCCGATTGACGATGAATCTTCCGGAGGCGCTGAGCATTCTCCACAACGGACGTGTGGTGCGTCGCGTCGCTCCGATTATTGCACGCTTTCGCCCTGATGTGATCTATCAGCGCCACAGCAGCCACAACATCGCTGGTGCAATGATACTGCGACGCTACGGTGTACCGTACATTCTCCAATTCGATGGTTCCGAGCTCTGGATGAAAACGCATTGGAGCAGGACATACCTCCCGAGCTTGTTGCGTGATGCTGAACGCATTGCACTCCGGTGCGCAGCGCTCGTCACGGTTGTATCCGAACCGATGTACCGCATGGCGATCGAGTGCGGAGCTGCGCCGAACCGCATTGCTGTTGTACCCAACGGTGTTGATCCAGAACAGTTCTCGCCATCGGTTGTTCCGTCGCCTATTCGCCGACACTACGGTTGGGATAATGCGGTGGTGGTCGGCTTTGTTGGAACATTCGATCGCTGGCATGGTGCGGAGGTACTGGCTGAAGCGCTTGGATATGCACTGCAGCAGAATTCCTCGTTGCGAGGGCTTTTCGTCGGTGACGGTGCTACGCGCGGTCGAGTGGCGGGAATCATTCACCACTTCGACATCGCCGATCGCATCGCCTTTGTTGGACGTGTGCCACATGCGGAGGTGCCTTCATACTTGGCGGCGTGCGATATCCTGGCAGTTCCTACACTTCCAAACCCCGACGGCTCGGAATTTTTTGGCTCCCCGACCAAGCTTTTCGAGTACATGGCAATGGGCAAAGCGGTCGTTGCCTCCCCGCTTGGGCAAGTGCGCTCGATTATCACCGATAGAGAAACAGGGCTGTGGTGCCAACCAGGCGACGCACGATCGCTGGCGAACGCCCTTGTTCGACTTGCAGCCGATCCTGCGTTACGGGGCAAGCTTGGGGAAGCAGCCCGCCGCCAGGTAGTTGAGCATCACTCGTGGTCTGCGAGGGCGCGAGCGTTGCTCCAGGCGTGGGAAAACGTCCGTGCTTCCAAATCGTAGCGGCAGTTGCACCACGGAAGTTCCGTTTCCAGATTTGTCGCGATGATGATGATGGCGTCCTTCCGTGCGCGCTCGATCCACTTGTGAAGCGTTGCAATACCGCGCTGGTCAAGGTTTGTGCTCGGCTCATCGAGGATGATGAGCGCTGGCGAGCAAGCAAACGCCAGCGCGAGCTTGAGCCGCTGCAACATGCCGGACGAAAGCTCGCCGATGGAGGCACGCGAAACATCGGCTAAGCCAGATTCTTCGAGCAACGGTGACAGTGCAGTAGGCTCGATCCCTCGGCACGCAGCGTGGAATCGGGCAAGCTCATCAATGGTGAGTTCATCGTAGAGTGCAACTTCTGGTGCACAGTAGCCGGAGTGCAGACGGCGCCACTCTGGTGCAGACGATGCAGTACCATCGCATAACAGTGTGATGGTACCAGCACGTGGAGTGAGCAAACCAGCGATGATACGCAGGAGCGTAGACTTTCCACTTCCATTGCGCCCGACACACGCCAGGACGTCGCCCAGCTCGAGCGAAAAGCGTACCTCCTCGAAGATGGGTCGTTTGCCGTAGTGATGCCCCACCTGCTCGACCTGCAATGCGATCATGGCAGCACCGCGAGCTTAGTAACAACGGATGCTTCGCCAGACCGAATGAGGACAACGAAGATGCCGTGTGTGGGGAACGGTGGTGCTGTTGTTGCAAGACGGATACTCCGTTGACCGGTTGCATTCAGCTCAATTGCTGCATCGGTGCGGAAAACCTCGACTCCGTCGCTACTGAGCAGCGCAACCGTTGCGCGGTCACCTGCGCGGGCCTCGGCAGGGACAGGGAGGAAAAGTTCGCGGTGGAGCGAGTGCACGAGCGGATTGGGGAACGGCGTCTGCTGTACTGCTGTGGCAAGCCCGCTCCGAAATATGACCACATCGCAGGCAGTGTCCATTGTTCTCGTGCAACGGTACGGCGAGGTGCTAAGTGGTTCCCCGCTACCGCTGCGCACGATGCTGACGCTGTAGTCGGTGCTCCTGCGCGCATCGCTGGCAAGTTCTCGGATTGCCGGATTTGTAGCGAGGAAATCTGCTGTATCTGCGGTTGATCGAGGGTCGCCTGAAGGCAGCGTTGCCCGCAACATCTTGAATTGGAGCGGATAGAGCGAGGTTGTCCGGGTCCACGATGGCTCGGTGTACACTTGATCGTCCGTCCCATTTTCTGGTTGCAGTTCTGGGAGCACTGCAGCATCGGGGAAGAATCCTTCGCGGGCACGCGATCCGGTCCAGTACAGCCATGGAAGCATCGAGCACCACAGAGAGCGGAAGTCGCGTCCACGGCTGCTGATGACGCTATCGAGCGCAATTGGTGGCTGGCTGCACTTGCCAATGCCTTCCCACCAGGAACGAATCAGGCTATCGCCAAGCTGCAGTGCCAAGTACCGGAGTGCAATCGAATAGCCATAGCTTCCCTCGATACTCCGGTCGCAACTGAGGCAGTAGAGTGTCGGGTTTGCGAAGAGTCGCTGGACGTAGTGCGTGTAGTTTGTGATGGAAGGAAAGGCGCGTTGTTCAATCCAGACGCTGGTCATCTCGTAGTACGTCGGGCTAAAGCCGTAGGCGTAGCCATACTGTACCAGGTGATGGAATTCATGGTAGCACGTAATCTTGAGTGCAGTGACTCCGGTGTCGGTGTAGGTAGACCGCCGTGTGACTGTGCCGATTGAATCGGCGCTGCTGTAGTCGTTGTCGAGAAAAATAAAGCCGGTCGAAGCAACGCCACCACACGGCGTTGGGACAAGGTCTTCGGCATAGGTTGCACCATACCAGCCGAATTGCCCAAGATCCCGATCATCGAAGAAAAATCCTGGGGTGCGCCCAAGCTGGACAAGGTAAACATCCCACGAGCTGCTATCAACGTAATCCCGCGGTGGGATACGGTAGCCCAACGTGTCGCATGCAAAGCGGAAAGCAGCATCCATGTAGTATGCTGCCGAGTCCACAAAGTCAGGGATGCCGTTGCCGTCGCGGTCTGCAGTGGGGACTGCGTTGATTCCGAGTGTGTCGTAGTGAATACGAAAATTCCCCGAGGGCGAGAGCACCGAAAACTGCATCCGTGGGCGGATGCGGCTTTGTGTCGTAGGGACGTTGTGATGGAGCTGCACCAAGCATGAATGCAGAGGGATTTCGTCTGCATGCAACTGCATACGTCCGCTCTGCCCGGCAAAGAGCACAAGCGCGAGGAACGCAGCAGCGCGTGCTATTTGAACATTTCCTTGATCATGCCCCACGTGCGTCGCACTGTGCTCAGGTTGTGGGTGACGGCGGTTGAGGATGTGTATGTGAAGGAGTTGTCGCTGCCGACAATCCGAAGGCGGTAGTAGTAAACTTTCGCTGCAGTCCCGGGGTCATTGCCTGAGCCTTTACCGAGGACGTCGCTATCAACGTACCGATAGACCGTGCCACTCCCTTTCGGATCGAGGGACGCAACGAGCGTCCACGTGCGGTTGTCGCTCGAACGCTCGATGTCGTAACGTTGGACGTCACGTTCGACAGTTGGCTTCCACTCGATGGTGATCGAGCGGCCATCGCTTCGAGCGCTGAGGTATTCCACGCTCACTTCCAGCGCCGCAGCGAGCGTTGCTGCCAGGAGCAAGGCAAGTGTCAATCGAATCGCTTTCATTCTGCCGCAAATATATTGCGCTGCGCAGCGAACAAACTCTCCAGCGCTGATGAAGAGCACCGCCGACGTTGCCATCATTGGTCTTGGGATTGCGGGTGCCACACTTGCAATCGAGCTTCGTAATCGAGGTGTGCAGGTCTGTGCGTTCGATGACCCAGCTCACGGTACAGTTTCTCGTGGTGCAGCAGGGCTAATCTCACCTGTGGCGGGATTGCGTTTTGGCGTCCTCGACGAGTGGCAGCAGTGGTGGGATCATGCCAGCGCGTTCTATGGCAGCATGCAAGCGATCGAACCTATTCCATGCTACCGTTTGCTCTACGGCGAGGATGAACGGAGGTACTGGCAGCGCAAGCGCCAGCGGCTTGCCGACGAGAACCTTGCAGCAGAGAGCACTCTCCCGGAACGTATTGCCGAGCGCGTGTTGCGGCCTTCAGGTGTCGTTGCTATCCGCACAGCCGCCAGAGTTGATACTGTGCGAGTCCTCGACACCGTGGCACGAATGCTCGATACCGAAGGGATGCTACACTATCGCTACGTTCGAGAAGACGAGGTTTCGCCTTGCTCAGCAGGCTGGTGTGTTGCTGGCGTCGAATGTGCTCACGTGGTCTTTTGTCAAGGACCCGCACTTGCAGCATCGGTGCGTTTTGGTTGGCTGCCGCGGATGTTCGCGCGTGGACAGCGTATCGCTGGAACGCTCGCGCACTCCATCGCACCAGAACCTGTCTGGCTGAGTATTCGTGGGAAAAGCTTGTTGCTTGAGGGCAGATCGTTTTCGTTTGGCTCGACCTTCGATTGGGAAACGACTGAACCGATTGTCACCGAGCAGTCTACTGGTCACCTCCGCCGGCAGCTGGAGCAGTACCTTCGGGTGCCATTCCGTATCGAGCAAGCGTGGGCTGGTGTTCGGCCGATCATGGCGGACCTCAAGCCAGCCATCGGTGAGCATCCGCAATACCGCCGGTGTTGGTTGTTCAATGGGCTCGGTTCTCGTGGGCTACTCCTTGCACCGCGTCTGGCAAGCATTCTGGCAGAGGCGATCGTCAGCGACGCTGTGACAATTCCTCCTCAATTCGACCTCCGCCGTTTTGCTTGTTGAGTGTCGTTATCTTGCGTGCGGTGTATGTTCACCGGTTTCTCGAAAGACGGAAATGGTACTTCCAACAGTCGTGGAGTGGTCGCACTGGATCATCAGCCGTGTGTTGCGTCCTGGCGATGTCGCATTCGATGCGACAGTTGGGCATGGGCACGACCTGGTGATGATGGCTCTGCTCGTTGGCGAGCAAGGGCTCGTGCTCGGCTGCGACATTCAGGGGCACGCTATCGAGAGTGCGTGGCAGAACGCAGAAATGCGCGGCGTCAGTGACAGGGTGCGGCTGCATCTAGAGTCACACGAACACATCGAACGCATCTGCCACGCCGAGAATGTCAAGCAGCTGCGTGCGATTATGTACAACCTCGGCTATCTCCCTGGCGGGGATAAATCCATCCGCACTCGGCGCGAGAGTACGATTGCTTCGCTCGGGAAAGCGCTCGATTTGCTCATGCCGGGTGGCGTGATGACGGTTGTATCCTACCGTGGACATGAAGGCGGCGCTGAAGAAGCAGCGGCAGTGCTCGATTGGTCGAGCGCGCTTCCCCCTTACCAGTTCGAGGTGGTCATGTACAGCACCCCTGCCCTCGAATCATCGCCGATTGGGATTGCCATCGGCCGACGGCTTATTCGGTGAGAATTTCGAACGGATCAAGCCGTTCGTCAATGACCAGGCGCACTTTGCCGTGCGGTGTATCCAGCCAGCGAAGGTCTTTTGCTGTCGGCGTTTCGCCTGGTGTATCCTTGCGGCAGTCGCACAGCCATTGGTAGAGCGAAGGGGAGACAACAAGTGCCCGCGGCACGTGTCCATGGTCGAGCATGTAGCGCTCGATGTGGGCAAAGATTTCCTCGAATGCATCGAAGTGCTCCATGGCGAACGCCTCCTTAGAGTCGTTCTGAAACCTTTTTGAGCTGCTCGCTGACCGATGTCAATGCGTTGCTGACACTACTGACAACCTGTTTAGCGGTCGCGGCGACTTGCTCTTTGATTTCGCCGATCGTTTCATCAACACCTTGGCGAGCGAGTTCAGGATAGAGCGGGAACTGCTGGCAGAACTCGCGAACCTCAGCTCGAATGCGCTCGAGTGCATCTGGGTTATTGCGGTCCGCCAACGCGCGATCGATCCACGCAGCGATTTGCCGCATTTCGGGTTCTTTCATGCCCCGCGTTGTCATCGCTGGGGTGCCGAGCCGAATGCCACTGGTCACTAGTGGCGGTTGGGTGTCGAATGGGACGGCGTTTTTGTTGCAGGTGATGCCTGCTTTATCGAGCGCGTGCTCGGCGTCTTTCCCGGTGATGCCTTTGGAGCGAAGGTCAACGAGCATCAAGTGATTGTCAGTGCCGCCGCTGACGATGGTGTAGCCACGTTCGAGGAGCGCTTCCGCGAGTGCTTTTGCGTTGCGGATCACCTGGCGGGCGTACTCTTTGAACGAATCTTGCAAGCATTCGCCGAACGCGACTGCTTTTGCAGCGATGACGTGCATGAGCGGCCCGCCCTGGATTCCCGGCATGACCCAGGAATCGAGAATCTCGCCCATTTTCTTGACGCGACCGGATTTCGGAGCAACCTGGCCGAAGGGGTTGTCCACATTCTTGCCGAGCAGAATCAGCCCGCCACGTGGGCCACGGAGAGTTTTGTGGGTTGTCGAGGTTACCACATCGCAGTACGGAATCGGTGATTGGAGCAGCCCTGCGGCAATGAGGCCAGCTGGGTGTGCGATGTCTGCCATCAGGAATGCGCCGACGCGATCGGCTATCTGACGAAAGGCGCGGAAATCAATCTCGCGCGAGTATGCCGATGCACCCACAGTGATCATCCGCGGGCGATGCTCGAGTGCGAGCACTTCGACCTGGTCGTAGTCAATGCGACCGGTTTCAGGATGGACACCGTAGGAAACGAACCGGTACATGCGACCGGAGAAGTTCACCGGCGAGCCATGTGTGAGATGTCCGCCGTGCGCAAGGTCCATGCCGAGCACGGTATCGCCGGGCTGAAGGTAGGCAAAGTACACCGCCATGTTCGCGCTCGAACCGCTGTGGGGTTGGACGTTCGCATACTCCGCACCGAACAGCTTCTTGGCGCGCTCAATCGCGAGGGTTTCCGCCACGTCCACCCACTCGCAGCCGCCATAGTAGCGGCGGCCGGGATACCCTTCGGCGTACTTGTTCGTCAGCACACTGCCTTGCGCCTGCAGGACAGCAAGCGATGTGAAGTTCTCCGAGGCAATAAGCTCGATTTTATCCCGCTGCCGCTCGTACTCGCCAACGAGTGCGGCATAAAGCTCTGGATCGGTCGAGCGGACGATGTCGTACATGGGCTGCATGCAGAAATGATTCGACACAATTAGCGTGTAACCACCAGTGGAGCTATGCGCACTGTTTGTGCAGTGCGATAGTGGAGCATGTAGATGCCCGCCCCAAGAGACGAAACAGGCACAGCAATCGCTTGCCCAGCAGCGAGGTTCGAAAGCTGATATTCGGCAAGTGCGCGACCGTCGAGGCTGTAAATGCGCAAGGTTGCTTGGCTACTGAGCACATCTACTGGCAGCCGAACAGCAGCAATGTCGCCACTTATTGGGTTGGGGAAAATTTCCAATTGACTTGGAAAAAGAGAAGATTCTACGCTCGCAAGCGGAACCTCAATGCACCGAGCAGTCCCGCTTGTGTCGGTGGCGGGTACAAAACATGTCAACACTGCCGATGCTGGACGCAACAGCGTGCCTTCGCCGATCTGGACAGACCAGAGCGGCTGGGGTGAACTGGTTGGCGAGGATCGGACGCTTGCCAAGCTTGCACCGAGCAAGATCGAGCGCGGATGCAGTTGGCGGAACGTTCGGAACACCGAGTCAGCGGCGAGTTTTTGCACCATGACGTTGCTATTCATGAACGATGCTGGCAGCGCCTGCTCTCCGCGGAGTTGACCAAGCTGATCGAGTCCTGGAATGCCAAAGAGCGGGAATGCCTGGTAGAGTGCAACAACTTTGATGACAGCGTAGAGGAGCGTTGTATCGGTGCCGCTACTTGCTTTGCCGCTGATTGAGTAGAGCCAAACAGTGTTTGTGCCACGTTGGAAGTCAAACGCAAGCGTAATGGTACTGCCGATTCCGCCGCCAAGATTTGCCAGGAGCGAAGTATCACCCGTGGTATAGATCGCATCGGTTGCTGCGTTGGAAATGCCCGATTGGGTTGCACTGCGAATTGCAGCACTGGCGCCCTCAGCGGCAGTAAAGGGAGCAAGCAACTGTGCCCACGCGCTTGCATGCACAATCAAGGAAAGCAGTACTACGACTCGATGCGGTTTCATGGCAGATGTTCTGCAGTGTTTTGCTGGCGTGAAACTACGAAACACAACAGCATAGCATGGAGGCGCTGTTTCCATTGCGGTGTAATTTGCATGCTGTTGCTTTATTACCGCTTGACGAATGGAACTGTCTGCAGAGCAGTGGCGAGCGATCGCCAGAACGGTGATCGCATCTCGCCTGATGGACGAGATCGAAGAACGCGAGCTTGCTCCCAAAGGGCTGGTGACCTACCAGTTTTCTGCCAAGGGACATGAGTTATTTCAAGTGCTCCTTGCCGAGCTTCTCACCCACGAGCATGATGCAGCGACGGTCTATTACCGTTCGCGTCCATTTGTCCTCCACGCAGGAATGACCTACGAGGAAGCCTTCAGTGGGCCACTGGCGAGACGTGGCAGTCGCAATGGCGGACGAGACATTGGTGTTGTGCACAACTTGGTACGTCGGCGCGCGGTGACTGTCCTTCCAGCTTCTGGAGACGTCGGTGCGCAGTACACCCCGGCTGCTGGATGGGCACAGGCAATAGGCTACTACACACGTGTCTTGGGCGATGAGTCGTGGGACGGTGCCATTGCAGTTGCTCTTGGTGGCGATGGGTCGGTTGCGACAAATGGGTTTTGGTCCGCACTGACGATGGCGACAACGCTAGGCTTGCCACTGGTTTTTGCGATCGAAGACAACGGCTTTGGGATTTCTGTGCGCTCATCGCTGCAAACACCTGGTGGCAACATTGCCAACAATTTGCGTTCGTTTCGGAACCTGCTCGTGCTCGATTGCGACGGTGCCGATCCGGCTGAGGCTGCCCACGCAGCACTGGAAGCTGTCCAGACAGCGCGGAGCAAGCGAAAACCTGTTCTGCTTCGCGGGAGAGTTCCGCGGTTGTGTGGTCACTCTGGCGCAGATAACCAAGCCTACAAAACCCCCGAAGAACGTGCCGAGGAAGAACGACGCGATCCGCTCACTCGCTTGCGAAGCTTTCTCCAGCGGAAAGGCATTCTTTCGGCGGGACAGTGGAAAGAGCTGGCCGAGGATGTCCAGACGCATGTTCGCGCGGCGTGTGAGGCTGCACTCGCGCAAGCTGAGCCAGATCCAAGCACCGCGACGCGATACGTATTCTTCGATGGCCAGACAATCCAGCAGGTTGGTGGTCAGTGGAGCGTCGCACCACCGAAGCATCAGTGGACAACCGAGCCACGCACTGATGGCCCGCGCATCAATCTGATCGAAGCGGTGCGGCGGACGCTTGCCTGTGAGCTGGAGCGGAATTGGCGCGTGCTCATCTTCGGAGAGGATGTCGGGGTCAAAGGCGGCGTCCACGGCGCAACGGTTGATCTCCAGCGGCAATTTGGCCAGGAGCGTGTCTTCGATACCTCGCTTTCAGAGGAAGGGATCATTGGCCGCGCCGTTGGGATGGCGTTGGCAGGACTGGTGCCCATTCCCGAAATCCAGTTCCGCAAGTACCTCGATCCAGCGATGGAGCAGTTCAACGACTGCGGCACGATTCGCTGGCGAACAAACAACGCATTTGCTGCACCGATTGTGGTGCGGATTCCAGTTGGATACAGCAAGCGCACAGGCGATCCGTGGCATAGCGTCTCCGGCGAAGCAATCTTTGCGCACACGATCGGCTGGATGGTAGCGTTTCCCTCGAATGCACGCGATGCAGCAGGGCTACTGCGTGCAGCCATCTATGCGAACGATCCGGTGGTGTTCCTCGAGCACCGGAACCTGCTCGATACCGCTCCAGCGCGCACGCCGTATCCGGGCGATGATTTCATCGTTCCGCTGGGGACCGCAGCATGTGTGCTCGAAGGCACCGAGGCAACAATCGTCACGTGGGGCGACATGGTGCACCAGTCACTCGAAGCGGTGCGGCTGGTGGGGCGCTCAGTCGAGGTCATTGACCTGCGGACGATTCGGCCGTGGGATCGAGAACGCGTGCTCGACTCGGTGCGGCGGACAGGCCGCTGTCTCATCGTGCACGAGGATACGATCACCTGCGGTTTTGGGGCAGAGATCAGTGCAACCATCACCGAAGAAGCATTTGCATTTCTCGATGCACCGGTGATGCGGCTGGCGCCGCCGGATGTGCTGATTCCGTACAACAAAGGCTTGATGGCAGCAATCGTTCCAACACCGGAGCGAATTGTCCGTGCGCTTGAGCGTCTGCTTGCTTTCTGAGGCAACGCTATGGCAAAGTTTACCCAACCAACGACCGAAGTACTCGAGGCATTACCACGCGATCCTTTGGCGCTTTCGCTGCGCCTGAGCGAGATTTTTCACTCGATCCAAGGCGAAGGAACGCGTGCTGGCATGCCGTGTACATTCATCCGATTGCAGGGATGCTCGCTCCGCTGCGCATGGTGCGATACACCGTATGCGCTTGATCATCGCACCCCAGAACTTGTGCTAACGGCAGCGGAAGTACTCGAGCGTGTCGAGCAGATTGGAACGTCGTTTGTCGAACTTACCGGTGGGGAGCCACTCGAGCAGCTCGCAAGCTATCGGCTCATCGAATGGCTTTGCGACCGCGGCTACACTGTAGCGATTGAAACCGGCGGCCACATCAGCATCGAGCACGTTGACCGACGAGCCATCTGCATACTGGACGTCAAATGTCCCGACTCGCGAATGGCACCGCTCAATTATCTCCAGAATCTTTCACTCCTACGGCCGCAGGACGAAGTAAAGTTCGTCATTGCAAGCCGCCTGGACTACGAATGGGCGCGCATGTTGATCGAGGAACACAAGCTCACGGAGAAAGTCGCTGCAGTGCTGCTCTCGCCGGCGTTTGGATTGCTGGAGCCACGGGTGCTCGCAGAATGGATTTTAGCCGACCGCGCGCGAGTACGCTTGCAACTGCAGCTGCACAAATTCATCTGGGAGCCTTCGATGCGAGGCGTCTGAACGGATGCGAAAGACAACGGTGCGAAAAAATAGAGCGCAGCGTCGTTCGTATCAGATTCAAGGCTGCGCACCCCTAAAGCGCACACGTCTAACTATGCTACAGTGACGATGCCCCCAAGCTCGCTGATGCTTGCTGATCTTGAGCCACTGCGGAAGGAAGCGATCGCGGTGCGGACGCTCCTGGAAGCACCGTTGAAGCTGGTCTCACTCAACGAACAGGTCGGCTGGGATAATCTCATCAGCGACGAAAACGTGCACCGCCCGCAATTAGCACTCGCAGGGTTCTTGGAGCTCTTCACGAGCCATCGGCTCCAAGTGATGGGGAACACAGAGGTTTACTACCTCCGCTCGCTTGGCACCAGCGACCGTGTCCGAGCATTTCGCGGGATCGTTGAACGCAAAGTGCCGGCAATCATTCTGACCAACGGCCATCAGCTCGATCCCGAGCTGTGCGCTCTTGCGACCGAATACAACGTTGCACTGCTCCAGACACCCTTCGAAACGACACGCACGGTGCACATCCTCTCCGAATTTTTGGGCGATCAATTCGCCCCGCATGTCGTTGTACATGGTTCGTTCGTGGATGTCTATGGCGTAGGGGTGCTGTTTATTGGTCGCAGCGGGATAGGCAAGAGTGAGATCGCACTTGATTTGGTCGAGCGTGGACATCGTCTCGTTGCCGATGACGTGGTGATTCTCACTCGCAAGCGCGATGCGATTCTGATGGGTACTGGCAGCTCGCTCATCGAGCATGTCGTCGAGGTGCGTGGCTTGGGGGTTATTGACGTCCGTCAAATGTTCGGCATTCGGGCAATTCGCTACCAAAAGCGGCTTGAGATCGTCGTCGAGCTCCAAGACTGGAACCCCTCCGAAGACTACGAACGCATCGGGCTTGACGATTCGACGGTCGAAATACTCGGCATTGCGATTTCGTCGGTGAAGCTTCCGATTTTCCCGGGCAAGAATATCACCGTCATCGCCGAAGTGATTGCGCTCAACTACCTGCTGAAAACCTATGGCTACAACGCGGCGCGGGAGCTTGCCGATAAGCTCGAACGCGAAATCTCTCGCCGCGTACAGCAGCCAAGCGCAACGCACGACCAACGCATGGTTACCTACTTCCAGGGAGACGATGAATAGCCGGCGTGCAGTTATCGCCTCGAGCATCGCACTGCTTGTTGTCGCTGGTTGTCGCACGTGGGACAACACGACCACGTACTTCAACACGTACTACAACATGCAGCGGCTCAGCACGGAGATCACCGACGAGTTCCGCTACCAAGATGAGTTCGCCAAACCACCCAAGCCGCGCGTAGTAGTGCCGCTCGAACCTGATCTTGTGTTGGAGCGGCCGGCACCGGGTGCGCTACCACCCTACCTTGATCAAATGGTCATCAAGACCAACAAGCTCCAGCCAGTCCGTGTCAAAGTTGATTCGATCATCATCAAGGGCTCGAAAATTTTAGCCCTGCATGGGCAGAGCGACTTTGTAGACGGCACGCTCTACTTGATGGCGCAGGCCTATTTCTACCGAAGCGAGTGGCTCCCCTCGGCGATAAAATGCCAAGAGCTTTTTACACAATTCCCTCGAAGCTCCTACTCGCCAGATGCACATCTGCTGGCAGCGAAAAACTACCTGATGCAACGGAACCTTCCCAAAGCCGAGCAGATGCTCTCGCGTACGGTGGATGTGGCGTGGGAGCAGCTACGGTACGATGTACTCTCGGAAGCGTTCCGTCTTCAAGCGGAGCTGGCAATCGAGCAGGGAAATTTCGACCGCGCGGTACGTCCCTATCGGCAAGCGATCGCGCAGTGTCCTGATGAGGCCCAGCGGGCGATCTGGCAAGTGGACATGGGGCTGTTGCTCTATCGCATCGGCAGATTCGATGCTGCCGAACGCGAATTAGCCATCGTTGAGCGGTACTCGCCGGATAACCTTCGGTTGTTTGAGTGTCGGTACTACCGCGCGCTCGCGCTGATGCGATTGAGCCGTTTTGCAGAGGCAGAGGAAATCCTTGACGAGCTTGAATCAGAACGCCGCTTCGATGGCTACATCAAGGAA
Organism: Candidatus Kapaibacterium sp.; assembly: GCA_026003495.1. Lineage (GTDB taxonomy): Bacteria > Bacteroidota > Ignavibacteria > Kapaibacteriales > NICIL-2 > NICIL-2. The sequence continues at coordinate 1,540,922 of BPHK01000001.1, read as the reverse complement.
GGGTACCTAACTGGTGCACAGATGGAACTCTACCGGCTCGCTCAGCGCACACAGGAGCTCGATTCGCTCGAGCGAGCATCTTCTCAGCAAACCGCGATGAGCGATGCCGTACTAGTGTCGCATTTCGAACGTGGCTTAGAGTACTTCCGAGCAAAGGACTACGACAAAGCGATCAAGTACTTCGCGACAGCCCGTGTGCGACGTTCGCCTGTCTTCGATGGTGCAAAACGCTTGTTTGACCTTCTCAACATTCGGCAGCAGAAGCTTCAGCAGCTGGCGATGATGTCTGGGCCTCCCTCGACCGATAGTGCGCGACGTGTGCGTGCCTACGTGGCGTTCGAGCTTGGGCGAGCGCATCAAGAGCTTGGCAACCGCGATAGTGCAGCCAAGTGGTATCGGGTAGCAATCGAAGGTGCTCCAAGAAGTGATACACTCCGGGCGCAGTATCTCTACACCCTTGCGCGGCTGGAAGAAGCTTCCCAACCTAAGCTGGCAGACTCTCTACTCATGGCGGTCTTCGACGAGTATCCCTTCACCGAGTACGGTCGAGAAGCCAAGCAGCGGCTGGGTTTTACCGATTATGCCGTCCGCGATACGGCTGCCGACCTTCTTTCCAGCGGCGAGCATCTCAGGCGTGCTCACGAATACAGGCTTGCACTCCAGCAGCTCGCCAGTCTTACGACAAAGTATCCAGCAAGTCGCCATGCACCGCGCGGGCTTTACTTGATGGGCTGGATCTGGGAAAATGATTTGCGTAACAACGATAGCGCGCTCTACTACTACACGCTCTTGGTTCGGAACTATCCCGCAAGCGACTACGCCAAGGATGTCTCGCGGAGCGTTGCTGCTGCGCTCGTCAAGCGCGAAGGTTCTCCGCCACCATGGTTGAAGGATGAGCAACCGAACAAACCGCAGCAACAGCCAAACCCTGATCCGCATTCGTCACCGGTGCCGGGTGTAACGGTGCCATCACTTACTCCACGCGACTGGCAGCCATCCGGGCAGCCTGCAACACCGCCACCAGGGATGCCATCGCCGACGGCGGTGCCGAATACGCAGCAGGGTCAGCAGCCGTTTCCTGTTGCACCTTCGCCTGAGCCGCCACCTGCGGAGCCATCGCCTGAGCCACCACCGAAACCCTGAGAAGGTGTTGCCTGCTCGTGCGTACGTCGTTTGGCGAGAGCGTTGATCTGGCTCGATGCACGGGCAATCCCAATTCGAGCGATCAGCTCCAGTGCACTCGTTGCATCGGCGATCATTTGTTCGACAAGTGGCTCCTGCGCTGGTGGAAACGGAGCAAGGACGTAGCTGACAAGTTCTCCCGGACCAAAGTCGCGACCAATCCCGCACCGCAGACGCCAAAAGCGCTCCGTACCGAGTTCTTCGATGATCGAGGCAATACCGTTGTGACCGCCGTCGGATCCTCCAAGCTTGAGATGGATGCGACCGACGGGGAAGTTGAATTCATCCACGATAGCGATAAGCTGCTCAGGCGGCACGTTGTGGAGCGCAAGCAGCTTCCGCACTGCAACTCCAGAACGGTTCATGTACGTTGTTGGGAGCGCAACAAGCAACTCCTTCCGCGCGTAGCGGAGCGAGGCTTCCAGCCACGGACCACGCCCTGGCGTGAATGTGCCCTTGTGCTGTTGGACGAGCCGCTCTGCAACACGGTAGCCAATGTTGTGCCGTGTTGCTGCGTACTCCGCACCGGGATTGCCTAATCCGACGATAAGCCAATCAATGCTCACACTGATTCCTTTGCGGTGGTGATTGCAACGTCGAGAAGTGCGCGCAAGCGTTGGTGCGCACGACGGGAGGCATCGAGCACTTCTTCGTGGTGGAGTGGCTCAGTCCGAGGGCAATCGCTGAGTGTGTTGGTGATGACGCTAATCGTCAGTGGCTCCATGCCAAGCTCAATGGCAGCCTGCACTTCATGGATAGTGGACATCCCAATGCAATCACCCATCAAACGATAGAAGCGCACCTCTGCCTGAGTTTCGTAGCTGGGGCCATGAACGGCGATGTACGTTCCCTCCGCAAATGCGATGAATTGCTGTCGTGCTCGTTCGGCGCAGCGCTCGCGCCAGCTGTTGGAGAGGTTGAATGCCTTCGGCATCTGCTGGGCCAGTGCACGTCCTGTCATGTTGATTATTCCACTGGCAAGGAGAAGATCGCCTGTGCGGAGATCATGCCGGAGACCACCGGCGGCATTGGTAAGAGCAATCTTTCTGACGCCGAGCGTGTTCGCAAGAACGACGGGCATAGCAATCTGCGTGGGCGAAAATCCTTCGTAGATGTGATACCGTCCTGCAAAGACAAGTGCAGTACCACTGCTGAATCGGACAATGAGAATTTCGCTCTGGTGGCCAGCAACGCTCGTCTGCGGCAGAATCGGTACATCTGCATAGGGGATACGCTCTACCATGTCTTGTTCGAAGGCTGGGGCAATTCCAGAGCCTGCGATGATAGCAACCGGCAATGGCTCGGTGCAGCGCTGGGCAAGCAGATCAGCCGATCGCTCGAGCGCGCGACAGTCACACGTGATGGTTAACATTCGTTGTTGCATTGCAGTGCAATTTAGCGGTGCGTTCTTTTTGCTTTGTTTCTTATGAGCAATCACGATGCAGCGTTCGATGTCGGGCAGCTTAGAGAGTTGCTCGAACGTGAGATTGTGCCGTACGTCGAAAAGCATGGCGGTAGTCTGGAGCTTGTCGAGATTACTGGGTCCATTGTTCGCGTTCGGCTGCGAGGTGCTTGTGAGCACTGCAGCGCGCAGATGGTCACGCTCCGAATGGGCATCGAACGGCTTCTGCGGCGCGCGCTGGATCCCTCTCTTCGCGTTGAGCACGTTCGATGAGGTGCATTAGCGCGGTGCTCGCTCGACAGGAGTCAGGGGGCGCACAACACTAATACCAGCGGCGCTGGGGTAGGAGCGGACGTACTCTTCCAGGCTTGGCTCAAGTGTGACTTTCCCAGATTTTGAGGAGGCATGAAGCAGCGAGAGCTTTCCGCCCGATCGAAGAGCGATGCCAAGGTGTGCATAGTCGAGTCCGGGTTTGGCCGTTGCGATTGCGATGATGTCGCCGGATTGTATCCCGCTGAGTGCAGTGGGAAGGCGATCTAGTGGGATGATCGCCATCGGGCGATGGGAAAGTCTCCGTTCGATGGTGCGAATCTGAGTGATGAGTGCGCTGCTGTCGCGGAGCTGGGGGTAGAGTTCTGCATGCGTGCTCATAAAGTCGAGCTTCTTGCGCACTGATTTGGCGCCGAGCTGCCTGGAAATATCGCGTACGATACCTTTTGCGACGTTATCGGCGATCCATTCGCTGGTGTAGTGCAGGCGAGAAAGATATCCATCCAGAGTGCCGTGCCGATAGCGGATGCGCTCGAGTTGGCGCATGAATTGGCTGTAGGAACACTGGCCGAGTGCTGCGCTTTGTGCTAACGCAAGTGCACTTTCGACGAATGTGACACAATCGAATCCTTCGCTGGTGAATCGGCAGCGCTCGTACAGTCCGGTATCGAGTGTTCCCGCGCGGTACGGACGACCTACGAATAGCTGGGCGACCATTGCATAGAGCACTGGAAAGGGTCTTTCCGTCCAGCGTTGCCCACTGATGAGTGCGCACTGGCTTGCGATCCAACTCGAATCGTGTTCGCGGGTGCTAGCCTGCGACGTCGCGATGCTCGTTGTGCAAAGCAGGAGTGCGAGAATACGTCGGTGCATCATACCCAGAGCCACACAAGAACGAAGTGTGGCGAAAATAAACCGTGCGTGTGCTCGTTTGTGGCAGCACCATACGTTCCTTTGCTCTCCCAGATTCCCATGCGTGCCCTCGTTGTTGCGTTCTTGCTGGTTGCCACTTTAGCGGCTCATGGGCAGAAGATCCTCATTCCGATGGATGCGCGAACGCAGTCCGACCACCTCAAGGCGTATGGCATCGCATACTGGGTATTGACTCGTGGGCAACCGGTTGATTGGCTGCTCAACTACCGCGGTGGCTCGTTCCTGACCGATTACAGCGACGCGATTGCTGCGGAATGTCGTGTGCGAGGAGTCTCCTTCGAAGTTCTCGATGCAGCAGCGGCGGCGAGCATCCTCGCTGAAGTGACAAGCGAAAACAACAACATGGACGCTGTGCGCTTGGAGAAAGCCCCACGCATTGCCGTCTATGCCCCGCCAGGGTTTCGGCCGTGGGACGATGCCGTCACGCTTGCGCTTGAGTATGCCGAAATCAAGTACGATAAGGTCTGGGATGAGGAAGTCCTCCAAGGCAAACTCGAAGGGTACGATTGGCTCCACCTCCACCACGAGGATTTCACCGGCCAGATTGGGAAGTTCTACTACTCATTTGCAACGGCACCGTGGTACATTGCGCAAGAGCAGCTTCTACGGACGACAGCGCAAAAGCTCGGCTTTGCCAGTATTCGGGAGCTCAAACGCGCTGTGGTGGATAAGATCCGCGAGTTCGTCGCAGGGGGCGGCTTCATGTTCGCAATGTGCACAGCAACGGATACCTACGACATTGCACAAGCTGCGCACAATACCGACATCGTACCAGCGATCTTCGATGGAACCCCGGTTGATCCTGATTGCCAAGCAAAACTCGACTATAGCCGCTGCTTTGCGTTTGAGAATTTCCACGTCATAACCGATCCGGCTATCGTCGAATTTTCGGACATTGACGTTGACCCGATGCTACTTATTCCCAATCAGGCATCGGATTACTTCACGCTCTTTGAGTTCTCTGCGAAGTACGATCCCGTCCCGACGATGCTGACGCAATGCCACGTGAACGTCATCAAAAACTTTTTAGGGCAGACGACCTACTTCCGCAAGCAGTTCATTAAGAAGTCGGTGACGATCCTCGCCGAGCGCGAAGGAACAGACTTTGCCAAGTACATCCACGGAAATTTCGGGCGGGGAACGTTTACGTTCTACGCCGGTCATGATCCCGAAGACTACCAACACGCTGTCGGCGATCCCCCGACGGATCTGTCGCTCCACAAGAATTCTCCGGGGTACCGGCTGATATTGAACAACGTGTTGTTTCCAGCAGCGCACAAGAAAAAGCAGAAAACTTGATCATCCCGCCCTCATGCAGTGGGGAACATGCACATAAGGAGTTGTGTGCACACGGGCATGGAACGTGTAGGAACGCTATGGACCCGATGAGCTGCCGCGATCTTCCTTTGGTTTTGTGAGCACTTCGCGGAGCCGTTGCATCATCTGGCGTTCGAGGATGCCATTGGCGTTCCATGCGTGTGAAAGGTGTGTCACGTATGCTTCAAAGCCGCTTAGTTCGGCTGTGAGCACAACCTGCACTTTCTTGTCGGGGAGGTCCTTGACGTTGAAATTGTACTGAATGCGTCCAGACGTCCACACTCCTCCGCGAATGATAGGAACGCGGCCATACCGTTTGAGCACGTCGTAGGTGGAATCCTCACCTGAGGCGAGCACACACGGAGCGGAACGAATGTTGCCGCGATACATTTCAGTCTGTTCATCGAAGCTTTGCTTTTCGCTCTCGATGCCACAGTGCTGTTCTTCGATGATCTGCTTGATTGCGCGCCAGACGACGGGGAATGGACGGGCGAACGTATCGCGGAGCACCACAAGGGAGTCCTGCTTCTGGGCGCGGAGATCAGCGGAAGTGAGCACAGCACCAAGCAGAACGACGAGTGCAATCAAGTGCCGCATCGCTATGCCAGAGAGTGTGAGACTTGGTTTGGCTCTGTTAGACGAACAGAGACGATTTTCGATACGCCGGGTTCTTGCATCGTGACGCCGTAGAGAATATCGGCAGCTTCCATCGTGCGTTTGTTGTGTGTGATCAGGAGAAACTGCGTTGATGCGCTAAAGCGCCGAATCAGTGCCAAGTAACGGTCAATATTGGCATCGTCGAGTGGAGCGTCAACTTCGTCGAGAATGCAAAATGGTGATGGCTTGACAAGGTAAATCGCAAAGAGCAGCGCAATGGCGGTGAGCGTTTTTTCGCCACCGGAGAGCATTTCGATGCTCGAGGGACGTTTGCCTTTGGGACGCGCAATGATGTTGATTCGGGCATCGAGTGGGTCGTCGCCTTCCATAACGAGGTCAGCATCGCCATCGCCCTGGAACAGTAGCGCAAAGAGCTCCTTGAAGTGCGCGCGGATTGCTTCGAACGTGCGCTGGAACTGCTCGCTGGCAGTAGCGTTGATCTCGGCAATAGTATCGCGCAAGTTCGCTTCAGCATGCTGGAGGTCGCGGTATTGTGCTTCGAGCTCATCGAGCCGCTGCTTTTCGCGTGTGTATTCCTCCAGGGCGGAAAAGTTGATCGCACCAAGTGATGCAACCTGCGACGTCAAGCGGTTTATCGCGGCATCAATCTCTTCGTCGGTGCGGTGATCAGTGGCAGTATACGATGCAGGTTCGATCCCGTGTTGAGTCCGGAGCTGTTCTGCAACAGTGGCTTGCAGCGTTCGAATGCGCTCGAGCTCGACGTCGAGCATGTGGAGCCTGGTGGTGAGATCCTCGCGCTGGCTCCGGAGTGTTTCGAGGTGCTGGTGGGCAGCTGTCAGTTCGCTTCGACGCGCTGCAAGCTCGCTGTCGAGCGCGTGTCGCTCGGAAGCTATCGCTTCAAGTTGGGAAACCAATGCTGCCAGATGCTGGGATTTCAGCTGAAGCTCGGCTTCCAGCTGTGAGCGGAGCTGCTGTAGCTGTTCGCGTTCGGACTGTGTGTCTTCTTGGTCGGAGGCGATCGTCGAGCGCTGGTGCTCGAGCCGAGCGATAGTATCGCGAAGCGATTCGATCCGTGCGCGGATACGCATGGCGGACAGCTCAGTAGTGCGAAGCTGCTCATCGAGTCTGGATAGTACCTGCTCTTGTTGGCCGATACGTTCGGCGATTTCGGCTTGGCGGGCGAGCAGTTGCGTGTGCTGGAGTTGACTTTCGCGGAGCTGGGTGTCGAGAGCGACATCTTCGGCAAGGAGTGCGGCTTGTTCTTCGCCGATAGCTTTGAGTTCGCTCTGGAGACGCTCGATGGTGCTGCGTAGCTGCTCACGCTGCGATGTTGCTTCTTGCAAGGATTGTTCGATAGCAAGCAGTGTGCGTTCTGCTGTGCGGAGAGCGCTCGTGCGAGCGTCGAGGTCAAGAGTATCACGCTCAGTGATGGCTGCGGCGATTTGTTGCTCGAGCGCTTGTTGTTGCTTGTCAAGCTCGGCCAGTTGCGTGGTGAGCATTTCGAGCCGCTTGCGGCGCCCGATACGGAGACCTTCGGTGTCACCTGCCCGCCCGAGCAGTACAATGCCAACGCGCGTGCGAATCTGGCCTTGGCGGTCAACGACTGCACGGATAGATGGGAACGCAGCAAAAAGTTCATCTGCACGGTCGAGCTCGTCAACGAGTGCGATGCCTTCGAGCAATGCACGGAGGAGCCAGATTGCAGGCTCGTCGGCGGAAATATGCTCAGCAAGCCAGCGTGCTGGTGCGGTGTGGGGGAGCGGCTGTGGTGGTGGAAATCTGGGAACCAGCTCCAGGCAGATAAGGTGTGCCTTGCCTCGGAGATGCTTCCGAAGCCAGCTGCCGAGTAACGTTAGCTCCCGTTTGGTTTCAACGACTGGGTACTGCGTGATGCTGCCCAGCACCGATTCGAGCGCAACCGCCACATCGGCAGGTGCACTGAGAAGATCGCCGAACGATACCGTCGGTCGAACTGGTGCTTTCTCGAGAGCATCGGGATCGAGCTCGCCGTGCTCGACAATGCTTTCAAGCAATGCCCGTTGGGCGCGTACGTGCGATGTTGTTTCGACAAGCTGCTGCTTTGTTACACGCAGCGCTTCGATAGTAGCTTCAAGTTCTTGCTTTCGAGCTTGTGCTGCAGAGAGCTCCTGCTCAAGCTCGGCAATTGTCTGCATCGCGTGAGTCCGGTCCTCGGCGGTTTGTCGAATGCGAGCATCAACTTCGCCAGAGCGAGTGCGGAGAGCTTCGAGCTCCGCAGCCAGTCGCTGCGAACGCATCCCGAGTTGTTCGGCTGTATGGCGAATGTGCGCACGCATTGTAGCGAATCGCTCGCGGTCTCGCTCGAGTAATCGGAGAGGTTCGGCAATCTGAGCCTGCGCGCTGAGCAGCTCGTGGTAGCGCTGGCGCTCGGCATCGAGTGTCGAGCGTAGCTCTGCAGCTTGGGTTTCGGCTACTTGTTGTTCATCCACTGCTGCAGCAAGTTGTGCCTGTGCAGATTCAAGCTCGCTTTCAATTCGTTCGTGTGTCCTCGAACGTGAGCGGAGCTGCTCGAGCAGGGAGTCCAGTGCACTCTGTGTCGCGCGGGAGCGTTCTTCGAGGACAGCGCACTGACTTGCTACCGTGCTTTGCTCGGCACTAAGCTGCTGTTCGAACGCGGACAGTTCATTCCGCTGGTGTTCGAGGGAACTGAGATGGCTGGCAAGGCTCGAAATGCGCTTACTTTCGGTGGCAACTGCGGTGGCAATCGTTTCAAGTTCCGCGCTGAGCAACTGACGCTGCACCTCGAGCTGTTGGCACTGGTTTCGGTGTGTGCACCACGTACGAAACAGCCGTTCAGCTTGGAGGGAGCGAAGTTCAGTCTCGAGCGCAGTGTAACGCTCAGCACGTTCAGCCTGACGTTTGAGCGAGCCGACTGTGCGGCGGAGCACCGTGAGGTGATCGAGGACACGCTCGATGTCCGTGCGTGTTGCGTCGAGCTTTGCGAGTGTTTCCTTCCGACGCTGTTTGTACTTGACTATGCCAGCAGCCTCTTCGAACAGATGCCGCCGTTCGTCGGAGTGGTCTTCGAGAATCTGCTCTACCATTTTCAGTTCGATGACCGAGTAGGCGTCGGCACCCATGCCGGTATCGGTGAACAGATCCACGATGTCTTTGCGGCGGCATGGGCTGCCATTGAGAAGGTATTGGCTTTCTCCATCGCGAAACAGGCGCCGGGTAACGACGACTTCGGAAAATTCCGCTGGCAATATTTTCTGCGTGTTTTCGATGACGATGGAGACTTCCGCCATACCGAGCGGCTTCCGCGTACGTGTGCCGTTAAAGATGACCTGGTTCATTGCATCGGTCCGCAGGAGCGAGGTTTTCTGCTCGCCCAGCACCCAGCGGATGGCGTCAATGATGTTCGTCTTACCGCTGCCGTTCGGACCGACAATTGCCGTTAGCCCGTCGCTAAACCGCAGAACCGTGGGATCAGCGAAGGATTTGAAGCCGTGCAGTTCAATGCGAGAAAGGTACATCGAGCTATGGATGCGAAGGCTGTGCCAAGAACAACAAGCAAATTACAACTTGGTTTCTTCTTGCGTCTAGTATTGCTGCGATTAATTCGCACATTTGTAACTCGAATGGGACCGACATGCACGCGGGATCGGTCTTTCGCTGATGGTGTGGCTCTACTGTGCAGTTCTCTACGATGCGATCCTCGTCGTTGCGATGGCGATACTCGAAGACTATCCGATCGAGAAGGCTCTCCTTGTACTCCTTGCGCTCAATCCGATTGATGCGATCAGAGTTGCTCTCCTTCTGCACTCGGATGCTTCGGCGTTGATGGGGATCACGGGGGCGGCGCTTCGCGGGTTTTTCGGCTCGGAGCGAAGTTTGGTGGTCATCGCACTTGTCGTAAGTGGATGGATTGGGTATCCACTCCTGCGAGGAGAGCGCATCTTTCGCAGGCGAGATTTTTAGTAGTCTTCTCCCCGCTGTCGCGATGCGTAGAAAAATGGCAAGAGCGCAAGCGCAGTGGTGTAGAGTGCAGCTGCGATGCCATTTTTGAGATAAAACGCAACGAAGGGAATATCAGCTGGACGCGTATAGAGAAACGAGTACACTGCGTTATGGACGAGCGCGCAGCCGAGCAAGACACCGATGAACCGTGGCGAGCCAATGCTTGCCTGCAGCGATGCAGCCTCACGGTGAAAAAATCCCGCACAGTAGCCAGCGAGCAGCTTTACCAACGCATTGGAGCCGAGGACGTCGGTCGAGACAATATCGTAGACCAAGCCACTGGCAAAGCCGAAGAGCACACCCGGCAGCTGTCCCTTCTGCAGCGCGAACGATACGATAACCACAAGGAGCAAGTCCGGCGTGATCCCGCCAATTGCCAGGAGGTTGCTGGCGACAGTCTCGATCAAAATGACCAGCAGAGCAACGACAACGTAAACGCCGTAGTCTCGATTCATCAACGCACCGTGCCAGGCAGTGGAGCGATCATCGGCCGGTACTCCTACGCTCGATGAACTCTTGAAGCGCACGCTCGAGCATCAGTTGCTCCTGGGGTGGCGTGCGAAGGATGACGAAGACCTGCTCGAGTCGTCCAAATTCGACAGCCGGCTCGACGATGATACGGTAGAACATCGAGGTTGGATCGTTGATGACGTTCTTGACGCGGCCGATGGGAATTTCCGGGACGTAGCGCGTGCTTAGCCCGCTTGTGAGGACGCGATCGCCAACGTTGACTTGCTCAGTTTTGGGGATGTTCTGCAGCAGAAGGTAATCGAAGCCATCCCAGAGGATTATTCCTTCCTGTCGGGTAGATTCAAGACGTGCACTGACGCGGACGTCACGGTTGAACAGGGTTTGAACAAGTGCGTAGTGCGCACTGGTGGCAACGACCGATCCAACCAGCCCAGCATCGGTCATCACCGTCATCCCAAGCTTTACGCCATCGCGGCTGCCACGATCGAGCGTCAGGAATTGCCGCGTTCGGAAGGCAGTCTTCCCGACGACCGCTGCAGGCAGCAGCGGCAATCGGCTGTCATACTTGAGGTTGAGCATTCTCCGAAGTTGCGCATTCTCGACCCCAGCGCGCCGAAGCAGCATCACTTCCTGTTGCAGGTCGAGATTAATCTGCCGCAGCGCACGGTTCTCCTTTTCGAGCGCGATAGGATTGGGAATCCATGCAAAGGCTTGCTGCACCATTCCCAATCCACCGATGACGAGCGCGCGGAAGCCACCCAACTGCGTAACGTTACCATAGGACATGAGCGCAAGCGAGACGATCGCCAGTAGGGCAGCGGTGATGTGCTCACGGTAACGGAAGAGGAACTCCGCAATGCGTTGCATAGCCGCAAATCAGTACCGCTTCGATTTGAGCAGCACCGACGAGTAGTCCTGCAAATTCTCGAGGACTTTCCCTGAGCCGCGGACAACCGCAGTCAAAGGATCGTCGGCAATATGGACCGGAAGGCGCGTTTCGCGTGCAATGCGTTCGTCGAGGCCTTTGAGGAGTGCGCCGCCTCCGGTGAGGATAATGCCCCGGTCGAAGATATCGGCGGAGAGTTCCGGTGGTGTCCGCTCCAGCAGATTCATGATCGCCTCGATGATCAGTTGCACCGATTGCTGGAGCGACTCTCGAATGTCGGCAGAGCTTACTTCGATCATGCGCGGAATCCCTTCGAGCAAATCCCGTCCCTTGACTTCAATGATGACGTCTTCTTCGACTGGGTATGCAGAGCCGACCTCGTGTTTGATGAATTCCGCAGTACGCTCGCCGATGAGCATGTTGTGCTTACGCTTGAAGTACTGCACAATCGCATCGGTCATCTCATCCCCAGCGACCCGAATGGATTCGTCGCTGACGATGCCTGAGAGGGCAATGACAGCAATTTCCGTCGTGCCACCGCCAATGTCCACGATCATGTTGCCGACAGGTTCGTGGACATCCAGCCCAACGCCAATGGCTGCAGCCATCGGTTCAGCAAGTAAATAGACCTCTTTTGCTCCTGCGTGCTCGGCGCTGTCGCGGACTGCACGCTTTTCGACTTCGGTAATCCCGGAAGGAACGCAGATGACAACGCGCCGGACCGGCTGCCACGATTGCGAAACCTTTCGGATGAACGCGCGCAGCATTTCCTCTGCAATTTCAAAGTCGGCGATGACCCCGTCTTTGAGTGGGCGTATCGTCCGAATTTCTTTGTGCGTTTTTCCGACCATTGCGTTGGCTTCGTGACCGACAGCGATAACATTCTTGGTTGTGCGGTCGTAGGCAACGATCGAGGGTTCGTTGAGCACAATGCCTTTGCCCTTCATCCACACGAGCGTATTGGCAGTGCCGAGATCAATGGCAATATCGTTGGAGAAAAACGAAAATTTCATGTGCAAGCGGGGGAAGTCAGTCGTCTTGAGAACCTACCACACTATGTCAGCAACGCGTGACGGCAGCAGTGGCGGCGCAAAACTACAAAGTCATTGCGCACGTTCCGTAGAGCAATGCAGGGGATTATTTGTCTGACCGCTGGAACATCGAAGCAAGGTACGCGCGGAAGGAAAGCTCTGCAGGTGTGGCCGGTTGAGGCTGCTGTGAGTGACTCGATCGCGGCGGTGTTGTCTGTTGGCTTGGCGTGGGAGCAGGTGCTTCTGAGAGCGTCGCAAGAAGCGATACAGTATGCTCGGTCACACCGAGTACGACACGTTTTCTTTCAATCTCGGCTACAACAAGCAGTGCCTTACTGCCCAGTGGCTGGCGTGCGAGTATGCGGATAGGTATGCTATTGCCACCACCACGCACGGGCGATAGCCGCCGGACAACGACAGCAAGCACCCCCAAGACCGCCACAGCAGCAGCCAAAATCAACGCAGCATTGAGTAGTGTCCAGTCCATCGCGAGGCACGATACTGCAAAAGGGACTCTCTTCGAACTTACCAAATTGCTCCGTAATTTTCACAACAACTTACATTCCACGTGCTGTGAAGGTCGCCATCGTTCAATTGAACCCTATCTTGGGAAACGTCGAAGCCAACCTGGAGCGGGTTTGTGCAATGGTATCCCGTGCAGATGCAGAAGTGGTGGTCCTTCCGGAGTTGGCGTTGAGTGGATATTTTTTTACATCGCGGACGGAACTGGACGCAGTTGCATTGGAGCGAAGTTCTCCGATCCTCGATGCGATCGCACGCATTGCACAGCAGCAGTCGAAAGCCATCATCGTCGGTTTCCCTGAAAAAGACGGCCAGCGCCTGTACAATACGGCGGTGCTGCTCGGTCCCTCTGGGCAGCGGCATTACTATCGCAAGACGCACCTGTTCTACAAAGAGCGTCTTGTCTTCGACGAAGGTAATACGGGCTTCGAGGTCGTCAGCGTTGTACCGTTTGATCTGCGCATTGGGATGATGATTTGCTACGATTGGCGCTTCCCCGAAGCCGCACGAACACTTGCGCTGGCAGGTGCAGAGTTGATTGCATGCCCGTCGAATCTCGTCACGCACATCTGGCGCATGGCAATGCCTGTGCGCGCGTTGGAAAACAAAGTGTACCTTGCTGTCGCCAATCGAATTGGGAGCGAAACCAGTGGGGATGAGACGCTCCACTTCAACGGACGCTCGGCAATCTACAACTATAACGGCACTGTCCTGGCTGAGCTTCCTGCCGACACTGAGGGCATCGCAGTAGCACCGATCGAGCCAGAGCGCACGCGAACGAAATCGTTCAATCCGTACAACGACCTCTTTGCCGATCGCCGCCCGTGGGCGTATCGTATCGACAATAGCAGTTCGTAGATTTGGAATGCGTGCTTGGCAGTCACAACTCTTCTCGACATTCCTATGGGTATTTTCTCACGAATTGCCGACATCTTCAAGGCAAACGTCAACGACGCGCTCGATAGAGCGGAAGACCCCGAAAAGATGCTCAAGCAGATGGTCATCGAGATGGAGGAATCCGTCAACAAAGCGACGATGGCTGTCGCGCAGGCGATTGCGAACGAAAAGTCATTGGAACGAAAGATTGCGAAAGCTCGGCAGGACTCTGCCGATTGGCAGCAGAAGGCTGTCCAAGCGCTCCAAGCGGGAAGAGAAGATCTGGCCCGCGCTGCATTGGAGAGAAAAGCAATCGCCGATCGAAACCTCGCGGACCTGCAGCCGATTTACGAACAGGCAAAGGCAACGACAGCAAAGCTCCGTCAACAGCTCGATCAGCTGAAAGCAAAGCTTGACGAAGCCCGTGCACGGCAGAGCACCCTCATCGCACGCTCCCAGGCGGCTAAGGCCCAAAAACAACTTGCGCAAGCCTTCAGCGGCGTTGGCTCGGATGCCTTTTCGAAGTTCGATAAGTTCGAGGGCAAGATCGAGCAACTCGAAGCAGAAGCAAGCGCCTACGAGCAACTTGCAGGTGAGAGCACCTCGCTCGAGCAGGAGTTCAAGTTGCTCGGTTCCTCCAGCGCTGTCGAGGATGAGCTTGCCAAACTCAAAGCATCGCTCGGCCAACTTCCGCCCAGCAGTACACAAGAACAATCATCGTAACGAACAATTTACCCCATAATCGGAGAACCGTTCATGACAACACCCGCCGAGCTTATCGAGTCCACTCGCCAGCGTGTCGAACGCATCCTCTATGAGGCCTTCCCAGAGTACGTGCCGTTTTCCAATGGCTCGTTCGCAGTCCTGTATGGTTCGACTCAGGTTATCATCGTTGTCCGACCGTTTACTGAAAACGAATGCGTCGTTGAATGCATCGCGCATGTCGTGTCGGGTGCAACGATGAGCGAAGAGCTCATGCGCTATCTCCTGCGCAAGAATGCTGAGATCCACCTTGGGGGGTTTGGCCTGCTCTTCGATGATACGATCATCTTTTCACACTCGATCACTGCCTCAAACATGGATCGAAATGAGCTCGTGACGACAATCATGAGTGTTGCAATCATCGCTGATCACTACGACGATGAAATCGTAGCGATGGCAGGCGGGCAGCGCGCTGCTGATGTCCTTGGCCAGTAGAGGAAGCGATTCGGCGTAAGGCAGTGGAAGTCGTTCGAGCGTGAGTTGAGTAGGCATTAAACGCCTCCACGTAATGCTGCGTCAAAGGCGGCGAGCCAACGAACCTCAAACATATCCACGATGGCAGCACACGTAATGGCACTCGAAGCAGATGAATCTGCGCTCGTCAAAGAGTTCCTGCACGGGGATCGGGAACGTGCAGCATCGCAGTTTGTGCGTCGCTATCAGCGTTTCGTCTATAGCGTTGCACTCCGACACCTCGATGGTGACCGTGACGATGCTAACGATGTCGCGCAGGAGACCTTCATCCGAGCGTTTCAGGCCTTGCACCGCTTCAAGGGAGATAGCTCGCTCCAAACGTGGCTGTACCGCATCACCGTCAACACGTGCATTTCCTTCCGTCGGAAGTGGAAAAAGTTCGTCCGTCTCGAGGACGTACTCGAAAACATCGAAGATCTTCACTCATCGCTTCCGACGCCGGATCGGCAGCTGGAAGATACCGACTTCCTTGAGCGCTTTCACGGAATGCTCAATAAGCTGCCACCAAAACAGCGGGAGACGTTCTATCTCCGCTACGTCGAAGGGCTCAGCTACGAAGAGATCTCCACAATGCTTGGCGTAAGCGTCAGTGGATTGAAGGCAAACTATTACCACGCCGTCCGCAAGCTTGCAGAAATGCTCGGCCGTCCCATTCCCAAAGGAGGCAAGTGATGAAAATTGAAAGAATTCGCTCGCTGCTGCCCGACTACGCCGCAGGAATGCTCAGCGATGACGAACGGCTCACTGTTGAAGATGCGCTCCGATCATCGCCCGAGCTCCAAGCAGAGCTCGAAGCAATCCGCGCGCTCTTCGATGCATTTCCTCCTCAATCCATTCAGCGAGAACTCGATTGGCAGACCCACATGCTCAGCGTCCGCGTCGTTGAGCAGCTCCGCGCAGCCCGCAGTCGCCGGCGTGTTCGGTGGCACTGGCTTGCGGTGACTGTGGCATGCGTCGCCGCGATTGTTGTTGCGATTGTTCTCCCTGAACGTAATAACCGCGAACCGGAGCATCCACCCGTAACGCAGAGTGTGCCACGTGCACCTTCGATATCAGCAGTGGAGGAATCGTCCACGGAACGCACCGTTGTTCCAGCGCCACTGCAATCAGCCCCAACTCAGCTTGTTCGTGCAGCGTCTGGTATCCATCAACACTCAACCATCGGAACAGCACCGATTGATGCGATCGCGATTGCTACCTTTCCCTACGATGCGATTGACTCCGAGTTTGTCGAACAATTTGCCGAGGTTTTTAGCGATGAAACGCTTGAGTAGCCTAACGGTTGCGATGCTTGCAGCAACCATGCTTGTTGCACAACCACCTGCGCAGCATCCCCCCGGAGCGAAACCCGCAGAGCGCTTAGCGCAGTTCAAGAAGCTCAAGCTTATCGAAACACTCGATTTGGACGAAAAGACTGCAAAGAAGTTCTTCGTCCGCTACAACGAAGGTCAGAAGAAAATTGACCAGGCACGGCACGACCTCCGCACAGCCATTGGGGAGCTGGAAGCGGCAATCCGCGCAAACGTATCCGATGCAGAACTGAGCACGAAAACCCAGGCTGCGACGAAAGCACTCCAACAGCTCTCGAGTGCAACCCTGGAGCGGTTGGAATCTGTGCGTTCGCTGCTGAATCCCCAGCAGTATGCAAAGCTTGTCGTCTTCGAGGTGCGATTCATCGAGGGATTGCAGCGTGCTATGCTTGAGCGACAACGTCCCCCGCTACGGGAGCGTGATCGGCGGTGAGTTCCCCCACTGGAAGAGCCAGACTAACTAAGGAGCGATGCAATCGAGGCACTCAGACAGTTCGTGAGTGCCCCGATTGCCATTGCACGCCAGCCAAGGCGAACGATATCATCACGCCGCTCGGGTGCAAGCGATCCAATGCCCCCAATCTGAATGGCGATCGAGCTGATGTTCGCAAATCCGCAGAGTGCGTAGGTCGCTATCATTGCCCCACGTGGGCTGATGGAAGCAGATTGGATAAGTCCAGCTAAATCTGTGTAGGCAACAAATTCGTTGGCGACGATCTTCGTTCCCAGAAGTTGAGCAACGATGTGGACATCCTGTGCAGGTACGCCGAGCGCATATGCCAGCGGCAGGAAGATCCACCCGAGAAGCTCTCGGAGCGATGCCGGCATCCATGGGAGCAGAGAGTGCAGCCACGCAAAGCCTGCATCGAGCAGCGCCATGATGGCGATAAACGCAAGCAGCATTGCAAGAACGTTGAGCGCGAGCATCAGTCCATCGCGCGCACCACTGGTAGCAGCGTCCAGGAGAGATTGCGTCGTGCGCACCGTGCGATAGGATTCAATCGGACGTTCTGTGCCACTTGGTGGAATTGCCAGTTTCGCCAGCATGAGTCCTCCTGGTGCAGACAGCAGCGAGGCTGTGATCAGTGCCTGGGCGGACATTCCAAGCTGAACGTACGCGCCTAGGACCGAACCTGCAATGGTCGCAAAACCGCCAACCATGATGGCGTGTAGTTCAGAAATGCTGGCTGTTGATAGGTAATGCCGAATCAGAATAGGTGCTTCTGTCTGCCCAAGAAAAATATTCGCCGCTGCTGAGAGCGACTCTGGACCTGAGGTACCCATCGTTCGCGCCATGATCCACGCAACGGCATAGACGATGCGCTGGATAATCCCCAGGTGATAGAGCATCGCAATCACCGCTGAAAAGAAGATGATCGTCGGTGCAATCACAAGTGCTACTTGCATTCCGAATGTTTGACGGTACTCCGGCTTGACCAGATTGCCGAAGAGAAACTCCGAACCGCGGTTGGCAAAGGAAAGAAAACCTGTGACGGCACGCCCAACGTGTTCGAACAGTACGACGCCGCTTGGACTTTTCAAGAGCCAAATGCCGAGCGCCAGTTGAATCCCTACTCCCCACAGGAGCACACGCCATGGGAATGGCGAGCCTCGCTGTGCAAGCAGACGTGCCCCAACGATGCAGAGCGCAATGCCGCCGAGTGCTTCCCAGTGCATGGCTGGTTACTCGACCGTCACTGACTTTGCAAGGTTGCGCGGCTTATCCACATCGCAGCCACGCGCCACAGCGATGTAGTACGCCAACAGTTGAAGTGGAATCACTGCCAGGATTGGTGTCAGCAGCGGATGTGTCGGCGGAACGTAGATGACGTGGTCTGCCAGCGCTGGCAGTCGGTCGTCCCCTTCCGTGGCGATGGCGATGATACGTCCGCGGCGTGCCCGTACTTCCTGGATGTTGGAGAGGATTTTGTCGTAGATGTCGTCACGCGTCGCGATGAAGACGACAGGCATGTTGGCATCGATGAGCGCAATCGGACCGTGCTTCATCTCGGCAGCGGGGTACCCTTCGGCGTGGATGTAGGAAATTTCTTTGAGCTTGAGTGCACCTTCGAGCGCGACGGGGAAGTTCACCCCACGCCCTAAGTAGAGGAAGTTCGTCGCACCGGCGTACTCAACGGCAATGCGTTCGATGTCGGTAGCAGTCTCTAAAATTTTTGTGATGTGGGTAGGAATTGCGTCAAGTTCTCGTGCGAGGTGTTGTCCTTCGCTGGCAGAGAGGTCGCGCTGCCGCCCGAGGTAGAGTCCCAGGAGCGTAAGCACCGCCAATTGCGAAGTGAACGCTTTCGTCGAGGCAACACCGACCTCTGGGCCAGCATGAAGGTAAACGCCTGCGTCTGTCTCCCGTGCGATCGTCGAACCAACAACATTGACGATGCCAAGGATTGTCGCGCCTTTGAGTTTTGCCTCACGGAGTGCTGCGAGCGTGTCAATGGTTTCGCCTGATTGCGAAATACCAATAACGATGTCGTCTGGGTAGATGACCGGATTGCGATAGCGCAGCTCCGATGCATACTCGACTTCGACAGGGAGACGCGCCAACTGTTCGATGATGTATTCGCCAACGAGCGCCGAATGCCACGATGTACCGCAGCCGGTCAGAATAATCCGGCGTGCCGAGCGCAATTTGCCCGCGACGCTTACCAGACCACCAAGTTTGGCATTTCCTTCCGCCAACAGTAGTCGCCCTCGGATTGAATCGCGGAACGTTACCGGTTGCTCGAAGATTTCCTTGAGCATAAAGTGTGGGAAATTCCCGCGCTGGATTTGCTCTAGCTCGAAGTCCAGCTCGTGGATTTCCGGCGCGATGTATTCGTCACTGATGGTTTTCGTTACGTACCCATTCCGCCGAAGGATCGCCATTTCGTCGTCCCGGAGATAGACCACTCGTCGCGTGTGCGCAACGATTGCCGAAGCATCCGAGGCGACGATGTACTCGTCGTCTCCGATGCCAAGCACAATTGGAGACCCACGCCGTGCGGCGATCAAGCAATCGGGGTCATCGCTGGAGATAATCGCCAGTCCGAACGTACCTTCAACTTCTTGCAGAGCAGTGCGCACAGCAAGTTCGAAGTCCCCGAGTTCCTCGTAGAGCATCCCGATGAAGACTGCGAGCACCTCGGTATCGGTCTCGGAGCGGAAGCGATAGCCAAGGCGCTCCAGCTTGGTTTTCAGGACGGCGTAGTTCTCGATGATGCCATTGTGGATGAGGACGATGCGGCCGAAGGCATCGCTGTGGGGGTGTGCGTTCGTATCTGTTGGCTCACCGTGTGTTGCCCACCGGGTGTGTCCGATTCCAAGAGTACCTGGAAAAGGAAGGTGTTCGACCTCAGCTGCAAGTGCTGCGACTTTCCCTGCGCGTTTGGCGATGCGGATTCGGCTGCCGTCGCAGATTGCAATACCCGCGGAATCGTAGCCGCGGTACTCCAGGTTACGGAGCCCTTCGAGTACGATCGGCAACGCCGGCCGATGTCCAATGTAACCAATGATGCCACACATAGAACGCAGTTGATTGTTCGATGCCAAAAATAGGACGGTGTCGAGCGATGCAACCGGTGACTTCGGTGCAGGTGCACGCTCTCGAGCGCGTGTTACTGAAAGACCGGTGTGCTGCGCTTTTCGATCTTCAGGTCGCGGAGTACGCTCGCAATTGGATTGAGCACCAGGTAAAAGCCGCTGTTGATGCCGACGGGATACCAGACGAAACTGAGCGCCCAGCAATGAAGCTGCTTCGTGATGCGAACATTGATGCCACTGAGCGACCGACTCAGCGCATCGTAGGCAAACCCGCCGGCGATATTCCATGTCCGCGTCAGCTGCAGCGAGCCTGCAACCGAGAGGGCGAACTGTTCGGTTGCAGGTTGCGCTGAAAATGGCCGCGAGTATGAATACGACGCATTGAGCGTCAGCTCCCAGGGGAAGGCAGGACGTGACCATCCTGGAGAATGCTGTCCCCAAAGATCTGGCTCTTCTTGCTCGGCTTCCATCCGTGCTCGAAAGCGCTCACCGAGCTGCTCAGCGGTAGTGTCCTGCCCACGGCTCGCTGGTCGAGGAGAGGATGCTGTGGGCACGATCCCGCTTTGATTGAAGGAAGTCGAAAAGTTTAGGGAAAACGACGTGACGCGAATCGCACCTGCAAGCCCCAGCCGCTCCGCACGGAACCGTGCAATCTGCCGATAGCCGATGATGTTACCGGCGTTGTCGAACGTTGGGGCTTCGTCGTAGAGTGTTGTCCGCATCGAGGAGGAGAGCGAAAGATTCGCGATCGTCGGGAAGCGAAATGTCCAGGTTTGGTCGCTCAAACGGAATGAATCAGCAACGAAGTTGTACGAGCCGCTCACGGTAAAGCGAAACAGGTCCACCTTTCTCGAAGCAGTATCGCCAAAGAGTTTTCCATCGAGTGCATTGTCAATCGAGTAGTCGAGCGCCAGTGCTCGTCCGCGAGGTGCAATGCCGCCTCCATCGAGCGCAAAGCGAGAGTACTGCACCGTTTGCGCCGGTCGTAGCGAGTCAGCAGGCACGGTGTACCAATCGTAGAATCCATAGCGCGGTGCAGAGAGATCTGGTGTCACCCGCAGGGAGAGCGTCGGGATGATCGTATGGCGGATGGCAAAGTCTTTTGTCAAGAACAGCGGCGAGCCGTAGAGCGTCGTCCGTGCCGAAATTCCAGCGCTAACAGCGTATTCGTTGAAGATGCCGTACTCGATTTGGTCAACAGTTCTGCCTACCTGCGTGCTCCACGATCGCGTGATGCGGCGGAAGTATGTGTTCGCGCGAAGACTAATGCTCGGCGTGATGGCAAAGTATCCAAGGCGCGGGTTGACGGTGAGGCTGGGCGAGTGCTGGATGACACCGCTCCAGCGCGTGGTGTCATATGGCGCAGGTAGGGTGCCAACGTCACGAGCAAGAAGTGCTGTGCCCGTGCCCGAGTAGCTGAGCGTCAGCGTCGAGAGCCAATTGGAGCTAGGCAGTATCCCGCGCAGCGGCATTGTCGAGGGAACCGTCAGCGAAAGTGTCGCACGATTGTCGTTCGCGCTCGAGGTGAGGCTCTGGTTGCGGAGGTAGTTGAGCGAAACGCCAATGCCACTTTCGAACGTATGCGAAATCCCTGCGCTTGAAGTGACGTTCCCCAAGATGCGCTGGCTAAGCGCATACTGGGTCGAAGCGATGTACCCCTGCGAGAGGAAATCCAGGTTCGCTGCCAGAGACGTTGTCGGACCAAGTGTCTGCTGATGCGTCAGGCGTACTCGATACTGCTGAGAGTATGGTTCGATTGTACTCAGTCGTACGTTGGCAAACGAGAGCGCAAGCTGCCCACTGAGTACATAGCGGATCGCGTAGTCGGTTGTTGCATTGAGCTCGTAGCCTCCCTTGGAGTAGTACGTCCCCGCCAACAGCACGCCGACGTAATCGCTTGCAGCCCAGTAATAGCCGAGGTTTGACAGCATGACGCCGCGCTGGGCAGAAAACGCTGGTTGCGGCGTCAAAAAACCCGACTGACGTCCGCCGCGATTGGGGAAGACCATACCGATGGGGAGGTAGAACACTGGCACATCCTCGACGACAACCTCGATGTCCTGCAAGTACACACGATCCCCTGGCAGAACCTTCATCCGCGGGGAGCGGAAGAAAAAGTGTGGATGTGGCGCATCGCAGGTCGTGTAACAGCCGTCGGCAACGTAGAGTGTTGTGCTGTCGGCTTTGTAGATTGTCGAACCGAAGTAGTAGCCGCTCTCGATCGAAGTTTCTCCGAGCGTAACGCTGCCTTGGCCTGTTGCGAAGTTGTACTTCATGCGTTCACCGGCGTAGCGCTTGCCAGCATCGCTCAAGAGCGGATAGCCATGCCGCTTCCCAAGTGAATCAGTTATCGGGGATGCGCGGAGCGTCTTCGTGGAGAAGTCCACCTCGATGATTGCTGCATCGAGCGCTTGGCTTTTGTGGTGGAGATGTGCATTCCCATAGAGTCGTAACTGCTGCGTCCGTGGTTCGAAGATGGCCGAATCGCGGGCAGTTGCAACGACGTTGCTATCAGTTGCCGATCGCCGAGCGAGCGAGTCTCGGTGGACCCGAAGAGTATCGGGCGTCTGGGTCTGCTGTGCAGAGAGCCCACTAACGGCAAGCAACAGCACGCAGTATGGAAGCAGATTCCGCATCGCTACTCAATGGAGATGCGTCGGACGGTGCGTGGAAGGTGGAAGCGAAAGGGTGTGCGGTCTGCCGACTGTTTGACCGCAGTTGGCTCGAGCACAAGCTCCAGTTGCTCAGCGGGTGCAGCAATTCGAATACGCTCCGGATAACGGACGCCATCCCATTGGCGGTACGCACCGTATTCGACTGCAAGCAGTAGCTTGTTGTCGGGCGACTTCCGCTGATAGCCAAGCAGTGTGCCATCGGCATCGAGTTCTGCAATGTCCACGTAGCTTGAATCCCGATGGGCAAGCAGCGTAGTGCCTTTTTCTGCACGAACAGCAAGGAAGCGGTAGCTCGAATCAGGGAGCGGAAGCTCGCAGCGGAGCAGTGCGAACAGATCCTCCCGCTCAATCGGAAACGGGAGGCGCCGCGCAGCATCGCGGAGCGGCAGTTGTGCGGTGTACGCTTCCATCGCGAGTGCATCGAGAACTACCAGCTCGTCGCGCGTGCAGTATGCACGTGCAGCGACGATACCGAGCGGACCGTAGATCGTGCCTTCGAGCGAGTCACGCGCAGCAATCCGTATGGTGTACGATCCACTTGCCGCAAGCGACGGACTGCGGACATCGAGCGAGCCTTGCACGACGCATTGGCTGCAGAATGGTTTGACAGTCGGGATCGTCTGCGACTGAGCTGGTATGGCGATGGCTTCAGTGGAATCACTTGCGCGTGGAGTTGATGTGTATGGCGCTGCCGTTCGGCATGCACCTATCCCTACCGAGACCACAAGCGGAACTAAACACCAAGCGACTATGTTTGTCAGCGTAGTTTGCAATTGGTTCTGTGCCATCACAATCGAGCTGTGCGATGGTGTACGTAACGCGACGGGCAACATTTTCTGCTTCACATCGGCTCCACAACCCATTGCTGAGCGATGCAGACAACGAGCGCATCTACGACAAGTGTAACAATCCACGGGGGCATGGCCATAACTACGTACTCGAAGTTACGGTGCGTGGTGTGCCTGATCCGACGACGGGGTACGTGCTCGATTTGAAGCAGCTTCGTGACATTATCGAAGAGCATATCATCGCGAAAGTGGACCACCGGCACCTCAACGAAGACGTAGATTTCCTCCGTGGCATTATTCCGACGGCTGAAAATTTGGCGTGGGCGTTCTGGCGTATCCTCGAACCACACATCCCCGACGGCACGCTCCACTCGATCAAGGTGTACGAGTCGGAGAACAATTTCGTCGAATATCGTGGCGAGCCGATGGAAGTGCCGCGCTACACTGTTGAACACATCGAGCAGGCGCAATGAACTTCGAGCAGAAAAACGGTAACGGCTGCGTTGCTCTCGAGCAGCAGCGGTCCTTCGATGCCAATGGCAACATGCCAATTCCCGATCACGAACGGCAGCAGATGATCGAGCAACTCGAGCAAAAGTTTGCCGAAGTGATGGATATTCTCCGCATTGATCGCACACGCGATCCAAACAGCCGCGAAACGCCGCGGCGGCTTGCGCGCATGTGGATCAACGAGCTGTTCATCGGGCGCTACACGCCTCCACCGCCGGTGACAATCTTTCCCAATCGCAAAAACGTCAACGAGCTGATCATCAGCAAAGGAATCAAGGTGATGTCCGTCTGCTCGCATCACTGGCAGCCGATCAGCGGCACGTGCACGATTGGGTATATGCCCGGCGACTATATCATCGGGCTTAGCAAACTCACACGCATCGTCGAATGGTTCTCCCGGCGAGGGCAAATTCAGGAGGAAATGGGCGAGCAGATCGCTGACTACCTCGAGAGCATGCTCAAGCCGCGTGCACTTGGCATCATTATCAGTGCCAAGCATTACTGCATGATTGCGCGAGGTGTCGAAGCTGATCATGAACAGAGCGACATGATTACCTCCGTCCTCCGCGGGGCGCTGCAGCACGATGCGAACTTGCGCAATGAGTTTTTTCGCCTTGCACAGTCTTGACAATGGCACCAACCAGGTATGAGCAGCGATTCTGGTGTCGTGGAGTGCTCGTTGCAGGCGTTGACGAAGCTGGCCGCGGCTCGCTGGCAGGTCCGGTCGTCGCCGCCGCGGTCGTCCTCCGTCCCGAGAGTAGCTCGCTGTGTCGTCGGCTGCGCGATTCGAAGGAACTTACTCGGCGAAAACGTGAGGAACTCTTCGAGGAAATCGTGCGCTCAGCAGTTGCGTGGAGCGTTGGGATCGCCAGTGTGCAACACATCGCGCAGCGTAATATTCTCGGCGCAACGATGCACGCGATGCAGCATGCCGTCGAGCAGCTTGGTTGTTCAATCGCGCATGTCTTTGTTGATGGGCCGCACCATCCATTGCTTGTGCAGCCTACGACAGCCATCGTCGGCGGTGATCGGTGTTCTGCATCGATTGCCGCCGCTTCCATCATTGCAAAAGTCACTCGCGACCGTTTTATGGAAGAGCTTGCGCGGCAGTACCCACAGTACGGATTCGAACGGCACAAAGGCTATCCAACCGCAGAGCACTTTGCTGCACTCGAACGCTGGGGACCAACGCCAGAGCATCGAGCGTTGTTTTTGACCAAGTGGCGTGCACGTTCCGGGCAAGCGCAGTTGCTGTAATTTGCCACTTGCCGCTGAGAACAATCTTCCTCTGGTCTGTGGACATTCTCTTCGAACGCATCCGCATTGTCAGTCCGCTCGAGCAGCGCGACGAGGTTGCATACCTTTGGGTACGCGATGGAATCATAGCCTACTGTGACACCAATCCACCCGCTGGTATACCGCCCACTACTGAGCGAATTACTGCTCATGGCTGGATGGCAGCGCCAGGTTTTGTGGATATGCACGTCCACCTGCGCGAGCCAGGTCAGACCCACAAGGAAACCATCGCCACTGGAACGGCGGCTGCAGCAAATGGGGGATTTACCGACATCGTCTGCATGCCGAACACAGAGCCAGCGATTGATTCACCAGCAGTTGTCGAGTACATCCGCAACCGTGCTACAGGGCTTGTCACTGTCCACATCTGTGCTGCAATAACGCTTGGGCGCCGTGGGGAAGTGCTCTCCCCGATGCACGAGCTCATCGAGGCAGGCGCGGTGATGTTCTCTGATGATGGATCCTGCGTGCGAAGTGCTGAGCTGATGCGGCGAGCGTTTCTCTACGCTTCTCCTTACGATGCGCTCCTCAGTCAGCACTGCGAGGAGCATTCCATTACCGAAGGGTTCGACATGCACGACGGCGCAATTGCTGCACGGCTTGGCCTGCGTGGCTATCCGAGTGTTGCTGAGGAGGTCATCATTGCACGCGACATCTTGCTTGCGGAGGCATGCGGGAACCGTCGCTACCACATTTCGCATTTGAGCACGCGTGGTGGGATTCGCCTCCTTCGCCTTGCGAAAGCCTGGGGATTGCGTGTCAGTGCGGAAGTGACACCACATCATTTTACGCTCACGCACGAAGCAGCCGATGGCTACAACACCAACGCGAAGATGAACCCACCACTCCGAGAGCGTGACGATGTCGAAGCGATTATCGAAGCGCTCGCCGATGGGACGATTGATGCTATTGCGACCGATCACGCTCCCCATACTGTGGATGAAAAGCAACAGCCATTTCCGCTTGCACCCAATGGCATCATCGGTCTGGAGACAGCTGTCGGGTTGGCACTGACGGAGCTCTACCATCGCCGCGGGCTGCCGCTTCGGCGCATTGTCGAACTGATGAGCGTGGGGCCACGGCGTGTTCTCGGCCTTGAGCAGCCCCGTATTGCTCCGGGAGCGCCAGCAGTGCTAACGATCGTGGCACTCGATGAAGAATGGACTGTCGAGCCAGAGCGATTTCATTCGAAGGCGCGCAACACCCCGTTTGCACACTGGCAGCTTTGTGGTAAGCCTCGCTTTGTTCTCAACAACGGCATGCTGTGGAGGTGCCAGCTATAGGAGCATGCGGTATGATTTGGAAGCAGTGTGTAATTTTGTGCCAGTTCTGCACGTGCCCCGAGTGTGGCAATGCAATCAACCCGACGCTTGCTCGCTGCTGCGTGCACGTTAGTTGTACCAAATGCTACTGAGCTCGTATGCGATGGCTCGTTACGTTCCTTGTCGCTTTCGTTGCGATGACCTTTGCCGCTTGTAATATCCGCGGCTTTTTTATTTCCCAAACCGACGACCCTGTTTGGAACGGACCAACGGAGGAGCAACAAGCTGGCGGTGAAGAGCAATCTCTCGGTGCGAAGCTCTTCAACAAGAACTGCGCCTCGTGCCATCAAACGACAGGGAAAGGAATTGCCGGAAGTATCCCGCCCCTGGCCGGATCAGCGCTCGCCAATAGCGAGGATGTCAGCAAGCCGATCCGCATTGTGCTCCATGGATTTCGTGGAGCGATTATCCGGAATGGTGTCAAGTACAACGGCGTGATGCAGCCGTGGCATTCGGTCTTCAACGATGAGGAGATTGCAGCGATCCTGACATACGTCCGTACCAGCTGGGGTAATACTGGCGGCGAAGTCAAACCGGAAGACGTCGCGCGAGTGCGAGAATCAACGAAAAATCGCACGACGCAATACACGGAAGCAGAACTCGAGCAACCACTCTAATGCCCGCTACTGCTGTTTCTGCTCTCGCATCCCAGGCGGAGACGCCCGCACGTACGCGCAGAGTGCGTTCGTTCATCGAATTATCGAAGCCTGGCATCACGTTGATGGAGGTTGTCACCGCAGCAGTTGGGTACTGGGTCGCCCAGCCATGGCTCCATCGTGATCTCTGGACAGTGCTCTGGCAGTTGTTGGTGCTTTCGGTGGGTGTTCTCTTTCTCGGAGCTAGTGCAGGTGCATTCAACCATCTCCTCGAGCGACGGAGCGATGCGGCTATGCAACGCACGTCGCTCCGTCCACTGCCAGCAGGGAGAATCTCCGTCGGCGCAGCATACACCTACGCATGGTCCCTCCTTGGATTGGGCACGATTACGCTTCTTCTTCTTGGCTGGACAGTTGCTTTGTTGGGAGTGGCGACGGTTACACTCTACGCATTGCTCTACACTCCGCTCAAAACCAAAACAGCGCTCGCGCTTTACATCGGCGGCATTCCCGGTGCACTGCCGGTTGTTGGCGGCTGGGTTGCTGGGGGAAGGGAGCTTTTCTCTCCAGAAGCAGCTATCCTTGCAGCGATCATGTTTTGGTGGCAATTGCCGCACTTTTTGGCACTTGCGATCCTGTACGCTGATGACTACCGTCGTGGCGGCATCGTATTGCTCGGCGATGGGAACGCACATCGGCTTGCAGTGCACACGCTGATCTACGCACTATTGCTTGTGTTTTCGAGCATTGCGTGGTGGATATGGGGAAATGGCGGCACACTCTATACCATAGGATGCGGAACATTGAGTGCCTGGTTGCTTGTTCGTTGCATGCAGCTTGTGCGCCAGCCAACGTTGTCGAACGGCCGGCATGTATTGATTGCGACGTACATGTTCCTGATGGGCTTGTTCCTCCTTGCAGCGGTGGACTTGCGATGAAGCATCTCATTGCAGCGTTTGCGATGCTTACTGTTCTCGCAGTTGTCGGCTGCCAGCGAAGCTCAGAGGCTGTATGGGATGAGCTTCCGCGTATCAAACAAGCGCCCTCGTTTGTGGTGACCAATTACGACGGTCAGCAGCTTTCCAGCGAGCAGCTTCGCGGCCGTCCGTGGGTCGCATCGTTCATGTTCGCAACCTGCCAAGGGGTTTGTCCGATTATGAATCGGCATGTTGCGGAGTTGCAGCAGCAGTTTGGAGATTACGTCCGCTTTGTTTCCTTCAGTGTAGATCCAGAAACAGACAGCCTCGCGTTGTTAGCATCGTATGCGCGCGAGTATGGCGCTCGGCCAGATGTGTGGTTCATCACACGGACGACGCTCGACTCGGTTCGGATGCTCTCGCGCGATGGCTTTTTGCTCTCCGATCCGAAGACGCCAGATCTCCATAGCTCGCGATTTGCGCTTGTTGATGAACAAGGGCAGATTCGTGGCTACTTCAACAGTCTCGATACAGCCGACGTCGCGCGGCTTCGCCAGCTGTTGGCAGCGTATGTGGAACGCGAGCGGATAGCAGTGCAATGAGCCGAATCCTCCGAAGCATACCTGACGAGACGCTCCGCATTGCGATCTACGCGACCGCAATTGTGGTCGCTGCGCTTGTAACATTCATCATCACCAATCCCGGGGTGCTGCGGATTGGAACGTTCGATGTTTCGTATGCACCGGCCTTCCATGCGTTTCTCAACGGCACAGTTGCGGTACTCTTGTGCATTGGATACATCGCAATTCGCAGTCGGAAAATCGCATTCCACCGAACGCTGATGTTGAGCGCCTTTAGCCTTTCGACGCTATTTTTGATTTCGTACGTGATTTATCACACGCAGAAGGCTGAGCCAGTCTACTTTAGTGGCACAGGCCTTGCGCGGGCGATTTACCTCGTTGTGCTCATCTCGCACATTCTTCTGGCAGCGGGGATTGTTCCGCTGGCGCTTTTCACGATCGTGCGCGGCTGGCGTGGCGAATATGCCCGCCATCGGCGTGTTGCGCGGTGGACATTGCCGCTGTGGCTCTACGTCGCCGTCACCGGCGTTGCTGTTTACGTCATGCTCTACGCATGGCGCCCGTAGTCGAACAATCGTGCAGGAACAATGTTTTCGCAGCGTGTTGACCGAATACTCAAAGCTTCGATCCTCGGTGGGGGGGCGGTGCTCACCGTCGGTGCGTTGGTGCTCTACTTCGGTATGCGCAATGATGTAACCGACGTTGGCTATCGTCCTCAGCAACCTGTGCCGTTTTCCCACAAGCTGCACGTCGGCGAGCTTCAAATTCACTGCCAATACTGCCATGCAGGCGTCGAAGTCTCCGAGCACTCGCCGGTGCCGACAACGAGCACGTGCATGGGCTGCCACATTGTGATCAAAGCTGAAAGCCCCAAACTCCAACTTGTGCGGGATAGTTGGGAGAAGGGAATTCCGATCCAATGGCGCAGAGTCCACAAGCTCCCTGACTACGTCCACTTCAACCACTCGCGGCATATTCGCGCGCAGATTGATTGCCAGTCGTGCCATGGCAACGTGGAAATTCAAGGCGTCATCGCGCAGAACAAGCCGCTTTCAATGGGGTGGTGCTTGGAGTGTCATCGGCATCCAGAGAGAAACATCATTCCAGTACGCCCAATTTCGGGAATCTTCACTGGCGCACGGCTTCCGGAGAACTTCCGGGAGCATCTTTTCGAACCAATCAACTCAAACCTCGTTCAGGGAGTTGCCTTGCGCGTGCGACCGATAAGCTCGCCGCAATTCGGTGCGTGGGAGACCGATGTGCCAACTCCTACGATTGCGGGTATCCCGCATCCGAAGCTGCCGGGCTACGGTCCGGAGAACTGTTCAGCGTGTCACTATTGATGAGCGACTGTTTATGTCAACGACAATTCCAGAAAGCCTGATGCACGAGTCAATGGAGCATTTCGCTCGCGTCATCGGCGAGGATCCCAATCAACCGAGCGATGTTCCTCCGATACTGGAGACACCGCTTTCACGGCGGTCGTTTATGGCGATGCTTTCAGCGGCGATGGCAGTCACCGCTGCAGCCTGCCGTCGTCCCGATTACAAGCTTGTTCCGGCGGTGAAAAATCCTGAGTACGCCATCCCTGGAGTGCCGCTCTACTACAGCACGTGCTACATGCACAAAAACGTTGTGCATCCGTTGCTTGTTCGGGTGCGGGAAGGTCGTCCTGTCAAGGTCGAGGGGAACGACCTTCATCCGATCGTCGGCGGCAAATCGAGCGCGCTCATTCAAGCGACGCTCTTTGAACTCTACGATCCAGAACGCATCCGCCCAATTTTGGTCGGGCGGCGACCTGGCGTAATTCCGAGCGGGAACTATTCGACGCCTGCGAACGCGCTGGCACAGATTGTCGAGGCAATTCGCACTGCGAGCGGGGAAGGAAAGCACATCCGCATTCTCATTGACGAGCATTGCTCGCCAGCGATCGAAACGCTTGCGCGGCTTGTCGAGCAGCACGTGCCGAATGCGCAGGTCGTTGTGTTCCCCTGGGCAATCTCCGATGGTGCTGCGGAAGCAAGCAAGGCATTGCTCGGAATCGAAGGAGCACTTGTGCCAAGCCTCGAGCGTGCCGATGTCATCGTCAGCGTTGATGCAGATTTCCTTGGAACCGACCGGAATGCAGTCTTCCATACGCGCGGCTTTGCAGCTCGCCGAAAGCCGACGCGGTCAAATCCGGTGATGAGCCGCTTCATCGCTGTCGAGGGGCGCTATAGCCAGACCGGTGCCGCAGCCGATGAGCGTGTGGTGATCCATCCGCGCGACTACGAGTCGTTCCTTACGGCGCTCTATAACAACATCGCACAAGCCAAAGGCGCGCAGCAATTAGCACATCCCACCTCGCATCGTGATGCTGCATCGCGTATCGCTCGGGAGCTTCTCGCTGCTGGTGATCGTGGATGCGTCATTGTCGGTGAGCATCTTTCTCCCTATGCACATGCGGTTGGCATTGCGATCAACACGCTGCTCGGCTCCATAGGCGAAGGGAAAGTATTTGCACACGTGCTCCCGATGAGCCAGATGCGCCGCCCTGCAGTCGAGGCGCTCCGCGATGACTTGCGCAACGAACGTGTTGGGGTTGTGCTCTTCAGCCACGTCAACCCCGAGTACACTGCCGATGCAGAGATGCGGTCGCTGCTGCGACGTGTCGAACATCGGTTCGCGCACACGCTCATTGACGATGAAACAGCGCAGCAGTGCACGATAACCATTCCCGCGGCGCATCAGTACGAAAGTTGGGGCGATGCTGTTGCCTTCGATGGCTCCTATTGCATCCAGCAGCCACTCATTGCTCCGCTGCCAGTCAATGCTCTCTCGACGGGGGAGCTGCTCTTTGGGATTGTCAAAGCATTTGCGCCTGAGGCCGTCGGGAACGCCGAGAAGTACTTCGACTACTTCAAGCAAACTGTTGTCGAACGTCTTGGCTCGGAAGCACGCTGGGAAGAGCTGCTGCGGACAGGGTTCGTTCCTGGGCAGCCACAATCGCTTTTGAAGCCGAACCTTGCAGCGCTGTCGAATTTCCGCCCTACGCTCGAGGTCAGCGAGCTTGCCGTCCTGGTGGTACCCAGTAGCTCGGTTTACGATGGTTCCCATGCGAACAACCCATGGCTTCTGGAGTGCCCCGACCCGGTAACAAAGCACACGTGGGAAAACGTCGCTGTCATGTCCCCGCAGACAGCGGAAAAGCTTGGCGTGCAGAGCGAGGATGTTATTCGCATCACTGTTGGCTCGGCAGCGATTGATGTTCCGGTTCTCACGCAGTACGGCATGCACGAGGGAGTAGTTGTCACCGCGCTCGGCTACGGCAGGCAAGCAGGTAAAGTAGCCGCTGGCTTTGGGCAGAACGCCTACGCACTACTCAATGCTGGCCGGACTGGGTATTACAGCGCCGCCATTACGAAGACAGGGCAACGCTCGCCGATTGCACGTACGCAGAAGTACTTCCATGCTCAGTTCACCAAGCACTGGGAACCAGATGCAGGGGAAGAGAAATTCCGGCCGATCGTCCATGAACTCACTCTCGACGAAGTGAAGTCGGGGAAACGTCCGGAAGGCATCGAGTTCCCCAGTGTCGGAAGCGATGGACACTTCAAAATCCCGCTCAATATCGTTGACGGCTATCAGTACAAGGGGCACAAATGGGGCATGGTCATTGACATGTCGGCGTGCACAGGATGCAATGCCTGTGTGGTGGCGTGCGAAAGTGAGAACAACATTCCACCAGTCGGTAAAGATCAGGTCATGCGGGGACGTGTCATGCACTGGATACGGCTCGACCGCTACTATTTAGGCACACCAGACGATCCACGCAGTGTGGTACAGCCGATGCTTTGCCAGCACTGTGAGAATGCTCCATGCGAGAATGTTTGCCCAGTTGCTGCAACCGTCCACTCGCCGGAAGGTCTCAACGAGATGGTGTACAATCGCTGTGTCGGGACGCGGTACTGCCTGAATAACTGCCCGTACAAGGTGCGGCGGTTCAACTTCCTGGCGTACTTCCGTCGCTTCTACGAAGAACGGCTTGGCACTGGAGAGCCGCATCCACTCGATCTGGCGATGAATCCGGACGTCACTGTTCGCATGCGTGGGGTGATGGAGAAATGCACCTTCTGCGTCCAGCGCATCAACGAAGCCAAGTACCATGCAAAGGATCAAGGGCATGCTCGCGTTCCCGACGGTGCATTCCAGACCGCTTGCGAGCAGGCGTGCCCGGCTTCAGCGATCACATTCGGGAACCTCAACGATAGCTCCAGCCGCGTTGCCTCGCTCCGCACCAGCGAGCGATCGTTCCTGGTGCTCGAAGAGCTCAACGTGCGTCCATCGGTAACCTACCTTGCAAAAGTTCGTAACACTACTCCTCGTGCGGTGTAGCAATGAGTACGACGACCGCTGTTCAGACCGCGCACCATCGTTCGGACGGAGTTCGCTTTGAGCGTGAGCCTCTTGTGCTCGGCAATCCAACGCTCCACGACATCACAGCGAAAATTGCAAGCATCGCCGAAGACAAGCCCACGCCAAAGTATCTGTTGGCGCTGAGCTTTACTGCGGCAATTGCAGCCTGGGGTGTTGGGTGCATCCTCTACACAATTTTGACCGGCATTGGTGTCTGGGGACTCAACAATCCGATCGGGTGGGGCTGGGACATCACCAACTTTGTCTTCTGGATCGGAATCGGGCATGCCGGGACACTCATTTCGGCGATTCTCTTCCTCTTCCGTCAGAAATGGCGTACAGCGATCAACCGCTCGGCGGAGGCGATGACCATCTTTGCGGTGATTTGCGCGGGGCTGTTCCCGCTCATCCACGTCGGGCGGATTTGGTTCGCGTACTGGCTCATCCCGTACCCAAACCAAATGCAAATGTGGACGAACTTCCGCTCCCCACTTGAGTGGGATGTCTTTGCTGTCTCGACGTACTTGACCGTCTCGCTGATTTTCTGGTTTTTGGGAATGGTGCCGGATCTGGCAACGCTCCGGGATGTGGTCAAAAACAAAGTCGCAAAGCGTCTCTACGGCTTTTTCTCGCTTGGCTGGAGCGGTTCAATGCGACACTGGCACCACTACGAGATGGCATACCTGATTTTGGCAGGGCTCTCGACACCACTGGTGCTTTCTGTGCACTCGGTGGTGTCGCTCGACTTTACCGCTGGTATCTTGCCGGGTTGGCATACGACAATCTTCCCGCCGTACTTTGTCGCAGGGGCGATATTTTCTGGGTTTGCAATGGTAATGACGCTCCTTGTCATTACGCGGGAGGTGCTCGATCTCAAAGAGCTCATCACGATGAAGCACTTAGAGAACATGAACAAGATCATCCTGGCAACGGGGATGATGGTCGGCTACGCCTATGCGATGGAATTTTTCATTGCGCAGTATTCGGGCAATCCCTACGAAGCGTTTGTCTTCATCAACCGCGCAACAGGGGACTACGCCTGGGCATACTGGACGATGGTGCTCTGCAACGTTGTTTCACCGCAGGTCTTCTGGTCACGTCGGTTACGGAGAAATATCCCGGTAATGTTCATCGTTTCGATTTTGGTAAACATTGGGATGTGGTTCGAGCGTTTCACAATCATCGCGACGAGTCTCCACCACGACTTTCTCCCTGCAAGCTGGGGCTACTACACTCCGACGTGGGTGGAAGTCTCGATCTTTGCAGGAACGATCGGAATATTCTTGACGCTCTTCCTCCTGTTTGCCAAATACATTCCCGTCATCGCAATTGCAGAAGTGAAAGCGATTCTCCCGGATGCGCAACCGCAACACTCGCACCATGGAGTAGAGGCTCCATCCCACCAGGTTGAACAATCCACCAGCGTGTGACACTATGGAACAACGTCCAGTTGCAACTGTTGCTGAATTCCGCGATGTCAACGCGCTCGTGGCTGCTGCACGTGCAGTGTACGAACGCGGCTATACGCGCTTTGATTGCTACACACCATATCCTGTCCACGGCTTGGACCGCGCAATGGGGGTGCGACGGACGATCTTGCCGTATATCTCGTTCCTCGGCGGTGTAACAGGGCTCGCCAGCGCACTCCTTCTCCAGTGGTGGACCGGTGGTTACGACTATCGTCTCAACATTGGTGGGAAACCATTTTTTGCGGTTCAGTTTTCAGTTCCGATTGACTTTGAGTTGACGGTCCTGTTGTGTGCATTCTTCACGCTGTTTGGACTGTTGGGTCTATGCAAACTGCCGATGTGGTGGCATCCATTGCAAGGTGACGCATCGTTCCGCCGTGCGACGGATGATACGTTCGTCGTTGCGATTTTTTCGGACGACCCGCGGTACACGATCAAGGATACCGAGGAGTTGCTCCGTTCGATGGGGGGGACGAACGTTCATGTTCACACAGCCTCTGCGGACCCAAGTACAACACTGCAATCAGTTACCACTTAATCCGATTGAGCAATGAGTACCGCTTGGAAAATTATCATCGGTGTTCTCCTTGCCGTTGTGGCGACGTTCACAATTGGCGTCTTGTCGGGAAAGATTTGGTGGTTTAGCGAAGACCCACCACTGATGGTTATCCCGGATATGGACGATCAATTTCACCTCAAGCCTCAGGGCGAAGCGCGGTTTTTCGCTGACAACCGAGCGCAGCGAGATCCAGTCGAAGGTACGCTCCCTCGTCAAGGGCACAGCTATCCTTTTGCGATGGGCGATGTCGATTCGGCGGAGAAATACTTCGCTGCTGGCAATCCGCTCCCGAAAACGGAGTTCGTCATTGCCCGGGGACAGAATCGCTTCAACACGTTCTGCTCACCATGTCACAACTACACTGGCACTGGCGATGGCTTGGTCCAGCGCCGCGGCTTCGGCAATCAAGAGACGATGAATCTTCTACGTCCCGCTGCACGAGAGTACTCGGATGCAAAGATTTTCCATGTGATCAGCGCAGGGCAAAACATCATGCCGGCATATGCAGATCGTATCTCAGAAACTGATCGCTGGGCAATCGTGCATTACGTTCGTGAGTTGCAGAGCAAAGCCGCTGGTGGCGGGTTGAGCGGTGCCTCCGCCAGCATGACGAATGGTTCCACAACGTCGAAGAATATGCAATGAACCCATATCGAATCATGTTAGGTCAGACGCCGTTCCCGGGTCAATTGCGGCGGTTGGGGGGTGTCCTGGCGCTGGTGGGAATTGCAGCATTCATTGTCGGTGGTCTTGGCCATCCGCAGTACTGGTGGGGCGGTTACCTACTTGGGTTTATCTATGCCATGGGCTTGAGCGTCACGCTCGTGTTCTTTTCAGCGCTTTCATACCTGGTCAATGCAGGTTGGGTAGCAGCCGTGCGCCGTATTCCTGAAATGCTCTCTTCGTTTGTGCTTGTGCTACCGGTTGCTGCTCTTCCGTTGGTGATCGGTGCGCTGACGGGCAACATCTACGAATGGATGCACTCGAGCGACGAGCATCTCCATCATGGGTTCAAGGGTCTCTACTTGAGCCAGCCGTTCTTCTGGGCACGACTGGTGTTCTATGCCGTCGTGTGGATTGGGATGCACCGCGTTATCGTCGGTAATTCCCTACGGCAAGATGATGTGACAGACATCACGCCAACTCAACGGAATTGGAAACTCTCAGCGCCGTTTGTATTGCTCTATGCCTTGACGATCACGTTCGCATCGTTCGATCTTGTCATGACCCTTGAGCCGCACTGGTTCAGCACGATTTTCGGTGTCTATTCCTTTGCTGGACATTTCGTTGCCTCGCTGGCATTGATGCTCATCGTTATGCGGATGCTCGAGCGTGGTGGGTATCTGGCAGGCATTCTCTCGCGCGAGCATTACCATGATGTCGGGAAGTTGCTCTTTGCCTTCACAATTTTCTGGACCTATGTTGCCTTCTCCCAGTACTTCATCATCTGGTACGGGAACTTGCCTGAGGAGACGGTTTTCTTTGCCAAGCGTCTCTCCAACGGTTGGGAAATATTTGGGTGGGCGTCGCTTTTCGGTCATTTTGTGATTCCATTTCTCTTTTTGCTGCGTCAGGATGTTAAGCGCCAGCCTCAGCTTGTGACGATCGGTGCCCTCATCCTGCTGATTGCGCATGCGATTGACTTGAGCTGGGTGATCTTGCCTGTCTTTTCCGCAGCGCCTGGCGAGCCATATCAGCTCTCGTGGGCACTAGTGCTTACAGGGTGGGGCGCGATTGCAGCGATGCTTGGAGCCGTTCTGATCGTCGCAAGTCGTGCGTTTGCTCGCCATTCCGCTGTTGCTTGTAACGATCCCTACTTGCACGAGTCGCTCGACTATCACTCGGGCGCCTACGACCCAGTCTAATTTGGCAATTCAAACTTGATCGAGCAGATGCGGCATTCTCGTAGGTTCGGCGAGAATGTCGCTTGCTGTAACAAACTGTGCGGTGCAGCGTAGTTTCGTGCAGCCGAACCTTGAGAGAGGTGCCCGATGAAAAAGCGACTCTATCGCTCCCGCACGAATCAAAAGATTGCCGGCGTGTGTGGCGGAATTGCCGAATATCTCGACCTCGATCCCACACTGGTGCGGATTGTGTTCGTGCTCCTTGCATTGTTCAACGGGGGAGGTATTATTGCCTACTTGGTGTGTTGGATTGCAATGCCACTGGAGCCTCTGGAGGGACAGGAAATGCTGCAAGGTGCACCAGTAGCATCGCCCCCAGCTGACGTTCCTTCTGCTGGCGAGTTATCCTCATCGCACCTGACCCGTCGGGTCGGCATTGGGCTCGGGATTGTGCTGATTGTGGTAGGACTTTCGCTCCTGCTAGAGCGATATGTGCCGTGGTTCAAAGTAAACGTACTGCCACTACTGCTCATCGTTGGTGGCGCATTGCTGCTTTACCGTGGCTGGATCGAGGAACGTCGGCAACGCCGTGCTACGATCGAGGGAGGAGCCGATGAAGCGTAGCTACGCATTCTGGGGCATGCTCTGCCTCGTTGCAGGTATGATGTTTCTGTTCGGAGGTGAGCTGCTTCCTGACTTACCCCGTAGCAGTTCAGCAATTACCACTATTGGAGCGGTCGGGATCGTTGCGCTGGGAGTCTCATTGGTGGTTGCTTCTCGTAGAGTGCAAACGTTCGCTGCGATTATAGCGGGTGCCTGCATTGCGGTTGCTCTTAGCATGAGCATCCTCCGCGTCGGGAGGTATTTCCGAATTGACTCGGTTTTGATGTTGCCGCAGCTCAGAGTTGAGGAACTTGACAGTAGCCATTGCGACAGTTGTGGCCAAGACGAATCCGATCGAGAACGACAACAACGGGAAGATACTCGCGCGCAGGCAAAGGACACTGCTAATCACCACCAGCCAGCAATGGATACTACCAAACTGAAGTCAATCTACTGACCAACGAATGAAGATGGAACAACTATCCAACGATGTCTGGCAACCTCTGCAGGTGCAAGGCATCGAGCTACGCGAGCTGGCTCGTTGTTTCAATATGGTGGGATACATCTGCGAAACCGATACGTTCGCATGGGACCGCCCAATCTCAGAGATACGGCAAGGTGACATCCTCTGCATCATGAATGCAGGTGCCTATGGCTATGCGATGAGCTCGAACTACAACGCGCGATGCCGTCCGGCCGAGGTGCTCGTTCACAGTGGAAAGGCACTCCTGATTCGCAGACGCGAAGAGCTGGACGATCTCCTTGCAACGCAACGCACGCTCAGCCAGGCCGAGCAGCAGATGCTCGCTTCAGTGTGATTGCCAGTAGATGTGGAGATTGCACTACGCTCCG
Organism: Candidatus Kapaibacterium sp.; assembly: GCA_026003495.1. Classification (GTDB taxonomy): domain Bacteria; phylum Bacteroidota; class Ignavibacteria; order Kapaibacteriales; family NICIL-2; genus NICIL-2. The sequence continues at coordinate 1,502,928 of BPHK01000001.1, read as the reverse complement.
TACAGCACGCTATTATGGAGCAGTGGATTCGACCTGGAGTGCCAGTTGGAGACGTTGAATTTCATCGCGTAGTTGGGCAGCGCGTTCGAAGTCGAGATCGCGAGCAGCCTGTTTCATTTGCGCAAATAGCTCTCCAATGAGTTGCTCCAGTTGCTGTCGGTTGAGTTTGCCAAGGAGCGGTTCGATGGATTGGCGTTGGCGAATTGCATCTGCTTCATGCTTGAGCTTTTGGCGTTGGAGTTTGACGTCGGCGACCGTTGTCGCCTGGATAATCTCCTCGAGCGATTTATAAACTGTCCGCGGATTGATGCCGTGCGTGCGGTTGTATTCCTGTTGAATCCTGCGACGGCGGTTTGTTTCTTCGATGACGCGTTGCATCGAGCCAGTGACAGTATCTGCGTAGAGAATGACCATCCCATCTTCGTTGCGTGCAGTCCGTCCTGCTATCTGCAGGAGCGAACGTTCACTGCGGAGGAAGCCTTCTTTATCAGCGTCGAGAATTGCGACGAGGGATACTTCAGGCATGTCGAGTCCTTCACGCAAGAGATTGACGCCAACCAAGACATCGAATTCGCCCAATCGCAGCTTGCGGATGATCTCGACACGGTCGAGCGCATCGATTTCGCTGTGGATGTAAGCGACGCGGATTCCGAGGTTGCTCAGGTACTCGGCAAGGTCTTCGGCCATGCGTTTCGTGAGCGTTGTTACGAGCACACGGTGTTTGCGTGCGGCGCGTGTGCGAATTTCTTCGAGCAAGTCGTCAATCTGCGTGCGGACGGGGCGTACCTCGATTTGCGGATCGAGCAACCCAGTGGGGCGAATGATCTGCTCGACGACGACGCCTCCGCACTTTTCCAGTTCATAGTCGCCAGGCGTTGCGCTGACAAAAATTGCCTGGTTGATGAGCGATTCAAATTCGTCGAATCGCAGAGGACGATTCTCGAGCGCCGACGGCAAGCGAAAGCCGTACTCGACCAAAATCTCTTTGCGATGCCGGTCGCCATTGTACATCGCACGAATTTGGGGAATGGTCACATGGCTTTCGTCCACGATGAGGAGATAATCGGGCGGGAAGTAATCAATCAATGTCGTCGGGCGCTCGCCGAAGGTACGTCCGGCAAGATGCATGGAGTAGTTTTCGATGCCTGAGCAGTAGCCGACCTCCTTGAGCATTTCGATGTCGTAGAGTGTCCGCTGCTCCAGACGTTGTGCTTCGACGTACTTGCCTTGCTCGTTGAGCTCTTTGAGTCGGTGGTAGAGCTCGTCATTGATTGCTTCGATTGCGCGGCGGAGGTTTGCGCTGGTGGTGACAAATTGCCGGGCAGGGTAGAGGGTGTAGCTTTCGTAGTGCTCCAGTGGTTTGCCGTCAGCGAGTCGAATCAGTGAAAGCCGCTCGATGGTATCGTCCCAGAGTTCGATGCGGAGCGCGACTTCGTCTTCGTAGGCTGGGACAACATCAATGACATCACCCCGGACGCGGTAACATGTCCGGCCAAGTTCGGCATCGTTCCGAGAAAAGAGGAGCTCGTTGAGGCGCTCGAGGAGTTTCTTGCGCCCAATCTGCATTCCCACATGGAGTGGAAAAATCATTGCCGCAAACTCATCCTTGGAGCCAATGCCGTAGATGCAGCTAACCGATGCAACGACGATGACATCCCGGCGACCTTCGACGAGCGCAGACGTTGCACGGAGTCGGAGACGGTCGATCTCGTCGTTGATGGCGATATCTTTTTCGATGTAAGTGTCGGTGCTTGGAATGTAGGCTTCGGGTTGGTAGTAGTCGTAGTAGCTGATGAAAAATTCGACGGCATTGTGCGGGAAGAAGCTTTTGAATTCGCCGTAGAGTTGCGCTGCAAGGGTTTTGTTCGGTGAAATGACTAGCGTTGGGCGTTGAACAGCTGCGATGACGTTGCTCATCGTGAACGTCTTTCCCGAGCCGGTTACGCCGAGCAGCGTCTGGAACCGCTCGCCGCGTTGGAGCCCTTCGACGAGTTGGGCGATGGCCTTCGGTTGGTCACCGGCAGGCTGGTAGGATGAAACGAGCTGAAATCGGCGTTCGGCCATTTGCATCAGGACGGAAAAACTTGACATGCACGCGCAAAAGACGTACTTTTGTAGCTTGTAAAGCTACGAATTTGCTCTGTGGTATGGCACCAGCACCGGTGAAGCTGTCGGATTTGAAAGTCTCTGTTCCGGTAGCACTTGTCGCGCAACATCCACTTCCCAAGCGGGAAAATGCACGGCTGCTCGTTGTCGATCGCTCCAGCGGCGACCTTCGCGACGAAAAATTCAAGAATCTGCCGAAGTATTTTCAGAAAGGCGACGTTCTGGTCCTCAACGATACGAAAGCATTCCCGTCGCATCTTATCGGCACCAAAGAGAAAGGTGACACGCGCATTGACGTCTACCTTGTCCGAGAACTCCAGCGGGAAGAACGGCTCTGGGATATTGTCGTCGAGCCAGCGCGGAAAGTGCGGATTGGCAACCGGGTGTACTTCGATGGCGGGCGCGTTTACTGCGAAATCATTGAGAACACGACAACGCGCGGTCGGATCGCACGGTTCTCCTACGAAGGCGACATGACGCCGCTTATCAACCGGATTGGGCAGATGGCGCTGCCGCCATACATTACGCGCGAGCATACCGACGAAGATCGCGAACGTTTTCAGACAGTCTTTGCCAATCCCAGCAAGCGCTTTGCGATTGCACCACCAACAGCAGGCCTTCACTTTACCAAGGAAATGCTCAAAGCGATCGCCAAGCAAGGTGTGCACATCGTCTATGTCACTTTGCACCTCGGCCAATGCGTTCTCGAGCCAATTGAGCTGGAGGACGTCAGTAAGTATCGCATGTACAGCGAGTACTTCGACGTCAGTCGTGACGTCGCCGAGACGATCAACAAAGCGCTCAAATCGCAACGGAACGTGTACGTCGTCGGCAGCTCGACACTGCGTGCTCTCGAATCAAGCGTTCTGACGACGAACATGCTCAAACCCAATCGCGGCTGGACAGATAAGTACATCTTCCCGCCGTATGATTTCAAATTCAGGTTTCGCTTTCTGACAAATTTCCATCCCCCCAATTCTGCGTCGCTGGTGTTAGCGGGTGCGGTTGCTGGCCCAGAGCTGTTAGTGACATCGTATCGCCACGCGGTCAAGGAACATTACCGCTTTTATGCCTATGGTGATGCAATGCTGATCATCTAGGTACAGTGCGATGCGTATCCGTCCATTGAAAGTGCTCACGGTTGCATCTGTTCTGCCGGATGAGCTTGCCTTTCTAGAGCGATTGGCTTATAACTTCTGGTGGTCCTGGAATCGGAAAGCCGAATCACTCTTTTCGACCGTTGACCCAGTCCGATGGGAAAGGATTCGACGCAATCCTGTTCGATTGCTCAAAGAAACGCCGCAAGAACGCTTTCGTGAGCTTGTCGAGGATTCTGCATACCGGAAGTTGCTTAGGGAGGTGGAGAGAGAGTTCGATGCGTATCGTGGCCAAGCGCCCCAGCTAAGCTGGCCCTCTCCAGGGCCGATTGCGTATTTCTGTGCGGAATACGGTATCAGCGAATGCTTTCAGAATTACAGCGGTGGACTGGGCGTCCTGGCTGGGGACCATCTCAAAACTGCATCGGATGTTGGGCTGCCAATGGTTGCTGTCGGGCTGCTCTACCAGCAAGGATACTTTCACCAGCACGTTACCTACAACGGCTGGCAGCAGGAAAATTTCCTCGACTACGATTTTTCTCTCCTGCCAATTCAGCTTGTCCGCACCGAGAGTGGAACGCCGCTCATCATTCGCATAGAGCTGCCGGATGGTGATGTGGCTGCGCAGGTCTGGAAAGCTGATGTCGGGCGGGTTCCGCTCTACCTCCTCGATACGAACATCGCCGAGAATAGCACGAACCCCACATACCAAAACATCACCGACCAGCTCTACGGTGGCACCCACGAGACGCGGATCATGCAGGAAATGTTGCTCGGAATTGGTGGAGTCCGCATGCTTGCAGCGCTAGGGATTCAACCTTCGGTCCTTCATATCAACGAAGGGCATGCTGCGTTCTGCACGCTAGAGTGGGCACGTCATCTGGCGCAACAGCTTGGTCTGAGTTTTCACGAAGCCGCCGAGATTACTCGTGCGCAGACGTGCTTTACAACGCATACGCCAGTTCCAGCCGGAAATGAGATATTCTCGCTTGGACTGCTCCAGCGATATTTCTCGCGCTACATGCCGGTGCTTGGTATCGAATGGGGAGAGCTTCTCAAGCTCGGTCAGGCAAACAACGGCTCCAGCGACGAGGGTTTTTCCATGACGATTCTGGGGCTGCGGATGAGCAACCACCGCAATGGCGTCAGCGAGTTGCACGGCAACGTTGCGCGTACGATGTGGCAATCACTGTGGCCGCATGTTGCAAGTGATGAAGTTCCCATCCGAAGCATCACCAATGGCGTGCATATACCAACGTGGGTTTCGAGCGATTTTGCTGCGCTCTACGATCGAGCAATTGGCCCAGGCTGGCGTCAGCGTCCGAGCGAACCTACACAGTGGGAGGCGATTGCTACGATCCCGGATGCCGAGCTCTGGGCGGTCCATGTACGCCGACGGCAACGCTTGCTCGAAGCAGTTCGGGAGCATATCCGGCAGCGGAGCGGCTATTACGATGAGGAGCATCTGCAGCGAGCCATTGCTGCGCTGCACCCCAACTGCCTCATCATTGGTTTTGCTCGGCGCTTTGCAACCTATAAGCGCTCGGATTTGCTCTTCCGAAATTGGGATCGGCTTGCATCAATTCTTCGCAACCCTTCGCGGCCGGTCATCATCCTGCTGGCGGGAAAAGCACACCCGCAAGACATTGCCAGCAAGGAAATGATGCAACGCATCCTGACGGGGATTCGCACTGCTGGGCTGGAACAGCACGTGATTTTTCTCGAAGACTACGATCTTGGCATTGCACGAGCACTCGTCAAGGGAGCCGACGTATGGCTCAACACACCCCGTCGTCCGTACGAAGCATCGGGTACGAGCGGAATGAAAGCTGCGCTCAACGGTGTGCTGCACTGCAGCGTACTCGATGGCTGGTGGGCGGAAGCTGCCACGAGCGACAACGGTTTTACCATTGGCCACGGCGAAGCCTTCGCTACTGCGGATGAACAAGACTCACACGAGAGCGAAAGCCTCTACCAGCTTTTGGAAAACGACATCATTCCAATGTTCTACGAACGAGACGCAGCCGGTGTCCCACGCCGGTGGGTCAAGCGGATGAAGTCTGCCATTGCAACGCTTGCAGCGCGCTATTCAACCCATCGCATGCTCGATGAATATCGGATGGCGTTCTACGAACCTGCTGCTGCACTCGGCGCTGTGTTGGGAGAGCAACAAGGGCGCGCAGCACGGGAGCTTAGCCGCTGGAAACGCACACTGCCAGAGCGCTGGAAAACTCTCCGGGTCATTAGTGCCGACATCCCAGACCGCGGCGTTATCCACGTTGGAGAGCCAGTTCCTGTGCGTCTTGTACTCGACTGCGGCGCAATGAATCCTGACGAGTTGCTTGCACAGGTGTACTATGGCCCGCTGACTGGACACGGTGAGTTCGTGCAGGCACGCGTTGCGAACCTTTCGCTGTCGCACGTCGAGGGTGCACGTGCGACATTCGAGGGAACCTACACAACGCCCGACAGTGGCCAACACGGGGTCGCGTTACGTGTGCTCCCACACCATCCGCATGTGCCGGATCCAGTGGACTTGCAACTGGTCGTTTGGGTGCAAGGCGAGCAGTAGTAGCCCACTGGAGTCGTGGTATATTGCGCTTTGCGTTTTGGTCAAACAATCGGTTTCGACACACGAATGGGTCACGTGCTCTTGATGAGCGTCCTCTTTCTTCCGCTCGTGGGTGCGCTGGCATTGGTGGCGGTACCACGGGAGCGGATTGCTCTTCATCGCTGGACGTCGCTGGTGATTGCAGTAGCGACGTTTCTTTTATCGCTTCCGCTGTTCTGGCTCGTTGATCAGACGCGGAGCGATTTCCAACTGGTGGTGGCGACTCCGTGGATTGCCTCCCTTGATGCAGGCTTCCGAATCGGGCTCGATGGAATGAGCTTACTGCTGGTGTTGCTCACGACCTTCACCATGCCCATTGCGATTGGGGCATCCATCGGCATCATCACCAAACGGGAAAAAGAGTACTACGTGATGATGCTCCTGCTGGAGACAGCGATGATCGGCGTTTTTGTTGCGCTGGACATGTTCCTTTTCTACGTGTTTTGGGAACTCATCTTGATCCCGATGTACTTCATCATCGGTATCTGGGGCGGGCAGGATCGCATCTATGCTGCGGTGAAGTTTTTCCTCTACACGATCGTTGGCTCCTTGCTTATGTTGATTGCGATCATCTGGTTGGGGATCTACGCGCAGTCAGCAACAGGGCAGTTTACAACGGACGTTATCAAGTTACGTGAGCTTGCTCCAAGCATCCCGTTCGAGACGCAGAGGTGGCTCTTTGCTGCATTTGCATTGTCGTTTGCGATCAAAGTGCCAATTTTCCCTCTGCATACGTGGCTGCCAGATGCCCACGTCCAGGCACCGACGGCAGGATCGGTCATCCTAGCTGGTATTCTGCTCAAGATGGGAACGTATGGGCTGATCCGGTTCAATCTCGACTTTTTTCCTCAGTCGGCAATTGCATTTGCGCCACTGCTCGGCACACTCGCAGTGATCGGCATCATCTACGGTGCACTGGTTGCGATGGTGCAGCCTGATATGAAAAAGCTCGTTGCGTATTCTTCCGTTAGTCACTTGGGCTTTGTCGTGCTCGGTATTGCCTCGATGACCAATGAAGGCATCCAGGGAGCGATCCTGCAAATGGTCAACCACGGACTTTCGACGGGAATGCTCTTCCTCTGTGTTGGCGTGCTCTACGAACGGCGCCACACCCGCGAGATTGCTGAGTACGGGGGAATCGCACGGGTAATGCCGCACTTTGCGGTGCTCTTTGCACTGGCGATGCTGGCATCGGTCGGCTTGCCCGGTCTCAACGGTTTTGTCGGCGAATTCTTGACATTGCTTGGTGGCTTTCGGTCGCCATACCTGGATAGCTGGGCATATAGTATCGTCAGCGCAACGGGGGTTATCGTTGCTGCTGTGTACCTGCTGTGGATGTTTCAGCGTGTCATGTACGGACCGCTGACAAATCCTGCCAACGAAGGTCTCCGAGACCTAACCGTTCAGGAGCGATGGACGTTGGTTCCGATTGTCCTCCTGCTTGTGTGGATCGGTGTCTATCCGCGGCCATTTCTGCGTGCTAGTGCTGCGAGCACAAGCGCAATTGTCCAGAAAGTGCTCAATCACTCTGTACCGCAGAAGGTGACCGAGGTGCACCTGCCACCACCGGCTATTCGGAGCATTGATCAAACTGTGAAAGTTCCCACACTCACCGAACGCCCATGATGAACGAATGGCTCAGTGCATCACCACTCCTTGTTGTTTCGCTGGCAGCAGTCGTCGCGTTGCTTGTGGATGCGCTCAATCCCCATAGTGAGCGTGTGACGTACCGTTTTTCCCTTATGGCGCTCGCGATTGCGCTCATAGCGGCAATCGCGACTATCCCGTTCCGTGGTGTTGCCTTTAGTAGCATGCTTCGCACAGGTGGTGCACCTGCAGTGCTTGATTGTGTCTTTGCAATTGGAGGGATTCTGACAATTCTCGCAGCGCGGCCATACATTGCAGCGCGCAATTTTGAGCACGATGAGTTCTACACGCTCGTGCTCTACTCCACCAGTGGAATGATGCTCATCGCGCATGCACAGCACCTATTGATACTGTTCATCGGCATCGAGGTTATGTCACTGAGCTTCTACGTACTGGCAGGGTATTTCCGCCAGACAATCAGCTCAGTGGAAAGTGCGCTCAAGTACTTTCTCCTTGGTGCCTTTGCGACAGGATTTTTCGTCTTTGGGATTGCGCTAGTGTATAGCGCAACGGGGAGCCTTGATTTTGGTGGCATTAGCAACGCAATAACAAGTCAGTCGCTTGTGCTGCCGAGCTTGCTGCCGATCGGCATTGCGTTGATCATCGTAGGGCTTGGCTTCAAAGTGGCGGTGTTCCCATTCCATCAATGGGCACCCGATGTGTATGACGGTGCACCAACGGTAGTTACAGGTTTTATGAGCACTGCTGGTAAAGCTGCAGCACTCGGCGCATTCATTCCACTGGTACTCGACATTGTTCCGTTCAAGGAGCAAAGCATTCAAACAGTGCTTGCGCTCAGTGCTGCAGGCACGATCATCATCGGGAATGTGGCGGCTGTTGTGCAACGGCGCATCAAGCGAATGCTGGCGTACTCCTCTGTTGCTCATGCCGGATATATGCTCATCGGTCTTGCGGCTGCAAATCACCGTGGGTTGAGTGCCGTCATTTTTTATGCGGCAGCATACCTGTTCATGCAGATTGGCGCTTTTGTCGTGCTCGCCATACTCGAGCGCGACGTGGAACGAAGTGTGGAGCTTGACGACTGCGCCGGCCTTGCCACGCAACACCCCGCGCTTGCAGCTGCGATGGCGCTGTTTATGTTCTCGCTGGCTGGTATCCCGCCGATGGCAGGCTTTTTCGGTAAGTACTACCTGTTCACTGCTGCAATCGAAGCAGGTTATACGTGGCTGGCGATTATTGGTGTGCTTGGCTCGATGGTCTCAGTGTACTACTACATCGGCGTGGTTGTGCAGATGTACTTCAAAGAGGCTACAGCGGCACCTCCAACTGTTGATCCGACGTCGGTCAAAAGATTCCCACTGGTTGTTAGTGCGGTTGCGGTGATTGTGCTTGGCATTGTCCCTTCGGTGTTGGAATCGCTTCTGTCGAGCTTTTGGAAATAACCTTGTCCGAGTGCCGTGAAGGCTCTGCTAGTCCGGATGTGGTTGCTTTTGATGCTTGCCATCACGGTACATGCCCAGCAAGGAGTGTCGCTCTACATTGACCCGCAGAATCGAAACGCAGATACGCTCGACTTCGGCTACGTGCTGGCTGGGGATACCGTCGCACGCTCACTGTTCATTGAGAACTCGACTGATGAGGAGATTGTCATACCGCAGGGCACGCGCCCATACCTTTGGATCGAAGCTACCCCACCGTTTCGCGACAACGATCCAGAAGAATTCCCACTTGAAGCGCTCTTTCCCTTCCGCGTCAGTGCTGGCCAAACGCGCACGTATCCGCTTCGTTATGCTGCGACGTTGTTTGCGCAGCTCCACCCCGAGGGCAAACACCAGGTCGCGCTCAACGTATCGGTTCGGCAGAGCCTCGATACTGCTGTAATTGGGGCAACGCGTCGGTTCATACTGAAGGTGACAAAATCGTTCCGACCGCTCTGGAGCGACGCGGCAGTTTTGGACTTCGATTCAGTGTACGTTGATTCTCCGCTCGATCGTGTCCGTACCCTTCAAGTTCGGAACGTTTACCAGAAAGGGGTTCCGGTCCAAATTGTGCAGCAAGGCGATGCAGCCAGTCTCCAGGCATTTACGCTCGATGCAGATGCGAGCGATTACTTCGCAGGGCAGCAGCTGAAAGAGTATACTGTTCACTTCCGACCGCTGACGCCTGCGCTGGCAGTGCTCGATGTGTTGCTCATTCACCCTTCGCCACTGCGCAATGGCGCTGCAGATACAACCGCGCTTCAATTCCGCGGTGTTGGGGTCACACAGCGACTGGTTGTGCGCCAAGTGCTCGCTCCAAATACTTCCATCGTTGGCGATACGATCATCGCACGCAACCGCAAGGTCGGCATTGCTGATACGATCGCTCTCGTGGTAGAGAATGCAGGCAACATAGCTCTCGGTGCTGTCGAAACTCGGCTTGCAGGCGATGCACGCCAGGTGACGTTGCTGAAAGGGTTGCGTGGAGAAAGCCGGCTTGCCCCGCGCCGCTTCGATACGATTGTGGTTGTGGTGCGTCCAGCGCAAGCGGGGACGCTGCAAACGCAGATTGACGTGCTCACCGACCTACTGCAGCGTGGAATTTGGGGTGTGCCACCTGATGCGGCAATCATACACTTTACGCTCCTTGTCGAGAGCCAGCCGCCACGCCTTGTTGCATTGACAACAGAGCAGGGAATAGATGCCGGGACTCTTCTGGCGCTTGGTCCGTGCACCGATCGCTCCATGGACACGCTTGAGCTTCGCAATCAGTCATCAGAGCCGGTGACAGTTACCGCCATTGTTGCCCCTCCGCCGTTTCGGGTGACGCTCACAACGCCGTTCGTTATTGCACCGGGCCAAACTATTCCAGTTCCAATCGAAGTGGAGCCAACACAGCCTGGCACGACAGCCAGCATCCTGCGCATCGAGAGCAGCGATACGGCGTATTCACCGTTGGAAGTGCCAGTGCGAGTTCGTGTCATTGCACCGCCAGAACCAACGATTCGAATTCCATCGGTCGAATACATCCCTGGGCAGATCGTTGCAATTCCGCTCTTAGCGGATACAGCGCTCCAGTACTATTCTGCGATGTCTGCACTGTTTGCCTTCGATCCCACGATGGTGCAGCTGACAGGTCTCCAGCTTGCAGGTACGGCGGCACAAGGTGCCTCTGCGCAGTTCCAATCGCTCGGGCAAGGGCAGTACCGACTGCAGATTGCGACACCAACGCGATTTGTCCAGGGCGATACGATTGCTGTGCTCTTCGGTCAGACCTACCTTGGAGAACTCCCATCGTCGCAACTTCGACTGGAACAGGTGAAAGTAGGCAGCACGCGGTGCCCCGGTGCAATTCCCGGCAGCGGCATTGGAGGTGAGCTCAGCGTTGTTCCTTTTTGTGGAATGCAGTACAAGTTTCCAGTCGCATTGCCGTTGTTGACGATTGTATCTGCCGATGCGGTGGTTTCAGCGCGCGTGCTTGTTCTCGAGTGTTGGTCACACGGGAGTGGACGTGCCCAGGCGGTGCTCTACTCAGCCGATGGGCGCGCTGTCGCTGAGTGGGCACTTGATCTTCAAGGAGGGCGGCAGCGCTACATTCTCCCGCTTGCTGTGCCGGAAGGCATCTATGCGCTGCAAGTGCGAACCCAGCAGCATACCACTAACGAGGCCCAGCGTGTGCTCCTGGTCCGCTAATGTACTTGCGCTCGGGTGTGTGATGGCGGCAACGCTTGGCGCGCAGGGGTTCGATTGGATCCCGACATACCTTCGTCCATTTCGGATTCCCCAGCTCTTTGGCGTCGTCGGCGTTGAGGCTGGGTTTGCACGCGTAGAGGATCCGCGCGCGATCTCAGACGGTACTCTTGTGTGTGCACGCTACGGTTCCGGCAGTGGCGCTGCGGTTGCACTGCGGCTTGGAGCGGAATGGTGGGTGCAGCCGGATGCTTCTGTTGTGGGTGGCTTGTGTGTGCGTTGGGTGCAATCGAGTTCTCATGCTGCAGGGACAACAGCACCGCTCGTCACAGGAGAAATGCTCCGGACAGAATACGTACTGTCAACGTCACGCCTTGGAATCGGTGTCCAAGCCGCAGCGAAAACGCGCCTGGTAGGGCGGTACGGCTGGGCAAGCGTAGGACTTGAGGCAACAGTTTATTTCCCTGGCCGCTCAACGCAGATGGAACGTGTACTCGAACCGTCGTGGTACTTCTTTGCGACGACGCCGCCGAGCAAGCACGTGCAGATTGCATCGTCGGTCAGCAGCGGAAGTGATGCTCTCGTGCTGCTCACGGCGAGCGTGGGCTATGATCTTTCGCTTGCAGTTGGGTGGTACTGCTCGCCCTCAGTCGAAGTGGCCGTGCCTGTTACGCTCAATGCAGGCAATTATCGTCTTTGGCGCATAGGAATTGCGCTTCCGGTAGCGTTTTCGTTTCCGTGATGTTTCACAATTCAAGGTATTGACGATGTTTCGTTGGAGTACTGTTTTACTCGTGGCGACCGCACTGATTGTCTCAGCGCAGCCAAAGTTGGAAGTTGTCGGTGGCGATACCTATAACTGGGGACAGGTCAAGCCCTCCGCTAATCCGCTCAAGGGAACGCTCAAGCTCAAGAATGCGGGCAACCAACCACTCGAGATCAAAGCTGTCAAGCCAAGCTGTGGGTGCACTGCGACGAAGTTGGACAAAGATGTCCTCCAGCCCGGCGAGGTTGCCTCTGTGGATGTGTCGTTGAATATCGGGACAGCCTCTGGCCCTGTGACCAAGACGATCACGATTACCTCGAACGACCCAGACAACCAAACGAAAATCGTCTGGCTCAAAGCGGAGGTCGTCCGCGCGATCATGCTTTCGATGCCCTACCTTGCGTTTACGGACTTGAGTATTGGGAAAGAGTCCACTGCCAGCATTACGGTCAAGAACAACTCAACAGAAAATGTCACCTGCTTTGGCTTTGAGGGCACTGCAGGCCTTATCGTCACGCCCAAAGGCAAAGTGGAACTCAAACCGGGCGAGGAATTCAAGCTCAGCGCGACGCTTGTGCCGGAAAAGGAAGGCTACTTTAGTGGAACGGTGAAGTTCTCAACCACGCATCCGGACTTCCCGAGCGTCGAAGTACCGGTCTATGGGAACGTGCTCAAACCGACGTCGCCAGTCTTTCAGCCAGGGCGACCGTAGCCGCTTTTTTAGACCGTTCGTCCGATTTTTTCCAGCGCCCAGCGGAACACTTCCAGATATCGCTGGGCGCTTTTTCTTGCAGAAAAGTCTTGCTCCATACCATTGCGGCGCAAACGGTCCCAATGCACTGGGTCGCGGTAGTAGCGCAGTGCGCGTTCGATCGTAGCCGCAAACGCAGCGACTGAGTACTCCCGGAATGTAAACCCCGTCCCGGTCCCTGTCGCTGGATTGTAGTCTTCAACGGTATCAGCCAGTCCTCCAGTCGCACGGACAATCGGGACGGTTCCATATCGGAGTGCGTAGAGCTGTGTAAGTCCGCACGGTTCGAAGAGCGATGGCACAAGCAAGTAGTCTGAGCTCGCAATCACGTGATGGGAAAGGCCAGCATTGTAGCCCGTATAGACCAGCACGCGTGTAGGATAGCGGCGGCCGAGCACATGGAGTGCATGTTCATAGCGCTGCTCCCCACTTCCGAGAATCGCAAAGCGGACGCGCCCAGTACGAACAAACTGTTCCATACATCCGAGGAGGAGCTCGATGCCTTTCTGAGCAGTCAGCCGCGATACCATGCCCAAGATCGGAATCTCGATGGCGCGCTCATGCGGTGGAACAGATTCTTCGAGCAATGCACGCTTGTTGAGTTCTTTATCGGTGAGCGTTTCTATCGAGTAGTTCGCTGCGATGAATCGATCGCGTGCAGGATCCCACTCGGTGTAGTCGGCACCGTTGAGAATTCCAAGGAAGTCTGCGCCGCGGATGTTGAGGTAGTGCTGCATGCCCATGCCGGCACTGGTCCAGCGAATTTCGCGGGCATAGGTCGGGCTGACGGTGGTGATTTTGTCGGCGAACATGATGCCGATTTTCATTGCATTGACAGCGCCGCTGTGCTCCAGCCACGACCCGGCAAACCCATCGAGCGTAAATCCCGCGAGCGGTAAGATGTACTGTGGATCGCTGATGCCTTGGTAGGCGATGTTGTGGATGGTAAACACTCCTGCAGCACGGGTGAAATGGGGGTGATGGCGGTAGTGCGTCTTCAGGAATGCCATCGTCCATGCCGTATGCCAATCGTGAGCATGGATGATGTCTGGAACGGCATCCACCGCCGGAGCAAGCTCGAACGCAGCACGCGATAGGAACAGGAAACGCCGGTCGTTATCGGCGTACCCTTCGTGCTCGCCATAGATCCCCGGTCGGTCGAAGTAATCGCGGGATTCGAGGAAGTACACGGGAACATCGGTTCCGGGGAGTTCGCCGCGCCAAATCCGGGCGTATTCCTGCCACCACCCCATCGGAACCGAGATGGTCAGGCGAGTTGGTTCGATCCGCCAGCGCTGGCAATCAATGCATCCATACTTCGGGAGAACGATGCGTACGTCCTGCCCCTGCGCCCGCCACTCTTTCGCTAGCGCGGCGACGACGTCGGCTAATCCACCAATCTTGGCAAATGGTGCACATTCAGCTGCAACTGCCAGTATTGTCATTGGCTCCAGTGACGATCGTGGTAACAACAGTTCGGTAGTTCCGCATCTGGGCAGCGGCGTGGAGTGCTGCACTGCGATTTTCAAAAAAGCCGAAAAGAGCCGATCCTGTGCCACTGAGCGATGCATACTGGGCACCAACGTTGTAGAGTTGCTCTTTGATCGCTGCAAGCTCTGGGTGGGCAGCGAAGACGACCGATTCGAAATCGTTTGTGCAGACACTTCGCAGCAGCGCACCATCGAGTGCGGAGACAATGAGTGCATCACTAAGCAAACGTGGTCGCGGATGTTCACCACTGCGGGCGAGTGCGGAATATGCCCATGATGTCGAGATGAAGAAGTTTGGAAGAACAAGCAGCACGCTTCGCTCTGGGATCGGAGGCAAGGGAGTCAACTGCTCGCCTCGCCCTTCGGCGTAGGCAAGCTGTGGACGAAGGAAGAACGGTACATCGCTTCCAAGCTCGAGTGCGAGAGCACGGAGTTCGTCGTAAGGCAGAGTTCTATTCCAGAGCGACAGTAGGCCGAGAAGTACCGATGCGGCATTGGAGCTGCCACCGCCTAACCCACTGCCAGGGGGGATGTGCTTTTCAATGGTTATCTTTGCGCCGCTTGTGCAACCGAGCCGTTTTGCCAGAAGCGTTGCCGCGCGCCAGACGAGGTTCTCCCGTTCGGTGATTCCGTAGGAGGGCACCATCTGGATGTGCAACTCATGCGCGGGCTCGATGGTAATTCGATCGTGAAATGCCAGTGGCGCAAAGATGGTCGCAATTGAATGATAGCCATCGTCGCGTTTCCCCAGTACGTGCAGTCCGATGTTGATTTTTGCAAATGCGCAACGCTCAATCATGAGTATGCAGGCTGTTGAACAAAATGCGAAATTACCGCTCGACGATCGGGAGGACATTTCGTTCGGCGCTGAGCTTTTGCGAAAAGGGATTCATCTGGTATCGCTTTCGATTCCGATTGGCTACGCACTCATGAGCCGCCAGCAAGCACTCATGATTCTAGTGCCACTGACGCTCGCGTTTGTCATCGCTGATGTGCTCATCCACTGGAGTATGCCGGTGCGACGGCTGGCACTCCGGATCGTCGGCCCACTGCTGCGCCCACATGAACTGCGCAACGATCGGCTGCTGCTCAATGGTGCGTCCTATGTGCTCATCAGTGCATGCATCGTTGTTGCACTCTTTCCCAAGCTCATCGCGGTGACCTCGTTTGCGATTTTGATCATCAGTGACATCAGCGCTGCAATCATTGGCCGCCGCTACGGTTCGCATCGGTTTTTGGATAAAACGCTCGAAGGCACGCTCGCCTTCGTTGTGTCGGCATTAGTGGTCATTGCAGTGATTGGGACGCTCTACCGTCTACCAGCGATCTATTTCGCCATTGCCGCGTGTGCTGCGCTGGTCGGAGCAATAGCTGAAAATCTTTCGATTCGGCTCAAGATGGACGACAACGTCTCGATTCCGCTGAGCATCGGGGTGGTGATGTGGCTACTGGCGGTAGCTATTCCTTCGGGTGAACTACTCCTTCAGGTTGAATGAAACGCTTCGATTGGGCTGCAGTTGCTGGCATCGCTGTTGCTACGGTCATAGTGGGAACTGCTCTGCTTGTGCTCCGTGTCGAGACGCCAACGATTGTACAAATGCGCACAGTGGATGTCTTCGATACCACGCTTGCCAATGGCTTTCGCTGGGTCCTTGCAACGGTCGAAGCAAATCGCTACGATTCTGGCTACATCGCGCGCTATGTGACGATGCTTTACCATCGGCTCATTCCCAAGCACCTGGACGACACGGGCGCAGTTCAGTTGGAGCTTTACGTCGTCAATCCTGATGATCGGCGTGATCTCCGTCCAGAAGATATTGCCGTGCTGACGCGGAATAACCCTGCAATCGTTGACCGGTTGACGAAACTCGAGGTTGTTGATAGTGGGTACGTCGCCGTGCGGTTTTCGACGCCATGGATGTTGTTTGGTCGGGACACGTTGATGGTACTCCGCACACGCTTGTATGTTCCAGGAGATGGTTACCGTTGGGCGTCGGTGATTCGGCGTCCTGCGTCCTGATGTTTCATATTTGAGCTGCCGTATGAACAAAGAGCAGTGCTATGCGCTCATTCTGGGAGCATCCAGCGGGTTCGGTCGCGCAGCAGCATTGGCATTGGCAGCTGAGGGCTACCCCATCATAGGAGTGCATCTTGATCGTGCAGCGACGTTGCCAGCGGTCGAAGAGCTCAAGAGCAAGATTCAGTCCTATGGTGTGCGGACGCTGTTTTTCAATGCCAACGCTGCCGATGCTGCGCGTCGCGCCGAAATCATTGCTGCGCTCCGGACTGAATTCAGTGAGCGCCCAGGCAGTGGAGTGTACGTAGTGCTCCACTCATTAGCGTTCGGGTCACTCCGGCCGCTTGTTGCGCCCTCGCGTGAGGATGCCATCACGCAGAGTCAACTGGAGATGACGCTCGATGTGATGGCAAACTCACTCGTGTACTGGGTTCAGGACCTCTATGCAGAGGGAATGCTCCTTCGACGAGGTCGAATCCTTTCGCTCACTAGTGCTGGCAGCCACCGAAACTTGCCGATGTACGGTGCGGTGTCAGCAGCAAAAGCAGCACTCGAGTCCTACACGCGTCAGCTTGCGCTCGAACTGGCACCGATGGAGATCACCGTCAATGCCATTCGAGCGGGAGTGACCGATACGCCAGCGCTCCGGAAGATCCCGGGCAATGAGCGGCTGATTGCCAATGCACTCATGCGCAATCCGAACCATCGGCTCACCACGCCGGAGGATGTCGCTGCGATTATTACTCTGCTGGTGCGTCCAGAAGCGCAGTGGATCAATGCACACGTCCTCGGTGCCGACGGTGGAGAAGATGCGATTGACATCACCTGGTGGGATGGGAACGCCTCGTAGCAGCGTGGTGCTGCGGGCTCTCCTGCTTGGTGGGGGAGCCTGCAGCATGCTACTGGGTGGCTGCCTGCTACCACTACGAACGTTGCCGAAGGCAGTGCAAATCCAGCCGCAAATGAGAGCTGAACAGAGGCAGCACCGCTTTCAGGACACGCTGCGCATCCTTGCCGGTACAATGCCGGTGCCAGCGCGCAAGGAAACTGTCGCAAGGGAAGTCCCATCGTTGGACACAGCGGTCACGTGGTGCTTGCAGAGCGAACCCTCCCGTGCGAGCAGTGCGCTTGTGGCAATCGTGGAATCTCATAGCGAGCGCGATTCGATTTACTGGGAAGCGCTCTTTCAGCTCGGAGAATGCTGGGCACTCAACGGAGACTACAACCGTGCAAGCCTTCTGCTCGGAGAAATTGCCTATCGAACCGATGGAGTGCCACCGGACGTCCATCAGCGCGCACTCGTGCGATTGGGACATGTCTTCTGCATGCGTGATCAGCGGCAAACAGCTGCGCAACTCTTCGAGCGGTTACGGAGGCTCTACCCGACTACACCTTATCGCGCACTTGCCGATTGTCGGATTCTGCGTTGAGCCGCCGACGCAGGAACATTCGCAGCGCAATGGCCGCAGTAGCGATCCCAAGCACTGTCCAAAAGACAACACCATAGGTGTGGAAGTATTCCTCGACGACTCGCCAGTTCTGACCGAGCTCCATCCCCGCCCACAGCAGCAGCGCGTTCCAGACAAGTGCGCTCACACCGCAGAGGATTGTTGTGCGAACTGGCTCTAAGTGCGACATCCCAGCAAAGAGGGAAATGACCGACCGCGTTCCGGAGAGAAACCGATTGGCAACGATGATGTAGTAGCCCCAACGCTGGAACCATTGCTCGGCGCGGAGGAGCAGCTCGATGGGAAAGAGCTTCCCGAAGCGGGATTGCATCAAGCGGTCACCGAAGATTCGTCCAATGGTGAACATCGTGTAGAAGCCCGTGATGCTCCCGAGTGTAGCACTTGCGACAGTACTGATGAAGTCTGCAGCACCAATGCCGATGAGTGTCCCGATAAAGACGAGCAATACATCGCTCGGAGATGGTGGGAGAATGTTTTCGGTGTACGTAATCGCAAAGGCAGCCACCACCACCCCCCACGAAGGCAACGATGCGAGCGATTCAATCAGCTGGTCGAGCATAGCTTTGCATGCAGAATTCCTCACAAGTTTACGGAACGATGGACTTCGACGAGAGCCGCTCCTATCGGGAGCGCGCCCAGCTCATCGGTGCAAATCTCCGTGCACTTCGCCGCAAAGCGGGGAAGACGCTCGCCGACGTCGCACAGGTTGCTGGCGTTTCCATCTCGCACCTTGCCAATGCTGAGCACGGCCGACGAATGCTCGGGGGTGAGCACCTTCGCCGTGTCGTTGGTCTCTATGGCTATTCGCTTGGTGTATTCCTCTCACACATCGAGCGATTGCTCCAGCAAGAGAGCACCGAGCTATCTGTAGACCATCGTGCGATCGAGCCAACGCCAATTGTGCTGATCGGGCAAGACTCACACGAGCCTCACCTTGTGTTGCTTGCTCCAACGTACTCAGTAAACGACCCCGAGCACTTGCTTCTCCATCTCCCTGCAGGTACTGAGCTGTGGCAGCCGCACCTTTCCTTGCCGGTGCGATGCACTGTTGTATGTGCACGTGGTGCACTCTTGGTCGAGACACCACAGCGGGAGCATTTGCTTTGCGAAAGCGGTTTTTTGGTCATTCCACCAGAGTTGCCTCACCGTTTCCGCAATCATACCTCGACTGCTTCCACTGCCTATATTTGGGTGGAACGAGCATGGCTGTAGTATGAGCCAACCTCCCGGTACTCGCAGACGCGCACTCCGAATTCTCTGCATCGAGGATCATCCACTCGACCGGCAAATTTTAGCCCGCCAGCTCGGGCAATCGAGAGTGTGGGATGACCTAACGTTCGATGTTCACTACGCAACGACGCTCGGGGAAGCGGTGATGAATGCAACACACGCAACATATGCATCGTTCGAGTGAACCTATCCGTCCAGCAGAGGTCCTCCAGGAGGTAGCTAGCACCTTCCGCCCCGTGCTTCCATCAACCATCGAGCTGGTGGTCAATCAGCCAGCGCCAGATATTCCACCGGTCATTGCCGATCGTGCGCAAGTGGTGCAAGCGCTGTCGAATCTCGTTTCAAATGCAGCAGACGAACTCCACAAACGTGGCGGAACGATCACTCTGGCTGCTTATCGTGCTATGCCAGAGGATCCGCGGCTCACCACGAGAGGACTTGGCGACGGCTCTTACGTTGTCCTCGAAGTTGCCGATACCGGCGGAGGTATTCCCGAAGAGATACGCTCGACGCTGTTCGAGCCATTTGTCACCACTAAGCCAGATCATCCTGGACTGGGTCTTTACACAGTGCTGACAATCGTCAAGCGACATCGTGGTACAATTGACGTCGAGAGCAATCCAGCAGGAACGCGAGTGAGTCTATTTTTCCCCATAGGTCAAGAGCATCCTGTGGGGCAAACCGCGGTGCTCATTGCCTCGCCGAGCGCAACGGTGCGGAATCTTGTCGCTGCCACACTCGAAGACGCTGGGTACACAGTTCTCGAGGCCGCATCGCCAGCGGAGGCACTGGCCACATTCATTGGAAATGCCAGTAGGGTTGACATCGTGCTCGCTGATGATACCGACAGTATCCCATTCCCGCTCGATAAACTTCGCGCGATGAAGGAGCTCAAGCCAGAGCTTGGTATCATCCTCCTGTGCAGTCTGTTGGAGCGGCAATCGCTTGCCGAGCTGGAGGAAAAAGTCGTCACCGCTTTCCTGGCAAAGCCGTTTAGTGACACAATGCTCCTTGAGACACTCGGGAGGGTGCGGCGCGGCAGTCTTCCCGCAACGGCGTAACTTTGCAACGCGAAGTTGAACCCATCACGGTGCTCTGAAGTGAAAGAGTTCCGCAATGAACCTGTCCTCGATTTTACCAACCCGACCAATCTCCGCAAGCAGCGTGCAGCGCTCGAACGCGTTCGCACGCAGTTCGGGAAAGAGTATCCGAACATTGTCGGCAGGAAAAAACTCTTTACCGAAGCGAAAACGTTCTCGCGCAATCCTGCACATCCGAACGAGGTCATCGGTGTCTTCCAGAAAAGCGGCACCGACCATGCCGAGCAAGCAATCAATGCAGCGCTCAGGGCGTTCGAATCGTGGAAGAATGTTCCGCCGAAGCAACGTGCGCAGTATCTGTTCAAAGCCGCGCGAGAAATTCGTCGGCGCCGTTTCGAGATCAACGCCTGGATGATCAGCGAGGTCGGGAAAAACTACACCGAAGCCGATGCTGATACCTGCGAGGCGATTGATTTCCTCGAGTTCTACGGACGCGAGATGCTCCGTTACGGACAACCCCAGCCTGTTACTCCTGTGCCAGGCGAAGCCAACGAACTGTTCTACATTCCGCTCGGTGTTGGGATTATTCTACCGCCGTGGAATTTCCCGTTCGCGATCTTGGTCGGAATGACCAGCGCGGCGATTGTGACGGGGAATACAGTCGTGCTCAAGCCATCGAGCGATTCGCCGATGATGGGGTGGCTCTTTGCGGACATCATGCGTTCGGTTGGGCTGCCCGATGGCGTGCTCAACTTCCTCGTCGCTAGCGGTGCCGAAGCAGGCGATTACCTGGTCGCGCATCCGAAGACACGCTTCATCGCCTTTACCGGCTCGATGGAGGTTGGCTTGCACATCAACGAGCTGGCAGCCAGGCCGCAGCCAGGGCAAATCTGGATCAAGCGTGTTATCGCCGAAATGGGGGGTAAAGATGCAATCATCGTTGATAGTGAAGCAGACCTCGATGCCGCTGTTCAAGGGGTGGTGATCTCAGCGTTTGGATTCCAAGGGCAGAAGTGCTCAGCGTGCTCGCGTGCTATTGTTGATCGTGCGGTGTACAAAGAGTTCGTTGCCAAACTCCGTGATGCTGTCGCAGCGCTCCGTCTCGGTCCGCCGGAGGAGAATTTCCCCGTTGGACCAGTGGTCAACGAGCGGCAGAAGAATACGATCCTGCGCTACATCGAGCTTGGCAAGCAAGAAGGCAAGCTCCTCATCGGCGGCAACGCGATTGACGATCCGAGCGGAGGCTACTACATCGAACCGACGGTGTTCATTGATGTCAAACCTGATGCACGAATTGCCCAAGAGGAGATCTTCGGTCCTGTGCTTGCGGTGATCAAAGCGCGCGACTTCGACGATGCACTCCGCATTGCCAATGGCACGATCTACGGTCTTACGGGATCGGTGTATTCGCGTAATCGCCAAAAGCTCGAGCGCGCACGGGTGGAATTCCACGTTGGCAATCTCTACTTGAACCGCAAGTGCACCGGAGCACTTGTCGGCGGTCATCCCTTCGGTGGATTCAACATGAGTGGGACGGATTCGAAGGCAGGCGGACGCGACTACCTGTTGCTGTTCCTCCAAGCAAAGAGCGTCTCGCGAAAACTATAGGTCCGATGCAACCCACAGGCGTATCGGCGTCGAACGCGGCACCCGGCTACCAGCTGCAGGTTCCTGGCGGAGGACAGTGCCAGGGGCAAATGTACCGTCGCGCTGCAGGACGACTTCGCCGAGTGCAAGCGCAGCTTCTGCGAGCAACGACGCTGCCTCCTCTTGGCTCCGGTAGAGGACATTCGGCACAACGACGGTTTGTGCGGTGTCCTGGCAGAGCACGAGCGCAACGCTCGATCCGATGCGAACGCGTGTACCAGGCGGTGGGAGCTGTTCGACAATTCCGCCGGGCAGTGAAAGCTCACACGGTGTGGTCTCAACGTTCCCCAATTGCAGTCCCAAACGGATGAGTGCAACCTGTGCTTCGCGGAGAGTCATGCCTACGAGCGAAGGCAGCGCCACGGTTTCTTCGCCACGGCTGACGACCAGATACACGCGCCGACCCTGGCGAACTGTAGCGCCAGGATACGGCGATTGCAATACGACGCGTCCGGCAGGTTGTGTGGAATCGTACTGCTGTTGGACGTCTTGCACGACAAGGCTCTGTTGGTTGAGCAACGCAATAGCTTGTTCCTGGGCCATGCCAATGACGTTCGGCACTGTGACCGTTGAGCGGCTATGGATGACAAGCGGCATGATGACTTGGTCGAGCAGGATGAGTGCACCGACCGCACTTATGGATACCAGTGCGAGCGTCCGCTTCCACCGACTGCGGAGAAATTCCTGGAGGAACGCTTTCATGGATTTGGCGGAGTCTTTTCAAAACAAAGCCCACAAACATAGCACTTCCCGCGCTTGTTATGCCTGACGCGCGCGATTACATTTTCGTCGCTGGCGTAACTGTTGCAGTTGCACTTGCTGTGCTTGGTGGAGCGCTTTTTGTACTGCGGCGCAACAAGTGGCAGATCGAGTTCATCATCGGCTGTGGTGCAGCGTTGATTGTCGCAGCAGAGCTTTGCTACTGGCTCCTGTGCTACAAAGCCTGGCCGCCTGCGATGGGGCGTGCAGTGGCACTTGCCGGTTGGGTGTGTGCGGGTGCTCTCGGTGTCTGGTTGATGGTGCGTGCTCTGGGGGAGGTGTTCAGTGTCAGCGGCCACCAACCGGTCCAGGCGGAGCGACGTCAGCTGTTGAGCAACGGAATTGCTGCGGTTGCGGGGATTGTAGTCGGTCGTACCATCGCAGCGTACGATCCAGCCGATGTCACCATCGAGCAGCATGAGTGCACGCTGTCCGCACTACCGCGTTCGGCTGATGGAATGCGCATCGTCCTTATCGGCGATCTCCATGCAGGGCCGTTTCTCGAGCCGAAACATTTGGCGTACTACATCGAGTGCATCCGTCGCGAGTCGCCGGATTTGTGCGTCATCGTGGGCGATTTCATCACCGCTAGCGCAAGCGACTTCCGAGATTATTGCCGTCCGATGCGGGAGCTTACTGCACCGTTGGGCGTCTATGCAGTGCTTGGCAACCACGACTACATCAATGGCGCAGCACCCATACTCGGTCGGATGCTCAACGATTGTGGCGTGGTGCTGCTCGAAGACCAAGCCATTAGGCTTGATGGCATCGAGCTTTTCGGTATCAGCGATCATCGGCGGCAGGTAGCAGTGCAGGCGGCTGCAGGCGCAATGCGCTCGCCGTTGATGGAACAGCTCGGTCACTCCGCATGCCCGATCGTACTAGTGCACCGTCCGTTCGTCTTTGATGCGCTGGCGGTGATCAATCCACGATCGCTCGTTTTGGCAGGACACACTCACGGCGGACAGCTTGCACTCGAGCTTGGCTCTAATCAACACTTGACACCGACACAACTTTTTTCGCCCTATGTTCGTGGTTGGTACCATCGGGGTAGCGCGCAGCTTTACGTGACGCGCGGGCTTGGAACTATTGGTGTTCCGCTCCGCATCGGTTCGCCCCCAGAAATCACAACTATCGTTTTGCGCTCTCATGCAGCCTGAAGAGTTTGTACGCTACCGCGATGCAACAAGAGCAATTGTAGCTGTGCTTTCGCCGAGCAATCGGATCGTGCTGACAACCCACGTTCGCCCTGATGGTGATGCGCTCGGTTCTGTGCTGGGATTAGGGAACGCGCTCCGTGCAATGGGGAAGCAGACGCGGCTTGTTCTCCCATCACCAGTTCCCGCGTCGTTTAGCTTTCTGCCTGGAATTGATGCTCTCGAAGTGTACGATTCCAGCAAACACGATGCGCTCATCGCGACTGCTGATGTGATTGTATGCCTCGACTTCAACGTGCTCGATCGTCTCGATGCGATGGCGCCCGCTGTTGCCGCATCGCCAGCAGTGCGTCTGCTTGTTGATCACCACCTCGAGCCGGCACCAGGTTTTCATGCGATGCTGTGGGATACCGAGGTTGCCTCGACTGCGGAGCTTGTTTTTGCACTCTTGTTGCTTGAATTTCCTGGTGCGTTCAGTGCAGCAGTGGCAACGCCACTATACACTGGGATTCTGACTGATACGGGGAATTTCCGTTTTCCGCGAACGACTGCGCGGACGCACCGTCTCGTGGCAGCACTCATCGAGTATGGCGCAGATCCTGTTGCAATCGCCGAAGCACTCTACGACCAAAATTCGCCGGCACGATTGCGCTTGCTGGGTGAGGTCCTTCGGCAGTTGGAGCTTCACTGTGATGGAGCGTGCGTGCTGCTGCAACTTCGCCGGAAGGATGTGCTCGATGCAGGCGCCCGCGAGGATGATACCGAAGGCTTTGTCCAGTACACGCTCACTGTTGCTGGCGCTCGGGTTGGCATTTTCATCAGTGAATTGCACGATGGCAGCGATGGCGTGAAAGTCTCTCTTCGCTCGAAAGGAACGTTCGATGTTGCCCGTATTGCGGAAGAGCTTGGAGGCGGGGGGCACCGGAACGCTGCTGGTGCAGTGGTGAGGGGCATTTCGTTAGAAGCAGCTCGTCAACGTGTGCTTGCGATGATCGAGGCTGCGCTCCAAGCAGAGTAGTCACTGGCGGAGAAGTTGATTGCGGCGCTCCTCGGGCAAGAGCATCGCAAGTCGGTAGCGCATCAACAGTGGTGTGATTCCCTCGGCGGCATAGCGAGCTGCTTGGATGTGGAGCCGATCGAGTGCGCGCTGGTCGTCGAGCGCAACCTGGAGTCGCTGCGCAAGCGGGAGCCACAGAAAGTTCGCCGTCACCAATCCCCAAAGCGTAGCGCTAAATGCAAAACCGATTCGTTGGAGTAACGCGTTGCAGCAAGACAAGTTTTTAGAGTGCATTGTGCGATAATCTATGTGTTGGCTGATCGGCACATCTGCGGTTTCAGCATCACCATGGATGTTGAGCATATTCTCACGTGCCTCGATGAGCGATTGCTCGAAGATCCCGCTCCGCTTGAAGCCAACGGTGTTTGCGTTGGCAAGGTTGTTGGCTGTCATCTCGAGCCGCGTTTGCTGCGGTAGCATGCCGAGCGCGGCGGTGTAGAGTTCCTTGAGCATCCTGCGTAGGATTGAGAAAGGGACATCCTGTCGAGGATAATCTCCGCAAGTTGTATGCCAAGGACATGGTACGTAAAAAACAGGGCGAGCAGATGCTCGCCCCATGGAAGAATCTCCGTGGAGGTCAGACAGATGCTACCGAGCGATCAGGAGTGGTTGCACCGTTGTGTAGAGCGGTGTCCAGAGTCGCACAAAGAACGCGCCGCTGGGGAGTACGTCGCTACCGACAGTGATCGTGTAGTTCCCTCGGTGATCCCCCTCGGCAAGGCGAGCGATATGCATTCCAGCAGTAGAAAAGGCATCGAGCTGGTATGGAATGTCTTCCCCGATGGTCAGGGAAATCACAACGTTTTTGCCATCTTGATGGATGGAAAATGTCGTCGGACCATCCAAGACGATCTGGCGAGATTCTTGGGCGCAGTAGTAGGGGATGCGGATAGTCCCAGTCCTTGGTTGAACAACCAAGCATGGGTAATCGCTGGCGTTGAGCAAGCTTGGGACGACAGATTGGATCAACTCAGTGCTGATGTACGTTGCAAACGGCACTTGCAATTCGAGCGAGCCGTTTGTGAGGCCTATCGCACTGGTACCTTCGAGTATTGCGCCGGTAGGTGTGTGTTGGAGCGACCACGTCCAGCCGTTTTGGAGAGTTTGGAATTGTCTATCGTCAATCTCGACTGCGGTGGTTTTGTACGTAAGCTGCAGGCGAATCCGTTGCACAAGTGAGCCTGCATCTGGTGTCATTGCAAATCGGATTGTGACTGGTCGTATCTGACCGACGTCAATGTTTGCATCCCCGACGGCAAGCTCGACGGTGCGAGTAACACCAACTGCTGTCAGTGTAATCCGGTATGGCTGCGGGAGTGCTGAGGATGTGATAACAAGCGTAATCGTCCGTTGCCCGGGTGAGGGGATATATCCGACGGTGATCGTGGCAGTGCCACCTGGACGAATGATGGTATCTGAGGCAGTGATTGTGAATGCATCGGTGTCGCCCTCTGCTGTAATGCGGAAAGCTTCATCCTGGGTGCCTGGGTTTGTGATGGTGATTACGCGTGAGACGCTCGTTTCGCACAGCAGGACGTCACCGAAGTCTTGCGGTGTGCTGATCGAGAGAGCAAGCCCAATGCCACTTAAGGTAACTGTTGTCGTTGCATCTGGATTGGGATTCGGTCCCGGGGCAGCATCGGAAATGATCGTCACGGTCGCGGTGTTGAGTCCTGGTTGTGTAGGGCGGAATTGGATAGGAATTACCAGTGAATCGCCGATAGCAATCACCTGAGGAGTGACTGGGGGCGATTG
This sequence comes from Candidatus Kapaibacterium sp., assembly GCA_026003495.1. GTDB lineage: Bacteria > Bacteroidota > Ignavibacteria > Kapaibacteriales > NICIL-2 > NICIL-2. The sequence continues at coordinate 1,476,700 of BPHK01000001.1, read as the reverse complement.
GAACCAGAAGCTCGCTGTGCTTGGCGTTGAAATGCTCTTGATAGAAAGTGGCGCTGTTTGGCTTGTATTGCGAATGACAAGTGACCCAATCTCTGCTGAGACGACACCGACAGGTGTGGGCTGGAATCTAACGTCGGTTGCTTGGATCTTCGGTAAAATGCCGCGTCCGCTCGTTGTTGCTGCAACAGGGTCAACGACTCCTTCGATGACTGCTTCGATGACTTCACTGAGATCGCCTTCTGATTGCGGTGTGAACGTGACATTGAAGGTAATCGAGCCACTTGCTGGAACGCGAATCGGCAGCTGCGGCACATTCGATAGTGCAAAGTGCGGATTGGCACCGTTGCGAAGTTTGATCTCGTTGACGATACCATCGAGCGTGTCATTGGTATTGCGCAGTTGCGCTTGGAGTGTCGTTGCAGTCAGGACACGTTTATCGCCGAATGCAGGAACGCTGAGTTCGAATCGAGGAGCAACACCAATTCCTGTGATCGCTTGCAGGCGGATGCCTCCGCATTTTTCAGGAAATTCGATTTGGAACTGTGCTGTTTGAATGCCGGCAATCGAAGGCGTAAATGTGATGTCAACCGTCAAGCATTGATTGGGCGCAACCGTGAATGGACAGCCAGTTGCAGCATCAATTGTGCATCCAGTAGCTGGGATAGTCGCAGAAAATGCGTTGGTTGGATCGTTGAGGAGCTTGATTGTACCGCTGAGCGGCTCTGGGCCATCGTTGCGGACTAAGCAAACTGCCTGTGCTTGTTTGGAGAGTCCCACACTTGCAGTGAGTGTCGGGGGGGTGGTCAACGTATAGCGGCATGGAGGAAGTCCGAGCCCGGTAACAGCAACTGTTGCGGGTGAACCGCAATTGCCAATGACGGTGAGCGTCGCGGTATGCTGGCCTTCGAATGCAGGAGAGAACAGGATCTCGACGCTAATGCATTCTCCCGGCTTGAGGACGTAGTTCGTCCAATTCGACACCAGTTGAAATTGCGCTGCATTGGCGCCAGTAAAGGTCATCGCGCCAATGATGACGGGAATTTCGCCATCATTACAGAGGACCCCGCTGAAGACTTGACCGGTAGCATTCCCGACGGCGATGGAGCCGACATCGAGTGTGGTTGCTCGGAAGCGGACAAGCGGCGACTGAACGCGGAACGTAGTGTCGCTGACATCCTCCGAGCCGGGAATGTAGCCGAACTTCCGGACGTACACGTCGGTGCCCCCGCGGCTGGTAAGTGTGATGGAGCCGCTGCGGAGCTGGGTCGAAAAGCCGCCCGTTTCATACCGATTGCCGTTGTTATCGCGTACGCTGGCCCCTGTGTAGGGAGCGGCCAGATACGTACGCTGCAGACTCGTCACTGCCAATGAGGTATTGAACACTGCCGTGAAGCGATCAAACTGGTTTTGATTGACGCTGTTGATGAACACAGTCGGTGTAGTCGAGAACTGCAATCGTCCTCTGAAGCGACCGTAGAGGTAAATCGAGCCCGCGGTATAGCCAATTGAATCAACGTAAACTTCACAAGAAGTCGTTGACGAGCCCCCACCAAGAGCAACTTGCACAGCATTGCCGGCAGGGTTATAGAGTGCGATAAACGCGTTCGTTACATCGAGTGTGCTGAGTTTGTTGACCGTCACCGCACCAAACTGGGCAGTGCTGCTACGGATAATACCAGCGACGTAGATGTTGTCGTTGCCATCGAGTGTCAGGCAACAGCCGTTATCGGTACGGTTCCCTCCACCTGAGCGTGCCCAGATGAGATTGCCGTCGGTATCAAAGCGCGCGACGAACATATCGCTTTCTCCAGCGCTCGTTAGCGTTGTGCCGTTGATACTTGCGGCGTTAGTAAACGTCCCTGCCACGTGGACGTACATCTGCCGGGAGTCGAGTGCGATCGAGCGGCATGTATCGAACGCTGCTCCCCCGATTTGCTGCGCCCATTGGTACGCGGAATCTGGTGGTACAACAACGCGAATACGGTAGCGTTGCCCGGGTTGTGGTGGCTTCCACCGGTAGGAGTACCCAACGACGTTCCGTGCGATCGGTTGCCAGCTTGGCGATGGTTGATCACCGTTGAGTGCGTAGTAGATGTTCACCCCTTGCGTTGGTTCGACTCCTGCCCAGCGGATATCAACTGAATCGCAGGTTGAGAAGAGTTCACCACCATTGGGAGCGAGGACAATAGCGCGGGAAACGCCGCCAATGAGCGATATAGAGGTCGGGCAGGGGTTCCCATCGAATGTGAGTGTTGCCTGTCGGAATTGCTTGGAGCCTTGCTGTGTGAACTGAACGGTTGGCTCCCACGTCTCGCCTGGTTGCAGCGTAAATGGGAGCGTTTTCCCCGCCATATCCACAATCGTAAAGTAGCCAGCCGGAACGATAGGAAGAGCGGTAATTGTCATCGGTGCGCCAACTGCTTTGACTGTGAGTTTCAGCGTTGTTGAGTTGCCTGGGTTAGGATTACCCAGGTAAGCAACCTGCGGCTGAACCTCCAGTCGAGCCAACGATTGCGGTGGCGCGACGTATTGGAGTGTTGCATTGATTGGTGGGCTTGGGCGGTAAAAGGTCACCGCAACATTCCGGATGCGCTCTTGTTCGGAGCAGCTCCACGGTGCGATCCACTCAAGATAGCACTTGTAGCGGATGACCGCTTCCAGTGCTATCAAGCGGTAAATTTCCTTGAGTCGCTCTTTGGAAAAAACGGCGAATGTTTTGCCACCGGTTGCACGCGCAATGCGATCCAAGTCGCTATTCATGTTCAAGCCGACCGTGATTGCATAGAAGGTAATCCCTTCCCGGCGACAGCGCGCGATAATGGTATCTGTGCTTGGTTGTGTATCTGGCTGCCCATCGGTCAAGAAGACGATGATCCGCCGTATCTCCCGCGGCTTTTGCGAAAGCAGCTTGATCGCTCCTATCAATGTGTCGAGCAATGGCGGATCGTACTTTGTTGACCCTTGAGGACGAATCCGCTCCATTGCATCGATGATTGGCTGGGCAGAGGTGCGGAAATCGCTCTCCAAGTATGCTTCGCCAGCGAAGGAAATCAGCGCAACCGACGAGGGAGGATTGAATGGAAATTGCGTGACAAATTCTCTTACTCCCTCCTTGACCCAATCCCATCGAGTTTCCTGAGTATTTCGGTCAACGATCTCGAGCATCGAGGTGCTCTTGTCCACGATCAGGACAATGTTCGCAGTTGGGTCTTCCTTAGACTCTTCACACGTAACTTGGAGTGAGGCTTGCATCGAGCGCCCATTTTCTCGGACCAAGAAGTCGCTTGGTTGGAGGTTCTGGTATTGGTAGCCCGCCAGATCGAGCGCGATAAACTGTGAGCGGACACGGGGAAATGCCGAGACGTCAGCGTCAATCAGCGTAAACGTCTGCGCATTCAGTGTGAGGGCACCAAGTAGAATCGTTGTGATCGCAGTTTGGAGGAGTCGTATCATTCTTTCTCCGGATTGTTGGCAGTAATGATAACAGCGTCTGGTCAGATAACGAAATCTCGAGGCAACAATTGCGAAATAATAACACAAATCTTCCAGCTTTTGTATCACCGGTTTGGTGTGATGGGCATTTCGAGGATTTGTAGTGTCCGTCCATCAGCATCGAGTCGTGCGCGGCAGCCTATGGGTAACGTGATTTTACTTTCGATGTGTCCGATGGGAAAGTTCGCCAGTAATGGGATGCCACGTCGTGCGCAGTGTTCAGCGGCAATCTCCGCAATCGCTGTGCCTGTTGACCCAACAGTGGATTCTGCTGCACGAGGGGTTTGCTTGCTAAATGCACCAAGCACCATGCCCCGGATGCTGTCGAACTTCCCTGCCAACGCGAGCTGGGTCAGCATACGATCAACTTTGTATGGCTCTTCGCCAACATCTTCGAAAAAGAGGATGCACTCGCGTGTGTCTGGTTCGAACGGCGTTCCCAACAGGGAGCAAAAAACACTCAAGTTTCCGCCGAGGAGTATTCCCTCAGCCACGCCCGTAACAACGGGGAGGAACGATGCATCGCTGTAGGTTAGTTGCATTTCTGTGGGAGTGTCCTGCTCCGACGCAAAGCGGAAGAGCGTTGCCAGAAACGAACCAGCCGTGGTCGTATCGAATTGGCTCGATGCCATCGGCCCGTGGAAGGTGATCAGTCCTGTCCGCTGGTAGAGGGTCACCAGGAGTGCGGTGATGTCGCTGTAGCCAATTACAGGTTTATTGCACTGCTCCAGGGCAGCGTAGTCGAGCGCTGGTAAAATGCGGAGCACACCATATCCACCTCGCGCAGCAATGACTGCATCAATGTCCGGACGTAACAGGAATTCCATAAGCTCAGCAGCTCGATCGCGATCCGGCGCTGCAAGGTACCCACTACCACTGTTGAGGAATCGTCCGAGAACAACGCGGAGACCGAGCGACTCAAAAAAATCTATGCCTTGCTGGAGCTGACGGAGCTCGACTGGACCTGCCGGCGCTACGATGCCGACCGTTGCACCCTGGATGAGTGCGCGGGGCGGCCGCGCCTCGACCTTCATGCGGAATGGTCGCCGCACCACGCTCGCAGCAGTTATCAACCGAAGGATGTCCCGTCGTGTGGGCATGGAAGGCTCATCGGTCAGTGGTCATGCGAATTTACCTGCTCGCACGTGCCCTGTATTTTTGCACCCGATCGCTACGGAAGGATGCAGGAGTGGCTGAACTGGCACGCCTGGAAAGCGTGTGTACCCGAAAGGGTACCGAGGGTTCGAATCCCTCTCCTTCCGCTTCACCTGCCGTTGGACTGCATGCCGGAAGACCGTCCCGATCGCGCTGCTTCGGATCGAGAAGATCTGGAAGCAATTCGTGCTGTCTTGGCGGGGAATCCTAATGCCTTTGCGACCATTGATCGCAAGTATCGTCGCCGCCTCTACGGTGTAATTCGCTCAATCATTCGAAGCGATGAGGACGCAAAAGATCTCGTCCAAGATACCCTGCTCAAGGCCTTCCGCGCGCTCGATTCGTTCAAGCCTGAGTATTCCTTCGAAAAATGGCTCTTCAAGATTGCCTCCAACACGTGTATAGACTACCTGCGCCGCAGCCGCTTTGCGCCAGAACGTCTGGAGCTCGATGACAGCGAGGGCGATGCACCGCCACGGCAGTATGCCGATCCGAATAGCCCGATCCCCGACGAAGAACTCATGCGCAGCGAGCGCCAGGAACTACTCCGCGCTGCAATTGAATCGCTGCCGGAAAAGTATCGCATCGTCATTGAACTTCGGCACGACTGTGGGATGGAATACGCCGAAATCGCCGAACAGTTAGGATTACCACTCGGGACAGTCAAAGCGCACCTGTTTCGTGCACGGCAACTGCTCCTGAAGAAGCTTCAACCACATCGCGACCTTTTCGAACGATGAAGAAGACGTGTGTCTGGGCCGTCACAGCGATCGCTCTGGTACTGGTGAGCGGCTGCTCTCACCAACAGAGCAAGCCTGTGCTCCGAGTGTGGCACTTCTGGAGCGCACCACAGCATCAAACAGTGCTTGATTCGCTTATCAAGCACTTTGAGCGTGAGCACGACTGCCGCGTCGAACTGACTCCGCTCAGCTGGAGTGACGGCAAGACGAAACTGATGGCCGCATTTAATGCATCTGCACCGCCCGATGTGCTCGAGCTTGGTTCTGATTGGGTGGCGCAGTTTTCCAGCAGTGGCGTCCTTGCCGAGCTGGCGGAACACGACGTTGAACCTTCTACGTGGCTTCCGTGGGCACTTCCACCATGTCGCTGGAACGGGCACTACTATGCTGTGCCCTGGGTCGTGGACACTCGCGTACTGTTTCTGAATACATCGCTCCTGGCGTCGGCTGGTGTTTCCCAGCCCTCTACGATCGATGAGCTCCTGCGTGTAGCAAGTGCTGTGCAAGAGCGTACCGGTGCTGCTGGCTTTGGTGCGACCGGTGCTGATAACCATCGCCTCTACAAGAAAATTCTTCCCTTCATGTGGACACTCGGTGGAGATATCCTTGATAGCGCGGGGCGTTGTGTGCTTGCGTCGGAAGCGAACGTCCGCGCACTCGAACTCTATGCAGCTCTCTCACGAACAGGGATCATTGACACGCAGAAGCAACTCGATGCTGCATTCGTTCGGGGTGAAGTCGCATTTTGGCCTTCAGGAAGTTGGCTCATCGAAAAAATCGAGCGAGAAAATCCAGCGCTCCGGTACGCGGCAGTACCGATGCCTGGTCGGGACCGATCGGCCCCGGGTATCTCGTTCGCTGGTGGCGAGTACTGGGCGATCGCACAGAAATGCACCAATCCTGCGTTAGCACGTGCGTTCATCCGCTACATGACTGCTCCTCGGCAGGTGATTGCATTCTGCCGTCGTATCGCGGAAGCTGGTTTTCCAGCGCGGCGGGATTGCTTTGCTGATAGCAGTTTAGTGAGCAATCCCATCAAGCGTGTCTTCGCCGAGCAATTGCGCGCTGCACGGATGACACCAGTCCATCCTCGGTGGCTTGATATCGAACAGGTTCTTGAAAACGCCGTTGTTGATGTGCTCTACGGGCGCAGCGATGCCCGTGGCGCACTCGTCCAGGCACAGACAAAGGTTCAAGCACTGCTGGGGCGCTAATTCGGCATGCCGAGGAATTCAACGCTCCGCTGCATACGCACTGGCTGAGGATAAAGGCTCATCAGTTGTAGAAATGCCTCGGGAATCTCAGTCGAAACGTTGAGTCCCATCTCCTGTGCCATCGCTGGTGTGATCGGAAAGTCGTGCGTCCATCGTCCGATCGTCAGTTGCTCCGCTACATGGTGGGCTACGTCGGGGGAGTAATTCTTTGCCAACAGCTCAGCGACTGCGTGGCGTATTTGCTCGAGTGCTTTCTCGGCAATGTCGGCAAGGATGAGTGTGCGGTCGTCAATTTCGTTGACGTCTTTGGTCTGGCGCAACCGCAGCAAGGAGGGAGCTGGGAATTCGCCGAGCTGTGGGTCAATCGGGCCGAGCACTGCATTCTTGCTCATGATGATTTCGTCGGCAGCCAGGGCGATGAGGGTGCCACCGCTCATGGCATAGTGCGGAATGATGACGCGTGTTTTGCCCCTCCGCCTCTGGATAGCACGCGCAATTTGCAGTGCGGCGATAACCAAGCCGCCTGGTGTATGGAGCACCAAATCAATATCGCGGTCGTCGTCGGTTGCCTCCAATGCACGGAGGACATCCTCGGAGTCTTCCATCGTCAAGTACTTGACCAGAGGAAATCCCAACAACCGCATCGTTTCCTGCCGATGGACAATCAAAATGACACGGCTGGAGCGTTCCTGTTCGATGCGAGCGATCAGTCGTTGACGCGCTGCTTCAATGAGTCGCTGCCGGATGATCGGCTGCAGAGAACTTACCATCACAAACAGCCAAAACAGCGAGAGTACATCCATAACCACATCATGCGTAGTTGTGGTACGATCGCATGTATTCATCGTCGAATGTGCGGCGGTATCGGTACTGCACAAACAGCCGGTAGAGCACAGCGCCTACACCGAATCCGCCGATATGCGCCCAGAATGCAATTCCGCCGGCTTGGTCTGTGATCGAGAGCACGCTAACGCCACTGATAAGTTGCCCGATAAACCACGCGCCAATGTAGAGCAATGCCGGCAGCTCGATGAAATATGGCAAGAAGAGAATTGGAAACAGAAAAACAATCCTGCTGTGTGGGAATAGGAACATGTACGCTGCCATGACCCCGGAGATGGCACCAGAGGCACCGATTGCGGGGATAGTTGAAGTCGGATTGATGAGCATGTGCGTGATACTTGCGGCAATTCCAGTGATGAGGTAGAAGAGGGTGTATCGAACCGATCCCATGCGATCTTCGACGTTATCGCCGAATATGTAGAGCGTCCACATATTCCCGATGAAATGGCCCCATCCGCTGTGGAGGAACATGTTCGTTACTAGCGGAATGTAGGAGTGTGGGTACCCCATCATCTGTGCCCATTCGGGGTCGGTCAGCCGAGCAGGGACAAGACCGAAGTAGCGGATGAGAATGTCCAGCTTGTAATCCGGCAGCGAAAGCTCGAAAAGGAACGCGAGCGTGTTGAGTCCGATGATCACCCAGTTGGCCAGAGGAAACTGTCGCGAAGGGATCGTGTCCTGCAGTGGAATCATCGCTGCTTGTCGGTGGTTGCTGTGCGAAGATACATGAGGAAAGCAAAAGCGCCGACTGATCAACAATCGGCGCTTGCTGCTTGTCGGGGTGAGAGGATTTGAACCTCCGGCCCCTTCGTCCCGAACGAAGTGCTCTACCGGGCTGAGCTACACCCCGAAGACGCGCAAAAATACGGTACGTTCGGCAGCATAGTGAAATTTTCGATTGCGTTATTCGTTGCAGCGTCTCTGTTCCGTTCACTGGCGCAAGTAGGAAGTGATGGAGTCGTTGCACATCGAGCTTGGCACGTCGTGGTGGTGGTATGCACTGGTGCTTGTTGCGCTTGCTGCTGCAAGTGTGTGGTACTATGCAGCGCACCGGAGCGCACTCCACCAAGGTCAACGTGCAGTGCTGGCGGTGCTGCGTTGGCTTGGCTTGGCGCTATTGGTATCGGCGCTCTTTATGCCAGTGGCGCGGATTGTCTCCTCGTGGACAGATCGGCCACAGGTCGCTGTTGTTGTGGATAATTCCGCCTCGATGCGTATCCGCGATAATCGCTTCGACCGGAGTGCGGTTGCGCGCGCGGTGGTCGAAGGTATTCGCTCAGCGTTTCCAGCCGATGCAGTACTGCCGCTCCGGGTTGGCAGAACGGTCGAAACGCTCCCCGCCCTGGTGCGGGATTCCTTTCGCTTCGACGAGGGAGCAACGAATCTCGAAGCTCCGTTTGCAGTCTTAGCGCAACGCCGCACAGAAAATGTGCAAGCAGTTGTGCTCATCACCGATGGCGCCTATAACACCGGCGGCATGCCACTCTACGAAGCGCTGAGCTTGGGGAAGCCTGTGTTCACTGTCGGCATCGGCGATACAGCTCCAGTCAAGGACGTTGCGATCACTACGCTTGTGTCCAACGAGCGTGGATACAAGGGTGTCGAAATGCCCGTCCAGGTCAGTTTCACAGCTGATGGTATCGAGGGCATTGCAACGCTCGTGCTCAGCGATGGCGGCCAGGAAGTGGGACGTACGCAGATTCGTCTTCAGCCGCAGCAGCGATTCTACCGCCACGTGTTCAGTTACCTTCCCTCCAGCGAGGGTATCCATAAGCTTTCAGCACGGCTTGAGCCTCCCGACGGTACCAGCGAACTCACCAAACTCAACAACGTACGGTCCGAGTACGTCAGGATTCTCCCCAACGAGCGTACGATCGTGCTCATTGCTGGCTCTCCCAGCCCCGACCTTGCACTTATCAACGGCATTATCAGCAGTGATCGCAGTATTCGGCTGCGCCAGTTCGTTCAAAAGTTCGGCGCAGAATTCTATGGCGCTGCACCGACAGCAGCCGATCTGCGCAACGCGGAAAGCATCATTCTCGTTGGCTTTCCGATCGCTTCCTCACCGGATGCACTGATCACGATGATCGCAGATGAAGCGCGGCGCGGCAAGCCCATTTTCTTCATTGCCTCGCAAACGATTGACCCGCGTAAGCTCTCCTTGCTCGAGTCGGTACTGCCGTTTACTATTGAGCGCTGGGGCAGTGCAGAAATGCAGGTTGCACCAGTTCTCACTGAGAGCGGTACTCAGCACGCGCTCCTTGCAACTGGCGACGAACAAGTCCCAGCGGAAAAAACTTGGAACGGTTTGCCGCCGATCTATCGTCCGGAGGCGTTCGTTACACCAAAACCAGGTGCCGAGGTGCTCGCAACGATTGCAGTTGGCACAACGCGACTTGATGAACCGCTCATCATTGCCAGGACAAGTGGCAGGCAACGTTCCGTTGCGCTGCTCGGCTATGGCATCTACCGTTGGAAGCTCCTCGGAGAAGGCAGCGACCGCGCCCAAGGAAAACAGCCACCTCGCGTCCTCGATGCGTTTTTGAGCAATACACTTCGCTGGCTTGCAAACGACGAGTCCTCGAAGAACGTACGCATCTACACGAGCAAGCGGCAGTACATCGGTGGAGAGCCGATTGAGTTCATTGCAGACGTCCACGACGATGCTCAGCGCCCGATCGAGGACGCAACGGTCAGCGTTGCGGTTCGATCGAGCAGACGTTCATTCGAACTGGTACTCCAGCCCAGCGGTGGTGGGCGTTATAGCACAGTGGTCCCATCACTGGAAGGTGGTGATTACAGCTTCACAGGCAAAGCACAGCGTGCAACACAACTTCTCGGCACTGATGATGGTCGGTTCAGCGTTGGTGAGATTGCACTTGAATACCAGAATGTGCCGATGAATGCTGCACTGCTGCGAACTCTATCGGAGCGCACTGGAGGTGCATTTTTCGAGGGTGACAGCCTCGATGCTCGTGCGCTGTGGCAGCGTATCGAAACACTACCAGGATTTCAGCCACGCGTTGTCACCCAGGCGCGGACGCTTGCGCTGTGGAATAGCTGGGTGCTTCTGGCACTGGCGATTACTGCGCTTGCGATCGAGTGGTATCTGCGCAAGCGCTATGGTGCAGTCTGAGGAGCACCTTCAGCGTAGGCTTCCACCGGCGGGCAGACGCACATGATGTTGCGATCGCCGTACGTGTTGTTGATGCGTGCGGTCGAAGGCCAGAACTTTCGCTCTTCGACGAACGGAAGCGGGAATGCAGCCTTCTGACGTGAGTATGGATGCAGCCATTGATCGCTTGTTACCATGCGCTGTGTGTGGGGTGCGTTCTTGAGAACGTTATCGGTGCCATCTGTCTGGCCATGCTCGATCTCAGCAATTTCTTCACGGATGGCGAGCATCGCTTGGCAGAAGCGCTCCAGTTCAGCAAGTGATTCGCTCTCGGTTGGTTCGATCATCAATGTTCCTGGAACAGGGAAGGAGACCGTCGGTGCATGGAACCCGTAATCCATAAGCCGCTTGGCAACATCTTCGGCGTCCACACCGGTGCGCTGGCGGAAGGGGCGCAGGTCCACAATGAACTCGTGCGCGACAAATCCGTTTGTGCTTGTGTAGAGGATGGGATATGCCTTTTGCAAGCGGGCTTTGAGGTAGTTAGCGTTCAGGAGCGCAACTTGCGAAGCGCGGCGTAGCCCATCACTTCCCATCATGCGGATGTATGCCCACGAAATCAGGAGAATACTCGCGCTGCCCCACGGTGCGGCTGCGACAGTACCGATGCTCTGCGGATTCGGATTGGTGGGAACAACTGGATGCGTCGGCAGAAATGCCGCCAGCGCACGACGTACAGCAATCGGACCCATCCCAGGCCCACCGCCCCCGTGCGGGATGCAGAATGTTTTGTGCAGGTTGATGTGGCAGACGTCGGCGCCAATCTGCCCTGGTGAAGTAAGCCCAACTTGTGCGTTGAGATTGGCACCGTCCATGTACACCAGCCCGCCTACGTCGTGGATGCGACAGCAGATGTGGCGGATATGCTCTTCGAACACGCCGTGTGTTGAGGGGTAGGTCACCATCAAGCAGGCGATGCGGTCTCCGTACTCGGAGAGTTTGCGTTCTAAGTCGTCGAGATCAATGTATCCGCGGCTATCACTTGCGACGACGACGACCTGCAATCCCGCCATGACAGCACTGGCGGGATTTGTCCCATGTGCCGATGCCGGGATGAGTGCGATGCGCCGGTGGTCCTCGCCGCGGCTTGCATGGTATGCTCTGATGACAAGAAGCCCTGTGTATTCACCTTGTGCGCCAGAGTTCGGTTGCATAGAGACTGCGTCGAGACCGGTGATGATGGCAAGGTCCCGCTCCAGTTCAGCGATAAGCTCGCGGTACCCCTCGGCTTGATCAAGCGGTATGAACGGATGCAGTTGGTTGAACTCTGGCCATGTGATCGCCATCATTTCTGCAGCAGCGTTGAGCTTCATCGTGCAGGAGCCGAGCGGTATCATCGAGTGGACGAGCGAGAGGTCTTTGTTTTCCAGCCGCTTGAGATACCGCATCATCTCCGTCTCACTGTGGTACGAGTTGAAGACGGGGTGCGCAAGCATTGGTCGTGTGCGTGCAAACGGCGAAGGGAAGTCCCCAGTCTCTGGGGTCACGCTGCCGTTGGGCAATTGCCGCCCCAGCGCAGTCGCAAAGACGGAGGCAATTGCTGCAACGTCGCGATCTGTAGTTGTCTCATCAAGTGAGATGCCGATAGCACCATCGGAGTAGTAGCGGAAGTTCATGCCACTACGGAGTGCTTCGTCGCGCACCGCGTGCTGTTGGTCTGGGGAAAGAGGGATGTACAGCGTGTCGAAAAAGAGCCTGTTCCGCTGCTCGATGCCCATAGCGGTGAGCAACGCATCGAGTGTGACAGCATGGTGATGGACGCGCTTGGCAATGGACCGAAGTCCCTCAGGCCCATGGTACACAGCGTAGAACGCAGCAACATTTGCCAGAAGTGCCTGTGCGGTGCAAATGTTCGAGGTTGCTTTGTCCCGCTTGATGTGCTGCTCGCGTGTTTGGAGCGTCATGCGGTATGCCCGGCGACCTTCGGCATCAATGGAGACACCGATAATTCGCCCCGGCATCGAGCGAATGTACTTGTGGCGGCTTGCCAGGAATGCAGCGTGCGGACCGCCATAGCCGAGCGGTACACCGAAGCGCTGTGCAGAACCAACCACGATATCGGCACCCCATGCACCGGGCGGTTCGAGCAGGCACAGTGCCAGAAGATCAGTTGCGACGCAGAAGAGACCGCCGCTCCTGTGAATTGCGTCGGCAAGCTGGCGGTAGTCCTCGATTGCCCCATGGCCGTTCGGGTACTGGACGATGCCGCCGAGCGTATGCTCATCGAGCGTCCACTGCTGCCAGGCTGCCACGCGTAGCTCAACGCCAAGTGCTCGACACCGTGTTTGGAGAACTGCCAGCGACTGTGGGAAGAGCGTTTCGTCGGCGTAGAGGACATTCCGCGTGCTCCCATGCCCAGCGATCGAGAACATCATGTGCATCGCTTCCGCAATCGCCGTTGCTTCGTCGAGCAGCGAAGCGTTCGAGATTTCCATCCCAGTCAGGTCGCTGACCATCGTTTGGAAGGTCAGGAGTGCTTCGAGCCGGCCTTGTGCGATTTCGGCTTGGTACGGAGTGTAGGGGGTGTACCATCCGGGATTTTCGATGACGTTCCGCTGGATGACTGGTGGCGTAATGGTTCCGTAGTATCCCATCCCGATGAAGGAGCGGAAGCGGCGGTTTTTCGCGCCGAGTGCACGGAGACGCTCGAGAACTTCTGCTTCGCTGATCGGCTCTGGAAGTGGCAGCTGTTCCTCCAGCCGAATGTCAGCAGGGACGACGGCATCGCTGAATTCATCCAAGCTGCGATAGCCAAGCGCAGAGAGCATCTGCTCGATCTCTGCAGGGCGCGGCCCGATGTGGCGGAAAGCAAAGGTTGTGCTAGGGGTACTCATCACATGTTCCAAGTGCAGTGGAGAAAAAGCGCGAGCCCACTTGCCGTTCCAAGTGGGCTCGCCTGCGCGCGGAACCGACGGGACTTGAACCCGCGACCTCTGCCTTGACAGGGCAGCGCTCTAACCAGCTGAGCTACGATTCCACCACCATCAACTGCCGTGGACATAAGGGGACTCGAACCCCTGACCTCTTGAATGCCATTCAAGCGCTCTACCAGCTGAGCTATATGCCCACAGGACAACATCATCGGTGCGCAAAAATACAGCACAGCGCCCCCATGCTGCAACAGCACAGTTCACAGAATCCGATCGGAAGCTGCATGCACGCTGAGCAGCCGCCACCGTGCATTTTTGTGCTACGGCAGTGCTCCAATCTTGTTTGTTTTGGCAACGACATGTTGCGAACTAACGCGGAAGAATCTCTCTATCACCTGTTCGAGGAGCGCGCAAGCCAGGTGCGCGCCCAGCACGCCAACGAGCTTTGGCAAGCGGTACTGGCAGCAAGAGCCAATCCAATTACCGCCGGCACGCGGGCACTCTTCTTGCACTGGTCCGATGCTGAGCACGTCCAGCTCGTGGGGGATTGGACGTACTGGCAGCCGAGTGCACCGATGCACCGTGTGACAGGGACACAACTGCACTACGCAGTACTCGAGTTCCCCTCAGATGCGCGCCTGCAGTACAAACTGGTCGTCGATGGCACTTGGCAGCTTGATCCAGCCAACAGCCGTGTCGTTGAAGAAGGCTTTGGACTCAACAACGAATTCTGGATGCCCGACTACCGTGATCGCTCGTTCCTCGACATTGGCAGAGCTGTTCCGCCAGGCCAGTTGGAGCGCCGGACGGTTGACAGCGGGATGCTCACCTCGCACCGGGAGGTCATACTTTACATGCCAGCGCTCGACCCTCTGCCCGATCGGATGAATCTGCTGCTTGTCCACGATGGGCAAGAAGCAATTCGGCTGGGTAAATTCCCGCGCATCCTCGATAACCTCCATGCGCTCGGGTTGCTGATGCCGACGGCGGCCTGCTTTCTGCCGCCACACGATCGAAACACTGAGTATGCTGCCAGCCAGGGATACATCACGTTCTGCGTGGAGGAACTCTTGCCCTACGTGATTCGCTGGTGCCGAGAGCGTGGAGTCACTGTCGGGGCTGAGCGCCAAGAAACTGCCGTGATGGGTGCCTCCCTCGGTGGGCTTTTAGCGACGAAAACCGCACTGCTCTACCCCGAGACCTTTGGAAAAGTGCTGGCGCAATCGCCCTCCTACTGGTGGAATCGTGGGGAGATATTCCGCACTGAGGCACTGCGTCAATCTGCGCGGTTGCACGTTGTCATCCAAACTGGTACGATCTGCGATGCGCGGGAGCTGTCGTCGCTGATGGCTCGTCGGATGCGCATGCTCGGCGGGCGCGTTGACTATTTCGAGTACTCCCAAAGTCACACGTGGGGCAACTGGCGCTCGACATTTGCCGAGGGTGTCCAAGCACTATTTTCGCCACAGCCACATCAATCGTCCATTGCCTAAGGTGGGTGCCCCATGGATCGGACCGTTCTCTGCATTGCTGGCGCGCTCTTTGGGCGTCCATTTCTCTTGGAAGCAAAGCGGCTCGGTTGGCGCGTCTTCTTGATGACCGAGGAAAAGTACCTCCACGAGGACTGGCCGCGTGACCAGATTGACGAAATCTTTGCTGTTCCCGATCTCTACGACGAGAAGGTTGTGCGCAATGTCGTTACCTACCTGGCGCGGACGACACGCTTCGACCGGATTGTAGGTCTCGGTGAATTCGACATCGAGGTTGCAGCAGCGCTCCGTGAGCACACCCGCATCGGTGGAATGGGCGAGACGACCGCGCGCTACTTCCGCGATAAACTCGCCATGCGTATGAAAGCGCGCGACGAAGGGATTCGCATCCCGGAGTTTGTGCGTATCCTCTACCACCCTGACATTGCCGAATTCATGGAACGCGTCGAGCCGCCGTGGGTGCTCAAACCCCGCATGGGCGCGTCATCGGCGAAGGTTCGGAAAGTGTACCACCCGAACGAAGTCTGGGAGTGTCTCGACCAGCTCGGTGACAAGCAGTCCTCATACCTACTGGAGCAGTACATCGCCGGAGATGTGTACCACGTGGACTCGATCGTCTGGAAGTACAAGCCGGTCTTTGCCGTGGTCTCGCGGTACGGGGTACCGATGCTCGATTTGAACACCCAGGGCGGTATCTTCACCACACGAATGGTTCGGCGAGGCAGCGAGGAAGAACGCGAACTCAAAAAAATGAACGCCCAAATTATCAAGGCGTTCGGGCTCAAGCAGGGCATCACGCACATCGAGTACATCCGCAGCCGCAACGATGGGCAGTTCTACTTCCTCGAGGCTGGGGCGCGCGTCGGAGGGGCGCGTATCCCCGACGTCATCTGGCATGCAACGGGCATTTGCCTCTGGCACGAGTGGGCGCGTCTGGAGCTGCGCGACGACGACGAGTACGCCACACCTAAGCCGGAGCGATACTACGGCGGAGCAATCTTCACGCTTGCTCGCCAAGAATGGCCGGATATGAGCGCATACACCGATCCGGAAATCTGCTGGGTCCAGCGAAAGCGGCACTATGCCGGGCTCATCCTCCGATCGCAAAGCCCTGACCGCATCGAGGAGCTCTTAGCACAGTACTATCCGCGCTTTGTGCAGGATTTTATGGCGCACGTTCCCCCGGCAACAGCGAAGACTCAGTAGTTCGATTCGTCCCGCCAGATTGCAATTTGCCAGGGATCATCGCTCCGAACGCGAACCAATCGCAGGTTGACGCGCCCTTGTACGCGGACAATGTCCGTCGGCGAAAACGTAATCGTCAGCACAAAGCCGCGTGCGATGTCGTAGGTGAGCGAATCGCCTGCGGAGACTGCAACGTCGTTCCACACAAGGTCAAGGCTCTGGGCTGCCTGAAACAGCCCGCTTGTTGCGATCATCTCTTCGTCGCGTCCCCACGAGAGATCTACGCCGCGGTCGTAGTTGCGGTAGAGGAACGTAAACGATGGTGCCAGAAGTTTGCCGTAGGTGAGGGTGTCTTTGGTTTGGTAGGCGATTCGGAAGTTTTGGAAGACGCCATCGGGTGTGCGTTGATCGCTCAAGCCACCGCCTGTAATCGGCTGGTCGAGCAGGCGAGGTGCAAAGGGATTGGTGCAACCAACCCCGAAGCTCACAATGACGGCAACAATAACCGCACGTCGTCGCATCAGTTCACCAAGAGTGCTTTGAGTGTACTCCACGTATCCGGGATCGTATCGCTTGCTGGAGAGGGCGCGTCGCGCCAGCGCGCGATTGCCCATAGCCCGAAGCGATTGGGAACGATTGTCCATCGGAGCGTCCCTGCAACGCGTGTCGGTACCGATGGCAGTGCAATCGGAAGCTCCAGCGTGTAGGTTGCCACATAGACGGCAGAATCTGGCAAGCGAACGTCGAAGTGCGCGTCGTTCAACGTAAGGATCGGTGCTTGATCGGCACCGAGTCGGCTAACGAGCGCAAGCAATGCTTGCCGCTCATCGAACCGAGACCACGCAGCGAATTTCTCGCTGAAGCGAGCGCCTGCCTCTGCCGAAGGTTCGAAGCGGTACTGTTGCCAGGATGCAAAGCCTTGCGTTGTGTCGGCAAGGCAGAGGAGAAATGCTTCGGTATTTTTCTGCTTGAGCGCACTCTGGAGATTGCTGACGACGACAAGCTCGCTCGTCGGCTGATCGAACTGCGTTGTTGCGCTTCCGGGCGGCTCAGGCGTCCGGGTCTGGAATGCATCGCAGCCAGCAATAGCCGCTGCGCACAGAAACGCAACGAGCGATCGCTTACTGAACATTGCTTCGTCCTGCCAGTGCACGGGACAGCGTTGCTTCGTCGGCGAATTCAAGATCCATACCCACTGGCACGCCACGCGCGATGCGCGTCAGGCGTACACCGAAGGGTTGGAGCGCTTTGGTTAAGTAGTGCGTTGTCACTTCGCCTTCGACGGTCGGGTTGAGCGCGAAGATCACTTCCGTAACGCCGCCATTGCGCACTCGTTCGATGAGGGGTTCGATTTTGAGCTGCTCCGCGCCGACGCCGCGCAATGGGTCGAGCGAGCCATGGAGGACATGGTAGAGTCCGCGGTATTCACCTGTGCGCTCGATGGCAAAGACATCGCTCGGTTGCTCAACAACGCAAAGTATTTCGCGCTCCCGGTTCGGTGAGGTGCAGATCGTGCACGGGTCTTGTTCGGTGAATGTAAAGCACATCGAGCAGTAGCGCACCGACGCTTTGAGGGCAACCAGCGCGTCGGCCAGGTGTTGAACCTGCTCATTCGGCTGGCGGAGAAGATGGAACACCAGCCGCTGCGCAGATTTCCTGCCGATCGTCGGCAGCGAGCTGAGCGCCTCAATCGCGCGCTCAATCGCAGGGGAAAAAATCGTCATTGCCGTTGCGAGTCAATTTTTGTGCGAAACTACGGCAGCAATTGCGCTGTTTGTCCAGTTGCGTCTTGGCTTGAATGAAGCCGTATTTTCGCTGTGTCACTACGTGTGGACAATCAAGATGAGTGACGTTATTCAACTCGGACCGCTTGCGACGCTCGAGCGAGTCCGAAAGGTTCGGCAGGAGAAAATCTACAAAGAGCTCCTCGACCGCGATACGACGGTTCTGTTCGAGGACCCGCTCGAAAACGACATGGTGCTCAACATGGGCCCGCAGCACCCAGCCACGCACGGTGTTCTGCGCGTGTTGCTCCGTCTCGATGGGGAAACAGTCATCAAGTGTGTCCCAGAACTTGGCTATCTTCACCGCGGCTACGAAAAGCTCGCGGAGAACTGCACCTACGTTGAGTTCATCCCCCACACCGATCGGCTCGATTACCTTGCGCCGATGTCGAATAACGTCGGCATCGCGCTTGCAATTGAGAACGCCATGGGGATCGAGGCACCGCCGCGCGCCCAGTGGATACGAACGCTGGTGTGTGAACTTGCGCGGATCAGCTCGCATCTGCTGGCAACGGGCGCAACGGCGATGGACGTTGGCGCACTGACGGTGTTCCTCTGGACGTTCGCCGAGCGCGAGAAGCTCTACGACATCTTCGAGCTGATCTGCGGCGCGCGGTTTACGACCAGCTACACGCGTATCGGCGGCGTTGCCAACGATATTCCTGACTGGGTGCTCCGCAAGATTCGGCAGTGGGCTGACGAGTTCATCGGTCAGCTCGAGGACGTCGAAAAGATTCTCTGCCGCAATCGCATCTTCATTGACCGGATGGCGGGAATTGGCTATTGCTCAGCGGAGAAGGCTATCGCGCTTGGTCTGACCGGGCCAGTGCTGCGAGCATCTGGGGTTGCGCGCGACTTGCGTCGCGACCAGCCATACTTGCTCTACGACCAGCTCGAGTTCGACGTCATCGTCGAAAACGACTGCGATTGCTACGCCCGTTTTATGGTGCGATTGCGGGAAATGCGCGAGTCGATCCGCATCATCTACCAGCTTCTTGATCATCCGATCGAAGGCGAAGTCAAGCTCAACGACCCGGTGCATGTCACACCGCGCAAGTACGAGATTTACACCAAGATGGAAGAGTTGATCGCCGACTTCATGATCATCAACTTCGGGCCTCCTGCACCGCCGGGCGAAACCTACACAGCGATTGAATCTCCCAAAGGAGAGCTGGGCTTTTTCATCGTTGCCGATGGGACGGGCTACCCCTGGAAGCTCAAGATTCGCTCGCCGTCTGCAGCCAATCTACAGGCAATGCCGCACATGGCGGAAGGCTCCATGGTTGCCGACATCGTCGCAATCATCGGTGGTATTGATCCCGTCATGGGCGAAGCAGACAAGTAATGACCGATCGCGAGCACAGCGTAACGAGCGTGCCTCCTGTCGGAACACCGGAGCGCCGCGATAAAATTCTCCGTATGCTCCGCCATCGCCAGCCGACGCTCACGGTGATTTTGGAGAATGTGCACGATCCCCACAATGTCTCTGCAGTCATCCGATCGTGCGACGCAGTCGGTGTGCTCGATGTGCACTTAGTGTACACCGGTGGTCAACAATTCCCGGAGCTAGGGGAGCGCTCCAGCGCAAGTGCACGGAAGTGGGTACGCCTTGTCAAACACCGTTCCATCGAAGAATGCTACGCAACGCTTCGCGCCAAAGGAATGCGGATTATCACAACATGCCTTGGCCAGCCGGCCCAGAGCTTGTACACATTCGACTTGACACAGCCAGCCGCAATTGCCTTTGGCAATGAGCACGCAGGGCTGAGTGTGGATGCGTGCACTGGCGCCGATGCGAATTTGGTCATACCACAAATGGGCATGGTCCAGAGCTTGAACATCTCCGTGGCCTGTGCAGTGGTGCTGTTTGAGGCACTGCGGCAGCGTCTGCTTGCCGGCATGTACCAAGAGCCACAGCTTTCGCCCGACCAAATCGCTGAATTGATGGAGTACTACCTGAGCCGATGATGATCGCATCAGTTGCGCTCATAACACGCGTTGCTCAGGCTGCTGCGGTAGCGAGTATTGCTGTTGGGATTTTCAGCGGCGTATTCCTTGCGCTTGTTTACGAACCGTCGAGCCAGTCAAGCACTGTGCGGCTGTACCGTGCCGAAAGTGATGTCGTTGATACAAGCGGTGATGTTCTCCTCCGCCGCGGGGAAGTTGCTGCTGTCGAGCAAATTCCCGAACATCGAGGAATGCTCAACGCTCTCAGCGATACAGTAGAGGCGCCAGTGTCGGTAGCAGCACGTTCGCATGGGCTTGTTGTCTCCAGTGTTGCTGGCAGCATACTCCTCCGTGTACACGCGCTGGCTGCCAGCGCACTGATACTTGCTCTTGGGGGTGTATGGGCAGCGATCGTGCTCGACAGTGCAGCAACAGGCAGCAGCTGGGTCGTGTTCGGGATGGTTGTACTTGCACTGCTGCTCGCGTGGGTGGGTACGACGCTTTCCGGTACTTCACGGGCGCTCGATGCATATCAGATTGGGCGGACGCTCATTGTGGATAATCTCCCGGTAGTAGGTGATCTTGCAGCAGTGTTCCTGCCAGAGCGCTGGAATGCATCGCGGCAGTTTGCATTGCA
Organism: Candidatus Kapaibacterium sp.; assembly: GCA_026003495.1. Taxonomy (GTDB): domain Bacteria; phylum Bacteroidota; class Ignavibacteria; order Kapaibacteriales; family NICIL-2; genus NICIL-2. The sequence continues at coordinate 1,456,168 of BPHK01000001.1, read as the reverse complement.
CGCACTCTGGCTTACACCACTGCTCGGGGTGCTCGGTGGAGTCGTCGCTCGGCGCTGGCGGTGGATGGTCGGGGGGGTCGAATGCGGCATTGTTGGGCTTGCGCTTGTTGTTGGCGGCGTGGTCTGGGGCATGGTTGATCCACCATTGCCTGGTGGTGAGCTACGCAAGCCGGCGTGGTACCTTGGAGCGCCGTATGCATTGTTCCATGTGCTCCCGGCAGATGCAACGATGCTCGTGATCGTTGTTTGGTGGGGAGCGATGCTGGCAGCAAGCCGAAGTCGCTCGGCGTTCCTCCGCAAGACGGCAGTTGGGATGCTCGGGATATGGTTTGGCGCTGGTGCTGTTGCATCTCTGATGTTGGGGGAGCGGTAGGATGTGCGGCATTGTTGGGGTTGTCGAGTACGCTGCGCAGGAGCCGCGGATTAGCGAGGAGCTACTGACGCTCATGAGTGCAGCGATTGCGCATCGCGGGCCGGATGATGCGGGAACGTGGATCTCGCCGTCGCGCCGGTGTGGGTTCGGCTTTCGCCGTTTGGCGATCATTGATCTATCGGCAGCCGGGCATCAGCCGATGAGCACGCCCGATGGTCGCTTGACGATTGTCTTCAACGGTGAGATCTACAACCATCGCGCGCTCCGTGCTGAATTAGAGGCGTTAGGTTATTGCTACCGATCGCGCACCGACACGGAAACGATCCTCTACGGCTACGATGCATGGGGTGAGCAGATTTTCGAGCGCATGCACGGCATGTGGGCGCTTGCACTCTGGGATGAACGCACTGGGCAGCTCCTCTGCGCGCGGGATCGCGTCGGCAAAAAGCCGTTCTACTGGTGGCATCGAGACGGACGCTTCGTGTTTGCTTCAGAAATCAAAGCGCTCCTGGAGCATCCTGCCGTCGAACGGGAGGTCGAGTGGGAGGAACTCCCTAACTACCTCTGCTTTTCGATGACCAGTCACCACCGAACGCTCTTTCGTGGCATTGCGAAGCTGCCTGCGGCGCACCTGCTCCGCCTTTCGCGCGATGGCCAGGTAACCGTCGAACGCTATTGGCAACCACGCTATCGCCCAGAGGTAGCCAACATCACGGTGGAAGAAGCCGAGCAGGAGGTACTGCGACTACTGCGCCAAGCCATCGCCGATCGCATGATGAGCGATGTCCCGTTCGGTGTGCTCCTTAGCGGCGGACTCGATTCGAGTCTCAATGTCGCACTGATGGCGGAGTTGATGGATCGCCCGGTTGAGACATTCACCGTCGGCTTTTGCGATCTGCCGCGTTACAACGAGCACGAGTATGCCCGGCTTGTCAGTCGGCACTTTGGAACCAATCACCACGAGGTGCTCATCGGCCAGCAGGATGCCTGGCCACTGCTGGAAACAATGGTCTGGCACGAAGATGAACCCAATGGCGATCCAGTTTGCATCCCGCTTTACTTTCTTTCGGAGCTCGTGCGGCGATCAGGAACAGTGGTCGTCCAAGTTGGGGAAGGAAGCGATGAGCAATTTGTGGGCTATCCCTGGATGCTTCGCGAGTGGAAGTTCGGTAAGCGCTGGTGGAGAGCATACCATTATTTGCCGCAGTCGGTGCGTCAGATGCTCTATGCCATCGCAAAGCCGTTTTTCCAGCAGCGTGGCGCATACCGTGCGCTCGAATACATTCGACGTGCCGCAGTAGGTGATCCGCTCTATTGGGGAGGTGGGGTTGACATCACGCCGGAGTACCTCCCACTGCTGCTGACGCGCTCATGGGCAGAATACGCAAATCGCCCACGCGACTACGCACGGGAGTTGACGGCCGAAGCACGCCAGATCCTTCCATCCACGACGCTCTTGCAGCAGATGCTCTGGTACGAACTCCAACACCGCTTGCCGGAGCTGCTGCTCATGCGCGTGGATAAAATCACGATGGCGCATTCGGTCGAGGCACGTGTGCCATTCCTGGACTATCGGCTTGTGGAGTTTTCAATGAACCTTCCCGACACTGTACGGCTGCCCGACGGAAAGACGCCCAAGCTTCTGCTCAAGCGGGTGGCGGAGCGGCTCCTTCCGCGCGAGATTGTCTGGCGTCCAAAACAGGGCTTTGCTGCTCCAGTGGACGAATGGATGCGCACAGCCTGGCGAGACGCAGCACGGCAGATGATTATGGAATCGGAATTTGTTCGAAGTGGTGTGCTGAGCCGATTTGGCGTTCAACATCTATTCTACCTCCTCGAACACCGGCGACAACGCGTTGGCAAGAGCATTTATACGCTGCTCAACCTTGCGCTCTGGCACCGGCGATTTTTTGAACGTTGAACAGAGAACCGGAGGCATGATGTATTCCATCGAGCAACGCGACGATCAGCTTCGCGGAACGCGTGCAGCAATCCGCTACCACTGCTACTTCGATGATGCAGCCAGGCACCTTGTTCGCATTCGCATGGAGGTTGATCTCGCTGCGCCTGCACGCAAGGACGTTGTGCTGACGCTTCCAGTCTGGGCGCCGGGCAGCTACAAGGTGCGTGATTTTATCACGCACGTGGGAAATCTGCGTGCTTACGACGAACGCCAGCAGCCACTTTCGTACGCGTGGCAGGGCAAGAGCAGCCTCCGTATTGAGACAGGGAGTGCACAGATGCTTGCAGTTGAGTACGTGTTTTACGCTAACGAGCGTACTGTGCGGACTATGCACATCACGCGGTGGCGTGCGTTCCTTTTCCCCGTCAACTGCTTTTTTTACGTCGAGGGTCGGACAGACGAAGTGCATCACGTGCTGCTCTACTACGACCGCTCGCTCTGGCCGACGCTAACGACAGCGCTTTCGCCTGTGGAGCCACTCGAAACAGGCGGCGTGCCCGTTATCCTCGGTGCACTGAACTACGATATTCTCGCTGATTCGCCGACGGAGATCGGCAATCACCAGGTGCGAACGTTCCAGGCGTATGGTGCTCGACACGAGGTAGCACTCGTTTCACCGGTGCCGCTCAACATCGAGTGGCTAACCGAGCAGTGCACGGCAATCGTTGCAACGGAAGCTGCGATGTTCGGTGGTGTGCCGTACGATCGGTACGTGTTCTTTGTCTATGCAGGTTCGAATCTGACAGGTGGGCTAGAACATGCGCGCTGTTCGGTGAACATGTGCGACATCCGCGCGCTGACAAGCCCGACGAAAGCAAAATCGCTGCTTGCATTACTTTGCCATGAGTACTTCCACGTCTGGAATGTCAAGCGCATCCGTCCGCGAGAGTACGGGCCATTTGACTACACACGCGAGGTGCATTCGCCGATGCTCTGGCTGGCTGAGGGGGTCACTTCGTACTACGACGATCTTTTCGCATATCGAGCAGGCTTCTACACTGCCGAAGAGTATCTCCAGATTCTTGCGCGGGATCACCTGGGGAAACTGTTGCACGTCCCTGGGCGCCGAGCGATGAGCGTTCGTGAGTCGAGCTATCTTGCGTGGGTCAAGCTCTACGCACAGTCACCCGATGGGGTGAATCGTTTCCCGTCGTATTACCTCAAGGGTGGCGTACTCGCGATGCTGCTCGACTTGGCAATCTTGCATTCAACGGATGGAGCGCGACGTCTCGACGATGTGATGCGGATGCTCTGGAACAACTATCAGCAGCGACCGCACCAGGGTGTGAACGAAGAGGAAGTTTTCGAAGCGATCGAGGAAGTTTCGACGCGAGCGGTTCGCGAGCAGTTCATGCGTTGGCTCGATAGCACAGAGGAACCGGATATCGCTCGATCGCTTGAGCCATTCGGGATCGAGTGGATCGTACGAGATGCTGCAATGCAATCACCGCTGGAGCCAGCATCGAGATGGCTTGGGATGCAGCTCCGAAGCGATGGTGGCCGGCTGGTCGTTGCATCGGTCGAAGAAGGCTCTCCTGCATGGCAAGCAGGAATTGCAGTGGACGATGAGATCATTGGGCTTGCAGATCGGCGTGTGGCATCGCCGGAAGAGTTTGAGTTGCTCAGCAGTCGTGTGCAGTGGCCCGCGGCAGTTACGGCGGCATGCGATGGAATTCTCTACACAGCAAGCGTTGATGCCTCGATTGCAAAGGAATACGAGCTGCGCACCGTTGCTGTGCCCACCGAGCGGCAGCGCATGTTGCGTGAGCGTTGGTTGGAGAGGGCGCTGCTACAGAGCATTCCGTAGAGCACTGAGAGCACTGGTTTTTACCGCTGGGCTTGGTATATTGCAATTGGTCAATGGACAACACTTTTCTGGAGTTCAACGATGCGACAAATTCTCCGTTTTCTTGCTGTACTCATCGTAAGTGTACCGGGCGTCCTGGTGGCTGGAACCAACGGCGAGGCATGCCTCCGCCCGCTGCCGCAGGTGAACGATTACCGCATTGCACCCACGCTCTGGGATCGCATTCCTCGAACGCAATACGTTCCGGGAGTGAAGACCAAGCAAGCCGCTTACACGGTGATTGATTCGCTGTTCAATGCGTTTTCGTATTACGGCAGTGGCCAAACACCCGTCCTGTGGGATCCACAGACGAAAGCATTTGTGACCATCAAGCGTGGAGCACTTCCGCCGAGTACGCAAGGAACGTCCGATCATGGAAACAACATTTTCATCCTTTGGACAACCGATCAAGGCGCATCGTGGAAACGGATCGGACCAGTGCTGGAAGGTGCGCGCGGTGTATTAGCGCCGAATGGTGCTCCTCGCTACCCTGCGATAGCGCTTCTCTACGGCGATCGGACGATTACCTCGCTCGATGAAGCAGCGTTTACATACTTTTCTCCTGTAACCAATGGCACTGATTGGAGTGGAATGGCTGTTGGACTAATTCCGACAACAGTGGGTGCTGCACCGCAAAACACCTTCTTGGATAAATACGACGACGTCACTCCGGACAACCAGGAATACCTCCATGCATACGGAACGACGGTGAACACCACATCGTTCAGCCGTAATGCGGAAGCAGTGTACGGTTTTGGTTTGACGTCGCTGTTCCCATCGCCACAAGGCTCAGCGCCGACCAATCAGAACAACAACTTGTGTGTCATCAAAGTGGATTACGCAGGGGTGAACCAATTCGAGCCGATGATTCCACCGCCACTGCGCACGACAAACTTCGTTGACCCGCAATCAACTACTTCGCGGACAAATAACGAGGTAGCCCTCGATGTTGATCAAGACCTCAATCTGTACGCTGGAGTGTTCGGACGGTTCAGCGTTGGCGGTGTGGATACCTCCAGAGTCACATTTGGAGTTACGAAATCAACCGATAACGGGCAGACCTGGACAGATCTCAACGTCATGCCGATGAGCGTGATTGAAGCGTACGCGACAGCAAATGGAGCTGATCCTGCTCAGTCAGGGTTCACGTTCAGTTGGGCCTGGAACAACGATGCGAATACGCGTGTGACAGCAGCGAAAGATTTCGTGGTGTTAGGTCAAGATCGCTATAGCTTCGCGGGACAGCTGATGTTGGTGTCGAATAACCAAATCCAAGCGGTGCATTACGTCGAGGCATACTATGATGGCAGTCAGTGGGGCATCCGTAAAATTGCCGATGCATCGCTGTTTGAGACAAATCCGCAGTGGGCGTTTCAGTCAGGAGATGCAACACTTGCACCGTCGCAGCTTGGTTGCGAGTTGCAGCTGAGCCGGACCGATGATTACAGCACAGTCATCTTCAAGACACTCGAAGCGAAAATTGTGAACCGTAATGGGCAAGATTTTCTCACAACGGATGTTGTTCTGGCAGGGCGCGACGTCAACGGGCAAACGTGGGATGTTCTTCGGAATGCAACGCAGAGCGACATGCTCGATCGCATTACATGGATTCCGAAGGTGCTTCCGCGCGACCTGGCAGCAATTCCTCTACTGACAGTGCAAGCAGCAAGTCGGGAGGGAACCGAGTGGGATTACCTCTGGACGAACCAATTTCGATTAGCAGCAGCATCGCAAGATCCGACGCCCGATGAGGTGCTGCGCTACCGTCAGTACGTCACCTACTCGAACATCAACTACGATGGGCTTCCAGAGTGGACAAGTGGCAGTAGTGCTCAGGAGAGCCGCTCCGATGATTTCCTTGTAGTTGCGCCCAATCCATCGAGCAGTGATGTAACGATTGGCATACCATCAACGGTAGCTGCTACTGGTGGCACTGTTGTCATCACTGATGTGCTCGGTCGGGTGCTCTATCAAGTCCGCACTATGCCTGGTCAGTCGTACCATACCGTGGACGTTTCACGCTTTCCCAGTGGTGCATATCGCTGTCGGTTTGAGGGCAGTGGCGTGACGCTCAATGCATCGCTACGAATCATTCGGTAACACCATTCCTTGAGGAGCATGATGAAAGGAATTGTCACCCTGCTTGGAGTAGGGACTCTCTGTGCAGTGCTCGTATGGGCAGGAACAAACGGTAACCTGACGGGAACGGTTAAGGATACCGAGGGTAAGCCTGTCCAAGGCGCTACAATTCGGGTGTTGGGCACCGTCCGTGGTGCAAAGGCAAAGAGCAATGGTGAGTACCTTGTCATCAACATCCCGGCAGGAACATACACCGTCAAGGTTACAGCCATCGGGTACAAGGAGAAAGACATCGAGGTGACGATCCGCGCTGACCAGACAACAACACTCAACGTTGTACTTGAGAGTGCTGAAATCAAAGGGAAAGAAGTTGTCGTCGAATCAGCCCGGCTGAAGATGGTTGATGATAAAGCAGTTGGTATCACGCGCGAGGTCAGCGGGGAGCAAATTCAGCGTACAACTCGGGAGACAGCTCAGCAAATTGCGCTCACCCAGGCAGGGGTGCTGAGCACAGGTGGAGGCCTTTCCATCCGTGGCAGCCGCCCGACTGATACGCAAGTTCGAATTGATGGACAGGACGTCTCCGATCAAATTTCCGGTGGGTTCGGAGAAGCAGCTGCAAGTGCTGGGATTCAGTACGCACCGACAGCGTCTGCATTCGCGACGGAAGAAGTGCAAGTGCTTACTGGGAATTTCAGCGCGCAGTACGGGAACGCAATGGGGGGTGTCGTCAACCAGGTCGTCAAGACCGGAAAAACCGACCGCTACGAAGGCTTCCTCCGTTGGCGTTCGGATGTGCCGTTCCTGTTTGGTACTGCTGGAAACGGTCTGCGTGCCCTTGCACAGAATCAAATGACCTATGAGTTCGGCGTCGGCGGACCGATTCCATTGCTAAACCGCTCAACGTTCTTCGTCTCTACCAAATACGTCACGGAACAGTATCGTGGTGCTGGACTCGATGCTAAAGATCGTGCTGGCAATAGCATAACCCGATTCCCAGATAATGGTTCAGCAATTCGCAACATCACTGGGCGCTTGGCTTTCCAGTTCACCGATGACATCAAGCTCATCCTCGGTGGAACGTGGGGGCTGACGAGCTTAGCCTTCGGGAACTGGGCATGGCTCTATGCGAACACCCCAGCAATGCAGTTCCGCTATAATCCTTCGACCGGTCTCAACGATACTGTGCTCCTTTCCACCATTCCAGAGCGTATTGCCAAGGTCAACGCACTCAACAATTTCATTTACAGCTACTTTGCCCGCATCAATCACATCCTCTCAGAAACGAGCTTCTACGAACTGACGCTATCATTCAACAACAATATTTCCGAGGATGGGCGCAGGCGTATTGATCTCGGAGAAGGCTCCCTACTCCGGAACGGTCAAGTACAGGACCCTTCGAAGGTTTCATCAGCAATGCCGAAGGATAATTTCTTCACCGGCTGGGATATCCTCAAACCTGTTGATGACTATGTGCTCGATCGCACCAGTGGCATGCAAGTTCGGAAAAGTGGCGCAAGCGGTGATAAAATCATTGACTACTACGCCGAAACGTTCGGCACGGTCTATTTGGACAATGACCCCAGCCGTCCGTTCTACACCCTTGTGCCAAGTAACTTGACTGGTTACGTTGAAGGCTCCTCCGACATCCAAGGAACATCAAATCCGTACGGATTCCTGGGCACTTTTTACGTTCGTGGCAACGACGAAGGAGCCGTCAACCGTGGATTTGAATTCAAGAGCGCCAGCTTCTGGCAGGTAGATGGGAACTACCAGCTCAATCTCTTCGCAGGTGATGTTCGTCACCTTCTGAAAGCAGGAATTGATGCGCGGTATTACACAGTGCGGCGCTACTACAACAGCTTGCCGTGGACAGGAAATCCCTTCTACGATGTGTTCACTGATCAATGGGGTGGGGATATCTACAGTCTGACACCTGAAGAACGCGCTGAAGGGAGCAAGCCGAAGCATGCTATCATCTCTGCGGTGTACCTCGAAGATCAAATTTCGTACAAGGGTATCAACATCAACCCAGGGGTGCGGATTGATGTCTTCGATCCAAGCACAACATACCGGACAAATCCCGCCGACGCTGCGTCGCCGGATCGAAAAACGGCAAGTATCAAGGTGCAGTTCAACCCGCGTCTGTACATCTCGTACCCCGTTGGCGATCGCTCGTTCTTCTCGATTGCTTATGGCTGGTACACGCAAGTGCCACGATTTGCGCTGGTGTACAACAATACGGTTTCCGCGCTGACGCGTGGGAACAATATCGTCGGTAATCCTGACCTTCGGCCGGAGAATGCCAAGCAGTACAACGTTGCCTACAACGTGCAGCTCTCTGATGATTATGCCCTCGATGTCCAAGCATTCTACAAGGACATTTATGGCTTGACTGGTCTTGCCTACATCCCTGACAATCGTTTCCCATATGCTCTTGTCTCGAATGGTGAGTACGGCAATGCCCGTGGGATCGAGATTACGTTCCGCAAACGCTTGACAGGGAACTTTGGCTTCAATGTCAATTACACGCTCTCCTATGCGCAAGGGACATCGTCGAGTCCAGGGGCAAACTATAACGTCATTCTCGCGGGAGCCGATCCGTTCACTGGTGTACGGCAATTCCCACTGACAGAGTATCCACTTGACTACGACCGTCGGCACCGGTTCAACTACATCATTGACTTCGTTTGGGGCAAGGGTGAAGGACCCTCGATCGGCGGCATCCACTTCCTCGAAAATTTTGCGGTCAACTTCACCGGACTGTTCCAGACGGGAACGCCGTACACGCGGCTCGATTTGCGCGGAAATCAGATTGGTGATTTCAACGCGGAGCGCCAGCCTTCCGTATGGACCATGGATATGCGTTTGCAACGCACACTTCCGCTCCGAGAATTTTTCGGTGAATCCTTCGGTAGTTCAGAGCTGATCTTGTTCTTGGATGTCTTCAATCTCCCCAACTTGACTGGACCGATATCAGTGTATCCGCGGACAGCTGATCCTGATAACGATGGCATTAGTCTCTACCGACAGCCGGGGGATTTCCCTGCAGGTCCGTGGTATGCCCGGCCGGATCCAGCAAATCCAGCAACTATCGCCCAAAGTCAATATGACCGCACAGGGAAGCGGCTCTACACCGAGGCTGCCGATCTCAACCGCGACGGCATCGTCACGCAGCAAGAGCAGTTCCAATCGTACTTGCAGTACATCAACGATGCGTTCTCTCGGCGGCCGCGCTACCAATTTCCACGAACGGTCTTCTTCGGTGTGATGCTCCGGTTTTAGCCGAATGCTCACAAGAACAGCACCACGGAATCTCAAACGAGCATGTTGAATAACCATCACGCATTCAGAATGAAACAACAGTTGCTCTCGGCACTTTCTGCAGTCATTTTGCTCGTAGCAGGTACTGCAAGTGCCAAGGATATTGATCGCCCAAAGCATCGTGACCGCAAAGGGCCCAACCTCCAGGCTGCGGACTTCAATGACCTACGCCGCAATACGATTAGCAAGTTTGACTTCTACATCACCAACTACGGCGTTCTCTTTTTGAATGTTGCTCGCAATCAGGGGGGAGGTTTTTGGCCGCGCGGCTCGACAAACGAGTATGCCTTTGGCGGTGGTGTGTGGTTCGGTGCGATCAAGAGTATCAACGGGGAGCCACGCAAGATGTGCGTCATTGGCTACAATCCGAACTCAGGGGCTTCATGGATGACGCCTGGTTCGATTGACGATGGTGATCTCGGTGATCGCTCCCAACAAGCAATTCTGAAAAACCGTGTCTATCTATCAACTGATTTTGTGCGAGTCAACGGGGTGCCACGAAATCCGGCCGATGGCCCGAATTGGCCGTTGTGGGACGCAAGTCCAACCGACACGATGGTCAACAAGGCATACGATAAGACACGTTCACGTTATGTTGGATTCTACATCAACGATACTGCCCAACGCTCGACAGCAACGTTTCCGAAAGGTCCGGCGTTCATTTCGCAGGAAGATCTTTTCTGCGTGTACAAGGACACTGATCTCCGCGCCTACGAAATTGGCGAAGATCAAGCGCGTGCGCTTGGCTATCCACTTCGACTCCAGATTGAACAGACAATTTATTCCTGGGGATTTGGCGAGTATGGGCACTTTGTTTTTATGCGTTTCAACATTATCAATCGCTCTCAAGATACCCTTTACCAGTGCTGGATGGCACCAGCGATGGATTTCGACCTTGCAGCATTCCCGAACTATGCCGCTGGTGCAGCCAATGACCGTGTGAGCTACTACTTCCAGGACACAACGCTCAATCTCGCATATCAATGGACAAATACTGACCGCGGCGAGCGGGGAAAGGGATTCGGTTATATCGGGATGAGCTTTTTGGAAAGCCCGGCTGTCGACGATCAGCTCTTCATTCGGAAAGATCGGGGATACTATCCGCTTAGCGAGCAGTTGGGTCTGCGTACATTCCGGAACTGGATTATTCAGAACGATCCAAGCACCGATATCCAGCGCTACGATTTCATGGCCGCAGGTGTCCGTGAAGGGGATACCGGCCCTGGTGATAAGCGATTTTTGATGGCAACCGGACCGTTCAACATGCGTCCCGGCGATACTGCACGGGTTGTTGTGGGTGTTATCTTAGCTCCACCAGTCAAGGAAGAAGCCGACGGTACCGAAGAGGACCTTGCCAATCTCGTTCGCCGCACACGCTTCGCACAGCGTGTCTACGACAATGGCTTTGCTGCTCCCCAGCCGCCGGAAGCTCCGCAGGTGTCATGGGAGCCGCTCAACCATGCTATCATCGTCAAGTGGGATACTACCAGCTACGCATCCTACGACCGCGAAGAGAAGGGCATGGATATCGTCGGCTTTCGCATCTTTCGTTCGCGTGTGCCGACCCAGGATACGTTCGATGTAAACTTCATCCAGCCATCGGCTGACTATCCTGGCGGGAAAAGCCCCTTCGGCTGGAAGCAAATTGCTGAATGGCGCGTCCCGTCTCCGTTCTGGACAACAGCAATACTTTCCGATAGCAGCGACATCTACAGCGCACGTTACCCGTGGATTCGGGTATTTCCGCGTACGGTGAAGGGCACGCTTCGCCTTCTCTACCCAAGCTTCATCTCCGCTACTGATGTGACCAATGACAGTATCATCATCATTCGCCGAATACCGAACCTTGCCTCGCAACCGTGGGCGTCATTCTGGAACGCTATAATCCCGCAAGGGACGACCTCTACGCAATCGCGCTACGATACGCTTACTCTGGGCAAAGTCACTGTCTTGCCGAATGGGGCCATTCCACCAAACCCAACGAGTACCACCGACACGACCACAATGAACCAGGCCATGGCGAGCATCTGGTCTCAACTGGCGCGTGGGACAGTACGCGTGCAATGGTTGTACGACGATTGGGTTGATGCGCAGTGGGCACGCAGTATCATTCGCAACTACCTTGATAGCGTTACCAACGGCCGTTCATTCCTCGATGTCGGGGATGACAATCAAGATGGGGTGATTTCTCAAGATGATGATCTTCGCCGCCGCGAAGAAATCCTCAACAACGTGGATTACTACTATCGCGTCTTGGCGATCGATGAGGGTGATTATTTCCAAGGCACCCCAGCAAAGACAAGCGTTGCCATTGACAAAATCAACGTCATCCAAGCCTTTGCACTTGGGAAGGGTCCTCACCGCGATCCAACAGTTACACCCAACGAGGATCGCGATCGGCTCGGGGGGCTCTATAACTTCCGCCTGACGCCAAAGGACGCTGACCGCTTCGCACAGCTGTTCTCGGGACACGAGATCGAGCTCGAATTTCAACCAGCGGGCTCTGCAACAACGTTCTACCAGTGCATAGACACAATTTGGAACTATGGTGCCTCGCTCCTCAAAGGGTTCTACGGGAACACACTTACAGTTCGCGATAAAACCACTGGACGCACTCTTGGCCAGTACTTCGTGCTCTACGAGCCTGCCGATTGCCTTTTCGACAATCTCTTTTCCGACGTCGCAATGGCATTTGTGTCGCCAAATACGACGTCGGAGATCAACAACCTCTGCCAGGAGGCGTGGGATAATCCAGCAAGCTTTGTGCATCCCTACAATACGGACGTAACCGTCCGTGGCGGGACGTGGAATACTGATAAGCCATGCCTCGGCTCACAGCGGACTATTCAAGGGACGTTTGCAATTTCCTTCGATTACTATCTCCAGCAGTACGGTGGAATTTTGCGCCCGTACCGAATGGAACGGCTTTCAGGGACAGCAAACACACTGCTCGAATTCCGCCCGTTCCGTCGGACGGATATTCCAAGGTTGGAAGAATTTGCGATTAACTATCGGACTGGGGTGTATGAACGGTTCAACAATGGCGCAGCTCGCTACGAGGTCGAATTCTTGCCCGGTGGAGTTGAAACGATTACCACGCGATTTCTTCGCGCAGCAGGCATCGGGCGATTCGATACATTGACAAAGACGTTCGATGTCTCCTACCTGAACGTGCGTGTGCGGAATGTCCGGACCTACATGCGCCCTACACCTCAGGGTGATTCCATTCAAGTGTCGTATCCGGTAGATGTCCCGCATACAACAGTGTCGCTCCCTGTTGATTTAGCCGACTACAACCAGAATCTGGCACCGGATGTGTATGCCTATCCTCCACCCAAATCAGTACCGATTGGCACGTACAACCTGAGCGCATATGCCTGGCTCAACGGTCGCTACACGAAAGCAAATTTCGCCTCGAAGGAGTCTGCCAGTCAGCGGCAGCAGCAGGCTGGGTGTGCCAATGGAGGCTGTCCCGTTGGAACACAGGGACGATACTACCTTTCCACCATCACGCCGGCTGGAGATACGCTCGACTTTACTCATGCACTCGTCATTGATGGCGGCACGTTCTGGCTTGATTTCGCAGGGAAGGGTGGACGCCAAGGTGGTGCAGCCGGTCGGCTCATCGTTCATCCGCCCGATAGTGCGACGGCAACCGAAGACTTCAAGCCGGGCGACAAAATTCTCATTGAAACAATCGGCGGTCCATTTGGCCTACCTCTGCCAGGTGCTAAGGTCACCTTCAAAGTTTCTGATGTCGAGATTCCGCAAGATCAGCTTACCGATAATGATCTTGACCGAGTGCTCATCGTGCCGAATCCGTACGTCATCACTCACGTTGGGCAAAAGTCCAGCTACGATGCGAAAATTTATTTCACCCGGCTACCCAAAGAGTGCACAATCAAGATTTACACCGTTGCCGGGGATTTGATTCGAACGATCCGCCACGTTGACCAAGACGGTACGTTCCGTTACGGGATGGATGTCTGGGATTTGCTCAGCGATAATCGTCAGCGAGCAGCATCGCAAGGTCTGATCGCAGTCATCGAAACACCCAACGGTGCCCAAACGGTCAAGAAGTTCGCCGTGGTCGTCGGTGGTGCACGGATTCTCGGACGCTAACAAATCAACGAGGAGATACCAACGATGAAAAAATGGATTGCTCTTGCCATCGCATCAAGTACGATTGCAGGTAGTGCTGCACTGGCTCAGCAAGCACAAGGTTCATCTGCCGGTGAGTTTCGCAAAGTTGGCGCCGCCGGAGCCCAGTTCCTTAAGATCGCTGCTGGCGCTCGTGCCAACGGCATGGCAGGCGCCTTCAGTGCTATCGCGAACGACCCGACCGCTCTCTTCTACAACAGCGCAGGTATTGTGGACATCCCCGGCTATGCTGGAAACTTTACCTATACCCAGTGGTTCGGCGGATATTCCCATAACTACATCGCCGGTATCATCCCGATTGGCGACAAATACCGCGCTGGGGTGTCGGTGACCTCCTTTACCAGTGGCCCAATTCCCTTTACGACTGTGCAAGATGAAAATCGCCTCAACACAACCTACAGCATCACCGATGTTGCGATCGGTGGGACGTTCGCTGCGCAGTTGACCGATCAATTTTCGTTCGGGGTCACGCTCAAGTACGTACAAAACGGGGTTGGCGGCATGAGCGCCAGCGGTATCCTTGCTGATGTTGGCACGATGTACCGATTCCGCGGAGTGCGCTTGGGTTTTTCCATCAGTAATCTCGGTCCGCAGCTCCAGTTCTCAGGGGGTGATTTGAACTTCCGCACCGATCTGTACCGAGAGTTGCAATACCAGCAAATTGACGCGTCCTACCTGGTCAACCCCTACAACGCACCTATCTCGCTCAAGGCTGGACTGGCTGCGGATCTGACCTCCGAACTGCTCGGGCTGTACGAGTCTGACCCAAACTTGGCAATCAACCAAACGCGTGAACACCGGTGGCTTGCTGCGGTTGAGTTTGAAACGCTCTCGGACGTTCCAGAGCAATTTGCCATCGGTACGGAATACACGTGGAAAGATTTGCTCTCGCTCCGTGCCGGCTACCGCGTCAACCAAAGCTCGTTTGGTCTCAGTGGTGGCATCGGGCTACGCTACATCGGTAGTGGTTTCGAAGGTTTGCTCGATTATTCGATTCAGCCCACAACGACGCTGGGCATCATCAATCGCTTTTCGATAACGCTGCGGCTTGACTAAACGCTCAGCGTGACAAGTTTCGACCCTAGTATGGAGGCACGTGCTGTATGCGTGCCATCATTCAACTTGCTTGTATTGTGATGTCCGTTGCGTCCAGCGCTCTTGCTGCAGAGCCTGGGACGCAGCCATTTCCACTAACACTGGCAATTTCGCAGTTCCGCACAAGTCCCGAGCGAACCAAACTCGAGATTTCTTATAGCATTCCCGATACGCAGCTTGTGTATCGCGCTGATAGCGAAACTGGTGTTGTGCGTGCTCTCCTCGAGCTTCAGCTTCAACTCGAAAGCAGCATGTTTTCTGATTCAGTCGTTGTGCTGCTTGAGAGCGTCAAGCAAGCCAAGCAATTCCATCCATCCCTGCTAGTAGGAAAGCGTATCTTCATTGTACCGCCGGGGCAATACACGCTTCGCGCCCGCATTCGCGATGCTTACCGCTCAAAGAGTGCTGTGCTCGAGCGCAGTATGCCCATCATCGTCCGGCAGTGGAGTACCGATGCAATAACTGCAAGTAGCATCGAACTTGCCCAGTGGATAGAGCGCCGCGACACTTCCGATGCACGACAGACGAATGCTGGCTTTGGAAAAAGTGGTCTTTACGTTGTTCCTCTCCCAAGCGCAACGTATGAGGGAAACGCACCGACGCTCTACGCCTACACGGAGCTGTACAATCTCGACCGATGCGCGTGCGATACACTAGCACTTCACTATCGCATTCTCGATGCAGCGATGAATGAAGTGTTCGATTTGCGTTATCGTCGTCCTGTCCTCGGTCGTGATCAGGCTGAGGTCATTTCGATCCCGCTTGATGGCGTGCCGAGCGGCGCTTACTATCTGGCACTCGGCATCGAACAAGCTCGCTCGCCAGAACTTGTGCTCGGAAGGCAGCAGTTCTATTTGATCAATCCTGAGCTTCCTCCCGAACAACCGCGAACTCTTAGCGAGGATGAACTTTTTCTCCAAAGTCCATTTGCAACGATGGACCAAGCGCAACTTGCAGTGGAAATTGCTTCTGCACGCTTGATTGCGCGACCTTCTGAGCTGGATGCATATGACCAGTTGACCGAGGTACCCGCAAAGCGCCGTTTTCTCTTCCGTTTCTGGCTTCAGCGCGATCCTGATCCCTCAACTCCTGCAAACGAACGCTACGAAGAGTTCCGCAAAGCACGCCAGTATGCAGCACAGTTCTATCGAACGCAACGCTTCCCTCAAGGCTGGAACAGTGACCGTGGACGTGTTCTGCTCAAGTACGGCTTCCCAACACAAATTGACCGCGCGTACTTCAACATGGACGGCGCTCGACCACATGAAATTTGGCGCTACGACAACATTCAAGGTGGGGTCATCTTCGTGTTCGTAGATATTGACGGGACAGAAAACTTCGTCCTGGTGCATTCCACGGCGCTCTACGAAATCCGCAACGAGAATTGGTACCGCCAATTTGCGATGCCGAACTATCTTGACCCCAACGGGCCAGTACGGTAAGCATATGCACCTGTTGCACATCCTCGGCTGGATCTGCTGGCGCCTTGGCCATCGGGGGAGAAGAGCACTTGCGCAGGTGATGGGATGGATTCTTTCTGCGGTTGCTCTTGGTCGAAAACGATTGACTGTCCAAAACCTGCGGCGAGCGTTTCCGAACGCGTCGCCAGCAGAACTCGCCCGGAGAACTCGTGCCAGCTTTGCTAATCTTGTGCTGGTGTTCGAAGAACTTCTCGCAACACCTTTTCTGACAAGCGACCAACTTCGATCCTATTTCCGTTTTACCAACCCTGAATTACTCCGCGATGCACTTGGGAGAGAGCGAGGGGTGATTCTCTGGAGTGCACATCTTGCCAATTGGGAGTGGTCCGCGCTTGTTGCAGCATTAGAGTTCGAACGCCCACTCCTTGTGGTGGTCAAGGAGCAGCGCAATCGTGTCGTCAACCGTTGGCTCGATCGTGTGCGACGGACGACGGGGAATATCCTCGTCCCCATGTTCCGTTCAGCGCGTGCCATGCTTGAGCATCTCGGGCAGGGAGGGATTGTTGCTCTCCTCGGCGATCAGGCTGCCGATCCTCGCAGTGATCCGTTCGTGTTGCTCTTTGGCAGTCCAGCTGCAACGCATAAAGCACCGGTATTGCTGGCACGGCGCAGCGGGGCTGCACTCCTGTTTGCATACTGCCTGCGGACAGAAGACGGTCGCTACGAGGTGTTCTTCGAACCTGTTCCTGGTGCGCACGATGAATCAGTGCCAGTAGAGGAAGTCGTCGCACACTACAACCAACTCCTCGAGCACGCGATTCTTCGGGCACCTGAACAGTGGGTCTGGCAACACAACCGTTGGAAATATCAACCACGAACTTCACAGAGTAGCAACCATGAAACTTGACCTTTCAGGGCGATCAGCGCTTGTTGGCGGCGCAACATGTGGTATTGGGTGGGCAGTCGCCAAGACCTTCGCGCAGGCGGGGGCGTGCGTTGTCATCGTAGCACGCTCGGAGAATCGGCTCACGGCTCGCCTTGAAGAGCTTCGGGCAATCAGTCATGCACAACATGAAGCAATTATGGCAAACTATGATGACCTAAACTCCGTCTCCGCACTCATCGAAACGCTGCGCGAAAAAGCAATCGTCCCGGACATCATCGTCAACAATGCTGGAGGTCCTCCTCCAGGTGCAATCATTGAAGCAGAGCCGGATGAGTTCCACCGCGCGCTTGATCGGCTTCTTGTCGCCTCACATCAACTTGTGCAGTACGCACTGCCTCGTATGAAAACCGAGCGTTGGGGAAGAATCCTCAACGTGATTTCGACTTCCGTGCGTCAGCCGATCGAAGGGCTGGGAGTTTCGAATACAATCCGTGCAGCAACCGCAGCGTGGGCAAAGACGCTTTCGATGGAACTTGCTCCCTACGGTATTACCGTCAACAGCATTCTTCCCGGTGCAACGCGGACGGAGCGGCTCGAGCAGATCATCGCCGCAAAAGCTGCAGCGCGGGGAATCGAGCAACGTATCGTCGAGGAGGAGATGCTCCGGGAAATTCCTCTCCAACGCTTTGCCGAACCTGAGGAAATCGCAGCGCTCGCGCTCTTCCTCAGCTCAGATATGGCCGGATACATTACCGGGGAATGCATACGAGTTGATGGTGGGCGAACTCGTTGCCTCTAAATGCAAAGCGGCGACAGAAGTTCTGTCGCCGCATCCTGCAGTAGCGGGGGCAGGACTTGAACCTGCAACCTTCGGGTTATGAGCCCGACGAGCTACCAATTGCTCTACCCCGCGATCGTAAGTCGTCGCAAAAATACGAATCACGGTTCGATTCTGCAAGGCATTGTCATCACATACGACTAATTTTGCGCCAGCACTTTCCGTACACGCGTCGAATGCGACTTCAAGCTTCCTGGTTACGCGACTATGTTGATTGGAACGGCAGCGTCGAAGAACTTGCGCATACGTTGACCCGTTTGGGAATCGAGGTAGAATCGGTTGAGCACGTTGGTGTTACTGCCGCCAACATCGTTATCGGTTTGGTTCTCAATGTGGAACCACATCCGAATGCCGATCGGCTCCGGGTGTGTCGGGTATTCGATGGGAACTCTTTGCGTCAAATTGTGTGTGGTGCGCCGAATGTGCAGCAAGGGCAGCGTGTAGCAGTCGCACTCCCAGGGGCGGAGCTGCCAGGGGGACTCAAGATCGAACACCGTTCGATCCGTGGTGTCGAATCTGAAGGCATGATTTGTTCAGAACGTGAGCTCGGGATCGGCGATGATCATGATGGTATCATGACCTTCGATGGAAACATCGCGCCAGGCATACCGCTGTCCGAGCTCTTCCCCCCGGACGTGGTCTTGGAGATCGGCATTACGCCGAACCGCGCCGACGCTCTTTCGCATTTCGGGATCGCGCGAATTCTTGCAGCGGCGACTGGCCACCAGGCGCATCTGCCACACGTCCGTATAGCAGATGCATTCGCTTCGCCGTGCAAGATTGAACTACCCTATCCCGATCTCTGCCAGCGTTATGCAGCACGGGTGCTCCAGAACGTGACCATCACACCATCGCCACTGTGGATGCAGCGTCGACTGGAACGAGCAGGAATTCGTCCGCGGAACGTTGTTGTGGATGTGACAAACTACGTGATGCTTGAATGTGGCCAGCCGCTGCACGCCTTCGATTTTCAAACTATCCGGGGTGGTCGTATCATCGTCCGTCCTGCCAGTCAGGGAGAATCAATTACTACGCTCGACGGTATCGAGCGAGCTCTCGATCCGACGATGCTCTGCATTGCAGACGTCGAGCGTCCGCTCGCAATCGCAGGAGTGATGGGTGGGATAGATTCTGCGATCACTGAGGCAACAACCCACGTGCTGATCGAATCTGCCTACTTTGCTCCCTCCTCGATTCGGAGGACGGCAAAATCACTCGGACTGCAGACGGATGCATCGTATCGTTTCGAACGCGGGGCTGACATTGAGATGATTCCATATGCGCTCGATCGAGCTGCTGCGCTCATTGCGGAACTAACAGGGGCGCATGTTTCCACTGCAGTGGATGTCTATCCGCACCCGCGGAGGCCCAAAGAGCTATCGGTGCGCATCGAACGTGCAAAACGTATCCTTGGCGTTGGGCTGCGTAGTTCCGAAGTCAAGTCAGCGCTCATCCGTTCGGGATTTGCTCTCACCGAAGAACGCTCAGAGCAGATCACGGTGCGTGTGCCATCGTACCGTACTGATATCAGCCAAGAAATTGACTTGATCGAGGAAATTGCCATAGCGCATGGCTACGAGGCTATTCCTGCTTCGTCGGAAGCATCGGTTCCATACACAGCGCACCGAATCCCTGAGCATCTCCAACTTCCAACGCGGCGTGCTGAGATTCGACGCTGGCTTGCGGACGTTGGCTTCTACGAGGCACTCAGCTTTACGTTGCAAGACCCACAGACGATTCTCGATGCCGAACGTGCGCTCGAACTTGCCAATCCGCTCGGCCGTGAGCGCAGTGTTCTCCGCCAGTGGCTTATTCCTTCGATGGTAGAAATTCTCTCCCGGAATGCTCGGTACGGTGCCAGTTCGATCCGTCTATTTGAAATCGGCAAGGTCTTTTTCGCGTCGTCCGATGCGAGCAATCATCCTGCGACAGAGCACGAACATCTTGTGCTCGCCGTTGCGGGACGACGTGGAGATCGCCACTGGTTGGAGGCGCACCGGTGGGTGGATTTCTATGACCTCAAAGGCGCTATAGAGGCGATGGGGAAGCGATTTCGGTTGAATCTTCATTGGCAACCTGCTCAATCACCGGTAGCAACAGCCGAATGGCTCATCGCGCCGGTGATGGAGATATGTTGCGATGGCCACGCCATCGGCATTGCCGGTCAAATTGCGCCTCGATTGGCACGGCGATGGGATATACCAGAAGCAGCGTTTCTTGCAGAACTCTCGCTGAAACTATTCTACCGGACTGCGGACACGGTCCCTCGCTACCAAGCGCCATCGCCATACCCAGTGGTGGAGCGGGATTTGGCACTGATCGTGGACCGCCTCCTCCCAGCACAGGCTTTGGTCGAAACCGTTCATCGTGCAGGGGGCGACCTCCTTCGATCAGTCGAGCCGTTCGATGTATTCGAGCACCCTTCCCTTGGAGAAGGCAAAAAGAGCATTGCGCTCCATCTAACGTTTGCCTCCTCCGAGCGGACATTGACCGATGCGGAAGTCGAACAAGTTATCGAGCGTGTGCTTGATGTAGTTGCCAGACAGCATGGTGCACAACTTCGGACGTTGTAACGTATGGACGGCATGATGGAACACATTCCCGATGCGCTTCGAACTGAGCTCGAGCTGTTCTGGAAGCAGGTGTATAACGTCACGGCAACGCTCAAGACGCTTGGTGAGCATCTCCGTGCTGCCCGCCAAGCCAATCGCACGCTCGAGGCGCAGCTCAACGAACACCGTACCCACGTTGCGCAACTGGAGACGGAGGTCCGCTCGCTCCAGGAACAGGCGCAGCAGATAGAAGCCCTTCAGCAGGAGCTTTCGCAGTCGCGGGAAGCAATCGAGCAACTCCAGCATGCAATCACCGAGCGCGAGCGGCTCCTTCTCCAGCGAGAACAGGAGCTTCGGCAGACTAATACGATTCGAGCCGAGTTGGAATCGCTCCAGAAGCTCTACGCTCAACTGACAGAAGACTACCGCGCTGCCCAGCACGCGCTCGAAGGCACTGCGGCGCTCGAAGCAGAGATCCAGCGGCTTCGTAGCCGTATCGCTGAGCTGGAGCATGAGCACTTGCGTTCGGTTGCAGAGCAGGAAGAATTGGCATATCTCCGCACCACGGTAGAGCAACTCCGCGCCGAATACAATCACGCCCTTGAGCAACTGGAGCTGCACACTGTCCTCACCGAGGAACTCAACCAGCTCCGCGAACACACAGCCGAAGCCGAGCAAATCATCGCCCAACTCAAAGCAGAGCTAGAGAGCAAGACAGCTGAACTGGAGCAACTCGCCGCACGATATGCACAAGCAGAACAAGCGCTCACCGCATCTGCATCCGACGCCCATGGAGCTGAACGCCAAACGGAATTGGAACAGCAGCTCCACCAGCTCCACCAGGAAAATGAGAAACTCCGCCAGCAATACCTGGCCGCTGATCGCGAATGCGAGGAGCTTCGCCATCTGCTTGAGGAACGGAGCAGACAGCTCATGGAACTTCACACTGCCTCCGAACGACTTCATGCACAACTGGCGGAAGTATCGCCAGAAGAACTCGCCCGCCTTCGCCGTGAGGTGGAGCTGGGAGAACGTGCTGCAGTGCAGCAACAGCAGCAGCTGGAGGTCTTGACTGATGAAGTCACGCGTCTACGCGAACAGCTCCATGTTGCGCAACAGAGCCAGCAGGAGGTCGAGCGGCGCATTGCAGAGGCGATTGCACCACTCCAGATCAAAATCGAGGCTGCAGAGCGAGAGCGCGACCACCTCCAGGAACAACTACGCGCCCAACGGGAACGTATCCGGCAACTGGAAGATGAACTTCGCAGTGAGCTTGAGCGGAATATCCTCCTCAAGCGACGACTGCGGCAGTTCGAGCAGCAACCATCAGCGGTGCAGACATCGCACCTGACCGAGCATCTTGAGCGTATTGCGTCAGTGCTCGAAACCCTTTCGTCTTCTGCTATTGCTCAGGAATCGTTTCCTCCGATGGATCAGCTCGAAATGCTGGTAGAACGCATTCGGGAAATTCTGCAGGTCCGCCAGACACTCCAGGTTGATCCGGCGGTGGTAGAAGCTGTCCGTCAAGCGCGGGAACTCCTCCAACAGCGACTTGCCATTTGAGCCTGCCAAACGTTCTACAACAAAGGGTACCTTTTTCCGTTTTGTTCGGCGGTCAAATGCGTAAATTTGACTAGTGCAACGATGATGACGCTCCTATGACGACGGTGACTGTTACGATCGGTGGACGTCAATTTCGCTTACGATGCGATGACCAAGAACGCACGCTGCGGGCAGCAGCGGAGATCGAACGGCTGCTGGAGGTGCTCCGTCAGGATTCAACCGACCAATCAACGCCAACGTTGGCAATTCTGGCAGCGCTCAACATTGCCGAGCGCCACGACTGGCTCAGCCAGCATCATCGCCAGACGATCGAATATCTCTGCAGTGAGCTCCGAGCGATGCGTTCACACTTGGAACAAGCAATCACCGAAGCAGTCGCGATGGCTGCTTAACGCGCATGCGGGTGGAATCGCGACGTTCGGAGTTGGTCAACAGTCATCGGTTCTTTGGAAAACTCAAAACGATAGCGAGCCGTACTGCATCATCGTTGCACACGCGTAGCGCAGAACCGATGTGAGTGAAGCAGGGTCGTAGGCTCCGCATCCCAATGGCAGACTGCACCGTGCCATCGAGCATGGCCAGGATCTTCTCTGGCGGCAGGAGCCAGCGGCATGAGGGCTACAACCCACTGTGTGCTGGAAGGGTTCTTGCGATACCCGTCACGCCCCAGAGGCGAGCGATGCATGAAGTACGGCTCGTGCTTTTTTATTCGGTTTCACAATCTCAGAGCTGGATGCAATGGAATACATGACCGTACTCATTCTCGGTGTAATTGGGTTGGTGCTCGGTTTTGGAATCGCCTATTTTGCTGGCACACGGGCAGCAGCGGCACGAATTTCCGACGCACAGGAGAAAGCGAAAGCGATTTTGGAGGAAGCAGAAAAAGAAGCACGCACGCTCAAAAAAGAGCGGTTGCTTGAAGCCAAGGAAGAAATCCACAAAAAACGCCAGGAGATGGAAAAAGAGCTGAACTCCCGGCGTGCGAAACTCCAAAATCAGGAAAAGCACCTTGCCAGCCGTGAAGAGGCGATTGAAAGCAAGCTCGAGCTGATTGCACGCAAGGAAAAGCAAGTTCAGCAAGCCGAGCAGGAACTCCAACGAAAACAGCGCATCATCGAACAAAAACTCAAGGAAGCCGAAGCACTCGTCGCTGAGCAAAATCAGCGCTTGGAACGGATTACAGGCATGACGCAGGAAGACGCCAAGCGCTTCTTGATCGAAAACATGGTCAACGAAGCGCGCGCCGAAGCAGCGCTGCTCATCAAGCAGATTCGGGATGAAGCCAAACAGCAAGCGCAGCGCGAGGCACAGAAACTTGTCATCGAGGCAATCCAGCGGACGGCGTCGGATCACTGCGTCGAGACGACGGTCTCGGTTGTCTCGCTTGCAAACGAAGAACTCAAGGGTCGCATCATCGGCAAGGAAGGACGGAACATCCGCGCCTTCGAATCCGCCACCGGTGTTGATCTCATCATTGACGATACACCGGAAGCTGTTGCGATTTCTGCCTTCGATCCATACCGTCGGGAGATTGCGCGTATTGCGCTCGAACGGTTGTTAGCCGATGGGCGCATCCACCCAGCTCGGATCGAGGAAATCGTCGAGAAAGTTCGGAAGGAAGTGGACGAAGAAATTGTCCGCGCTGGGGAACACGCTATCATGGAACTCGGCATTCACAACATGCACCCTGAACTTATCCGCCATGTCGGGAAGATGAAGTATCGTTCCAGCTACGGGCAAAATTTGCTCGCGCACTCAGTCGAAGTTGCATTCCTTGCTGGAACCATGGCTGCTGAGCTCGGACTGGACGTCCAGCATGCGAAGCGGGCAGGGCTACTCCACGACATCGGCAAAGTTCTCGACCGCAACACCGATGGACCGCACGCGTTGCTCGGAATGGAACTTGCCAAGCGTTACCGTGAACATCCAGTCGTCTGCAACGCAATTGGCGCACACCACGAAGATATCGAGATGGAAACCCCGATTGCTGTGCTGGTCCAAGCGGCAGACTCTATCAGTGGTGCACGTCCAGGAGCGCGGCGCGAATCACTGGAGCAGTACATCAAACGGCTCGAAAAGCTCGAAGAAATCGCGATGAGTTTCGATGGCGTGCAGAAAACCTTTGCGATCCAGGCAGGCCGTGAAATCCGCGTCGTCGTCGAGCCAGAAAAGATTGATGACTTGACCGCCGATCAACTGGCAACGGAGATTGCCAAACGCATCGAGCACGAAATGGAGTATCCCGGGCAAATCAAGGTGACGGTCATCCGCGAGCGCCGCAGCTACGCAATCGCGAAATAGGAAGGTAAGCGGCGCTATCATCGCCGCATAGGCACTGGCATTGCCGCAAGCGCATCGCCGACGCTGCCTAAAGGATGCGCTTTTCAGTCTTCGTGTTTTCGTCGGTGGGACCGTAGTCTGCCTCGTACGCTTCGAGTTTTTTGCGAAGGTCGTTGCAGATTTGCGTGTGGATTTGGCAAATGCGGCTTTCGGTCAAGCCGAGCATCTCGCCAATTTCTTTGAAGGTCATCTCCTCGTAGTAGTAGAGCGTCATGACAAGTCGTTTGCGCTCAGGGAGCTTCTGGATGTACTGGCGGACAAACTCGACGCGCTCATCGTGGGCAAGCTGCGTAAAGGGATTTTCGCCATCGTAATCGGGAATTTCTTCGATAGTATCGTGCTCGTTCCCGTCGTCGTCGTAGCTTGTTTCGGGGGTGGAAAGTGAAAAGGAAGCATTCGCTGCCGCCATTGCTTCGAGGTATGACTGATACTCTTCGGGGGTAATACCGAGCATCGCTTGTAGTTCATCCGGTGAGGCTTCGCGCCCAAGTTCACTGCGGAGGCGGTCGCTTGCCTCGGTAAGCTCTTGCACCTTCCGACGAGCAGAGCGGGAGAGCCAGTCGAGTTTGCGCATTTCATCGAGAATGATTCCACGCACACGAGGTACAGCAAATGTTTCGAACTTGATGCCACGCTCCGGTTCGAACCGTTCGATCGCATCGTTCAACCCAAGTAGACCTACGTGCAGAAAATCTTCCTCGCCGAGCAGCGAATTGGAAGGAATCGTCATGTTGTAAAGCGTGTACCGAACGATCCACATGTAGTGGAGAAGCAGTTGCCGTTTGATCTCGATTTTTCGTGCCTTCGGTGTTCGACGAGAACGGAGCTCCTTCCACAGGTCCGCGAAGGCAAGCTCATTGTTCGGTTCAGCAGGAGGTCGTTGTTTGGTTGCCATCGGTTCTTCGGTCATTGAGAAACAGTGTGTTCAGATTCTTGCGATGTCGGCTGGTGCGAGCGTGACGCAGGTGGAATCGAAAGCATGGCAGCCATCTGTTCCTCACGAGCAAGCTGGAGCGCTTGGTTGAGCTCCTCTTGCTTGGTGTGGGCAATCGCGGTGACGATCGCAACCATAACGATGCTGCCAGCGACGGCAACACCGACGAAGACTATCGTCGTGCGAAGTAGGATGCTGTACAGGTCGCTTGCACCAGCGGCAATCTGGAGCAGCATACTGATGGATGCTGCAAGTGTGCTCAAGTGGAAGACCACACCGAGCGGAAATCGAACGGACTGCTCGGATGTTGGTGCGCTGTCTGTCATTGTTCGTTTGCGTTTGCTCATTGCCCTCGAGCGAAATGATACCGATTCTGTGGTGCTGAAAACAGAAACTGCATCAGATGGTCAATGCTCGGTTCGACCAGATCATCGGGTAATCGTGTACCTGTGGTCATGAGCGAGAGGGGAACTTTGCATTCCCAGAACAGCGGCAAGAGGTGCCCGCACTGTGGCGCTTCGTCGAGCTTGGTCAGAGCAATCCGGTATTGCTCATTTGTTGCCGCTTGTTGGAGGAGTGATCGGGCGATGTCGCGATCGGTCGTGGCAGGGAGCGTGCAGATGACGACACCTCCAGCTGCGACCGTGGCATCAGCAAGTGTAGCACTCTGTATGCTACTCCGTCCACTCGGTGGAGGAAGATCAACCAGCGCAATCCCATCGTTGGGGAGAACTGCAAGGTCGCTCTGGGTGCGCGCTGTGATAAGGTTGAGCCCAACAATCGTTGCAAGCGAGCGGAGCTGTTCGCTTGCGGCGATTCGCTCGGTGTCGGTAGCGACGAGGGTGATCCTCCGCTCAGGATATACCTTCTGGAGCGAGAGCGCAACTTTCATCAACGTCGTTGTCTTGCCGCTCCCGCTTGGTCCACTGAATGCGATGAGCGGAGGCACCGACGTTGCAAAGATTGGCTCGATCGGGAGAAGCTCTGCAAGGGTTGTACGGAGTCGCTCGATGCATTCTTCCGTGGTCGTCGGCTGCTGCCCGTTCGCAATATGTGCAACGAGAAAGCCTGCGTGATGCTCGGCAAATCCTGCATTACGGAGCATCTCGTAGATCCGCCGGTACGGATCAGGTAGAATGGCGCTATAGCGGTATGCGACCGCGTGCGTGATTTCTGTTAGCTTTGCCGACAGACGATGGATGTCTTCTTGCAACTGCGCAATTGCACCTTGCTCGGCTGATGGAGCAGCTCCGCGTTCGATGTAGTACCGTAGGGGAATCGGTTCTCCTGGCGAGTGCCCGCGAACTCTCGATGGTGGAGATGCTGCTCCAGCAGCATCTGTGAGGATAGTTGGTGTGAACGCTTGCCGACTCGCTGCCATGCCCACGACTTCGGCAAAGGGCATGCCGTCGGTGTCAACACCTGAGCGAGTTGCCAGAAGGAGGGCGTCGTCACCAAGCTCTCTGCGCATGGCATCGAGTGCTTGGCGGAGCGTTGGTGCGATAAACTTTTTCGTTCGCGTCGTTGTTGGCACAGGTGCCTCCATGCAGTGTGCTCCAGGTTGAGTTTGATTCCAGAAGGTGTATCCGTAAAAACTGTGCCAGCTTCGTTCTTCGCTACTGCGTGCGCGCGGTGGTAGGCTCTGCGCTGCTAACCCAACCTAAAAGGTGGAGGCAAGTAAGCAGCCAGTGCTCCGCTCAAGTCTCGGGGCTTGAGCGTCGTATATTGCACATGGAAATTGGTACGGCTCTCATTCCCATCCTCCTCGAAGACACAAGCATTCGTCGCTACGCGATGCGCTATACGTTGCAGGGCAAGAGAGCACGCAGTAGGTAAGTGACGTCCGCAACACTGCGGAGCATCAATGCAGGAACCAACAGTACGATCATCCACATGAACAATGAGTCTTCCGTCTCTGGCGGGCAACTCTACGTTGTTTCCACCCCAATTGGCAATCTCGACGACATCACCGTGCGCGCGATCGCAGTGCTGCAGTCGGCTGATGTCATCGTCTGCGAAGAGCAGAAAGAAGCACGGCGACTGCTCGATTACTACGACATTGATAAAGAGCTGCTCGAACTCAACGAACACAACGATACCGAAGCAACAATTGCGGCGGTTAAGCTCCTTGCTGCGGGCAAGAAGCTTGCACTCATCAGCGATGCAGGAACGCCCGTTGTAGCCGACCCCGGTGGCTTGCTCATTGCGGCAGCGATCCGGTATGGGTATCCCGTGCATGTTGTGCCTGGACCATCGAGTATCCTGGCAGCACTTGTGCGTTCAGGCATGCCTACAGATCAATTTCTTTATGCGGGCTTTCTGAGTCGGAAAAAAGATGAGCGTGCTCGCCAGGTGCGGTTGCTTGCGCTGGAGCCACGTACGATTGTGCTCCTCGATAGTCCCTATCGGTTGACGACCGTGCTCGGTGCACTGGCGGAAGTAATGCCCCAACGACGTGCGTACGTTGGCTGCAATCTCACGATGTCAAATGAATCGCATCACTACGGCACGCTTGCAGAGCTTTCCGAGTACTTTGCAGCGAACCGATTCCGTGGTGAGTACGCCATCGTCATCGAAGGAAATCCCTCAGCAAACCAGTGGTATGCACTGTTAGAGCAGAGCGTCTCTGGAGCCACCCGTAGCGGCAGCAGAAGCAGCGCCACTGTCCCCGATGAGCAGCAAGGAGTCGAGACGGAACCAGCAGAAGCCAGCAGTGAAGGCAATGGCGTACATGCAGGCCAGCAACACGCTGAACAATCAAGTGTTCCCACTACCCAACGCAAGCAGCAAAAGCTCGACGCATCTGGCCATCCACCTCGGTATGAGCGGCATCGCAGCAGGCGCCCCCACCGGTTGCACGGACGGCATCACTACCGCGACAGTGACGCAGACCGTAACCGCTACGACTACGAGCAGCCGATTGTCAATTACACGCTGAGCAACCCCTACCAACAACACAAACGTTCACCGCAACAGCCTCATCCCCAGCAACGCCATCAGCGACGCTCTCGCGGCCCACGCAAACGCTGGCGAAGATGAAGCTACGTTCCCTGGTCCTTCTTCGGACGGTAGAACAGTGCGAATGGTATCACTACAGCGTATCCTAACACCAGCAGTATCGGTGCAACTGTCACTGCAAGGGGGTTATTCCAAACCTGCTGATGCTTTGCTGGATCATCGGTGTTTGCGGTGAGCATCAACGCATAGCCCGCAATGATGATCGCCACTCCGACAGCTAACAGAAGGAGGTTCTGCCGCTCTAAGGGGAATGACCACCGTTGGGTCGAAGATGCAGTTCTGCGCATGGGATGTCTGCTGTTGGTAGATTCAGACGCGTCGGGTTGCAATATACAGCGTTGAAATCAGTGGAGCTGCCGACCGCCGTTGTAATTTGCGCATGCCTTCCATCGTTCGTGCAGTAATGTTGCTACAGTATCGCAGAATCTTTGCAGTCCTGGCGTGCTTCGCTCTTTGCATTTCATGTCAGCGCACCTTCCATTCACCGGAGGACTATCGCTACGATGGACCACCAGTCGAGGGCGATGTGATCTTCTTCCATCTGCTCTCCGATCCCCAAGGCCTCAATCCGTACACGTCGAACGACAATACCGCCTCGACACTCAATCGCCTCATCTTTGATGCACTGCTTGAGCAAAATCCTGAAACGCTCCAACTCGAACCGAGCATTGCTATCAAGACACCGGAGGTTTCTCCTGACCATCGTCGCTATACATTCCATCTCCGGACCAACGTTACGTTTTCTGATGGTGTCCGACTCACTGCGCGCGATGTCGTCTTCAGCTTCAAGGCGGTGAAAAATCCCTACATCCTCGAAGCGTCCGCGTTGCGGAACTACTACGATGACGTCGCAGACGTCGAAGCACCCAATGACTCAACAGTTATCATCACGATGCGGAAGCCGTACTTCCTTGCACTCTACTTTTTGGGCGACCTGCGGATACTCCCCAAGCATGTACTCGATCCAGAGGGGCTTACCGATCGCTACAGCATTGCCGAAGTCAATAGCCCTGCGCTTGCACAGCAAAATCCCGCAGTCAAACAATTTGCCGAGTGGTTCTCTCGTGGAGAACTCCGGCGCGAACCACAGTACCTGATCGGTTCGGGACCATACGTTTTCCGTCAGTGGAGTACTGGAAAGCGTGTCGTTTTAGTGCGGAATCCCAAGCCGTGGCCATCGCCACATTGGTGGCGCAGGGCATATCCAGCTGCCATCGTTGGTGTCGTCATCAACGATCGCACCGCAGCGCTCTCCGCGTTGAAAACCGAAGAGGTGGACTTTATTGATGCCATCCCACCCGCACTCTATGACGAGCAGCTCGATACGGCGCGGCTTTTCTATTTGCGGAAAGGCAAGTACGAACAATCGGTCTATACCTACATCGGGTGGAACATGCGGCGTCCGATCTTCCGCGATCGCCGTGTTCGCCAGGCACTTTCGTACTTGGCCAACCGCCAAGCATGGATCCAAACGGTTATGCGTGGCTACGCCGTCCCCATTGATGGTCCAATCTACCGCAATCGCCCAGAGTATGACTCGACGCTTCCACCCTATGACTTCAACCCAACGCGTGCAATGGCGCTGTTGTCTGAGGCAGGATGGCGCGACCGCAATGGCGATGGCATTTTGGATAACATCATTGACGGCCGCCAGGTCAACTTTGAATTCGCACTGAGCTTCAACGCGGGGAACGAAACGCGCGAGAACATTGTGATCCTCTACGCGACGGAGCTCCGCAAATACGGTATTGTCTGCAATGTACAGAAGTTAGAGTGGTCGGTCTTCCTTCGGCAGCTCAGCTCTCAGCAGTTCGATGCATACATCGGTGCGTGGGTCAACGACAACATACCCAGTGACCCGTATCAGCTCTGGCATTCCTCCCAAGCGGATAATCAGGGTTCGAACTATGTGGGCTTCCGCAACCGACGTGCAGACGAACTCATCGAACGGAACCGCGTCGAATTCGACGAAGCAGAGCGGATGAAGCTTATGCGAGAGTTCCAGCGCATCGTCCACGATGAAGCGCCGTACACGTTCCTGTGGACACCTCAGATCCTGACAGCGTACAATCGCCGCATTGCGAACGTTCGGTTCTATTCAGTCCGTCCGCCGTATGTGTTGCCGAACTGGTTCATACCACCGCACCTGCAGCATCACATCGTCCAGTAGCGCATGATGAAACGTCAGCAGCTCCGCCAGCTAATCGAGCAGGGCGAAGGCGTCTCGGTTGAGTTCAAGCGCCGCTTCACCTCCCTCGAAAAGATTGCAAAAGAGCTTTGCGCTTTTGCCAATACGAACGGCGGTTACTTGATCTTTGGCGTTGATGACGACGGCAGCATCGTTGGTGTCGAAAGCGAAAAAGAGCAAATCGAGCTTGTTCGTCAGGCTGCAGAGTTCTTCGTTGCACCACCTCTCCATGTCGAAGTCGAAGTTGTCGAAATCGAGTGGAAGGATGTCGTCGTTGTTCATGTTCGCGCAAGTAGCGCAAGACCGCACCATGTGGTCGAGCATCCTGATAGTCCTCGTGGCACGGTATACGTTCGTACACGCGCAGAATCTGTGCAAGCCAGCCGGGAAATGGTGCGGCTCATGCGCGAGCAACGTCCGGATTCCCGCCCATTGCAGCTCTACATCGGCGATCGCGAGCGGCGACTCTTTGCCTATCTGGAGAAGCATGGAAAAATCACCGTTGCTGAGTTCGCTAGACTTGTCAACATTTCCCGACGACGTGCGCTGCAGCTACTCATTCGGCTGGTCCGCGCTGAGCTATTGATGCTCCATACCGATGCACCGACGAACTACTTCACGTTGGTAGATGAGGGACCGACTGGCAGAAGCTGAACGGCTGTGTGCTGAAGTATTCGGCTTTTCGCAATTTCGCCCAGGCCAGCGAGAGATTATCAGCGCTGTGCTCGAAGGTCGCGATGTGCTCGGGATCCTCCCGACAGGAGGTGGAAAGTCGCTCTGCTATCAGCTTCCAGCACTGTTGAGTGGTGGCGTTACGCTGGTCATTTCGCCGCTTGTCGCACTCATGCACGATCAAGTGCTTGCGCTGCAGCGACGCAGCATTGGCGCAACTGCACTGGTCGCTTCGCTATCGAGCGAAGAGATTGCCTCTCGGTTGCGGCAAGCACAATCTGCCAGTGTTCGCTTGCTCTACATCGCACCTGAGCGGCTTGAAAGCAACGCTTTTGTCGAAGAGCTTCGGCGCATTCCTCTCGATCGCATCGTCGTTGACGAGGCGCACTGCATCAGCCAGTGGGGACATGACTTCCGCCCATCGTACCGTCGGATTGGTGAGCTTTCCGGCGCGCTTGGGCGTAAGCCAATCCTTGCACTGACTGCAACTGCAACCCCGCAGACTCGACGCGACATCATCGAGCAACTCCGCTTCCGCGATCCGTTTGTGTACATCGGCGATTTTGATCGCCCGAATCTGGAATTTTTCGTTGAACAGTGCCCCGACGGGCGCAACTATGCGCAAAAGGTCGCACGGCTTGCGGACTGGCTCGACCGCAATCGCCAGGGAGCAGCAATTGTTTACGCAGGAACGCGGAAAGCAACGCAGCAAATCGCCGCGCAGCTCCAGGCCATGAAGATTGAGGCGCACCCATACCATGCAGGGATGAGCGATCACCAGCGGAGCGATGTACAGCGATGGTTCATGGTAGCTCCTGCTCCGGTCGTCGTCGCAACGGTTGCGTTCGGTATGGGGATTGACCGTCCCGATGTACGGCTCGTTGCGCACTGCGACATATCCTTGACGCTCGAGGGCTACTACCAAGAAGCTGGTCGTGCTGGCCGTGACGGAGAGCATGCGCACTGCGTGCTCTGCTATACGCCTGGCGATGAGCGATTGCAACGGCGGCTAATTGAGGCCCAGTATCCATCGCAGAGGAGTGTCGAGAGCGTCTATGCGGCAATTGCCGATGCCCTCAAGGTTGGTGTGGGCGCGTCCAGCGATGCGTTGTTCTCGTGGGAGCCTGCTACCATCGCCCGCCACCTTCGGATGAATCAGCGTGCGGTGGAAAGCGCTCTTGCGCTCCTCGAACGTGAAAAGCTTATTGCGCGAGTGCAGTGTAGCCAGCGGCTTGCAGTTCGGATTGTTACCAGTCGCCAGCGATGGCTCGAATTTACCCGGAATGCACCACCGTCGCTTGCAGATGCGCTTGAAGCGTTTCTGCGTTCGCTTCCACCTACGGCATACGAGCAGTACCAGGAGATACAGCTCGACGATCTTGCAGGCCGCCATGCGCTTGACGCCAATCAATTGCAATACGCACTCCGTGCAGCAGAACTTGCGCGGATGGTCGAAGTAACTCCACTGAGCGGAGGGGAAGGAATTCGCCTGTGCGGACCTCGCATGCCCAATGGGCGATTGCCAATTGATTGGTCAGCAGTTGAACACCGACGCCAAGTGGCAGTCGAAAAAGCACATGCTGTGATCGAATACGTTCAATCGGCACGCTGCAAGCGAGCTATCCTGCTGGAGTACTTCGGCCAGAGTGCTTCGGAGCGATGCGGACGATGCTCGACATGCCAGCAACGTGTTACGCCGCAGCGTTCGAGCCAGCGAGCGCCCATCTCAGCGTTCGAACGGTATGCTCGCTCTGTGCTCATTTCGATTGTTGCTCAATTCGATGGACTGCTTACAGCACGAGCAGTCTGCGATGTTGCACTTGGGCGGTCCAGCGAGCTTGTCGCAGCAGTGCATGCCGATCGCTGCGAGCAGTTTGGTGCTCTGACTGCAGCCAATGGGCAGTTCCTTGCAGAACAAGTGCAGCAACTCCTCTGGGAGGGAGCCTTGGTCGAAGAAAAACCGCTGCGGGTTCTCCGTCTGTCCACGGGAAGATGGCAACAAGCAGGGGCAACTCCATCGCCAACGGCATCAGCGTTGCAAGCACGCTCCGCTGAGTATGCACTCGATCCTTCAGTGCGCGCGACGGTCGAGCTTGCGCGGAGCGGTTTGCTGCTGGGGCAAATCGCTGAGCGCCGGCAATTGGCACTTACAACAGTGGTTAGCCATCTTGTGCAAGCGCTTGCAGTTGGGGTGGAGCTTCCGCGAGAACGACTGCTCGACGGCACACTCTACGAGGAGGTCTGTCGCTTCCTTCACCGCCAACCACGTGCGCTGCTGCGCGATGTCCATGCCTACTTCGGTGGCAGGTTCGACTACCCGTATCTCCGATTAGCGCTTGCGTTTGCGCGGCAGAGTCGTCGTCGGTAGTTGTGCTTCGAGCAATCCCTCTGGAAGGGAGAGAACAATCGTGCGTGTCGAAGATTCGACGTGTTGAACAAACACATCTACAAACGGAACCCGAAACTCTCCCGATTGAGGACGGGCGATACACAGCAGCGGGTGCGCTGGATTTTCCTCGATGCCGACGACGGTACCCACTGCTGTTCCGTCGGGGAGAACTGCAGTCCAGCTTACGAGTTCGGGTGACTGTCGTGTAATCTGCAATGAAGAGTCGGCAATAAAAACACCGTGCTCCCGAAGTGTCTCTGCTTGCTGGCGTGTTGTTATGCCCGCAAGGCGTAGGATCGCGCGACTGCCAGACAGGGTAAACGATTCGATCTGGGACCGGTTGCAGAACCGCGGGCTAAACCCAATCCAAACCGGAGTGCCTTCCGCCAGAAGAACACTCTGGGCAAGCTCGACGTGAAGTGAGCCATCGAGCCCGTGCGGGCGAACGATGGTGCCAATCCAACGAAGCTGAGGTTGTTCTAGACTGTGCATTGCGGTGCAAGTGACGATTTTTGTTGGAGTCTGTTTTTGGAGGTTAGGTCATGGATGCTCTCGTTCGACAGCACTTAGAGCGTTCGATGCAAACCAAGCAGGCATTGCTTGAGCGCTGTGTGTCCGATATTGTTCGAACGGGCAAACGTTTGGCGAGTGCTCTCGAGCAAGGGGGGAAGGTGTTGCTCTGTGGTAATGGTGGCTCTGCTGCCGATGCACAGCACATAGCGGCAGAACTCGTCGTTCGGTACCGCGGGCAAGTGCAGCGTCGCGCACTTCCAGCAATTGCGCTGACGGTGGATCCATCGCTGATGACCGCTGGTGGAAATGATATCGGTTTCGAAAATGTTTTCGCGCGTGCAGTAGAAGCGCTGGGACGGCACGGCGATGCTCTTGTTGCGATTAGTACGAGTGGGAAATCCGAAAATGTTCGCCGTGCTGCTGAGCAGGCGCGGATGCAAGGGGTAGCTGTCATCGGTCTGCTCGGCTGCGATGGCGGCCCAATAGCTGCTCTGTGCGATGATGCAGTTATTGTCCCAAGTACTGTGACAGCGCACATCCAAGAATGCCACATCACGATTGGGCATATTTGGTGCAGCATCATCGAGGCTCAACTTTTTCCGGAGATCGTGACCGCAGCAGGGCTGGACGATTTGTAATTTTGCAGCGTCGTGATGCCACTTTAGCTCAGTTGGTAGAGCAGCTGACTTGTAATCAGCAGGTCGCCGGTTCGAGTCCGGCAGGTGGCTCTTGGTCTGGCTGGGAACGCAGTGTATCGAGTGTAGCACTGAGTGTGGGGAATCGTCGCAATTGCGTACTTCTACGTATTGAGTCAGGGTGCAAATCCACAGTAAGTTCGCCACCGTCGAACGACACAATCGTTGTGGGTACTCAGATGTTTGAATTCAATGATGATGCCGAATGGTCGAGCCTACGCTCTGAGTTTGATGCCGAAGAGCTTCTCCGCCAATGTGTGCGTGCACACACGCAGGGTTCGCTCCAAGCCATCGAAGGAGGCCTTTGTCTGCCAGAGCAATTGGAGCACCTCACCAGCTACTGCCTGGAACGGGAGCGTTTTCAGGAAGCAATCGCCGTGGCATCGCTCTGGACGATGCTTGCACCGTACAGCGCGGAGGCATGGGATAAACTCGGTGTGGCGTACAGCGGAGTTCGAAGCCACCGCCAAGCTGTCGAAGCATTTGAGAAGGCATTGGCATGCAATCCAAACGACGTGGAAATCATTCTGCATTTAGCCGCTGCCTATAGCGATGCTGGCATTGTATCAGAGGCTGAGGCGTATCTCAACTATGCGCTTCTGCTCGATCCATCGTGTGAAGATGCGATCTGGCAGAAAGCAGTCTTCGCGCAGCGCTGGGGATACTACCGGGATGCAATCGAACACTATGAGCGATTGGCAGATTCACCTCAGTACGCACGGGATGCTCTTTTCGAGCTGGGCTTCTGCTACGACTGCTGTCATCGCTTCGATGATGCTTGCATTGCGTACGAACGCGCCATCGAGCTCGATCCGTACAATGCGGATGCATGGTTCAATCGCGGTATCGTGCTCGCTCGGGCTGGGCGGTATGCAGAAGCGATCGAAAGCTACGACTATGCGCTTGCAATTTCCCCTGCGCACGTTGGCGCTCTCTACAACAAAGCGAATCTTCTCTCGTTGCTTGGCAAACTAGAGGCAGCGATCGACTGTTACCGCGAGGCACTCTCGTATGACGGAAGCGATGCAGCAATCTGGCAGAACCTGGGAAGTACGCTCGGTGAGCTTGGACGTTATCACGAAGCGATCGAAGCATTCACGGAAGCAATTGCGCGTGCACCAGAACACTTCGAGGCGTACTTTGGGCGCGGCACATGCTATGATGCATTGGGGAACCCCGGCGCTGCACTCGTAGATTACGATACTGCACTCCGCTTTCAGAGTGCCTATGCTGAACTTTGGTATGCGCGTGCAGAAGCACTCGTCAAGCTCGGCATCAACCAAGAAGCGATTCAGTCATATGAGACTGCGTTGAAACTCGATCCGCAGAATGCATTGTGCTGGTACGACTATGCGATGGTCCTGGCGACACTGCGACGTTATACCGAAGCTACGGAAGCACTCCACCGAGCGACGGCGGTAGCACCTCAGTGGGCAGACCCATACTTTGCGCTTGTCAAAGTGTATCTACTCTGCGGAAATGTTGCTGCAGCTCGTGATGCTCTCCAATCTGCGATAGCGCTCGATCCACTCCGAAAAGATGCATTCGAAGCAGAGCTTCTTGCACTGTTGCCAGAACAGAGCATCCTGCACCTACATTCGCCGAAAAGTCCATAACCACGACGAAGGCGAGAGCAAAAAACGGGATTTCTTCTCGTAATTTTGGAACAAGTCTAAATACGCACTTTCAGCATGCTCTCGCTTGAGGCTCTGCCGTTGGGTACTCCCGCACGGATCGCAGCGGTTGCAGGCCCGTCTCCCTTTGTAGAGCGAATGAAGGAGCTCGGCTTAGTCGAGGGAACCGTTGTTACGGTACTCCGGCGGTCGCTATTTGGTGGAACGCTCCAGATACGCTACGGGAATGGGACGCTTGCTGTACGGCTTCCCTTTGCATCGGCAATTTGCGTCGAGCCGGTTTCCCAAGCACTCCATCTGCACGAACCCCTCTGGCAGGTAGTCTAACACCGATGGGTGCAGTACCGCAGAGAAACATCGCACTGGTCGGGATTCCGAATTCAGGGAAAACGACGCTCTTCAATGCGCTGACAGGTGCCCGGAAGAAAGTTGCCAACTACCCCGGCGTAACAGTTGAGCCAACGGTGGGCCTTCTCGCTAATCATGCTGAGGCAATTGCATTGGTGGATTTGCCGGGTGTGTATAGTCTCTCGCCGAAATCGAGCGACGAAGAAATTACCAGCGCGGCGTTGAAAGGGGAACTTCGTACGATACCGCCACTCGATGGGATCGTACTCATCCTCGATGCAACAAATCTGGAGAAGGGCCTCTTCCTGTTTTCGCAACTGGTTACACTCCAGAAGCCGATGCTCGTCGCACTGACGATGATCGACGAGGTCAAGCGTCGAGGAGCAACGCTCGATGATATTTTGTTAGAATCACGTTTGGGGGTCCCCGTAGTACCGATAGTCGGGACAAAAGGCATCGGCATCACCGAACTGAAGGCAAAGCTTGTCGATCGTCAGCGCTGGCGAATACCACCGATACATCTGCCGCTGAATGCATCGGTCGAAGAACGCATCGCGTGGGCACGGCAGATCGCAAGCGAGGTGCTCCGCAACGATCGTCTCGATGAACGCACCGAGCGACTCGATCGAATCCTTCTGCATCCGGTGTGGGGGATGGTTGCATTTGTGATCGTAATGGCGCTCATTTTCCAATCCATTTTCACATGGTCGCAGCCGCTCATGGATGCGATTGATAGCGGTTTCAGCACACTGCGCCAATGGATCGTCGGAGATGCTGTCGCTCCACCGCTTGTGCTCGATTTTCTCGCCAATGGTGTTATCGCGGGCGTTGGGAGTGTCCTGGTGTTTGCTCCGCAGATCTTCGTGCTGATGGTGTTGGTGACGTTCCTCGAAGATACCGGGTACATGGCGCGTGCTGCGTTCCTGGTTGATCGCATTTTCGGTATCTTTGGCTTGCAAGGGCGTTCGTTTATTCCGCTGCTGAGTTCGTATGCGTGTGCGATTCCCGGAATTTTATCTGCGCGGATGATCCCCTCGTATGCGGAGCGGATGGCGACGATGCTCGTCGCTCCACTGATGACATGCTCAGCACGGCTACCAGTCTATACACTTCTGATCGCAGCGTTTGTACCGGCTGGCACAGTTGGCGGCTTTCTTTCGCTCCAAGCACTGGTGCTCGGTATGCTCTACGTGGCGGCAGCTGTTGTCGGTTTAGTAATTGCGTGGCTGCTCCGAAAGACTGTCCTTGCAGATGACCGGACGGCGTTTTTCATCGAATTCCCACCGTACCGTTTGCCGCAGTGGCGAAATCTCCTTGTGCGAGCAACGATGCGAATGCAAGATTTTGTACAGACTGCAGGGACGATCATACTGGCAATTTCGATCGTCCTGTGGGCACTTGCCACTTTTCCGCGTCTGGAGCCGCGGCCCGGTATGTCTGCCGATGAGTATCGCCGCGCACAGCTCGAGCAATCCTGGGCTGCACACGTGGGACGCACGGTCGCGCCAATCTTTCGTCCCATGCATTTCGACTGGCAGGTCACGCTCGGCATCATTGGCTCGTTCGCTGCACGGGAAGTATTCGTTTCGGTGATGGGGCAGCTCTACGCTGTCGGGCAGGATGACCCCGCAAGCGCAAGTCTCCGTGCTGCACTCCAGCAGCAGCTTAGTCCGCCGGTTGCATTTGCGGTCCTGGCATTCTACATGTTCGCGTTGCAGTGCATGTCCACAGTGGCTGTCCTTCGTCGGGAGACTGGCTCGTGGAAGTGGACGGCATTCGCATTCGTGTACATGTTCCTGCTCGCATATCTTGCTGCAGCAGGAACGTACAATATCGCGCGAGCGTTGTTGTCCTAACAAGCAGTGGAACCGCTTATGATGTCTGCAATGGAAGACCCCGTTGTGACGGACAAATTCATCGTGATCGGCGATCGGCTGCTC
Source organism: Candidatus Kapaibacterium sp. (assembly GCA_026003495.1). Taxonomy (GTDB): domain Bacteria; phylum Bacteroidota; class Ignavibacteria; order Kapaibacteriales; family NICIL-2; genus NICIL-2. The sequence goes on along the minus strand of BPHK01000001.1, from coordinate 1,417,396 downwards.
ATCAAGCCGCTCCGCCCGGATATGCAAACTCCCAGCGGTCTTTACTTACCGCCGACGGTCCAAGAAAACCAGAAAACGCAAAGTGGCTATGTCATCAAGACGGGACCGGGCTATCCTTTCCCGATTCCAGCGGAGACCGACGAACCATGGAAAGAGCCGAGCGAACGCGTCCGCTACATTCCGCTCCAAGCGCAGGTTGGAGATTTAGCAATCTACCTCCAACGGGATGCAATCGAAATTGAGTATGAAGGCGAGCGCTACGTCATCGTCCCACAGTCGGCTGTACTGCTGCTCATTCGAGAGGAGTTTTAGCTTGAGCTTGGACGGGATGATCTGGCTCTTGCTGCGTGACAATTCCATAGCGGAGCAGCAGCGCATCAATCTTCTTCTTGCTTTCCGGTGACATCGGGACCAGCGGGAGTCGGTATGCTTCCTCGATGAGTCCCATGCGGGCGAGGATGTACTTGACCGGAAGAGGATTCGACTCGATGAAATTTGCCTGCATGAGGGGGAGTAGGTCCAACAGCACCGATCGTGCAGTAGCAAAATCTTCGCGGAGTGCAGCACGGATCCCTTCACCGAATCGGCGTGGAAGGTAGTTCGAAACGACCGAAATAACTCCGCGGGCGCCGCACGCAATGGCAGGGAGCGTGAGTGCATCCTCGCCGCTATAGACTGCAAAGTGCGACGGTGCGTCCCGAAGGATTGCCTGCATCTGTTCGAGACTTCCCGATGCCTCTTTTGTCCCGATGATGCGCTCCGAAAGAACAGCGACCTCCAGTTGTGTTTCCGCGAGCATGTTCACGCCGGTCCGCGGCGGAACGTTGTAGAGGATAATCCGCGCATCGGTATGGCGAATGAGTGCACGGTAGTGCTCGAGCAGACCGCGTTGCGTTGGCTTGTTGTAGTAGGGCGTTACAACAAGCACCGCATCAACGCCAAGTTCGGTCGCTCGATTGGTCAGTTCGATGGTCGTCCGTGTGTTGTTTGTGCCAGTGCCGGCGATCACCGGAACACGCCGATTGACCGCGAGCACCGTCCGCTCGATGATTTCTAGCTGTTCAGCAGTGCTCAGTGTCGCAGCTTCGCCTGTTGAACCGCACGGAACGAGTGCTTCGATTCCCTCGGCAATTTGAAATTCGATGAGCCGTTCCAGTGCCGAAAAATCAATACTGCCGTCGCTCCGGAACGGAGTAACAAGTGCAGTGGCTGTTCCACGGAAAAGCATTCGTTGTTGTTCAGTCGGTGTGACAAAAGCGAAACTACGATGAACGCTTCTGGTACTCAGCGCGTAGCTTCAGGATCCGAGCAATTTCTTCCAGCAGCGCTCCGTTCTCAGGATCAGCCCTGAGTTGCTCGCTGAGCGCGTGCAATTGGCGCTCGAGCCTTCGATCTTCGAGTTTGATGAGCGCATCATCGAGGATGCGTTGCCAGAGGCGATCGCGGTCGAGTTCGACGCCGTGCTCGGACCAGCGCTCGCTTGGTTCTTCGCTGGAGAAGACGATCCATTCGGCAAGCTGACGAGCCTGGTCGTCGAGCGGGAGCGTCGGAAGCGCTGCGCCGAGCGGCTCATCCCCTGGATGATTCCGGTGGTGCTCAGCCAGCGCGCGGAGAAGGTGCTCGGCAACGGGACTAAATAGTGTGGACGGCTCGAAGAGATAGTCGTCGAAAAGCACTGCTGCTACTGATCGCGAGAAGAGCACAGCGCGCAGAAGCTCCTGCTCTTCGGGCAGGATAGGTGCTGGAGCTGCTGGTGGCAGCGGTTCTGGAGGAGGCGGCGCAACGTACTGTGCTCGCTGCACCGCCCGCTTCTTCGGTGTTGGCGGCAGTGACCATAGGAGAAGCTCGCGCTGCACACCGACTCGGTCGGAGAACTCGCGGAGGAGGAGCTCGCGATACAGTTCATCGGGTATGCTGGCAAGTATTTCCGCCAGTGAGCGAAGTTCCGTTGTCATCGCGTGTGGGTCGGACCAATCGGTGCGCGCTTTGCTCCATGTGATGAGGAACTCGACAGGTGACAGACGCCGCTCAAGTAGCGATTTCGTCGCATCAGCGCCTCGCCGTCGGACGAGGCTATCGGGGTCATCGCCTTCTGGCAAGAGGACGACCTCGACCCCAACGCCGCTGCGCAGTGCAAGGGTGAGCGCACGGTGCGCTGCATCCCGTCCAGCGCGATCGCCATCGAAGACAAGGACAATCCGATTGGTGAATCGGCGTAAAACCTCTAAGTGTTGCTCAGTCAGGGCTGTCCCACTTGTTGCGACGGTATGCTCAAGTCCAATGGCATGAAGCGCCAGCGCATCCATGTAGCCTTCGACGATGAGCACGTGCTGCTTGCGGAGAATTGCATGCCGCGCACGGTCGAGAGCGTAGAGTGTCGAGCTCTTATCGTAGAGTGCTGTCTGTGGCGAGTTGATGTACTTGGGTTGATCGGAGTCATTGCCGAGGTAGCGTCCACCGAATCCGATGATCGTACCGAAAACGTTCGCAATTGGGAACATCAAGCGATGGCGGAATCGGTCGTATGCGGTGCCATCCTCCCGGCGGATGACCAAGCCAGCTTCGGCGAGAATTTCGAGCGAAAACCCGCGCTCTTGCATGCCTTGGAGCGTCGCATTCCACTGTGCTGGGGCATATCCCAGCCGAAAGCGTTCGATAATCTCGGCTGGCAGTATCCGCTCGCGGAAAAAGTTCTGTGCATCAGCGGAGTGTTGTGCCTGCATCTGGAACAGCTCACACGCTGCTTCCAGTGCAGCAATTAAGCGTCGGCGATGTTCGAGCGCCTGGCTCGAGTGCGCTGGCTCTTCTGGGATCGAGATCCCCACCTGGCTGGCAACATGGCGAACTGCTTCGGTAAAGCTCATGCCAGCGTACTCTTTGAGGAAGGTGAACACATCCCCGCTTTTGCCGCACCCAAAGCATTTGTAGATGCCCAGCGAAGGGCTGACGTTGAACGACGGTGTTTTCTCATTGTGAAAGGGGCATAGCCCGACGAAGTTTTTCCCTCGTTGACGGAGTTGGACGTATTGCCCTATGACACCGACGATGTCTGCGCGTTGGCGAAGCTCGCTGATGAGTTCCTCTGGGATCGGCACGGTCAGATTCCAGCGACGGTGGTGGGTGCAAAAATGGCCTTGTGTTGGCGAAAGTCTAATCGCTGCTGTTGTGGGCGATAGTTTCAGGGAAAAAGTGGTTCCTCGATTTTTCGCAGAGGTGGCTCTGTCTTCACTTTGGCTGCAAGCTCGCCAATTGTACACCCAATGCCTGGGAAGATCCAGTCCGAAGCGATTGCTCGTGCAGGAAGAAGGACGAACGCTCGTTCGAGTGCTCGTGGGTGTGGAATTTCCAACTCTGACGTTTGCAGGATGAGGTCACCATAGAGGATGATGTCCACGTCAATTTCCCGCTGATGCCAGCGTGGGCGCGGCTGGCGGCCAAGTTCGGTTTCCAGGGCTTTGAGGCAGGAATGAAGCTGAGCCGGTGGAAGGGATGTCGTCCCTGTGATGCAGCAATTGAGGAAGTCGGGTTGGTTGCTGTACCCGACCGGTGCGGATTCGTAGATCGGTGAGCAGCGAATACAGTTGAGGTATCCTCGTTCGACGATCGCAGCGGTTGCGGCGCGCAGGTATCCAATCCGATCACCGAGGTTGCTGCCGAGAGCAAGAAGGACGCGCACTGCTATTGATGACGGTGCGATCTCCATTCTGCCTCGACGTAATCAACAACCATTCCGGCGGGGACAGTGCGCTTGCGAACACGAATGCAGACCGTCTGCACCTGAGTGAAGCGATCCAAAATCGCATCTGCAACATCACGCGCGAGTGTCTCGATCAAGCGCCGCCGCTTTGCACCGACGGCATCTGCAATGCATGCCATCACATCAGCGTAGTTGACGGCACGGGGAAGTTCATCACGAGCAATCGCTGTGCTGGCGTCGTAGTAGAGTTCGGCATCCACTTCGTAGCGGCCACCAAGCTGTTGCTCTTCATTGGAGACACCATGGTAAGAGTAGAGCTGGAGATTCGCGATGGTGAGCTTTGCAAGGTTTCCCATCATACGGACGAGTGCTGATGATTCAACAATGCGCGAACGGCTGCAGAGTCGCTGGCTGCAAGCGCTTGTACAAGCAGCTGCTCCGCTTGGGCAGCATTGATGGTGCTGATTTTTTCCTTCAGTGCTGGGATGGATGTCGGGGCAACGCTAAGTGCACTGATGCCGAGCCCAACAAGTAGCTCCGTTGCGGAGGGGAACGTTGCCAAATCACCGCAGAGCTCGGCATGAATTCCCCGGCGCTTTGCTGCAGCAACGATCATCTGGAGGAGCCGAAGCACAGCCGGATGAAGCTGATCGAAAAGGTACGCCACCAGACTGCTTGTTCGGTCTGCTGCGAGAGTGTACTGCGTTAAGTCATTGGTACCGATGCTAAAAAATGCTACATGTCCGGCAAGCTGATCAGCAAGGAGAGCAGCAGCAGGAGTTTCGACCATGATTCCAAGGGGGATGTGTTCATCGAACGACTCTCGATTATCGCGGAGTTCTTGCTTTGCTGTTTCAAGCAACGCACGCAGAGTCTCCACTTCTTCCAATGTGGTCACCATTGGAGCAAGGAGCCGTACCGTCCGCTGTGCCGAGGCGCGAAGGATTGCCCTCAACTGTGCACTAAGTAAGTCGCGGCGTTGGAGGAGAAAGCGCAGTCCACGCAGTCCGAGTGCAGGATTGGGCTCGTGCGGCATGCCTCCAATTGCCTTATCGCTGCCAAGATCAAAGATGCGGAGCGTGACAGGCTTCGGATATGCCTGCTCAACAATGGCACGGTACCATGCAGTTTGCTCCTGTTCGCTAGGGAAGTGGCGCAAGCGCACCAAAAGGAGTTCCGTCCGGACAAGACCGATGCCTTCAGCGCCCTGTGCTATCGCATTGGGAACCTCGTCGGGAGAATCTACGGAGGCATAGACTGGAATTGCTACTCCGTCAGTCGTTGTCGCAATGCCTGTATGGGGTGTGCGATGTTCTGTCCGTGTATCGCGGATCGCTCGATAGTGCTCGATGGTGGTTACGTCCGGCGAGGCGATCACTAGTCCTCTTGTGCCGTCAACGATGAGTTGGACATTGTCGTCGAGCAGTCGAGTCGCATTGCGAATGCCGATGACGGCAGGGATGCCGAGCGTTCGGGCGACGATGCACGCGTGGCTTGAAATGCCACCAACTTCGGTCACGATACCGCGGACTCCTTGGTCGTGGTACTGCAGGACATCCGAGGCAAGGAGCGATGGAGCGACAATAATCGCACCGCGTAATGAGCCAGTGGTAGGCGAGGGGCTGAGTAGGGCAGCCAAGAGCTTCTGCCGAATGTTCTCTAGGTCGTAGCGACGTTCGCGGATGAGCGGGTCGCTCGCGTTGGCAAGCGCGTGGATGTGGGCATCGTAGGCAGTGCTGACGGCAACTTCGGTGGGCATTCCTTCCCCGAGAATACGATTGCTGATGGTCTGCTCGATCGCTGGATCACTTACGATGAGCTCGTAGGATTCGACGATTGCGTGCGCATCGGGGAGTGCATTGGCAGCTAGGTTCATCCCAGCACGGATGGAGTCGAGCAGCAGTTGGCGGGCTTGACGATAACGCTCCAAATGGTGCGGACGCTCCGGTGGTGACACAATACGCCAGTGGAGCAAACGCTCTTGGGGTGCGCGGATGATGACAGCATGCCCGATCGCAATACCGTGGGATGCGGCAATGCCCTGGAATCGGAGTGAGGGGGATGTCCGTAGTCCTCCGGCGTCGCTATCCATTGGTGTGGTTCGTGTCAGAGTGGTTCGCCAAAGCCGGTTTCGAAAAGCTCGGCGATTGCATCGGCAGCTTGCTCTTCGTCAGGCCCAGAAACGATGAGCTTGAGCGTAGTCCCTTGTGCAGCAGCGAGCGTCATGACGCCAATGATACTCTTGGCGTTGATGCGCATGTGATCGTCGCTTTCGAGGTAAATGTCGGATGCAAACTGAGCAGCGCGTTTGACAATCATTGCAGCCGGACGGGTATGCAGCCCTGCCCGATTTCGGACGACGACGGTACGTTCAACCATAGTACAGTCGAGCATATGCGGCGGTGTAGAATCGTTCAACTCATCGGTGGTATATCATCGGCACGTTGCGACGAAACTGCGGCTTTTTCGATCCGGTTCATCAGCGCGCGGTCTGCGCGAACATCTGGGGTAATCAGCACGAAGATCGCTGGAACGTGTTCGCGGTCAGCACGGCGGAACTCATCGTAGAGCGTCTGGCGAGTCAGGGGCCGCACTCGAACGCGGTCGCTTTCCAGTGACGTTGTCGTCAGCACAAGTGCACCGGTTGGGATAGTCTCGAGCGATTCGGTCAAAAATACGGGAGTGCGCGGGGCATAGTGGCGATACTTCATGCCAGGTGCGATAGGAGCTCCAGTGTCACTGTGGTGCGCGATTGGAGGTTCATAACCCAAGATCTCCGCCAGGTCAACCGCTTCGATAGCGCCAGGACGAACGATGGTGGCGGGCTCCACAGTTAGGTTGAGCACTGTTGACTCGATGCCAATTGCGCACGGCCCGGCATCGAGGACGGCAGCGATGCTCCCACCTAAGTCTTCGAAGACATGTTCAGCGCGTGTTGGACTTGGTCTGCCGGACCGATTCGCTGAAGGTGCAACCACAGGTTCACCTGCAAGAGCAATCAGGCGGCGTGTTACCTCCAGAGCGGGGATACGCACCGCAACACTTGGCGATCCAGCGCTCACGATAGAAGGTACCCTCAGATGCCGATGGAGTACTAGCGTCAGTGGGCCAGGTGCAAATCGCTCCAACAATCGCCATGCAACAGGGGGAATTTCCGTTGCGATCAGTTCGATGTCGCTTTCCGTCGCACAGTGAACGATGAGTGGATTGTCCATCGGCCTACCTTTGACACGGAAAATTTCTTCGACCGCATCGGGAGCGAACACACGCGCTGCCAATCCGTAGACTGTTTCGGTCGGAATCGCAACAAGCTTACCTGCTGCAAGCAGCGTAGCTGCACGTTCTACATCGGCGGGATCCGATGCGTCGAGGTGTAATGTTTCCGTTGACATTACCACGCGAACCACACGTGTTTGAGAACTGGTCGCGCCATTGCATCGAGCGGATAGTTCCGCACATACGGCTGCAGGAGGCGGTAGTGCGTCTCGTAGAAGAGCATCGCTGCTGGCGCATCGTGCACGATGCGCTGTTCAGCCTCGCGGTAGAGTGCGTAGCGCACGCGTGCATCGGTCAACGATGCTGCCTTCTGGAGTAGTGCCGTTACTGTGTCGTTGCGGTAGCGGGTGCTGTTCGGGTAGCTCGGTGCGTTTGGATCGTCGGGGACGAAGCTGCCATCGAACAGGCTCAGGTAATTTTCAACGTCGGGATAGTCTCCGTACCATCGGGTACCCCACATTGTCAGCTGTCCGCGCTCGGCCAAGTCGAGGAATTGCGCAAACTGAATTACCTCGATGCGTAGCTCAATACCAAGATGTTCGGCGAGCATACTCTGGATGGCTTCGGCCACCTGGAGAAGACGTGGCTCTGGGTACACGTGGAGCACCAATCTTTGTGGGACTGCGCGGCATTGGCTCAGTAATGCCCGCCCGCGGACAGGATCGAAGTGGTAGCCCTCGATCTGCGTGATGTCATATCCAGGGAGGACGGGCGGTGTTACACCGTGTGTTGCAGCAGCCCAGGGGGAGTTCCGTAGCACATAGCGTACAATCCGCTCGCGATCAATTGCCCACGAGATCGCCTGCCGGAACGTACGGTCGGAGAATGGTGGCCGCGAGCAGTTGAAATCAATGAACCACGTCAGAAGCGCTGGGGTAACTTGGAGCAGGAAGGGGTAGCCTGCTCGTAGCTGGCGCGTCGTTGGGTCAATGAGCACATCGAAAAGCTCAGTCGGGATTGAGTACGACTCCTCCAGTTGTCCGTCGAGAAATTGTTGTAGCTGCACTTTATCGTCTTTGATGAACGTGATAAAGAGCGAATCGAGGTACGGTAGCTGATTGCCCCACTGGTCACGTTGCCAGTAGTGCTCGTTGCGGACAAGGAGCATGCCGTAATCATCTTTCCACCAAACAAGACGGAATGGACCTGTGCCGACGGGGTGCCGGAAATAATTCTCGCCGTAGAACTCCACCGCCTCACGGGGAACGATACACCCGAATGCATTTGCCAACTGCAACAAGAACGGTGCGTAGGGACGCTCCAGCTCGATGATGACTGTTGAATCGTCGGCAGCAGTGATGCCTTCAATCGCAGTTACTGTGGTGTCACCTAAAGCACGTGCAGTGTAGAAGCGCGTGGCGCCACGGATCTTGTCTTTGAAAATCCAAAACGCGGTTGTCTTCGCCAGTGGATCGCACGCACGGGTGAGAGAGTACACTACATCGTCGGCAGTCATGCGCCGTCCGATGCCGCCAGGGAAGCATGGGTCATCGTGGAATCGAACATCAGTACGGAGATGGAACGTGTAGCGCTTCCCGTCGGCGGAAATTTCCCACTGGCGCGCAAGTTCCGGTTGTGGGCGCAGGAGTGAATCGAACGTGACAAGGCGATCGTAGAGCTGGAGAGCAATGTCATCGGCCAGCTTGCTGGTGATCAGGACAGGGTCGAGACCGTTTGGATTGCCACGGAGCATGTTGATGCGGTATGTGCCGCCATAATGAATCGCACCGCGCGCTGGACGTAGCGTATGGTTGGGCGCGTGCTGCTTACAGCTCCAAAACGCTAAGGCGATCACAAGCGAGAGCGCAGCACTCTCGGCTATACCGTTGCGCGCGCGAGCAGGCATTGTTCGATGTCGTAGGCAATGCGAAGCAACACCTCATCGGCATTGAAGGGAGCTTGCAGTTGCACTCCGATCGGCAAGCCATTCCCCGATCGCCCAGCAGGGAGACTGAGCGCAGGAATTCCAGCCAAATTTGCCGAGACGGTGAGAATATCGTTGAGGTACATCGCCAACGGGTTGCTCGTTTTCTCGCCGATGCGAAATGCCGGCGTCGGGGTTGTCGGTAGGAGCACTGCGTCGCACGTGGAAAAGATGCGACGGTAGTTCTCCACAATCCAGCGGCGAGCTTTCTGTGCCTTGCGGTAGTACGCATCGTAGTAGCCAGCTGAGAGCACGTAGGTACCGAGCATGATGCGACGCTTGACTTCGGTACCGAATCCTGCTGTCCGTGTTGCGGTCATCATATCGTTGCCGTCGTTATCAGCGCGGAAGCCATAGCGGACACCATCGTACCGCGCAAGGTTTGAGGATGCTTCGGCTGTTGCCAGGATGTAGTAGGTTGGTATCCATGCATCCATCGAATCGAACTGAATCAGGACAAGGCGGTAGCCAGCCTGCTGAGCAAGTCTGCAGACCTCTTCGTAGCAACTGCGTACCTCCGTGCTGCAGCCGGAAAGAATTTCTTCGCCAACGATGCCAAGACGGGGGCGTTCTGCCAGAGGCGCAATGTGTAGATCGATCGGGGGCTGCTCGCTACTGGTGCTATCGGCGGGATCATGACCGGAGATAGCATGGGCAAGGAGTGCTACATCGCGCACCGAACGTGCCATTGGACCGATTTGGTCGAGGGATGATGCAAAGGCAACCAAGCCATACCGGCTGACTCGACCGTAGCTTGGCTTGAACCCAACGATGCCGCAAAACGCTGCAGGTTGTCGTATCGAACCGCCAGTGTCTGAGCCGAGTGCTGCGTGCGCCATTCGTGCCGCAACAGCAACGGCGGAGCCTCCCGATGAGCCTCCAGGAACGTAGTCGGGATTGTGGGGGTTGCGAACAATGCCGAAGTACGAAGTCTCATTCGATGAGCCCATCGCGAACTCATCGAGATTGGTTTTACCGATGACAATGGCACCGTGGTGGCGGAGCCGTTCGACGACTGTAGCATCGAAGACGGGCACAAAACGTTCGAGCATGCGCGAGCCACAGGTGGTAGGAATCCCGCGGGTGGAAATGTTGTCCTTGATGGCAAGGATCATTCCTTCCAGCAGGCGCGGTGTGCCACGTTGGAAGCGGGTATCACTCTCCTCTGCGGACTTGCGCGCTGCATCCGCAGTAACAGTTAGGAACGCGCCAAGGTGGCCGTTCTCCTCGATGCTCATGAGCGCACGCTCGAGTTCTTCCGCGCACGTTGTTTCCCTGTTGTGCACGCGCTGACGAAAACGCTCATAGGTCTCGGTAACCATGGTCCGCAAAGAGTTCCTAGTGAAACACTGGACGATGATAGCGGCAGAGGTTGCCACTCCACTTTCTGCTCATGTGGCAGCCGTTTCGTGCTCGGCAGTGTTCGCTGGTGGCTGATGAGTTGACTCCGGCAGCCGTGCGATCGTCTCGCTCAAGTGGCTTGCTTCATGAGCAATCGGCTGCACCTGTTCGGCAACTGTTGTGTTGATCTGCCGCACCTGCTCGACGATTTCCTCTTGAGCACGGCGAACTTTTTGGACGCCCTTCCCGATAAGTTGCGCCACCTCGGGAATTTTCTTTGGTCCAAACAGGATCAGCACCACAAGCAGGATGAGCAAGAGCTCACCGCCGCCGATGTCGAACATTGCCTACTGCGCTGATGGTTTATCGCTCGGAGGTTGATCGCTAGGGGTTGGCTGCCCACTGGCAGCTTGTTTGAACTCACGAATGCCTGCGCCCAGACCGCGCATCAGCTCCGGGATCTTCCGTCCGCCGAAAATCAGCAGTGCCACCAGCAAGATGACCAGCCATTCCATTCCGCCGGGTAAGCCAAACATGGCATCAGGGAGAGTGATGGTAAAACTTGTGCAGGTGATTAGACACTGACATGGGCAAAATAGTGCACCAGCGACGTAAAAACGCCGAGGCCATCGTCGCTCCCAAGCAGTGCTTGGCACGCTCGTTCAGGATGAGGCATCATGCCGAGGACATTGCCGCGTTCGTTGATGATGCCTGCAATGTTCGCAAGCGAACCATTTGGATTGCTTTCAGCAGTCGGGTTGCTGTCGGCGTCCACGTAGCGAAAGACAACTTGGCGATTTGCCTCTAATCGAGCGATTGTTTCGGGATCGGCGTAGTACCGCCCTTCGCCATGGGCAATTGGGATGCGAAGGACTTGCCCTTGGCCGTAGGCACTGGTGAATGGCGTTGCGTTGTTCTCGACCCGAACGGTGACGTTCCTGCAAACGAAGCGCTGATGAGCATTCCGCAGGAGCGCACCGGGAAGCAATCCTGCCTCGGTGAGGATTTGGAACCCATTGCAAATGCCAAGGACCAGTCCACCTTCGTCAGCGAAGGAACGCACAGCACGCATGATGGGGGAAAACCGCGCAATTGCACCGCTCCGAAGGTAGTCGCCATAGGAAAACCCTCCGGGCAAGATGATGCAATCAAGATCAGCGGGCAGTTCGGTGTCCTTGTGCCAGAGAAACTGAGGTGTAATACCTGCGACGAGGCGAGCAGCGTAGTACGCGTCGCGATCGCAGTTGGAGCCAGGGAAGATTACAATGCCAACGTTCACGGCGTGATTGGCTCGATAGTGGCAATAGCAAAATCCTCAATGACGGGATTGGCCAGCAGCTCTTGGCTCATCGTATGGCATTGCTGCTGAGCGTGTTCGACGTCCGTTGCCTGGAGTTCGAGCGTGATATGCTTGCCGATCCGCACATTGCGGACCGTCTCGAACCCCAAGGAGTGCAGGGCGTGCTCGACAGTTTTTCCTGGGACGTCCAAAATCGCAGGACGAAGTGTCACGACAATCGTTGCGCGGTAGTAGGGCATACAACGTGTGCTAGTTGTCGAAATCGTCGAAATCTTGGTGTTCTTCGGAACGCATTGTCAGATGCCGGAAGGCGTGGCGAAGTGCTCCGGCGGTTATGTACAGCAGCAAGATGGGGAACGCCAGCGTTCCTTTACTTGCAATGACCGCCCCGATTGCAAGCACGAACATTACTGTGAACACCGGACGCTGAGCAAGTGCGCGACGGCTTGGGCGCGGCACGTTGTCGTAGCGGATGGTGCTGACCATCGCAAGTGCGGTCGCAAGCGTCACAAAATTAGTGGCAAAGCCTATCCACTGGGACGGAAGAGCCTTCGGCTGCAGGTAAAAAACCACGAAGGATACGATGGTGAGCGCTCCTGCGGGAATCGGGAGGCCGCGGAAGTAGTGCTTATCGTCCAACGAGACAAGCTGAACGTTGAACCGAGCGAGCCGATACGCGCCTGCCATGGCCGGCAGTGCTGCAAGGAGCATACCGACCGGTCCGGTATCGTGGTAGTAAACGACGTAGAGCAGCACCGACGGCGCAACCCCAAACGAGACGAGGTCACACAGGGAGTCAAGCTCGACACCCAGCTCGCTGGCCGACCGTACAAGCCGCGCCATGATTCCATCGAGCATGTCGAAGATCGCTGCCGCAAGGATGTAGAGTGCGCCTACTGTGATCGAACGCTCATCAGTGAGCCCATGTGCAAAGTTGATGATCGCCAGAAACCCACTGAATAGGTTCCCCAGCGTAAAGAGGTTCGGGACGATCGAACGTGTTACACGGAACGCCATTGGCGGTTGCGTGCCAGACAGTTGCTCATGGCAGATGTGCGAGGATGGTTTCTGCCCCGCGGACGCGCTGTCCTACAGTGACTACCAATGTTGCGGTTTTCGGGAGCACAACATCCATGCGAGAGCCGAACTTCATCATGCCGAAGCGCTCGCCGGCAACGATCGAATCGCCGACACGGGTCTCGAAGACGATTCGCCGCGCAAGAATCCCGGTAATCTGCCGAAAGAGAATCTTCCCTCCGTTGGAGCGGACCCCAATAACTGAGCGCTCATTCCGCTCCGAACTTTTCGGGTGCCAGGCCACCAGGTACTCCCCAGGGTAATATCGGACGTATTCGACAACACCACTGATCGGATAGCGATTGACGTGTACATCAAGTGGCGACAGAAAAATGCTCACCTGGATGGCGCTGTCACGGAGATACTCATCTTCGACGCATTCGGTAATCTGCACCACCCGCCCATCTGCGGGGGAAAGGACCGTGCGCCCGTCCTTTGCACCGTCGGGAATGCGGCGCTCTGGATCCCGAAAGAACCAAAACGCAAACACAATCAGTGCGAGTGCGACCGCTGCGAGGATGATTGCCAGAAGACGATACTCGCGGAGTATCCATGCAGCAATGCCAATAGCAAAGCCAATCCCGAGGAGCACAAAGAAGTTATCGTAGCCGTACCGCGTGATGATGCTCATCGTTGCTTTCGGGTAGCGATTCTCTTGGTGTGTGATTCGTATTTTGCACTCCCGCATCGCTGCGGGTTGAGGAAATCAAAAGGCGAGCCTGGAACGTGCTCGCGCTGTGCAGGATGCTCAAAACTACGCTATCTGACCGATTCGTGGTGCTCAAACGACCACGAGCAGGAATACCTTACGCTCAACTTGCCAACCAACGCTGAGTGAGACCATATGCACATTGCACACATCACGATCTCGGACCTTGCCAGTGCCGTTGGGCACGTACTCCCAGCAGTACCGGCAAAATCTACACTCTTTGTGCTTGAGCATATCCTCGTGGAGGCTTCGAGCGACGGACTTCAGCTTGCAGCAACCGATACGGAGCTTGCAATCTCAGCACGCATACCTGCACATGTGGACGCACCAGGTGCAGCACTCGTCCCTGCACGCAAGCTCCACGACGTGTTACGTGCACTTCCGAGCGACTTGTCATGCACAATTGATGCAACAGGTGAACGCTTTGTTCTGGCAACACCGATTGGTCGCTATGAACTCCCCAAACTCGATGCGAGTGAATTTCCGGAGCTGCCACACACCGACCACGCAACAACGGTGACACTTGCTCCTGCAGATGCCCAGGCAGTTGCTGCTGCTACGGTCTATGCAGCGTCCACAGAACTATATCGTCCAGCGATGACGGGTGTCAAATTCGAGCTTGGAAGCGCCCTCGTTGCCGTTGCTACTGACGGCTACCGTCTTTCGACGATCAGCATCCAGCTTGATTCAGCATCGAGCGATATTCTCGAAGCAGTTGTCCCGGCACGTGTCGTCGAGCTTCTTTCGAAAGTGCACGATGACGTCGTGCTCGGTTTCAGCAAGACGCACGTGATGATCGAGACAGGTTCAATTCGCATTGCCGCACGACTCATTGACGAGAGCTATCCGCTGTGGCGGAACGCCATTCCCAAAGAGTCGCCGAAAGTTGCCGTCATCGAACGTGAATCGCTCATCAAAGCAATTCGCCGAATGGCGCTCTTTGCGGGAACGAACGTCGGTTTAGTTCGTTTCCACTGGGAAGCCGATGCGGTACGGCTATCGGCAACCGATCCCGATACAGGCGCACAGGCACAGGAAGAGCTTGCGTGCAAGTATAGCAGCGAACCGCTCGATATCGGGTTCAACCACAAGTACATCACCGAAGCACTCCAGCACATCCCCAGCGACAATGTCACACTCGCATTCTCGGAGCCATCGCGTGCAGTACTGCTCACTCCGGCAGCTGATAGCGGCTACAGCATTACTGCGCTTGTGATGCCAATGCGGCTGAGCTAATGCGACGATGTCCACACGCGTTGCAATTGGGTTTGATGTAGGTGGGACTTCGATCAAAGCAGGTGTTGTTGCGTGGGATGGCATAGATGCAAGGGTTGTGGCAACATGCCAGCACGTGACCGAGACGCTTCGTTCTGCTGATGGCCTCATTGCGTGGATCGCCCAGCAATGTGAGCGATGGCAATCGGAATATCCCGCCGTCGAAGCAGTTGGTATCGGCTTCCCTGCCTGCATTGAGTGGGACAGCGGAATTGTCGCTGTACCCCCGAATATCCCATGGTGGCCGGACGTTCCATTCCCTCTTCGCACTGCGCTTTTTGAGCGGCTTTCCCTCCCTGTTGCACTCGACAACGACGCGAACGTTGCGGCGCATGCCGAATGTCTTCTTGGTTACGGGCGGCAATGGCCGTGGTTTCTGTTCGTCACGCTCGGCACTGGTGTTGGCGGTGCGATCGTTGCCGGTGGGCGAATCTTTCGCGGTGAACGTGGTTTTGCGGGGGAACTTGGGCACGTAATCATCGATGCACGAGCGCCGATCCGCAGCCCCGCCTTTCGAACTGGTGTGCTGGAAGAGTACGTCGGCAGGGCTGCGATTATCGAGCGTGTCCAAGCGCTCCTTACGGAAGACCCGACTTCGGCGCTCCACGGTGGTGCGCTCGATGTGGACGCAATCGGCCGCGCAGCCGAATCTGGGGATCGCTTGGCGCGTCGAGCACTCGAGGATGTCGGGCGGATCTTGGCACTTGGACTTGCCTCTGCCCTCGCACTTCTGGGGCTTGAGCGTGTTGTCGTTGGTGGGGGAATCTCCCAGTTGCCTCCGCTGTTCTATGAGCATGTTTGCGCACTGCTGCGGCAGCATGCTCTTCCTGCGATTGCTGAGCGCGTCACCGTTGTCCGTTCAATGGTCGGACCAGATGCGGGCATCCTCGGTGCAGCGCTTCTTGCGCTCGGTGTGCAGAAGGAGAAGCAGCAGTAATTTCGAAGCTCGAATCATCTTTTCAGCGTGCTACGACGGCAATAATGTTCGACGGTGTCACACTCGCCCAGGCGCCCGGACCGATCGAAGCAATTCGAATCGTTGGCGCTCGCGAACACAACCTCCGAAACGTTACCCTCGAGCTACCGCGGGATCGCTTTATCGTCATCACGGGGGTTTCTGGGTCTGGCAAGTCTTCGCTTGCGTTTGATACGCTCTATGCGGAAGGGCAGCGGCGGTACGTGATGTGCCTTTCGCCCTATGCACGGCAATTTCTCGGTGTCTTGCGCAAGCCAGACGTTGACAGCATCGAGGGTATTTCACCGGCAATCAGCATTGACCAAAAAACCAGCGGCTTTACGCCACGCTCGACAGTCGGTACGGTGACGGAGATTTATGACTATCTCCGTCTGCTCTACGCCAAGGTCGGAACCCAATACTGCCCGGACTGTCAGGTGCCAGTTCGCCGCACAACGAGCGACGAAATCGTTGCATCGCTGATGAGACTGCCCGAAGAAACGACGATAGCGATTCTTGCACCACTTGTGCACGGCCGAAAGGGGCACTACCGCGAACTGTTTGCGCAACTTCAGCGGCGTGGGTTTACGCGTGTTCGTGTTGATGGCCAGTATCGCGAAATGACCGATGGCATGATGCTCGACCGCTATAAGACCCACACGATCGAGCTCGTCGTCGATCGTTTCCCACTGGCTGCGACTGTTGAACGGCGGCTGCGGGAGAGCGTCGAGCTTGCGCTCTCGATGGGGGAAGGGCGTCTGGTTGCTGCAATTGGTGATGGCGCATCCGAGCAGGTGTTCAGCACAGTGCTGGCATGCCCTTCCTGCGGAAAGGGCTTCGAGCCACTGGCACCGAATGCGTTCTCATTCAATTCGCCGTATGGCTGGTGTCCTGCATGCGAAGGGCTGGGATACCGGCATGATTTTCTCCGCGATCGTGTACTTCCGGATCGCCGTCTGTCGATCGCAGATGGTGGCATTGCGATTTTGGGACCGCAACGCCAGACGTTGCTCTGGAAGCAAGTTGTCGCGCTATGTCAGCGAGAGGGTATTTCGCTGACTCGGCCGATCGAAGAGCTCCCACTGCCTCAGCTTGAGCTACTGCTCGAAGGCCAAACTGCACGAAAGCGTCCGCTGGAAATCGAGCTTGAAAGTGGTGGCGAGCGCTTTTACGTTGAGCAAGAGTTTCACGGAATCCTGCCAATCTTCCGTCACCAGTACAGTACGACAAATTCGCCGAAAGTTCGTGCGTGGATCGAATCGTTCATGGGGAGCGTCCTCTGCTCTGGCTGTAACGGCGAACGTCTCCGCGCGACAAGTCGCTCGGTACGGCTCGATGGATTCCGACTTCCTGAGATTGTGCGGTGGGATATTCCGCACCTACGCCAATGGATCGAATCCCTGCCTGGGAAACTGAGCAAGACTGAGAAGATTATTGCGGAGCCGATTCTGGCAGAAATTTCCCAACGACTGGGATTCCTCAGTGATGTCGGCTTGGGATACATGACGCTCGACCGACCGGCGCGGACGCTCAGCGGCGGTGAATCCCAACGGATACGACTGGCTTCGCAGATCGGCTCACAGCTCGTCGGTGTCCTCTACGTCCTCGATGAACCGAGCATCGGGCTGCATCCACACGATAACCGAGCATTGATTGAGTCCCTCCTGCGACTGCGTGATCTTGGCAATACCGTTGTCGTCGTTGAACACGACCGCGAGACGATGCTCGCTGCTGATGTCCTGGTGGATTTAGGGCCGCGTGCTGGTGTGCATGGGGGGCACGTGCTCTTCGTCGAAGCGCCAGGACGATTGAAAAAGCTATCAGATGAAGTTCGGGAGCAATCCCTGACCGCACAGTACCTTCTCGGCGAGCGGCACATTGAAGTGCCACCCCAACGACGATCGCGCACAGGCAAGTGGCTTGTTCTGGAGGGCGCTACCGGCAACAATCTCCGCGATGTGACGCTGGAGTTGCCGCTCGGCCGATTCGTTTGCATCACTGGTGTTTCGGGATCGGGGAAATCCTCGCTCGTGTTCGATACGCTTTATCCTCTGCTGAGTAATCGGTTGCATCGGACTTCGCTCGACGTGCTGCCCTATCGGGACATTCGCGGCATCGAGCATCTCGATAAAGTTGTCGTCGTAGATCAAAGTCCCATCGGACGGACGCCACGTTCGAACCCCGCAACGTACACTGGAGTGTTCACACACATTCGCGAACACTTCGCGATGCTCCCCGAAGCGCGCATTCGGGGATATACGCCCAGTCGCTTTTCGTTCAACGTTGCAGGTGGCCGCTGTGAAGCCTGCCAAGGCGCAGGTGTTCAGGCAATCGAGATGAACTTTTTACCGGAGGTCTATGTCACCTGCGATGAATGCGGTGGCAAACGCTACAACCGCGAAACACTTTCGGTGACGTACAAAGGCAAGACTATCGCTGATGTACTCGCGATGACTGTTGAAGAGGCGCTCGCATTTTTTGCGGAGATCCCACCGATTCGGAAAAAGCTTGCTGTTCTGGCAGAAGTCGGGCTGGGCTACCTCACACTCGGTCAACAAGCGCCAACGTTGAGCGGAGGCGAAGCGCAGCGTCTCAAGCTTGCCACCGAGCTTGCACGGACAAGCACCGGGCGAACGCTTTACCTCCTCGATGAACCGACGACCGGCTTGCATTTCGAAGACATTCGCATTCTGCTCGAGATGTTACAGCGCCTGGTCGAACGTGGTAATACCGTTGTGGTCATCGAGCATAACCTTGATGTGATCAAGTGTGCTGATTGGGTCGTTGACCTCGGTCCCGGCGGTGGACGCGATGGTGGGCGCATCGTTGCGCAAGGAACGCCGGAGGAGATTGCAGCGAACCCTGCATCGCTGACAGGACGCTACCTCCGCGCAGAGCTTGGCATTGACGTGACCACCAACGGCCGCGTGCGGCGACAGAAAGCGCGCACGGCGTAGTTTTGCATGTCTGTTGTTCTACCACAGATGTTCGTGATGACCATTCTCGCTTGTATTTCGTACGTCCCCGATACCGCAGCGAAGATCGGCGTTACTGCCGATGGCAGCGGGCTTGAGCTGGGCGGTGCCAAGTACATTCTCAACCCCTACGATGAGTTCGCAATCGAAGAAGCATTGCTTCAGCGGGAGCGACACGGCGGACGTGTTGTTGCGCTCACCGTTGGCTCCGATGCTGCAAAGGAAATTCTTCGAACTGCGCTCGCGATGGGTGCCGATAGCGCGGTGATCATTCCTGCCACTGGGCTTGATTCGTTCGGTGTTGCGGCCAACATCGCTGCGTATGCGAAAGCGATTGATGCATCGCTCGTTCTCCTGGGCCGGCAGAGCATAGATCACGATTCGTTCCAAATGGCGAGCACTGTTGGCGCTTTGCTCGGAGTTCCATCAATTTCGGTTGTTTCGAAACTCGAGATCGAGAGTGATCGAGTCCGCGCTGAGCGCGACATCGAAGGGGGCAAGGAAGTGCTCGAAGCAACGTTGCCGCTCGTAGTCAGTGTCCAGAAGGGTATCAACAATCCGCGGTACCCGAAGCTTCCTGAAATCATGAAGGCAAAATCGAAGCCGATTGAGTCCGTCGAGCCAGTTGCTGTTTCGCCACGCGCAGCAATGGTGCGTTACCAAGTGCCCCAACTCAAACGCGCAAACAAAATCTTGGGCGATAGTGACGCCGACATCGCGGAATTTGTCCGCCTCCTCCACGAAGAGGCGAAGGTCATCTGATGTCGAACAACTCGATTCATCCAATGTCAACGATTGCAGTATTCATCGAACGCCGTAGTGGCGCGATCAAGCGTGCCTCGTTGGAGGCGATCACGGCAGCGCGGTCGTATGCGGAACGAGTCATTGCGCTCGAAATCGGCAGTAATGAAGCTGACATGCTGGCTGCTTATGGCGTCCACGAAGTTGTAAACATTACGCATGCATTGCTGGAGCGATACTCCTCCCAAGCTGTAGCAGAAGCAATCGCGCAGTGGGCCAAGTCGCGACAAGTGGCAACGCTCTTTTTCGGTGCGACTGCGATGGGCAAAGAGCTCGCGCCACGGGTTGCAGTACTCCTTGAAGCAGCGTATGTGCCAGATTGCGTGGAACTAGCAACTTCCGATGGGCACCTGGAGGCGGTTCGCCCACTCTACGCTGGGAAGGTCCGCGCAACGGTGCGTCCGCTGACCGAGCGTGCAGTGTATTCGCTTCGCCCAAACATGTTTACGGCGCGTCCGGCCGAGCAATCATCAACGCCGGAACTCAGCACGTTCATACCGACGCTCAGTCAGGAGCAATGCCGTGTCGTCGTCACCGATGTTATTCGCAACGAAGGCAAGCTCGACGTCCTCGAAGCAGACATCGTCGTCTCTGGGGGGCGCGGCATGAAAGGCCCAGAGCACTTTGTGCTCATCGAAGAACTCGCAGCAGTGCTCGGTGGGGCAGTGGGTGCATCGCGTGCAGTCGTGGATGCCGGTTGGCGGCCACACAGTGAGCAGGTCGGGCAGACAGGCAAGACGGTATCCCCGAACCTTTACCTTGCATGCGGCATCAGTGGCGCTGTCCAGCACCTGGCAGGTATGTCCTCGTCGAAAGTCATTGCAGCAATCAACAAAGACAAAGACGCACCAATTTTCAAGGTCGCTGACTATGGCATTGTCGGCGATGTCTTCGAAGTAATTCCGAAGCTCATTGATCGCATCCGTGCACTCAAGCAAAGTACTGCATCGTAATTTTGCTCCCGAACGAAGAGCCACTGGTCAACGCACAATGACGAAAGTCAAAGTCGAAGTCATCGGACTATCCGCCAGTACAGGCAGCAATGGCGCCTACGCGCTCATCCTGAAGGAAACTTCGGGTGAGCGGAGGCTCCCCATCGTCATTGGTGCACCAGAGGCACAAGCAATCGCTGCGGAAATGGAAGGTATCAAGCCGACGCGTCCGATGACACACGATTTGCTCAAGAACATCATCGAGCAGGCAGGGGGCACTGTCAGCGAAGTATGCATCGTCGAGCTGCGGGAGAGCATCTTCTACGCGCAGATCACCATCGAAGGACTCGATTTGCAGGTTGATGCACGCCCCAGCGATGCAATCGCACTTGCACTGCGCTTCGATGCACCGATTTACGTCATGGATTCGGTGCTCGACGAGGCAGGGGTCATCCCAGAGGAAGTTGACATCCTCGACGATGATGATCTTGACGAGGAGGATGACGACGATGACGACGATCTCCTCCGTCTCCTTCGCCAGCACGAGGAGGAAAGCCAGGAAGAACGGCCATCCCGTAGTGTGCCCTCTTCACGGTTGGAGCAGCTTCAGCGCGAGCTGGATAAAGCCATCCGCGAGGAAGACTACGAGCGTGCTGCACGTATCCGTGATGAAATTCGCCGCCTGACAAGCAGCGAATCATGATCGAGTGCCGAGGTAGCTCAGCAGGTTAGAGCAGCGGAATCATAATCCGCGTGTCGGGGGTTCGAATCCCTCCCTCGGCACTATTGAGCGCGCCGTCTCGTCTTTGGGGCTGCGCGCTTTTTGTTCCTTTCCTTCCAGCGCACATGAAAACGTTTCGCCTTCGGCCAGCTTCACGTCTCGACGAAGCGTTCTTTACCTCCTACAATCGCAACGGTCGGCTGGTGAGCTTTTTCGGTGATAGCCATCCAGCCTATGCAGGAAGTGTCGTTCGTGCGATGGCGAGTGCCCGCCGCGGCTACCGCTCCATTGCACGGCTTTTTGCTGAAGACATCGCTGCAGCTGCTCGAAAGCTGGACACCATGCACGAAGACCAGACCGACGATCTGGAGCAATTCTTTGCCTCGCTCGAGCGCGATTGCACTGCGCGTGTAGTGCGAGTTGAGCGGCTAACGCCAACGATCGTTGAGCTTATCGTATCTGCACCGCAAGCAGCGCGAAAGTTTCGACCTGGGCAGTTCTATCGGCTTCAGAACTATGCAGCGACCGCTCCGCGGATTGGTGATCACCGATTAGTCATGGAGGCACTCGCGATGACGGGCGCTTGGACCAAGCCGGAAGAAGGGTTGCTCTCGATGATTGCACTCGAAGTTGGTGCTTCGACACGGATGATAGCCCACCTTCAACCTGGCGAAAAGATCGTCGTCATGGGGCCAACAGGCGCTCCCACACACATCCCTGAAAACGAAAACGTCCTCCTCTGCGGTGGTGGGTTGGGAAATGCGGTGCTCTTTTCGATCGCCTCTGCGCTCAAGGCGCACGGCTGCCGCGTCCTCTACTTTGCGGGCTATCGCAACGGCGGGGATGTGTTCAAAATGAACGTCATCCAAGAGGCAACCGACCAAGTCATCTGGTGTAC
The DNA here is from genome assembly GCA_026003495.1 of Candidatus Kapaibacterium sp. GTDB lineage: Bacteria > Bacteroidota > Ignavibacteria > Kapaibacteriales > NICIL-2 > NICIL-2. The sequence continues at coordinate 1,395,515 of BPHK01000001.1, read as the reverse complement.
CGATAGCGGCACAGAAATCGTGCCCCAGCGCCCACAGGATCGGCACTATCGCGGGACGATTATTGAAGCCATGGTTGCCTACTACGAAGGGAAGCTCGGCGAGCCAGTGATGCCATTTTCAACGGTCAACCGCATCATTGCAATTGGCAGTGATGGGATGATGCATGCCGTCAAACGTGCGCGGTGGGGCGCACTCCGCACGGCGTTCGGACCGCACGTCGCGATCGGTTCGATCAATTCGCCGATGCAGTGCATGATGAAGGAAATCTGCGCGCAATGCTTACAGAAACATGTTGATCCCCAGACCGGGCGCGAGCTTGTGCCCGTCTTTTCGTGCTTCAACCAAGACCAAGAGCTCGATCGTGTAGATTTCGACAGCCTCCGCGATCGGCTTGCAATGAACAGTGTACTCGAAAAGCTCGGGAGTGCCTGGCTTGAATACTTGCTCAGCTATGAGCAACGCGTTGGTTGAGGTTGCATCCTCCTCTAACGTGCATGCTGTCGGCACATTCAGCCACGATGTGGTGGGTGTGCCATCCACCTGCGATACTACGTGTCTGTTACATAGACTTGCCCGCTCATGATGGAACCGCAACGTGCATATCACGAAGTGCTCAGCTTGATGCGAAACGCCTCCGACCTTCAGTCGGCGATTGCCCTGCTCGGTTGGGATCAAGAAACCTACATGCCTCCCGCTGCTGCAGCGGCGCGTGCTGAACAGATTGCAACGCTGAGCGCGATGGCGCATTCAATCCTGACCAGCGACAGCGCTCAACGTCTGGTGGAGGATTTTGCGCAATCGCTCCCTGCGATTGATGGTGAGCTCAGTGAGTTCGAAAAGCGCATCGTGCGGGTCTTTATTCGGCATGTCCAGCAGGCTGTCGCATTGCCAGAGGATTTCGTCCGGCGAAAAGCGCGTGTCACAACACTTGCACAAGAGCGGTGGAAACAAGCGCGTGCGAGGTCATCGTTTGCGCTCTTTCGCGATGATCTGGCTACACTCGTCGAACTTGCGCGGGAAGAAGCACAGCACCGAGGATACAGCCAGCATCCCTACGATGCGCTGCTTGATCTCTACGAGCCAGGTATGACCGTGCACATGCTCAGCCCAATATTCGAGCGACTATCGCAGGCAACGCGGGAAATCCTCGATGCGGTAAAAGCCTCTGGCCTCGCACCAGATCGCAGCATCCTCACACAGCACTATCCAGCACAGAAGCAATTGGATGCGGCACGCACGATCATCGAGGCGATGGGCTTCGATTTTTCTGCTGGGCGCGTTGATCTTTCTGCTCACCCATTCTGCACCTCGTTTGCGACAGCCGATGTCCGCTTGACGACACGTATCAACGAGCATGACCTGCGTTCGTGTCTGTTTGGGTTGATTCATGAAGCAGGGCACGGGCTCTATGAACAGGGCATGCGTGCTGAGCTCGACGGAACGCTGGCTCGGGAAGGTACTTCGATGGGAATTCATGAATCGCAGTCGCTCTTTTGGGAGAACATCATTGCCCGATCGGAAGAATTCTGGCAGTGGGCGCTGCCGGTGCTGCAATCGCACTTCCCATCGCAGCTTGCGGGGGTAACACCGAAGCAGATGTACGCAGCGATCAACGTCGTTGAACCATCGCTCATTCGCATCGAAGCCGATGAGGTTACCTACAACATGCACATCATCGTTCGGTACCGCATCGAAAAGCAGCTTCTCGAAGGCAGCATGACGGTTGATGAAGTGCCTGAGCAGTGGAACACGCTCACGCGGGATCTGCTCGGCATCGAGGTGCCGGACGATGCGAATGGATGTTTGCAGGACATTCACTGGTCGTTCGGTGGCTTTGGATACTTCCCCAGTTACACGCTTGGCAAGCTCTACGCGGCAATGTTCCGGCGTGCATTGCTCGAAGCGATGCCCGAGGCTCCGGACCTTATCCGGCAAGGCAAGTTCGCACCAATTCGGCAGTGGCTGAAAGATTCCATCCACCAATGGGGGCGGACTCTGGATCCAGCTGAATTGGTTGCCAGCGTAACAGGGAACGCGCTCAGCGAGCATGACTTTGTCGAATACGCATGGCAGAAGGTGCGGCGTATCTACGGAAACGCTTGACAAATACGTTGGAACGCAGTATTTTTGCGCCCGCATGCCAACATAGCTCAGCTGGTAGAGCAGCTCACTCGTAATGAGCAGGTCACCGGTTCGAGTCCGGTTGTTGGCTCTGCGGAGGTAGCCCGAAGCAATGCGCTTCGGGCATTTTTTTGCGCAACAAATGCGCGTTCGTTGCGTAGCTCGCGCACCGCAGTCGCTAATTTTCACCAAAGGTGCGCCACCATTTCAATGGCAGATCATCGAATGGAATCCTTACGGCTGACGACACCATCGCTCATCCTGCTGGGAGCAGCCATTGGAGGTGTGCATGCAACGATTCGGGGATTGCTCGAAGGATTCGAGCGCTGGATGCCTGAGTGGATGTACCAGGTGGTTGCGCTCGCTGATGCTCTCGGAGCCAGTGCTGCTGTTGTGGTCTATGCGTGGTTGATCGTCCGCACAAGTCAAGAGCGTCAAGCACCGGATATGCAGCATATTCGCACATGGCTTCGGTGGTGCACGGTGGGGACGATCGGCGTACTCCTGTTGATGCAAGTGCCGGCTGGGCCTGGCTTCTGGCACGGCGCAGTGCTTACGATCGAGGGTGGGGCGATACTTGCATTTCTGGGATGGATGATGCACGGAATGCTTAGTGTGTTCTTCAGCTATCGGACAGCGCGGACGCCAATCCTTCTGCAGGTTGTGGGTTTTGCCCTTGCAGTAGTGCTCGTACTCGCGTGGGGAGAGCGCATTCTTGGTATCGAATCGCTGGGAGCTGCGAAAGTGTTCAACATTGTTTTGCTCATCGTGCTTACGCTGTTGCTCGCTCGGCGGCGACGTTGGTTGCGGCTTATGTCCCGCACCGAGCGATGGGGCCTTGCAGGGTGGGCGGCAGCACTTGCTATCAGCGCTACGGTTGCTGCCGCCAACCTCTTCGATGGACAATCCCAGCAAGCGCGAGCAGTTGCGCAGTGGATGGCTGAATCTTCGGCTGTTGCTGGCTCACTTCTTCTGATGGTCGCTGCATTTGCAGTCGTCGTTCTTGTGACGGTTGTCAGTGGTGAGAGTTCAGCAGAGCGAAGGGAGTTTGAGTTCGATGCGATTACGTTCCTTAACCGTGTCGCTGCGCAGCACGATCAATCCGAGCAACTCTACCAGACAGTGGTCACACTTGCACTTGGGTTGAGCGAAGCAACGAGTGCGTGGCTGCTGCTGCGCAGCGAAAGTAGCGCGTGGAGTATCGCAGCAATTGCAGGGACCGATCGAGAACGCGCTAAGGCACTCCACATTCCGGAGGTGCTCGGCGACGCTCTTGCAGATGATGCAATCGTGATTCCGTGGCTTCGCGAAGATGAGCGGTTTTTCCGCATTGCACGTTCGGCTGAATCCTATGCGCAGTCGCTCCTGGTCGTCCCACTGAGGGATAGCGAGGTCTCTTATGGTGCGATAGTCCTGGCCAGCGGGCGACCCTTTGCGTTCGAACGTGGCGATGCAGAGCTACTCGAGGCTTTTGCGCCAGCGGTATCGGTTGCACTCGCCAACCAGCGACTCATGCAGCAAGCAATTGAGCGCGAACGCCTTCAACGTGAGTTGATGATGGGACGCGAAATTCAGCAGAAGCTGCTTCCGGTGAACATTCCTACGCTCAACGGATGGGACGTTGTGGGGTGGTCAGAACCTGCCTATGAGGTCGGCGGTGACTACTACGACTTCTTTTGGTTGGCGGGAGGAACGGCATGCGTTCTTGTGGCGGACGTTAGTGGGAAAGGCATTAGTGCTGCGTTCTACATGGCAAAGCTCAAAGGTGTCTGCATTGCACTTGCGCCGCTCTGCTCTGATGTGCGTGAATTTGTTCTGCGTATTCACCGTGCATTTGATGGCGTCCTTGAACCACGGGTCTATATCTCGCTCATCGCAGTAGGTATTGCACCAGATGGCATGCTCCATGTTGTTCGGGCGGGGCATCCACCACCACTTGTTGCTAGTAAAGGCGGTCGTATCGAAATTCACTCATCACCTGGATTAGCAATTGGACTTGTTAGCACCGAGCGCTTCGCTGCAATTACCGAGGAGCTATCACTCGATAGCAGTTCTTCGATGGTGGTGCTCTACACCGACGGTGTCATCGAAGCAGGGCTCAACAGCCGAGGCGAGCTTGGGATCAGTGGTTTTGCAGAGCACGTCGCACGTGCTGCAATGTTGCCGAGTGCTCGGGCTGCGGCAGTGTATCTTCAGTCTGTGCTCCGGCAGTACGTAGGCGATTTTATCCTCCATGATGACATGACGATGGTCGTACTCCGATGTTCCACTCCTTCAAAGGCAACCAATGGTACAGGGATTTAGTGCAAGCACCACTCATCTCGACAATGGTATTGTGGCAGTCCATCTCCATGGCTACCTGGATGCATACACCGCACCGCAGTTGGATGAGATGCTCGGCAGCCTTGTCGAGCAAGGCGTCACGCGTGTCATCATTGATTGTGCGGAGCTGGAGTACATTTCCAGTGCGGGACTTGGTGTGTTTATGGCTCATCTTGAGCCTCTGCGTTCTGCAGGTGGCGACCTAAAAATTTGCTCACTCAATGAGCGGATTGCAACGATCATGGACATGCTCGGCTTCCAGCACATCTTCCAAATCACCGAGCATCCCGACCAAGCGTATGCTGCATTCATGCAACACCCTGACCAGCAATGAGTAGAACACACACGCACGTAATGGCGGAAAGAGAGTTCCCCGCGCGCTTGGACGCACTTGCTGACATGCGGCGATTTCTCGAGGTGCACTGCTCTGCCTGGGGCATTGCACATCGGAGTTCCTGGTCACTTGTGCTCGCGTGTGATGAGATCTGCTCAAACATCATTCGCCATGGGTATCGTCAGCGAGAGGGCGAGACTATTCACCTTGCCATCACCTTCGATGGGCGTACCTGCTCGGTGATAATTCGCGATACGGCGCCACCGTTCAATCCAGTGCAGGTGCCGCGCGCCGAACTCCTTCGTGCGCCCAGTGGACACGGATTGGATATTGCAAACCGTCTTGCGCAGCTTGACTATCGCCCCAAGCGTGGACGCCGGCGAGAGAACATCACACGTATCAGTGTGCCTGGCGGGGAGGGAGCTTAGCTCGCCTCTGCTTGGCTGGTGCGGGGTGCCATCAGTCTGCCATCCTGGAACGTTGCATCTTTTACCAGGTCGGCAAGAGTTTTATCACGAATGACTTCGAAGATGCGCGCCCGAATTTTTTCCCAGTCGTGGTGTAGTGGGCATGGATGATCAGGACTGCATTTTTCATACCCGATGACGCAATCGGTAACGTACTGCAAGTTATCTACTGATCGCGCAACGTCGAGGACGGTGATTTTGCTTGGGTCGCGTGCTAAACGGATGCCACCGCCTGGTCCTTTGGTCGAAGTGACAAGACCCGCCCTCGTCAGATCCTGGATGAGCTTTGCAAGGAAGTAGTACGGCATGCCGTGCGCGTCTGCGATTTCTTTCGTCTGAATGTACCCATGGCGGACTCGGCTGTTGGCTGGGGCTTTCTCTTTGCGTTCATCCAGCCAGCGTTTGGCCAAGTACAGCATCGCTTGAATCGCATATTCGGAAGCACGCGAAAAAATCATTACGCCGTGTTGGAATGCACATTCGACTGTGTGCAAAAATAGGATGCATCGGTCAAGTATCGCTGCGGTATTTTGCATTTGGTCACACACGGTAACTCGGCGATGTTTGCACAGGAAGAGTATGGCTATCCGCTCGAGAAAGTGCTTGGGATGCAGCGGCAACGCGCCGTTTCGTCAGAGAGTCCACTCCTGAGCGGCAAAACGCCGCCGCATGCAACGGAGGCAGAGATTGCACTGCTCGGCGCGCTCTTTCTCGATCGAACAGCAATTGCGCGGTGCATCGAGATTCTCGAACCGACGGCATTCTACCATGACCAACACCGGAAGATTTACGAGTCAATTTTAGCACTCTTCGAGCGGGGCGTGCCCGTTGATGTGGTCACTGTTACTGATGAGCTTCGCCGTCGCGGACACTTGGATTACATCGGAGGGACGGCAAAACTTGTCGCTATTTCGACCAATGTCGTCTCGAGTGCTGCAGTTGAACATCATGCACGCATCGTACTGGAGCGACACCTCAAGCGCCAACTGCTCCAAACTGCAGCTCGGATTGTCGAGCAATCCTTCGACGATGCGACGGATGCACTCGACCTGATTGACCGTGCAGAGAATGAGATCTTCTCTCTTGCTGAGCAGCGGCTGGGCAAATCATACACGAGCATCAACCGACTTGCACGTGCGACGTTCGAGCTGATCACGCGGCTGCAGGAACGGGGGGTCGAGCATGGTATCTCTGGCGTGCCGACCGGTTTTGTCAAGCTCGACGAACTCCTTGGAGGATTGCAGAAATCCGACCTCATCATCATCGCAGCGCGACCTTCGATGGGGAAAACCGCGCTTGCACTGAGCATTGCGCGCAACATTGCCGTTGAGTTCAAACTGCCCGTGGGGTTTTTCTCGATTGAGATGGCCGGCGTGCAAATCGTTATGCGCCTGCTGAGCGCGGAAGCGCGCGTCAATGCACATTCTATCCGTACCGGGAGACTAAGTCACGAGGAAATGCAGAAGATTGTCAAAACGATTGGGCGTATTGCAGAAGCACCGATTTTCATTGATGACTCGCCAGCGCTTGATTTGATGGAGCTGCGTGCCAAGGCGCGACGGCTCAAAGCAGAGCACGACGTCCAAGCAATCTTTGTTGATTACCTCCAGCTCATCCATGCACCGAAGGCGGAAAGTCGCGAGCGGGAAATTTCGATTATCTCGCGGACACTCAAGCAAATCGCCAAGGAGCTCGACATTCCCATCGTTGCGTTGGCCCAGCTCAATCGCAGCGTGGAATCACGCGCCGATAAACGTCCGATGCTCTCGGATTTGCGTGAGTCGGGCGCAATCGAACAGGATGCAGACGTGGTCATGTTCGTCACTCGCCCTGAGGTGTATGACATCGCAACCTACGACGATGGCTCCCCGACGGAAAACACCGCTGAGCTGATCATCGCAAAGCAGAGGAATGGGCCAATCGGCACAGTGCGAACAGCCTACTTGAAAGATTACGCACGCTTTGAAAATCTTGCACTCAGCTTCGATGAGCCGCCTCCTCCTGTTGGCTTCTAAGGCAGCTGTGCCTTGCTGGTCATCTGGGCCGACACCGCTTTCTGCAGGAACGCAATGAACTCGTCACGATCGGATGTGTACGTTGCGGTCGCGATAACCGAGCCATTCGGCGACAGCAGCACGTAGAACGGGAGTAGTGTAGAACCGAAGCGCTCCTGTTGGTAGCGCTTGTAGTATTGATCGCGCGGATTGTTCCGCCGATCGGTAAATGCTCGTACCAAGATCATGCGCTCCATCAAGGAGCGAACCGGTGGTTGAGTGAACATGTTTTTTTCCATCCAGCGGCAGTTGGTGCAGCTGACGCCGGTGAAATCTACAAACACCGGCACTCCCTGTGTACGTGCGTGCGCAAGTGCTGCATCGAGATCTTCAGTCCACTGGCCGGGCGCAATCGCAGGAGCTGTTGATGGGCGCAGCGTCTCATCGGCTGCGGTAGCGACAGGGCGAGCAGATTCAACGTACACAAAGGCCTCGAGAGGACCGACGGAGCCGCCAAACATTCCTTGCACCAGGTACAGTGTAAGCGCAAAGAATGCTGCGGCGATAGTTGCGCGAATGCCTCCGACGTATTCGAGCGGTGAGTCGAGCTTTGTGCGGAAAAGGCCAAGGATGTAGAGGGCAATAAGCAGTGTGCAACTTGCCCAGGTAGCAAGCACCAGCTCCCGTGAGAGGATTTGCCAACCAAGGATGCTATCAACACGCGCAAGGTAACTAATCGCGAACGCGATCTCGATGAATGCGAACGAGACCTTCAGGTGGTTCATCCAAATTCCAGAGCGCGGAAGGCGCGTAATCGCAGTGGGGAAAAGTGCCAATCCAAAAAAGGGAAGGGCGAAAACTGCGGCATAGAGCGTCATTGCAGCAAGCGGACGAAACCACTCACCACCGGCTGCCATTTTCCCGATGATGTCCACAAATGGGACAGTGCAGGTGAATGAAGTCAGGGAGAAGACCATGCCCATCAGGAACGAAGAGCGGTATCCTCGAGTGCGTGAGGATTCACGGTTGAGCGCGTTGACTAAGCGTGAGGGCAATCGCAGTTCATACATTCCAAAGAGGTTGCCGGCAATCACCAGAAACAACAGTGCAAGGAAAAAGTTCAGCCATGGATTGGTTGCAATGTCGCGCCCGGCAGTAGCACCGAAGAAAAACGCTGCGACTGCACCGAAGACGATGAAGGTGCTCATGATGCCGAGCGAATAGATCGCTGAATCAAGGACGGGGCGAGTGTGTTCTTTTTCGGCGCGCTTGGTAAAAAATGACACAGTAATTGGGATCATTGGGTACACGCATGGCATTAGCCATGATCCAATGCCGAGCACAATCGCAAGCCCCATCAACCCCAGCCATGACAAGCTCGAAGTTGAGTCTTCACGAGCACTTGGGATTCCCTCTGGGACATTTGACGCCACCGGCGAAATGCTTGTTGATGGTGTGGAGGGAGAAGTAGGCTCTGTTGGCTGATGAGTGCTCTGCAGGTGTGCAGAATCTGGCTTTGGGCTTCGCGATGGAAGAATGCGTAGCTCGAATGGGAGCGCGACTTCGTCGGGAGGCAGGCAGTTCTGGTTGGTGCAGAGCTGATGGTAAATGCGGAGCGTGTCACGGTGGATGCCCGCCGATACCGATCCGATGACTATTGGCAGTGTAAAACGAACGGTGCCCTTGATTTTCTCGACGGTGATTTCAAACGCAGAGTCATACTCAGTCTGCGGTGGTGGCACGATACGCATTTTGCTCGTGAGGATACCAACGGCATTGCTAGCCACCGTGAACTCTGTTCGCTGAGGTCCGATGCCATCAGGTGTCAAATATTCCTGAATGCCGTAGATATGCCACCCTTTCTCAATCGTTGCTTGGACAACGAGAGAGATTGTATCGCCTGCGTGTGCTTCTTTGGGGAGAGAGGCAATGGTCCAGGTGGCTGGATTTTCCTTGCTCAGTACACTGCCGGTCATGCTTAGTGCGAATGCGAGGTACATCAGGATATGCATGACGGCTGATGAAATTCGTGTGCTCAGTGTATGGCGAAGCTCTGTATGCTCTCGGCAGTATGCGATAATCGTTTCTGCATCACCAATTGGGTCATCACTGACTGAGCCGCCTTCGAGCCGATGGCGCTCGCCAAGGCAGAGTCGTCGAGCGCGTTCAGCTAACATAGTTGGTAAAATTTCCGCAAGGTGGCGGAGAGTTTGCATTGCGTTGACCGTCGGTGGTAGAACATCCGAGAGTGCAAACCAGATAGCACGACGTGCGCAGACACGAGCGCGGCCGGTGTTGCCAGTTTCGAGGGCAATGCGCCCGGTGTCGAGTTCCTGCATGACGCGGTCGTTTAGATGCATGAAAAGGCATGCTGATTCGTTCTGCAGCTATCGGCAAAAACGAAATCGCTCATTCCATAGTGCTGAGCGATCGGTAAAAACACGGATTTTTGTTCGTCCAGTTGCAATTTTGATTGTTGTGTGGTATGTTTGCGATAGAGAGTTAGCACTTCAGGTCACACCTTCTGCAGGAGCGCCGCAGCGAAATTTGCTCTTCGATGTTTTGTTTTGTCGGTTGTGTAAATGCATCGTAAACTGATCGTGCGTGGAGTTCGAGTGCTCGCGCACGGTATTGTTGCGCTGAGCGTCGCTGCGGTATCTACACAAGCTCTCCAACGCAATCACCAGGAGCCGCTTTTTCGAGTGATCTCGTCGAAAGCACAAGAGCTGGTTGTGGCATTTGCTCTTCCTCCAACCACGCTCGATACCATTCTCACTCGTGATGGGCGCTTGGCCGTATGGGTTTCGGGAAACGGTATTGATACACGCCCCAGCCAAGTAGGCGCACCGATGGTGCAGATTGCATCGGCTGCTTTAGCTGTACCTATACCGCACGGAGCTGGCAGAGATGCTCGATCAGGGGTATGGGACGTAGAAGTTACTGGTGTTCGTGAGCGTTGGATTGATCTTCCGCTGGCTCCATATCCGGATGGAGATCGCTCGAACGATAGCGGCGTGTTACGATTTGCGATCAACGACCAGCTCTATCGCGAGCACCGGCTGCTGGATGTTGAACTCCGCTATGCAGGGATCGCACGTGGCGTTCCGGTGGGACATCTTCTTGTCCCTGTCGCCGATTACGATGCACGGAGCAACCGCACCCGGATTATCGAACGCTGCACGCTTCATGTGCGGTTCGATACCACCCCAACGTTACGATCGCTGCCCGATAGAGCAATGCCGATCATCAACGCAGAGCAACTCCGCATGTGGAGCGCTGTAACGAAGGAGAGGAAAACTCAACGACGCAAAGCTCCAGTAGTCCTGGATGACGCAGCGCAGTACATCAAAGTCAGCGTTAGTGAAGAAGGCGTTTATGCAATTGATGCGGCACAGCTTGCGCGACTTGGGGTGAGTATTCCACCGAATCTTGTGCCGACAATCAAGCTCTACGGCTACGGTGGGCTGCCACTTTCGGAGAAACCATCCGACGGTGAGCAGAACGAGCCAACCGAGCAACCGATCATTGTCGAAACGAATGCAGATGGATCGCTTCGTTCAATAGTGTTTTATGCTCAAGGTCCGCGTGGGTTTGTGTTCGATTCCACACTTCGGCGTTGGCGACGGTACATCAATCCGTACACGACGAAAACAAGCTATTTGCTCACATGGGGTGGCAACATAGGTCGGCGTGCAGAGGCACTCGAGCCACCACAGCAGAGTGTGACCAGCGTACCACAGTTTTTTACTCAGCGCATCCTGCTCGAGACCGATCGAATCAATCCCTACAGCTCACCCAGCGGCAGGCGCTGGCTGGGCGATCCATTCGACGGTAGTACCGGAATCACACTCACGACACCACTGCCAGGATTTGCGCCGAACGGGAGGCGCATGGAGTACGTTGTTTGCGTGGCGCACAAGATGAGTGGCAACGGCACAGTGACGGTTGCTGAGCATGGCACAACCCTTCGAACACTCCCGCTCCCACAACTGACCCTTCTCTACAGTGAGTACGTCTCGCTGATGGATACTCTCAGTGTGCCGATTGAGTCGGTCGCGGCCGACCGTAGAAGTGTACTTCGGTTAACGTATCAGAATGCCACAGTGCCGTTAGGATCGGCATTTCTTGATTACGTCGAAATTCACTATCCCTCGCTCTTTGTCGCGACGAACGATGCGTTGCACATCTACACCGAACCCAGTGATAGTGGAGTTGTTGAATATGCTGTCAGCGGCTTTAGCGCTGCACCGCTCTGTTTTGACATCACTGACCCCCGGCGCCCGCAACTATTGCGGAACCTCTCGATTGTTGCTCAACAAGGCGTATTCCGTGTTTTGCTCGATAGCACGCAGCGCGTTCGTCCGCGGCAGTTTTACGTTTCTGCCGAGCGTCGCCAGCCGGAGATAGCGCGCACCGACATCGGTTTGGCGCGTAACCCAGCAGGGGATGCAGACATGATTGTCATTGCACCGCAAGAGTTCATCGAGAGTGCGCGTGCATACGCAGCGTATCGGCAGTCGCGTTCAGCAATCAACGTTGCAGTGGTCCCCGTCGAGAACATTTATGCAGCCTTCGCTGCAGGAATGCCCGATCCAACAGCAATTCGGGACTTTATCAGTTTTGCCTACCACTACTGGAACGCTCCTCCACGGTATGTGTTGCTCTGGGGCGATGGACACTACGACTATCGAGGGATCACAACAACGACACCGAATTGGATCCCACCATATGAAAACGATAACGTCGAGCAGCGCTTCGGCGTGCCGTACGATTGGTCGTATGCCGATGACAGCTATGCAACGGAAGATTACTTCGGCTGCGTTGACGGCGATGATTTCGTCATGGATATTGCAGTAGGGAGGCTGCCGATTAGCTCGGATGCCCAAGGACAGCTGATGGCCGAAAAAATTCGTCAATACGAGACGCAATCAGTGCGGGATGTGTGGCAGACTACGGTTACGCTCGTTGCCGATGACGGGCCGACCTCTTCTGGGAAGACTGATGGCGCACTCCATGTCAATTCATCCGAGGCAGTTTCTGCTGTACTGCGCCAACGGCTACCCGCAATGATTCAGCGGAAAGTGTACATGTGCGAGTATCCACTCTCGAATGCATCCAGCGGCAACAGGAAGCCAGCAGCTACCGAGGCGATGCTTTCGATAATCAACGGCCAGGGAACACTCTTGCTCAACTGGATGGGGCATGGCAATCCGCGGGTATGGGCACACGAGGAAATTTTCGATCGGGACCGTACGATCCAGTTGATGCGGAACCAAGCAAAGAACTTCTTTGTGGTGGCTGCAACGTGTGACTTTGCGCGGTTCGACATGCCGGACGTCCAAAGTGGCGCAGAAGCGCTCATTCAATGGTCCTTGGGCGGAGCAATCGGTGCGTTTTCTGCTTCGCGCGTAGTGTACACGATAGCCAACGAAGTGATCAACCGGCGCTTTTATGAAGAACTGGGGCAACGGAATCCCGATGGAACAAGGCGCACGCTCGGAGATCTGCTACTTGCGATAAAGCTGCGATCGTACAGCGACAACGATCGTCGGTATTTGCTGCTCGGGGATCCTGCATTGCGGCTTCTTTTGCCATCGGCAACAATTTCCCTTGATTCAATCAAACGAATACCGATTGCCTCCGACACTACGGTGGTGACTGTCTGTGCGTTAGAGCGCGTCCGCATAGTTGCATCCATCCGTGATCCACTTAGCGGCCACATTGTCGATAATTTCTATGGCATAGGTGTCGTTTCTCTGTTTGACCCAGATTTATTCGTGCAAGTACAGGATCAAAGTGCAGTGGCTCTCCTTGGAGATGCGACCGTGTTCCGTTTCTGGAAGCTTGGAGGCTCGATTCACCGGGGGAACTACCCCATTGGTCATGGACAACTCATTGCTGAGTTCATCATTCCGAAAGATGTAACGCTCAGCGATAGTGCATGTCGGTTGCATCTATTTGCTTTGAACACCCAGGACTCATCAGATGCAATGGGTGTGTCGCAGGCACTCAGGATTGCCTGCGTTGAGATCACCTCTGTCGAGGACAAAGCAGGTCCACAAATAGCCGTGTACATGGATTCGCGGCGCTTTCAGCATGGTGATGTTGTGCGGAGCAATCCTGTGCTCATCGTTGATCTCTGGGATGAAACGGGCATCAACACAACGGGTATTGGTATTGGGCATAAGATCGAGGCATGGTTGGACGATAATCTCGATGCGCTGGATTTGACCGAATACTTCGAAACATCTCCTACCGACTCACGCGGTGGGACGGCACAACGCCAGTTATTTGGCCTGAGTTCCGGACTCCATACAATTCGTGTCCGAGCATGGGATGTATGGAATAACTACAGCACTGCACAAGTGTGGTTTCTTGTTCCATCGAACGATTCGGTCATTACAACTGGGCGTGTCATTGCATATCCTAACCCTTTCAGCGATCAGGTGACGATTACATACAACCACAACCAAAGCGTCCCGGTCAATGTTCGGATTCGCATTACTGATTTGAGCGGGCAGACCGTTTGGCAGAACGATGCTGTCAGTACCGATGTGCACAGTGCAAGTATCGTCTGGGATGGACGTACCAGCCAGGGAGGAACTCTTCCTTCTGGCGTTTATTCCTACACAATTGAACTCTCGAACACTCTCGGTTCGAACAATGTCATTCGCGGATTTATCGTCAAAGTGCAGTAAAACCATCCACGTTTCATCAGCCATGATAAGCACACTTCTTCGAGCCATTACGCTTGTGGTCGTAGTGGGAAGCACAAGTTCGGCACTTTTTGCGCAAGCTGGCGGTTCAGCGGTGCCATTTCTCTTGATTTCGCCGGATGCACGTGCAAGCGGCATGGGGGAATGCGGGACCGCTGTAGCTGACAACCTCTACGCTGTGCATTGGAATACGGGTGGATTGGCATTCCAACGTGATCAGCAGGTGGCACTTTCGTTTTCCCGCTGGCTACCGCAATTTAATGCGGATCTTTTCTACAGCTACGGCACCTATGGGCGCTACTTCAACGAACTCGATGGCATGGTTGCCGTCAACTTCATCCTAATGAACTTGGGCCAATTTGAGCGTCGGGACATCAATGGCAATAAACTTGGGACATTTCGTTCGAATGAGTTCGCAATTGGTTTGGCATACGGCACCTTGATTGCAGACGATCTCGGCGCTGGCGTCCAGTTGCGGTACATCCAATCGAACTTAGCACCTGCACAGCCAGGACAGACAGCACCAGGTGTTGGCGTTAGCGGTGGATTCGACTTCGGCTTGCTCTGGAAGCCATCGTTGCTCAACATTGCTGGACTCGATTTGGGCTCGAAATTGGCGCTTGGGTTCAACTTGCAGAATGTAGGTCCGAAAATGACCTATCGGAGTGAAGCCGACCCATTGCCAACAATGCTCAAGCTCGGTCTTGCCCTCAACCTTGTACGAGATGAATTCAACGACCTCAGTATTGCTGCTGATGTAGGTAAGCTGCTTGTCCGGCGAGATCAATACGGTTCGGATCCATTGCCAAGATCATTCGTAACTGCTTGGCAAAATCCAGGAGTAGAAGCTGCAATTGGTGTTGAGTATTGGTATGAAAAAGTAATTGCGCTCCGTGCAGGTTACTTTGGTGAGCCAACACGTATCGGAGGCCGTCGGTTTTGGACGTTTGGTGCAGGGGTGCGCTACGACATATTCACGCTTGATTTTAGCTTTATCAACACTATTGAGCAAAATCACCCCCTTGCCAACACCATGCGGTTTTCACTGCTCATCAACTGGGAGTAATTGGCGCAAAAAAAATCGACCGAAACGAAAATCGAGTACTAAAGAACGGTGCTTCCTTCGTAACTTTGTCTTGCCGTTTGTACTGAAGTGTACAAACAAAATGCGCAGGGCGTGACGCCACCGTCAGCGTTACGCCCTGTTTATGTATTCGAGTGCATCCTCGCGAGTGATAATCCCAGTTGGATAACCGTAGAGGGTGACCAATAGTGCAGGTTCAGCGCGAAGCTGCTCACAGACTTGGTCCCATTGGGTATGTGCATCAATGCTCGGAAGCGGGGCGTCCATGTGCTCAGCAATCGGTTCAGTCAGTGCATCCGCAGTACAGAGAACATCGTGGAGCAGCGATGCTTTCTCAGCTGTACCAACGACGGTATGGCCATCGAGAACTGGTGCGCGGTCAAGGTCGTAGCGTTCGAGGATCTCTAGCGCTTGACTAACCGTCGAAGCAGCCTCGATACTTACCAGCGAAGGTAGGAGTGCGCGATTGCGCTTCCGCTCCAGGATGAGTCTGGCTGTCAGGGATTCGTCGAGTTGAATGTTCTGCGAGCGGAGCCATTCCTCTGAGTGGTGTTTGCTCAGGTAACGTTCACCAGTGTCACAAATGATCGTCACTACGCATGCATCGGCAGAAAGCGCACAGGCAACACGGAGGGCAACGACAACATTCATCCCCGAGGACCCACCGCAGAAAATTCCTTCCTCCCGTGCCAACCGGCGTGCCATCGCAAACGATTCTCGATCGCTGACAAGCTCAATGTCGTCAATCAACTGCAGGTCTAAGTTCGCTGGGATACGATCTTGCCCAACGCCCTCGACTAAGTATGGTGAGCCTTCTGGAATGGTGCCGGTTTCCTTGTATGTTTTGATCACAGAACCAATGGGATCAGCAGCGACGACACGAATTTCGGGATTCTGTTCCTTCAGGTAGCGTGCAGTGCCGGTTATCGTTCCTCCTGTTCCCATACCTGCAACGAAGTGTGTAATCTTCCCATCGGTCTGTCGCCAGATTTCTGGTCCTGTGGTGCGATAGTGTGCCTCGGCATTAGTGGGATTGTCGTACTGATTGAAAAGTACAGCGTTTGGTATAGTCTTGCTTAGCTCAATGGCGATGTTGACGTAATAGTCAGGCGAGGTAGGCTTAGCAAGGGATGAGGCGATGATCACATCTGCTCCGAGTGCCTTCAGGTAGCGGATGCGCTCTTGGGATGCTTTGTCTGTTGTCACAAACAGGCAACGGTAGCCTTTGACCGCTGCGGCAAGCGCAATCCCGATGCCAGTATTGCCACTTGTGGCTTCGATGATGAGACCGCCTGGTTTCAATCGCCCGTCGCGCTCGGCGGCTTCGATCATTGCAATTCCGATGCGATCTTTGATCGAGCCACCTGGATTTCGGGATTCGAGCTTGACAAACACTGGTGCTGCAATGCCCCCAGTGACACGGCGAAGCTTGACAAGAGGAGTATTGCCTATTAGCTCGAGAATGCTGTCGTGGTATTCCATTGCCTTATGCATTGGGGAGTTCAACATTGAGTCGGTGCTCCAACTGCTGTCGGTCATAGAGTGTGCGATAGAAGCTGCTGGTAGCTAACACCTCTGCGTGCGTTCCTTGTGCGGTAATGCGGCCGTTTTCCAGGACCATGACCCAATCGCAGTGCTCAATGGTGGAGATGCGGTGCGATACGATAATCGTTGTGCAATGGAGCGCTCGCAGCTCCGCCTGAATATGCCGCTCTGTTGCAGTATCCACGGCGCTGAGTGCATCGTCGAGCAGGAGAATGCGTGGTTGGCCCACTAACGCACGTGCAATCGCAAGTCGTTGCCGCTGCCCACCAGAGAGAAGAATGCCGCGCTCACCAACGACGGTGTGGAGTTGCTGCGGGAAGCGCAGAACCTCTTCGGCTATGCCAGCGCGTTCCAGCGCACGCAGCACCTCGGCATCGCTTGCGTTCGGATTACCGACGCGAATGTTATCGGCAATTGTCATCGAAAAAAGGAATGGCTCTTGCGGCACAACGCGCACGAGATTCCGAAGGTCTTCCATGCTCAACATTTGGAGGGGCACGTTCCCAATCGTGATTGTGCCACTGTCGGGGTCATACAGTCGCGCCAAGAGATGCACGAGCGTGCTTTTGCCAGATCCGATAGGTCCGACGATCCCGATGTGCATGCCTTCTTCCAGCCGAAACGTAACATCTTCAAGGATTGGTCGGCCGGGGACGTAGCGGAAGGAAACATGCATGCAGCTGATTCCAAACGAGCGTGGCAGCTGCACTGAGCGCATCGGAAACGCCAGATCTGGTTGCTCATCCATGATGGCGTAGAGCCGATCGAGAGAGGCAGCAGAACGCTGCACAATACCGGTTACCCATCCAATTGCAGCGATCGGCCAAATAAGTTGCCCGATGTAGATGAAAAACTGTGTCAAGGATCCGACGCTCATTGTCCCTGCAGCAACCCGCCAACCACCTACCAAAAGAACGATCAGCTGCGACGAGCCAACCAACAGCATCATCGAAGGCATGAAGAGTGCCTGCAGCCGTGCCAGCCGGAGGTTGCTCGTGATGTAGTGGGTGCTCTGAGTGGTGAAGAGCGATTCTTCATACCCTTCGCGTACGAATGCTCGGATGATGCGTATCCCGGAAAACGCTTCTTGCGCATGACGAACAAGCTCGCTGAACTCTTCCTGCACGTGGCGTGAAGCAATGTAGATACGCCTTCCAATGCGATAGGTCGAAAGCGCAACAAACGGCAATGGCAGCAGTGCACACGCAGTCACTAACGGGTCAAGTGACAGCATGAGCACAAGAACGAATGCAAAAGTCGTCAGCGTATTTGCCGAGTACATGATCGCCGGTCCGAGAAATTCACGGACAGCAGCGATATCATTCGTTGCATGCGCCATAAGCACGCCAGTCGGCATGCGGTCGTAAAAACGTTGGCTTTGGCGTTCGAGCGCAGCAAGGAAGTCACGCCGCAGCTCGTACTCGATCTTGCGCGATGTAACGATGACGGTCTTTCGCGTTGCAAACATGAACAGGCCGCTCCCAATTGTCAGTAGCAGTACGGCTGTAATATTGCCGAGCATAGTTTCCCACGTTGCAGCTCCGCGTGCGATGGTGTCAACAGTTTGCCCAATGATGCGTGGATAGTACGCCGAGCAAAGGTTAGAAAGTGTGACGAACATCCCACCGAGTGCGAGCACAACCCACCGCGGAGCTAAGTACTGCTGCGCAAGCCGCTGAAAATTCGTTCGTGTCTGGTTGGTCATCATGCAGGATCTGTGTTAGAGCAACTGTGACGAGCACATACTCTGGGAGCACGGTATGCCACCCCGAGGAAGAACATCACCGCTTGCCAGCGGTGCACTCATGCAACTGTGATATTCGGATCGAGGTACACATCTTGGATCGTATGGAGAAGAGCGACTCCTTCGTGCATAGGACGCTGAAATGCCTTGCGCCCTGAAATCAAGCCGGCTCCGCCAGCACGCTTATTGATAACAGCCGTCCAGACTGCTTCGAAAAAGTCGTTTGCGCCGGACGGTCCGCCACTGTTGATGAGCGAAATCTTTCCCATGTAGCAGTTTGCAACTTGGTATCGGCACAAATCAATCGGATGATCGCTGGAGAGCTGCTCGTACATGCGTTTGTCGAATTTGCCGTAGCTAACCCCTCCGGTGTTGAGCGCTACGTATCCGCCGTTTGTGTCTGGTAGCTTCTGCTTGATGATGTCTGCTTCGATCGTTGCACCCAAGTAGTTTGCTTGTCCGGTCAAGTCTGCGCTCGTATGGTAATCTTGCTGGGGAGTTTTGAATGCGCTCGATCGAAGGTAGCACCACAAGACCGTTGCCATTCCGAACTCGTGTGCGAGTGCAAATGCTTGGCTGATTTCTTGAATTTGTCGGGTGCTTTCCGGTGAGCCGAAGTAAACCGTTGCGCCAATGGCTGCTGCCCCCATCTCGTATGCCTGCTCGACGGTGCCGAAAAGAATCTGGTCGTATTTGTTCGGGTAGCTGAGCAGTTCGTTGTGGTTGATTTTGACGATGAACGGTATCTTGTGCGCGTACTTCCGCGAGCAGAGACCAAGAACGCCAAAAGTTGAAGCGACGGCATTGCAGCCTCCTTCGATGGCGAGCTTGATGATATTTTCAGGGTCGAAGTATGCAGGATTTTTCGCAAACGATGCTCCCGCACTATGCTCGACACCTTGGTCAACCGGTAGAATCGAAAGGTATCCCGTTCCTGCCAGTCGCCCCGTCGAGTACATCCACTGCAGGTTCCGTAGAACGCGATTGGATCGATCGCTCGCGGCGAAGATTCGGTCAACCCAATCCGGCGATGGTAGAGAGAGCATCTCTTTCGGAATTGTTGTGCACCGATGCTCGAGTAGATACGCTGCCTTATCGCCCAAAATCTCGACGATGCGGTCAGTGCTCATGCGGGATTGACTGTAGATGGTGAAACATTCCGATACTATTATGCACCCTGCACATGCAGGATGCGTGCAGTCTGCATCGAACGCCAAAATACCACTGCAATGAACGCCTGCTCCAGCCCTCCTGCACCATTGGTGCAGGGATAGTTAGCGGATGCGAATAATTGCCAACGGGCTGATGCGCATCGCAGCCAGAACCGGCAGGACCAGTACACCGAGCGTGAGCAGTGCGACTGCAGCGCCAACAGCAGCGAAGTGCCACCAGAGAAACTCCACCGGCAGTCGGTCAATGAAGTACACTGCAGCATCGAGCCGTACTAACCCGATCGTCCGTTGTGCACTTGCAAATCCAGTTGCTATAGCAACACCGATGGCGTAGCCGGCAATGGCAACTGCAAGACCGTATCCGACAACCATTGTAAGCAGGTGCTTGCGCTGAAGTCCCAGCATCCTTAACGTTGCCAACGTCGAACGGCGTTCAACTAGTGCGACGAAAAGTAGCGTTAGAATGTTGAATGCTGCGACGACGCTCAAAATTCCAACGATAATTGGTATGGGACGTTTTTGCATCGCAATCCACGTGAACATCGCAGGATGGATATCGCGATAAGAGCGGGCATAGAGCGCCGCGCCGAAGAGTGAATCAATCTGCCGCGCAAGCCACTGGCTCTTCCGTGCATCATCGAGCCACAGGGAAATACCTGTTGGGGATAGCCCATTTTGAAGGCGATGCAAAACGCTCGGTGTAACCAGTACGATGCTTTCATCGAATTGCCGCATTCCGCTTTCATAGATGGCATCAACTCTGATGCGACCGATGACAGGTGTGCTCAACGCGCCGCTAGATCCGCTCGATGCAATTACCACGACAGTATCGCCGCGTTGAACTCCCAGGCGTTCTGCAAGTGGGCGCCCAAGCGCGCAACTCGTTCCACCGGTGAGCTCTGGGATGTTGAGCGCTTGATACCGACTGCGAACTACTGGCACATCCGCGTGGAGAAGAGCTGCTTCGACATTGCCGCGATGGCTGAGCAATGCCTCGAGCTCACTGTACGTGCTTGCATTACGAATTGACGGATCAAGCTGGGCAAGTTTCATTCGCCAGACCTCTGACGATTGTTGGGCACCAGGGGATAGGAAACGTACGTCCACATGCGAGACAAACAGCGCAACTTTCTCTTGGAGCGTTTGCTCGAAGCCGTCGAGAACGGCCAGTGTCAATAGCAATGCAGCACTGCTAAGCGCGACACTTCCAAGTGCGACCCCATGTGTGATGGAGAGAAATCGTGTTGCGCGACCGCGAAAAATTCTCCACGCAAGTCGGAGAAGTTGCTGCAGCGTCATTGTCCATCGCTGCGGTAGGAGTAGAAGCCACGACCGCTCTTGCGCCCATGTAACCCAGCGTCCACGTATGCTTGTTGGAGGCGTGTTGGTTGGTAGCGTGGCTCGTAGAAGTACTGCTCGTAGATGGATTTGGTGACCGCCAGGTTCGTATCAACGCCGATAAGATCCATCAGCCGAAACGGCCCCATGCGGAAGCCGGCAGCTTCCATAAGCCGGTCAATTTGTTCAATCGAGGCTGCGCGTTCCAGTGCGATTCGCTGCGCTTCGACGTAGTAGTTCCGCGCAACGCGATTGACCAGGAAACCTGGGACATCCTCGACAACGATTGGTGTCTTGCCGAGCTGCTTTGCAAATTCTAGTGCACGCGCGATTGTTGTGCTCTCGGTGCGCAGCGAAGGGATGATCTCGACTAGTTTCATGATGTGCGCGGGATTGAAAAAGTGGATCCCGAGAAATCGCGCTGGATGATCGAGCGATGCCGAAAGCGCATTGATTGAGATTGAGGATGTGTTGGTTGCAACAATTGCATTGGGCGCGACAGTCTTCTCCAGCTGTGCAAAGAGCGCTGCTTTTGCATCGCGATCCTCGACGATGGACTCAATGACAATTGCTGCGTCGGCGTGGATGTGCAGCGAGCTATCAGTCCGAAGAGCAGTGTGGGCACTCTGCGTCTGCTCTGCACTGAGTTTACCTTTCGAGTGCGCAATATCGAGCTGCTCATGGATGAAGTTGCTGGCGGCTGATAACGCAGATTCTTGCTGGTCACTCAAAGTGACACGAAACCCGCTTGCAAGGCAAGCAATCGCAATGCCACGCCCCATCGTACCAGCGCCGACAATTCCGATGTGCTGGGAATCCATCATCCGATATGCAGTGATGTGAAACACCGACTCGAGGTGTTAGGAGATGACACCATAGCGACGCCCAACCGTTGCAAATGCTTCGAGAGCGCGGTCGAGGTGCTCTTGCGTGTGGGCTGCCGACAGCTGAACCCGGATGCGTGCCTGTCCTTTCGGCACAACGGGGTAGAAAAATCCAACGACGTAGATGCCTTCCTCGAGCATGCTCCGGGCAAAGTCTTGAGAGAGCTTTGCGTCGTAGAGCATAATCGGAACGATTGGATGGTTGCCAGGTTTGACGTCGAAACCGAGCGCTACCATCTGCGAACGGAAGTACTGCGTGTTGCGTTCGAGGCGATCGCGCAGTTCCGTCGTCGAAGAAAGCAGCTCGAAGACCGCGATGCTGGCACCAACGATACTCGGTGGTAGTGAGTTTGAAAACAGGTACGGACGCGAGCGTTGGCGGAGCATCTCGATGATCTCTTTTCGTCCGGTAGTAAAGCCGCCGATGCCGCCTCCAAGTGCTTTCCCGAGTGTGCCGGTGATAATGTCCACGCGGCCAGTGACGTTGCAGTATTCGACGACGCCTCTCCCCGTAGCACCCATGAATCCCATCGAATGGCATTCGTCAACCATTACAAGTGCTTCGTAGCGTTCAGCAAGATCGCAGATTTGATCGAGTGGCGCGATGGTGCCATCCATCGAGAAGACTGCATCGGTTGCGATGACGATGGTTCGGGCGCCATCTGTCCGTGCTTGACGGAGCTTCTCTTCGAGATCGGTTATGTCGCAGCTTTTGTAGCGATAGCGTCTGGCTTTACACAGGCGAATCCCATCAATGATCGAGGCGTGGTTGAGTTCATCGCTCACGATTGCATCGGCTTCATTGAAGAGCGGCTCAAAGACACCGCCATTTGCATCGAAGCATGCAGCATAGAGGATGCTGTCGTCAGTTCTGCAAAACTCTGCGATTATGCGTTCGAGCTTTTTGTGAAGGTCCTGGGTCCCACAGATGAAACGGACACTCGACATTCCAAAGCCATGCGAATCCATCGCTGCTTTGGCAGCTTCGATGACGCGTGGGTGCGAAGAAAGGCCGAGGTAATTGTTTGCGCAGAAGTTGAGGACGGGGCGGTCTATTCCTTCGACGCGTATTTCTGGTCCTTGCGGGGATGTGATAATCCGCTCATCTTTGTAGAGCCCTGACTGGCGGAGAGAGTCCAGCTCAGCCCGAAGAGATTCTGCGAATGCTGCTGAGAACATCGCTGTCGCGCGAAAAGTGGCACATTCGTGTGTCAGCTACAAAAGTACCACGCTGGCCCCCGCAATGCTTTATGCGCTGCGGCTGGCGATGATTCCACCAGCGACGACATCATCACCATCGTAGAGTACCACCGATTGGCCAGGTGTGATCGCCCGGCGAGGAGTTTTGAATTCGACGTGGAGAAGGCCATCGTCTGCTATCCAACCCCGAGCAGGTGCGCCATCGTCTTTGTAGCGAATTTTTGCTAGAAATTCCCTTGGCTCTGCGATGTCGGGGTACTTGATGCAGTTGACCGCCTCTGCAGTGAGTTTGCGGTGGTAGAGCTGGTCTTCGGTGCCAACGACAACTGCATTCTCCTCCGGTAGGATGTCGAGCACGTAGAGTGGCTCAGGGAATGCAACGCCCAGTCCCCGGCGTTGACCGATTGTGTAGAATGGATAGCCGCGGTGCTCGCCGAGAACGCGATCCTCGTAGAGGATGGGTCCTGCGGTATTGCGGCTTTCTGGGACTGTTTCTGCGATGAATCGAGCGTAGTCATTATCAGGCACAAAGCAGAGTTCGTAGGACTCGTGCTTGTGTGCTACGGCAATGCCCTGCGCTTCAAGATATGCACGTGTTTCTTCCTTTGTCCATTCGGCAAGAGGGAAAAGTGTTCGTGCCAGCTGTTCTTGGGTCAGTGCCCAGAGCGCATACGATTGATCTTTTCGGTGGTCGCGTCCACGCGAGAGAATGTAGCGCCCGGTGGTATCCTCACGCCGAATGCGTGCATAGTGCCCAGTAGCGATGTATGCTGCACCGAGCGCATCTGCTTTTCGGAGGAGTTCGCCCCACTTGATATGGCGATTGCACTGCACGCACGGATTCGGTGTGCGTCCATGCATGTATTCACTCGTGAAATAGTCAATCACTCGCGCTTTGAATGGCTCGGTAAAATCTACGACATAATGCGGAATACCGAGCTGAAGTGCGACTCTGCGCGCGTCATTGATACCATCGAGCGAGCAGCAGGAGGATTCATTGCCGATATTGCCTCCAGTGATGCTGTAGTCGTAAGTCTTGATCGTGATCCCAATGACTTCGTAGCCTTGCTCGACGAGCAAAGCAGCAACCGCAGAGGAATCAACTCCGCCGCTCATTCCAACTAAAACTCTGCGTTCGCTACGCTTCATTGTTCGAGGAGAAAAATTTCCGCGCTAAAGACGGATTCGCTGGCGGCTTCATGCCCACAGGATTCGGAATTTTGCATTACACACCATCTGCGCTACCATGGAAGAAATCCTCACGAAACTCTACAGCCTCCAGCGCCGCGGGATCCAACCTGGATTGGAACGAACGCTTGGCAATGCTTGAGCATCTGGGCAATCCTCATCATTCACTCAACGTTTTGCATGTTGCAGGCACAAACGGGAAAGGGACCGTCGCATGTGTACTGGCTTCTATCCTTCAAGAAGCAGGAGAGACCGTCGGGCTTTACACTTCGCCGCACATCCGCAGCTTCAACGAGCGAATTCGGATCAATGGGGTACCGATCAGCAGACGCCGAGATCGTAGAGCTGTACAGAACAGTGGAGCGGAATTGCTGAGCAGTGTAGGCGCGACGTTTTTCGAAATCACAACTGTTATGGCACTCTATCACAATTTCACAAACCGAACACATCAACCAATGCGTCCTCGAATGCGGCCTAGGCGGCCGCTTTGACGCAACGAACGTCGTTACTCCCCGGGTTGCACTCATCACAAGCATTGACTATGATCACCAAGAATGGCTCGGTTCCACTCTCGAGGCGATCGCAAAGGAAAAAGCCGGGATCATCAAAGCAGGAGCAGATGTCATCCTCGGGGAGCCACGGGCACGGAACTGCGGCCGATCTTCGAAGCGCGTGCTGCGGAAGGTGGGCGCTCGTAGCATTGCGTACCTCGACGAGCTCGGGTGGCGGTATAGTATCCTCGACCATTCCCTGGAAGGAATGCACCTCGAACTGGTAGTGGGGAATTGGAAGTTCGACAATCTCTTCGTACCGTTTCATGGCGAACATCAGATACGCAACATTGGAATTGCGCTTGCAGCGCTGCGCTGCTATTGGGCAGATTCACCTCCCCCGAGGGCAGAGGAAATCATCCGGTGCGGCGTTGCAAATGTCCAGCGCAATAGTGGAATTCGTGCGCGCATAGAAGTCGTTCGGCGTGATCCGCTCCTTGTACTTGATGTGGCACATAATCCCGCTGGCTGCCGTGCACTGGTGGAAGTGCTTTCGCAGCCGCCGTTCCCGTCGTCGGGTTGGAATGTGGTCTTCGGTGTGATGCGGGATAAAGATTACGCTGCTATGCTCGATGAACTTGGAAAGATTGCTACGTGCTTCTACATCGCAGCTCCGCGCACTGAGCGTTCTTGCGATCCACATACCCTAGCGGTAGCCACGCGCAATAGGGGGTACGCTGCAAACGTATTTCCAAGCATTGCGGAAGCACTTCGTGCTGCGCTTGCCAGCGGAATGCCTACCGTTTGCCTTGGGTCATTCTTCGTGATTGAAGAAACGCTGGAGTTCCTTGATGAGATCGAAGCTCGTGCGTAATGCTCGAACGACGATACTATCGGCACGTACGACTCGTTTTTCTACCAACGATGCAGCATCAGACTCTTCCCTCGATGAGTTGCCTCCGTGCGAGGCTACTCCTATAGCAGCATTGGTAACACCGCAGGCGATGATGATTCCCACGATGATTCGCCGTCTTCTTCCGTGCTGAGCTTGCATTTTCTCCATCTCCGTGCCTCCACAGTGGAGTTTCGTATCGTACGCTACAAAATTACACACACGCACAATGCCACTAATTTTGTTTTGGAATGATGCTTGCACATTCACCAATGCCCGACCGCAGCCACGCATTGATCCTACCGTACAACGGCATCACTCCTGCGCTTGATCCGAGTGTTGTCGTTCTCGCAGGTGCAGTAATTGTCGGCAATGTTGCCATCGGCGAGCAGTCATCGGTATGGTTCAATTGTGTCATCCGCGGCGATGTTCATTCGATTACGATCGGTCGGCGGACGAACATCCAGGACCTTTCGATGCTGCACGTAACAAACGGAAAATTTTCGCTCTCGATTGGTGATGATGTGACAGTAGGACATCGCGCAATTGTGCATGGCTGTATTGTCCAGGACCGTGTACTCATCGGTATGGGAGCAGTGCTGCTGGATGGTTGTGTCATTGAATCCGGTTCGATCGTTGCCGCGGGTGCTGTGGTGCGGGAAGGAGACCGGGTGCCATCAGGTGTTCTTGTCGCAGGTGTTCCTGCGCGAGTAGTCCGCACACTCAGTGACGACGAACAAGCGGCTATTCCACGGATAGCTGCAGACTACGTCGAATATGCGCAGAACTATCGCGCGCTACTGCTGTCAACAGAATCCGACTCTGGCCGATGAGCAACGACCGCCGTGCTGAATTGCTTGGTACCGCCCAGGCACTACTGGAGCATTTACAGCTCTTGCTCGGTGGGAGAATCTGCATTCCAGCGCAGAACACACAGAACACTACTCCAGCCCAAAGAGCAGAAATGGATACATCCGAAGTTCCTCAAGTGCCACCTAGGAAAGACAATAGGCGCCGGCTTCAGCTTGACGTATCAACACTTGTTCCGATGGCAAGTATATTCGAACAGCAGGGTGACTTTCTGGCAACGCAATCACTCGATGAACTCTACCAGTGCATTCACACATGCACGAAATGTCCCCTCGGCACGATGCGAACAAA
Source organism: Candidatus Kapaibacterium sp. (assembly GCA_026003495.1). GTDB lineage: Bacteria > Bacteroidota > Ignavibacteria > Kapaibacteriales > NICIL-2 > NICIL-2. The sequence continues at coordinate 1,368,861 of BPHK01000001.1, read as the reverse complement.
CTTCGTGTTCGGAACGGGAAATCCATCGGCTGACATCGTTTTCATTGGGGAAGCTCCAGGCGCTGACGAAGACCTCAAAGGCGAACCATTTGTAGGACGTGCAGGGCAATTGCTCACGAAAATTCTCGCTGCCATCAATTTGGAACGCTCGGACGTGTACATATGCAACATTCTCAAGTGCCGACCACCAAACAATCGCACCCCTCAGCCAAGCGAGATCGAGCAGTGTAAGCCATACCTCTACAAACAGCTGTCACTCATCGAGCCTGCTTTTGTTGTCGCGTTGGGACTGACGGCAGCAGAAACTCTGCTCGGCAGAAAACTCAAAATGTCCCGCGTGCGCGGCGAGTGGTTCGATTTCTACGGTGCACGGCTTCTCATAACCTACCACCCTGCAGCGCTCCTCCGAAACCCTGAACTCAAACGTGATAGCTGGGAAGACGTCCAAAAACTTCGCCGCGCATACGACGAATTCCTCCGTAGCGGTGTGCTTCCTGAACCAATCGGGCATATTGAATGAAAAAGGTTGTTGTTCTACTCGGTGGCATCTCCCCCGAACGATACATCTCCTTCCGTAGTGGGTGGGCTGTCGCGCAAGCGCTCAGGTCGCTCGGATACCACGTCCAGTGCGTTGATCCTGCACTGGGTGCCGAAGGCGCGATCGAACACCTTCCATCCATTCCTTCTGATGCTCCATCATTAGAGGAGCTTGCAGCATTCGATCCAAAAAGTTACATCGCGTGTGTGACCTCGCAACTCCTTGCAGAGTGTGATTGTGCGGTCAACATGCTGCACGGGCCATACGGTGAAGATGGTGTGATGCAGACACTTTTAGAACTGTGCGGCATTCCATTCGTCGGAAGCAATGCGCTTGCATGCCGCTTGGCAATGGATAAAGCCCGCGCAAAGCTGCTCTTTGCGGCGCGTGGTATCCCGACGCCTGCTTGGGTTACGTTCGAGCGCGGCACAACGCTTGACCACGAGCTACTTGGCGAACTTCGAGAGCAGTTTCGCAGCGGGATGGTTGTCAAGCCCAACTGTGGCGGTTCTACCGTTGGAGTCTCGATTGTGACAAGTGGCAATCTTGACGACATTGAATCTGCAATCACGCAGGCTTGGGCATACGATCGAACTGCACTCGTCGAAGCATACATTGCCGGACGCGAGTTGACGGTCGCACTTATCGGGGACCGTCCACTCCCGATCATTGAGATTGTGCCGCGTGATGGTTACTACGACTACACCCACAAGTACACCGCTGGCATGACCGACTACATCGTCCCTGCTGAGCTTGATGAACCGCTTGCTGAGTTCATCGCGACGTTGGCGCACGAAGCACATCGCGTGCTGGGATGCAGCGGTATTACACGGGTGGACTTTCGTCTCGACGACGACAACCAGCCCTGGTGTCTGGAGGTCAATACGATACCTGGCATGACCGAAACGAGCTTAGTGCCAAAGGCAGCAGCAGCCATCGGCATCTCGTTCGAAGAGCTTTGTCGGACTTTCGTCGAAGGATTCTAATGGGACGCCGCTTGGAATTGCTCGGTTTCGGCAATGCTCTTGTAGACATCGAATTCAGCATAACTGACAGTGAACTCGCAGCAACCGGACTACGCAAGAGCGGAATGACGCTGGCCGATCGTCAGCAGCAGCAACAACTATTCCGCATACTCCTTGCCAAACATCCTGGGCGACAGTCGAGTGGTGGCTCAGCAGCGAACACAATCGTTGCTTATGCACAGTTCGGCGGAATCGCTGGGTATATCTCCGCACTTGGGATGGACAAGGAAGCTGATTTCTACAGCGCAGAATTCGAGCGGCTCGGTATTGCACTCTTTGCTGAACGATTGCCTACCGAGCCAACGGGAACATGTTTAGTGCTCATCACGCCCGATGGTGAGCGCACAATGCAAACATACCTTGGTGCCAGCGACTGTTTCGAGCGCTCGATGTTCGACCCACGTTGGCTCGACGCAGCGCAGTGGCTCTACATCGAAGGATACAAGCTCACAAGTTCTGCTGGTGCAGACGCGGTCTTCGAAATGGTGCACCAGGCACGCCGTCGTGGTGTACAGGTTGCGTTGAGCATGTCCGATGTATTCGTTGTCACCACATGCCGCGATATGTTCGCTGAGCTTCTTCCGCAGATTGACATGCTGTTTTGCAATGACCGCGAAGGACGAGCATACGTAGGTTCTGATGACCGGGAGGAAGCATTCCTTGCGCTTAGCGCTGCTGTTCCAAACCTCGCATATACGCTTGGCCCGGATGGATCCATCATTTGTGTTGATGGGCATGTGGTTCGCATTCCAGCATATCGAGTGAAGGTACTCGATACGAACGGCGCAGGTGATATGTACGCTGGTGCTTTCCTCTACGGTCTCTTGCATGGGTGGGGGATCGAGCGCTCCGGCCATGCCGCTTCTCGAGCCGCGGCACAAATCGTCGCGCAGTTTGGCGCACGGTACCACGGCGATCACCGCGAGCTCATTGAAGGCCTCGGGGATCCTCACCGTGGTGGCGAGGTACCAACACTGCTGGCTGGCTCCATCGAGCCGAATGATGCAAGTAATTCCCCAAGTTGATTCTCAAGTCGCTTGTAGAGCCCGACACTGTTACCATTCCAGAGCACAGCAAAAAGGAAACGCTCGCCGCTTGCACAGCGCACCATCCCTGCCATTCCGCTGACGTTACGGTGGGTTCCTGTCTTGCCGCAAAGGTTACTGTCGGCAGCAGTTCCTTTCATTCGTCGTGCAAGCGTACCGTCGCATCCTGCGATTGCAAGCGACTGAAAGAACACATCTCCCCAATTCTGCCGAGCACAGTACCGCAGCAGCCCAAGGAGTGAAGCAACGGTCACCCGATTGCGGCGGGAAAGACCAGAACCATCGAAAAGCACACACCCCTCGCTCCGAATGCCGAGCGAATCGAGCAGGGCCGTCACAGTACGATACGCGTGAACGTTGCACTGGGTGTTCCCACAGCAGTAGGCTCCGAGGATTTTCATCACGTGTTCGGCAATGAAGTTGTCGCTGTTTTTGTTGCAGACAGTCACTAGATCTTGAAGTGGGCGCTCCCAGGTGGTAAGCTCACGAGCATTCTGGGGTGCAGCGCCGTGTCGGATTCCGCCTTCGATGCGTACCCCGCTTGCAGCAAGGCTTCGCTCGAGCGCTCCTGCTGTAGCCAGCGGAGGATTGAGCATCGTGACGGCAAATGAGACACTCGCATTCGGCCGTGGTTTGCCGACGATGCGGATCTCTTGTACACCGTCGGTGCGGAGAGCCGAGCTGATTCGCACCGGCTCAATCGTAACGGATCGGGCGCGTCTGCGGCCACGATGTTGGATGATTCGATCCCCGTAACGCTGCCGAACACGCTTTTTCGATCGGATACGCGGTGCAGGTTGAGAAGAAGGCTTGGGCAGTGCAGCCCACTGCACGACAACGCCGCTACTGGCAGGCAACGTGTGTACTCGTACACGATCTCCAGCACCGCGTGTGACGATCACAGTGAACCTGTTCCCATCGATACCGAGTGCAGTAATAGGCGGGAGATTTTCCATTCGCTCGGCATCACCGCTATACTGCTGGCGGTCAGTGATGGGGTCGAAATGTGTTGCATCAGCAACGATCGCACCCGTGATGCGCTTGATTCCAAGTGCAACTAACCGATCGGCAAGCGCATCGAGCTCAGCGTTCGTCAATAAGCAGTCCCCATGACCAATGATGTAGAGGTTGCCTTCCAGCGTTCCATCGCGCAGTACACCATCGGTTGCAAGTACGGTTCGAATTGCAAAGCGCGGGCCCATCGTTGCAAATGCTGTTGCCGTGTAATAGAGCTTGGTGAGCGATGCAGGCACAAGTGGTTCGTGCACGTTGTGAGCAACGATGAGTGTATCACGGTCGAGCGAGTACACCGCAATGCCAAATTTCGTCGTATGGAGTTGAGGTGTTGCCAATAGCAGCGCAATGCCATCAGAAAGCTGCTGGTAAGCGTGCGGTTGTCGAGCCATGCCCGAGGTGGCTCTACTCTGCGCACGGTCAGAAAGCAGAAGTACCCCCCCAATTGCAGCAAGCAAGACGATCCATCGTTTGAAAACTGCTGATGCCATCTCTGGTGGGCTCGTTACTGCCGGCATCACCGTGTCAAGTCGTTGTAGAACACGACGGCCATGAGTGCCAAGATCAGGACGACCCCAATTTGCTGGTAGGCGAGTTTGACTTTCGTCGAAAGCTCGCGGCGCAGCGCTCCCTCAATCAAGACAAGAACTAAGTGCCCACCATCGAGCGCTGGAATTGGAAGGATATTCATCACTGCAAGTGTCAGCGAGAGCAACGCAACGAAACTTAAGAACGCGGCTGCGCCTGCATCAGCAGTCTGATTGGCCATACGCGCGATCATGATCGGTCCGCCTGCTGACTGTTTGAGCGATTGCTCACCAGTCACGAGTAGTCCGATGGATCGGACCATGAGCGTCGTGTAGGACCAAAGTTGCGTAGCACCGAGCTCTGCAGCTTCGATGAAGGAATATCGCGTCCGGACAATGCTCCCAGTGATGACATTGCTCACCTGCACGCCGATTTTACCGTTCTCGTCGGGGACAACTGTGGTACGGTGAATGCCGTCGCTCCGCTTGTACACGAGCGTCGTTGGTTTCTGTTTTCGTTCACCGAGGAGCTCAATGAGTTGCTCGACCGACGCAACGGGGATGCCATCGAGTGAAAGAATCGTATCGCCTGCAGTCAGTCCAGCCTTTCCTGCAGGGCGGAGCGTTTCAACCCCCAAGATGAGTGGTCGCATGCCATCGGGAACGATGCCGAGATCTGGACGCTGTGGCAAGATGTGGCGGAGCTGGGCAGCAGAGAGTGCAATCGTGGTGTCACGGCCGCTGCGTCGAAGCGTGATCTGAACATCCCCACGATAGCTAGCCTGAGCCAACTTCTGGAGAAATTCTGCAACAGAGTGAATTTCGGTGTTGCCGATACGAACGAGCTCATCACCGCTCATGAACCCGAGTTGCTCAGCAGGAGCATTGCGAGTGATGTAGGCAATCGTTCGGGTTGCAAGTTCAGTTTTTCCTACGGCGAGGGCAATGCCTACAAGCAACACATACGCCAGGACGATGTTCATGAGAATTCCGCCAAGCACCATCAAGACTTTTTGCCATGTTTTCTTGGCACGAAATTCCCATGGCTGTGGTGGGGAAGCAATTGCAGCAGTATCGTAGCTTTCATCCACCATGCCTGCAATTTTCACATAGCCGCCGATTGGGAAGAGCGACACCCGATAGTCGGTGACGCCATCAGCGCGCCAGTCCGGTGGTAGCGGTCCCCAGACGAAGCCGTCGCGGCGATTCCAACCGAAGAGTCTCGGTCCCATCCCAATGCTGAAAATGTCAGCACGTGTGCCCGTCAGTCTTGCGGCCAGGAAGTGACCGAGTTCGTGCACGAGTATGAGCGGCACGATCGCTAACACGAATGAGCCGATGATCTGCAGGGTTTCCATCAACCGTCCTGCTGAAGCTGTCGAACAATTTGTTGGGCTTCGAACCGCGCGTGACGGTCGAGCTCAGCGAGTGCATCGAGCGACGTCAGAGGCGACGGTAGTATTGTAGCGAGTGTTCGCTCGACGACACGTGCAATGTCGAGGAAGTGTATCTGGCGCTGCAAAAAAGCAGCAACGGCAACTTCGTTGGCTGCGTTGAGAATAGCTGGAGCAGTACCACCACTGGCCAGTGCGTCGAGTGCTAATCGCAGACACGGGAATCGCACCGTGTCAGGTTGTTCAAAGTCCAGCGAGCGAAGCTGCTCCCAATCAATGCGCGGTAATGCTGTTGGGCGCCGCTCGGGGTATGTCAATGCGTAGTGTATCGGGAGCCGCATATCGGGAACGCCGAGCTGAGCTTTTACCGAGCCATCGCAGAACTCGACAAGGGAATGGACGATGCTCTGCGGGTGAATGACGACACCGATACGTTCGGGCGGAACATCGAAGAGCCAACGCGCTTCGATAACTTCGAACCCTTTGTTCATCAGTGTTGCAGAGTCAATGGTGATCTTCGCACCCATTGACCATGTTGGGTGCCGTAACGCATCGTCCGGTGTAACCTGTTCAAGCTGCTCTGGGGAGTATGAGCGAAATGGTCCACCGCTTGCGGTCAAGATGATGCGCTCGATTGTGTGGGGCGATTCTCCAACGATACATTGGAGGACAGCGCTGTGCTCACTATCAACAGCCAGCAGGGGAACGTTCCGCTCCTGCGCACGTGCAGTGATAAGCTCGCCAGCGACGACGAGCGTTTCCTTATTGGCTAGTGCGATCGCCGTACCGCGTTCAATAGCGGCGATCGTAGGTACCACCCCTGCAAAGCCGACCAGTGCAGAGAGAACAACATCGTTTTCCTCCCAAGCAGCAGCAGCAGCGATTCCTTCGGCACCGCAGAGGATTGGCCCATCAAAGCGCGAACGCTCACGAAATGCCTGGTAGGCATCTTCAGAGCAGATGGCAACTCCATACGGTCGGTAACGCTCGACCTGTTCTGCTAAGAGCTCGACGTTCGCGTTTGTGGTCAAAAAGCCAAGACGCACTTCGGGATGGTAGGCAGCGACGACTTCCAGTGCCTGGCGGCCGATTGAGCCGGTTGAACCGAGAATAGTCAGCGTTCTCATAGTTCGGGTATCCGAGCAGTGATATCTGCCCCTGTTCGATACGAGATGATCCGAAATGTGTCCTGTGGAAGTGTTGGATCCGGCTCAAGTCGCAGGCGAATGAAGTGGCGTAGCATGAGCCGAACAAGGCGGCTCAATGAGCCATCGCTCAGGTACGATGCAATGAGAGGATGGACGCGGACGATCAGGCGGCGTTCGGTGCCAATCTGCTTATAGCGTGCAAGCCACCGATCGAGCTTGCTTGCGACGCTCGAGCGGTTGCTTATACGTCCAACGCCACTACACGTAGGACATGGCTCGGTGAGCCATTCGAAGAGATTTTGCCGCACGCGTTGCCGTGTCATTTGGAGTAACCCCAGCTCTGTAATCGAATAGAGGACGGTTTTTGCGCGGTCGCGCCGCATGAGCGTTCGCATACGTTCGAGCAGTTGCTGGCGGTGCTTTGGACTGGTCATATCAATGAAATCCACGATGATGATGCCGCCAACATCGCGCAGGCGAAGTTGCCGGGCGATTGCTTCGGCAGCTTCTAAATTTGTGCGGAGGGCATTTCGCTCTTGCTCTGCGTCGGTAGTTGCCCGTCCGGTGTTAACATCTACAACGAGCATTGCCTCGGTATGGTCGAGCACGATCGAGCCACCGCTCGGCAGAGGGATTGTGCGGGCAGTGATGAGTGGGAGTTGCTCGGCAATTCCTACGTGTTCGAACAGCGGCACGGGCAGCTGGTGTAGGTGTAAGCGAGAGAGCAATTCGGGCTCAGTTTCTGCCAAATACGTTTCAATTGTGCGGTAGAGCCGCGAACTATCAACAACGATGCGTTCGACGTTCGGTGTAAGTAAATCCCGAATGATGCTGCTGGCGATGTTCTCTTCGCGGTAGAGCAGACCAGGCTTTGTGCGGCTTGCAAGTTGTTGCTCGATGTGGCGCCATTGGGCAAGCAGTGTTTCCCAATCGCGTTGGAGTTCGTGCTCAGTTTGATGTTCCGCAGCAGTGCGTATGATACATCCTGCTCCGGGCGGAAGAACCTGTCGTGCCAGCGACCGAAGCCGCCGCCGTTCTGATTGTGACGTAATCTTGCGTGAAATCCCAATGACGTTTTCAAACGGGAGCAAGACAACGTACCGTCCGGGAAGTGTAATGCGCGTAGTCACCCGAACCCCTTTACTGGCGTACGCTTCACGGGTTACTTGCACCAGGACCATTTGCCGCGGTTGAAGGTTGATGACCACTTCACCAGAGCGTTTCGTTCGGAATATCGGTTTGGTGCGGGAGCGTTGTCGCGGCTGCTCTAAGCGGAGTGCTTGGCGAGCGGCAGGGGGAAGATGTTCGGCAGTTGCTGCTACCAGTGAGCCATCGGCATCGTCGTCGGTATCGTAATGTTCTTCGAGGGATGTGTCAACATCGGAGAAGTGCAGAAATGCATCTTGGTCGAGCCCAATGTCGATAAAGGCGGCATTCATGCCCTGGACAATTTTCTCGACGCGGCCGAGGAAGATGCTTCCGACAAGGCGTTCGCGATCGGGGATGTCGGCGAAATATTCAACGAGCTCACCCTGCTCGGTGATTGCAATGCGTGTCTCATCGAGTGTGTGGCTCATGTAGATGACCTGTTTCATGCTGCAATGTTCGATCGTCTGGCAGCAAAAAAGAAAAGCGGCCAAGCGTGCCACGCGCACTCCACGCTATCTGACCGTTGCTTTCTTCCGAACCTGGCGGAGTTGGGATAGGCGAAGCCGCATGGAACTTGACCGCGCGCGAAAATAGCGAACTGCCTGCCTTTGGTTGGAAAAGAAGCCAAAGAAATCACTCGACTAAGGTCAGGGTCGTTTCTCGTGCGCTTTGCCGATAGAGCCGATCGCGGAGTTCTGCAAGCGAAAGTCCCATCGTGAGGGTGCCACCTTCAGCGATGGAGATTGCGCCCGTCTCCTCGGAGACCACAAGGGTGAGCACATCGGACTGTTCCGAGATTCCCAATGCTGCGCGATGACGCGTACCTAAGTTGCGGTTGCCAAGCTTGCGTTGGTTGCTCAATGGTAGAATGCAACGGGCAGCGACAATCGTATTGCCTTCGATGACGACGGCACCATCGTGGAGTGGCGAGCGAGGGTTGAAGATCGAAACGAGCAATTCGGCAGAAACGACCGCTTTGAGTGGGATGCCGGTTTCAATGGTGACATTGATGTTCTGCCCACGGGTGAAGATGATGAGCGCACCGATGTGCTTTTCGGAGAGTTCCTTGACCGCTTCGAGCACCTCTTCGATCGTATGCTCGATCCCACGACGGCCGAAGACTCTCAGCAGGCGCGTCTGGGTGATGTCGGTCAGCACGCGGCGTAGTTCCGGTTGGAAGAGCACGATGAAGGCCAGCAGCCAAATGTTCATGATGGAACTGATCACCCAACTGAGCGCTTTCATGTTCGCACTACTGACGATAAACGACAGTAGAACAAGCGCCAGTAACCCGAAGAGAATTTGCACCGCTACTGTCGCCCGGAGCGCGCTGTACACAGCGTAGATAAGCACTGCGACAAGCACGATGTCGAGCACATCTACCAGTGTTACGCTCACAAAGCCGACGCGGAACAGCTCGATCATTGCGGTGCTGCATCCGTTTGGGTTTGTTGCTGCGAGCGTTGCTGCTCGCTCCGTTCGTAGGCATCTATGATGTCCATAACCAGCCGGTGGCGGACAACGTCGGATTTGTCGAAATACACGAACTCAATGCCTTCGATCCCGCGGAGAATTCCTTGAACGTCGAGCAGCCCGGACTGCGCACGGGAGCTAAGGTCAATCTGCGTGACATCCCCAGTGATGATCGCCTTTGAACCATGCCCAAGCCGAGTCAGGAACATCTTCATTTGCCCGACGGTGGTGTTCTGCGCCTCATCGAGGATGATGAACGCGTTGTTGAGCGTGCGTCCACGCATGTATGCCAGGGGTATGATTTCGATGATCTGCCGTTCGTTGAGGTTCTTGAGTTTGTCGGGCGCGACCATATCGGAAACCGCATCGAGCAGCGGACGCAAGTAGGGATGCACTTTTTCGAACAAGTCTCCGGGCAAGTAGCCGAGCGACTCTCCAGCCTCGACAGCAGGGCGAGTGAGAATGATCCGTTGAACACGATTTGAACGAAGTGCAGCCAGAGCCATCGCAACTGCCAGATACGTCTTCCCAGTCCCTGCTGGCCCAATTGCGAACACGATGTCACTCCGCGAGACTTTCTCGACGTACTCACGCTGGCGATCGGTGCGCGGACGAATCGGGTCCTTACGTCCCCAAAGGATAACATCGGTTGACTGTTCGTCCAGTAGAGACGGGCTGCTCACTGGAGCTGCTCGGCTGGGTGTTATCGCTCAGCTCGATAATTTCCTCAACGTCATCGAGTGTGAGCGTCCCTTTGCGCTTGAGGACGTAGAGCATTTCACTGATGACGCTTTCAAGCTGGCGAATCTCCTCCGGAGACCCACGAAGGGAAAGTGTGTTGTTGCGGAAAATAATTGTTGCCGGAAAACGGCTCTCGAGTAAGTGGAGATGTGCGTCGTTTGCGCCAAGCAGTGCGATTGGGTCAGCTTCGCCGATTTTGATCTTACGTTCGATGTATTCCATCAAGTCCTGTAAAGGTGAAACATTCTCGTCGAAATATACAACGAACAAGCCCGCCGGAGCAAGAAAAAACTAGGGCGCAGGTGATGCACCTGCGCCCTAAACACGACAGCTATGCTCCCTCAAGCAGACTCACGCCGAAACTACGGACGTTTTTCTCCGCGTTCGGTGGATTCTCCAGTCGGTGATGGTGTCGCCTGGGATTGTTGCATGGCTTGCTCTTGTTGTGCAGCCATTGCTTGGCGTTTTTTCCGCCAGTAGCGGCGTTCGGCACGCTTTTCTTCTGGTGTGAGTGGTCCTGGCGGAGGTACGTTCAGTTCCCAGCCTGGCTGGATGATGTCGGGGTTCTTGATGAGGTCCGTATTGGCTTGCCAGATTTTCGGCCAGTGGAATGGATCGCCGTAGACCTCGCTTTGCCCTGCAATATTCCAGAGGCAATCTTTCGATTCGCTCCACGGCCGGACAACATACTTGCCACGCCAGGCTGGCTTGCGATCCATCAGGCTCTGGATGTCGCGCCGTGCAGCAATCATTCGGTCGAAAAATTCTGGTAACACTGCGATTTTCTCATTTCGCAGGCGGTTCCATTCTGCAGCGAGTGCGTAGACTTCGCTCCGGCGAGCTTCGAAATCGTTGTCGTTGAGTGCACGAAGTTCACGGATGCGCCCTTCGAGCCGACCGAGCCGCTCGCGGAATTGGTTGATCTGCGCATCGGTGGCACCAATGAGTTTGTTGGTTTCATCTTGGCAGCGCTTGAGTTCAGCCACCGCTGCGTTGAGCCGTTCTTCGAGCGCTTTGACTTCGCCTTGCATCTTTTGGTCGTCATCTTCGAGTTTCCGGATGCGCATTCGCCAGTCGTCGAGCCGGAGAATGGCTTCGTCGTAGGTCAAGAGGCTATCCGGCTTGCTTTCTGGTGCCCGGACGACCTGCGATGAACCGCAGCTTGCTACCGCAAGCACAATTGCACATGCGCCGATACACAGCAGCGTACTCCGTTTCCACTGGTCAACTGTGGGTAATAGCATTGGTGTCTCCTTGCCTGATTGTGTTACTTACGACCTTTTTTCTGAACCGGTGGAGCAGGTGGCGTCTCTGGGAGCGGATCGCCAAGATTACCTGGATAGCCGCTCAATCGCGATTGTATTGTCGCTCGCAGATCGTTGCAGCGCTTGAGTTCGTCCTGCCGGGACGAAAGCTCTCGTTCGAGACGTTGCTTGCGTGATTCGCCATCGCGGATGGATTGTGCGAGCTGGACTTCGCGTGCCCGAAGCTGTTTGAGTTCAGCCAATTGGTCTGGCTGGATCATTTTCGTGCAGCCGCCAAGCGCACCAGCCATCATAACGACGGCTCCCACACCGAGCCATCGCGGCCGTTTGAAGAGCATGAGAACCCCACAGAGGATGTTAGACATGTTCCGACGCAAATATACGAGCGCATTGATAGGGGCAGATTGCTACCGGCAAAATTTTTCGTGGCGCTCTACCAGCCGCCAAAAGGCTCCATACCGCAATCCTCGTGTGCTGACTATAGCAGCATCTACACCGAGAACGTCCATGGCAGCGCGGAGGAGGAGAACGCCTGCCGGCAAGATGTCCGCTCGTTGTGGATGGACACTGGGGATACTGCGCAGCTCCTCGAGCGATGCTGCAGCAAGCTGCTGCCAAAGACGCTCGATAGCTGTGCGCTTGAGTATGTAGCCTTCGGCACGTTGCCAGTTGTTATGCTGGAGGTCTTGCGCCATGAGCGCCAGCGTCGTCGGTGTTCCTGCAACCGCGTACATGCGCTCAACTGCAGGAAACTCGGCAAACGGCGCAAGTGTCTCCACTGCGTGCTGCCACGCAGTATTCAATGCCTCTTGAGGCGCAGGATACGACCTCCAAAATCGCTCGGCAAGGCGCACTGCGCCAAGTTCGATGCTGTTGCGTGCGAGGATACGGGAATGCTCGCCGATGGTTAGCTCAGTGCTGCCACCGCCAATATCGAGGACTGCTGCCCGCTCTCTATGGTACACTGTGCCCCGATAGCATAGTTGAGCTTCTTCCTGGCCGGAAAGCACTTCCACAGGCGCACCCCAAAGCATTCCAAGAGTATGGGCGACCTCGGCGCCATTCCGCGCAGCACGGAAGACACTTGTGCCTACAGCAATCCGTGCAGTAGCTCCTGCGGCATCAGCAATTGAACGGTACTCGCGGATGATTGCAGATGCACGTTCAATCGCTGCTTGGCAAATCCACTGGCTGCGGTCAACGCCTTCGCCAAGTCGTGCAATTCGGTGTTCATCGGCAATGACTTTCCTGATCAAACTGTGCGAGAAGAAAGGTGCCACCTGCCCACTGACATTTTGTGGATTGCCACCCAAGAGCGCGTCTGGAGAAAGATCAGCAATAGCCATGAGCAACGTGTTTGTGCCAATATCGAGAGCAGCAGCAATCATCGTTTGCTGAAATGCAGTGCTACCCATTCACCCCGTTCACGCTTGGCAAGGAGCGAAAGCCCACATCGGGTTAGCTCCGCTTCGACTTGTTTCGATTGCGATGTTAGGATTCCACTGACAATGGCAACACCTCCTGGACTAAGAGCGGCTGCCATGCGCTGGCCGAGCTGGAGCAAATGCTCGCTGTGCAGGTTTGCTACGATACCGTCGGAACGCGGGAGCTCGTCCACAGTAACATCTGCCAGCCGAACCTCGATGGTGTCGTCGCAGTTGTTCGCAGAGATATTCTCACGAGCTTCTGCGATTGCGTCTGGGTCTGAGTCGAGCGCCACTACCTGAGCCGCACCGAGCTTTGCAGCGACGATTGCAAGTAATCCGCTTCCTGTCCCGAGATCGGTCCACTGTTGCCCCGGTGCGACAGTTTCCAACAGAAGTTCAATGCAGAGCTGCGTTGTTGCATGGTGTCCTGTTCCAAACGCCATTTTCGGTTCGAGCGCGATGACAATGTCAGTGTGAGCTTGCGCGGCTTCAGTTGTGCTGGGCATGATTGTCACTACGCCAGCGATCGTGATTGGCTCAAGCGATGCACGCCACTGCTCGAGCCAATCGGTGGTGGAGACGTCCTCAATCTCCAGCTCGGCAATTGGTACACCGAGGCGATGACGTAGCCACGCGCCAACGTCGGATGGTCCGAGTTTGGTTGGATCGAGCCAGATAGTCAAGCGATCCCCATCGTCCTCGGCACCGAGAAATGCGGGATGATCGAGCCGTCCGACAAGCTCGTCTTGGTCGTGTGGGGCAGAGAAGCCGACACGGAGAAACGTGCGGTTGGTCTCGATTGTCATAGCGGGAAGGGTGTATCTGAGTACAGGAGCGCAAGCACAACGGTCGCAACGCTTTGGAGTGTTTGACCGGAGATGTTCCGCATGTCGTCCATCCGGGTATGCCAGTACCGCCGTCGTTCGATCGGCGATTGATTTCCCACTAATTCCAGGTCAATGATGTCCACTGTCGGGATGCCCAGCTCGATCAATGCATGGTGGTCATCAACGACACTGCCACCACGTTGCTCGACGAACGTGCCATTCCCATAGAGACGTCCAAGCTTCCAGAGCCGTTCGACAAGCGATGGTGCAGCTTGCTGGGATGTCTCCTCGATGAAAAATCGCGCTTGGTGGTCGCCGACAAGATCGAAGAGTATCCCATACCGCGGTCGGAGCGGGAGTGGAAAGTTCGCAGCAAAGTACTTGGAGCCAAGGCAGAACATCGCCGCATCTGACGGTGCCCCCATATCTTCAGCATCGAAGAAAACAACGTCCACACCAATCCCGTGAGGGGGCTGCTGGCGTAGCAGCCGGACGATTTCCAAGACGACAGCAACACCGCTGGCGCCATCGTTTGCACCGGGGATAGGCAACGAGCGATTTTCGGGGATCGGGTCCTCGTCTGCTCGGGGACGCGAATCCCAGTGTGCGCAGAGAAGGATACGTTCTCTCCGCTCGGGGAAGAGACGAGCGATGATATTTGTGCACGAGTACCGCCTTCCATAGACCGAGGCTGTAAACGGCTGTTCGAAGACAGTGTCGGCATGCATTTTGAGCTGCTCGGTGATCCAGCGGCGGCACGAGTCGTGCGCAGCGGTCCCTGGTACGCGCGGTCCCCACTGGAGCTGCTGGGCAACGAGAGCGTAGAGACGGTCGGCTTCTGGCTGTGGGATCTGTGTGGACTTGTATTCGGCTTGTTGCTGAGGCGAAGTGTGTGGTCGGTTGCAGCTATTGCAGCCGCCGAGCAAGAGAGCACCAGCCAGAGTCGCCAGTATGGAAAGTGACTGTCGTAACGTGCGATGCATAAAGCAAAACTACGCCATTGGGGTTGGCAGCCGCTGCTTGCGCGCACTAAAACAGTTTGCGGTATCGTCTATAGCGAAAAGTATTTCCCACTGTCAGGAGAATCGAAATGGAACGCACCGATGGTAATAGCTACGCCCGCGGCTTTGTGACGGGGGCACTCATTGGAGGTCTTGCCGGAGCTGTCGTTGCTCTGCTCTTTGCGCCCAAGAGCGGACGCGAGCTTCGTCGCGACATTGCCGAGCGCACCAGTGAGCTGTACGATCGCGCTCAAGAGGCGCTCAACCCCAAACAGCTTGGTGAGGAGTTGCCGCCAGTAGCAATCAATCAAGGGAAACTCCGTGCTCAGGCGATCGTGGATGCAGCACGGCAACACGCCGAGCAATTACTCTCGAGCGCAGAACAGGTGCTCCGCGATGCACGAACAAAGGCAACGCATGCTAAAGAGCAAATTCAGGAAAACATCGAGCGTGTCCGGGAAGCAGCCAAAGCCAGTGTGGAAGCCTTCAAAAGCGAACTTTCAAGCGAAGAGTGATGGAAATTTTGTTGATGGTCGCCATCGCCGCAATTGCACTTGCGCTAGTAGCCTTGGCGGTGTGGGGCATACGGCTGCTGCGAAGTTTAGAGGATGTTTCCGAGCGCGCGAGCACCGTGCTGCGTCAGTCGGAAGAGTTGATTTCCACCCTTTCGAGAGAACTCCCATCACTGCTGCGAAGTGTCGAGGCAATGTCTGCACAAGCAACAAAGACGCTTGATAACGCAGATCAGAAATTAGCAGTTCTGGGTGAGAGCCTTGAGCAGTTTCGGGAAATCTCGCGTCGGATCAATACGCTTGAGCAGCGACTCCAGGAAAAAATCGAAGGGCCGCTGATGGATGCTGCAAGGGTTGTTGCAGGTGTGACGCGTGCAGTCAAAACGTTTGCAGATGCAATCAATCGCCGCTAAAAGGAATAGCGCTCAATGGAAGTCTGCATCCCGGGCGCCTTGTGCTTTGCACGGGGAGTAACTATCGCAGAAGCAGTCCATCTGCGCCCAACAGCGACGCGATATGCACCGAAAAGGCAAAGCGCGTAGAGAATATCCCCGCCGAATGCATTCCGCACAAGTTCGAACGGGGCAAGGCCATTGACGTGGTAGAACGGCACCGCCATTGCATAGCACGTCGCCAATCCCTCAAGCGTGTGCGGATACATCGAACCGAGCAGCCAGACGAAGAAGTTCGTTACCACAAAAAACAGCAGTGAGCTTCCAACAAGGACCGCGGCAACAGCGCCGAAGGATCGGCGCTGCTTTCCAACCAAGCGACTGATGACAATGATGAGCGCAAATGTGCCGTAGATGACCGGCAACATACCGTGGAAAAGGTAACCCCAATCGCTGTGGAGGAGAGCAAGCCCAACGTCACTTGCGAGCATTGTTGCAGTAACAAGACCAAGCGCTGCCCAATAGCTGGGAGCAATCCATCCCGCAAAGACCGCCATTGCAGTAATTGGGGCAAAGTTCGGTGGATGAGGGAGAACCCGACTTGCTGCTGCAACAAAAAGCAGAATGCCAGCTACAGTCACTGGAAATCGCTTGTGCATTGGTGTACTCTTGGACGAAGGCTCCTGCATGACGAAGATGGTGCTGTGATGTAGGCTGTGCAAAAATACGGCTGCACTTATTCCAAGCTGTGTTGCTGTATTCCGATGAATGCGACCATGCGGCCTGAACGATCGCCATCACGGCGGTAGGAGTGGAAGTTTTCGTTCTCGATTGTACAGATGCCTGCACTGGCGATGTTCGTATCGCTTAGTCCTGCCTCGAGCAGCTCAAGCCGAATTTCTGCAGTGTTGTCGAACAAATAGGAACCGTCCTGTCTTGGCTTGCTTGAGCGAGGAAAATGCGCTGCGACATCATAGCCAACCACGTAGCGAGCGCCAGATGCACACGGGGAAAGCCACGCATGGAGAGACGAGGGAACGACACCGAAGCGCTCGCAGAGAAGACGTACGCACCTGCCGGCGATGTTCCCTGCGGTACCGCGCCAACCCGAATGCACTGCGGCGATAACGGATTGGTGCTCATCCCAGAGCAACACACCGCAGCAATCAGCACACGTTACGCCGAGGAGAATCCCTTGGCGGTTTGTTACAACTCCATCGGCTGGCTCTGATGGTGCTCGACCGTCCACGACAGCGATTGTCGTTCCGTGGATTTGTTTTGGAACGATGAACGCTTCCGGTGAAAATCCCAGCTGAAGTGCTAACGCGTGACGCATTGACTCCGCCTGGCGAACACTGACGTCGCTTGCGGGGAGTGCAGTCCAACCGCGCGCACTCCACTTGCCAGCGTTCCGCAGTGTAATGCCATAGAGGATACGCCCGCTGCGATGCAGGAGAAGCTCAATCATCGAATAATGATGCCAGTGGTAGCGGATTGCTCAAGCCGTCGTGCGATCGAATGTGCCAGTGGCAGCGCTTCCGGTGTTGCAGCCCGGATGTAAACACGACTGCGGCGTTGTAGAATGCAGTAGTCGGCGATTTCTTTTGCAAGGGGAGAAGTCACAGAAAGCCTGCGCTTGAGTGTAATGAGCGCAGCTTCCTTGCCGCGAAACTCGACTGCTATTGCGCCATTGGCAAGCTCTCGTTGCGATGGTAGTTGCCAAATGCATTCAAGTACAGCCCACAGGAGAGCAAGTGCTATCGTTGCTGCACCAAAACGGAAGATCATATGCCTCCAGCTTGTGCTTCTGAGGATGTACCATGCAGCCAAGACTGCCCCGCTACTCAACGGTACAAGCAGGGGACCAGCGAGCGACCAGTCGAGCTGGGCTACTTGCTCGATGATCGAAAGCGTCCACTGCGCCAGTAGCTCGGCGACGCTCGCATAGAACCGGCCAATCCCGAAGGAAATCACGCCCGCCCCGATGCTAACGATGCCTGCAATTATGAACGCTGATGCCAACGGGACAACTGCGATGTTTGCGACGAGCGATATAACCGGCACAACTCCAAAGTAGTACGCAACAAGCGGAGCAGTCACCAACGTTGCACCGATCGTGATAGCAATGCTTGCAGCAATCCACTGAAGCAGCTTAGAGTGTAGCAGCGCCTTCCACCGCTGGGAGAGCGATGAGCCAATCGTAACGATTCCAAGGACTGCTGCTGCAGAAAGCTGGAAGGATACCGAAACCAGAAGGTTCGGTTCGATTGCAATCATCACCCAAAGAACAAGAGCGACAGCGTGCAGGGGAGGAATCCAGCGTTGCGCAAGCAGGAGAGCGGCGCCAAGAGTCGCTGCAGCACCAGCGCGGATAGCAGGGGGTTGTGCACCGGTTAGCAGCACATAGAGCCACACGCCCGCAACGAACAACGCAAAACGCACACGCCGATCCCGCACAATCGTACTGATGAGCGCAAGCAGTGCAGCCACAACTCCAACGTGGAAGCCACTGACCGAGAGGATATGCGCTGTTCCAGTTCGGCTGAATAGTTGGCGTGTCTGACGATCGAGCAGTGAACGGTCTCCGAGAATGAGGGCACGTGCGAACGTGCGCGATTGAGCATCAGCAAAGATGCTGTCAGTCGTACGGAGGAGCATCCGGCGAAGCCGTGCAATCCAGTTCTGAGCCGCTGGTTCCGCTTCAAGAATTGCAAATGTCCCACCCTTGGCATATGCAATAAGCTCGGCACTGTATGGAGCAACTGTTTGCCATTCAGAAATTCCGTAGGGTAGCTCGCGTCTGCGGGGAATCCGTACGTCAACAGTTGCAACGGCGCGTCTGCCAGGAAGCTCGGATAGAGATATCGGCGGCGGTTCGGCATATACAAGGATTCGCACGTTCTGACGTGGCGGAAGAAGTTTCGGATCAAGTGTCCCTTCGATGATGCAGCTCATCCGGCTGCCACTGGAAGAGAGAACCTGGCGAATTGTCCCATCGAGCCATGCAGGCATATCACCAGGCTCGTGGGATGCAATCGGCAGGTGCAGGTTCATTCGTACACCGAGACATACACCAACCATCAGCGAACCGAGGAGGAAACTCCACCGACGTATCTCCTCGATCCACAATCCAGAAGCACAGAGGAGGAAGAGTCCGGCGGCAAGGGGGAAGACAATCGCAGGAGGCATGGGCATCAGCAGCGCTCCAACCCACCCACCAGCGCTCAATACAAGCATCGCCGCAAACGACGGTGGTATGGCAGGATGAACCATGCCGTATTTTTGCGTGCTCATCGGAATTGGAGGTTTCTATGTCGAAGCGGTGTCAGTTGACCGGCACGACGGTGCTTTACGGCAATCATGTCTCGCACGCCAATAACAAACGTCGCCGCCGGTTCTTGCCAAACTTACAGTACAAGCGCATTTGGGACGATGAACAGAAGCGCTTTGTGCGGCTGCGATTGACAACACGTGCAATCAAGACCGTTACGAAGAAAGGTTTGCAGGCGATGCTTCGCGACGCACAGCGCTGATGGGCAGCAACGCGCTCGCTTGCGCTCTTGAGTGAGTCCGCACCTGATTTTCAACCTTTAGGGCTGCTAGCACGTGCTTGTGGAGACCGCTCGCAACCTTCGAGCACCGTAACCATGGGTAGGAACTTCGAATGCAAGGGGAAATTGCTCTGCGGAGCTATCCGTCGGAAGCTTCTGGTTGTGATCGTTGCTGTTGCGTCCGTAGGCTCTGCAGAGGGACAGCAGCCGTTTTGTCGGTATCGGAGCGACATTGCACCATTTGTTGTACGCGCAACAGCCTACCTTGCTGCTGGATACCCCCACCGTGCAAAACGCGAAGTTGAACACGCGATCGAACGTGATTCCACGTGCAGCATCCTGTGGCTTCTCCTGGCGAAAGCCTACCGGGATGTAGGGGAGTTGCAGCCGAGCATCGCTGCGGCTGAGCGTGCACTCATGCTCGACAGTACCGCTGAAGATGCAGACGAGCTCTTGGCGGAGCTCTACGCTGTCAGCGACCCTGCACGTGCCGCGCAGCACGCGTTGCGTGCACTGTTGCGCGATTCAAGTTTATCGAACCGGCTGCGTGCGGCGTATCTACTTCGTGCAAGTGATACGGTCCGCGCAATTGCACTCTTGCGCGAAGTCCTGGCCGAAACCACTGCTGAGGAAATCGCCGCTGACCTGATTGAACTTTGCGTCGAGCATCGAGACACCACCGAAGCGGTAGCTCTTCTCCGCTGGGCGTTATTCGAAAATCCCGATCATCCGGAACTTGCGCGGATGCTTGGCTTGCTCTATGCGGAGCGCAATCAGTGGGATTCTGCATGGTTTTTTGTGCGTTACGCATTCTACCACATGGAGAGTGTAGACGTCAGCACTCACCTTGGCGAGTGGCTACAGATGGTTGCACACTCTTCGGCGCCAACGCCAATCCTTCTCCAAACGAGTGCCTTCCTGCAGGAGCGGCAAGATTTGCCTGTGTACTATGGCGTCGTAGTGGCAAGAATACTCCTTGAGCGTTCGCTTGGGGATGTTGCACTTGTCCTTGCAGGTGCTCTTGCATCGCGCCGTGACTGGGGAAGAAACGATGCGCTCGCATTGTGCGATGCATTGGCACAGTACGGATACGCCGACCGTGCTCAGCAGCTTCTGGAAAAGCGCGATAGTACTGCTGGCGATTGGTGGATCCCAAGCGTACAGTTCTACCTTGCGAGGACCTATGGTACACTTCCTCCCGATCGAAGGCTGCAATTGCTCCGGGAGGCGTTCCTGCGAGATAGCACCGATCCAGCGACGCTCTTCTATGCAGCATACTACGCTGATTCGCTCGGTGAACGCGATCGCGCAATCATTCTCTACGAACGTTTGCTGTTCTACGACCCATCGAATGCAGCTGCGGCAAATAATCTTGCATACATCCTCGCCGAGCGTGGTGAGCGTTTGGCGATAGCGCTCGAGCTTGCCACACGCGCACTCGACGCTGACAGCACGAACCCCTCGTACTTGGATACCTATGGCTGGGTACTCCACAAGCTTGGTCGTTATCAAGAAGCGGGGGAGTATCTCGAGCGTGCTGTTACCATGAGCCAACGCCCATCGGCTACACTTTTTGAACACCTGGGCGATAATTACAGCAGAATGGGCGTAGCCGACAAAGCGCACGTCTGGTGGCAGCGCGCACTGGACGCCGATCCATCGCGGTCGTACTTGCGCGCCCGGCTGCGCTGAAAGCAGCACTACAGTTGGCTGGCATGGTGCTTCTGCTCGAATGTAGCGCGTCAACACTGCTGTAACTCGTCCATGTTCATTCTCGTTGGTGTCATCAAGTCTGTTCGCTAATTGGAGCTCGATGTAGCCCACGGAACCGAACGAGCAACCGCTCACCGTCGAGAAGAAAAAGCGCAGTGAACACCACGGCCACCGTGGCGGCGCCAGGAAAGTTTCCTACGCAGAATCTATGACAGCGATGATGACGTTTTTCTTGGTGATGTGGATTCTCGGCCTTAGCCCGGACAACCGCCAGCGCATCGCAAGTTTCTTCCGCGACCCAGGACTATTCAGTTTCTTGACGGGCAAGAAAATTCCCATCGATCAACAGCTGACTGCGGGGAGCTACGGCAGCAAAGGAAACGACCCCGGAACACTGGTATTCGTTTTGCAAACGTTAGAATATTGATCGTGTGCTCAGATCAGTCCCAATTCTCCTAGCCGCATGTCAAGCTCAGCATCGCTTTCGATCAGCACTTGGCGTGCTTTGCTCCCATCGAATGGACCGACGATTCCTGCCGCTTCGAGCTGATCAACAATTCGTGCTGCACGGGAATACCCGATGCGGAGTCGCCGTTGGAGGAGAGACGTTGATCCTTGTTGGGCATGGACAACAATCCGCGCAGCTTCGACGAACAGAGGATCGAATTCGGCGTCCGATTCGCTACTTCGGCTTGTGCCTTGAGCGACTGACGGGAGCATGTACGGCGTCGAATAGCCGCGCTGTTTACCAATGAACTCAGTGATCGCTTCAACTTCTTCGGTGGTGATGAAGGAATTCTGCAGTCGAATCGGGCGTTGTCCGCCCGGTGTGAAGAGCATGTCGCCATTGCCGAGCAGTTGTTCAGCACCGACAGTATCGAGGATGGTGCGCGAATCTACTTTCGAAGCGACCTGGTAGGCAATGCGAGCAGGGAAGTTCGCTTTGATCAGCCCGGTGATGACATCTACCGATGGACGCTGCGTTGCTACGACCAAGTGAATGCCGACTGCGCGTGCAAGTTGTGCCAAGCGGATGATTGAATCTTCCACATCGTTCCGGGCGGTCATCATCAGGTCTGCCAGCTCGTCAATAATGACGACGATGTACGGCATCGGTTCCAGTGGCTGATCATGGGTTTGTTTGAGTGTGCCTTCGGCGAGCTTACGGTTGTAGTCGCTAATCTTGCGCTGACCAACCTTAGCAAGCAGGTCGTAGCGCTGTTCCATTTCTGCCACCAATGCTTTGAGGATGACGACAGCATTGGCAGGAGATGTGACGACGACCTCGTCAATGTCAGGCGATGCTGCAAGGTAGTGATGCTTGAGTTTGGTGTAAAATGTCAGCTCGACTTTCTTCGGATCGATGATGACGAACTTCAACTGGCGCGGATGCAGCCTGTAGAGGAGGGACATGATGATTGTGTTGATTCCGACCGACTTTCCCGAACCAGTCGCGCCGGCAATCAGCAGGTGGGGGAGCTCTGCAAGGTCACAGCAATAGACGTCCCCAGTGATGGTTTTGCCAAGCCCAAGAGGCAGATCCCCTCGGTAATCGCGGAATGTCCGGGAAGCAACGATGCTTCGGAAGCGAACCAAGCTCGGGGTGTGGTTGGGAATCTCAACCCCAACGGTTCCTTTCCCCGGTATTGGTGCGATAATGCGAATGCCCTTTGCCTTCAGTGCGAGGGCAATATCGTCAGCGAGTGCTTCGATTTGGCTGATCTTGACACCAGCGGCTGGAACGAACTCGTACTGCGTGATTACCGGACCGGGGATGACGGTGACGTTCTCGATTTTGATTTTGAATGTTTCGAGCTTTTCCTGGAGCAAGCGTGCGTTGGTTTTGAGCTCCTCTTCGTCAATGTGCTGCTCTTCTTTGCCCGATAAGAGGAGATCAAGCGGTGGCGGTGTAAAGAGAATCGTCTCGTCGGTATGCGGGCGTATGCGATCTATCGCATGCGGTGGTTGCTCTTGCGAGAGGGACTGTTGGGGGGCATGATTACTTGGTGGCGATGGTTGTAGGGTTAGTGTCAGTTTCCGCGGGGGAGCTACAGGTGGCGTACTATCTCCTTGCGCTGATTGTTTGGATGGACGCGTTGGGGTGGGAGGAAAGTCCTCCTCTTTGGGCGTTACGATGCGTGGCTCCGCTTGCGCAGTGCGTCGGAGGAAGGCAAAAAGCTCGCCGGCACTTTCAGATTCGTGCTCATTAGATTTTTGCGGTGTTGTCGGGGTGGCCTTTCGGGCATAAATACGTTTCCCAATTGCTGACGCTGCATGACCACCTGCAGCTCTTAGCCGATTGACAAGAGCTACGAGACTTGTGCCCGTAGCAAAGACACATGCAAAAAAGAGCGCTGCCGAACTGAGCACGATAGCACCTACGGTGCCGACAATGGCCGCACTTATCGTTGCAAGAAATTCACCGACAAGGCCGCTCCACTCGACGGCAAGTCCGTTCCAAACAAGCCGCAGCGACCCAAACCACAGGGACCAGGCACAGACGCAGAGAAGCAACAGCGCACTTCTACGCCATGTTGCATCTTGGACGGTGCCCATGCGGAAAAGGTCGCGAGCCCACCATAACGGTAAGGCAAGAAGCAGCACTGAAGCATAGCCGAATGTATCATGCAAAAGAAAATCAGCGATTACTGCGCCGAGAAGTCCCAGCCAGTTATGCGTTGTCTCAAACTTAGCCCGGACAGCATCATCGTTACGGAGAAGTCGCAGAAGTTCGCCAACAGAAACCTCTGTGTTCGATTGATCGGCTGGCGAATACGACAGGAGCGCAATGCCCAACAGGATAGTTACGACAGCTAGCAGGATTCCAATGATGGCTGCATTGCGTGAGCTTGGCTCTTCAGATCTGCTACGCCGTCGTCGCTTGCGTGTAGCGACAGCACGTTCTATCGTGGTATCGTCCAAGGAAGTAGGCATCGCTTCTACGTTTGTGAAGGCGTTTGGCTCCAAATTATGCTGTTCCGGGGGTATCAGCGCCGCTGTGCTGCTCAGCTAGGCTATCACGAAAATACAGTGTGCGGGGCGAAAATATCCCAGTGTCGGCGGTGTGATACAAGAGTTATTATGTAAAAACATCGCGCTGTATCTGAGACTTGCTTCATTCAATCGTCCCCTTTTGACCAAAGAACTAAATCCCCGTGTCGGAGAATAATTCCTAACTGGCTGAGCAATCGAAAACTGGTTCGAGCTTATCGAAGGCGCTTGCGAGAACTGCCTCTTGCTCTTGATTGTGCACGAGGAATGATCCAGTCGCTGGACTTGCAGCTGCGGGCCGCCCGGCATAGCAAATACGGCGATGCGCCGCGAGTGTGATCAAGTGTGGAAACATATATTGCCATGCTCCCATGTTCTGCGGTTCTTCCTGTGCCCAGACAATCTCTCGAGCATTGGGATAACGGTCAAGAATCTGCCGGAGCTGTTTGACTGCCAGTGGGTAGAGCTGCTCGATGCGGACGATTGCAACGCGACTGTCAAGTCCTCGCGCTGTTCGTGCTGCTTGCAGTTCGTAGTAGAACATCCCGCTGACAAAAAGAACACGTTCAACGGAGGCTGGATCGGTGATGGTTGCATCATCGAAGACTTCGTGGAACGTGCCCGTTGCTAACTCCTCAAGTGGTGAAGAAACCTTTCGTAGGTATCCTTTCGGTGTGAGCAGTATCAATGGCTTACGCCATGGAGCATGGACCTGTCGTCGGAGCGCATGAAACAGTTGTGCCGGTGTGGTTAGATAGCAGACGAACATGTTCTCTTCGGCACAGAGTTGCAAGTAGCGCTCGAGTCGTGCACTGGAATGTTCTGGACCTTGTCCATCGTACCCATGGGGCAACAGGAGCACGAGGTTGGAAACCTGACCCCACTTTTCTTCCCCACTCGAAATGAATTGATCAATGACGATTTGTGCCCCGTTTGCAAAGTCGCCAAACTGTGCTTCCCACAGTGTCAAGCCACGAGTGCGGATCGTGCTGTAGCCATATTCGTAACCGAGGACAGCGTACTCCGAAAGCGGGCTGTTGTAGATGTGAATCCGCTCTTGCTCCGAGTCGATATGGTTGAGCGGGATGTAAATCGAATCGGTTTGGTAATCGTGTAGGACAGCTTGCCGGTGGTTAAACGTCCCGCGTTGGGAGTCTTGCCCGGTAAGTCGTACTGGCCGACGTTCAAGCAGGAGTGACCCGAATGCCAGCGCTTCGGCCATTCCCCAAGAAACCTGCGACTGCGGTGATTGACCTTGCTGGCGCCGCCGCTTGAGCTCTTCGCCAACTTTGGGGTGGAGATTGAAACCAGCGGGGACAGTCGTGATGCGTTCGCCAATACGCTGGAGTGTTTCGAGTGGCACTCCTGTTGGCACCGGCACAAGGAGATTCTCCGATGGCTGCACGCGCTGCTGCTGTTCGGAACGGGTCTCCTTCCGTCGGTCGAATGCGATCTCCAGGAGTGCATGGTATTCAGCGGATAATTGCTCTTCTTCATTGGGAGTGAGGACGCCCTCGGCAAAAAGCCGATCGCGGTAAAGTTGGCGTACCGGCTTATGCTGTCGTATTGCTCGGTAGAGAAGCGGTTGGGTTGCTGTTGGGTCATCGCCTTCATTATGACCGTACTTGCGGTAGCCGTAAATGTCAATGACGACATCGTCGCCGAAACGCTGGCGGTATTCGAATGCAAACTGAGCCGCAGCAATGCATGCCTCTGGGTCGTCCCCATTGACGTGCAGGATGGGTACTTGCAAAAACTTTGCAACGCCGCTTGCATACGGTGTCGAACGCCCATCCTCGGGGGATGTGGTAAAACCGATTTGGTTGTTGATGATGATGTGGATCGTTCCTCCGGTGCGGTAGCCACGTAGTCGCGAGAGGTTGAGCGTCTCTTGCACGACTCCCTGCCCTGCGAAGGCAGCATCACCATGAACAAGAATTGGGAGTACTGTCGAGTACGTTCGATCGCCGAACTCATCGCAGAGGGCACGCGCCATACCCTCGACGACGGGGTTGACCGCCTCGAGGTGGCTAGGATTTGGTGCAAGAACGACGGAGACGTCCTTCCCATCTGGTGCTCGGTAGATCGCCTGTGAACCAAGGTGATACTTGACGTCACCACTCCCAAGGACGGTTTCCCCATCGAAGATTCCTTCGAATTCGTTGAAAATTTTCTCAGGCTTTTTCCCCATGATGTTCACCAACACGTTGAGCCGCCCGCGGTGGGCCATGCCGAGCACCGCACCTTTCAGTCCGGCGCGGGAGGCACAGCCAAGCACGTAGTCGAGCGTCGGAATAAACGCTTCGCTCCCCTCGATCGAAAAGCGCTTCGCGCCGATGAACTTCGTGTTGATGAACGATTCGAGCATCTCCGCTTCCATCAACTTGCGGTAGATGCGTTGGCGCTCTTCTGGGGTAAAGGTTCGCTCAAAGCGGGTGGACTCAACGTACTCTTGAATCCAAAATTTCTGTTCAGGCGATTGAATGTGCATGTACTCAATTCCGATATGCCCGCAGTACGTCTTCCGGAGCATTCGGAGAATCTCCCGGAGTGGCGCTCGCTTGACGCCGCCGAGTCCGCCCGTATCGAATTCACGATCGAGATCCCACACTGTCAGCCCGTAGTACGACAGCTGCAGTTCAGGGTAGTGGAAGGCTTCGTAGCCGAGCGGGTTGATGTCAGCGCTGATGTGTCCCCGAACCCGATAGGCATTGATGAGTTTGTTGACGAGCGTTTCTTTTTCGAGCTGCTCTTCTTTTTCCTGCGGGCCGAATGGATTGAGCCGGTTGTCCGAGGTCCAGCGATACGGCTCCAGTGGAATCTTGAGCGCAGCAAAGATTTGGTCGTAGAAATTCCCTTCGCCCTTGAGGAGGTGTTCGAGATACTGCAAAAACTCCCCGGACTCGGCTCCTTGGATGATGCGATGGTCATAGGTGCTCGTTACAGTCATAACCTTACTGACAGCAAGCGTGACGAGCACGTCCGGCATGACAGCAGAAAACTCAGCTGGATAATCAATCGAGCCAGTTGCGATGATAAGCCCCTGCCCCTCCATCAGACGTGGCATGGACATCACTGTGCCGATCATCCCAGGATTGGTTAGCGTCACCGTAGCCCCGGTGAGGTCCTCGACGGAGAGCTTGCCACGGCGCGCTTTTTCGATGAGTTCGTTGTATTGCTCGACAAACTCAGCGAACGTCAGTGTCTCCGCTGCTTTGATCGAAGGAACAACGAGCACTCGCGTGCCATCGCTTCGGACGGTATCTACTGCCAGTCCGAGATTGATTGATGGACGGCGGATGCGGTAGTATTTCCCATCGTCGCCAAGGAGGCAGCTGTCGTTGAGCTGTGGGAACTTCCGCAAGGCGCGGACGATTGCCCACGCAATGATGTGCGTATAGCTGAGCTTTTGCTTTCCGCGGTAGGTGAGAAAGTCGTTGATCAGCAAGCGGTTTTCCTCGAGCACCTTGATAGGAATGTCCCGAACCGAGGTCGCAGTAGGAACAGCAAGGCTCCGCGTCATGTTCTCTGCAATTCGCTCTCGGATACCTGACAGTGGCTCTGCTTGCACCCCTGACCCAAGCCGGCCTTTGATCTCCGTCACCGGCAACGCTTGGGGTGCAGCTGCTTCTCCTGCACCTCTACTGGTGACGGGTGGCACTGCTGGCGTTGCAACGATACGCTGCTTGCCGTTTGATTGTTGGGGAGCATCTACCGCATTGGTGCGGAAGTATTCCTGCCACTCGGGACTGACGGAATTGGGGTCGCGGAGGTACTGGTAGTAAAGCTCCTCGACGTACACGTCATTGGGGGAAAACATACCATCCATTGCTGGTGATTCCGTCGGCGAAATTACTGCCATCTGGAGCTGCTCTTCTAGCGTGTACCGCACGCCTGGGAAAACCGAGCAACTTCTATGCCGGTGCTAAAGACGCGAAGGTGCAGCAGATCGTTTGAACGTATGAGTGCTTCTCCGATCCTGGGATACTGACGTATCTCTGCACAAGGGAGGCTTGCATTTTTGCGCACCAAAGCTTGCACCATTCCGCACGATGCGGGCTTGAGCTACTACCCGGATTGCACGAAGAAATGCAGATAGCACGCACCCCTGCAACCGTCGGCCGATTTCTCGCAGCAGTGATAACCCTGGCCGTTATCGCTGCAAGTATCCTTGCATTCGGGATATGGCTTGCCTTTCGCGCGCCTGCACCAGGAGAAGCGCTCATGACCAATGCAGTCGGCGATACCGTCACGATCTGGCGGAACGAGTTCGGTATTCCCCACATTATCGCCCGCAGCGACGATGATGCCTTCTGCGCACTCGGATATTCCCACGCAGCAGATCGCCTTTGGCAGATGGACCTCTACCGCCGCATTGCACGCGGACAATTGGCAGAAATCTTCGGCGAAGATTTTGTCGGGACCGATGCGTTCTTCCGTACGCTGTTGCTTGGACGCATTGCCGATGATGTTCTGCTTCCGGCTCTTTCTGCCGAGTCGAAGCGTGTGCTTGCGGCATATACGCAAGGGGTGAACCTTTTCATCGAAAGACACCGGAAGGAATTGCCGTTCGAATTCGGCGCTCTCGGCTATCAGCCCACCCCATGGCGCGAGAGCGATTGCTTAGCAATTGGGCGGCTGATGGCATTCGACATGAGCATGAGTTTCTGGAGCGATCTTGCGCTCGGGGAAATTGCCGATCGGTATGGGGTGGCCCGTGCCTTGGCACTCATCCCGGGCTATCCCAAATCTGCCCCAACAGTTGTCCCAAATTCCCGGAACACACAGGCCACGCGTGGGGCTGACAGCTCGCTCGGCGAGCTGTTCGAACGTGCATGTCAGCAGTATGCGCACGCACGCACGCAGGTTGGATTCGACGCGCTCGGCAGTGGGAGCAATTGTTGGGCCATCCGAACCGTCAGCGATGGCAAACCTGACGCCGTACTGGCAAACGATCCGCACCTCGTGCTTGGCTTGCCACCGCGATGGTATCAGGTTCATCTCACCTCGCCAAGTTATAACGTCATCGGTGCAACACTGCCGGGAATTCCTGTGCTGCTCATTGGTCGGTCGCACGCGCATGCCTGGGGTGTGACCAACGTCATGCTGGACGATTGCGATTATTTCCTCGAGCGTGCTGATTCTCCCAACAGCAACACCGTCCTTATCGGAGGCCGGCCAACGAAGCTGCGCATACGACACGATACAATTGCCATCCGGGGTGGGAAAATGCACATCATTGCGGTTCGGATGGTCGGCAAGCGGCCGATTATTTCGGATGCGCATCCGGCTTCGCTCGGCGACTCTCTCATCAGTTTCCCTCGGCTCCGCAGTGTGCCGTCGCTCCCGGAGCGTTACATGCTCTCCCTGGCATGGACAGGCTATGAGCCGAGCGATGAAATCCGTGCAATGCTGGGCGTCATGCGTGCCAAATCGTGGGCTGATTTCCGCGCAGCGCTTCGCTGGTGGGGTGCACCTGCACTGAACTTTACGTATGCCGATGCTGCAGGGAACGTCGGTATTCAGCCTGCAGGGTATGTTCCGCGGCGAGGAGCCGGCAATCCCAACCTTCCCCTTCCGGGGTGGGATACTGCTTACAGCTGGCACGGCATTCTCCGTGGAGTGCTACCAGCAGTCTATAATCCGGCGACCGGCTTTGTGCTCAGCGCAAACAATAAAACTGCCGATTCGAGTAGCATCTTTCTCTCGAATCTCTGGGAGCCAAGCTCGCGTGCCGAGCGGATTTTCCAGCTTCTTTCCATGCAGCGCACATACACCGAACGCGATGCCCAGCGCGATCAACTTGATTTGAAATCGCCGTATGCTGAGCAATTACTAGGGCTGGTGCTGCCAACATTGGAGCGAAGCCCGCTCGATAGCCTTGGGCGGTGTGCGCTCGAGCTTCTCCGTACCTGGGATGGGTACATGCTCCCCTCCTCACCTGCCAGCGCCCTCTACAGCATTTTCCTTGAACGGTTGATGAACGTTGCATTTCGGGTGCACCTCCGGCAAGACGAGTATCTACGCTACGCGTTCATCGCCTCACTGCCCCTGCGGCGGCTTCCGGAGATTCTGGCACGTCCTACCGAGTGGTTCGATCCTGATTCAGCAACAGCGGTACGACTGCGTGACAGGGCGATCGCACTGGCATTCCGTGAAGCGATCGAACATGGACGCACTCGCATTGACCCCGACCTACAGAAATGGCGATGGGGGCAGGTACACCAGCTTGTCTTGGCTCATCCGATGGCAAGCGTTGCCGCGTATCGCCCGCTTTTGGAGCGACGCTTGAACTCAATTGGTGGAGATGCAACGACCGTAGCCAACGGCTTATGGCGCATCCCCAAGCCGTTCGATCTTTCGGTTGGCGCATCACTTCGCTTTGTTGCACGGTTGCGGGATACGGTTGTGTACACCATCCTTCCAGGTGGGGTCTCAGGAAACCCGCTCAGCAGCAACTTTGCCGATCAACTCACACTCTGGGCAAATGGCGGGCTGCTCGCATTGCCAATTGCCCCGGAGCCACCGCCGTCATGGACAAAAGCAACGGTGCTCCTTCCGCAGCAATAGAAGCCCACCGCTATGCTGGGATTTTGCCGTACATCGGCACGATACATCCAGTTACCCCACGTCCTGCATCACTGCAGAGAAACGCAATCATCTCGGCGACATCGGTTGGATCAACCCACCCTTGCTCTTCCCCGTTGCGCGCCCATTGGAGATTGGCCTCTGTCCGCAGGACGCTCGGTACAATGACATTCGCACGCATGCCGCTTGCGCGTCCTTCTTCTGCTGCGGCGAGGACAAGGTGCACGACCGCTGCTTTCGCTGCGCCGTAGAGCGCTTTGTTGATTTCGGTGTGGAGCACCGTTTTTGCGCCGATTGCAACAAATGCGCCCGCAGTCCGCTTCAAGATGGGCAGCGTTGCTCGCAGGATAAGGTACGTGCTGTGCGCGTTGAGTTCCCACATGGAGTGGAAATCCTCTTCGGCTGTTTCCTCGATTGGCTTCCCGGCACGGATGCCACCAACAAGATGGATGACTGCATCGAGCGTTGGTGGGAGCTCAGCGGCAAGTTGCGCTACCTGGTCAGGGCGGGTGACATCACATAGAATCGTCCGGCAGTGGGGTAGCGACCCAAGCCAATGCTGCTCTTCTTCGGTGAGTGCTGTTGCGATCACCTCCCAGCCACGATTGAGGAACAATTGCGTGACGTGCTGGCCAAGTCCTCCAGCGGCGCCAGTGATGAGAACCTGCTTTGCCATCAGTACACCAACACAAGGTGTGAAACAATACCGCCATCGCTGTTTTCGAACCGGACGAGGTAGGTTCCGCGTTGCTCGATGGGCAGGCGGACTCTCTCGGCGCCAAGTGGCACTGTGACTATGGCGCAAGTTCGCAGTTGGAGATCGAACACCGCATACCGCATCCCAACCCAACGCTGAGGAATCGGTAGATATGGCTGCTCCAGTGGGAGTGCGATGCCCGACTGTGCAAGTGGAGCGCTCTCCTGCATCCTGCTAGAGGCAATTGCGTTGATGCTCTCACGTTGCCAGCCACAGGGCAAGAGTGTATCGCTCGTGCGGACGTAGAATGCATCAGTTACGGGATGGCGACGTGTGCGTTGTCCGTCGCTGAGCATAAACCAGAGCCGAAGCGAATCGTTTCCCTGACGAGGGATGCGTACAAAGTGCAAATTCCCTGCTGATCCAAGCCGTATCTGCTCGGTACGACCGGTGCTCTCAATCGTAAGCTCGGCTGAGGTAATCGGAGTAAGGCTCGTGGCGGCGATGCCAACGAGAACACTGTCCGCTTGCGGGATAATGATTGGCGGTGAGCAGACAATGCCCCACTGGAGCGCAGAACGGTAAACGTTTGGGACACCGAAACCAATTGCAGTATTCGGCTCGCTTGCGTTCGATGCCTGCGATTGGAGAAGCTCGTGCACTTGCGCTGGCGTGAGTGTCGGGTGAGCTTGAAGCAGCGCAGCAACACAGCTTGTGATAATCGGAGTTGCCAGCGATGTTCCACTGCCAACCCCAAAACCAAACGACGAAGCATTGGTTGTCGTGCGGACATTGACTCCAAGTGCCGCCACATCAGGCTTGAGCCGTCCATCAGCGGTTGGACCGCGCGAGGTAAAGCGCGGAATGTCGAGTTGCGCGTTCGCTACAGCACCGACGGTAATTGCACTGGGCGCATCTGCCGGCGCGAAGATCGTTTGCGGAGCATCGCCGCTGTTGCCGGCGGCGACGACGCAAATCATTCCTCGGCGCACTGCTTCCTCCACTGCAACGCTTGCGATCGTGGTCCGTCCGTCGAAGTCGCTCGGGTTATACTGCGCCTCCGTCGAATCGAACATGCCATAGCCAAGCGAGATATTGACTACATCAGCGCCGCGACCCTCCAACCACTCGAGAGCAGCGGCAAGCGCATCCTCCTCGATGTGCCGTTCAGATGCAATGTTCTCGGTCTTGGCAAGGAGAAACGAGGCGCACGGAGCACCGCCGATGAGAGAGTCAGGATACCAACCGGCAACGACGGAGAACACCGCAGTACCGTGATTGTCTTGGTTGGCAGGATCGCCCTCTTCGTTGGCGGTGTTGGTGTCCAGCTGGATAAAATCACGCTCTGCAACGACGTGCCGACTGCGCAGTGCCTCATGTACTCGCCATCGAAAGCCAGTATCAATCAACCCAACAAGCACGCCGTCCCCTGCAATGCCAAGTGCATGGAGCAATGGCAAGCCTACCATCGCAAGTTGCTCGAGTGATTCGCCGTAGCGGTATGGTCCCGGCTGCTCCTGCGCTAGCCACCACGTGCTGTGCTCTTGGGGACGTAGCAGTGCCGATGTTGGCTCTACGGCTCGGATGTACGGTTTCTGTCGGAGCCGGTCTGCAGTCGCCCCATCGCACTCGATAACTGCATAGTTGCGCCAGCGGAGCCGGAGCAAAATCCTTCCCCCACTTCGGGCAACATCTTCCAGATACGGCTCGTACAGTGGCGCATCCTCGATGGTCACGAGAGAGTCCGGAGGAAGAACTTTTTTCCGACGTTCTATTGCTCGAGCATCGAGTTCTCGCTCTGCAGCGCGATAGAGTGCACTTCCTGGCAGAAAGACGCCCGGTCCTTTATCTCGGAAAACCACTCGATACGTGCCGAGCTGCTGCGATGCTGCTTCGATGCCAACCAGTGCAATGAGCACAACGGACAGCAACCACACAGGTGCTTGTGCATGGTGCTGTAACCTACGACGTGCTGTGCTGAGAAGAATGCTCAGTGAAGGCACACCCACCACCGAGATGTTCGACACTACGTGGCAAAACTACTCCGAAGGTAGTGTAGTTTCGCCAGCGGACTTTTCTGCTTGTCACCGCAATCCTTGCATACGCGTAATGGTAGGCTACTTCGTGTCTGAGCCGTATGGCGTCATTGACGCCGTTGGTGCTGATACCAGCGATTTGCTCCAGCGCTTGACCAGTAACGACGTTAGCGCAGTACCGCCTGGGAGCGGCCTGCGGAGTGTGCTTCTGACCGAGAAGGGACGCATTGTGGATGTGCTGACATTGCTCCACCGCCAAGATCGCTGGCAAATCGTCACCTCGCCAGGATGTCAGGAGAACGTTTACCGTTGGATTCGGCGATTTATCATCATGGATGACGTGCGTCTGGTGCTTGGTGATGAGCGTTGCGCTAGTATCGAACTTTGGTCTGCCGAGCAGACGAACATTGCGGAGCTCTTCCCTTCTCTTGCCGAACGTGAAGGAAGCTGGGTAGATGCCGAGATCGGCGGTGTACAAGTAACAGCTCTTCGCCTGTGGAACTCAGCAGCATGCCCCACAACACGAGGGCAGATGGTTCTGCTGCTATGCCCTGCCACGCATCGCGATGCACTGATAACATGGCTCAACACGCACAGGGCGCAGCAGCTATTGCCAGATGAGCGCAATCGGCTGCGCATCGAGTTTCGTATCGGCCAATACCCGAACGAGTACAGCGAACAGTACACACCACTCGAAGCTGGACTTGCGTACATCGTCGCTCTCGGAAAAGGCTGCTTCATTGGGCAGGAAGTGCTCGAGCGGCTTGCAGTGCAACAGAAACTCCGATGGCGCTTGCATGCGATCGAGGCACCCAGCGGAGCACTCCGGGAGGGAGAAACCTTGCGTTCTGTGACGCCCGAATCAACTACCTCGCAGAGCGACGTCGCAGGCGTTGTTACCTCTGTTGCAGCCAACGCAAGAGCAAGCGCACTTGCGTACATTCGCCGCGACGCGGGTAGCCAGCTCCAGAGTGAGCAGGGAGTTGCAATCCGCATTCTCGAAGCAGTAGGTACCACCGTTTTGTGACTATCGCGATGCCTGTAACGGAAGATATGCCCGAAATCCCACGTCCACGCAAAGCATACGATAACGTGGAGTTCCTCCATTCTCCCGCGGCGCGATCGCTGCGGATCTTGGCTGAGTACCTCCACCCTGCGACACAGTTTCGATTGGAAGACGTCCAGCACACGATCATCTTCTTTGGGTCTGCGCGCATACGCTCGCCGCAACAGTTCCAGTATGAAGTCGAAGCACTCCAACTGCACATCGAGCGCAGCATCGGCGCAGAACAACAGCGCGCAAAGGAACGGCTCACTCGGCTTCTCCAGCAGGCTGAGCTTTGCCAATACTACGACGATGCCGTCGAACTTGCGCGACTAATCACGGCGTGGTCGCTCGAGCTCCCGCCGCAGAAACGTTTCTACATCTGCACTGGTGGCGGCCCGGGAATTATGGAGGCAGGCAACAAGGGTGCGTACCTTGCCGGTGGCAAGTCCATCGGACTCAACATCAGCATTCCGTATGAGCAAGTGCCGAATCCATACATCACCCCAGAGCTCAACTTCGAGTTCCACTACTTTTTCATGCGGAAGTTCTGGTTCGCCTATCTTGCCAAGGCAATGGTCATCTTTCCCGGTGGTTTCGGCACACTCGATGAGCTGATGGAAATTCTCACGCTTGTTCAGACGGGAAAAATTCGGAAGCGTATGCCGATTTGCATCTATGGCGAGGAATTCTGGCGGCGGGTGCTCAACTTCAAGTACATGGCTGAAGTTGGAGTAATCACGCCGGAAGATTTGCAGCTTTTTCATTTTGTCAACTCCCCGCAGGAGGCGTTCGAGCATCTTCGGTCAGAACTGAGCACTATTCACAACTTGAACGACTAGTATCACATGCCGCCTCTTGTCCAATACAGCCAGGTCAGCAGCGAACTTGATGCACTCATCCGGTTGCTCGACGACAACGACCCACATGTTACAACGTCGGTGCAGCGACGATTGGTCTGGTATGGCTGGCGAGCAGTGCCGCTGCTTCGTGCTGCTATTGCAGCAAGTCCGCCGGATGCCCCAGGTGCAGTGAATGCACAAGCCTGCATCCGAGCAATTCGGACCAACGCGCTCGCGACACTGCTCGACCGTATCCTCGATGCCTGCGCTGAGGGCACAGATATCCCATTGGAAGCATCGCTGTCGTTACTCTCCGCCTTTGGGTACCCAGACAGCGATCCAGGAACAATCAGTCACCATCTCGACACGCTCTGGCTTGACGTGGAACGTGCAATCCGTTCCATGCCGACCCGTTCGGAGGTCAGTAAGCTTCTTGCGCTCAACACGGTCCTCTTCGACCGCGCACAGTTCCGCGGGGCGGGTAATGATTACCACACACCGCAACGGATTTACCTCGCACCAGTACTCCAACACTGCCAAGGCATTCCGATTACGCTTTCGTGCATCTACATGCTCGTTGCTGCGCGTGCGGACGTCGAGCTTTGGGGAATTGGCATGCCGCTTCACTTTGTCGTGTATTCTCCAGCGCTCGACGTGTACATTGACCCGTTCAACGCTGGAACCTTCATCTCGCGCGAGGAATGCCGCCAATTCATCGAGCAAGCAGGTTTTAGCTTTAGCGAGTCCATGCTCGCGCGGCGCTCGAATGTGGAGATTCTCCAGCGAGTGATTCGGAATGCGATCTACGCGCATTCGAAGTCTCACCAACAGTGGGAAGCAGAAACGCTCCAAGAGACGCTCGAAACAATTGAACGACTGACCAAGCAACCATGAGAGCGCGGCAAAGCGTTGCTCGTTGCATTGCTGCAGCTGGAATGTCACCCTCCGCAATATCGTTTCTCTGCCATCGTTGATGGCGTAGGCTTGTACCAAGCCCAACGTGTGCGGTGTTATTGCACTGCGGTGTTATTGCTGGTCCGTTGTTGTGCCTCACTCTTCGGTCTGTACCCGATGCACGCTCGCAATTTTGAGATGTTGTCCATGACGATACGAAGAAGCTCCCACGTCCATCGTGCTGGGGCGTTTTTCAGACTGGTGGCTTTTGTTCTCTGGGCGGTCGTCGTTGCTCCTTCTGCCCAGGGGCAATTTACATCTGTGCAGTTCGGCAAGAACAAGGTGCAGTACCAATCCTTCGAGTGGCGGTACATTACGTCTCCGCACTTCGACATTTACTTCCACGACTCGCTCGATTACATCGCAAAGTTTTGCGCGTACAAAGCCGAGGATGCCCTTGATGAATTGATACGTTCGTTCGGCTTCCGACCGAATAAACGCTTGACAATTGTGCTCTATGGCTCGCACAACCAGTTCCAGCAAACGAACATCATCGGGCAGCTTCTTCCAGAGGGTGTTGGCGGTGTAACTGAGCTATTCAAGAACCGGATGGTCTTGCCCTTCGAGGGGGATTGGGAGAAGTTTCGCCACGTCATCCATCACGAGCTCGTGCACGCCTACCTCAACGAGATGTTCTACGCTGGCAGTATCCAAGTTGCGCTCTACTCTCGTTCGACGATTCCGATTTGGATGAACGAAGGCCTTGCTGAGTATGAAAGTCTCCACGGACTCGACGTCCAAACAGATATGTTCATGCGGGATTTAGCAACCAGCGAGGCACTCCGTCCGCTTACTCAGCTCGATGGTTACCTTGCCTATCGCGCTGGACAAGCATTCTATGCGTACATCGAGCGTCAGTATGGCAAAGGCAAAGTCGCTGAGCTTATCCATAAGCTTCGGGGTGCACAGTCAGTGTCGGCAGCATTCGAAGCGACATTTGGGAAAGACCTGGAGGAATTCTCTGACGAATGGCAGCAAGCGATGCGGAAAATGTACTGGCCCGACCTCGATCTCTTCATGCGCGTGGACGATTTTGCCCAGCGGCTGACCAATCACGTAAAGGATGGCAACTACTACTACTCCTCCCCAGCATTGAGTCCTGATGGCAAGCAGGTTGCGTTGATTTCCGATCGCGATGGCGACTTTGGCATTTACGTCATGGACCTGACCAAACGGACCATGCGAGAGCTCGTAAGCTCTGGACGCACGCTCGATTTCGAGGAGCTCAACATTCTGACGCCAGGAATTTCATGGGATCCAAGCGGCAGAAAGCTCGCAATTACTGCGAAAGCGGGTGGCGAGGACGCTCTGTTTATCGTGGACGTTCAGACCGGAGATTACGACAAGTACACCTTTGGTTTGCCGACGATGACGAGCGCGACGTGGTCACCCCAAGGGCGCTACATTGCCGTGACCGCGGTGCGCACGGAGCAGCCTGATCTGTACTTGTTCGATACCGAGACGAAATCGCTTGTGCAGCTAACCAGCGACCTCTACAATGAGCAACATCCGGCGTGGTCGCCTGATGGTTTGCAGCTTTACTTTGTCTCCGATCGTGGCGACGACCTCGACCCCAACCGTGCCACAAAAGCAACAATCTCACTGTGGAAACAGCCACTCGGCCGCAGCGATATTTACCGTATCGACATCACCACTGGCAGTATTGAACGCATCACCCGCGATCCCGAACACCAAAAGATCTCGCTGGCGGTATCGAGCAATGGCCAGAAGCTTCTCTACATTGCTGACAACAACGGGATCAACAATCTCTACGAGCTCGACCTCCGCACTGGTCGCACCGCACCGAAGACAAACTCCCTCCAGGCACTCATGCAGATGAGCGTGGCACGGGATGATTCAAAGTTGATTGTGTCGGTACAGAACAACGTCGGATACGACCTTTTTCTCATTCGTAATCCATTCGAGCTTGATCTTCGGCGCGACACCCTTCCCTTGACAAAGCTCAAGCAACTCGAGCGTCAGCAGCGGAACATGATAGCGGAGCTTCTCCAAACGAACGATTCGCTCAAGGCTTCTTCAGCAATTGCCTTCCGAGGCTACGGCCGTTTCGCCATCGAGATGCCAGCGCCGAAACCGAATGCATCCGATAGCGAAATTGCTGGGTACACACCCGATCGCGATACGCAGCAGCGTGGGTATGACTTTACTCCAAAGCCGTACAAAGTCACCATCACCAGTGACCTCATCTTGACCACTGGTGGGTTCAACACACTGTGGGGTACTGCGCAAGGCGTTCTCCAAATGCTCTTTAGCGACCTGATGGGTGACCATCAGATTTACGCTGCCGTCAATCTCTGGCAGGACCTGCGCAATAGCTATATCTACGCGCAGTATGCGTACCTGCCTGGCATAGTGGACTACGTGGCCACCGTCCAACAGTTCTCCGTCATTTGGGTGTTGCCGTACGGTACAAGCTACACCTACAATCTGCTGTGCAC
The DNA here is from genome assembly GCA_026003495.1 of Candidatus Kapaibacterium sp. Lineage (GTDB taxonomy): Bacteria > Bacteroidota > Ignavibacteria > Kapaibacteriales > NICIL-2 > NICIL-2. The sequence continues at coordinate 1,330,506 of BPHK01000001.1, read as the reverse complement.
GTTCAGCGCTGGCGTTGAAGCATCATATGCATGGAGTACGTTCGAGCGTGTCGAGCTTGGCCTCCGATGGCTTGGGATTACACGTGAAAATCTTGACATACCCTCGCTTGATCCTGGCTACTCGGCAAACTACTTGGTACCAAGCATCCGGTACGTGCTCGACAATACGGACTTCGGCTTTCTGGCACCGTACCGAGGAACACGGATGTTCGTCAGTGGTGAGTTTTCCCCCATGACCAAGTCGTTCTCCACGTTCAAGACTGATATTCGGCATTACATACCGGTCTATCGGTACCTCTACACACTTGCTCTGCGTGTAGCAGGTGGAGTAAGCATTGGGGGGGCGCCGCGGCGATTTTTTCTGGGAGGTCTTGATAATTGGTTCAATCGCACGGTGGCGATTGATGCAACAATCTTCGAAGAGCCGGAAGACTTAGCATTTCTGCAGTTAGATATGCCACTGCGCGGATTTGATCTGGCGCAGGAAAGTGGCACACGCTATGTCTTGGTCAATGCGGAGTGGCGATTCCCGATCTTCTATGCTCTTGCGGGCGGACCGCTGCCCATCTCGATTGGGGGAATTATGGGCGCTCTTTTCCTCGATGCTGGCACAGCATGGAGTGGGACAGAGACAATAGCACTGCGCCCGCCTGAGACTGTCTATGACATCTACGGCGCTGCGTATCGGATCTACTCCCCGGGGACGATCATGCTCAGCACAGGTGTTGGGTTTCGAACCGTCCTGCTTGGCTATCCGTTCAAAGTTGATGTTGCGTGGCGCTATGACGGGCAGTCATGGTCCACACCAGTGTGGCTATTCTCGCTTGGTCTAGACTTCTGAGATGTTTTGTTCGGGGATTCCCATAGTTTCGCGTCTTGTGTTGGACAACTCCACGAACGCAGGATGATTGTTGCGCTCACAGGTGCCAGTGGCTTTGTTGGGAGTCACATTGCCGATGAGCTGTGCCGTCGTGGGCATACAGTACGATGCTTACTCCGTCGCTCAAGCGATGACCGCTGGTTACGGGATAAGCCCTACGAACTGCGGCGCTGCTCGTTCGATGACGTGCAATCCATTGCAGAAGCAATCGGGAATGCACGTGCGGTCATCCACACTGCAGGGGTAATTGCAGCTCGCTCGATGGAGGAGTTCATGGAAGGAAATCGCGGCGTTACCGAGCGCATGCTTGCGGCGACAGGCAAAGCAGCAACCTCTGGTTTCCAACGCTTTGTGCACATTAGCAGTCTTGCGGTATGCGGCCCGGCGCCATCGCTCGATCAGCCATTGACGGAGGATTCCCCGTTGCATCCGATTACACCGTACGGTATAAGCAAGAAGGCAGCCGAGGATGCCGTCCTTAGCTGGCGAGAACGATTGCCAATCACCATCGTTCGCCCGCCGGCAGTGTACGGTGAGCGTGACCAAGCAACGTTGCCCTTCTTCCAAGCAATCCGGCGGGGAGTGATCCCGCTCATTGGATTTTCGAATAAGTGGGTCAGCCTCGTGCACATCCGTGACTTGGCACGTGGTATCGTGGATGCACTCGAGTCGAATGTGACTATTGGGAAAACGTACTTTATCACCAGCGAAGAATTCTACACCTGGAAGCAAATTGGTACAACTGCAGCCGCAGTCATGGGAAGCAGGGCAATTCCCGTCGTGATACCGCATGCACTTGTGCTTACAATTGCGGCGCTTTCTGGCTGGATCGGACATGTGCAGGGCAAAGCACCGGTGCTCGACTATCACAAAGGCAGAGACATCATCCAGCGCTATTGGATCTGCTCTCCCGAACGTGCCCGTAAAGATTTCGGCTACCGCCAAGAACTCTCGCTCGAACGCGGCATCGCAGAAACGATTGAGTGGTACACTGAACACGGGTGGCTCCGGAAGTAGGTACAGCAAATGAACCTGGGATAATAGCAACGTGCGATATTTGCACACTCAGCTACTTGTGGAACTCTCTATGCCACGTTCTTCCCTGTTTGTGCTCATTGCTTGCTTCTACGTTGCCCTTGTTTCCAACGCGCAGGGACAGCTTCTGCAGGACACTCGTCATGAACTTGTGGGAGTGAGCCTTCGCGGGCTATGGAGTACAACGGACCACACCCCATCATTTAGCGCACTACCAGGCACTGTTGATTGCGGTACGTACACCACTGGCAGCGGCTCTGCACTCGGCGCTGCACTTACGCTCGAATATCCCCTGCCCGAACGTTTCCACATTGGACTTAGTGCGGCGTTCATTGCACGCGGTGGCCGCCTTCGCACACCGAACGATCGCGAGCCAGCGTTCGATAGCACAACAGGGCAGATCGTTGATGTCATCACCGAAAATGCGCTCGATCTCCGGCTCGAGTACCTTGAACTCGCACCGACGCTTTGGTGGACACCACTGACACTCGGACGCTCAACGATTCGGCTCAATGCTGGCGTGCGGCTTGGCATCCCACTCCGAGCGGAAATGCAGCAAACGCGGCACATCGTATCACCAGACAATGCGGTATTTACCAGCAACCAACAACGCACGATAAACTGGACGGGCGGCTTTCAGCCGATGAGTCACCTTCGCAGTCCGACGGTCGGTGCACACATAAGCATCGAGCACCTTCTGCCGATTGGGTCGCGTCTGCATTTCGTCCAGCAACTCGCCTATGACTATGTGTTCACCTCGCCTGTCGCAGATGTTCGCTGGACGATGCAGGGCATACGCCTTGAGCTGGGTGTACGCATGTCCTTGGAACGCTCACCTGAGCAAATCGAAGAACCCGCGCCACCGCCTCCACCACCGCCTGGTGTGCGGGATACACCGCACGTGGTTACTGCGATTCCACCTCTGGAAGTGCCACAGCTACACCTCGCGATCGAATCGTTCGACGGCCATATCGAGGAAGGAACCGAACTCGTTGCGACGCCGCCGCTTGTCAATGCTGTGTTCTTCGAAGCGGGCTCAGCAGTTATTCCAGCCCGCTATGTTCTGCGTTCAGCTGATAGCATCGCCACCGACGATCCTGTCGTCGCGCATCGAAATATCCTGCTGGTCATCGCAGATATCCTTCGGCGAAACCCCAACGCGAGGGTCATGTGCGAAGGTGCAACCGCTGGCGACTACGAGCGGGGCGATACTGTGCTCGCACTACGGCGTGCGGAAGCTGTCGCACGTGCGCTGGAGTCGCTGGGAATCGAGCGATCGCGCATTGGTGTTCGTGCTTCGTTGCTTCCATCGGTGGCTTCGAACATGGATTATCCCGAAGGTCGCACTGAAAACCAGCGAGTGGACATTGTGCTCATCAATGCTCCATTGGTCGAGTACGTTTCCAAGCAGACATTTGCAGAGCTTGTGGGCACTCTGGCAGTGCATCTTACTGGGAGTGCTCTCAGTGGAGATTCAATCCTGCTGGAAGCTACTGGTGCAGAGCCCAAGCTCCGTGTGGATACAGGAACCGCACCTGTGCCGCTTCGGCTGCGGCTTGCACCAGCAGCTGAGCAAGTCGTACTCATTGCGCACTGGGCTATTCCACAGACTGGCATCCAGGCAAGCGACTCGGTTACGGTTGTGCTGAGCACGCTCCCTCGTCGGCGGGTTGAGCTATCCACAGCACGCTTTGAAGCAGTGCTGCGGTTTGACTACAACAGCAGCCAGCTTTCTGCAGAAAACCACGAACTCCTCCGTCAGCTCGTCGAGCGTATTGCTGATGGTGCGACAATTGAAATCGGCGGAAGTGCTGATGTGCTCGGCGATATCGCCCGTAACCGTAGACTTGCAGAAGAGCGTGCCCGGGCAACGGAAAGCTATCTCCGCACCCTTGCAGCCAGCAAGAAGATTCGCATCGTCGCACGTGGCATTGAGCGGCGTTTTCCTGATACACTTCCTGAGGGACGTTTCCTGAACCGTTCGATTCGGGTGACACTCCCATAGCGTGAAATAGCGCTGTACTGGAGTTCGTCAGAGAGCGGTAGTACTTTTTTCCGAGTGCTGTTCTGATGGCTGCAAAGTCTTCCCCACTTCGGCTCCTATTCAACCTGGTTGAACTCGAAAGTCGAGATATCGCGCTGCTCATCGGCTATGGAATTCTGGTGAGCATCTTCTCGCTTTCGGTGCCGCTCGCAGTGGACCTGCTCGTAACAACCATCGCGGCAGGAACCATCACATTGCCGCTCATTGTGGTGACGGTAGCACTGACTATTCTGCTGATTATCAGTGGCGGCTTTAGCATAGTTCAGCTGTACGTTGCTGAACTAATCGAACGGCGCATCTTTGTACGCACCACATGTCAGGCTGCCTCTGCTCTTTGGGAAACTGACATCCGTGAATTCGAGCACAAGGATGTACTTTCCCTCCTGAATCGCTTTTTTGATGTTGTCAACGTCCAGAAAGTTTTCACCAAGCTGACACTCGATGCGATAACCGCTCTATTGTCAATCCTCGTCGGGTTAGTGTTCATGGCGATTTTTAGTTCATTGCTCTGGGGAATTACGACGCTGCTTGTGCTGCTGACGCTTGCGCTAATCGTCGCGGCAGGGTATGGTGGTGTGCGAACGAACATTGCCGAGTCCAGCGCAAAGTACGCGCTTGCAGACGTCCTAGACGAGGTTGGCATCAACATCGTCAGCTACAAAGTGTTCTCGAACGCACAGCAAATCGTCGATCGCTTTGAATCGCCGCTTCAACAGTGGTTGTCACGCCGGAAAGAGCATTTCAAAATCATCCTTCGCCAGCAGCTTGTTGCAACGGTAATGCGGATAGTGATTATTGTTGCTGTGCTGCTGACTGGTGGTATGCTTGTGATAGATCGCCAGATTTCGCTCGGTCAGTTAGTTGCAAGTGAAATTATCATCTTGCTCTTCCTGAGCAGCATTGAGAACATCATCAAGCAGATACCATCGTTTTTCACGTTGCTGACCTCGCTCGAAAAGATCGAGCAGCTAACTAGTCTCGAGCATGAGAAAAATGGAACAATCGCCTTCTCGACAGACGGCCAACCAAAGGGACTAAAAGTAGAACTTGTAAACGTGCGGTTTGAATACCGCCAGGATACACCACTGCTGCGTTCGATCAATCTCACAATCGAGCCAAACGATCGCTTAGCGATCGTCGGTGCAAGTGGACTTGGGAAATCCACGATCGCACATTTGATTCTCGGCTTATTACAACCAGAGCATGGAGCAGTGTATATCAACGGGATTGATACCCGCTTGCTCGACCGTACCACATACCGTCGCTACGTCGGGTACATCAAAACCAGCGATGAAGTACTCAGTGGAACGGTCCTTGACAACGTACTTTGGGGTCGTCAGTGGATACCGCAAGATGACGTGTGGTGGGCGCTGTCGGTCGCAAAACTTGATAAGTGGGTCAGCGGCCTGGGCAAAGGTCTGTTGACAAATGTCGGTCCACGCGGAATGAATCTCTCGACAGGACAAATTCGGCGCATCATGATTGCACGTGCGATCGTACACCGCCCTGCTCTTCTCATCATTGATGAAGGATTCAACGGGATCGAGGACCACATCAAGTTGGACATACTCAATGCGCTCTATGCCGAGGACAATCCCTGGACGATCGTTACGATTTCTCACGATCCAGAAATCGTCGTACACTCCCAGTCAGTTGCAGTTCTCCATGATGGGTACATCATCGAGCGAGGCACGCTGACAGAGGTGCTCGCTCGTCCAGGGAATGTTCTACAACAGCTCTTTCCAACGTTGAACACTCTGGTTCAACAGCGGCGATGAATAAAACTGTTGCGCAACCTCAGCGGCGACGCTTTCGCTTGCGGCGCCAGCGGCACTCAGTGATGTCGAGTATCTACATCCGCGCACTCGATGATATCGAAGCCCCACCACTGATCCGTCGCTACTTGCGCGTGATCCTTGTGATGCTCCTGGTGATGATTGCTGTACTCTTTGCAACCCCATGGGTGCAGACGGTACTTGCCGAAGGCCGGGTGACTGCGCTCAGTCCCGTCGAACGTCCCCAATACGTCAATGCGCAAATCACTGGGCGATTGGTACGCTGGTATGTATCGGAAGGGCAGCATGTGTTCGCTGGCGATACCATTGCTCTGCTTCAGGACATTGATCCCAAATTCCTTGATAGCAACATCGTTGCACGGACAGGTGCACACGTAGAGTGGCTCATTGAGCGCTCTAAGCAGTTGCGCGCTCAAATTACTGCCATCAATGAACAACTCTCCGCAGAAATCAGAGCGCAGGCTGCAGCGCTTCAGTCTGCAGAGCAATACATTATCCAGTCCCAACAAAAGCTCGCTGCAGCAAAAGCTCTCCTGCAACAGGAAACCATTGACCTGGAAATTGCCAAACAGCGCTACCAAGACCGTAAAGCACTCTACGAGCAAGGTCTCCGCTCACTGCGCGAATTTGAAAGCGCTCGGAGCATGCTCCAACAAGCGCAGGCACGCTACGATCGTGCGCAGGCTGAGGTGCGTGCCGCAGAAAGCCAGTTAGAACAAGCTGAGCAAGAGTACCGACTCAAGCAGAACGAATGGAACGCGAAAATTCAAAAAACCCGCAGCGAGCTTAACAAAGCACAAGAATCACTTTCTGCTGTAGAATCTTCTATCGCAAAGGCACTCATTGACAAATCCAACGTTGAGATGCGGCGCCGCTACGCTGTCGTAGTCTCACCCGTTGAGGGAACCGTCGTCCGTCTCTATTCTCTCGGTCCAGGGGAAACCCTTACTCAGGGAGAACCGCTTGCAATCGTAATGCCCGAAGTCAGTTCACTGGCTGTCGAGCTTTACATCAAAGGGAACGATGCACCGCTTGTGTATCCTGGGCAGAAGGTTCGCATTCAATTCGATGGCTTCCCTGCGCTCCAAATTTCTGGATTTCCTCAGGTCAACATCGGTACCTTCGGTGGGATCGTCTCTGTTGTCGATGCAGTTGACGACGATCGGGGTGCTGGGATGTTCCGCGCAATCATCAAGCCGGATACTGCCGATGATCCGTGGCCAAATCCACAAGTGCTCAGGCCTGGTACGAAGGCACGCGGTTGGATGCTCCTCAACACTGTGCCACTGGCCTATGAAATATGGCGCCAACTCAACGGCTTCCCACCATCGCTGAAGGAACCTCCACCACTGCGTCGCAAGCCTCCGAAACGCGCTCCCTTTAGTGGAAGCAGCAATAAAGCACCCAAAGGAGATGAACAGCCAGTTGATCAGTTAGAGCAGGAAAAGTGAGTACACGCATGCTCGTAGTGGTCCTGCTCGTTTTTGTCGCTTGGTCAAGTCGGCTCAACGCTCAATTTGAGGATGCTTTCCGCATCCTCGATGCTGCCGACACAAGTGTGATCATGAAGCAGGCTACGCAAGCGGATACGTTGTTGGTTGTCCGATACTTGAACCTCGTCCAACGTGCTCACCCAGATATTCGTATTGCAGCCGCCGGCGTTGAGCGTGCGCGTGGCGCGGAAACGGCTGCGTGGGGGCAGCTCGATCCACGCATCACTGGAGCAATGAGCGCAAAACAGTACAGCAGTGGCATAAAGAATAACGATCTGGTCACGGGCCTGACCGTTCCTCTCTACTGGGGGCAGCAGCTTACGATCGGTTACCGGCGTTCGATTGATTTTTTCAACCAAGATTACGCTACAACAGAAGCTGGTGAACCAAGCATCGGGCTGGTGCTTCCACTGTTGCGGAACGTGCAAATAGATCCAACGCGAACAGCGATTCTCCGTGCAGAGCAAGCATTGCTAGGCGCTGATGCAGCATACCGTGAGCGGAGGAACCTTGTCAGCTACCTGGCGTTGAGTGATTATTTCGCGTGGGCAGCAGCCCGCGCACGCTATGCCGTCGCTGAACAGCTCTACGTTGTTGCACGAGATCGCTATCGCCTGGTTGTCACTGAAATCCAACGTGGGGAGCGCGCACCAATTGACTCGATCGAAATTCTTCAGGAAGTACTGCGCAGACGGTCATTGCTCGCAAGAGCACGAAATCATCTTGAACGAAGCGCGGTATCGCTTTGGCTCAACCTTTGGGGGATCGGGTGGGAAAGGCTTGAACGCCTTGCGAGCATGGCACCAGAGCCCTTCCCTGCGCTTGTGTTTATTGATCCACTGCAACTTGAATTCGACCGAGTCCGTGCACGGCAACGGCGGCCAGAACTGCAAAAGCTCCAAGCAGAATACGAGCAGCTCGCCGTCGAGCAGCGCTTGGCAGGCGAGCAGTTCAAGCCGCTGATCAACGCTTCGGTCAATCTCTATACCCCTTCGTGGTCGCCTCCGCTTTCGCAACAGCCAACATACTGGAAAGCTGGCCTTGCTGTGGAAATTCCTCTCTTGTACCGCCGGCCGCAAGGGCAGCGTCAGCAAATACGCGCGCAGCTAGAACAACTGGAGACTACTATCGAGCAGCTTCAGCGCCGAATCGAGAGCGACGTTCTCCTCGGTGCAGCAACTGTCAATGCAACCTACGAGCAAGCAGTGCTCGCACGTGCAGAGCGTATCGCTGCTGAACGAATGGTCGAAGCAGAGCGCCAACTGTTTGCGCGAGGCGAGTCCGACTTGCTGCGGCTCAATCTGCGGGAGCGACTCTTGGCTGAAGCGCAAGAACGCGAAATCGAAGCGCTCCAAGCCCACGCAACTGCGCAAGCGTTCTACCGTTGGGCAATTGCTGACTACTGACGCCGCAAAAGGTACCCGAACAAACTCCCAATCGTCAGCAGCACAACGCCACCCATTGCCCACGCGAGAGCACCAGATTCGATGATGGTTCTGGCAAGCCGCGACACTGCCCTGCTGTCCGATGATGCTGCGACCAGCAGCGCAAGCACACTACTGACAAACCCCATTTGCGCGAAGGTCTTCCATTTTGCGATGCGCGATGGAATGAGCGCTCTACCTTCGGAAAACGACCACACTCGAAGCACCGTTGCGTATGCATCACGTATCGCTACGATGATGACCATCCACAGGGGAATCAAACCCAACCACACAAAACCAAAGAGCGCCGAGAGCACCAGAATTTTATCGGCAAGTGGATCGAGAAACATCCCCAGCGATGAAATCTCTCCAAATCGGCGAGCCATGATGCCATCAACGAAATCTGTCAGCGCAGCTGCAACGAAAAGCAGCAACGCCCAACTGTAGGCCCACTGGTCTGCTTGGATGAGCAGAAAAAAGAACACCGGCGCAACGAGCATACGGAGCGCTGTGATGATGTTGGCGAGCGTGAAGATGTTGACAGTGCTGCCGTTATGCATTCGCCTGCGCCTGGATGATTCGGAGAAAGCGCTCGGCCACCAGCGATGCGCCACCGACTAAGACACCATCAACATGCGCGATGGCGGCAATGCTGGCAGCATTTTCTTCAGTGACGCTGCCACCGTAGAGCAACGGGACATGGTGACAACCGTGCGCATCGAGAAACGATCGAAGGTACGCATGCGCCTGCTCGATTTCCTCCGCCGTTGCGGCAATTCCTGTCCCGATTGCCCAGACAGGCTCGTATGCGCAAATCCAGGCACGTGTGCGGCTGCTATGCGCGCTGACAAGCGCAAGTTGCCGCGAGAGGACATCCCACGTCTGGTGCAGTTGTCGTTCTGCGAGCGTCTCGCCGATGCAGAGGATCGGAACAAGCTTTTCTTCCCACACACGTTCGAGTTTGCGGACAATGAGCTGGTCGTCCTCACGGAAGATTGTGCGACGCTCGCTATGCCCGACAATCACGTAGCGACATCCCACTGCTCGAAGCATCGCTGCGCTGATTTCCCCTGTGAATGCTCCATAGGGTTCACTCCAGCAATTCTGTGCGCCGAGTGCAATCGGACGATCCTCGATCACCTCCCCGACTGCTGAAAGATTCACAAACGGTGGGCAGAGCACAACTGTTGTGCGTGTGTCGAGCGCACGTTCGGTAACCTGTGAGCAGATTTGCTCTGCAAGTTGCCGTGCCTGGTCGGCTGTGGTGTTCATTTTCCAATTGCCAACAACGATCGGTGTAGTCATGCGATGGCTATTCCTGAAGATTGTCAAACCATGCAGAGTCTATCGAAAAGCTTCCGAATGGATCAGCCGCAACGCAAGCATTCGTGCACCTTCTGCTATGGAGTGACGGTGCCCCGAACGCGAAAGATCGTGTAGTGCTTGAGGTACTCATCGGATTCAAATCCTTGGCCACCTTCGACGAGTTCGCCGGGTCGCTCGATGCGAACAAACGCATTAGTGCGAAGCTTGCGGCTGCGGTTATCCCACTGGAGCCACGTTGTTGTCAGCTGAGCACCAGTACTATCGGACTCCACGCGAACACTGCCGAATGCCCACATATCGCTCGATGCATTGTCCACACGCGCGCTATCGCACCACAGGCGCGCCGCACGGGTGCCCCCAGGCGAGAAAAACTCGACGTACACGCCGCTATCGAGTAACGTTTGCTGCTGGGATGGATACCACTGCACTCTCCCTGCGCGAACGCGAGCTTTGAGCGCAAGTGAATCGTGAAAGGTTATCTCCGTGCCAAAGAGTGTGTTGCTTGGGAGTGCTTCATAGGGGAGCGGATCCCGCCCCGGCTGTACCTGGTCAGTGCAGCCACTGCCACCGAGCAAGAGCGATGCTGCCAGTATCCACTGCATGAGCGCCGATCGGTTCATCGCTGCGTAGTCTGGTCGTCAACGTTGTCTTCGTTCCAGCCCCGCGAGCGAATCAGCGCGTCAATTTCAAGCACTTGCTCGATGAAGCGTTCGGCATAGGAAAGCGGAAGTTGTGTTGCTGCATCGCTCGGTGCGTTGGCTGGATCTGGGTGAGTCTCGAAGAAGACGCCATCAACACCGACTGCAACGGCTGCACGCGCCAAGTGTGGAACGAGCGACCGAAGTCCACCAGAAGTCTCGCCAAGGCTTGGCTGTTGGAGCGAGTGCGTCGCGTCGTAGATCACACGCGCACCGCTTGAACGCATCCGTACCAGCGAACGCATATCCACCACCAAGTCGTGGTAGCCAAACGTCGTACCTCGCTCTGTGACGAGAACGCGATCGTTGCCTGTCGAGCGGACTTTCTCGACAGCCTTTGTCATATCCTCAGGTGCTGCAAATTGCCCTTTCTTGATGTTGACGAGCTTGCCTGTTTGCCCAGCGGCGAGCAGTAACTCCGTCTGGCGGCAGAGAAAGGCCGGAATTTGCAGTGCATCAACGTAGGCTGCCACTTCGGCTGCTTCCCGGGTTTCGTGAATGTCGGTCAGAACGGGAAGGTTGAACTGCTCCCGAACTTCGGCCAGGATTGCGAGCGCTTGTGGTTTGTCAATTCCGACAAATGAGCGAATGCTCGTGCGGTTGGCTTTGCGGTAGGATGCTTTGAAGATCAGCTCGATATCGAAACGCTCAGCAAGGTAGGCAAGATGCTCCGCAACGGTGAATGTCACCGAACGGCTTTCGACAACGCACGGCCCGGCAATCAGGAGCAATCGGTGCATCGGTAGTGTCGCGGACTGTTGATGACCAGGAGCATTGCAAAATACTATGCCGTTTGTCCCACGACCTCCGTAGCACGGGAGGAATCCGCGCACGGAAGTTCGACGGCAACCGTCGTACCACGTCCTGGCTCAGTGTGCACGATGAAGATTCGTCCGCGATGGTACTGCTCGACAATACGTTTAGCGAGTGCAAGCCCCAACCCCCACCCACGTTCCTTCGTAGTAAATCCAGCAGAAAATGCAGAGCGGCGAACCATTGGACTCATGCCTTTGCCCGTGTCGGTGACCGTAACGCGGGCGAAGTGCCGTTTCCCCCGGGCAATTTCCGTTGCGGTAATGGTGATCCTGCCCTGCTGTTGCTCGATTGCTTCCGCTGCGTTCTTGATGAGGTTTTCGAAGACCCAAGCGAGTAGCTCCTCGTTGGCCATCACAAAGCAGCACTGCTTGGGCCTTTCCCACTCGATCGTGAGTGTGCGTCCGTGTCGAGGGAGCCGTGGGCGCATGTATGCCTGTGCATTTTCGATGATCGTCGAGATGTCCGCACGGGAAAGTCGCGGAGCAGAACCAATCGCGCTGAAGCGTTCTGCAATGCCGCGGAGACGTTCGACGTCCCGCCGCAACTCGCCGAGTGTTGTCTCCAGCTGTGCAGTGTTTTGCGTGTCACTGGCGAGGTGCTCGCCGAGTAACTCCAGCCAACCGAACAGACTCGATATTGGCGTGCCGAGTTGGTGGGCAGTTTCTTTGGCCATGCCGACCCAGATGAGCGATTCATCGCGGCGGCGCTGCATCATCAACGCGCCGTAGCCAGCAGCGATGAAGAGTGCGACGAGTGCGAACTCGACGTAAGGCAGAACGCGCAGCCGCTTGACGACCCACGAATTAGTGAAGTAGATGTAGTTGACCACCTTGCCACCTGGATCGCGGACTTCAATCGGCGGATATTCTGCAGCCATCTCGGCGATCATTTTGTGGAGCTCCGTGCGTTGCTTATCGTGGCTGCCGAGTCTGTCAAGTGCAATGTTGAGCGTAAACTGTTCGTACGGTTCCAGCGGCATCCCCATCGAGTCGGTGATAATACACGGAAAATCAATCGTCGGTGTCACACGGTCGAGCAGAAACAGGCTTTCGATGGGAGTCGAATTCGCTGATGCGAAGCTTTGGAGAATGTCGGCATAGAAGCGCACAAGCCGCTGTTCGCGGAGCACCAGTGATCGGACAAGCTGCTGAGTGTAAATCAGGCTGCCAACAACGATTGCAGTAGCAACGATACTAAAGCCAAATGTCAGTACCCAACGCTGCGGTGGAGTAATTGCTCGAGGTCTTTCGGCGCGCTTCACTCGTGTAAGAGGCGAACTTCAACAAAACCACCGGTTCCCTCCTCAGCCAGGCGAACGTTCCCATGCTCGAGCACAAGCGGCACAGCCTGCATTTGGCTTGCACGCGTTACGATGATGCGCACTTCCCCATCGCGCTTGATCGAGATATCTTCGACATAGGCAGCATTGCCGACGTGTGCGCCGAATGTGTCGCTCAGCGTAATCCCGCGGATGTGGAAGGTATGCATGTTCCCTGAGGCGCTGTGCTCGACAACAAGTGCATACGGCAAGGCAGCGAATTGCTCAACCGTCTCCAGATGCACCCGGAAATGGTATCGCTCACTGCGACTTGGCGTGTACTCAAGCAAGCGAAGCGTCAAGCGAAACTGCGTAGCTCGTTCCATTGCAGTGATTTCAACGAAACTTACACCATACGTCATCGTCGAGTTTACGCGGTAGCAAGCAGCGCGCGAATATGTTCGCAGATCGTAGCTTGATCGAGTGGAACCTCTGATTGTTCGCCGCTCCGCATGTCCTTGACGATACAGCGACCCTCGGATACTATCGGCTCATCAAGGATGACGCAGAGACTGTACCGCTGACGGTGTGCTGTGCGAAGTTGTGCCTTCAATGACCGGAACTGCAAGTCTGTCACGCATGCAATGCCGCACGTATGACGAACCCACTGCGCAATGCGTTGCACCCACAATCGCGTGGAAGACGGCGCAGCAATGAACACGACAAGATTCCATGGCTGTTCACTGGAGGTGGGAACGTCCATTGCAAGGAGCAGCCGCTCGATGCCAATCCCGAATCCTACGCCCGGCATCGGATCGCCGCCGACCTGGGCAACGAGATTATCGTAGCGGCCACCACCGCCAACAGCATCTTGTGCACCGAGTCGAGTGGATCGAAACTCGAAGACGGTGTGGGTGTAGTAATCGAGACCGCGCACAAGGTACGGATCTTCAGCGTATGGAATACCAGCGTCGGCAAGCAACATGCGGACGATGTCGTAGTGCGCTCGACTTGCGGGACCGAGCACTTGATCAATTTTCGGAGCGTTCGCAAGCAGTTGCCGGTCGCCGCTGTCTTTTGAATCGAGGATGCGGAGTGGATTGGATTGGAGACGCTCGCGGGAGACTGGGCTGAGTTCGTTGCGATAGCGCTCGAGATACTCGACAAAGAGCGCGCGGTAGCGCTGTTGCTCTTCGGCGGTGCCGAGCGTGTTGAGGACAAGCTGCAGGGACGTTCGATCTGCCAGCGAGGTCAGAATATCCCACGCAAGGCTGATGATTTCTACATCTGCATCTGGTGCTGTTGCGCCCAAGCACTCTGCACCAACTTGGTGAAATTGTCGCTGGCGCCCTTTCTGTGGGCGTTCGTACCGAAAGCATGGGCCATAGTACCACAGCCGCAGAAGTGGAGCGTGCACTGCCAGACCATGCTGCTGCACCGCGCGTGCGACCGGCGCGGTTAGTTCAGGACGAAGCGCCAGGAGTTCACCGCCTCGATCGGGAAAAACGTACATCTCCTTTCCCACTGCATCGGTGGCTTCTCCGACGCCGCGATAGAAAAGTTCTGCTGACTCGATGATCGGTGTGCGAATCTCCGAGTAGCCGTAGCGCTCCATCCACTGCTGAATGACGGACTCGATGTGGTGCCAGCGCTCGATTTCACTTGGCAAGATGTCTTTTGTGCCTCGAACCGTTTGGATGCGTTCGTTAGTCGGCATTGTTGGTGTCGGGCAATTGCTGGAAGTATTCGTAAACGGCGTTTGGCGTCTGTGCTTGGAGCAGTGTGCGTCGAAATTGCTCGCGGGAGTGCTCTGAGCTGACCAGGCGAGAAATTTTTCCGAGCAGTTGAAGATGCGTTCGCACATCACCGGAGCGTCCCAGGATCAAGATCGCGATGTCAACGGGTTTGCCGTCGAGCGAATCGTACTCGACAGGTTGAGCGCAGGTAACAAGCGCTGCAGTTGCGTGAGCGACAGCATCTGTTTTTGCATGCGGAATCGCAATGCCGTATCCAATGCCCGTCGAGAGGCGTTCCTCCCGCTCGAAGACTGCCTGGCGTGCGCGTTCGGAGTCGAGTAGATCACCTTCCGCATCAACGATTGCAAGGAGTCGGTCCAGGAGCTCCCGCTTGCTGGAGACCGGAATGCGGAGCCGAATCTTTGCAGGCGAGAGAACATCGGCGATCTTCATGGGACTAGCTTCCGATTGTGTTTAGGCATCGTGCAGGGCATTGGCTGCTATAGAGCATTAGGACGCGCAGCCTAATCAGGGCAGTTTCGAAGGTGCAAAATTAGCGCCTATTCTCAAGCAGTGATTAGCTCTGTGCAGTACTTCCCCACTGCGCGACCAGTGCCGCTACATCCTCGGCAAGATGTTCGGCATCGTCCGGGCGATCTGCTTCAGCGACGATCGAGAACGCAGCGTGCTCCCTCGATGGCACAAGCAGTACGCTTCTGCCATCGGGCAGGAATACCTTGACGCCGTCAATAAGCTGTCGATCGTACGCACTACTCCATTCGATCGCATGCCGCATAACGGTGCCCTTTTTATCCCACGGGCAGTGCACGCTCATGCGTGATTGGTGCCGTTTGGGAAGCAGACTGTCGAGTTCGGCAAGCGAGAATCCCGTGCGTGCGATCATTTCGAGGACCTTCCCAATCGTGTAGAGTCCATCTGTGGCGACACTGTACTCAGGGAAGATGAACCCGCCACGCGTCCCGCCAACAAATCGGATCCGCTCATCGCGTGTTGCTTCCATCATGGCAGTGTGCGAATTTTTCGTGCGGATGACTTCGGCACCATATTCGGCAGCGATGATGTCCACTTCACTTGTCGCTTCGACTGGAACGGCGATGGCGAATGGCAAATGCTCACGGTTACTCTCGAGGAACAGCTTGGTGATGATCGTCAGCAGCCGCATGGAAGAGAACCAGTAGCCGCGCTCATCTACCAACGCGATTCGCTCGGCACCGGGGTCAATTTTGAAGCCGATTTCGTAGCCGAGCGAGCGCATGATGCCAGAGATTTCGCGTCGGTTTTCTTCGTCGGCAGCGGTGGTCGAGGCTCGGAATGGGTCAATGTAGCTGTTGAGTGCAAGTGCGGTTGTACCGAGTCTGCCGAGAATGCTCGGGAAGATACTCACCGCCATACCGAAGCTGTAGTCAATCAAAATGCGGAAGCGGCGTTGAGCGATGCGTTCGACCTCGAGTGCGCGCAAATAATCAGCAACATAAGTTTCGTTCTGCCGCTCCGGGTAGCGAAGGTGACCGACGCGCTCATACGGCACCCGGCGAATATCCTCGCCGAAAAAGTAGCGCTCGATTTTCTTTGCAAGTTCTGTTGGCAGATCCCGCCCATCGTTGCCGATGATTACGATATCGGTCATCGTCGGGTTGCGGAAGGAGCGGCGGACGTGGAATCCCGCAGCAACGCTTCGACTCCGTGTCGCAAGGCGCGTTTGGGGAATTGGCGTCATTTGCAGGTCCTCGACCGAAACCCCTGCGGAAAGTAAGCCTGCCACTAACGCACGCTTGATCATCCGCGACGTGGGGTCCGGATCGCGCGAGGCGACTACAGTTGCACCGATCGGGAGTGCGGTGCCAATTGCTGTCCCAAGTCGCGCAGCGAATTCTGGATTCATCTCAATGTTCGATGCGCCGGTGATACGCGCGTCGGTGAAAAGCTCGCGCGACCATTTTTCTTCGTGGATCATCGAACGGACAACGATAGAGTGCGGCTCGACGTGCTTGCGTGGCCACAGTTTGATGTTCGGACCGAGCACAGCCCCTTCCCCGATCGAACACCCTTCGGCAATGAAGACGTTCTCTTCGATGGCGACGCGCTCGCCAAGCTGAACATTCGAGGCAAGTACAGCGTCTTCGATGTGGGATGCAACTCCTACGTGGACTTTGTTCCAGAGCACCGACCGAGCGATGACCGCACCCGCACCAATCTGGCAATCGTTTCCGATGACGCAGCTATCGAGCACGGCGTTCCTGGCAATCTGCACCCCATTTCCAATGATGACGGTCCCGCGGCATTCGACGCTGGGGTCAATCGTCGCGCCATCGCCAATCCACACATTCCCGCGACGGGCGCCAGGAATTTCAATGCGGACATTCCCAGCGAGGACGTCGTAGTGAGCTTGTTGATACTCCGACAGATTCCCAATGTCGCGCCAGTATCCGTCGGCGATGTAGCCATAGAGTGCATCGCCGCGTTCGAGCATCATTGGGAAGAGGTCCTTGCTAAAATCGAACTCTCGAGCTGGAGGGATCAACTCTAAAACGCACGGTTCGAGGATGTAGATTCCGGTGTTGATGGTATCGCTAAAGACTTCGCCCCAGCTTGGTTTTTCGAGGAACCGGCGGATTCGACCGTCCGAATCGGTGATAACAATGCCGTACTGGAGAGGATTCGATGTCCGTGTGAGCACGATCGTTGCGTCGGCGTTCTTTTCGCGGTGGAAGGCTATCGCCGCGGAAAGATCGAAGTCCGTGAGCACATCGCCGCTGATGATGAGAAATCTCCCTGAGCGGAGGTAGGCTTCGGCATTCTTGATGCTGCCGGCGGTTCCGTAATCGGCGGCTGCTCGGACATATTCCATCGTTACGTCCCAACGGCTTCCATCGCCGAAGTAGCTCGTGATTGCATCGGGGTGGAAATAGAGCACTGCAAGCATATGTCGCATCCCATGCCGCACAAGCAGTCGGACGATATGTTCCATCATCGGCTTGCCCGCCAGTGGCACCATTGGCTTTGGGATTTCCATCGTCAGTGGGCGGAGTCGAGTGCCGAATCCACCAGCCATGATTACCGCTTTCTCCACAGCAGCCATCGGTACATGTCCTCCAAATCATTCGACGCGCTGCAATATAGCGTGCACCTTGAGCTCGACGAACGCGTTGCAGCAACGATGATATGCAGTAATTCCGATTTTCGCATGCATCATCGCTTCAAGCCAATGAGCCATCGGTACGTTCTCGAAGAATCGAAGCGACAGCTTCTTGCATCACTCCAGCAACGCGGAATCCATCCACGTATTCTTGCTGTGCTCGATGCGGTTCCACGGGAACGCTTTGTGCCGGAATCGTTGCAAGCTCGCGCCTATGAGGATACGTCGCTCCCGATTGGTCATGGGCAAACGATCTCTCAGCCCTACACGGTTGCCTACATGACACAGCTGCTCGACGTTCAGCCGGGCAATCGCGTTCTCGAAATTGGTACGGGTAGTGGCTACCAGACTGCGATTCTCTGTGCGCTGGGCGCGAGGGTGTGGAGCGTGGAGCTAGTCCCAGAGCTTGCTGATCGTGCGCGCCGGGTGCTGGAATCGCTCGGCTTTCGACCTACGCTCATCGTCGGTGATGGTTGGTCAGGGTATCCCGATGCTGCACCGTACGATCGGATCATCGTAACAGCAGCGGCACCAGAAATCCCAATGACGCTGGCACGCCAGCTTGTAGCAGGAGGGAAAATGGTCGTTCCTGTCGGCGAGAAGGACCAAAGCATGTACCTGGTCACGCGGGTGAGCGAACATGAATTTGACGTCTATGCCTCATCGCAGCGGTTCCGTTTTGTGCCATTTGTTCGTCCTTCGGAGCAGGAAAGCCGATCGTCTGCACCAACAGCAACGGAGCGCAATGACTGATCGAACTGCCAAGCATGCTGCCAGTGTCCCGTTGGTACTTGTGTTGCAAGGTCCCACTGCATCGGGCAAGACAGCTCTTGCCCATGCGTTGGCAGACGTATTCCCGTTGGAAATTATCTCAGCGGACTCACGGCAAGTATACCGCGGGCTTGATATCGGTACAGCGAAGCCGACCGAAGCCGAGCGCAAACGCTATCGCTACTACGGCATTGATCTCTGCACGCCCGACCAGAGCATCTCTGCGGGGCAATTTGCACGGTGGGCATGGGAGTGGATCGCTGAGATTACGGCACGTGGGAAGGTGCCGATTATCGTCGGTGGCAGTGGGCTCTACGTCCGCGCGATTACAGAAGGTCTGTTTGAGGAGCCAGGGAGAATCTCGCCTGCGATTCGCTCACAGCTTGCCGAGCGCCTTGCCCGCGAGGGACGCCAAGCGCTCTATGCAGAGCTTGAACGGCTGGATCCAGAGTCTGCTGCGCGCTATTCTGACCACAATCCACGGCGTATCCTCCGCGCGTTGGAGTTCTACTATACGCACGGTATCCCGTTGAGCAGAGCGCAGAAGATCCTGCGCCAGCAGCCCCCGCCGATGCGTATCGAGCGCATTACACTTCTGCCAGAACGCTCAGTGCTCTATGGGCGTATCGCTCACCGCGTCCGCCACATGTGGGAGGCTGGGCTTGCCGATGAGATGCAACAACTTCTCAGCGAAGGCTACACCCCCAACCTTCCAGTCTTCGAAACGATCGGCTATGCAGAAGCGCTAATGACGATCCAGGGGTGTCTTGACCGCAGGAGCGCAATTGAGCGTACGATCGTCCGTACTCGCCGCTACGCCAAGCGGCAGATTACTTGGCTGCGGAATTCAACGCCGCTCGGCGTTGTACTCCCGCATGTTGGCGACCAAGCATTGAACCTCGTTCACCCAATCATTGACCAACTTTTGCACTTGGCCGATGAATATTCTTGTGACAAACGATGATGGCATTGCCTCCAGCGGAATCTATGCGCTTACAGCAGCATTGCGACGGCTCGGAACCGTGACGGTTGTTGCCCCAGATCGGCAGCAGAGCGCCGTCGGGCACGCATTGACTGTGAGCGAGCCGCTCCGCGTAACACGCATTTGGCGCGATGGACAGTTCTTCGGCTACGCCGTCAGTGGAACCCCCGCAGACTGTGTCAAGCTTGCGATCGCACGCTTGCTGGAAACGCCGCCGGACATTGTCGTCTCCGGCATCAACCACGGCTACAACACGGGCATCAACGTCCTCTACTCGGGGACGGTTTCTGCGGCAACAGAAGCAATGTTGCTGGGTATTCCGGCAATAGCTGTTTCGCTTGGCTCATTCGATGAAAGTGCAGATTGCTCCGTTGCAGCACAGACGGCGGCATATTTGGTTGAGCACTACCACGAGCTGGGGATTCCCCCGAAGACCCTTCTGAACGTCAATGTTCCCCCACTGCCAGAAGAGCAAATCAAAGGCGTCCGAATTACCCGGCAAGGGCAAGGCATGTGGAATGATGCATACGAGGAACGGCTCGATCCGATGGGACGTCCGTACTACTGGCTCCGCGGAATCTACAATCACCTCGATAGCGATCCCAATGCCGACGACGTTGCCGTCGAGCATGGCTATATAGCCATCACCCCTATCCGTTTTCATTTGACCGATGAAGAAACGATAAGCCGTCTCAAAGAGCGTTTCTAAACGCTAAGGTGTTGCGGTGTTCGTCACTTCGGAGCGAAAGGTTACACTACAGGTATGAATTCCATGAACTTCAACAAGCTTACGCTCAAGTCGCAAGAAGCGTTTCAGCGGGCGCAGGAAATAGCGCTTGCTGCGTCGAATCAGTCCCTCGAGCCGGTGCATGTGCTCTCTGCGCTCATGGAAGATACTCAAGGACTTGTGCCGACGATCATTGGAAAGATTGGCGGTAACGTTGCATACATCAAGTCGAAAGTTGCCGAGGAAATTGAGCGTCTTCCCAAAGTTTCTGGTGGCGAGACGTACCTATCGAGCTCCCTTAGTAGTGTGCTGCAGCAAGCCTTCCGAGAAGCCCAGCAGATGAAAGATGAGTACGTCAGCGTTGAGCATCTCCTCCTAGCGCTTGGTACCGAGAAATCTTCAGCCCAGCGAATTCTGCTCGATCAGAGCATCACGCGCGACGCTGTCATGAAGGTCATCCTCGAGATCCGCAAGGATACGCGTATCACAGACCAGAATCCCGAAGAACGCTACCAAGCGCTCCAGAAGTATGGGCGCAACCTCAACGACGAGGCGCGCAAGGGCAAGATTGATCCTGTCATCGGGCGCGAAGATGAGATCCGACGCGTTCTCCAAGTTCTTTCCCGCCGAACGAAGAACAACCCTGTGCTCATCGGTGAACCAGGCGTTGGAAAGACAGCGATCGTCGAGGGAATCGCACAGCGAATCGTCAGCGGTGACGTTCCTGAACCACTTCGGACGAAAACGATCGTTGCGCTTGATATGGGTGCGCTCGTTGCGGGTACAAGTTTCCGCGGTCAATTCGAGGAGCGTTTGAAAGCGGTGGTCAAGGAAGTCGCAGATTCGAATGGCGAAATCATTTTGTTCATTGACGAGATTCACACGCTCATCGGTGCTGGTGCGGCGCAAGGGAGCATGGACGCAGCGAATATTTTGAAGCCGGCACTGGCGCGCGGCGAACTGCGGTGTATCGGTGCAACAACGCTCGATGAGTATCAGAAGTACATCGAAAAAGACCCTGCACTGGAGCGCCGCTTCCAGAAAGTGTTCGTGGATGAGCCTTCGGTCGAGGATACGATTTCGATACTCCGCGGTCTGAAGGAGCGGTACGAAGTGCATCACGGCGTCCGCATAACGGATGCAGCAATCGTTGCAGCTGCGCAGCTTTCTCACCGCTACATCACCGATCGCTTTCTGCCGGATAAAGCGATTGACCTCATTGATGAAGCAGCGGCAAAACTCCGAATGGAGATTGACTCGCTTCCAGAAGAGCTGGACGTCCTCGAGCGCCGCATTCGCCAGCTCGAGATCGAGCGCCAAGCATTGTTGCGCGAACTGCAAGCAGCCGGTGTCGAAGCGCTTCCGACCGATGGTCGGCCGTAGGAGAATCGGCGTGGCAGCTGACGCGTGCTTATGCTGTTCAACGCAGTGAAGCAGCAACACCGCATCCATACACAGCGTTTGCGCGCATGAGCAATAGAACGCACGCCCAGTGCGTCTTCTTGCTTACCGTTGGGGGTGACACGGTTTCGACGGAGTACGACAGCCGTCGTAGCTGCATGCCGAGCTTGCTGGTGCTGCTCGTAAATACAACCAGCGATGGCAAAATGCCAACTCGTACAGCTACGCAATGGCTGCCTAAGTAGGCACCGTTGCGGGGAAGCGTTGAGCAGAGCTCCGCTCCCTGCTGCCCGCACGTGCGCCATCACGCGTGCGACCGCAGCATCGAACACCTGATGGCCTGCTCTCGCGATGTATCGTTCCGTCGGGTGAGCGGTACACTCGAACGATAGCGTTGGCGGCGCGTGTTGCTCCGCTTCCGCCAACGCGAAGCAACGATGAGCAACTGAGCATGGAGATGCTACGCGACTGGTGCTCCGGACCCGGGTTCGACTCCCGGCACCTCCACAATAAACTTGTGACGCAGTACGGTAAAGCACGGCGTAAGTTGTAATAAATCCAAGGCTTAGCACCGCTCTAACGGGGTACAACGCGGGTAAAAAATTGTGGTGTAGAGTAAAGGGCTCATTGCGTATATTGCAGCGTAAAGTTGAACCTTACTCTACGCAACAATGGCCCGAACACCTACAGGGAAGCTTACCGACGCACTCCTGCGCAGCGCAAAGCCATTGCCAGGGCGTGTTGTGCGACTGCACGATGGCGGCGGACTCTACGCCGAGATTACGACGGCTGGGCGCATCTACTGGCGGCTGCGTGTTGTCCTCAACCGTAAAGTCGGCCGAGTCAATACCTACGTCACGCTGGGGCAATACCCCGAACTGTCGCTCAAAGCGGCACGCGAAGCTGCTGCACGAATCCGCCAGTCCTACCGCTACCCGCTCAGCGGCGGCGCACCACTACCAAAGCAACTGTTCGGTACCGTCGCCCAGCAGTGGCTGGAAACCGTCGCTGGGCGTTACGACTCAGACTATTTGCGCACGATACGCCAACGGCTGGACCGGTACGTTCTCCCCCGACTACGCCACCAGCCGATTGCCACCATCACGACTGCCACGCTCTACGACCTGCTGCTGCCTATCGCAGAGCGTACCCCAGAGACGGCGCAACGCGTCAAGGTGATATTGTCGGCGATACTGCGCTTTGCAGTCGCTCGTGGTATGGCCGAGCGCGACGTAACGGCTGAACTACGTGGGCAACTGCCGACGTCGAAACAGGTACACTACCCCGCACCAACCGACCCCGCAGAAATCGGCGCTATTCTGCGCGCGCTGTGGAGCTACGATGGCACACCACAAGTGACCGCTGCGCTACGGCTGCTGTCGTATCTGTTCGTTCGCAACGGCGAACTGCGCTCGATGCGCTGGCGCGACCTCGACCTTGACGCTGCGCTGTGGAGCTTCGAGGCATCGAAGACTGGTACCCCACACATCGTACCACTACCACGCCAAGCCATTGCCATCCTGCGGGAACTGCCCCAGTATAGCGACTACGTGCTGCCATCGCCACGTTCACCGCGTCGCCCACTTTCCGACGCTGCGCTGGTGGCAGCGTACCGCACCCTTGGGCTTGGTGGCACCGTAGTACCGCACAGCTGGCGTGCAATCGCACGCACAGTGCTGCAGGAAGTGCTGAAGTATCCAGCGCACATCATCGAACTGCAACTGGCGCACACTGTGCGCGAACCACTGGGGCGTGCTTACAACCGTACCGAATACCTCGACGAACGGCGCGAGATGATGCAGCGCTACGCCGATTATCTGGATGCACTGCGTGACCAAACCGTGGAGGGGCTGCAATGAACGAATCAGTTTACGTGTACCTGCCCTACCCGTCCTACTGGGTGCCGATGCCACACCAAAAGACACCATACCGCACGATACGGCTGCGTCTGCGACGAAGCGTCTATCTTGAGGCGATAGAGACCATGGCGTGGGCAATGGCACGGCGCGGCGACCTCGACGCTTACATTCAATGCGGCGTGTTGCTCCAGCAGACCGTGCGCTTTGTGTCCCACTACTTTCACTGCGCAAACCCCCACGACGCCGAAAGCTGGGCACCACTGCTGAAAGCAATCATCGTAGAACAGGCGTGGATTCACGATGCAGTGCAGCTGTACATCCTCCAAAGCGAACCTTACCAACTACCACACGACCCAGCCGTGCGAGAGCATTGCCTGGAGATTCTGCGAAAGCTAACCGAGAAACGCACCCCGATAGAAAGCTGGCCCAGTGTGCGCGACGAATACGTTGCAAAGGACGGCATCGTGACAATAGACGACCTCATGTCGCTGCCGAACAACATACCCCCGCCGATTATCGGATTCGACGCCGACCCTGCAGGCGACGCCAGCCACATCGAGCCATACGAAGAGAGCATCGAGAGCGTGCAGTACCTCTACCGCTGCCTGTCGCCAAAGTACCTGCGCTGGGTGGCTCGGCGTATCGCTGACGAAGTCGTCGAGGCTATCGGCCCTAATACGCGTGGCGTAAAGTCGAGTCTTGGGGCATCTATCCTGTTCGCGTGCAAGGTAGCTGTCCTGCCCTCGATACGGCGAACCTGGCTGCCAGAGGGGTTCCAGCCGTTCTACTCTCTGAAGGCAACCGACAGGGTTCGGCACAACCTGAAGCATAACCCAGCATCGGCACCACAGCCAAACATGGCAATGGTGGCGGCGATACTTGCACAAATAGCAGGTAGTAGGTAGTTTTCGAAAAACTACCTACAAAGCAACATGTAGCACTACGAGCCAAAGAGTAAGTGTGTGGAAAAGTCCGCAAAGCCGCTCTGGAGCTGCGTTTGCGGTTGCTGCCTACAGTAGTTTCCCCGTGTGAACCTTGAAATACTCATTGCTGGATATGCGATTATTGCGATGCCCTATGTTCAACCATTCAACGAGTGTAGCTATGGCTACCCTGAAACTTGTGCGCCCAGACGAGCTGGCAGCCATGCTGGGCGTTTGTCGCCACACCATCTACCACTGGGTGCGGTGTGGTCGGTTCCCCGAACCCATCAAGATTGGAGAGCGTGCGTCGGCGTGGCGTCTGGAGGACGTCGAACGCTGGCTGGCGGAGCGTCCAACAAAAAACGAGGCACGCCAAAAGCGTACCTCGGTAAAGTTGAACTACTCCCCGCAACAACGGCGCGAATCTACGACAAAAAACGCCAGCGCGTCGAACGCTGGCGAAAAGTTGTAAAACTTTTTGGGAAAGTGCGCTATGCGAATTTACGATGCAGCAAATGGAGATGCTGCGCTGAACGGGCGCGGAATTGTGATTCCGACCGGAAAGAACTTGACAGAATTGGTCTCGACGCCCGTCGAGGAACCGCCAAACGATGAGGAAGACTACGTTGTTCGTCCACTGATTCCGCGGGGACGAATTACCATCCTCCAGGGTGACGCAGGAACAGGCAAAACCCACCTGGCAATGGCACTTATCCAGGCTGCCTACGACGGTTCCACGTGGCTTGGCTGCCCTGTGGAGCCACAGCAGCGGATTGTATTCTTCGACGTCGAATCTGGACTGGACCAGGTGAAGCGCTACCTGCGCTCGTACTACTGCGAACGGAACGAACAATACGGGCGTTCGTTCCACTACTTCGACGTGGAGCCAGGGCAGTTCAACGCCACGTTTTTTGAAGAGGCTATGCGCCAGGCAGGCGCTGCACACCAGGCAAACGAACTGGCGATTCTCGATAACTTGAGCGACCTAACCGTTACCGGTGACGTCAACGCTGCCCACCACGTTTCGAGCCTGCTGCGACCGATTGCCGACGTGTGTCGCAAGCACAACTGGACGTTGGTCTGCTTGGACTACCCCGCCAAACACCAGGGCGCCATTGCTGGAAGCGAAAGCGAACAACAGAAGGGTACGCCCTACGGCGCAGCAGTGAAGACGTGGATAGCGCGCTCAGTGCTGCAGGTAGTGTTGCAGTCCAAGTGCGTCGAACAGGTGCGCACCTTGACCATCCACAAGGTGCACTGTACGCTGCGACACGTCAAGTCGAACTTCGAGACGGCAAAGGACATTCAGTACACGCTGAAGTTCTGGAAGTGCGAAGGAGATAGCGGGTACTGGTGGGACATCGAGCTGGGCGCCACCGAAGAGCACGGCGCTGCTGGTGAAGTGCTGGCCGCTGTACGTGAGAATCCAGGGCAAACTGCAGCGGAAATCGGCGACAGCCTGGGAAAGACCAAGAGCTGGATTCTGAAGATACTCCGCGCGCTCGAACAACAGCGGCTGGTCGAGTCAGTCAAGGGCGCACCTCCAGCAACCGGAGGGCGCTGCGCACTACACTGGTATCCAGCGTCAAATTCCGACGGGGGCGCGCAATGATGAAAACCTTCAAAAACACGCTGAAAACGCAAAGTGGCGAAGTGTCCTCCTATATATACTACGCCACTTCGCCACTTTGTTCGCGCGCTGCCCTGGCAGGTGTGGTCGTCGAGCGACTTCGGGGTCGGTTCGTGGGGGCGCCGCGGGGCAACCGCCAGCCGCTCCACTGCCCGTTCGTCGAGAACCACCGCAACGGCGACCGCCACCCGTCGGCGTGGCTGAACCTGGAAACTGGCTGGCTGAACTGCAGCGTCTGTGGGGCGCACCGCCCAGAAGACGTCTTGCAGCGCCTGCAGGCGTCGAATGTACCGCCGCCAGTACGTAGCACAGGGCAGCGCCAAACGACGCAACCTGGGGCACGCCAGGCGTCAAAAGTGCCAGCGATAGAGGCTGCACTTGCAGCGCCGCTACTTACCACCACGTGGAGAGGGCTAACACCGCAGACCCTCGAGCGTTACGACGTGCGCCGAATGCCGAATGGCTGGGTGGCGATGCCCTACTACGAGCTAAGCTTTAGCGCGTGCACGTGCGAAGATGCGTGTTCGGAAGACGCCGAATGCTCCTGCTGTGCAGCGCCGACTACCACCAGGTGCGTGGCAGTCAAATACCGCCTACCGTCGGGGCAGCTTCGCTACCTATCGGCGCCAGGTTCGACGTTCAACGTACCGTTCGGTTTGCAGGCGTGCGACCCACCAGTGGGGTGGTTTTTGGCAGTAGTCGAAGGCGAAGTCAACGCCATGAGCTGCTGGCAGTCGGCAGGCGTAATGTTCGACGCAGTAAGCATCGGCAGCCAGCAGCCAAGCGTTGCGCTGCTGGATAGTCTGCGCCACCTTGCAGGCTTCTACGCAGCGGTGGTGGTGTGGATGGACGAAGCGCAGCGGGCGCAGTCTATCGCCCACGTAGTCGGCAGCCATGCACACGTGGTAGTGTCGCAGGTAGATAGCGACGGCGCGAAGCTGGACGCAAACGAAATTCTCCAGCGTCGTGGTGAAGATGCTGTCGCTGCGGTGTTGTACCGCGCTGCTGGTGTCGGTGGCAGCACGCAGACGCCAGCGCAACATCTGGACGTGCTGCTAACCAGAATGCAAGTTGTCAACAATCGAGAAATCGAGACATGAAGGGCTATACCAAGCAACAGGTGCTCGAAGCCATCGTGCAATCGCGTGGTATTGTGTCGCACGTAGCACGCCACTTGGGCTGCGCGTGGTCAACGGCAAGAATCTACATTGACAAGTGGCAGGAAACCCGCGATGCGTATGAGTGCGAGCGCGAAGAACTCGTTGATACGCTCGAAATCAAGTTGCTGGAGCTGGCGATGGCGGGCGACCTGGGCGCCATCAAGTGGTACCTAACCCACGTGGGCCGCCATCGCGGTTGGGGCGTCGAAGGTCCCATCAACAATGGCAACATCAAGGTAGTCGTCAAGTGGGATGGCGACGACGACCCCAACGAGCTGTAATTTGGCGAACGCCAGGCAGTAGCTGTCTGGCGTTTGGCGTTAGGTACCGCGTCGAATATTGTGTAGGATTCGGCGTAAACTCTGCGGTGCCATCGCCCTGGAACCCGCTTCAGAGCTACGTTTCAGCGTTCGACAACTGTGGACGGCACCTCCACAACTGGGCGACGCAGCAATTCGTGCTGCCGAACGACAAGCAGATCTCGTACAACTCGGCTCAGCCTCGATTTCTCGTGCACAACGTGCATTCCACACCACGGTAACGCATTCCAGACTCGTTCATAGATCCGCTCGATGAGCCCGAGCAGCGTATCGAGAACCTGTTCGTGTTGTGTAGGGACTTGTTTATTGTGTGTAGAATGTTGCGTAGAGCCGCCCTCGTGCATACGCACACTCTGCAGGTTCCAGCTTACCTCGGTTGTTGGCTGCTCGATTCGACGCACATGTTCGAAGAACTCGCGTTCAGCATCGAGCGTCATCGCCTGTAAAGCTCCAAGCCGGCCAAGACGTTCTCGTGCACCGATCGCGGATAGAGCCTGGGTCGCTTCTTCGAAAAACGCACTTGCAAGCCCGATGACAACTGCTCCGAACGACACAATCGCAAAGAGAAGAAACGGCACGTTATAGACTGCAACGCCCGGTTCCCACACCTTTTCCCCTACGACAAAACTCAACTGCTCGGGCACAAAAGCATCTTCTACTCTGAACGACCAGCTTGACGTTGCACGCATTCCCATTGCATCCCAGTCCGCGATCAGTTCTACTTGATTGCGCTCGAATGCGAATGCGCGAATCCCGCCCCCATCTTCTACCTGCGCATTTGCGGTAAATGTTGTAGCGTACTGGGCGCCGCTGGCATATTTCCATGAGCCTGTAACACGGTATCCGCCGGGTACCTTCCGCGCAATGCCGGTTGGGTATCCTGAGCCTGCGATCACAGCTTCGCGCGGAGCGAAGATGCGCTCGGCTACCTCCGGCACGAGCGAAGGGAGAAAGTATCCTCCCCCAGCCCCAATCTGCACAAGCCATCCAACGCTACCATCTGCTGCAGCGATATCAGCATAGAGCGCTGCTGCCTGCTCGAGCGAATATTCTTTCCCACCAAAGTGGGAAGGCAGAAAGAGCTTGAATGCACCTTCACCGTAGAGTGACTCGATAATTTCTTGCGGGAGCGTTTGCGCATCAGCCCAGCGTTGAGCCTCCTTCCGAATCAGAGAGATGGTCGTCGCCTCCATGTTCGGTGCTACTGCGATTGCCAAACTTCAACGCCACCGATGACTGTGGCAGTGACATTCTGGGTACCAGCGTAAAGTGCATACTCGAGCGCTTGCTCTGCTGTGTCTATGGTCCGATAGGGGTCGATGGCGATACGAACAAAATCTGCTTCCTTCCCTTCTGAGAAATTGCCGAGCATATCAGCAAATCCCAGTGCTTCAGCACCACCGAGCGTTGCAAGGTAGAACGCTTCCGCAAGTGAAGGAACCGACCCTGAATGACGGAACATCTGGCGAACTTTGGCGACTTCGCGCGCAGTGCGTGCTTCATCGAGAATGCTTGCGTGGAAGCCTGCGCCAACATCAGTCCCCAGACCGATCCTGACCGGTAGCTCCAAGTAGTCACTAAGTGGCATGATGCCACTCCGGAGATAAATGTTCGATGCAGGACAGTGCGCAATTGCTGAACCCTGCGCTCGGATGCGTACAAGTTCGGTTGGCTCCAAATAAATGCAATGCGCCAAGATCGTTCGCTCCGTTAGGAGACCAGCACGATCGTAGATACTCGTGTAGTTGGGATGCTCTGGGAAGAGCGATGCAATCCATGCAAGCTCGGCTGGCGATTCAGCAAGGTGGGTTTGGACGTGCACTGAACATTCAGCCGCAAGCTGGCCGCATTGCTTGAGCAGCTCTCTGGAACAGCTCCCTGCAAAGCGTGGTGTAAGCGCGTAGAAAAGCCGGCCCTCGTTTGCCCCGTGCCACCGGTTGATGAGCCGCTTGCAAGCAGCAATCAACGCCGATGACTCCGAAAGCAGCTCGGCAGGCGCGTTGGAGTCCATGAGCGTCATTCCCATCACCGCGCGGATCCCATACTGCACGGCAACACGAAAGCATACATCGGTTGCTTCCTCGTATGGCGGCCCGTACACTGCAACAAGTGTGGTACCGGAAGCCAGTGCGCGCCGGAAGAACGCCTCCGCAATGCGCTCTGCAAATGCAGTATCTCGAAATCGTGCCTCGAGGGGGAAAATCACCTGCTGCAGCCAATCGAGCAGATCAGCCCGTTCGGCTCCGATTGCGGGAAGCTGCGGCAAGTGCGCGTGGGTATCCACTAACCCTGGGATGAGCAAGCTCCCACGCCAATCAACCACAGGCAAGCCATGGAAGAGCGGCTCGATGCGTGCAAAATCATCGCACGCACGAATTCGCCCCCCTTCCACGACAAGCCCACCATCGGAGAAAAACTCTACCGTCTGGCGATTGCGACAGTGGAGGATTGCGCAACGGTATATGGCAGCCGTCATCACGCCAGTGCCTCCCGGATCCGTGCTGAAATGTAATCCATCGCCCACACGACAAGTGCGATGACCAGGACAATCAGGCCCTCTTCGCGCCATTGGGCGAGCATCTGGTACTGATTGAGCATCGTCCCGATTCCGCCGCCGCCAACCAGTCCGATGACTGTTGCCATCCGCACGTTGATGTCCCAGCGATAAATCGTAAACGACAGGAACGGAATAAATACTTGCGGCACGACTCCGAACCAAACGATCTGCAACGGCCGCGCACCGGTCGAAGCAATTGCTTCCATTGGGCCAGGATCAATGTCCTCGATCTGCTCGGAGTATTGCTTGGCAAGCGAGGAAATTGTGTGCACCATCAAGGCGAGCATGCCTGGAAACGGGCCTACTTTGACCCAAACGGTAAAAATCACTGCCCATACAAGCGGTTCAATGGAACGGGTGAAATTCGTCAGCGCTCGCAGGATGGTGTACGTTGCACGTGTCCACACATTCCCCCGCATCAAGTTGCGCGCAGACAAGAATGCAAGCACAAATGATGCAGGGAGTGCGAGTACCGTTGCCATGAAGGCCAGATACACCGTTTCGACAATTGCGCTGAGCGCCTGCGGAAGAATTGCAAATTCAGGTTGGAGCAAACTCGAAAAGATTCGACCAGCAGCACGGAGTCGCTCCCCACTGAACATGTCCACGAGTGAAATTTTCGTGACAACCCATCCCGTGATGAACGTCAGTGAAAGAACGAGCGATGCGACATGCAGTGCTGCGGTGCGCTGCCACATCCTGCGTTCGAGCTTCCCCTGCACAAGCAGTGCAAGAGACACTTTTGAGATGCTCGCTGCACTTGCAAGTGCCAACCCGACCGCACCGTACACCAGCCAATCCGGAATGCCCGCGATGAATGCTGCGCTGCTGGCGCCACTCGACGTTGGCCCCTCGATGCCAAGGAGAAGCTCGTGCCAAACAATCCGATGGAGCATGACAGCAAGGTATGCTCCCACAAGCCAATCGAAGAGGAACCCTGCGATACGTTGCTTCATGGCTCGATGTTTTTCGGCAGTGTTGTTAGTTTGAGTTAGCGAATTTCGACCTCGACAGCATCCTCACCGTAGATGTGGCGGAACCACTCTTCGGTGATCTCGCTCGGCGAGCCGTCGAAGACAATTTCACCATTTCGGAGTGCAATCGCACGGGTGGCGTACTCTCGCACAAGGCTCAAGAAATGGAGGTTGCAGATGATCGTTGTGCCGAGTTGACGATTGATGTACCCGAGGTACCGCATGACGCTGTGCGATGTCGCCGGATCGAGCGATGCAACTGGCTCGTCAGCGAGCAGGAGTTGTGGCTCTTGCATGAGTGCACGTGCAATAGCCACGCGCTGCTGCTGGCCACCCGAGAGAGAATCCGCTCGCACTGAGGCTTTATCGGCAATGCCGACGATTTGCAGATTTCGCATCGCCATCTCGTGGAGCGATTGTGGGAAGCGCCCCAGAATCGAATCTATCGTGCTTACCGAGCCGAGTGCTCCCATGAGCACGTTCTTGAGCACCGATGCCTGGCCGATCAGATTGAACTGTTGGAAGATCATCCCGATTCGCTGGCGGTACCGGCGCAGCGCTTCGCCTTTGATGTGCGTAACGTCGTGGCCCTCGAAGAGGATCGTCCCACTCGTCGGCTCGATCAGGCGATTGATGCACCGCAGGAGCGTGGATTTCCCAGAACCACTCAATCCGATGACGGCGACAAATTCACCACGTTCGACGGTGAAACTTACCGATTTGAGTGCCTGCGTTCCGTTGGGATATGTTTTCGAAAGAGATCGAATATCGAGCAGCATTATGAGGAGATGGCAGCAGTGGAACTATCCTCGAGCAGTTCGCGTGCAGTTTTCCGTGCACCATCGGAGATGTTTTCGCCTGCGATGAGTTTCGCGATTTCCTCAATGCGTGCAGCACCGCTGACCTTGCGAGCACTGACAGTTGTTCGCTGGCCATCACTGAATTTTTCGATGACGATGTGCGTCTTGCCGCGCGCGGCAATCTGTGGATTGTGTGTGATTGCAATGACCTGGTGGTACGCGCCGAGCTCTTCGAGAGCGACACCGACGCGGTGTGCGATGCGTCCGCTGATGCCCGTATCTATTTCGTCGAAAATCAAAATCGGGAGTCGGTCGCTTTTGGCAAGGATCGTTTTGAGAGCGAGCATCACACGCGATGCTTCTCCGCCGGAGACGATACGCTCCAGTGGGCCCGGTGGCTCCCCCGGATTTGTACTGATGTAGAATGCGACATCATCGATTCCGTGCTCGTACGCATGGTAGAACAGGTCGTCAAGCTCAGCAACGCGATCTTCGATTGACGGCGATGCGATTGGCTTGCGGCTGAGCGATACCTGGAACGTTGCATCGGGCATGCCGAGCCGGCTGAGGATTTGCGTAATGGAGCGTTCCACCGCTTGAGCGACCTGCTGACGTTTTGCAGAGAGACGCTCGCCGAGCGTGCCAAGCTCGCGGCGGAGTACAGCAATGGAATCGCGAAGGTGTGCAAGCTCAGTGTCGAAGTTTTCGATAAGTTCAAGTTCGCGGGTAAATCGCTCACGTGCCTCGATTGCGCTCGAGATGCTGCCGTAGCGCTTTTCAACCCGAGCAAGCTGTGCAAGCCGCTCCCGAATTTGGAGCGAGCGTTCCGGTGAAAATTCGAGCTGTGCGTTGTAGCGCTGGATGTCCTTGGCAAGTTCATCGCAGCGAATCACTAAGTCGCGCAGCTCCGCTGCTGCGCTGCGGAACGGTTCATCGAGCGATGCGAGCTGTTCGGCAAGGTTGCGCGCGCGAACGAGCAGGTCGTGTGCCGATTGTTCCCCACCGTAGAGCAAGGCGTAGATGGTAGCGGAGCCCTGGAAGAGTTGCTCGCTATTTTCGATGCGTCGAAGCTCGACCTCCAGCGACTGCTTCTCCCCTTCCTGCGGAGCGATTGCTTCCAGTTCATCAAGGAGCATGCGCTTCCAATCGCGCTCGCTGCGGAGTTGGTGCTCACGTTCAAGAAGCTGGCGATATTGCGCGATTTGTGCGCTGAGCGTGTCGTAGGTTTGCCGATACTGCGCAACGAGACGATCAAGTCCGCCGATCGCATCGAGCAACACGCGGTGGAGCGCAACTTTCAGGAGGGATTGATGCTCGTGCTGTCCATGGAAGTCAACCAGGAGGTCTCCAAGTTGCCGAACCAGCTGGAGTGGCGCAGGTGAGTCGTTGATGAATGCACGTGAACTACTCTGTCCGATTTCGCGGCGAAGGATGAGGATGGAATGCTCAGCGTGTTGATAATCGTGCTCGGTGAGAAGATGCTGGACGTGCTGGTTGCCTTCGACGTTGAACGTTGCCTCGATCACCGCACGCCGCGCACCGGACCGAACGCTATCGCTCGATGCTCGTTCGCCGAGCACGGCCATCATCGCTTCGACAAGGAGCGATTTGCCAGCCCCTGTTTCGCCAGTGATGACGTTGAGCGCAGGGCCGAACTCGATTTCGACGTGCTCAATAACCGCAAAATTCTCGACGCGCAAGGAGCAGAGCATATCGCCAGCACTGCACTGTGCTATAAGTGGCAGCGAAAATATCGCGCCCGAGCATCTAGCATCTTGCGCGAACGCCTACGATGAGAACGCTTGGATGCCGGTGATGTCAGCGCCGAGAATGAGGGTGTGGATGTCATGCGTGCCTTCGTAGGTCTTGACCGACTCGAGATTGAGCATGTGGCGCATGACGGGATATTCGCTCGTGATTCCGTTTGCGCCGTGTATGTCACGCGCAAGGCGAGCGATCTCGAGCGCAATCGCCACGTTATTCCGCTTTGCGAGCGAGACCTGTTGCGGACGGAGCGTTCCAGCATCTTTGAGCTTCGCCAGTCGCCAGCAGAGCAACTGCCCCTTTGTGATTTCGGTGAGCATTGTGGCGAGCTTTTCCTGCACAAGTTGGAATGCGCCGATGGGTTTGCCGAATTGGATGCGTGTTGTTGCATACTTGACCGAAGCATCGTAACACGCCATCGCTGCCCCGATTGCACCCCACGCAATGCCGTAGCGTGCTTGCGTCAAGCAGGATAGAGGCGCCTTCAGCCCCCGCGCATTCGGCAGAAGATTTTCCTCGGGGATTTCGACGTCCTGGAAAATCAGCTCCGAGGTCACCGAAGCCCGCAGTGAGTGCTTGTTCTTCATCTCTGGCGCGGAAAAGCCTTTCATGCCTTTCTCCACCAGGAAGCCACGGATTTCACCGTCGAGCTTGGCCCAGACAACAGCGACGTCCGCAATCGAGCCGTTGGTGATCCACATCTTGGCTCCATTGAGGAGGAAGCCACCATCAATTTTCGTTGCAGTTGTAATCATCCCTGCAGGGTTTGAGCCATAGTCAGGTTCGGTCAAACCGAAACAGCCGATCACCTCAGCGTTGGCAAGACGGGGTAACCACCGCCGTCGCTGCTCTTCAGAGCCGTATGCGTAGATGGGATACATCACTAGCGAACTTTGGACCGACGCAAAGGAACGCACCCCAGAATCGCCGCGTTCGAGTTCCTGCATTGCAAGGCCGTAGCACATGTTGTTCATTCCTCCGCAGCCATACTCTTGCGGCAGTGTCATTCCGAATAGGCCAAGCTCGGCCATCTTCGGGACAAGCTCCATTGGGAAGTATGCCTGCTGGTATGCCTCTTCGATGATCGGGATTACTTCGTTTTCGACAAACTCGCGGACGGTATCGCGCACCATCCGCTCTTCGGGGGAGAGAAGTTCGTCGAGCTGGTAGTAGTCAACTCCATTGAATGCCATAGATGAGCGCTGAAAAATTCAACAAACACAGATCACCGTAACACACGGCCTATTGTTTGCGCTGCGCTCCCTCGCCCGCAGCCGAAGCTCCAGATGGCGCGGACGATCAACAGAGCAGACAGCGCCGCTCCGCTGGTGAGTACCTCAGCCCGGGCGATTGGGAACGTGACGTTCGGCATGGTACGAGCTGCGAACAAGTGGCCCTGATTCCACGTGCACGAAACCCATCGCGAGTCCACGCTCGCGGTATTCGGCAAATTCATCTGGGTGAACGAACCGTTCGACTGGCAGATGGTTTTTCGTGGGCTGTAGGTACTGCCCCAGCGTAAGGATGTCGCAGCCAACCGCGCGAAGTTCTTCCATAACAGTGAGTACTTCCTCTTTGGTTTCGCCGAGACCGAGCATTATCCCGCTCTTGGTGCGGAAGCCCTGCTCTTTTGCGTAGCGGAGGACGTCGAGCGTCCACTGGAACTTCCCTTGTGGTCGCACACGACGGTACAAACGTGGAACAGTTTCAGTGTTATGCCCGAGGATATCAGGCTGGGCATCGAGCACAATCTGCACTGCGTCGAGTTTTCCCTTGAAATCGGGGATTAGTACCTCGACTGTCGTTGTTGGGTTGAGCTGACGTACGGCGCGAATTGTCTCCGCCCAGAGCCGTGCGCCCCCATCGGGCAGTTCGTCGCGGTTGACCGATGTGATCACGCAGTGCACAAGTCGCATGTGATGCACTGCTTCAGCGACGCGGCGTGGTTCATCCCAGTCGAGCGGAAGCGGCCTGCCGGTTTTGACAGCACAGAAGCCACACGAACGCGTACACGTATCCCCGCCGATCATGAACGTAGCGGTCCCTGCTCCCCAACATTCAGCGATATTCGGGCATCGCGCTTCTTCGCACACAGTGTGGAGAGCCTTTGCGCGCATCATGGTCTTCAGGTGTGCGTAGGCATCGCCTCCTGGAGCACGGACCTTGAGCCACTCTGGGCGGCGGTCGGTTGGTTCGATATGCTCGACGACGGGAAGTTCGATCATCAGTTATCGCTGTGGAAGAACTACGGGCACGGCAAACACTGCGAAAATAGGAGTCGCAGTCCTGGCGTGCTCGGTGGCGTAGGTCGCAACACTCTCAGGTGATGTGTCTGGCTCCACACGGCTAAATGTCAAGGTTACGCACTGCCAGTGCATTGCGCTCGATGAATTCACGCCGCGGCGGAACGTCGTTGCCCATGAGGGTGTCAATCAAGTGGGCGGCTGCTTGTGCGCTTTCGATGGTCACCTGTTGGAGGACACGCGTTTCCGGATTCATCGTCGTGGACCAGAGTTGCTCAGGGTTCATTTCCCCAAGCCCTTTGAAGCGTTGGATGACAATGCCATCGGGAGTCGTTGAAATTTCACCGTCTTCGCTTGGCTGTGGCTCTTCGGCGGCAGTTTTCGCTTTGGAGCGATCGGCTTTCTCCTTGCGGATGCGTGCGATGATTTCATCACGTTCGGCATCGTTGTAGGCGTAGTACTCCTGCTTGCCCTTTTTGATTTTGTACAGCGGCGGTTGGGCGATGTAGAGACGTCCTGCTGTGATCAGCTCCGGCATGAAGTTGAAAAAGAGCGTCAGCAGCAACGTGCGAATGTGGGATCCATCAACGTCGGCATCGGCCATCAAAATGATTTTGCCGTAGCGTACCTTCGAAAGGTCGAAATCATCGCCAAAACCGCCACCAATTGCCGTGAGGATGGCCTTGATTTCGTCGTTTTCAAGAATCTTGACCAGCCGATTTTTGTGGACGTTGATCGGCTTTCCTTTGATTGGCAGAATTGCTTGGAAGCGGCGATCGCGACCTTGTTTAGCGGAGCCACCGGCAGAATCACCCTCAACGATGAAAAGCTCGGAGTCTTCCGGAGAAGTCGAGCTACAGTCGGCAAGCTTACCCGGCAGTGCCAACGAGTCGAGGGCGTTCTTGCGCCGGGTTAGTTCGCGCGCTTTCCGCGCATTGATACGAGCTTCGGCAGCGAGCGTGATCTTTTCGATGATGCGGCGTGCGACTGCTGGGTTCGCATCGAGATACCGTGCAAGCTGCTCGCTCACGATCGAGCGGACGATTCCTTCGACTTCGCTGTTGCCCAGCCGTGTTTTCGTTTGACCCTCGAACTGCGGTTCGGGTACTTTGACGCTAATGACGGCAGTAAGCCCTTCGCGGAAATCTTCGCCCGCAAACTGCACCTTCGCTAAGTTGTTTGCTTCAGCGTAGGCGTTAATCGTTCGGGTCAGTGCAAAGCGGAAGCCGCTGACGTGCGTGCCATGTTCTGTCGTGTTGATGTTGTTGACGTACGAGAACAGCCGCTCGGAGTACTCGTTGTTGTACTCAAAGCAAATGTCGAGGTACACCTCACGTCCGGGCTCACCTCCTGAGCCGGAGATACTAATCGGTTTGATGATTGCTGTTTGCGTGCTGTCAATGTAGCGGACGAAGTCTACAAGTCCGCCGCGGTAGGCGAAGACTTCGTGGTCGCCGGATCGTTCGTCGTGAAGCTCGAGTGTCAGGTCAGGGTTGAGGAATGCAAGCTCGCGCAATCGCTCAGCGATCCGTTCGTACTTGAACGTGATGGTCGAAAAAATCGTTGCATCCGGAAGGAAGTGTACGGTTGTTCCTGTCGTTTTTGTTTTCCCGATCACTTCCACTGGAGTGACAGGCTTGCCGCGTTCATAGCGCTGCTGGAAGATTTTCCCATCCCGCTCGACCGTTGCTACAAGCCACTCGGAGAGTGCGTTCACGCAGGATACCCCCACACCGTGTAAGCCGCCGGAGACTTTGTAGGTGTTTTTATCGAATTTGGCTCCAGCGTGCAGCGTGCACATGACGACCTCGAGCGTGGAGATTTTTTTCTCTGGGTGAATTCCCGTCGGGATTCCGCGTCCATCGTCTTTGACCGAGACTGAACCATCGGCATGGATGGTGACGACGATGTTTTTGCAGAATCCTGCCAGCGCTTCGTCAATCGAGTTATCTACAACTTCGAAGACCAGGTGGTGCAGACCACGCTCCCCTGTGTCTCCGATGTACATTGCTGGGCGTTTACGGACAGGCTCAAGACCTTCAAGTGCGACGATGCTTTCTTCGGTGTACTGTGTAGGGTTGGGGGCAGTTTTTGTGGTCATACGTGCAATGGGTGTGGACGGTTGAGGAATTAGGACATCCAGACGCGACGTTGAACGAGTAGAATGCTGCGCTGCCCTGGTTGTGCAAGGGGGAGCTGAACTCCCATCCTTCGCTGGTGCGTACAGTCCGTGGTACGCTTCCCAGAAGCTTGGGGACAAAGCGCTTGCAAAAATACGGAATTGGAACATCCAGCTTGGGAGCTGGACGCTGTTGCTGAGCGTGGGTATGCGGAGCCGACGCAGATCCGAGATGAAGAGAGGCTTACATTCTCACAGAACACTCACGGCTCGAACAATTTCCCTCCCGAATCGTTCGTTGATGCGGTGGCGGATGTGTTCAGCACGCAGTCGCAGCTCGATGCGCCAGATGGAGGAATGACAGCGGAGAATGAGCTCACCGTTGTGGAAGTCAAGCTTCTCCACACGACGGAGTACCGCTGGGCCGAGAATTTCGCACGCAACTTCAGGAACGCGTGCTTCGTCGAGCTTAATGCGAAGACCGCGCTCATCAAGCAGAATCTGCAAGTAGTGCGCAAGTGGTTTGGGAGTATTCATTGCAGGTGCAAACTTATGCACAGCTGGCTGGCAATCCAGCCTTACGCTCTGAGCGATTCTGCACTTTTGCCGAGCGGGATATGCTGGAAGTCTAGTCTGCGGCGAAGCGATGCTGCTGATGGTGCACTGACAAACGTTTGCCACTGACGGCTGCGTTCGAGGATGAAGGATTCGAGCAGGCCAATGTTGGTGCTGTCGAGATCGGCAAAGACGTCATCGAGCAAGAGGATGGGTGCGCGATCGAGTGCGTGGTGGATGTACGCAGCTTCTGTTAGCTTGATAGCGTAGAGCGCAAGCTTCTGCTGGCCTTGCGATGCGACGGTGTACAGTGGTCGCTGCCCAGCGCAGAAGGTCAGCACGTCACGCTGCGGTCCCCACTGTGTGGTCATACGTTCTCGCTCTACGGCTTGAAGCTCCTGGGCGATTGCTCTCATCGTGGTTCGGAGTGCTTCGAGATCGAGTGAGTCCGACCGAACTCCATCGTTTATGTAGAGCCATGGGAGTTCGTACTGAAGGGTAATCGTCTCAAGGTTGAAGTCTAGTTCCTGCGCTGTGTCATTGAGTATTCGATTGAAGCGCACGACAAACTGCCAACGTCGTTGGACGATTTCGCATGATGCATCAATGAGCTCATCGGTCCAGACTTCGAGTTCGCTATCATGGCCGTGTCCAAGTGCAAGGAGGCGGTTCCGCTGTCGAAGAGCAGTTCGATGTCGCCAGAGCGCGTGTTTGTACGAGGAAAAGCACTGTGCGAGGACACGATCAACGAACGATCTGCGGATCGCTGGTTCGCCGATGAAGAGTTCACGGTGAAGCGATGTGAGCACAACGCATGGAACAAGTCCGATCAGTTCTTGCGCGGTCGTGGGGCCACCGGCGGATGTACTGATACGCTTTCCCCCGGCTTGATCGTACTCAATCGAAATTGTCAGTGCAGCACCGAGATCATGCCGCACGTGTGTTGTGATTCGGTAGCCGCTAGCGTTAAACTCAACAAGCTCGTTATCACTAACAGGCAGAAATGATTTGCTTACCGATGCGATGTTGATTGCTTCGAGGATACTAGTCTTCCCTACACCGTTTGGTCCGGTAATGAGAACTGCGCCTGGCTCGAAGGCAAATGTGGTATGCGTATGGCATCGGAAATGTTCTAGGTCCAACTGCGTGACCGTCATCGCCTGGGCAACGATTGAGCTGGATGAGATTCTCTTGCTGAATGCGGGGACACGCTTGACTGTTTGGGCTGAAGCTCGTGAGCCTGTACGTTTTTGCTTGGAGAGTGATGCGTACGAAATGCACGAATAGTACTCAGCAAGACACCACCCAAGAGGATGACGAAGCCACACCACACCAGGTTGATCATCGGCTTGAGCGATACATCGAGCACGAGTACTTGGCGCGGCGGAGCGGGCGGAGATGTGACTGTTCCCACACGTATCGTTGCCGTTGAGCGCTCAGGGTTTGATTGATTCCGCTCGATGCGGATAAGCTCGAAGACAAGATCGCCGATTACTGTTTTCTTGGGGACGAATGCTTGCTCGTGGAAATAGGTGTAGAGCGTCGTATCCACCGTGGCGCTTGTAGTGCGAAGGCGCACGTTAAGCCCTAGCATGAGTGCGCCCGGAATATCGCTCATCTGAGCGCGGCTCATATCGAAGGCTCGCAGCTCGATTGTTGCGCTGGTGTCAATGGGTATGCGTTGCACTTGCCCTTTGGTCAGAGTCACTGTAGGTGAGCGATCCTCGACATCCAGCGCTTTCGGTGCGAGGTACACATCATGGCCGAGTGTGCTAATGATCCCAGGCTCTAAAAATGGTGCTTGTCGCCTATTGAAGTCGCTGTAGTACACGATAGGATAAGCGTAGCGCTCGACTCCATTTTTTTCAACAGCGACGATGTAGCGGTACTTTTCGCGATCGCGGAGGTGCTCTTCGAGTTGTTCTTTGCCCAGCAGAGTGAATGTGTAGCCAAATGCCGCATTAGGCACTCCTTCAACCAATCGAAGGTGCGTTGTGGTGCTGGTCCATGCGAATTGCACAATTCCGATCACGAGAATAGCCAGCCCTACATGCGAAAGGAATGCACCGAGCGTCATGGGCTTTCGATTGCGAAGAAGGCGGAGGATGTGCTGTCCGTTGATGATGAGCGGAATCGCTGCAGCAACGATTGCAAGTGCAGCTTGCCAGTTCGGAATGATTCCGAAGGCCAGCCCTGCAGCAGCAGCGACGATGCTGGCACCACCAGCAATGCCGATTCCCTTTGCTAAGCGTACCGGTGGTGTTTGAGACCAGACGGCAATGAGGGAGAGTCCGTTGACTATAAGCATTGCTGCAACGAGCGGCAAGTGAAGCTCATTGTAGAATTGCGGCTCGATTGCAGCTTTCGATTTGCCAATGAGCTCTGCAACGATGGGATAACTTGTCCCAAGGAGGACAATTGCAGCACTGAGCAAAAGAAGAATTGAGCCAATACTGAGCAAAAATTCCCGCGAGCTGACAGCGAACATACCCCGCCGGACTGTCTGCGTGCTGACATCTCGCCAACGAAGCAGTAGAAGACCAAAGCCGAGACCAAGAAAACTCAGCAAGAAGACCAAAAGGAGAACGTAGACGAAGTATCCTGGCTCGACGAATGAATGCACCGACGTATCCCCGAGCACCCCACTGCGGGTCAGAAATGTCGAATAGAGCACAGCTCCAAATGCAGCAATTGCGAGGATAAAGTTGGTACGAATGAGACCTTTCGTCCTGCGTTGCACCAAGGTTGTATGGAGCAGTGCGGTGGCCAGCAGCCATGGAACGAGAGAAGAATTCTCGACGGGGTCCCATGCCCAGAATCCTCCCCACCCGAGAGTTTCATACGCCCACAGTCCACCGAGGGTGATGCCGATTCCAAGAACCAATACAGCAGCGATAATCCACGGTTGTGCAAGACGTGTCCAGTCATGGTACTGCCGCCGCCAAAGTCCTGCCATTGCAAACGCAAATGGCGCTGTCATTGCGGCAAATCCCGTAAAGAGCATTGGCGGATGAATCATAATCCAGTAGTTCTGGAGCACTGGGTTGAGCCCGCGCCCCTCATAGCGTGTCGGATCCTCTTTGATTGCCTCGATGAATTCGCGCGTGGTTCCCTCACGGGCGAAGGTCTCCCATAAGTACGCAAAGGGATTTTTTGCAACGAGCATCAAGCTCAGGAAAACGAGCACCAGCGAGTAAAACGCCATCGTTTCAGCTTCGATTCCGCGTGGGCGGCTGTACTCGATCACAGCAATGCCCACAATGCTCACCAGGAGCATCCACAGCAGGAAGCTTCCCTCCTGCCCTGAGTAGAATGCTGCGTAGAGAAATGGGGGCCCCAGTTGACGCGAGGAGTATGCCTGGACGTACGTAAAGTCGAAGTTGTGCGTTGCAATTGCAACGAGCAATATCGCGCTTGCACTCATAACAAGGAACACAAGCACATAGTAGAGCGTCCGTGCAACGGCAGTGGGGGCTTCCTTTTGCTGGATAGTGCCAATCCAGTAGCCAATCGCTACAGCCAGTGCAGTTCCAAAACAGAGGTGGATGATAAGTTGTGCAAGCATACATTCACTCCGTTCGAGGGGTCATCGGAGAGCTTCCTTCGTATTTCGAAGGGCACTTCGTCAGGATTTCGGTAGCATGAAAGTGATTGCCTTCGACACGTCCGCGAACGACGACAGAGTGCGCAAGCTCAAAGTTGTTTGGTTTAGCTCCCTGGTATTCGACTGGGATTCGGTTGCCCTGATCATCAATGAGGACGAAGCGGAACAGGTTGCGGTTTTGATCGTAGCTGCTTTCGGCGGCTGCATCCCATCGCCCTTTGATTTGGACTTTCCGTCCGAGAGTGCGTGCTTCGGAAATTGTAGCGTACTGAACTTGTGACTGTGAAAGCAGGTAAACACTTCCGCTGAGCGCAGCGATGAGAGCAATAGCACCAATCAGGTAGCGCGCCTTCATAGCTCATCGTGACAATGTGGTGGCTTGCCGGCGGAAATGACGATTCATCGTCCTGTGTTGTTGTCCTGCTCAATTGTTTTACCACTGAACTTGCGTAGTAGCTCATCGAGCCGCCGGTCAAGACGCCAAAGGTAGAGCGAAATACCAAGCCAGATGAGCACCGTCACAAGCAGAACGATCAAATGAGGGTGTCGGTTGAGATAGTCAATCATGACACTCGTTCAAGTATCTGTTGACGAAGAAGATGGTAACGCGCAGTGATGCTGAGCATCCAGGTATAAAGCACAGTAAACCCTGCGAGCATGATGCTAAACACAGCAGCTTTTGTCAGGTCAAGTGCGTCTTGTTCAGGACTGAGGATGGGGCCGATATTGACATCATCTTTCGATCCAGGATGTAGGCTGACTGTGATCCGTGGGACAATGAAGATGAGAAAGAGTGCAGCGATCGAAGCAACAATTGCGTAAACGGCTGACAAACGGTAGCGCGCTGGGGCTGGTGTGTTAGCACGGAGGACAAAGTACGCGGCATAGATTGCTAAAAGGAGGAGGACCGAAAGCTCGCGTGTGTCCCAATTGAAGAATTTCCCCCAGTTGAACTTTGCCCAAATTGCACCACTGATGTATGCTAATGCCGTAAAGAGTGTACCCACGAGTGCAGAACTGTAAGCGATCGTGTCGTCGTTAGGCCTTGCCCTTCGCAAGTAGCGAACCGAGAAGATCATCGTAACAACAAATGCAAAGAATCCAGCCCATGCCGATGGTACGTGGAAGTACATAATCCGTGCCTTTTCTCCCAAGGTCGGAATATGTGGTAGCATGAGTACAGGGGCGTCGTCGGAAGAGGTGATAAAAAACAAGTTATGACTGATGCTGTATCCTGTTAGCAGTGCCTTTTTTTGTTTTAATTTTGCCATAACAGTTTTTGTATTGGGAACTATGCATAGCACTTCTGTGCCTGCATAATCGGTGCACTTGAGCAATGTATCATTGAGCATAACTGCACCACCCTGAGGAATGAGAACAGTTACTGTTGGCACACTCCCTTTTGCTTCGAGTATTGCATCACGAAATGTCCCTACAGTTGGCGGCTGCAATGCTCCAAAAATTCCCACCCCAACCAACACCACAGCCGCAATTGCTCGCCACCACGTCCTTCGCAGAAGTCCTCCGCTGAAACCAAGTGCTATTCCTGCAGCGAGTGCGAGAAGGTAAAAGAGAAATTTCATTGCATCAGAACGTGTTTGGAAAGTGCAACCTCCATACGCTCAATCGCACGCTGAATGTTTTCGAGTGAGTTAGCGTAGGAAAAGCGTACGAACCCTTCCCCTTCCGAGCCGAACGAAGTCCCACTTAGACAAGCGACACCAAC
This sequence comes from Candidatus Kapaibacterium sp., assembly GCA_026003495.1. Classification (GTDB taxonomy): domain Bacteria; phylum Bacteroidota; class Ignavibacteria; order Kapaibacteriales; family NICIL-2; genus NICIL-2. The sequence continues at coordinate 1,286,728 of BPHK01000001.1, read as the reverse complement.
ATGCTCGAGCATGAAGTCGGCAAATTCCGAAGAGCGCATCCCTGTGCCTGAAATATTGGGAAACACGTAGAATGCCCCTTTCGGCGTGTGGCACCGTATGCCTGGCAGCGCATTGAGACCGGCGACGATTGCATCCCTACGCCGTCGAAATTCCTCGACGAATCCGGCAACTGCTGGCAAGGTCCGCTCGCTCATTGCTTCAATGCCGGCGATCTGGGTAAAACTCGTAGCGCAACTGGTGCAATTTGTCTGAAGGCGTGCCACTACCTTTGCAAGCGATGGCGGCATCAATCCATAGCCAAGCCGCCATCCGGTCATCGCAAAGGTCTTAGAAAAGCCGTCGAGTACAATTGTCCGTTCTTCCATTCCCTCAAACTGAGTAATGCTGTAGTGGCGCTGCCCATCGTACATGATCTGCGAATAGATCTCGTCGGCAAAGACGATAATGTTGTGCCGAACGGCAAGCTCTGCAATTCCTGCAAGGTCTTCGTACGTGAGGACGCCACCGGTTGGATTCTGCGGCGAGTTGATGATTATCATTCGCGTTTTCGGTGTAATGCGCGCTTCCAGGTCAGCAAGCTCAAAGCGAAACTCCTTCTCTTCACGGAGTGGGAGCGGCACAGGCTTTGCGCCAAGATAGTTGATGACCGACTCGTAGATAGGAAAGCCAGGGTTTGGATAGATGACCTCATCGCCAGGCTCAATAGTCGCCTGCAGCCCAAAGAAGATGATCGGCTTTGCTCCCGGTGTAACGACTACATGCTCTGCCGTGTACTTCGAAATACTCCGTGTTCGGTTGAAGTATTCTGCAATTGCGGTCCGTGCTTGTGGCAATCCTGCTGAGGGGCCGTAGTGTGTCCATCCCTCGTCGAGTGCGCGCTTTGCTGCTTCAATGATGTTTGCTGGCGTATCAAAATCTGGTTCGCCAATCTCCAAATGGATGATGTCCCGCCCTTTTGCTTCGAGCGCTTTTGCACGGGCAAGCACCTCAAACGCAGTCTCAGTTCCTAATCGCTCGATACGCGATGCAATGTGCATGATGCTCAGTGAAGTTGGTAGTGTAACAGCACGTTCAAGGTAGTCAAATACGTCGGAACAGGCGTACACATCGCCATAGCAAATTTACTTCTGTGCGTGTCCGAGACATGCAGCACCGACAGCGCCAATGCAAATCTGCCTACGATCATCCATCCCGGGGAGCGTCCGTATTTCTACGTGGTAGTGCTGCCGCGACAGGCAGCCGTTGGCCTTTTCTGGCCATTCAATGAGTTTGATCGCATCAGGCAGCGCAAGCCACTCTTCTAAGCCAATCGTTTTGAGTTCGTGTTTGGTCTTGAGTCGGTAGAGATCAACGTGTACGATCCTTACTGGTTCCCCTGAGCGTAAGCGGCCTGTGTACACATTGATAATCGAAAATGTCGGACTTGAAACGATATCCTCGACATCAAAGTAGCTGCAGATGCCCCGGACAAATTCCGTCTTGCCGGCACCAAGCTCACCGCTGAGCGTTACGATATCCCCTTTTTTCAATCGCGAGGCAAAGTGGGCAGCAAGGGCATGTGTTTCGTCTTCGGAAGTGCTTGAGTAAATCTCAGACTCCATAGAGCTGGTGGTTGTGGTCATTTGGGACTCAAAATTACGATGGGCAAAATCATCTCTTCGAGAGAAATGCCGCCGTGCTGGAAGCTGTCGCGATATTTCGCGGCATAGTGATGGAAATCGGTTGGATAGACCAGGTAGTAATCCTCCTTGGCGAGGACAAGGTTTTCAACTGGTGAATGGCGCGGCAAACGGTATCGCTCCAGCTCCGTGATCGTGATGGTTGACTTTGCATCCGCGCGTACATTCCGGCCAATCTTGTACCGCAGACACGTCGAAGTCTGGCGATCGCCGATCACCTGCGCGGCACGCAAGCATCGCACAGCACCATGATCGGTCGTCAGCACTACGGTGATATCGTGCGATGCCAATGCACGCAGAATCCCCCACAGACTCGAATGCTGGAACCACGAATGCGTGAGCGAGCGATAGGCAGCTTCATCTGGCGCAATCTCTTTGAGTATTGCTGTATCGCTCCGCGAATGCGCCATGATGTCGAGTGCGCTGACGACAATTGCGGTCAGCGCATTTTGGACAAGCCGCTGAGCATCGCTTTCGATGCGCTTGCCATACTCAGTCTCGTAAATCTTGATGTACTCAAATTTCCCTTGCAACTGGATGCCTCGGCGGCGGAGCAATTCTTGCAGAAGGTCCGCCTCATGGGCATTCTGGCTTGACTCACTGTCTCCTTCTTCCGGAGCCCACTGAGGATAGTAGCGTTCAATGTCCGCTGGATAGAGGCCGGCAAACAGTGCATTCCGAGCATAAATCGTCGCCGTTGGAAGGATCGAGCAATAATGGTGGAGTTCCGTTGTGTAGTACTGGCGGACTAAAGGCTCGATGACCATCCATTGATCGAGCCGCAAGCAATCCACGACGACAAATACCACACGGCGTTGCTGTCGCAGCAGCGGCAGAACGAATCGATCGGCAATGTGCGGCGAAACAAGTGGATTGCCCTCCTTGGGGCGATCGGTGAGCCAGCGTGGATAGTTACCTTCGATGAACCGCGCAAAGAGCCGATTGGCTTGGCGCCACTGCTCGGCAAGCGTTTGATCGAGGCCTACGTCAGGATGTACGTCGAGTTCGAGGCTCCACTGCACAAGTCCGCGGTAAATTTCCACCCACTCTTCCCACTGTTCTGCTTGTGCTATGCTTGCTTCCAACTGCGCAAAATCTCGAAGGTACTCACGTGTGACGCGCTGCTGTTGCAGAAGACGCGCATCGAGGTATTTCTTGCAAACAGCCAGTACTTGGCTTGGACTGATGGGCTTGGTCAAATAATCATCAATGCTCCGACCAATCGCCTCATCCATGAGCGATTCTTGCTCGTTTTTTGTCACCATCACCACTGGACGATACGGATCGAGTCGCTTGAGCAGTTGGAGTGTCTCCAAGCCGCTCATGCCGAGCATCATTTCATCGAGGAACACCAGGTCGAATTGTTGCTGCTCGACAAGTGCAAGAGCGTCTTCCCCGCTGGTGGCTGTCTCGACATGGTAACCTCGGCTACGAAGAATTTGAACGTGTGGCTCCAACAGCTCAATTTCGTCATCAACCCACAAAATCCGATGCATCAGTTAGCCTAGCCAAAAAGTGGAACGGCGACACAATTCCGCCAACGGCACCACCAAAGCGTAAGGTTGAACTCTAGCGATAAACGAATGACGACTCCGCATGTTGTCTTTCTACGTCTGGAGCACGCCGACGCTCCAGCGAGGGATATCCGCGTTATGGCTTGCAAGTGCAATACCCGTTGCGATGATGCGCCGAATTTCTGTCGGGGCAATGATGCTATCGATCCACAGCCGCGCTGCTGCGTACAACGGCGACATCTGCGCTGTATAGCGCTCCTGGATCTCGGCCAGGAGCTTCTCCTGCTCTTGAGCACGGAGCTGTTTCCCTTCACGCTCAAGGCCAGCAAGCCGAATCGAGAGCAGTGTTTGCGATGCTTGCTGTCCACCCATCACTGCGATTTGCGCTGTCGGGAGCGCGACAATAAGCCGCGGGTCATATGCCTTTCCACACATTGCGTAGTTCCCTGCGCCAAAGCTATTGCCGATGATGACGGTGAACTTCGGCACTACCGAGTTGGCAACTGCATTGACCATCTTTGCTCCATCCTTGATGATGCCTCCTTGCTCGGCACGCGTGCCAACCATGAAACCCGTCACATCCTGGAGAAACACCAGCGGAATTCCCCGTTGATTACAGTTCATGATGAAGCGCGCGGCCTTATCAGCACTATCGGAGTAGATGACTCCACCCACCTGCATTTCACCCTTTCCTGTGCGGACGATTTGCCGGTTGTTTGCAACAATCCCCACTGCCCAGCCTTCGATGCGTCCGTACCCACAAATGATTGTTTTTCCGTAGCCTGCCTTGTACTCATCGAACTCTGAACCATCGAGAATGCGAGCAAGGAGCTGGTACGTGTCATAGGGTCTTGCGCGATCCCGCGGGATGATACCCCAGAGCTCCTCAGGGTCGAAGGCTGGCGGAACCGGCTCGACGCGATCGAACACGGGCTTGCGACCTTTCGTCGGCGAAAACTTTGCAACGAGCGATCGGATGAGTGCGATTGCTTCCTGGTCGCTGGCCACCTTGTAGTCAGCCACACCACTGATGGTCGAGTGCATCGTAGCGCCCCCAAGCTGCTCGATATCGGCTTTTTCGCCGATTGCTGCTTCAACGAGCGCTGGTCCTGCCAAGAAGACGTATCCTGTTTTGTCCACGATGATAGCTTCATCACTCATCAGCGGCAGATATGCACCACCTGCCACACACGGCCCCATGATTGCTGCAATCTGCGGAACCCCGAGCGACGAAAGTATTGCGTTGTTGCGGAACTGACGCCCGAAGTGCTCCTTATCAGGAAAGACCTCGTCCTGCATTGGCAAATAGACGCCTGCGCTATCAACCAGGTAAATGATCGGAACCCGATTTTCGATCGCGATTTCCTGTGCGCGGAGATTTTTCTTGGCGGTCATGGGAAACCATGCCCCCGCTTTGACTGTTGCATCGTTGGCAACGATGATGCAATCGCGTCCCGATACCTGCCCGATCACCACCACAACGCCTCCACTCGGCGCACCACCTTCACGTTCGTACATCCCATGGGCAGCATACAAGCCAATTTCGAGAGGCTCTGTGCCTGGATCGAGTAATGCTTCGATACGCTCACGCGCGGTGAGCTTTCCTTTGGCTTTGTGCCGCTCGATCGCTTTCGGGCCGCCGCCAAGCCGAGTTTGCGCTGCAATGGCTTCGAGTATGCGATGAAGGTTCTTGTTGTGGTCGTAGTTGGCTTCGTACTCGATGTCGTGCTCAATCTCCGATCCGATACGTTGTGACATAGGCCTTGCCAATCGTTCCGTTCGATGGGCAAAGTTATGGACAATCCCACCATCGAACCGACCAACCAGACAGTCCCACGGCACTCGTTAGCTGCTCACGGATGGATCCGAGTAGAGGCGCTCGATTTGGTCAGAAAACCGCGCAATCACCTCCTTGCGCTTGACCTTGAGCGTAGGCGTCAACAGACCATTCTCGACGGTGAACGGCTCCGGAATCAGTGCAATTCGGCGTACACGCTCGTACTTTGCAAGGTCGCGCTGGTAGTGTTCGAGCTCTCGCATCACGGCACGGAGCACATGTGAGTCTGTGCACAGTTCAGCGAGCTGAGCGCTGGCATCAATTCCCTGTGCACGGAGAAAAGCACGGAGGGCTTCTTCGTTGGGGACGATCAGCGCAGTGCAAAATGGACGGCCGTCCCCGATGACGACAACTTGCGCAATGACCTCCCATTGCTTGAGTGCACGTTCAACAGCCTGCGGTGCGACGTTCTTCCCTCCACTGGTGACGATGAGATTTTTGATGCGATCGGTGATCATGAGATTGCCGCGCTGGCTCCAAGAGCCGACATCACCAGTGTGGAGCCATCCCTCGGCATCAATCGCTGCACGCGTTTCTTCGGGATTTTGCCAATAGCCACGCATGATATTCGGCCCACGCGCAAGAATCTCGCCCGAATCATCAATTCGAATCTCGACACCCGGCAGTGGCTTGCCTACCGTGCCGAACTCATTATCGTCGAGCCGATTGACTGTCAGGATTGGCGATGCCTCCGTCAAGCCGTATCCCTCGATGATCGGAAGTCCAATCGCCCAAAAGAAGCGCCCAATCTCCGGTGACAGCGGGCCACCTCCTGAAACGAAAAATCGCAATCGTCCGCCGACTGCTTGCTGAATTTTTCGGAACACGAGTCTCTCTGCAAAACGGTAGCGGAGCTCCACGCCAGCCGAGGGACGTCCACGCTGCTCTTGCTCCCGTAGCCGACGCAATCCGATTGCAACTGCCCATTCGAAAATCTTGCGGCGCAGTGGAGATTGCTGCGCCATCTGAGCATAGATGCCGCTTCGTATCCGTTCGAACAATTGAGGTACGCTCGTCATGACTGTGGGTCGAACTTCTCGGAGATTGGTGCGAACCGTTTCGAGTGATTCCGCGAAAGCAGTCGTGCCCCCACTTGCGAATGCAGTGTAAAATCCAGTCGTCCGCTCGTAGGAATGGCACATCGGCAGGTAGGAGAGAAACACATCGCGATCGTCAACGGCAATGACGCTGCGGGCAGCTTCTACGTTCGAGAGGATATTTCGGTGTGTTAGCATCACTCCCTTTGGAGTTCCAGTTGTTCCGCTGGTGTAGATAATCGTGCAAAGGTCATCTCCACGAGTGCGCTCAAGAAGCCGCCGAATTGTTCCATGAACATCCACATTACGTTGCAGCTCGGAACCACGTGCGAGCATATCGCTGAGGCGATACACCCTGATGCACTCGCTGAGACGATCAGGAAGTCCTGGGACATCGTCGAAGACGATAACCCCTTCGAGTGTTTCGAGACGGTCGGCGATATTGAGGATCTTGCGGAACTGGTAGCTACTTGAGACTGCACAGAACACCGATTGCGAATGATTCAGGATGTACGCAATCTGTGGTTCAACCAGCGATGGGAACATCGGAACATCTACCCCTCCGGCCAGGAGAACGGCAAAATCGGTGATGGCCCACTCGTAACGGTTCTCCGAAAGTAATCCAACCCGGTCTCCGGCTTCCAGGCCCAATTCCTCGAGTGCAAGTGCATATGCGACCACATCGGCGCGGAGCCGATCGTATCCAATGCCCACATAGCTTCCTTGCTCCTTACGCATGTATGCAGGGCGGCCACTACCCATGTAGCGCCGAGTGATTTCGTCGAAAAGTTCACCGATAGTTTGCATTCGGTTTTACCCAATAGTTGTTTCATCGAAATTTACGCCTGAGAACTTCGTCAACCAAGCACGAAGTAACTTCGCTGCCAGGATTCCCTTGGCATACGTGCACATAAGTTCCAGACGTTCACCAATTCATGCTGCCATGGCAGACGCTCAACACGACGAGCTTTACACGCGCTGGAGAGAGCAAACAGAACGCGAGCTCAAAGGCCGCCCGCTGGAATCGCTTCGTTGGCGCTCACCGGAAGGAATCATCATTGAGCCTCTCTACACTGAAGCTGACCTTGAGTCACTCGAACACCACCGATCGATGCCAGGGCTTTTCCCGTTCGTACGCGGCCCGTATGCAACGATGTACACCAATCGCCCCTGGACGATTCGGCAATATGCGGGATTTTCGACCGCAGAGGAATCGAATGCCTTTTATAAGCAAGCACTTGCGCAAGGTCAGACCGGGCTCTCGATTGCGTTCGATCTGGCAACGCACCGCGGCTATGACAGCGATAATCCACGCGTCGTTGGTGATGTCGGCAAGGCTGGTGTTGCGATCGACACGGTCGAAGACATGAAGATTCTCTTCGACGGTATCGACTTGGGGAAAGTCTCGGTCTCAATGACGATGAATGGAGCAGTGCTCCCCATCATGGCAATGTTCATCGTCACTGCAGAAGAGCAAGGAGTCGAGCAATCAGCACTGAGCGGTACGATCCAAAATGACATCCTCAAAGAGTTCCTCGTGCGGAACACGTACATCTACCCTCCCGAGCCGTCCATGCGTATTGTCGCAGACATCATCGCTTACACCAGCAAGCACATGCCCCGCTTCAACAGCATCAGTATCAGCGGCTACCACATGCACGAAGCAGGCGCAACAGCAGTGCAAGAACTTGCCTTCACGCTTGCCGACGGTCTTGAGTACGTGCGAGCAGCAATTTCCCGTGGGCTTGATGTGGACCAGTTCGCGCCGCGGCTATCGTTCTTCTTCGGCATTGGGATGAACTTTTTTATGGAAATTGCCAAGCTGCGTGCAGCACGGTTGCTGTGGGCACAGCTCATGAAGGAACGCTTTTCCCCATCGAATGCCGCTTCGATGATGCTCCGCACGCACTGCCAAACATCGGGATGGTCTCTGACTGCACAAGACCCGTACAACAACATCATCCGCACTACAATTGAAGCACTGGCAGCTGTGCTCGGCGGGACGCAGTCGCTCCACACCAACTCGTTCGATGAAGCGCTCGCGTTGCCATCAGAGTTCTCTGCGCGAATCGCCCGCAATACGCAGCTCATCCTGGCTGAAGAAACAAACATCTGCCGCGTCGTTGATCCGCTCGGCGGATCGTACTACGTCGAATCACTGACGGCATCGCTTGCCCGCCATGCACGTACTCTCATCGAGGAGATCGAATCGCAGGGTGGAATGGTCGCAGTGATAGCAAGTGGCTACGCAAAGGCGCTCATCGAAGAAGCTGCTGCCCGACGCCAAGCTGCAATTGATCGCGGTGAGGAAGTCATCGTCGGCGTCAATAAGTATCGCCCACTAAGTGAGCCACCAGTCGAGATTTTGGAGGTGGATAACACCAAAGTTCGTGCCCAGCAGATAGCTCGTCTAGAGCGTGTGAAAGCTACCCGCGATGCCAATGTTGTCGCTGCTGCACTGGAACGCTTAGAGCAAGCAGCCCGCAATGGCAAAGAAAACCTTCTGACCTACGCCATCGAAGCAGCGCGGGTTCGTGCTACAGTTGGCGAGATCAGCCAGGCACTCGCGAACGTATTCGGCCGCTACCAAACAGTATCCACTGCGATTACGGGCATTTACAGCGCGTCGTATCACGGCGATGCATCATTCGAAGCGCTCTGCCAGCGCGTTCGCCGCTTTGAGGAAGCGACTGGTCGCCGCCCTCGCATCCTCGTGGCCAAGCTCGGGCAAGATGGCCACGATCGCGGGTTGAAGGTGATCGCTAGTGGTTTTGCCGATCTCGGCTTCGATGTAGATCTCGGCCCGCTCTTCCAAACCCCCGAAGAGGTTGCGCGCCAAGCGATCGAAAACGACGTCCACGTCGTCGGTATCTCCTCGCAGGCAGGCGCACACAAAGCGCTCATCCCTGAACTCATCGAGCGTCTTCGCACCGAAGGAGCAAGCGACATCCTCGTCGTCGCGGGAGGAATCATTCCACCGAAAGATTACGACGACCTTCACCGCGCTGGGGTCCACGCGATCTTCGGCCCTGGAACACCGGTCTTGGATGCGGCAGAAGCAGTGCTGGACTTGCTGGAACATCACTGGAATGTCGAGAATGCAGCAGCTTCACACTAACCAACCGCCGGGCATAACCGACTACGAGGACCTCGCAGTCCTGGCTGGGCGAGTCCGCCGTGGCGAGCGAAGAGCATTGGCAAAAGCGCTGAGTTTACTTGAAAGCACCCGTGTCTCAGATAAGCCGCGGCAGCATACGCTGCTGAGCATGCTTGCGATTCCGTCTGCACCGACAATGCGTATTGGCATCACTGGCGCTGCGGGCGCTGGAAAGAGCACACTCATCGAAGCGCTGGGACTCCACGTAGCAAGCAATGGCCATCGCGTTGCTGTCCTGGCAACCGACCCGGCTGCGCCATCGAGTGGTGGCAGTATTCTCGGCGATAAGCTTCGGATGACTGCGCTTGCGAATCATCCAAATGCATTCATTCGCCCAAGCTCCAATCGCGGCCGCGGGGATGCACTCGATAGCCACGTGCGCGAGCGCATCATCACTTGTGAAGCTGCTGGTTACAACGTCGTCGTCGTGGAAACTGTCGGCGCGGGGCAAGCTGATACCGCAATCGCTGATGCTGTTGATCTGGTTATTCTGGCAACACTTCCCAATGCAGGGGACGACATCCAGGCGCTCAAGCGCGGTGTCATGGAGTACGCCGATATCGTCGTTGTTACCAAAGCCGATCTCGATCGTGCTGCTGCACGCCGCGCTGTACAGCAAATACGCAGCGGACGTGCACTTCTCCGCAACCGAGACGTAGATTGGCACGTCCGCGTCCTTGCAACGTCGAGCGCAACAGGCGAAGGAATTACGGAGCTGTGGCTGCTCTGCCAGGAATTTTTTGCTGAGGGACGACGCCCGATGATCGAGGCTCGCCGCCGCCAGCAGCGCATGCGGTGGTTTGACGAATCCCTCCATTCCGAGCTCATCGCCTTGCTTCGCCAGCGCGCGTCGGCACATCTTGATCGCATTGCCGATGCGGTAGCCGAAGGCGCAATTCTTCCGCCAGTAGCTGCTGCCACCATCGTCAACCACCTCGAGACGCAATGATGATTGACATTGGAAACGTCCAACGCTTGCTTGTCGAGTACCAGCTCGATGGCTGGCTCCTCTATGACTTCCGCCGTTCTAATCCGATCGCACACCGCCTCACCGGCACAAGCGATACTGCCCACACTACGCGCCGTTTTGCACTCTGGATTCCCGCTCGTGGCGAGGCCATTGCACTTGTCCATGCTATCGAGCATCATCTTTTCGAGCATCTGCCGTTCCAGCGCCAACTGTACCGCACCCGGCTAGAGTGGCTGACGATGCTCAAGTCTCTCCTTGCAAACGCTCGACGCATTGCTACCGAATATTCCCCACACGGGGATTTACCGGCGATCTCGTTCCTCGACGCAGGAACTGCTGAGTTGCTGCGGTCATTTGGCCTGGAGCTCGGCAGTAGCGGTGATCTTATTCAGCACATCGAGGCGGTCTGGACCGCCGAGCAGATTGCAGCCAATCGTCTGGTCGCATCGAAACTTCGCTCGATCATGATGGAGAGCATCGAAGCGGCGCGAACGCTTGTGCTTGCACGCAACGCAACCGAGTATGACCTTCAACAATTCATCCTCGCGGCATTTGCACGCGAAGCACTGATCACAGATTACCCGCCGATTGTGGCAATAGGCACAAATTCAGCATCTCCGCATTACGAACCGACAGCAGCATCGAGTGCACCTTTGCAGCGCGACTCCATGCTTCTACTCGACATGTGGGCGAAAGGGCAATCTGCCGATGCAACGTATGCCGACATTACGTGGACAGTGTGGCTTGGCAGCTCTCCACCGGACGAAGCACGACGCATCGCCCGTCTGGTGATCGAAGCCCGCGATGCTGCATTGGCGTTAGTCCGAGAGCGATTCCACCGTAGTGCACCGTTGTACGGGTACGAAGTGGATGATGCAACACGAAACCTCATTGCCGCTGCAGGCTACGGCGAGTACTTCATCCATCGCACAGGTCACAACATCGGAACCGAGGTCCATGGCTTTGGGGCAAACATGGATAACTACGAGACCTGCGATATACGACGTGTGTTGGCAGGTACATCGTTCAGCGTTGAACCTGGCATTTACCTTCCTGGTCGCTTCGGCTTCCGGAGTGAATGTGACGTTGTCATTGACCACGATGGGCACGTGCACATCCCAAGCGAACCACTGCAGAACGAACTTCTCACGGTAGAGCTATGATGACACGCTTCCTCGCAGTGCTCATTGCTTCTATCGCATGCAGTCTTGCATACGCACAAGGTAGGAGCGATCAAGAGCGCGTTGCCATTGCATACGAACAAGCTGGTGATTGGCGAAATGCAGCACGGCTCTGGCAAGAAATGCTTGCTCAGCAACCGACGAATCCACGCTACCTGGTCGGAGCGCTCCGTTCGCTCAAGATGCTCGGTCAGGCGGAGGCGATGGCTCAACTGTTCGAATCCACCTCTGCACAAGCGCGTTCGTGGGAAGCAACCGCCTACTATGGTTATGCCCTCTGGAAGATTGGCAAACAGCAACAAGCCACCGACGCCTGGGCTCGCGCACTCGAGCAGCTGCCTTCCCAGCAGGAGACATTCTACCGCACCATTGCAAGTCTCCAACTTGATGCAGGCGCACGCCAGGAAGCAGCCAGAACGTTTCAACGTGGTCGGCGGAGCCTTGCCCAGCCCGGAGTTTTTGCGGAGGATTTGGTTCAACTTGCAATCGCCGCACGCCAGCCAGACGAAGCACTCGATGAGCTCGTGCTCTTTTTCCGTACGACACAGAATCTTGCCCGCACACAAGGCTTCATCGCGGCGATCCTTGCAATCGAGGGTACCGGCGATTTGGTTCGTCAGCGCCTGGAGCGTGTGGTGAACGAAAGCAACTCGTCGCCCCTTGTGCTGCGACTCTATGAATGGACACTCCGCCAATTGGGAGACTACCGAGCCGCGCTCGACGCTGTCATCCGGCTGGAACGCCTGACCGGACAAACAGGGCGAGAACTCTACGCCTTTGCTGAGCGCGCACGAACAGAAGGCGCACTCGATGTCGCGCTCGATGCCTACAGCGCGCTGCAATCGCCCTCGGTCCCGCAAGATGTCCGGACGATGGCGCTCTTTGGATATGCTCAAACGATCGAGCAACGCATGCTCAGCACACACGTTCGCTCGCAAAAGGATCTTGAGCAACTCATCGGCCAATACGAAAAGATTGCCTCGAATTATCCCTCGCATCCACTTGCTGCGACTGCACTGCTCCGCATTGCCCAGCTCCAACGCGATTACAGCAACGATTGTCGCGCTGCGCTAGCTCGGTTTGATCAACTCATCGAGCGCTATCCATCGAGCGAACAGGCTGCGCGTGGTTTGATCGAGCGTGTTCCACTTCTTGTGGAGCGCTATGGCCTCGATAGTGCGACAACACTCTTCGAACGCGACTTGCCTCGAATTACCGCGTACCCATCACTCCGGTTGCAGGCAGCATTTCTCCGCGGTGAGCTGGACTTTTACCGCTGCCGCTTCGAACGTGCGCTCAGCTTCTACCGCGAAGCCGCCTCGAATCTCGATGACCCAATTGCCAATGACGCCATCGAGCGCTTGACACTCCTTTCGGTCAACCGCGAGGATTCACTGGCTCTATGCCAATATGCGCATGTTGAGCGCTCGTTCTTTCAACGGGATCTCGAGCGTGGTTTTCACCTCACAGATTCGCTTGCCAACATCCACAATGACATTGCAGAGCTTGCTCTTCTCCATGCGGCGAGTATTGCACTCGAGCGTGGCGCCGATAGCACGAGTCTGCGTTATTGGACAATGCTTTCGACGCAGTACCCAGAGACACTCTATGGAGACCGTATCCTCTGGGGACTTGCCGAGATCGCACGCCGCCAGGGCAAAGTTCAAGAAGCCCTATCGCTCTACAATCAACTGCTGGCACAGTATCCGAATTCGATTCTCGTGCCGCAGGCGCGGCAGCGCGTACGCGCCCTCCGCAATCAGATGTAAGCGCTCCACGCCACTCGCACAACACTCGCTGCTACAAGCGCAGCTGTTTCGCTTCGGAGACGCAAACTCCCAAGAGACCATTTGCGTGCGCCGAACGAAGCGAGGATTTGCTCTTCGCGTGGCGAAAAGCCGCCTTCCGAACCAATTACGATAGCAAGATCACCAGGCTCCAGAGACGGACCTTGGCCGTCAGGAGCGCATACGATGAGCGATGCAGCAGACGTCGCAAGGAAGTCCTCCAGCCGCTGTGGCATTTCAATCACTGGAAGCACACTTCTCCTTGATTGCTTGAGCGCTGCGACTGCCTTTGCGAGCAACCGCTCATGCCGGAAAGAATGGATTTTTTCGCTTCGGTCAAGAAGGAGCGGAACAATGCGTGCGACACCAAGCTCGGTGCTTTTCTCCACCAGCCATTCAAACCGATCGCGCGCTGCAAGCACTCCGACTGCAAGCGTCAAGCGGTATGGTAGCTCTCCAGGGGCGAACTCGATAGCTTCGACATCAGCACGCGCAAACCGGGACTCGATCTGACGAAGGGAAATCTGCGCCCGCAAACCACGTCCATTGCTGGCATAGAGAGTGTCGCCTTCCCGGCACCGCAGAACGCGCACGTGGTGGAGCTCGTCGCCTTCGATGAGAAGTTCTCGACTGTCGCGCTCGAGCGTCGGAACGTAGAGACATTCCATCGGCAGCCTTTCTATCTTTGCGCCGAAAATAACTGCATTACTGACTCGCGACTATGGAGTACACGTGCATTCGTGTTTATCGCCCGGAGAACTACCGTGGAGTTGGAGCAATTCAGCTTGCCCGACCGGAAGTGCGCAACGCACTGAGCCTGCGCACGATGGAAGAACTCGTCGCTGCGTGCGAAGAGTACGAACGCGATTCAACCGTTGGATGCATCGTCATCCATGGAGATGAACGTGCGTTTGCAGCGGGCGCAGACATTCGCGATATGAGCACCGCCGATACCGTGACGATGCTCCAGCGTGACCAGTTCGCTCGATGGGAACGGCTCCGCCAGATCAAAAAGCCGATGCTTGCTGCCGTCAGTGGCTACGCACTCGGCGGCGGATGCGAACTGGCGATGCTCTGCGACATCATCATCGCCAGCGACACAGCGCAGTTCGGCCAACCAGAAATCAACATCGGTGTCATGCCTGGCGCCGGTGGCACGCAGCGTCTGGCGCGGGCAGTCGGTAAATCGCTTGCAATGGAGCTTGTCCTCAGCGGGCAGATGATCTCCGCTGAGCGCGCCCTCGAACGTGGACTTGTTAGCCGTGTTGTCCCCGTCGAATACTACCTTGAGGAGGCATTTGCACTTGCTGAAGAAATTGCCTCGAAGGCACCGGTTGCCCTTCGACTTGCCAAAGAAGCTGTCAACAAGGCGTTTTCGACACCGCTCGAAGTTGGCTTAGAATTGGAACGGAAGAACTTCTACATGCTCTTTGCTACCGAGGACCAGAAAGAAGGCATGGCAGCGTTCCTCGAAAAGCGCGCGCCACAGTGGAAAGGTCGCTAACCATCCGAAGCTTGTGCAATGAACTACCAGACCATTCTCTACGAGTTCGACAACGGCATTGCAACAATTACGCTCAACCGCCCCGAGGTGTTCAACGCATGCAATGAACAGCTCACCAGCGAGCTGTACCAGGCACTCGAACACGCAGGCTCCGATTCTGCCGTCCGATGCATCGCTCTCACTGGTGCGGGCAAAGCATTCTGCTCCGGGCAAGACCTCAAAGAAGCCCCAGAGCCAGGAACGGAGCGAGATTTACGGGATTCGCTTCGCCGTCGCTACAACCCGATTATTCGCCTGATGCGGGATATGCCCAAGCCAATCATTGCAGGCATCAACGGCGTTGCGGCAGGTGCCGGACTCTCGCTCGCTCTCGCAGCAGACATCCGCATCATGAGCACGGCAGCACGCCTTGTCGAAGCGTTCATCGGGATAGCGCTCATCCCCGACAGTGGAGCAACGTTCTTTTATCCACGGATGATGGGCTACGCGCGGGCTTTCGAGTTCGCAACACTCAACAAGCCTATTTCCGCCGAACGTGCCTATGCACTCGGGTTAGTCAACATGATCGTATCACCGAGGGCATTCCCCCGTGCGCTCCGAGCAGTCGCAGAAAAGTACGCAGCAGGTCCGACACAAACGTACGGCTACGTCAAAATGCTGCTCCAGCGGGGAATGGTAGCACCGCTGGAGGAGATGCTCACGCTCGAAGAAGAGTACCAGCAGCGCGCTGGGCAGAGCGAAGATTACCGCGAGGGGGTTGCTGCATTTCGTGAAAAACGAACGCCTACATTCCGAGGCAGATGATGGCAAAGCCAGCACCAACGCTCTTTGAGCAGTACCAAGCCTCCACTCGAAGCGAGGAGAAGCAGTGGTACCATCTGCCTACGCTTCGCTGGAGTATCATTGCTCTTTCGGTGATTGTTACAGCGCTTTTCATCCCCCCGCTGGCTCGGTTTCTTTGGGATACCGGAGCACCGAGTGTTCCAGCGCTTGGCTTTCGTTGGAACGGCGTACCAATCGTTGCAGAGCGGACATTCTCGATCCTCAAACCAACTGCTGTGTACCTTGCTCAATGTGATAGCGCACGGCAGGTGGCTCCACTTGTCTATGAACTCGAACAGCCAACATCGAGCAAGGATTTCATTGCCGCTGGACAAGAGCACGCAGCACTCAACCAACGGCGGAAAGGAACGAGCGCTATACAGGCAGAACTTGCACGTGCACGTCGCGCACTCGATAGTATGTTTTCAGGCGCGATTGTTGTGGACACACTCGTAGCATCACGCGCCCCTATCGTTTATTTGCTTGAACGCTCAAGCGGCGCATGGTACCGCGTTCCAACCAATGCCTTGCGGCATGAACGTGAGGCTCGGCGCGCACTCGAGCGGGTACTCAGCCAATACGGGCTTCCCGATTCACTTGGAGCAGTGCTTCTCGGTTCGATAGCCAAGCTCCCTCGAGCGCGCTATTCTCCGATGCTCAGCAGGCAAGAGCAGGAACTTGCCGTGCAGAGTGTCCAACGAACCTATGGAATCGTTCGCCGAGGCGAAACAATCGTCTCCCCAGGAGAGCTTATTACGACCACGGTCGCAGCAAAACTTGCATCGTACCGCGATGCACTCACCGAGGTGCGAGCTGCTCGCCTACCGCAGTCGCTGCTTTCATCACTTGTCCGTGCCCTTCTTCTGTGCGGAATCATCTGGCTGTACCTCATCGTTGCCCGGACCGATCAACTCGAAGACAATCGAACAGTCACCACGATTGCTACACTGCTTGTACTATCAGCGGTGCAGTCGTGGCTCAGCACCCTCGTAGATGCAGCATATGCTCCGGAATTTCTCGTCTTGCTCCCGGCGATCGCGATGCTCATCGCGTTGCTCTACGATGTGCGACTTGCGTTTGTGTTTGTACTTTCGGCAGCGCTCCTCCATGCCGCGATCAGGTCGGGCGACCTCCCCTCGGGATTATCGTTACTTGTTGGTTCATTGGCAGGGGTGATAAGTGTTCGGACTCTCCAGAGCCGCTACCAATTCATTCGCTCGATTTTGTTCATTGCTGTTGGGTTTTGGCTTTCGCTTCTTGCTGCATTGCTGGAAGGTGGCCTTACCCTCTCGCTCATTGGAACACCAGCAGTGGTTGCTACGGTGAACGCAGTAGTATCGCCGCTCGTGGTATGGACTGCACTGGTTGTGCTCGACCGTGTCTTCGACGTGCCGACTGATGTCCGACTCCTCCAACTCGACACGTTGACGCACCCGCTGCTGGTGAAGCTCCGTCAAGTTGCTCCAGGGACATACCAGCACACACTCAATGTCGCAAATCTTGCTGAGCATGCAGCGATCGCCATCGGTGCAAATCCACTGCTCGCACGCGTAGGGGCGTACTTCCACGATATCGGCAAGATTCGCAAGCCGGAGTATTTCGCAGAAAACCAAATTGACCTAGAGAACAAGCATCGCGAGCTGTCCCCGTGGCGTAGTGCTACCATCATTCGCGCACACGTCGAAGATGGCGTCGAATTAGCACTCGAGTACCGCCTGCCGCCGAAGATCGTCGAATTCATACCGACCCACCACGGGACGTCGCTCATTCGACACTTCTATGCACAGGCATTTGAAGAAGCACGCATGAACAATCAACCTGTGGACGAACGAGACTTTCGCTACGGAGGGCCCAAGCCACACACCAAAGAAACCGGCATCGTCATGCTGGCAGACATTTCCGAAGCAATCGCCCGCGTTGCAGAATCCCCGAAAGACATCGAAGAGCGACTTGAACGCGTTTTCCGCGAAAAAATTGACGATAGCCAGCTCGATGAATGCCCGCTAACGTTGAGTGAAATAACAACCATTCGCCGGCTCTTTGCCGATTTACTCATTGGCATGGTGCACCAACGACCGGAATACAAAACCCCTGAGCCAGAACCAGTTCCCGCCAGTACAGCTCCTGCCCCTCCTGCATCATAAACTACCACGTTGACGCTGCAGAGCCGATGGAATCGCCGTTTGCGGATATAGTGGAAGAGTTCGCGCAATACCTCCGCTTCGAGAAAGGCGCCTCTGAACAGACGATTGCAGCGTACTGCCACAATGCCCGACAGTACGTCGAGTTCTTGCGTACCTCGGCAAGGAAACGCTCACTTGATCAAACGCGCGAATCCGATATTGTCGCATTCCTTCGGTGCTTAGCTGAACTTGGGCTATCGGAACGCTCACGTGCACGCTACACCAGCGCAATTCGCCAGTTCTACCGCTTCGCGCTCGCTCATGGCCACTGTATGCATGACCCGACCGAGCTTGTTGCGTCACCTGCTTTTGAACAGCGCTTGCCGCAGGTCCTGAGCGTCGAGGAGATCGTTGCGCTTCTCGAATCGGTTTCCACCTCCACTCCAGAGGGCATCCGCGACCGTGCCGTGCTCGAGGTGCTCTACGGCTGCGGGCTGCGTGTGAGCGAACTCTGCGGGCTGCGCTCTGACGACATTGCGTCTGACGTCGGAATCGTTCGCATCCGAGGGAAGGGCTCCAAAGAGCGGCTGGTACCAATTGGCCAGGTTGCCCTCGATTGGATTGAGCGGTATCGCCGCGATGCTTATCCTCTCCTTCGCTCGCCGAAATATGCAGCGACAACGCTGTTCCTTTCAAATCGAGGACGCCAGCTCAACCGTATGGCGGTGTGGATAATCGTCCAGCATGCTGCCAAGGCTGCACAGCTCGATGTGCACATCACACCCCATACGCTGCGCCATTGCTTTGCGACGCACTTGGTCGAAGCAGGAGCGGACCTGCGGGCAGTTCAAGAGATGCTCGGCCACGCCGATATTTCCACCACACAGATCTACACCCATCTGGATCGCCTGTACCTGCGCGAGGTGCACCGGCGCTTCCATCCACGGTGGTAAGTGCATTTACTGCTTGTCAAGCATCACAGTGCTGTTTGATCGCCGTGCAACAGCATTCGAACATCACTTGCACGATAGCACCAATGCGATCCCTGCTTTTGTGGTTGCTCGGTCGAATCGCAATGGTTGTCGCCAGTGTGCTCGTGGTTGTTGCTGGCGCATCGAACGTATGGTCGCAAACACGGTACTCTCCTGTCAAGCTCGGCGTTGACAACTTGCTCGAACTGCGGCTCGAGCCACTCCGCGGCAAGCGGATTGCGCTTGTCTGCAACGCTGCAAGCCGAACGCGATTCGAACGAGAAACCCTTGCCGAGATTGCATCGAGCGGCAATGTAACAATTGCCTCTGTGCTGCTTGTGGAAGGAACAGCCATGCCCTACGCACAAGCGTTGTTGCATGTGCCGACGTACCTTCTTTCCGCTGGGAACAGGCGCCCCACACGGGCAATGCTCCACGAGTGCGATGCTGTCGTGGTAGATGTGCAAGATGTCGGGCTTCGACCTGCACTTACGCTGGGGACACTCTACCACATCCTCGACGCCTGCGCCGAATACGGAATTGAAGTGTACATCCTCGACCGCCCGAATCCTCTCGGCGGAGTCGTCGTCGATGGCGCGATTCCCTCACCAGCACTCGAACGCACAAGTTTTACGGTTGTGCCGATTCCCTACATCCACGGCATGACGATCGGTGAACTGGCACTCATGATTAATTCGGAAGGTTGGCTCTCGCCAGATCCAGTGAGCAAACGTCCGCGGCAATGCAAGCTGCACATTGTCAAGATGCGTCGTTGGCGGCGAATCGCAACGTGGGATCAAACGCACTGGCAATGGATCGCGCCATCGCCGAATATTCCCTCACCAGATGCACTGCGGGGAATGGCAATCGCTGGTCTGGTGGGCGAGCTTGGTGCAGTATCCGTTGGAATTGGAACCGACCGGCCATTCCAGTTTATTGGCGCGCCTGACCTTTCGGAAGAAATCATCGCTCGACTTTGTGATTTTTTTGTGCGGCATGGCATCGCTGCAATCCCAACGTCGCTTCTCCCTGCGCGCGGCACACACGCGGGCATACTATGCCGCGGAGTGACCTTCACCATCCCTGCAGTGCTGCCTCTTCCATCCTACACGGTTGCATGCGAGTTACTCGATACGCTCGCTGCACTTTACCCACCCGTGCGTGACAGTCTCGACCAAATCCACCATCGCCAGCGACTGTTGCGAATTACCGGTGATATTCGATTTGCCGTTAGCCACAGCCGGCAATCTGGATCCATCACACACCACGCGATGTTCGAGGACTTCCTATCCCGTCGCCAGCGCTACTTGCTTTACCCTTAGCGGGAAAGGGGCTTTCGCCGCCATATCACGAGCGCATTTGCAACCGCGCGACACTGCGATGGCCCGCCTGGCGGTACGACGCAGCGATCTCCTACAACCATCGTCGCCGAGCTCCCCCCATCGAGATTGAGTGCATCGCTTGCACCGAACATTTTCATGAATTGAGCCAACTCCCGGAGAGACATTCCCACCGATCGGCCGGGCGACTGCTCAACGGTGACCAGATACAGCACCGATTGGATGACATCCGTTCCAATGGCTGTCCGGGACAATCGCTGCTCGACAAACGGGCTTCCACGCCGTAAAGTGTCTTCCAGTTGTGGTTTGACGCTTCCATTCTTGACCAGCAGCGGTATCCCACTAATCGCGGTATGGAAGGGAATCGAATCGTTTCGAAGCGTTGACACCTGAAGTATGACAGTGTCGCCACGCTTGAGTTTGCCACTTTCGATCACTTTCTCAAGTGGATGCCCACGCGGAACAGTAAGGACACAGCCTCGGAGAGGAACATCGACGCGCTCGCTATCGAGCGTTCGGAGCACAAGGCACGGCGTTGATTGATTGACCATCGGCTGGCGTAAGTAGCGCAGGAGCACTTTCGGTTTCTGTAAATCGCGCTGCCATTGGTGCTGCAGGGTGCTCAGCATCGCTACAAGCGAATCACTCGTCCACTGAGGATCGAGTGTATCACTGGTAATCAAGCGTTGGGCAGTAGAAAGTTCTGCTGGCATCTGCCCAGGAAGCACAGGAATGCTATCGCCTGCATAGCGGTTGAACAGTTGCACGCCATCGGCACTAGCATTGATTGCATCAATCCGGTATGTGCTACCATCGGAGAGATGAACAGTAGCCACAAGATCCGCGGTATCGAGCCATGGGCGCCAGCGGCGATCGAGCCAGAGAGCATACCACGGTGCGCCAGTGACAGCAACAATCTCGCCGTCGCTGAGGCTGATTCCGAGTGGCTGACGCGTGCCTGCCCGCCAGAAGCTTCCATTGATTGCTGCCAGGACGATCTTGCCCTGCGCCGAATCGAGCCGTCGCGTAAGTGCAGGGAGCGTTTCCAGCCTGCCAAGGCGATCGTGCGCCTGGACAAGCTCGATGCCATAGCGCGGGTTCCGCACAACGCACGTTACCGCGTGAACCAACGCATGCGTCGAATCAGCAAGCTCAACGTCCACCCGTCGGTAGATTACGCCTGGAACTAAGAGGGTGTCATACACAATGGTCATGCCCCGGATGAGCCCTGGGCGAACGGAGACGTTCGGCGCGGTGCGCTTTCTCGCAAAACGTCGTCGCTTGGCACGCACGGTAGTCGTTTTGCGAGTCTTTCGAACTGTCTGTTTGCGTCGCTTCTGCTGCAAAGAGAGGGACACTGCAGAGCGCTCGGCTGCTGGGAGTATTCCAGCAAGGAAGCGACCGCCGGTCGTTGCTTTGAGGCAGAATGGCTCGGTGCTGGCAGCGTTTATCATAGTGGGCTGAGCACAGGCACAAGCGAACAACGGGTGACAAGTCGGGAACGTGGCGAGCAATGGCAGAATCCCGCCAACCATCGCACCCAGCCATCGAGTCAGATTCAGCATTGCAGAAGGTGGTGCACCAATCGAAGCATACATCGAATGCTCTGCAGATCATCAGGCTGTGCGCCGATGCCGCATGCAATTGCAAAGGTAGCGAAGTTGCGCTGAATACTCCATGCGACGAAAGCGGTGCACCTGCCACCAATACTCCCCCGCTGCCGTTCCAGCGATGAGAAAAAATGCACTCCATACACCGACCCCGGCAACTACTTCGCGCGGTACATCACTCCAAACCCCATGCAGGGACAGCAGCACAAGAGCGATTCCTCCAGCAATACGCTCGACAGCATCAAGGAGAAGCCGCAGTTGCCGAGATTGCCATGTCCTCCGTTGCTGCCGAAGAATTGCCAGTTGCATCCCGACAGACCATGATAGGAGCGCCACAATTGCAGAAAACCACACGAGCTGTGGCAGTGCATAGTAGCCTACGAGGATGCCCAGCAGCGATTCTACCGCAACATAGCGCACCCAGCGGTGCCGCTGCAACCGATGCAGTTCGTTGTCGAGCGGTTGCTGTCTCATGACAGAGCTTTCGCTGATGCTCCTTCCCCAAAATTCGAGTATCTTTGCTGCGCGATCAATCGGTAGAACTGCGGATTTTCTCAGCACTATGTCGTACTCGACGCTTGATGTTCGGCAGGTTGGCTCCACGCTGGTAGTCGAGCTGAATCGCCCGGAAAAACTCAACGCGCTCAATCGCGCAATGCTCGATGAACTCGAGCAGCTTTTTTCGGATGCAGTGCTCCCAGTCCGTTACCGTGCCGTAATCATCACGGGTAAAGGAAAGGCATTTGCAGCAGGGGCAGATATCGCAGAGCTTGCCGCATGCACAGGGGAAACCGGTGCCGACTTTGCCCGCCGCGGTCAACGTGTCTTCGCACGTATCGAGTCACTTCCGATCCCTGTGATTGCTGCGGTGGGAGGATATGCCCTTGGCGGTGGCTGTGAGCTGGCGATGGCATGCCATCTCCGCTTTGCTGCTACAACCGCTGTCTTCGGTCAGCCTGAAGTGAAGCTCGGCATCATCCCAGGCTATGGCGGGACCCAACGCCTTGCTCGATTGATCGGTGTGGCGCGTGCGGTAGAGTTTATGCTCACAGGCGAGCACATTTCTGCGCAGCGAGCCTATGAGCTCGGTCTTGTCAACAGAGTGTTCGAGCCAGAAAAACTCCTCGACGAAACGCTCGCATTCTGTGCAACGCTCGAAATGCTGCCTCCGCGTGCAATCGAGGCGATTCTGCGCGCGACCTATGGCGTCGCAAGTGCCCGATACGACATCGAAGCAGAGCAATTTGGCCTACTCTGTGGCACCGATGATTTCCGCGAAGGGACCAGGGCATTCCTCGAGAAACGCACGCCGACGTTCACTGGGCGCTAATGTGTTGGGTTTGGCACCTGCTCTACAATGTACTTGTCGTGCCGGGATTACTGCTGAGCGCCCGGATCGGCGAACTTGTGTCACCTAAACTTCGGCGCCGGCGAGCGATCCTCCGACACCAGCGCTCTCAACTGAAAAAGACCATATCCAACGGCGCAATATGGTTCCATGCTGCCTCGATGGGTGAACTTGAGCAAATCAAACCGCTCATTCGTCTGGCTCGGGTGCGGTGGCCAGCGTTGCACATTGTGCTGACGGTCTTTTCCCCCTCAGCATGGCGTGAGCACCATGACGTCGAGGTGGACACCATGCTTCTGCTTCCTTACGACTCGCGAGCAGCCATGCGAACATTTGTGGAAGCAGTCGCACCACGCGCGGTGATCTTTTCGCGCTATGACGTCTGGTGGAACTTCGCCTACATCCTTGCCAGCCGAGGCATTCCCTACGTCATCGTGAACGCAACCGCACCCAGGTTGCAGCGTGTACCATTTGCTGCGAGCTTTTTCCGTTGCCTCTACGGAAGAGCAGCCCTCATCATTGCGCGAGCTGAGCGGCACAAGGTGCAGCTGGAATCGCTCCGGATTCGAACGACAATTGTCACCATGCCCGATTCACGCATTGATCAGCTTCTTGCGCGACTTCGCCATGCAAAGAATACGATGCCTTCCTTTCTTGACCCAAGCAAATTTCGGATTATCCTCGGCAGTACCTGGAAGCCAGATCTTCAACTTTGGGCGGAAGCATGGACTCGGTTAGACCAACGCTTGCGCGGTACATTGCAGCTTGTGATCGTTCCGCACGAACCAACTCCAAAACAGTGTGCCGAGGTGTTGCATCGTTTTCACGATGCTGTATTGCTCAGCCAAGCAGAAAAACTACCTACACCGCCTCCTGTTGTTGTGGTAGATCGTGTTGGCATGCTTGCAACACTCTACAGGTACGCGATGGCAGCGTACGTTGGTGGAGGCTTCGGTGCTGGCGTCCATAGTCTGCTCGAGCCAGCGATTGCTGGCATCCCAATCGCATGTGGCCCACGGACCGAACGGAGCGACGATGCCGATGAGCTGCAAACGTACGGTTCGTTGCGGATTGTTCGCTCCAGCGATGACATCTACGAATGGATCGTGAATCTGCACACAAATGCCGAGCTGAAAGAATGCGCGTGGCGCTACCGGGAGCATCTCCTTGCGAGCAAAAGTGTAAGCGTACGGATGCTCGATCTCATTGATCGCTCGATGCAACAGCAGGGCGTGCTCGTCGATGCCAGAGGATGATGCCGCCGGCAGCGATCATTGCCAGCGAGACCCACTGGGCTTGTGACAGCCCCCAGTAGAGCGGATTGAGTCGGATAAATTCCACAAGGAAGCGTTCAAGCCCGGCGAGAACAAGATACAACCCGAAGAGCCATCCCTGGGGATATCCACCTCGCCGTTGGAGGCGATAAAGCACTGCAAAGATGAGTAGCGAGGCAAGAGTCTCATACACCGGTGTAGGGTGCACTTTGATGTCGTAGGGCACAGGCTCTCCCGGATACATCTCTACGTACTTATTTCGCAGCTCGATGTTGATGTGGGAAAGCGTAGGAACGGTGCCATTTGGGTAGCTCATTGCCCATGGGAGTTTGCTTGGTATGCCATAATCGCCATCTCCTGCCAGTTGGCAGCCGATGCGACCGATGCCGTATGCAATCATCAATGCGGGGGCGAGTGAATCAGCGAGTGCGAAGAATTGAACGCGCTGCCTCTTGGCATAGACGGCTATGGCGATTGCCGCGACAATGAGCCCACCATGGAATGTCAGTCCTTCTCCACTGAAGATTGCACCCAGCGGGTCGCGGAGGAACACTTCAGGATACTCTAGCAGGTGGAAAAGTTTGGCACCGGCAATTCCGCCAAGGAGCGCTAGCAGGGTAACGTTCGACACGAAGCGTTCGCTCCAACCTTGGCGCCGAGCCTGGCGAGCAAAGAGCCAGTTTGCCGTCAGGAATGCCAGCGCCATCATCAAGCCGAAGCTATAGATGGCTACTGGACCAATGTGAAAGAGAACGGGGCGCATAGAAGTGCACCGTGGTTTTTCTCGGTCGGCGAAACTACGGCGCGTTCACATCTATGAGCACCAGAGAGCGAAGCTACTCAACCATGAGTGCGGTGATAAGTGCGCTTGCTGTCGCTAGCTCCCCTCCGAGGTATTCGCGGAGTGCTGCAGGATCGGCAAATGTCTGGGGCGCACGCTCGGCGAGCAGTTGCCAGTAGGAATGCGATTCAATAGGAATTTCTATTCGTTCGCCGATGCCGAATCCGAATTCTTCTGCAAAGCAATCGGCTACACGCACAACTGCCACAAGCGGCGCTACATCTTCGACTGGACATGATCCTTCGTGGTGCAAACGAATCGCTCCCTGAACAAGGGACGGCAATCGCCAGAGATTGGCGATAAGTTCACCAGTTTCGGCATGCGTTGCACCGAAGATCTGTTGTTCAGCCTCAAGTTCGTCAATGGTTCCGCTCTCGACTGTTTCAAGAAGGGTGCGGAATCGCTCCGGCTCAGCCTGGAGCATCGCCAATTTGCCAATGTCGTGAACTAATCCTGCAAGAAATTCCATCTCCTGGAAATTGAGTTTAGCGCGGTTAGCAATTGCACGTGCGAGCGTAGCCGTCGCTGCTGAATGCCGCCAGAACTGCTCGAGGAATCCGCCCGCCAGCGTTCGCAAGTACACAAACTTGGAAAAGATGCTTACACCCAGTACAATGTTCGTCACCCGCGTAAGCCCGATCGTCATAATCGCTTGCGAAATCGAAGCAACCGGCACCCGTAGCCCAAAAATGGGCGAGTTCGCGACCCGGACAACCTTCGTGGAAATTGCCACATCCTGCTCGACGTAGTGTGCAATGCGGCGAACATCGCTATCATCCTGCTCGAGCATCTGTAGGAGCTTTGCAGCAACAGACGGCAGCGATGCTATCTCGTTCGTCTGCTGCAACAACTCTAGAAAATTCATCGCTAAAAAGTTTGATTATTACAATTTTTCGGTGTAATTTGGGAGGTCAAAAGTATCGGCATTCAAATCTGGTAACTTGACCGTCGGAAGAGAATGTTCAACCATCCTGTCTATGGAGGAGCCATGAAGTTGCGTCTCGGTGTTCTTTGTGCACTGCTGAGCCTTGTGCTGAACCCATTGCTTCTTGCACAGCAGCGAGAGATTCTCGAAGGCCGTGAGTACTACTTTGGAATTCCACACTGCGACTTTGCGAACGTTGAGGCTGCACGCGGAATGCCGATACAGCTTTGGCTTTCTTCGCGTGTTCCCACGAAAGTTCGCATCTCACTGCCACGCACGGGTGATTTCCTTGGTCAATACAATCTTGCACCGCGCAAGACGCTGATTGTCTCCGTTCCCGAAGCGTTGATGAACAAGATCTCCGGGATCAGTGACAATGGGATTTACATCCAATCTGAGCAGCCAATCACCGCTACGGTGTATATAAGCTATCGGTGGTCGGGCGAGGCGTTCAAAATCATCCCCAAAGAGCAGCTCGGACGTACTTACTACACACTGAACCTCTACCAAGACCGTACTGATCGTGAGCGCGTTGGCCAAATTCTGATAACCGCAACTACGGATAACACGAAAGTCGCTGTTACCCCGAAAGTTGACCTCGACGATGGCACCCGCGGTGGTCAAACACGAGTGTACACGCTGCAGCGCGGACAGACACTTCTGCTGAAAGCCAAAATTAAACCTGGCTTCGATCAAGATTTTGAGACGACTGATTTGACAGGGTCAAAAATTGTTGCCACTGCCCCAGTTTCGGTTATTTCTGGGCACACGAAAGGTGCATTCCCCCGCTACCAACCAACGATGCTTGGTACTCCTGCAAACTTCATGCGTAACATGCTCATCGAGAGCATGTGGCCTGTCGAATTCCTTGGCCGAGAGTACTTTTCCGCACCGATAATGTATGCAGACCGCCCACGCTCCACTTTCGATATTGAATCGGAAGGTGATTTAATTCGTATCGTCGCAACAGAAGATAATACCATTGTTCAGTACCGGCGGAAGCAGGACAACACATGGCAAATGATTTCTCGACCACTTCGTGCAGGAGAGCGCTTTGACTTTACAGTGATGGAAGAACCCTGCTTGTACAAGAGCAATAAGCCAATTCTCATCGGTCACTACGGTAAAGCTTGGCGACTCAATCCTGTCACAGGTATCGAAAAAGGTAATGAAGGCCAGAATCCCAGCCGAAATGGTCAAGGGATGATGTTAGTGCTTACACCGCGTGAACAATGGGCGACCTACACAACATTCTACTCCCCACAGGGAATTGACAACTTCGTGATGATCACTTTCTTGACGAAGTACATCGACAGTATCAAGTTTGATGGAGTATCACTGCGCGGTTTCTTCGGCAGTAGGATACAACCTGTTGCTGGGAGTGAATTTAGTTATGCTGTCGGTGATGTCGGTGCAGGTGATCACACAATCGAGGCACTATCGCCAAACGCAAAATTTACTGCGTACGTTTACGGCAACTGGGATCGCTCCAAAGATGGATTTGCGTATGGGTATCCAACAGGGATCAACTTCGCCCTTGCCTGTGACGACAGCATCACATTAGAGGCAACGCAAGTGTGCGGCAGGGTCGAAGGTGTAGCACGTGCATTGCCGGATGCTGCCTCCTGCGCCCAGATGCTCTCGGTGGAGCTAAATCCTCAAACAAGCTTCAACTACCAGCTCGAACTCCATCCCGAACTCGATAGAACTGCGCGTGAAATGAACTTTACGTTGACGCCGATTGATCCCACGCAGCCAGCCCATGCCGAGATCATTGCAACAACTCGCTCTGGTAAGTTCATCACTCGCACGTTCGACTATGAGCCGGAAGCACTTACCATCACGCCACGTCAGATTGATTTTGGAGCGCTCGCCGTCGGTGCAGCATCAGAACGGAGTGTGACACTCACCAACACATCCTCCGAGCCGATCACCATCGCATCAATCACTATCAAAAACGGCAGAGCAGAATTTCAAATCACGCAGACATCAAAGCCACTACCAGTCACACTCGCACCGAATGAGAGCATCGAGGTTACAATCAAAGCCACAGGAATCCGTGAATCTCGTGCTCCAATTACCGATGCACTCCTCGTCACGCTGACGTGCACACCGTGGGAAGTTCCGCTTCGACTGCAGACAGGCAAAGCCTGCATTGCGATCACAGATGTAACCTTCCCTGCTCTTCCAGTTGGGGTGGAAAGCTCAGCACCGATCAAGTGTCGCATTACGAACACAAGCGCATTTGCAGCCACTATCCAGGGTATCACCTACACTGGACAGAACGATCCCTACCCAGGCCAACGGTACTTCCGGGATGACTTTGGATCGCTCAACCCACCATTTGTGCTCGAAGGAGGCCAGCACGTTGAGTTCAACGTCTGGTTCACCCCACCGGACGCAGGAACGCCTCATACACTGGATGTCCGCGTTATCAGTGATGCTTCCGATGATTGCAGCGACAAGATCAGCCTCTGGTCTGGGGTAGGCGTTGATGCAGGACCAATTATCACAGGCTACGATTTCGGCGTCGTCCGTGCACTCGATCGCTACAATGTCCAGGTCAATGGCGTCACATCCTACGACCACACAATCAGCATTGGAGCAGTTGGCTCCGCTGGAACAGCGCTCCTGAACCCAACACTTACTCTGGAAGCTGTCCAGCTTCCCACTGGCGTGACCGATCCAGCTACAGCGTTCCAATTGGATCTCCGCGGTATTCCTGCACAGCTCTTTACAGGAACCAATCAAACTGTTCCCGTCCGTTTCACTCCGCAAGTAACGGGGCAATACGTCGTCAAAGTCACGCTGAGCGGGCTCTTCAATGGTGAGCAGCGCTCTGCCTCTGCCCTACTCCAAGGAACTGCCGTCCTTCCCGTGCAAGACTCGCTTGGCTGGGGCTCGGAGACACCCGTACCACTCGGCACTATCGTTCGCGGCACTGCATACATTTACAACCACGGAACGATGAACCTGACGGTCACCGATTTACGGATCAGCGACGACCAAGCAGGCGCATTTCAAATTGACCCTGCTTGGTATACCAACGCATTCTCGAGCGGTCCCATCATCATTCCGCCGAACGGTGAACGCTCGATTGACGTCATCTTCACCGCACAACGTCCCGGCTTGCAAACCGCGCGAATTCTGGTTTCGTGCGACCTCATGCCAGACGAAATTCGCCATCCTACACTTTATGGCGTCGGGGAATCGAGCAACAGCAGCGTTGAAGCAACAAGCTACGACTTCGGCAACGTCTACAAGTGTAACTCTAAGCTTTCCTCGCAGGAGATATACCTCCGCAACACCGGACAATCCAAATTGCGGGTTGTCAACGTCCAGCCTGCATCGGCAGAAACTTCAGCACTCTTTGCCATTGAGAATCTGCAGGCTGTTCTGGGTACAACAATTTATCCCGGCCAGACATCGATTCCTCTTGCGGTGCGCTTCAGCCCACCCTACGATGCTACTCGCGAACGTCAGGCAATTCGCTACGAATCGAATGGAACCGTTACCTACGCCTTCGACTGGACTGTCGAAGATGACAACGGCCGCCAGCTGACTGCACGCTCATTGGTTGCGGGGACGGGAATCGATCTCGTTGTCACCGTCACCACCAAACCGCTGAACAAAGCTGCCTATACGGTCGAAGAGTACCAGTACGATAAACCGCTCGAATACGAGTTCAACATCCTCGATCGTCCCAATCGGATTGACGATGGACGAGTGACGAACTTTCACGCGTACGTTTACTACGACCCAGCAGTCTTCGCGCCCGAAATTGGATCGGGAAACATCATCACAGCTGGAACGCTGTGTGATGGCTGGACTGTCCGTAAGGCGGTCATCAATAAACCTGGTGAATTCGAAGTTGAGCTGGATGAGCCGACTGGAACACGCCCATTGCAAGGTACAGGT
The DNA here is from genome assembly GCA_026003495.1 of Candidatus Kapaibacterium sp. Classification (GTDB taxonomy): domain Bacteria; phylum Bacteroidota; class Ignavibacteria; order Kapaibacteriales; family NICIL-2; genus NICIL-2. The sequence goes on along the minus strand of BPHK01000001.1, from coordinate 1,256,889 downwards.
ACGCTCTTCAAGTTCAAATTGCGTACATACTTCACGATGAAAAGCCAAGATCAATTGCCCTGCGCATTTGACCCAACGGGAAGCTCGTGCTGGGTTCTCGTAGATACCGAGCCTGGCACGGTGTATCTACCCAAAGTCTGTGCGCAGGATTTGCGGAACGTGGTCATTAGTTTGGGTGGATTCTCCTTACAGGATCCTGAACCTAACCCGAGCGATGGAACACGAGTCGTCATCCGCTTCGACGTTGGCTACGAAGCTCCAACGACGATTCAACTTGTCAATTCGCTCGGCGAGGTGATCCGTACACCAGTCAGCCAAGTTCTCAGCGCTGGGAGCTACACTATCGAGCTTGATGCAAGTACACTCCCCAGCGGCGTGTACTTTCTTCGAATGAACAGCGGCCAATGGACCGCTCCAACAAAAGCTCTGCTGATCGCCCGCTAAGAGAAGACCCACCAGCAACGATTCCGCTCTGCAGGCGCCCTCCACGTTTGGGGGGCGTTTGCGTTTTCTTTACGTGTACTCAGCCTGCGCTGTTGAGTAAATTGCACATAGAAAAAGCGTGTATGTTCCACAGTTACCTCTGCTTGGAGGGTACCATGTACCAACGCTCTATCCTTCGAGTCGCTCTTCTCGCAATTGCAATGAGTAGCCACGTCCTCGCACAGTCTAATCCAACACCCTTCGACCTCAGTAGTGGCGACTACTCGCTCGCAAGTTGGGATGCTACCAACGCGTCGGGGACCTATCCACCGAATATGATTTTCCACATTTTTAGCCGCGCTGACAACAACCTTCAGCCAGATACCTCCCAAGTTATCGGGAACTACACCGGCGCATACAATGGCACAAGTGGAACACGAATCAATGGCTTAGGTGTTGATGGCTTTGCCTTTCTGAATACATCAAGCCCCGGCAATCTCGGCGCCGCTGTCTTGGCACTCAACACAACCAACCGCATCAACATTCGCGTTTCGTGGAAAGCGGGAACGCTTGCGTCAACCTTCACTGGCTTCCGCTATTACTCGATCATGCTGCAGTACCGCGTTGGCACAAGCGGTCCGTGGCAAACTGCAATCATCGGCACCGACACCGTCCAGTATAACGCAAACATCCAAGGCACGAGCGTCGTCGCGGAAACAGTGACGATGCCGACCTTTACTCTTCCGTCCTCTTGCGAAAACCAACCAGTCGTCCAACTTCGCTGGCGCTACTACCAACGCTACCCTCGAACCTCGGGCAATCGTCCCCAGCTAAAAGTTGATGACATCCTCGTGCAGAGCGACGCAAACACTGGCATTCCGACGAAGCTTGCGATTACTGCAATTACACCCTCCTCTCCCTCCCGTACGGCGCCCTTTAGCGTTACCATCCAAGCGCAAAACGATCTTGGCCAGCCAAGAAACGTTCAAGCAAACACCACCATTGTTCTTGAACTTGCTAACGGCACCGGCTCGCTCAGTGGTTCGCTCACGGGCACATTGGCTGCGGGGACAAACACACTCACTATTTCTGGTGTTAGCTACAACGTCGCTGAATCTGGGGTACAGATCCGCGTTCGTCGAACAGCTGGTGATAACTTGGCAACCGGCATTAGTGCGCCGTTTACCGTGCTCCCCAACGCTACACAGCTGACTGTCGAAGGGTTAGCCCAGAATACGTTTGCAACGCTGCCACTACCTGCTTTCACTGTCACTGCACGCCGCCCCGATGGGAGCGTGGATACGCATTTCCCATACACATGCAACGTCGTTGTCCAAAGCGGCCCAGGGTCACCATCAGGAACAACAACCGCAGCTCATACCAATGGTGTTGCACTTTTCAATGGACTTGTCTTCACAACTCCTGGAACATACACCATAGCGTTCACAACAAACAACCTGACGAGCGCCAGCTATACGCTCACTGTGGTGGCACATCCCACCGTTGCTGAGCTGCTTCTGCCACAGTATATGCTCTCCTCGAACTCCTCGACCCGAATCCCTGTGTGGGCGCTTGTACGCCTGGATAATCTGCAGCCGAATACCACCTATCGCTACTACGTGGGCGCAGACTCAATTTCCCAAGTAACTGCAACAATCGGCGCTGGCAACAATCTCCACTACAACGCCAACACGCAAACGTTCAACTACACCACCACACGAAATTTTGCAACACCGGGTGGATACTCAGAATTCCGCACCAGTGCCGGTCAGACCAGCAAAACGCTCTGGATCAATCTCGTTGCCACAGCCAATGTTCGGTTCACCGAAGGGAACATGATGTACTGGCTCATCTCGATCCTCGATTCGAACCGCTCCATACAAACGCGCATCGTTACGACTCAAGGGACGCGGGCACTCTACTTCGGCGCTACCGCGAACAAAGTTTCGGGAATGGTTGACTCTGCAAGCGGTCTAACTCCCAAGACCATCGTCTGCTTGTACGACGACATCACCGGACAGTCCAGGCCTGTTGCAACGGCGATCGTGCAAGATGAAGGAACGACCGTCACCAGTGCAGTTCCGTTCTACACTGCTGTTGATAGCACCAACGGTGCATTCGCAACGGTCGTTCCGAATGCAATTGCAGCGATCCGCCGCATCGAAGTACGTGACCTGAACACAGGATCGATCCTCCGCACGTTTACCGATAGCGACGGCATTTGGGGCCAAGCAGATACTCGCACGCCTTCGAGCGGTATCAACGCAAGTATCATCCACACCCCGCGGATCGAGCTGGCGACACAGCTTGCTGGGCAATCCCTCTGCTTACGTGGACCGCTGACGTTGAATGTACTCATTCGTGGTGTGGATAGTGCTCGTGTCGAACTCATCCGTGATGGCCAAGTTTATCCACTTCGAAGCGGCATTCTCCCCGGCACGCAAACGCTCCAGCTCGACATTCCTGAAAGTTTGGGCGGATCGAGCAATACCCATATCCGTGTGGTGGATATTGCACGGCCGGACGTCTTCGCTATCACTGGGCCGTTCACTCTCAACACGCCACCGCGGCTTATCTCGCAATCGCGGGATACAACGCTCTGTCCAGGCGATAGTATCCGTCTGGTAATCCTTGCTGCAGGGACAAACCTCCGCTACCAATGGGAAAAAGACGGCCAGCCACTCGCCGGTGCAACGAGCAACTCGCTGCTGTTATCCTTCGTCAATGCCCAGAGCTCTGGTATCTACCGCTGCCGTCTCTACGGAGGAGGAGCCTGCCCTGGTGATTCCAGCGACTACATCACCATCGTCGTTCGCCCCGCACTGCAAATTACCCGTCAGCCCGGAACCGTCTATGCTGGTCCTGGTAAAACGGCGCAACTTTCCATCGAAACCAATGCTACTGACCCTCGCGCAACCTACCAGTGGTATCGCGGCTCTCGACCGATCATTGACAACAACCGCATCACTGGAAGCCAAACTGCTACACTGACAATCCGAAACGTCCAGCAAGCTGATTACGGCTCAGACTACTACTGCGTTGTAACTACAACGTGCGGTTCGGTTATCTCCGATACCGGTGCGCTCCGGTTCACAGGGATTGTTGCGACATTCGACACAACTGCCATTGAGGGATGCACCGGCAGCGACGTGACACTTGAAGTCTCCGCACAATCAACTAGCGGCTCGATGCTTCGGTATCAATGGAGCAAGAATGGCATCCCGATCCAAGAATCAGGTCGTATCAGCGGGACAGCAAGCTCACGCCTTACCATTGGCCAGCTTCAGCCGAGCGACACCGGACGCTATGCCTGTACGATCACAGATGAAAGTGGTCAAGTCTATCGGACACCGGCACGTCAGTTGCGACTGCGTCCTGCGGTACGGATCCTTGGGCAACCGCGCGATACAAGTCTCTGCGAAGGTGATTCGCTAGAACTTCGCTATACACTCTCCGAGGAAGTGCGCGAACTCATCATCGTTGCTCCTCGGCAGTGGGGTGTCGGGAATTTGTCCTTCTACAACACCCGCTCTGTCGTTGCCTACTATAAGATCGCTCCACCGCAGTTGAATAACGACACTGGCGATGTCGTCCGCGCCTATGCAATCACACAGTGTGGCGACACACTCTACGCAGAACCCTTTAGCTATTCGGTCATCCAGGCACCCAAAATCCTCACGCAACCCCGACCTGTCGTCCAGATACTCGAAGGTTCGACGCTTGTTCTCACTGTAGTTGCACAAGCCTCCCGTGGCGATAGCCTACGGTATCAGTGGGTCAAAGACGGCATTCCTCTTCCCGATTCGATCGGCTCTGGACCGGTGCTGACGATCCCCAACGTCACGAAAAACGATCGAGGTGTCTACGAGTGCTACATCGTTGGCCGGTGTCGCCAAACAATATCCGATTCTTCCACGGTGGATGTCGTATCGAGTGTCACTGACGCAACCGATCCTGAATTTGAGATCTTCCCGCAGCCAGCAAGCGACGCTATCACGATTGTCAGTGGTAGCGACTTCGATCGCTACGCAATCGTGGATGTCCTCGGTCGCCTCGTTGGCACTGGTCTGCGACTCCACGGCACACCAACCACTGGCGATCGAACAACGATTAGCGTCTCTGCGTTGCCAAGCGGAGTCTATAGCCTGCAGCTCTACCGACAAAGCCTGATTGTTGGTCGCCGTCAGCTTATCATCGCACGGTAGTAACAGAGCAACTGCGAATCAAACAGAACTGAATCCGATGAACCCACGCTTCCTTGTTGCGCTCAGCATTGCAAGCTTGCTTACGCTCGTGCGAGTTTTTGCGCAACCTGTCGTAGTCAGCGAGTACTACAACGACAATCCGCCGCAGGAGTGGACAGAAATTCTCGTGCTCGAGGACAACCTCGACCTCCGCGGGTGGGTTGTCACCGATAACAATGCATCGCAGACAGCACGGCAAGGTGGCGTTCGGTTCAAGTCCATTCCCTACTGGCAGCATGTTCGCGCCGGGACGATTATTGGGATTTGGCATCGTGACTACATCTCCAACTCACCTCAAGATTTCGACACTTCGATGGCAGACGGGCGCGTGATGCTTGCGAAAAACGACACCCGCTTTTTCGATCCATATGCTGCGCCGGACGTGCAATTTCCCGATGCACCGATGAATCTCGCCCAAGAGGGAGACATCATGGAGATCCTCGATGCCCAAGGCAATCACGTCCACGGACTCGGACATCGTGCGACACCTGGCTCGTACTGGCTTGCCATGCCAGAGCCGAAACTGAACACTGCCAGTGCACTCAACAACGGTCAGAGCAATCGGATCTTTCCTGGCAGTGTGCTTAGCCAATACAATGGCCCACACGGGGCCCCACTTTCGGAGGCATGCGCTGTCAATAGCACTCGGACGCTCCCGAACAAATCGTGCAGCTCGTCGGCATCGAACTGGGAATTCTGGCACGCAACACGGCGTCCACCGTGGACATCCCCTCGACTCCAGGCAACTGTAACGAGCTCGAATGTTCAGCTTGCGTGGAACAGCGCTCTCGATCCATATCCACAAGACGGCACACAAGGCTATCTGCTCGTCCGGGATAGTGCTGGGCAGGACTTTCTCCCCGAACAAGGTCGCATGTACCGCGATGGAGAGCGCATCGGCTCGACTGTTGTCCTGGCACATCTTCCCTCGACTGCTACAAGCTACATTGATCCTGTCTCGCTTGTCTGCGGGGTGAGTTACACCTATCGCCTGTTTGCGTATCGCTACGGGCAGGATGATGAGTACGGCGCGTATCCGCCGCCACAATCAACGCGCGGGCGGCAGTACAACGCTGCTTCGTTTGCGCAAGTGACGGCGCTCAAACAAGTCGAGCAAGGACCAGCACTCCGAACCGACGGTTCATCGACAACGTTTTGCGAGGGCGGCTCTGTCGTGCTGAGCGTTCCCTCGATTCCTGCAGGTTACCAGGCGCAATGGCTCCGGGATGGTGCAGCAATTTCCGGTGCAACTAGTACAACCTACCGCGCCACGACCAGCGGGGAGTACCGCCTCCGTCTGCGCCGCCCCGACGGGTGCTTCGTCTTGAGCGACTCGGTCATAGTAACGGTCCATCCATCACCGACTGTTCCAACGTTCCCCACCTCCCGCGTTCAGCTCTGCGAAGATTCGACGCTCTTGATCACTGCACACTACGTCCCCGGCTGGCGCTATCAGTGGTACCGCAACGCCACACCGATTGCTGGCGCGTCCGGTGCCTCGTATTTAGCAAGTTCGGCTGGATCGTACACCGTCGAAGTTACAAACGAGTTCGGCTGTACTGCACTGTCGCCCCCTACGACGATCGAGCTGCTCCAAGTCCGACTACAAGCTTCTCAAGTGACTGTTGCATTTCCTCCGCTCAGTGGCTGCGAATCAGTTAGCGAAGCAGTCATCACGCTCACAAATCAATCGAGCATTTCCATCGAGCTTGAGCGTGGGCAGGAGCCATCGCCGTTTTTTATCGTTGCCCCCTCGCTTCCAGCACAGCTGAAAGTAGGTGAGCAAATCGCTGTTCGACTCCGTTTTGCTCCAATGACCGCTGGCACGTGGACTGATAGCATCGGAGTTCGCATTCTCCCGTGTGGACGGGTTCTGTGGATCCGGGTCCAAGGCACAAAATCAGCTGCGGCTGGGGCGCTCTCAGCACAATCTTCCCTCAAGGATTTTGGCGTCATCAAGCGATGTGGTGGCACAGTCCTACCGACCTTGGACTCGATTATCGTGAGCGCATCGAGCGGAGATGTCACCGTTGAAAGCATTTCGATTCTCCCGCCCTTCCGCCTCGGGCCTGGATTTCCTGGAACCTTCACCATCCGAGCCGGTGAGCGTCGTGCTATCCCGATTGAATTTGCGCCTATGCTCGACCAACCCTACGCAGGGGATCTGACGATTCGCTACAGTTCTGCACAGTGCCGCGACTCGCTCAAGATTCCTCTCCGTGGCGTGCTCACAACGCCCTACATTGCACTCTCTGCGCGGGAGATCGTCTTCCCGACACTCGACTCGTGCAGCACAATCTTCGCCGACACGACGATTACGCTGTACAATACATCGCTTGCGCCGATCGAACTCGAGCAGCTTCCCGACGAGCAACTCCAGATCGTCCAGCCGATTCCTGCCCCGACGCTGACTATTCCTCCACGAGATTCCGTCGTGATTCGGATTCGGTACAGTCCCAACGGGTACACTGCCTCTGAGCAGCGACTCATCATCTTGTTTGGAGATCAACGCTGTACCCAGTCGGAAGTGCTCATCGTGCGCGGCAAGAGAATCGGGAGCAGCGTCTCGTTGAGTACCACAGCTCTTACACTAGGACGCATTCTCCGCTGCCGCGATACTGCGCTCCTTGCACGGCAGGTACAGCTTTCCATTTCGAGTACACCGCCGAATGGCGCGAGCAATCGCATCGTTTCGGTCTCTTCATCGGCTCCATGGATAGAGCCATCTATCCCGCTTGGGCCAATTGACGATGGTGCACACCCGATCCAACTTACTATTGACCCACGCAACCTGCCACTCGGAAGCGATACGGCACAACTTTCCCTCCGCATCGAACCGTGCAGCCGGATTCTAACGCTCTCGGTTGTTGCTCAGGTGGAAGACCTCGTGCTCGGATTCGAAGAAAGTAACGGTAGTGATACACTCCGTATTGATGTTGGCGATGTACGTATTGGGAGCAGTGTCACTGCGCGCGCCACGATTAGTAATCCCACTAGCGACACCATCACCTTTGCTCCGATAGGCACGTTGCCTGTGTGGCTCCAGCTTTCGTTTCCATTCCTCCAAGAGGGCATTGCTCCACAAGCAACATCAGTGGGGACAATCACAATTACCCCCACCGATCCTGGCATCGTGCAGCATACGATCATCCTCAATGCTGTCGCGCCATGCACGAAACGACTTGTGATTCTCATCAATGGTCGAGGACTGCGCGATAGCATCGGAGCATCGCCGATCGCGCTTCGCATCTCGATTCCAGAGTCACTTGTCGCATCGCCAGATGAGCACGTCCGCTATACCGTTCAGTGCGATGGCATCACTCGTCCTCTTCGCATTGACAGCATGACAATTCCGCTGCAATTCGATCGGAGCCTACTTTTTATCGAGGATGTTGCAGGTAGTTCAGCGTTCACGGATGGTACCGTAAGTGGCGCACATACAGGCGATGGATACCAGCTTGAGCTTCGAAGTGGCACCATCACCGGCAATGGAACAATCGCGATGCTTTCCGGTCGTGTCCTTTTGGGGAAGGTACGTCGGACCGCAATTACTCCGGACCAACGCAGTATTGCCGTCAGTGATACCACAGTTCGCGTGATAGCTGTCGAACCGGGCTGGCTCGAGCTCCGCGAGGCGTGCAACTTGGATGCACGCCTGGTTCAGCTTGGTGCGCATACATCCATCGAAGTCCATGACGATGGATCAACGCTGAGTTTTCTGGTTCGCCAGATTGTCCGCGCCGACGCGGAACTATCGCTCTACGACGTTACCGGACGCCGAGCACTTCTCCTCCATCGCGGCATGCTCGAACGTGGCGAGCACACCTTCACTGTTGGGCGAAGCTCGCTCCCGGCTGGCATGTATTTCCTCGTCTTCATCACAGACCAACTACGCCGAAGCGTCGCTGTGTTGCTCGACTGATCGGGCATAGAGCGCCGTATATTTGCAGCCGGCTTGCGTTCACGTGGACTGGGCGATAGTGCCCTTTTTTTGTTCGCACTGCGTATGCGCACACTATCGGAAGAGACGCTCGAACGAATACGCCACATCTGCCGGCAACATAACGCCGAGCTGCTTGAGTGCCATGTGCGGGGGCAGCGTCACGCACTCGTACTGGAGCTGTTCGTTGATAGCGTCGAAAGTGTCACCCATGCGCTCTGCGAAGCAATCAGCCGAGATCTTGAACCAATGCTCGATACCGACCCACAACTTACAGACGTCGTTCGCTTGGATGTTTCTTCGCCGGGTGTGGACCGCCCCCTCGAGTACCATTGGCAATATCTCAAGCACGTCGGGCGCTTGCTGTCTGTCCGTACCAGCGATGGCACCACCTATCGCGGACGGCTGCGCTCGTGCGGCGAGCAGTCTATCGTACTGGATTGCTCGGACCAAACGGTATCCATTCCCTTTTCTGCGATTACACGGGCAAACGTCCAACTTGAATGGTAACCCTCGGAGAACCTACGATGCCACGGAAAAGTACGCAAAAAATTGACAAAAAAGCGATCATTGCTGCGTTCGTCGAAATTGCAAAAGAGCGCGGCATTGACCGCGACCTCATCCAAGGCAAGCTCGAAGACATGTTTCGCTTGCTTGTTCGCAAAAAATATGGCGAGGATGCCGAGCCAGACATCGTCCTGAACATGGATCGCGGCGATATTGAAATCTACCTCCCGCGGACAGTCGTCAACTACGTCCTCAACCCCGCAAAGGAAATTTCCCTGAGCGAAGTTCGACGTCGTACCGATGAACCCTACGAGGTCGGCGATGAATACATCGAAGAAATTTCCCTCGAGAATATCAGCCAGGAGTTCGGTCGCCAGCTCATCATGTACGCCAAGCAGGTGCTGAGCCAGCAAATCCGGGACATCGAACGGAACAACATCTACCAAGAATACGAGCAGAAAATCGGGGAAATCATCGTCGGGGAGATCTACCAGATTCGCCGCAACGACATCCTCATCCTGCACAACAAGAACGAAGTGCGCATGCCGCTGGAAGAGCAAATTCCAACGGAGCGCTACCGGAAGAACGCAACAATTCGCGCCATCGTCAAGGAAGTTCGCCGCGCAACACCAACGAGCACACCAGACATCATCGTCTCCCGCGCTGATGAGCGCTTCCTGGCACGCCTGTTTGAGTTGGAAGTGCCCGAAGTTTACGATGGGGTTGTCGAAATCAAAGCGATCGCACGCGACCCAGGCGAACGCGCAAAAGTAGCTGTCACGAGCTATGACGACCGTGTTGATCCTGTCGGCGCATGCATCGGAATGAAGGGCATTCGGATCAATGCAATTGTCCGTGAACTTTCGGGTGAGACGATTGATGTTATCGAATGGTCGGACGATCCAGTCACCTTCATTGCACGCGCACTATCACCGGCAAAGGTACGGCAAATACAGGTGGACACCGAAAACAAAACTGCTGTCGTTGTTGTCCCCGATGACCAGGTCTCGCTCGCGATTGGACGCAATGGGCAGAATGTCCGCTTGGCATCTCGCTTGACTGGGTATGCGATCACGCTCGTCAAGGAAGGAAGCGAAGACATCGAGCTCATCGAGTTCCGCGACGACATCGGCCGCGAGCTCTACGAGCAGATCATCGAAGCGCACATTGATACTGCTCGCGAGTTTCTGGCTGCTGATCTGAAAACGCTGCTCAGCATTCCGGGGATGACCCCGAAGCGCTTGATGGAAATTCGCAAGCTAATGCTCGATGAATTCGGCGAGCAAGAGCATCCCGACATCGCCGAACGAATCGCAATCGCGCAAGCACAGCTCGAGGAAGAGCGCGATCAATCTAAGCACAATTCCGGCGAAGACGAGCTCGACGAAATCGAGGAAATGTTCGACGAGCTGCAAACCGAATCGTACGACGAGCTTGATGAAGAGGATGGATTCATTCCCGAAGACCCATCCAAATCACCAAGCGATGAGTAGTCTCCAGCAGCAATGGCTGTCGAAAAGCTCCGTCTTTGTACTCCGTTTATTCTGTGGAACGTGTAATGCTGCAATTGCCTCAAGAGCGCAAGCTCTTCAAAGTTGCCAAGTACTTCAACATCTCGAAGGAAGAGATCGTTGAGTACCTCAAGGCGAAAGGATTCGAGGTTTCCTCCAAACCCAGCTTCGAGCTCAGCGATGATATGCTCGAAGCAGTGGCGGGACATTTTGCCAAGGAAGCAAAAGCAGCCGAGCGTATCCGCAGCAAAGTCGAGCAATTCGACCGCCATCGCACTCCAACGAAAAAGGAAGCACCTACACCTGAACCTCCACAGAAACATGCAGAACTGCCTACAGCAGAAGCTCCTCCAGCAAAAGAGCCATTGCCAGAACCTACACTGGTAACACATGATGGTGAAAGCAAACTGTCAGACGTAACCGAAGAGTCAGCGCAATTGCCCCAGGTGGCCGAGACTCTGACAAACGAGGCAGATGCGTCCATTGCTGCTGTAGCAGAACCTGCGGTAGAAGAACTTGCACCTGAAGAAGTATCCCCTTCTGTAGCTGAAACCCTTCAAGAAGAAGTTGCTGGCAATATCATCGCTGCTGTTGACACTCCGCTCGTCTCTGCCTCTGAAGAAATCACCGAGCCACAACGTTCTGAACCCCAGCTTTCTGAACCTGGACCTCCAGAAGAAATACCAGAACCGCAAGCGGAAGTATCATCAGCTCAGGAAACAGCGCCAGCCTCGGGTGATCGCGCTGCTGACGAACCTCCGGTTGCTGCCGATGAATCAAGCGACGACACAAGCGAGACTAAGCGTCGTCGGCGCGTATCGAATGTCATCGCCACATCTGAACCGGATAGTCCATCCACCTCATGGAAGCTGCGGGGACTCACCGTCGTCGGGAAAATCGAGCTCCCCATCGAAGAGCCTCGCCGTGGCAAACGTCAGCCACGGAAGCCCGAAAAGCCTGCACAACCCCAAATGCGTGAAGCCCGTCCGAGTGTGAAAGACAGAGGCACCACCAAACCAACACCTGAAAAAAGCTCCTCTCCTGCGACACCAGAGCAGCCACTGCCACTGATTGCCGATGCTACCCCGCCGACGAGTATTCTCAAAAGCAAGGGCAAGAAGCCTCCAACGAAAGATGATCTGCTGACGGAGGACAAAGCCAAGAAGAAACGCAAACCTCTCCGTGAAATCATCACCGAAGAAGAAGTCGAGCGCGCTATCCGCGAGACGCTTGCGGGCATCGAGGAAGAAGCGCGAATCAAAAGCAAGATCAAAAAGCAGCGCAAACAGCAACGCGAAGAACGGCAGCAACGACGCGCCGAAGAACTCCAGCAAGATCGAGGCATTCTCCGCATCACAGAGTTTATCACCACTGCTGAACTGGCGAACTTCCTCGGCGTCTCTCCAGCGGAGATCATCGCCAAGTGCCTTGGCTTGGGATTGATGGTAAGCATCAATCAACGGCTCGACCGCGATACCATCCAGCTCATTGCCAGCGACTACGGCGTTGAGGTGGAATTTTTGACCGATAAAGAAGTGTCACTCGATGAAGAGACACTTCCCGATCCGCCAGAGTCGCTTGTGCCGCGCCCGCCAATCGTGACGATCATGGGGCACGTTGACCACGGGAAAACCTCCCTGCTGGACTATATCCGCAACTCCAACATCGTTGCTGGCGAGGCAGGCGGCATCACACAACATATCGGCGCTTACAAGGTCGTCCTGCCGAACGGCAAATCCATCACCTTCCTCGACACACCTGGTCACGAAGCGTTCACTGCGATGCGAGCCCGTGGTGCACAAGTCACAGACGTTGTCGTCCTCGTCGTTGCCGCTGACGATAGTGTTATGCCCCAAACGGTCGAGGCAATCAGTCACGCACAAGCTGCAGGAGTTCCGATTGTCGTCGCTATCAACAAGATTGACAAAGACACGGCAAATCCCGATCGTATCAAACAGCAACTTGCCGATCACGGTGTTCTCGTCGAAGAATGGGGCGGCAAGTACCAATGCGCTGAAATTTCCGCCAAGAAAGGCATCAACGTTGATGTTCTACTCGAAAAAATTCTGCTCGAAGCCGAGCTACTCGAACTGAAAGCCAATCCCAATCGCCCAGCAGTCGGAACAGTTATCGAAGCACACGTAGATAAAGGACGTGGGAATGTTGCCACAGTCCTCATCCAGAATGGAACGCTCCGTCAAGGCGATGCCTTCATCTGCGGGCAGTACTTCGGCCGTGTTCGAGCAATGTACGATGAACGTGGCAACCGTGTCGAGGAAGCCCCACCCTCGACCCCGGTGCAAGTCACCGGCTTTGAAGGTCTGCCCGAAGCAGGCGATAAACTCGTCGTTTCTACCGATGAAGACAAGCTGCGCCAACTTGCTCAGCAACGACAAATTCTCCGCCGCGAACAGCAGCTCCGTCAAACCAAACGTATCTCGCTCGACGAGCTTTCCCGCCGTATGCAACAAGGCGGGCTCAAAGAGCTACGCATCGTGCTGAAAGCAGATGTCAGCGGGTCGCTCGAAGCACTGACCGATGCACTCCACAAACTCAGCACCGGAGAGGTTGCCATCTCGATTATTCACCGCGCCGTCGGCACCATAACCGAAAGCGACGTGATGCTGGCAGCAGCCTCCGACGCTATCGTCGTCGGCTTCCAAGTGCAATTGCCAGCATCGGTCCGCCGGATTGCTGAACGCGAAAGTGTCGATGTTCGACTCTACTCGATCATCTACGATGCGCTCAACGAAATTCAGTTAGCACTCGAGGGCATGCTCTCGCCCGAAATCAAGGAAGAAGTGCTCGGACGTGCTGAAGTTCGCCAAATCTTCCGGATCAGTAAAGTTGGGACCGTTGCTGGATGTTACGTCCTCTCTGGGACCATTAGCCGAAACGACAAAGTGCGGGTTATCCGCGATGGATTCGAGATCTACAAAGGCACCATCCACTCGCTCAAGCATCTCAAAGATGACGTACGGGAAGTCCGCCAAGGCTTCGAGTGCGGTCTGACCGTTAGTGGATTCAACGACTACGCCGAAGGCGACATCATCGAGGCGTATCGCATCACCGAAGTTCAACGGAAGCTCGGACAGTAACATGGCATCATTTCGCCCTGACAGAGTCGCCCGCGAAATCCAGCGAATCTTGAGCCAGCCAATCAGCGACGTTGTATCACTGCATGGCGGAGGAATGATTACGCTCACCGATGTGAAAGTATCACCGGATTTGACAATCGCGAAACTCTACGTGAGTGTTTTCGGCAATAGTCTCGGTGGAGAGCGCATCATTACGCTCCTCAATGAGCAGGCGCAACACTTCCGCGCACTTCTGGCACCACTGCACCTGAAAGTCATTCCAACGTTACGGTTTTACCTCGATTCGACACTCGATGCGATGGAACGCATCGAGCAACTGCTCAAGCAACAAGGCACCAGACAGAATTCTGAAGGTAGCTCGAGCGACAGCGAATGATACCGCTTCTCTCCAGAAATACTGATGTGCGAGCGTGGCGTGAACGCATCCTACTCGACGGAGGGGCTATTCTGGTCGATAAACAGCAGCGATGGACATCGTTCGATGTGGTCGCCAAACTGCGCAGACTGCTCGGGATCAAAAAAATTGGTCATGCGGGAACACTTGACCCTATTGCGACCGGCTTACTCATCGTGTGCATCGGGCGTGCAACAAAACAAGTGGATGCCTTCCAAGCACTCGACAAAGAGTACCGCGTCGAAATCAAGCTTGGTGCACGCACCGAAAGCGATGATGCGGAAACGCCAGAATACAAAACAACGCCGATTGAGCATCTTGAGCCACAGATCATCGTTACTGCACTCGATCGCTTCATCGGTACGTTTGAACAAATACCGCCGACCTACTCAGCTGTCCATGTTGGAGGCAGGCGATCGTACGAATTGGCGCGCCTGGGACGAACGGTATCGCTACCGCCACGCACTGTGACAGTGCACGCGATTGAGGATGTCGAGATTGCTCTCCCGCTGGTTCGGTTAATGGTCCGTTGTTCTAAGGGTACCTACATTCGTGCCCTGGCACGAGACTTAGGTAACGTTCTCGGCGTTGGTGCATACGTTACTGCGCTGCGGCGCACAGCGATCGGCAACTATCGCGTTGAAGATGCGTTGACGATTGGAGAACTTGTAACATTACTCAGCGAAGGTAATCATGCAGATGTACCGCTCCATCGCTGAGGTGCCCTACAACCAGCGTTCTGTTGTAACGGTCGGAACATTCGACGGTGTCCATCGTGGGCATCGCGCCATCATCGAGCGGATGCTTGCTGTTGCCCGCGATAGCCAAGCGCGGACAGTGGTAGTAACATTCGAACCTCACCCACGGTTGGTCTTACAGCGCTCGACGCAGCAGCCTATTGGGCTGCTGAGCACGCTTGCTGAAAAGTATGCACACTTGCAGCACCTTGGCGTGGATGTACTCGTTGTCATCCCCTTCACGTTCGAGTTTTCCCAAACACCGGCAGAAGAATTCGTCCGCTCGGTACTCGTTGAGAAGATTGGACTGACGCACATCGTCATCGGATACGACCATTCGTTCGGGAAGGATCGCCAGGGCAACCAAGCACTGCTCGAGAAACTCGGCGCAGAACTCGGATTTAGCGTCGAGTCTGTCACCCCGGTGTACCTCGAAAGCGGTGAGCTGATCAGCAGCACGAAAATTCGCGGTGTGCTCCAGCGTGGCGATTTGGCAACAGCCAATGCGATGCTCGGCTACGTCTATAGCGTCGAAGGCATTGTCGTCCAGGGCGATGGACGCGGACGACGTCTGGGCTATCCGACCGCGAACATCGAGCTACTCGACCCCCACAAACTTCTCCCAGGATCTGGTGTATATTGCGTCAGCGCGCCTATTGACGGCCGGATCGTCCAGGGAATGGCAAATATTGGCGTACGCCCGACGTTTACTGATTCGGCGCACTTACGGCTGGAAGCCCACTTTTTCGATTTCAGTGGATACTTATACGACCGCAAAATCGTCCTACGCTTCCACTGCTACGTTCGGCAAGAACGGCGCTTCGAAAGCGTGGATATGTTCTGGTCTCAACTTCGTGAAGACCGCGAAACCTGCGAGCGATATTTCGCGACAGCTGAACCGTTTATGTCCAACATTTCTCCAGAGTCGTCCGATGCTCACCAAAGAGCGAAAAGCTGAACTCATTGCACAATTCGGCGGATCGCCGACCAATACCGGATCGCCAGAAGCACAGATTGCGATCCTGACTGAGCACATCAACCAACTGACTGAGCACCTGGCAGTGCACAAGAAAGACCACCACAGCCGACGTGGACTTATTGGGTTGGTCAACAAGCGCCGCCGGTTGCTCAAGTATCTCCAGCGTGTTGATTTGGAGCGCTATCGCAGCATCGTCGAACAACTCAATTTGCGCAAGTAAGAGCTCCGGTACTGGATCTGCATCTCTGACATCACACTGGATGCAGGGTCGCCCTGCCATACCGTGAGCCGATGATTGTTCCGAGCAAGTGCGGAACGCTGTTTGTCATACTGTCTACGCAAAGCCAGCATGGGAATTGTCAAGGTTTCTTGCCAGTTAGGTGGCAGAGAGTACTCCATCGAGACTGGACGTTTCGCCAAGCTCGCCGATGGATCCGTCATGGTGCAATACGGCGAGACAATGGTCTTGGTGACCGTCTGTGCAAGCCCGGATGTTCGCCCAGATGTGGACTTTCTTCCCTTGACGGTCGAGTACCGCGAAAAATCATCTGCCGCTGGAAAGATTCCTGGCAGTTTCTTCCGTCGCGAAGGGCGTCCGACGGAAAAGGAAATTCTCTCCGCGCGATTGATAGATCGACCGATTCGCCCAATGTTTCCCGAAGGGTGGCGTGCTGATACCCAAGTTGTTGCAACGGTCTTCTCTGCTGACGACAAGAACGAACCCAACTCGCTGGGTATGGTCGGTGCCTCTGCTGCGCTGTTGCTTTCGGACATTCCCTTCGATGGACCAGTCTCGGAAGTGCACGTCGGCAGGATCAACGGCACCTTCGTTATCAACCCGACCTACCAGGAACTGGAGGTTTCGGATATGGAGATCACCGTTGCTGGCACCGATGACTCGATCGTGATGGTCGAGGGAATGGCCAAAGAAATCAGCGAGGATGACTTTATCGCAGCACTCGAATTTGCTCATGAGAACATCCGCGTCCTCAACCAACTGCAACGCGAGCTTCTCGAGAAAGCAGGTGGTGGCAAGCGACCACACCGCCCGGTGCAAGCAATCCCCTGCCCACCTGACTTGGAGCACTTCATCCGCGGGCGCGTTACCAAACCGTTGAACCATATGATTCACTCATCGTCTTCGAAGGAAGCGCGCTCGGAGTTCCGAAAAAAGCTCCTCGATGAAACGCTGCTGGCAGTCCAGCAATTCGTCCTCGATCACGACGACTACGCTGAGCTACCAATCGTGCAGCTTACCAGCCGTGTCGTCAGCGACGTCGAGTACGAGCTAATGCGCAAGATGATTCTCACCGAAGGGCGTCGGCTCGATGGACGTGGCTTGACCGACATCCGCCCCATCACCTGCGAAGTTGGCTTGCTGCCTCGCACGCACGGTTCTGCACTCTTTACGCGTGGAGAAACGCAGAGTCTGACAACCGTTACACTCGGTACCAAGCAAGATGAGCAGATCGTTGATGGCTTGCTACCTACCTACGAGCGGCGATACATGCTGCACTACAACTTCCCGCCATACTCGACCGGTGAGGTTGGCCGGATGACGGGCGTCAGCCGCCGCGAAATTGGGCACGGCAATCTCGCCGAACGTGCCCTCCAGCCGCTCATCCCTAGTGAGGAAGAGTTCCCCTACACGATTCGCATCGTCTCGGACATCCTCGAATCGAACGGCTCCTCTTCGATGGCAACAGTCTGCGCTGGCTCCCTTGCATGCATGGATGCGGGGATCCCGATCAAGAAGCAAGTTGCCGGCATCGCAATGGGCCTTATCACCGAAGGTGATCAGGTCGCGATCTTGAGTGACATTCTCGGCGACGAAGATCACCTCGGCGATATGGACTTCAAAGTTGCCGGCACCGCTGACGGCATCACTGCCTGCCAAATGGACATCAAGATCAAAGGGCTTTCGCTCGAGATCGTTCGCCGAGCACTCGCACAAGCGCGAGAGGGCAGGCTGCACATCCTCCGCATCATGAACGAGTGCATTGACAAACCTCGTCCGGAACTGTCGCGCTATGCCCCACGGCTGACGACGATCAAAATTCCTGTTGAAATGATCGGAACGGTGATTGGGCCGGGTGGCGCAACAATTCGTGAGATCACCAAGCAAACCAACACGGAAATCAGCATTGAGGAAGACGGCACTGTCATCATTGCTGCCGTCAACCAAGAAAATGCACAGATGGCTATTGACTGGATCAAAGGTCTCACGCGTGAACCCGAACTCGGCGAAGTCTATCACGCAAAGGTCAAGGAAGTCCGCGAAGGACTCGGCGCAATTGTTGAATTCCTCCCGAAAAAACAAGGGTTGCTCCACATCTCCCAAATCGCGCATGAACGAGTACACAACATCCTCGATTACGTCAAGCCAGGAGACATCGTCGAACTCAAACTCATCGAAATTCAGCCAGATGGCAAATTCCGACTCAGCCGAAAAGCGTTGCTGCCCCCACCGGAAGACGTAATCAACGGTGGTAATCGCTCCGGCGAAAGTGGTCGCTTCGAACGTCCGTCACGCTCAGGAGATAGCCATCGCCACGGCAGTCCACCTCGCTCTCCCCATCGCGGCGGAAGACGCTAAAATCCCTCCGTGAGTCGTGCTGCCGCTATCCAGCGAAACTCAACGTGCGCAGAAAGTAGGACCCCCTCAGTCACCCTCCTGCGTGACAGGAGCCCTTTGTTTGAAGGGAACTCTCAATCGCTGAAATTGCGCTCAGAATGTGCCCGGAGCGGGATTCGAACCCGCACGCTCCGTCTGGAGCCCAGGATTTTAAGTCCTGTGCGTCTGCCGTTTCGCCATCCGGGCCACAAGCAAAGATACATCGCCCGCTCGCGATGACGATGCTCGAACTACGTCTTCGAGGGCACGGAAATCGCACGGCTTATTTTCGCTCCGCTTGTCATCTCCTACGAAGCGCATGGCTGACTTTGTTCATTTGCACAACCACTCTCACTATTCCCTCCTCGATGCAATCGCAACACCGGAACAGCTGGTCACTGCTGCACTCAACGACGGGCAGCCAGCAGTGGCACTGACCGATCACGGTGTCATGTTCGGGTGCATGGAGTTCTTTTTCGCAGCGAAAAAACGCGGTATCAAGCCGATCATCGGTTGCGAGATGTATTTAGCCAAAGGCAAGCGAACGGAGAAAAAGCCCACAAAGAATGGCGAGAGCAAGCGGGATTATTTTCACCTTGTGCTCTTGGTAAAAAATGAACAAGGCTACCGCAACCTCTGCAAGCTTGTTTCGCTCGGTCACACCGAGGGATTTTACTACAAACCGCGCATTGATCGAGAGCTTCTTGCAGAGTACCACGATGGTCTCATTGCACTGAGTGCCTGCCTTGCAGGACCGGTCAATCAACCGATCCTTGCCCGCGACTTCGAAACTGCTCGTGCAAACGCGCGGTGGTTCAAGGAGCTCTTCGGCGATGACTGGTACATCGAGCTTCAAGATCACGGGCTGCCGGAAGATAAACTCGTTCTGGAGCACGCACCGAAACTTGCACACGAACTTGGCATCGAGCTCGTTGCTACCAACGACTGTCACTACATCCGTCCCGAGCATGCTGTTGCGCACAACGTCCATTTGCTGATTCGGGAAGTTTCATCCTCGAATGCGGGCACGTTCGATGTAATGCAGCTCCGGTATCGCGTGCCAGAGTTCTACTTCAAAACTGCCGCGCAAATGAAAGAGCTGTTTGCCAAGTTCCCACGCGCAATCGAGAACACATTAGCCATTGCGGAAAAGGTGGTTTTCGATCCCACCTTTTCGCCCAAAATGCCGACGTTTCCAATTCCTCCCGATTCGACAGCACAGTCGCTCGACGAATACCTCGAAGAACTCACCCTGCGTGGATTGGAACGGAGGTACGGCCACGTTACCCCCGAGATTGCCGATCGCGCTCGCTTTGAACTCGATGTGATCAAGCGGATGGGATATTCGGGCTACTTCCTCATCGTGCAGGATTTTATCGCCGGTGCTCGGCAGCGCGGAATCAGTGTAGGGCCCGGACGCGGCTCTGCAGCGGGCTCGCTCGTCGCCTATGCACTCGGCATCACAAATATTGATCCACTCAAGTACGACCTTCTCTTCGAGCGATTCCTCAATCCTGACCGCATTTCCCTCCCTGATATTGATGTGGACTTCAACGATGAACGCCGCGACGAGGTCATCGAGTATGTCCGCACCAAGTACGGTGCCGATGCGGTCGCGCAAATCATCACGTTCGGCACACTCTCGGCACGGCAGGTTATCAAGGACGTCGGGCGTGTGCTCGGCATACCTCAGGCAACGCTCAACGAGATTACCCAGAATATCCCCGTTGTCTTGGGAAAAGTCACCAAGCTCAGCGATGCACTCAACCTCCCGGAATTGCGTTGGCTCCGGGATACCGACGATCCCAAATTCCAGCAGCTCGTCGAATATGCACTTGTCCTCGAGGGTTTGGCGCGGAATGCATCGGTCCACGCAGCCGGCGTCGTGATTGCACCCGGCCCTATCACCGACTACGTGCCGCTCTACCAAACTCCTGGCTCCAATCCTACCACGCAGTACACGATGAAGGAGCTCGAAGCAGTCGGGCTCTTGAAGATGGACTTCCTGGGACTGACGACCCTTTCCATCATAGACCGCACTCTCGAGCAAATCAAGGAGAATTACGGCAAGACAATTGACCTCGACGCCATTGATTACAGCGATCCGGCGGTCTATGAAATGCTCAGCGAGGGGCATACACTCGCAGTCTTCCAATTCGAGTCGGAGAAGATGACCGAATATCTCCGGCAGCTCCGCCCACGCAACCTCGAAGAACTCACCGCAATGAATGCGCTCTACCGTCCTGGTCCAATGGACAATATTCCGGAGTTCATCGATCGGAAGTTCGGTCGAAAGCCAATCGAGTATCTGCACCCGCTGATGGAGCGCCGGCTCAAGAATACCTACGGCATCATCGTGTACCAAGAGCAGGTCATGCAGCTTGTGCAGGACCTTGCCGGATTCACGCTCGCGCAAGCTGATACCCTCCGCCGCGCAATGGGCAAGAAAGACGAAAAGCTCATGGCTCAGCAACGCCAAGCCTTCATCGAGGGGGCCATGCGGACCAATGGCATTGAGGCACACCGTGCAGGCGAAATTTTCGACCTCATCCAAAAGTTCGCTTCTTATGGCTTCAACAAATCCCATTCAGCGGCCTACGCGTACCTAGCGTACCAGACAGCCTGGCTCAAACGCCATTACACGGCAGAGTTCCTCGCAGCGAACATGACCGCCGAATTGGGCAAGCTCGAGAAAATCAACGCACTCATCGAAGAAGCGCGGAAATTCGGCATCACCGTTCTGCCGCCGGACATCAACCAATCGCTGGAGACGTTTCGTGCAACATCGCCCACGACGATCGTCTTCGGGCTTGCCGCGATCAAGAATGTCGGGCTCAAGGCAGTGCAGTCTATCATCGAAGCTCGAAAAGCAGATGGCCCATTCCGCTCGCTCTACGATTTCTGCCGCCGTGTGGATACCCGTCTTGTCAACAAATCCGCCATCGAAGCGCTCATCGCAAGTGGTGCGTTCGATCGGCTCGGCGGTCACCGCGCGCAACTAGGAGCCGCGCTCGACCAAGCTCTGGAATTTGCCAAATCGGCCACCGTTGCTGCACACGGAATGGACTCCCTTTTCGGCGAGGATGTGCTCGAACCTGTTGAGCCTCAATTGCCAGACGTTCCCCCTTGGAGCAAAGATGAGCTGCTCAGCCGTGAGCATGAGGTGCTCAACTTCTTCCTCTCCGGTCATCCGCTCGACGCCCACGCCCCCATGGCTCGTGCGCTAGCGACGATGCAACTTGGGAAAACTGATTCCCTTCGGTCCGGTACAACAGTCCGCTGCTGCGGTCTTGTTACCCAGCTCCGAACAAAGCTCGATCGGAGCGAGCGGCCGATTGCATTTGCACTGCTGGAAGATTACACCGGTGTTGGCGAACTCATTCTCTGGAACTCGGTGTACGAAACAGCCAAGGATTTCCTCCGCAAGGGCGCGCTCGTCGTTGCTGTCGGCAAGCTCGAGCTGCGCGATGAAGCTGCGACACCTCGAATCATCGTTGACGAACTTCTCCCACTCGAATCCGCGTATGACCGAATAAAAACTCTCCACCTTCGGCTCGATGCACAAAGCGATCCATCAATCCTTGATCGCATCGTAACTCTCGGCCACGGCGCAACAACTACCGTTGCGCTCGTTGTAACAATCCTCCACGAGGGCGAAACGCATGCTCGCTACCACATCCCCAGATTTCCAATTCGGCTCGACAGCGCCACCATCGCCCAGCTACAGCAGCTTGTCGGTGCGAATAATCTCACTCTCTCGGCAAACGAGGTCTAACCACCAGCTCAACTTCCAGTGCACCGAGACGATATTTCCTTTGTCGCAGGTAATGCGTTCGAACCGCAGTCGCCACAGTGGCGCGAAACGATCGTTGACTGCTTGAAACGCCAGGAGTTTCTCAAGCTCGTCGGCGCACAAGTGACTTCAATCGAGCCAGGGTGTATCGAGGCAGTACTCTCGCTCGAGGAGCACCACAAACAGCACGACGGCATCGCCCACGGTGGCGTCATTGCAACGCTGGCGGACATCGTTACTGGATTTGCTGCGTACACGCTCGTCGCCGAGGGCCAGTTTACCGTGACGATTGACATGACGGTCAGCTATTTGGAAGCAGCCCATCATGGAGTGCTCCGCGCAGTCGGGCGTGTTCTTCGTCACGGGAAAAGCGTAAGCTTTACGCGTGGTGAGATTTTCTCCAGCAATGGTTCGCCTGCCAACGAACGATTAATTGCCATTGCCCAAGCGACGTTTGCAATTCGGCAACGAGCATAGCGTCGAACATGCAGAGCACTGGCTACATCGAGTCGTTAGTTTCGGCAATCATCGCACCGTGTGAGCCCCTTCCCACGGGCAGCCAGTCGGCAGGCGACACATCCTTCAAGGAGCTGCTTGTTTACACCGAAGCATCGCTGGCAGTATGGCGATTTCCACAAGTGCGTCAGTATGCACAACGTTTAGCAGACCATCCCGGGCGCCTCAATGAGCACTATCAATGCATGGTGCTTTCGCTTTCGGCGCGCTTGGCACTTGCAGCTGGTGACCCACGAGCCGCTCTCCGAGGAATCGCTCCTGCCATCGAGCAAGCAAACTCGCCAGCTCTACGTGCGCTGATTGGCTACCAATGGGCTGCAATGCTCGAAATGATCGGAAACTATCCGGATGCATTGCGCGCGTACACCGATTCACTGAGCAATCTGGACAGTTCCAACGATATCCTTGCTCTGCTTACCCGGCTGGGAGCTGCGCGCATCGAAGGAGCATTGGGTGATTATGCTACTGCCCTTCACATCCTCAATTCCCAGCAAGACAGTTCTGCGTCAGCAAGTACGCATGATGTTGTCCGGCTCCTCCACATAGCGCACCGTGCAGAGCTTCTCACAGCAAGCGGTCAGCCAGACAAAGCACATGCGATCCTTTCACCGGCACGCCCCACTGCTGTCACTCCTCGGACAACATATGCAGTAGCCTTGATTGATCTTGCACTGCTCGGTGCGTATTATGCAACCCAGCAGTGGGATATTGCTGGTTCGTTCGGAGAGGCGCTTGCGCAGCGCATGGAAGAAGAAACGCTTCCTTACCTTGCTGCACGTGCACGATATCAATATGCGCAGTTGTTCAGCGATCCAGGCTCCCCGTACTACAGCCCACCCCTTGCGCTGGAGCACCTCCGTCGTGCACTCTCGCACTTGGAGCACGTACCATTTTGCGACCTGTACGCACGGATTCACCTTCAGCTTGCGCGAACCTACCATACCATCAAACATGACCGGAAAGCATTCATCCATTTGGAAAAATTCTCCGACTTTCACACCACAGCGCTGTCGCTCCGTACAGCGCACGCGATCAAAGCAACCGAGATCGAACTAGCAACACGCCAACGAGACCTTGAGATTGCCGACCTACGTCGCCAGAATCACGAGCTACAACTACAGCTCAGCAACGCTCTTGCTACCGTGGAAGAATACAAGCAACGTATAGAGGACCAAATTGCCTATCTCGGCGTTGTCGCCCACGACCTGAAAAATCCCCTTGCGGCAATTATGATGAGCGCATCTGTCCTCGAACGCTATGGGCAAAAGCTCACGAAAGACGAGCTGGAAAAGCACACCAGTGCGATTATCCGTATTGCCGAATGGATGAAGGATCTGATTGCACAGTTGCTCGATTTTACCGCCCTCTCAACAGGACGATTGACACTCGCGATAGAGCCAGTTCACGCGGCTTTGCTCTTTGACACAGTCATCGAAGCGTATCGTGTCCGAGCGCTGGCAAAATCGCTTACGATCCACAAGCATTACCATGCAGCCGATCTCTACGTCCTCGCTGACAGCCGTCGCTTGCAGGAATGCCTGGACAATCTCCTCTCGAACGCGATCAAGTACTCGCCGCTCGGTCGGCAAGTCCACTGCTCGATCGAGCTACATGGGGAGCACCTCCGTTTCCTTGTCCGGGATGAAAGTCCTGGGCTAAGCCAGCAGGAGCAAGAGCGCCTCTTTCGTGAGTTTACCCGTGCACGCTCGGCAGCAACCGGCAGCGAAGGTGGAACTGGACTCGGGCTGAGCATTGTTCGACGTTTCGTCGAGGCGATGCACGGGACTGTTGGCTGTGTTAGCGCGCCAGGCAAAGGAAGTACATTCTACATCGAACTTCCGATGGCATCTCCTCCGAACGGAAGTCACGAGCTTCTGCATCATTCATCGCAACGCCTAAAACAGTCTTCCTGATCGTTGCGCGAGCACAAATGCCCCGTAGCATTGCTGCCGTAATTTTGCCTCGATTGCAGCAGGCGTATTGTATTGTTCACCATCACGCACACGTATGGCACTCTACATCACTTCAGACTGCATCAACTGTGGTGCATGCGAGCCAGAATGCCCCAACACCGCCATCTACGAACCCGGCTCAACGTGGACGTTGGCAGGTGTTGAGTACCACGACTCGACCAGTCCAGGCGGCTTCCAGCGCGACTTTTGGTCGGATCAGTTCTACTTTATTGTTCCAGATAAATGCACCGAGTGCGTCGGATTCCACGATGAACCGCAGTGTGCTGCAGTTTGCCCAGTTGATTGCTGCCTACCGGATCCGCTTAACCCTGAAACGCCGGAACAACTCCAAGCGAAAGTTGCCTACCTCGATTCGATTGATCCCAATCGGCGCAGACTCTAACGCATAACAAGCCCTCATGCCAATAGCATTGCAAGGCGAGCTGACCATCATCCGGGGGAAAATTGCAGCGATCGAGCCACGCGCAGGTGGGGTAACCATTCGGAGCGGCACGCATCGCGTTGCATTCCCTGGCGGATGGGCCTTCCCTGGCTTAGTTGATGCTCATGCGCACGTAGTTGGCCTCGGACTGGCATTTCGGGAGGGGTATCTCCGAGACGCTCCCTCGAAACATGAATGCATCGAGCGTCTTATCGCACACGGCCCCAACCGAGGTGAATGGATCGTTGCACGTGGTTGGAATCAAGAGCTGTGGTCCCCCCCTCTTTTCCCAACGCGCTACGACCTCGATAGGGCGTTTCCTACTGCTCCAGTGGCACTCACGCGGGTAGATGGGCATGCGCTCTGGGTCAACTCCTCAGCACTGGAACGCGCCGGCATCACTGCAGCTACACCGGACCCCGCTGGGGGCGCAATAGTGCGCGACGAACATGGCATGCCAACAGGGATTCTGCTCGATGCCGCAATGGAGCTTGTCCAGCAGCACATTCCCGAACGAACACTCGAAGACATCGAACACGCAATCATCGAAGCAACCGCTGCAGCCAGCAGCGTTGGTCTTACAGAAATCCACGACATGGATGTGCTTCCGGAACACCTCCCAATCTTTACCCAGCTTGCTGAGCAAGGTAAACTTCACTGCCGCATCCTCTCGTGGGTACGCGGACAGCGCTTTGAATGGCACTCAGCAGGTGTACTCCCGACGACCGGTGAGTTTCATCGTGTGGTCGGCATTAAGCTTTTTGCTGATGGCGCACTTGGCAGCCGTGGCGCAGCGCTGCTGCAGCCCTACACCGATGATCCGAGCACGCGTGGTATCCTGCTCCTGACTGTCGAAGAGATCACTGAGAGAATCGTGCGAGCACTCGATGATGGATTTTCCTCGATTGCTGTCCACGCAATTGGTGATCGCGCTGTACGTACCGTTCTCGATGCGTTCGAGTACATTCAGCAACGCTATCCTGCTCTCGACAACGTTCGATTTCGCATCGAGCACAGCCAAATCGTTCATCCCGACGATCTGCCGCGCTACGTGCGGACTGGCGCGATTGCCTCGGTGCAGCCAATTCACTGCACAAGCGACGCTGCAATGGCAGAGCGCCGACTTGGCGATCGCATAGCTACAGCATACCGATGGCGATCGTTTTTGCAGCATGGTGTGCTGCTCTGTGCAGGCTCAGACTTCCCCGTCGAATCCTACAATCCACTCAGCGGCATTGATGCCTTCTGCCGACGCATCCCTCCGGGGAATGACCATCCTTGGAACCCCGAAGAATGTCTTTCCCCAACCGAGGCCCTAGAAGCGTACACGATCAATGCCCACCGCGCTGCCGACTTGAGCTATCGCCGTGGGTGGCTGGCTGTAGGGATGGACGCAGACATCACCATTATCGACCGCAACATCGAGGCATGCCCGTCTGAGGAAATTCTCCAGGCTCGTACATTAGCGACCGTCGTTGGTGGCACGCTTTACGAACACGCATGAACCTCGAACGTCAGCAGTGGTTTTACCGCAAGCACTACACTCCAGAGCGTTATCGCCGTTTGAAAGAGCACCTGCAATCGGAACTCCGCGCCCGCATTGACTTCCGCATCCTGGAAGCCCCAGTCTTCTGCTCATCCGAGCTGCGCAGCGCTATCGCCGAGGCTTCGCTTACGCTCGTTTTGCAGTGCACAACGCCTGAGTATCTCGGCCGCGCAGTCGAGGAAGCAATTCCCTTCAGATATCGAATGCCACAGGTGCCCTCACATCCGACGTGCGCAGTCGTGGATTTTGCCATATCGATGGAAAATGGAGCGATCAGACCGCGTCTTGTCGAGCTCCAAGGCTTCCCTTCACTCTTTGCCTACCAGCTGTACCTTGCCGAAGCGTATCATCTTGCCTATGAGCTGCCCGAAGAGTTCTCGCCATTTTTCGATCCAGCACTCACGACAGATGAATACCGCGCGTTATTGCAGCGCTGGCTGCTGGGATCATGTCATCCAGATAACACTGCCCTTGTTGACTATCACCCACTGGAGCAAAAAACGTATCCTGACTTCGCAGCAACATACTTGCTCACCGGCATGGCACCAACGGACATCCTCGACTTGGTCTTTGCAGAGGGAATACTTTTCCACCAACGTGGTGGAGCACTACAACCGCTGCGGCGCATCTACATGCGCGCCATACCAGATGAGCTGGAACAGCACAACGTCGAGCTTCCGTTTGGATGGAACGATCCACCCGACGTTGAGTGGGTGGTGCACCCGAACTGGTATTTCTTGATGAGCAAGTACTCGCTGCCATTTTTGGAACATCCGACTGTTCCTCGGGCGATGCTCTGCGACAGCGTCGAGAGCATTCCTTCCGACTGTCGTTACGTCCTCAAGCCGCTCTACGCCTTCGCAGGAAAAGGGGTCAATCTTTCGCCAACCGACGAAGATCTCCGCGCTCTTCCTCCAGAGGAAAAACACAATTGGTTGCTCATGGAGAAAATCGACTACGCACCAGTTCTTCCCACCCCGGAGGGAAATAACTTCCTCGAAATCCGCTGCATGGTACTCTGGGAAGATGATTCCCACCCGCGCCCGACAATGTCTCTTGTTCGAAGTGGCCGCGCCGCAATGATGGGTTCCCGGTACTTGACAGAACCCTGGACGGGAGCTTCGATTTGCTTTTTTGAACAGTGACGACTGCAGCGTAAGAGCACTATTCCAGATACGTGTAGCCGTACAATCCTGAGCGGTACATCGCCAGGAACTCTTTCCCCTCGTGGAGCGTGATCATGTTCTCCTTGACTGCTTGCATGACCCACGTTTCCATCGTTCGTACAAGTCGTTTCGCGGAGAACTGCACGTAGTCGAGCACATCTTCGACTGTCTCGCCTTCGATGATTTGGTCAATCCAGTAACTATCCTCATCGCAAACAATATGCACAGCGTTGGTGTCTCCGAAGAGATTGTGCAAGTCTCCCAGGATCTCCTGGTAGGCTCCGACCAAGAACACGCCGATGTAGTATGGCTCACCGTCCCGCAGGTCGTGGACTGATAGGTATGGCAGCGTCTCCCGAATGCCGATGAAGCGATCAATACGCCCATCGCTATCGCAGGTGATATCGTGGAGCGTTGCGCGACGGATTGGCTTTTCGTTGAGCCGTTGCAGCGGCATGATCGGGAAGAGTTGATCAATCGCCCAGGAATCTGGGAGTGATTGGAAGAGGGAGAAGTTGCAGAAGTACTTGTCGGCAAGCAGCTTTGGGAGGATGCGGAGTTCATCCGGGATATGGCGAAAATCCTGCGCGTAGCGATTGACGGCTGTTGCGAGACTCCAGAAAAGTCGTTCGACTTTTGCACGCGACGGCAAATCGAGTAACCCGAGCGCAAACAGTTCGAGCGATTCCTCGCGCAACTGGAGCGCATCGTGCCAAACTTCCATGATGGTGCGTGGGGAAATGTTGTTGAGCAAGGTGTAAAGCTCACGCACAATCTCATGGTCGTGGGGTTCGATGCTGTGGCGAGTGTCATCCCAGAGTGGCGTTGTCGCAGTCTCAAGCACGTTGAAGACGAGAACCGAATGATGCGCCGTCAATGCTCGTCCGGCTTCCGTAATCACGTGCGGATGTGGGAGGCTGTGGCGATCGGCTGCATCGAGAAGCGTCGCGATTGCATCGTTCGCGTACTCCTGGATCGAGTAGTTGATGCTACTGGCGATCGTTGTCCGCGAACCATCGTAATCAACGCCCAACCCACCTCCGATATCCACATACTCGATCGCACACCCCAAGCGGTGGAGTTGAACGTAGAACTGTGCGACTTCTCGCAGACCAGCTTTGATTTTTCGAATGTTCGTGATCTGAGAACCAAGATGGAAATGGATGAGCTTGAGCCAGTCGAGAATTCCCTCGCTTCGCGCCAGCTCCACTGCCTCAAGAAGTTCACTTGCATTGAGTCCGAACTTACTCTGATCGCCGCCCGATTCCTCCCACTTACCACTTCCGCTTGCTGCAAGCCGAATGCGAATGCCGATGTTTGGCACAACATTCAACCGCCGAGCAATCTGCAGGATAAGCTTGAGTTCGTTGAGCTTTTCGACAACGAGAAAAATTTTCTTCCCCATCTTGTGCGCCAGAAGCGCAAGCTCGATGAAGTCTTCGTCCTTGTAGCCGTTGCAAATAATGAGCGCCTCCGGGTTGTCCATGATGGGAAGGACAGCATGCAGTTCTGGCTTGGAGCCTGCCTCCAGGCCGATGTTGAACTTCTTGCCGTAGCGGACGATTTCCTCGACAACGGGGCGCTGCTGGTTGACCTTGATGGGATAGACGTTGTAGTACTTTCCACGGTAGCCGTACTCGCTTCGTGCTCGATCGAAGCAGCCACTAATTTTCTCGATGCGATGGTCGAGGATGTTGGGGAACCGCAGCAGCACCGGCGGATTGATATCCTTGAGTGCAAGTTCGTCCATCAGCTCGCGGATGTCAATGGCAGGACCGTTGTCCTTGCGCGGCTTGACGACGACATTACCTTTCTCGTTGATGCCGAAGTACCCAATCCCCCAGCCTGCAATGTTGTAGAGTTCGGCTGAGTCCTCTACCCGCCATGTTCTCAACGCAGCGACCTCCATCATTGGTTAGTGAACAACAACAAATGGATACATGCGTGCGGTGCCGTTACATTCGATGAAGATTCCATACATTCCCGGCGCCAGATTCGCGCACTCGATCGGAATGACACGGATTTGTGCGCCGATAGTTTCGTCGGCAAGCCGTGCGACCGTTCGTCCGTAAGCGTCGTAAAGCGTAACCCGAAGATCCGACGGCATGGCGGACACGATCTCGACGAACGCACGATCCGACGCGGGGTTGGGGCCGACACGCACATCCCTGGCATCATCTGTGGATTCAACGCTTGTTACAACGTCCTCTAACCGAATGCGAACGGTAACCGGTAAATGGTCGCTGACGGTCGTTGTGTAGCTCGAGAGAAAAGCGTTTGGCGCTTCAAGGTACGTCCGATGTACAGCGCCGAAGAGTTCATCAGAAACGATGATCTGATCGAGCATCCGCGCGTTGACCGTCGAGCCAATGTACGACCGCAGTCCCAGCAAGCTCAACGGACGTGTCAGCACACGCCAGTGGGCAGAATCATCAATGAACACTTGATACGGCGTCGGATTCGGTGACACGACAGAAGTGACGACATCATCGTTGAAGTCACCGAGAATGATCACTGGAACGCTTGCGTAAAACGTATTGAGGTAGTCGTAGAACGTTTCTGCATCCGTCTTTCGGCGTTGCCAATCTTGCTGCGCGGTGGTTGAGTCACCTGTTGCTTTCGCATGGATGTTGAAGAGAACTATCCGTTTCTCCACCCCTCCAATCGTACAGTGGGCAGTCATTCGGAATGGGAAGCGTCCGCTGGCCCAGGCTTGCGGACCACCGTTGACAGAGAGCCCTGTCTCAACAACCTGGACATTATCCTGTGAAACAAGATATGCCATCTTCTGTTGCTGATCAATTGGTGCAAGGTGGCCAGTGTAGCTTCCCTGTACTACGCCTGCAAGACTATCGAGCACAGACTGCGTCACGACCTCTTGGAATGCATAAATATCCGAGCGCATCGAGTCCAACGCAATTCGAATGCTATTGAACTGCCGCTGCTTGTTCGCAACACCAAGTGTAGTATCGGTCGTACCGAACCAGAGGAGATTCCACGTCGTCACGTCGAGTGTTGCGCTCTTGGGAAGAGTATCGCGCTCGATCGTCAGCCCAACATCAGCCGCAACGCGCGGCAAGAGCTGATAGGTACCGCGGAACTGGGAAATGACGCCCACAATGTCAATGCGCCCTGTTGGGAGAGGCAAGCTGTTGCGAGCAATTTCTGTGTTCGCATCAATGCGAACCTGAAGCTGATCACCAGTCGCATTTCGGACGGTGTAGTTGCGGTCACCCTGGAAGATTCCAGTTTCAACGAATTCAACATTGCGGACGCGGACAAGCACGCCCTCGAGTGCTTCGCCAATGGAAGGAATCGAGGCTGTACGTGGCGAAGGTTCGACACGGGCGACTGGAATGACCTGAAACACCACCGAGCCGGTGATTTCGCTCAGACCAGTGCCGGATTGCCCTGTCGTTTGACCAAATTCCGTCAACGTGCCGGAGAGTATCTCCACTGAATCGCCTACGTGAACACCCATTCGGAACGCGGAGTTAAATACAGCAATCCCGCCACTGGCATCCTGGATGTAGCTGGTGTTGCGGAATTGATCAGCCACCGTAACGCGTCCTGCGATGCGTTCACCAGCACGGAGTGAATCACCAAACGCGCGCTGCTTGAACTGCGCAATTGGGATGTAGGTTTGGGCACCTGCTGCAATCGCAGCGATCAAGAACATTACAAGCCTACTCATGTAACAAACCCTTGTGAGACATCATTGAACTTTGCGGAGAAACCAGCGCTGCAGCACCTCTGCGCCACTGCGATAGTCGTGCACAAAAAGGTAGTAGCACTGTCCGGCTTCCAAAACTACGGTAGAATCGCTTCCAATTGCCACGTTCCGATCTGCATCGAGTACAGAAAGCTGAACCGTTCCTGCCTCGAGGCTTGTAAACGGCAATACGGTCTGTGCGTCAACGACAGGCAGACCGAGTGGAGAACCGTTCGCGTTCACCGTGACGAACGTCTCCTCCGAGACGTTGATGATTTTGATGGCCGCTTTCCCTGCGAACGGACTTTGTGCTGTATCTACAATTGGGCGGAAGAAGTCCGTAATCGTTCTACCACGAACGATAATCGTGTAGGATTGGCCGTCGGCCATCACGTACCGTTGCGAGGCTATCCGTAGTGCAGTGTCATTTGCACCACGTACATCAAGCAGTACATATGTGCCTGCAGGTACCGGAATCGCACTACTTATGGTCCCTGGCAGTTGTAACGCAACACGCCGAACACTATCGGCAAAGAGCGTCACTGCATCGGTTTTCGTCTGTGCATTGAACAGGCGTACGTACGCTGTTCCGCCAGTAAATGTAACGACACCGTTCTGGCAGCCTTCGATACAGGCTGCTGTACAGAGCAAGATGTTCAGAACGAAACGCGAAGTCCAAGCTGCATGCGCCATCGGGAAAAGAACGAATCAGTTTCGTATATGCCTGGTTTGCCGTTGGACGTCGTCGGCGACGAATAGGAGATTCGCAAGCGACCTTGCGCATCGAATGGCGTGCCCGTCGTTGGGTCGGTCACAAGGGTGATAAGTCGGTAGCTCTGGAAGTTGACGTACTGCTGCAGCCCCCACCTGCTGTTGAGCAGGTTGAGGAGGTTCTGGACATCGAGCGTCAGTTCCAAACGAGTTGCGCCCACCGATGGCAACTCTTGCACTAATCGAAGGTCGAGCTGATGAATCCACGGCTCACGCATTGAATTGCGTGGCAGCACCTGCCCTCGGTAGCGACGTAGCACATCATTGGCTTCGATGAAATCCATCAGCTGCTTCCAGATTTGATCCGCAGTGCGAAGGTCCAAACCTCCAGGGGGAACAACGACAACCCGGCTGCCCAGATCCTCTTGCCGTGGGACGTAGATGAGATCGTTGTACGTAAGACCATCGCCGTTGTAATCCCCAATGTACGTGAAGCTGTAGGGTCGTCCAGAATTGCCTGTGTAGAAGATGCCGAGCGTCGTCGTCAGCGACTCAATGAGGCGAACGCGGTAGAAGATACTCGCCGTGATCCGGTGAGGTACATCAAAGTTCGACCGTCCAAGCGTGGCTCGATTCGGATCAGTCGCATCGGTATTCTGCCAGTTCGATAGCGCTGTCGAGGCTGTTGCATCGGCAAGGTCATAGGTTGCCAAGTACACATAAGAAATTGTCCCGCTCACGCCCCGCACGAGTGGGTTGTTCTCTTGCAGCGCCAGCGAGAGCATGCCGCTGTATTGGTACCCTTCATTGCGGCTTGTGAGGAGGATGACCTGGGTAAATTCTGGCGCAGCGTTTGAATCCGTGCGTCCCGAGGGCGACCGTGCATACATTGGGCGTCCATCGAGTGGCGACAGTGGCATCACCAGCGACCGGCGGAGGTTGATGTTACGGAACTCAACCATGTTGAGCATTTGACCGTACATAAGCTCGGAGGTCAGACGAAGCCACCGCTCCAGCTGAACGTCAACGCCAAGAGTCGAACGCCATACTTGTGGGAAGCGGAAGTTCGGATCAGTAACGTTGATCTGCGTTGTGGCAATCGGTTGTCCTGGGAACGAGGGATCCCCAGGTTTTGGTGGATTGTAGGGATCAAGCGTTACGCGGAGCGGCACCGATGGTGAATCGAGCCGCATCAGGAGTGGTGCGTTCGCGTCGTTATCTCGACCGATGCTGACGCGAAGGAGATCAACTCCTGTGTTGCTAAACTGATTTGAAAGCCATACCGCTGGCACTCGTCCGCTGAAAATCCCAGTACCACCTCGGAGCTGAACTCTCCGATCGCCCGTCACATCGTAGTTGAAGCCGAGCCGTGGTCCCCAGAGAGGTCGCGCGTCGGGGAGACGATTTGTACGCAAGCCGAGTGGGATTTCCTGGTAGTACGTTTTGAGCGAATCTGGCAACGCTGCATATGCCCGCGCAAGAGAATCGAACCGTGCAGCAAAGAGTGGATTTTCATACGGACGATCGAAATACACCGGCACATCGGCGCGAACGCCAAGCGTAAGGCGCAAGCGTGGGAAGACCGTCCATTCGTCCATGAGGTAGATGCCGCTTTGCATCATGCTCCAGCGAGCGCGCGGTGATGGATCACCACCAGTGACATTCAGATTTGCG
This sequence comes from Candidatus Kapaibacterium sp., assembly GCA_026003495.1. GTDB lineage: Bacteria > Bacteroidota > Ignavibacteria > Kapaibacteriales > NICIL-2 > NICIL-2. Next base: position 1,222,930 of record BPHK01000001.1, on the reverse strand, counting down.
TAGCTGACTTGGTAAAAACTCGGTGTCCGATCGCGCAATGCTTGCACATCACGGAACGTGTACGTACCGAAGTAATCTGGGATGAAGAGGTTGTTGAAGCGGTAGAGCTCGTTGTGGGTGCCGATGGTGATGGTATGCTCGCCAAGGAAAATGGAAAAGTCGTTCGTGAGAGCAAGCTGAGACTGATCGAGCGCATTTGCCTGGGAATTCCGCTCCGGACCAAGCAGCACTTGATCGGCGCCGAGCATAACTTTCACCTGCGGGAAGGGTGCTGTTCGAAGAACTCGTTCATCGTTGGTCTGCGTCCATGCGATGCGAAACTCGTTTGCCATATTCTCGCCCCAGATCGAATTCCACTGCAGCACCGAAGAGTTGTTGATGCTGCGGAACTCATTCCACTGACTCGAGAGCGAAAAAATTTGCCGCGTGCGGAGGACGTTGCGGTCCTGAAATGCGTTGGTGTAGTTATGGCGAAACTGCAGCTTGTGCCGATCGGAAAGGTTCCAATCGAAGCGAGCGATGATGTTGAATGTGTTGTTTCGCGAGATGAACAAATCTGCCGTTCCAGCGTCGTAGCCATAGACGTCACGGACGGCTCGAATTATTTCGTCAAGTTCTGCCTTGCTGTGCGGAAAGTTATTGAGCGCATTCGGATTGTTGAGCGCAATTTCGAGCGGGCGCTGCCGCAGTCGCGTCTCAGTCGTGACGTGGAAGAACAACCGATCGTGGATGATCGGGCCCCCAAGGCGTGCTCCAAACTGTGCATCACTGAACTGCGCATAAGGCTGGCGGAGCGCATCCGGGCTGGGACCAACGAGCGCTTGATTGCGCCCGTAGAAGAACGCTGAACCTCTGAATGTATTCGTCCCGCTCCGAGTGACTGCGTTGATAAGCCCACCAGTAAAGCCGCTCTGGCGGATGTCATACGGTGAGATGTTCACCTGCAGCTCCTCGATGGCGTCAAGCGAGAGAAGGTTCGCGTTGGCTTGACTTCCCGCTGTTCCTGCTTGCCCAAGACCGAAGATGTCGTTTGCCACTGCGCCGTCAATCTGGATGTTGTTGTAGCGGGAATTTGTCCCGAGGATGCTTATGCCTTGCAGGCCATCATCAGCGCCGAACGCAGTCGTTTGCGTCGCGTAGGGGTTGACACGTGCAATGTCCGAAAGCGAGCGGTTGATTGCTGGAAGCGATGCAATTTCTTCGGCAGAGACGGCGCTGCCACTGCCTGTTTTGGCAGGTGAGAACGTACGGTCACGATCGCCAGTGACAACAACCTCTTTGGCAAACGCCTCAGCACTGAGCAACTCGACAGAGATGAACGCTTCCTGCCCCAACTCAACGAAAATGTTCTCGACCGTGTCGGGACGGTAGCCAACGTACGAGACGCGCAATCGGTACGGCCCACCAACTCGGACACCGCGGAGAGAAAAGCGTCCGTTTCGCTGAGTCTTTGCTCCATAGCGTGAGCCAGTTGGAAGGTGTTCTGCAACTACCGTGGCACCATAGAGTGCTTCTCCGCTTTTCCGGTCACGCACACTACCGCTGATCGAACCTGTGGTAACTCCTTGCGCCATTGCAAGTGCTGCAGCCGCAATCAGCGTTGCAAGGAGTACGCTACCATGCCGCACAATGCTCAAGACTGTAACGTAAAGTTGTAGCACCGTGCAAAGTTAGGTTCTGCAGTTTCACTTTGACGTTCATGATTTCGTGACATCGTTTCAACCCTGCTTTCTGATGCTGATTCATAACTTGCACCCTGCAATCGCCTGCACAAAACAGTTCCTACGTGCTGACCGCACAGGAATTCCCAATTACATGCAGCAACGACATTGCACGTTCCACTGAACCGTTCCACAGCTACAGATGGCATCACATACGAAACGGAAAACCAAGTACATCTTCGTCGTCGGTGGTGTACTCAGCTCCGTCGGCAAAGGTATTGCCTGTGCCTCCTTGGGATTGCTCCTCAAGTCGCGTGGCTATCGGGTAACAATCCTCAAGTTCGATCCCTACATCAACGTTGACCCCGGCACGATGAACCCGCTTCAACATGGCGAGGTGTACGTCACCGACGATGGCGCAGAGACAGACTTGGACTTAGGGCACTACGAGCGCTTTCTCGACGTTTCGATGACTCGCTTCAACAACGCGACAACGGGGCAAATCTACTACGAGGTGATCCAGCGGGAGCGTCGGGGCTACTACTTGGGCAAGACCGTTCAGGTAATTCCGCACATTACCGACGAAATCAAGCGGCGCATGACATACTTCGATGGTGAGTACGACATTGTCATCATCGAAATTGGCGGCACCGTCGGTGATATCGAATCGCAGCCCTACCTCGAGGCAGCGCGCCAGCTCACGTTAGAGCGTGGGCGAAGTGCATGCATTACGATTCTGCTTGCATACGTTCCCTTCATTCGCTCGGCGGGAGAATTGAAGACTAAACCTACACAACATGCCGCCAAAGAACTCATGGAGTTCGGAATTATTCCAGAAATCATCCTCTGCCGCACCGAGCATCGCATTCCGAAGGAAGTACGGACCAAGATTGCGCTCTTCTGCAACGTCGCTGAGGATGCTGTCATCGAGCTGCCAGATGTCGAGACGATCTACGAAGTGCCGATTATCATGGCGCGGCGCAATCTCGATACAATCGTGCTCCGCAAGCTCCGGCTCAAGGCTGGGGAACTCGAGTTGGATACATGGTCCCGCTTCGTAGCGCGCATCAAAAACCCACGGACAACAGTCGAAATCGCGCTTGTGGGCAAGTACGTCAGCTACCACGATTCGTACAAGAGCATCATCGAAGCATTCGTCCACGCTGGTGCCATCAATAACTGCAAGGTCGAACTGCGTTGGATCAACTCTGAGGACGTCACCAGCGAGAATGTTGAAGAACTGCTCGGAGGCATACGCGGTGTCCTTGTTGCCCCAGGCTTTGGTGCACGTGGCATCGAAGGAAAGATCGCCGCAATTGAATACGTCCGCACCCGTAACATTCCGTTTTTCGGGATTTGCCTTGGGATGCAGTGTGCGGTGATCGAGTTTGCGAGAAATGTCTGTGGCATCGCCGACGCCAACTCCGCTGAATTCAAGCGCACCCGCCACCCCGTTATCCACTTGATGCCGGATCAAGAGCGGGTCGAGCATAAAGGCGGCACAATGCGATTAGGAGCCTACCCCTGCGCACTGCTTGCCGGCACAAAAGCACACCGTGCCTATAACCAAGAGCTTATCTTCGAGCGCCATCGCCATCGCTACGAACTCAATAACGCCTATCGCTCTCTGCTCGAAGAGCACGGCATGGTCATGAGCGGTGTTTCCCCTGATAATCGCCTGGTTGAAATCATCGAGCTCAAATCGCATCCATGGTTTGTCGGCGTTCAATTTCATCCGGAGCTCAAATCCCGTGCGGTCAGCGGACATCCTCTTTTTGTGCATTTTGTTCGAGCAGCGTTGCGATTGAAATTGAACGACGAAGGCACCGATGATGTGCAAAATCCTATTGAATAGCACGCTACTGGCAAGCATCGCTCTTGTTTGTGCAGCACGCCCAATGCCGAGTGCGCCCCCCGACGACAGCGCTCGCTACGTGCACTTTTTCACGATGCCACTCGATACTATCCGTGCAGTACCAGCACCGGCAATCGAGCAACGGGACTCCAGTGGACTTATCATCATCGATATTGCTTACGGAAAAGGCGAACTCTCCGATCCACGCCGCAGACATTACGTCCGATTCATCGGATACCATGCTGCTACGATGGAGGAGTTCTCGACCGAATTTGCAGGCAAGAAGGTGTACGCATTCATCCCGGACTCGACGTCGGTCTTCCCAGGTTTCAAGTACGCACTCCGCGGAATGCGCGTCGGCGGACGAAGGCGCGTGGTTGTCCCGCCACACCTTGCATATGGCGAGCGCGGCAGACCGTCCGTCGGCATTGGACCGAATGAAACGCTCATCGTTGATCTCGAACTTGTCAAACTCGATCCATGATTACCAATCTCGTCTTGATTGAACACCCTACGCATCCGACGACGCTCTACCCGTTTTCGATCCTCCACTTGCCCTGGGAGCTTCGCTACGGCGCTATGACGATCATCGAAACGTGGCTACGTCTGACGGGCACAACGTTGCTTGATTGCCTGGGGCGCCCAGCACACCGCACCTCGTTCTACGCGCGCTTTCCCGAATACCGTGGCCATCAGCTCGGCGTAGGTACAGTCCTTGTCATCTCCAGCAGGTTACTTCCGACCAAGGAAGTTGTGCGCCAGATTACTCGTCACGCTTGCGGAAATCCTCCGCAGTGCTTCTATGCTGGCAGCGAGCTTGTCGCACTCAGCTGCTCCCTGCACCAATGGGAGCAACTTGCCGCCCATGATTGGCAAGACCTCGAACGCAGCGTTCCTTCTAGCTGGCAAAAGCACGAGCTGCGCAACGCACCGCTGCTGACGTATCTGTGGGATCTCTTTGTGTACGTAGATGCAACAATTGCTGAGCAGTTTGAGTTTTACGCAGACCACACAATTCACCACGCTGACTACGGTAGCGGGAGCGTTGCGGTGCTCAATGCTGAGGCAATCGCAGTTGGCGAAAATTCCTCCATCGCTCCACTTGTCGTGCTCGATGCTTCAGCAGGACCAATCATCATTGGCAACAACGTCACGATCATGCCACAGGCTACGATTATCGGGCCATGTGCCATTGGTGATCATTCCGTCATCAAGGTCGGTGCGAAGATTTACCCAAATACGATCATTGGCCCGTGGTGTAAAGTTGGTGGCGAGGTAGAGTGCACAATCTTCCAGAGCTTCTCCAACAAACAGCACGATGGATTTCTTGGACATTCCTTCATCAGCGAGTGGGTCAATCTCGGCGCTGGTGCCAATACCAGCAACCTCAAGAACACCTACCGCCCAATCTCGGTGGAGCTTCCGTCTGGAAAAGTCGCAACGGGGCGAACGTTCCTCGGCCTGCTCTGCGGCGATCATACAAAAGCTGGAATCGCAACCATGTTTTCGACAGGAACAGTGGTAGGAATCAGTGCGAACATCTTCGGCGCAGGTTATACGCCGACTGAGATTCCTTCCTTCACCTGGGGTGGTATCAACGAGCAGAGGCTCTATGCACTTGATGTAGCCCTCGATACAGCTCGACGTTCAATGGCACGGAGGAATCGCCAACTGTTGCCAGAAGAACAAGCATTGATACAGGCTGAATACCAGCGGATGCTTGCCAAGTAGCTCGCGCTACCAGAGTCGCTACCCGAAGAGTATAGACTGCCGCTCACAGAAACTATTCCTACCTTCCCAGGAGCAAATCAATGCGATCGCTGGCTTCCTCGATGAAAACGTCCGCTCCTGGAAAGCCCACCTCCTTAAACTGCACAACGCCATCGCGATCGAGATAGAACTTCGTCGGAATGCCAGTCACACCAAACCCGGAAACGACTTCATCCCGCAAGTCCAAGACAACTGGGAATGTGTAGGAGGGATTGCTCGCTAAAAATTTCCTGACATGCTCGGCGCGGTCATCTACCCGTTCCCAGCAATTGACCAGGAGTATCTCCACATCACTTGTGGAGCGGTACTTTTCGTAGAGCTTTTGCATGGAAGGCATCGAAGCGCGGCACGGCCCACACCAGGTTGACCAGAAGTCAAGCACGACTACCTTCCCCTTGAGCTGCCGGAGTGAAATCTGCCGACCATCGAGCGTAGTGAGTACTGCATCGCCCAACAGAAACGTGCTTCCGTCATTGCGCCGAAACTGCATCTCCAGCAAAGGTTGCGCAAGCATTTCCTGACGCAAACGGCGCAGCTTCGCTGGGCGTGCCTGCTTGCGCAGCGATTCATACTCGGCGTGAATCGCTGCCGTGTCAGCAGACGACTGGAGAAATCGCATCACCGTCGGACCGATCGCTCTTCCCGTTGCAATTGCGCGGCGAGCGACAGCGAGTGATTCCTCGCGCCGACCAGCTGCCATAAGTGCTTCGCTGAGATGTTCGAGCATGTCGCCGCTGGCAAACGGCCCAAGAAGGTACTCGCACTGACGGAATGCCTCGATGGCATCCTCTGTTCGTCCCATCCGGTAGAGGACGTATCCCCACGTATCGTGGCAGATACCGCGGAGCTCGCGCAGCTGCCAGCGATATTCACACGGTGCAACGTAGCGTGGCTTTGCGTCGAGATTTTCCGTTTCGAGTGCTCGAACAGCCCACTCGATGTACTGCTGTGCGAGCTTGAGCAGAGAATCCTGCCGTACCATCGTCACCGCGAGCATGTTGAGTAGTGCTGGGGGCGGCGAACTGGTCACCCCAGGCGGCACGGGGTATGAATTGACCGTCGCAATTGCTGCATCACCGTTTCCCTGCTGAAGGTAATAGGCAACCAGGTCGGTGTACATTTTCACTGCACTCGGCGAGGAAGGGAACCGTTCTGCAAAGCGACGAATGCGATCGCGGAACTCTTCCGGCGTTTTCGCTGCGGCGCAGTATGCCCGCTCGACTTCTTCAGCAAGGTCGCTTGTCGGGAAACGCTCTGCAAAGCGGCGTTCGAGCTCAGCAGCGTCGCTATCGCGCCCAAGCAAGCGCAGCGCTCGGCTCCTGCTGCGCACCTGCATCTCGTTTGTCGAATCCCAAGGGAGCTGCAGGAGCCGCTGAAGCGTCTCCTCGAGATCGCTTCTGGTAATCTCGCCCCGATCGAATCGCACCCCTGCATATGCGAACTTCGTCGGCAGATGTTCGGGATGGCTTCTCCAACGAGCGCTGGAGTAGTTCCTTGGCTCGATCGAGATCAGCGCGCCGTGCAACTGATGCGATACCACTTGCCCCTTGCCCTAAGTACGAAATCGCTTGACGGAAATAAGCACCAGTTTTCGGAGCGCTCCCATTCCAGACAAGCAGCATCCCAAAAGCGCCCGCGATTATCGTCGTACTCTCGCCCGCTGACAATGCGGAACAGCAGGAAGACGGCATCGGATGGCACAGCAGAAAACGTGCCGCGGTAGGTTGTCCCTTTTCGCTCCAGTCGAACATCCCAAGCAGTGGGATAAAAGCGGCTATCGTCGAAGGCGTAGATGCAGAGCCAGACAGAATCTGGCTCGCTGAAGTACTCAGGAGTCAGCAACGTAGCTGAACTCGATTGGCTTGCCGCTCTGTGGACGAGCGGGTTCTACTCGCAGCTCGCCAGCAATCGCTCCGAGCGTTAGAAGGACAGCAGCAGCAATCGTACGCATCATCGGAGAAATTCCTCAGGGTCGGTTGTTGGGGTTTGACGGCTTTGGAGATACTCGAGCGCTTGACGCGCCGCATTCTGCTCGGCTTCTTTTTTGCTTCTGCCGCTTCCAATGCCCACGCTTGCGCTCCCGACGTACACAGCAACGGTGAATTGCTTTTCGTGGTCGGGCCCGCTTTCTTCGACAACGCGGTAGCGCGGCGCACTGTAGCCACGCGCTTGGACGTACTCAAGCAGTAAGCTTTTGAAATTCGTGTCGTGCATGACGCGCTCTTCGAGCATCAGCGGCAACAGGCGCTCTTCGATGAAGCTCCGTGCTTTGTCAAAGCCGTGGTCGAGATAGACTGCTGCAATCAATGCTTCGACGGCATCGGCAAGCACAGAGTCGTTGCCCTTTGCAAGAGCGTTGGCTGCGCTATAGCTCATCAAGAGAAACTTGTCGAGATCGAGCTTGCGGGCACACAGAGCAAGCGAACGTTTGTTGACCAGCCACGACCGCATCTTCGTCAGCTCACCCTCGGCAACATCTTCGTGATGGTGAAAAAGGTACTCAGCGATGACCATACCCAAGATCGCATCGCCGAGAAATTCCAGTCGCTCGTTCGACTGCACCGTCGGATCGTTCTTGACCTGGAGGTATGATCGGTGCGTCAGCGCTTCTTCGTAGAGTGCAGGGCTGCGGATGTCCACTCCGAGCACTGCTTCGAGGGCATGACGCCGTTCTCCGACAACATGCTCGATCGGGCGGCGGGCCTTCCGACGCAGCGTCTCCATCCGTTGGACGGTGAAGCGAACCAGTCCGTTGTAGAGAGAGCGGACAATCTCGGTAACGGAGCTTTCAATCGGTCGAGATGAACGCATAGGCAGATGGAGGCTATTGCTCGAAGCGGCGAAAACAGAGCGTAACGTTATGCCCACCGAAGCCAAAGGAATTGCTAAGCGCTGCGTCAATTGTCCGATACTCTGGTGTGTTAGGGACGTAGTTGAGGTCGCACTCAGGATCAGGCGTCGTGTAGTTGATCGTCGGTGGGCAAACTTGATGGTAAATCGCTAAAATGGTCGCGATTGCCTCGACCGCACCGGCAGCACCGAGCAAGTGCCCTGTCATAGATTTTGTCGAGCTGACCGCCAAGCGGTAGGCATGCTGACCAAACACGGTTTTTATTGCTTCGGTCTCGTTCTTGTCGTTGTATGGAGTCGAGGTGCCGTGAGCGTTGATATAACTGATTTCCTCTGGTGCAAGGCGGGCATCTTCTAAGCATAGGCGCATCGAGCGAACCGCGCCTTCGCCGCCTGGTGGCGGCGCGGTAATGTGGTATGCATCGTCGGTCAAGCCGAATCCTGCCAGCTCCGCGTAGATCCGAGCGTTTCGACGTAGTGCATGGTCAAGCGATTCGAGGATAAGTGCCCCGCCACCCTCTCCCATCACAAAGCCATCGCGCTCAGCATCGAACGGTCTGCTTGCGCTCTCCGGCGCATCATTGCGCGTTGAAAGCGCCTTCATTGCGTTAAACCCGCCAATGCCCATGGGACAGATAACTGCTTCGCTACCGCCGACGATCATTACATCGGCGCATCCACGCTCGATGAGCATTGCACCATCGGCGATCGCGTGCGCGCTCGTTGCACACGCGCTGACGGTGCCGTAATTCGGCCCGCGAAATTTCCAACGAATGGCAATCTGCCCGGCGGCAATATCCGAGATTAGCATCGGGATGAAAAAGGGCGAGATGCGATCGGGCTTCCCTCCATGTTGGTAGAGAAGCTCCTGCTGGCGGTGGTAGGTCCACATCCCACCAATGCCGCTTCCGAAGACAACGCCGACCCGATCGCCATCGAGTTGTCCCTCGCTGATGCCTGCATCGTCGAGCGCCATTGCAACAGATGAAATGGCGTACTGTGTGAAAAGGTCCATCCGCTGGACGTCCTTCCGACTCATGTGGAGGAGCGGATCGTACCCCTTGACTTCGCAGGCAAAGCGGGTTTCGTAGTCGGATGCATCGAACTTGGTAATTGGTCCGGCGCCACTTTTTCCCTCGAGCATACTTGCCCACATCTCGGCAACAGAATTCCCTATGGGAGTGACAGCCCCCATTCCAGTGACAACAATGCGCTTGCGCATCGGTTAGAGCGCAACTGGTGAAACAAGCTGCGCCGGTGTGCACCGTGCACAATTGCGCACACCGGCTGCAGACATCGGCGGCTGCTTAGGATTCTGCGCCGACTTTCGATTCGAGGAAGCTAATTGCATCGCCGACCGTTTGGATTTTCTCGGCATCACTGTCCTCGATGGTGATGTTGAATGCGCGCTCGAATTCCATGATGAGCTCCACGGTATCGAGCGAATCAGCGCCCAAATCCTTCGTGAAGGACGCTGTCGGCGTCACTTGGCTTTCTTCGACACCGAGCTTGTTGACGATAATCTCCTTGACCTTCTCAGCAACTGCTGACATACGACGAACCTCGAAAAAGTGAAACATAGAGCATAACGTTCGCTCGTGCTGTTAGGGCAGCATAACCATGCCACCATCAACAGCAATCGTCTGTCCAGTTATGTACGATGCCGCATCGGATAGCAAAAATGCAACGACAGCAGCTATATCAGCACCGACGCCAGCACGTCCAAGCGGAATGCTCCCAAGGAGCGCCTGCTGTTGCTGCGGGGAAAGCTTGCCTGTCATGTCCGTCTCGATGTACCCAGGGGCGATGCAATTGACCAAGATGTTTCGCGAGGCAAGCTCACGCGCAATGGATTTTGTAAATGCGATCACGCCTGCTTTTGCGGCCGCGTAGTTTGCTTGCCCTGCATTGCCGGTAATTCCGACCACAGAGCTGATGTTGATAATCCGGCCACTTCGCTGTGTGAGCATCGGCCGGAGCACCGCTTTTGTCATTGCGAACACGCTCCGGAGATTGGTCGTCAAGACTTCATCCCAATCTTGCTCGCTCATCCGGAGCAGGAGTGCATCGCGGGTGATTCCTGCATTGTTGATGAGCCCATCAACTTTTCCACTGCTCCCGACGACCGTTTCAACAAGCTGCACGCACATCGAACTATCACGCACGTCGAGCCGGTGAAACTGAACGTGCCCGCCCTGGCCTTGCAGTTCAGCCTGGATTTTTTCAGCACGCTCGCTTGAGGCATTGTAGGTCGCATGCACATGTGCACCTTCGCCCGCAAGGTGGCGGACAATTGCCTCACCAATTCCACGGGAACCACCGGTAACAATAACAACCTTCCCTGCCAGACTCATTCGACTGTTACAAGATGGTGACGATTGCGAAGATCCTCCTCGGTATCAATACCAGCAATTTCAACATCGCTACCGAGTGTGCGTTTGACCAAACCTTGGAGGACATTTCTCGGGCCAATTTCCACAAAGCGTCGAATACCATCGGCGTACATTGCTCGGAGAATCGCTGTCCAGCGGACTGGTGCAGTCAGCTGCTCAATGAGGAGCCGACGGATCGTATCAATCTCGCGTTGGGCGGTACCTGTCACGTTCATGTACACAGCTACGCGCGGCGGTTGCATTGGAGTGTGCAAAATCGCTTCTTCTAAGCGTGCACGTGCAGCTGCCATCAGTGGTGAATGAAACGCTCCACTGACCGGCAGTTCAGTGACCATCCGGGCACCTGCCTCTTTGAAGCGTGGAAGGAGCGCTTGTACGGCATCGCGATCGCCGCTGATGACCACCTGTCCGGGTGCGTTATAGTTTGCAGCGACGACAGTTCCCGTTGCGGTAGCGCAGATTTCCTCGACTGTTGCATCATCCAATCCGATCACCGCAGCCATTGCGCCTGGTTGCTCGATGCCAGCGGTAAACATCAGCTCACCTCGCAGCGCAACCAGACGGAGTGCAGAATCGAAATCGAAGGCACCAGCTGCGTAGAGTGCTGTGTACTCTCCGAGCGAATGTCCCGCGACAGCATGAGCGGATGGATTGCCCAACGCCGCAAGGATTGCTGCCTCATGCACGAAGAGTGCAGGCTGGGTGTACCGCGTCTGCCGGAGCAATTCTTCTGGGCCTTCGAAACACAGTGCCGATAGCTTATAGCCAAGAAGATCATCAGCACGATCGAAGATGACACGTGCTGGCTGACTCGACTGGTAGAGCGAATGCCCCATGCCAACATACTGAGAACCTTGTCCGCTAAAAAGGAGCGCTGTTGGTGGTTGCGTTGAATGTGCCATAACAATTTCAGCGTTGATTGACTACTCGGGTGTTCCTTGCAAGGACCACCGGAGCCAGAGACTGCCCCAGGTATAGCCTGCGCCGAAGCTTGCCAGGATGAGGTTATCGCCTCGGCGTAGCTTGCCGTCACGGTAGAGTTCCGATAGACAAATCGGAATCGTTGCTGCAGTTGTGTTGCCGTACCTGTCAATGTTGATAGCAACCTTCTCTTCGGGTAGGCCCATTCGCCGACGTGTTGCGTCTATGATGCGTAGGTTTGCTTGGTGTGGCACCAACCATGCGACGTCGTCTGGCTGAAGGCCATTGCGTTCCATGATCGCTGCGGAGACATCTGCCATACCAACGACCGCTGCTTTGAAGACGGTTTGCCCATCTTGGTGGACATAGTGCTCCTTGTTCGCAACTGTCTCTAGCGATGGTGGCCGGAGACTTCCCCCAGCAGGCATGTAAAGGTAGCGCCCACCTTCCCCATCCATCCGAATGATGGCATCGAGCACGCCAACGGAGTCATCATCGGTCGGTTCGAGCAACACGACGCCTGCTCCATCGCCAAAGAGAACACACGTGGCACGATCTTCGAAGTTGATAATCGAGCTCATCTTATCTGCTCCGCAGAGGAGGACGTTACGAGCACCGCCAGCTTCAACCAGCTTTGCTGCAACCCATAGCCCATACACAAACCCCGAACATGCAGCATTCAAATCAAAGCCCCATGCGTTCGACGCACCAAGCTTGCGCTGAACGTTGGCCGCTGTCGAAGGGAAAAATTGATCTGGTGTAACGGTGCAGACGATAATGCAATCAATCTCTGCTGGGGAAAGTCCCCGTTGCTCGAGCACAGCGCGTGCTGCGGGGACAATCATGTCCGAGGTAGCGCCCTTGCGAAGGAAACGCCGTTCGATGATACCAGTTCGCTCGCGAATCCACTGATCGCTGGTATCGAGAAAGGAGGCGAACCAGTTGTTGTCAAATACGTCCGGAGGCACGTAGTGCGCCACCGCACTGATATGTGCTTTCATGCCGAGTTCTGTGATGGTGCGGGCTGCAATAACGCACGTTCGATCTGCTCACCCAGCCGGAGCCGGTGCATTTCCCAGGCGCGGAGGATCATGTTTGCAATCGCAAGCGACGACGATTTCCCATGCCCAATGATGACGGTCCCACGCACGCCAAGCAACGGCACACCGCCGTACTTCTGGTAATCGAAGTCGGCCAAGGCGCGCCGCAACATAGGTGCAAACAAACCAACTGCGAGTCGTGTCACAGCATTTCGCCGACTGAAGCGTTCGAGCACTGCTTTGAGCATTGGGAGAATACTTTCGGCGAACTTGAGAACGACGTTTCCTGTGAAGCCATCGCAGACGACGACATCGGCTGCTCCTCGGAAAATATCGCGCCCTTCGACATTGCCGATGAAATTGAGAGTACTTGCTTGAAGCATTGCATAGGCTTGGCGGACTGTTTCCGTTCCTTTGGTTGCTTCTTCGCCAATGTTGAGCAATCCCACCCGCGGTTTCTCAATGCCACCTATCAGCTCTGCGTAGAGGCTGCCCATCACAGCAAATTGGTAGAGAAACTGCGGTTTGACTTCGGCATTAGCACCAACATCGAGTACCAGGCAAGGTTTATTGCCGATCGTTGGGAAAAATGCACCGATCGTCGGACGGCTCACACCTGCGATGCGCCCAAGGAGAAGTGTTGCTGCCGAAAGGACCGCCCCTGTATTACCCGCAGAGACGAATGCATCAACCAGATTAGTCCGGTGCAACTCCAACCCGCGGACAAGCGATGAATCCGGCTTGGTGCGAATCACTGCTGCAGGATCATCGTCCATTGCAACGACATCTCGCGCCGGCTCGATAGCAATGGTATCGGGGACTGGACGATAACGCACCAGTTCCCGCTCAATGCATGCAGGATCACCAACGAGCACTAGCGAATGCTCAACACCCTCGGTGCGAAGCGCTTGGGACGCGCGCACTGCACCTGCCACCTCGTGGGCTGGTGCGTGATCGCCTCCCATCGCATCAACTGCAATGCGAAATCGTGTTTCCACCGCTTGGTGCAAACCCCATGCGCGTGGTTTAGCTTACCTGGAGAATTTTTCTGCCGTTGTAGTATCCGCACTCAAAGCAGACTGCGTGTGCCAATTTTGGGGAACCACAATTGGGACACACCGAGGCCGTGTGCGGCACCGCTTTGTAGTGTGTACGGCGCTTATCCCGACGAGATTTCGAGTGGCGACGTTTGGGGTTTGGCATGGGAATACTCCGATGGTGAAACAATTACGTTCGATTTTCTCCATTGAGCTGCTCCAGCGATGACCACGGACTATCCGTTCGTAGTGCATTGGAAGCAGCAACGTGAACGCGATCGCCCAGCACCGTACGAGCGTATTCGGCGAACGTCATGTGGCGAAACTGTGGCGCGACACGCTTGATTGGTAGCCGCACCGAGAGCTCTTCGGCAACGTCCGTTGTGATATCCACGAACGTATCATCCTCTCGCAACAAGCGAAGGGCATAGGGGTCGTCCTCAATGCGCTGCTGTTGGTTCGGCTGACGCAGGTAAAGTTCGGTATCCTGCAAATAGGCAAGGGAGAACGTCGCTTCGATGTGCTCATCGAACACTTCAAGTGAGTAGTCGCACGTCAAGCGCGCTGTCCCACTTGCCACAAGCTCGAGGACGATTTTCTTCCCCACCTTGCTCAGCATGCCGCTGATCTGCACAGTGCCGACAAATTCAGGGAAAATACCTTCAACCTGTTCAACTGCGACTGTGATCGCAATTGGGTGGTCACCATTTGAAAGACCATTGATGGGAAGGCGAATCATTTCAACCTCGCTGGTCGGTAGCAGCATGCCAGGACCGTCGCTATTGCTACGCTGCGCGCGGCACATCACTACTGCACGCAAAGCATCGCAAATATACGGACATGCTAAGTGCGCATGGTGCTGTGTGCCAGGAACAGCTCATTTGCACTCGAGCTGCTTGAGGTTCTTTTTTGCAATTTCAAGACCCGGATTGAGTCGAAGAGCCTCACGGTAGTATTTGCACGCATTATCTCGGTCCCCGATTCCTTGATAGCCTACTGCAAGGTAGAGCGCTGCCTCTGGACGATCGCTGTCAGTACGGAACCACGATGATGCAACAGACTTGAGCTCGTCATACTGACGCTCTTCAAGCAGAAGCTGGCAATAGAGCGTATAGAGGAGCGCACGATCTGCTGGGGAAGAGGCATGGCGAAGCCCTTGCTGCAACGTCGCGATTACTTGTTTTACGGGTTGATTGAGCGATTTCTGCGTCGCTGCGAGCATCCGGTACGCGAAGATGAGCCCGGAATCTTTCGCGATTGATTGCTCGAGCGCAGAAGCAGCTTCTTGCACTCGGTTGGCGGAAAAGAGCGCTGTACCCATGAGTGCATAGATGCGCGCTGCCAATGAATCTGGGCAATTCCTCAAATAGCGCTGGTAGAGCGTGACCGCATCGTCGTACTGCTGCCGTGCGCGGTAGAGTTCTGCAAGTCGGTAGATCGTCAAGCACCGCGTAGAATCTTGATCAACAGCTTGCCGCAGGACTGGAATTGCTGCCGTCGTATCGCCGGAGAGAATCAGTGCGTACCCATAGCGCTCGCGATCGAGTGTTGATGACAATAGCTGCGGATCCTCAGCTTGAAGTTGGCGAAACTCATTGGCTGCATCTGCATAGCGCTTGACATCGAAGTAGCATCGCGCCAGAAGCAAGCGTGCTTTCGAACGAACCGAGTCTATTGCGTGTATCGCAAACTGGAGATGTTCCTCAGCTTCTGCACATTTGCCGATCTTCTCAAGCGACTGCGCCAGAAACCACCGCGCCAGTGTAGCATTCGGTGCATCTGGACGCAGTCGTACGTACTCTCCGAGTGAAGCCGCCGCTTCCGCAAATCGCGAGGCGTAAAAAAAGATTTTCCCTTGCTCAAAGTACGCTCGCGCATAGGTCGGATCACGTTTGATGATTTCTGCCCATTGTTGGAGCGAGCGGGTGTAGTATTCGTTCGCAAGTGCATTGTCCACTACTTCTGCATTCGCCATGCGGAAATAGACCAGCGCCAGCTTCTCCCGTGCGGGTATGTTCTCTGGATCAAGTGTGAGCGCTTGTTCGTAGTTATCTTTCGCCAGCGGGAAGACGCGCTGCGAGTAGTAGAGATCACCGAGTGCGAGGAATCCATCAGGGATGGACTTATTCATTTCGCGGGCTTTGGTGATCTCCAATTCTGCAGCTTGAATCGAATCTGCAGCAAGCAACGCTTGGCCATAAGCAAGGCGCAAGTAAACATCCCGCGGATTCGACCGCACTGCACGTCGGAGAATTTCCAATGCTTCAGCATGCTCCCCTTTTTCGCTGAGCAGATGGGCATACTTCCGAAGCGCGAGAGAATTTTCTCGATCCCGCTGGTATGCACGTCGGTAGTAGTCGAGCGCTTTGTCTGGGTTTTCGAGCTGCACGGCGATATCCCCAGCGAGGATGAGCGCTTCGACCGAGGACGGTTCACGCTGGAGATAGCTTTCAACTGCACGTGCAGCATCAGCGTACTTTTTCTGCTGAAAGAGTTGCCGTGCATCGTCGAGCTGATCTGCAACGGCGCACGACGCAACGATCAGCGCAAAGCTGAGGAGACGCCAAAGCATGGTATCGCGGTTAGTCGGGTTCAACAAGCTGGATCTTCGCATAGCCTGGCACGATGCCAGCATTGAGCATCGCTCGCTGTGGACGTGGCTCTTGTGCGATTGAAGCAATCACACCATAGGGAAAATTCCGTGCCGTCTCAAGCAAGTAGCCGTAAATAGGAACGCGGTACGGATAGGTTTCCTTGACGATCGTGGCTGCATGCGGGGCAACAGCGATTCGATCCCCCGTTGCTGTATCGCGAATGACAATGCGTAACGCACGGAGTGAAGGCTCCACCGCCTTCTGCCGCAAATACTGGGATAGAAGTGCAACGCCGATATCCGACTTCCCTTGTCTTACTACGGCGATTGTGCTATCACCAGTGGGAACTGCCAGCGCAGCCATGCGTACAGCACCGCCAGCAATCGTACGAAGATGTGCAGCAAGTGAGGAACTGACGTTTGGCACAGACCAGCGATACTTCGCCAGCCACGTGCGCTCGCCGCGGAGTGTGCTGCGGACGATTTCGTCGCTTGCGGTATCCAGTACAGTGCTCCCTGCGGTGACAAATACTAACGCATCGGTGGCAATGAGAAAGCGCTTGTGCGGTTCGATCGAGTAGGTTCGCAGCAGTGAATCCTCCTGGGGTAAGTAATCACGCGCAACGATTGCAGCGCGTACACGACCGGATAGCAATTGCCGCATGGCTTCCAGTGCAGTGGTTGCCTCAAGCTTAATATGCGCTCCTTCATGGTGCAGGACAAATGAATCAAGCTGCGGTGCAATGAGCGGAGCCACCTCCTGGTCACATGCAATTTGGGCAGTGCCTCGAAAGAGGGTTTCGCCCTGCGGCTGTTCCTGCGTACAACCTGAAGTAACGATGAGAAGCGCTACTGCCAGCAGGCTACTCCATGTCTTCATCACGCTCGTCGTCCGTAGGTGCTGATGAAGACCACCGAAAAAGCACGTAGAACCGATACACCCCGAACAGAATTGCGACCACACCAAACAGCCGCATCGTTTCGGTCGGTGCAGCCAGTATAAGAGCGATGCCGACCGCAACAATAAGCCCCCGCGCAATTGCTGCTGTAATCAGCATCGGCGTCCATCGAGTTGCGGTACGGCGCTTTGGAGGCAAGGAGCTGCATACCGATAGTGATTACTTGATCTTGAAGATGATTGGGATCGTAACCCAGACATCAATCGGATTGCCGTTTTGAATTGCGGGAGTGAACGTGGTCGCCAGAACTGCTTTTAGCGCAGCATCGTTGAGCATTTCGCTTGGAGAATCGGCAACGAATGCGCGCTTGGGTTTGCCATCCTTGCCAACGAGCACTTTCACGATGACCTTCCCCTCGATCCCTGCACGACGCGCAATTTCGGGATACTGGACGCGACGCTGCAGGTCTGCGTAATCAAAAGACGGCTCTTTTTCGACAAAAACAAATTCATCGGGGTCTGGCTCTTGTTCCTTTTGGACGCGAGTATCAGGGGCGATGACCGTCCCTTCCCCAATGCCGAATCCCCCCATATCTATTCCTTCCCCCCCTTTCGAGGTCGCGCGCGCTACGTCCTCAACATTTGCGAAATCTTTCGCATCGGGCGAAAGGAGTGTCTCTGGAACCGGAACTGGATTACCTGCGACAGTCGGCGGACCACCAGCAATTGCAACGCTCGTCGGTGGAGGCGGTGGCGCAACCTCCGATTGGTTTGCAGGTGGGGGAGGAAGATCGGAGAGTTTGATCCGAACGACGGGAATCTTCGGTCTGAGTGCAAGCGCCCGCTGGTGAAAATAGTTGTAAACGAAAAAACCAATGAAGAACAACGCCAGCAACCCAACGGCAATGAGAAATGCGCGGAATGTATAGCGGCGTATCCACTCTTTGAGCTCAAAGGCGCCGTAGGATCGGTGCGGCAGTTGTGCGGTGAAAGCATTCATGGTTAGAGCCCTTTGAGTTTTTCAACTTCTTCTGGGCTAAGCTTGACGAACGCAAACTTCCGTTCGCGTTTGATACCTTCGGCCTGGAGCTGGCGAATGATCTCAGCTTCGGCTTGATTGAGAATATCGAGCACCTGCACGACGACGCCATACGGTGCATCCGGCGATGGCTTGAACGCTGTGATGAGCTTGTTTTTCCGCAGGAGGTTCAGCTCGACCGCTTTCGAGCGCAAATCGCTCAGTGCCAGTGGCTGCGGCTCATCTGTGCCCATGCTGAAAAAGAGCTTGCCATCTCCGCGTACATAGAGCGTGAAAAGGTTCGCTTGGTTGACTTCGACATTTTCTTCGACCTCCTTGGGGACGCTGATCTCCATGACCTGCGGTGTGACCATCGTCGTCGTGTACATGAAAAACGTCAACAACAGGAAGACGATGTCCACCATCGGGGTCATGTCTATCCGGAAGCCAAGGCGTTTTTTCTTCTTACGCTTGCTATGTTTTTTCCCGCGTCGCTGCCGTTCGGGCAGTTCTAAACCACCGCCGCCACCAGCCATAGCGAAAGGTTCGAGTTGTTCGACATGTTACTGGCGTTTCTCTGTGACGAAGTTGAATGCCGTCGCGTTATTCTTGCGGAGGACGTCAATTGCGTCCTCGACCCACTTATAGCGAATACGTCGGTCACCGTCAATTGCAAACCGTGTCCGGGGACCGGTAATCCGTGTTTGCATAATCAGCTGATCGAGCAAGTCGAGACCAACCTTCAGCTGCGGTTTGCGCTGCTCGGGCGTGAAATTGAGGTTGTCATAGACTTGCCGTCGCTGAAGCTCGTTGACGATCGTGTAGTAGTAGCTTGTGTCGCCAGTGAGGGTGTCAATACCAACCTTGATGATCGCAATGTCTTTATCAGGCAGCTTCGATGTATCTGCTGACGCGTAGGGTCGCTTGATGACGAACTTTTGCTCGGCTTCTGCTTCGGTTTTAAACTTGGCGGTGAACATGAAAAATGTCAACAAAAGAAAGGTCACGTCCACCATTGGCGTCATGTCAATGACAAAACCGAGCCGTTTTTTCTTGATTTTCGGCATGGATGAAAGGCCCCAATTAGGCGACTTCTTTGACGCGGACGGTGAGCAGTTCCATCATCGAGAGGATCGCTTCGTCAATCATGTACACGAAGTTATCAACTCGCGTGGTGAAGAAGTTGAACGCAACAATCGAGATAATTGCTGCCGCTAAGCCACCAGCGGTGTTATAGAGCGCTTCAGAAATCCCGATAGAAAGCTGCTGTGCCGAGACTGTCCCACCAGATTCACCGAGTGCACGGAACGCACGAATCATCCCGACCGTAGTTCCCAGCAGACCGATCATCGTCGAGATAGATGCCAGAGTGGAGAGGATGACCAGATTCTTTTCGAGGAGCGGAATTTCCAGATTTGTCGCTTCGTCAATGGCACGTTGCACTTCGCTGAGTTTCTTTTCTGCATCGTATTCGGGATCATTTTCCACTTGCTTGAATCGCTCCAACCCTGCGCGGAGGATATTTGCCACCGAACCCCGCTGCTTGTCACACTCAGCGATTGCCTCGTCAATCTTGCCTTCGCCGATCAGCTCGATGCAGCGCTTGATAAAGAGCGCAACATCGCCTGTCCCCCGCGCCTTGTTGATCGAAAGCATCCGCTCGATCGAGAACGTAATTGCCAACAGCAAACAGGCAAGCAGCAGACCTACCAGTGGCCCACCGGTGTAGATCATCCCGAGTGTATTGACCGGCTGCGTGATGTCGCCGCCCTTGAAGTTGCTCGGCGCACCGAGCACAAAAAAGTACACGCTGTATGCAACAATTAGCGCAAGCGTGATAACCACTGCATTGAAGATGTTCTTCATAACGCGTTACATGTTGGTGGATGATGACAACAGTGCTTGAATAGCTGCGTCGCGATCACGGTAAATGTCGAAGACCATCGAAAGCTTTGTGATGACGAAGATGTTTTCGAGCGATTCACTCAAGCCACAGAGCGCAATCTTACCACCTCGTTTGGTGATGCTCGAATGTGCCGCAATCAGGACCCCAAGTGCAGTCGAGTTCAAGTAGGTGACATTTGATAAGTCCAGAAGAATCATGTGGCGCTGCCCTTGGAGGATCTCGTTGAGTGTAGCGCGCAGCTCGTCAGTCTCTTTGCCACCGACGAACTGTCCGCGGAGAGTCACAATCTCCAGCTCGCCGTATTGCTCTCGGCGAATGCTCGGTGATAGCATACCACGAATGCCGTTATTCAAAATCGGCGTCAAAACTACGACGCAGCATGCACATTCTGCAAAGAAAAATTCCGTAACACTTGGTGATCACAGTCCCACGCCGCAAGGACGTAGCGCTCTACTCCACGCTGGTCTGTGCCGATAGCGCTTTCCATGTCGGTAAAGAGCGCTGCGACTGCAGCGGCCTGCCCATCGTTGCATTCGAGCGCGATGATACCACTCGGATTGAGCAATCTCTGCAGGTGCTCGCTGTAGTGACGATAGAACGTCAGCCCATCTGCTCCATCAGTCAACGCAGTAGCTGGCTCATGCTGCACTTCCGGGGGCAGCACCGGAACGTCACATGCTGGAATGTACGGGGGATTGGAAACAACCAGACAGAAGCACTCACCGGGATCGGCGAATTGCAAAACGTCTACGTGCTCAAACGAAACATTCGGTATTCCCAGCCGCTGCGCATTCTCTTCTGCTAGGCTCAGTGCTGCCTCATCGCAATCCCAACCGATGACGCAACTGCCTGGGAACTCTTTTGCAAGTGCTAATGCAATGCATCCCGATCCGGTACCAATGTCGAGTACTCGTCGTGGCTGCCATGTGGTCGTCCGCATTGCTGCGACCAAGCGAGCGACCATGAATTCCGTTTCGGGACGAGGAATCAGTGCAGCAGGCGTTATGCGAAGCCGAAGCCCATAGAACTCCACCCAACCGAGCAAGTACTGCAACGGCACCCGTTCGGTGATCCGAACGTGGACAAGCTGGCTGAGTTGCTGCTGCATGGCTGCCGTAAGCAATCGCTCTGGCCCGATGAGCACTGCAAGCATGCTGCACTGCGCTACATTGCAGACCAGCAGTTCCGCTTCGCGGCGGGCTTCTTCGATACCTGCCTCAGCGAGCTGTCGCTCGACGTACCGAAGCGCTTGACGAAACGTACGGATTCCATCCATCGCCGTATTCTTCCTGCAATGCATAGACGCCAAAGGTGCCAGATCGCAACGCTTTGATTGCTTCGAGCGAGGCCTCAGCAGCCGCCAGTGTCGTGAAAAACGGGATTTTGTGCTGCAATGCCGTCATGCCCATGATGAACTCATCATGTCGAGCGCGCTCGCCAAGCGGCGTGTTGATGAGAATGTGGACCTGGCCGTTTTTGATGTAGTCAATAATGCTCGGCCTACCTTCGTAATGTTTGAGAACGGTTTCAGCTTCGATACCGTGTTCACGAAGGAATGCAGCAGTTCCGCTCGTTGCAAGTATTTCGAAGCCAAGTTCGCGGTAGCCACGAGCAATTGCGAGTGCACGCTCGCACTTGTCTTCCGGACGCAGAGAGAGGAACACTCTCCCCTGCACCGGAACCTTGCTCCCCGTTGCAAGGTGAGCTTTCAGTAGCGCTGCTCCGAACGTTGTATCGCGCCCCATCACCTCCCCAGTCGAACGCATCTCAGGTCCAGGGAACACGTTGACCCGTGCGAATTTGGTGTAGGGAAATACAGGCTCCTTGATTGCGATTCCCCACGACCGCAATATTCCACTGCCATACCCCTGCTCGCGGAGGTTCTTGCCGAGCATGACAGCAGTCGCCACCTCCACAATTGGAACACCAGTCGCTTTAGCAAGAAACGGCACTGTCCGCGACGCGCGTGGATTTGCCTCGAGAACGTAGAGCGTCTCCCCTTGGAGCGCATACTGTACGTTGAGCAGGCCACGCACACCGAGTGCTCGCACAAGCATCTCCGTGTATTGGATCATCCGTTGCTCGATGGCTGGGCTTATGTTGTAGGGCGGAATTACACACGAAGAATCACCCGAATGAACACCAGCTTCCTCGATGTGCTGCATGATACCGCAGATGAGCACATCCTCCCCGTCAGCGATACAATCAACGTCGAACTCATATGCATGTTCGAGGAAGTGGTCAATGAGCACCGGGTGCTCCGGCGAATGTTCGAGTGCCTCGCGCGTATAGCGTCGGACAGTTTCCTCACGGTAACAAATCTGCATCGCACGCCCCCCCAAAACGTAGGACGGCCGCACAAGCACAGGATAACCAATGCGCTCGGCGATTTCGACGGCTTCGTCTTCGCTGCGGGCTGTTCCCCACGAGGGACACGGTATGCCGAGCTGTTCGAGCATGCTCCCAAATCGCAAGCGATCCTCGGCAAGGTCAATCCCTTCCCATGGCGTTCCCAACAGCGTGATGCCTTCGGCAACGAGGGCCTTGGCAAGTTTGAGCGGCGTTTGCCCCCCAAGTGTTACGATCACGCCATCGGGTTGCTCTACTTGGAGGATATCCAGCACATGCTCTGACGTTAGTGGCTCGAAGTAGAGCTTGTCGGCGGTGTCGTAGTCTGTCGAAACGGTTTCAGGATTGCAATTGACCATGATTGCCTCCCAGCCCAGCTTATGTGCTGCCCAGACGGCACGGACGCAGCTGTAGTCGAACTCGATGCCCTGCCCGATACGATTTGGCCCACTCCCCAAAATCACAACTTTCCTGCGCTCAGAGCGTACCGACTCGTTTTCCTCACCGTACGTGGAGTAGTGATAGGGTGTCTCGGACTCGAATTCTGCAGCACACGTGTCAATGGTTTTGTAGGTCGGCATGATGCCCAGCTTCTGCCGTTGCTGCCGCATAGCACGCTCTGAGATCGCACTCATCACTCCAAGTTGCGCATCGGAAAAGCCGAGCTGCTTCATTCGCCGCAGCATCGTCGGACTCCACTCAGCAGAAGACTTTCCAGCAACATGCTGCATCCACGCAAAACCGGCTTCGACAATTTGCTGGCATTGGTCTATGAACCAGGGGTCGTACCCCGTCAGCGCGTGAATTTCTTCAATCGGCATTCCAGCGCGGAGTGCATCGAAGAGATCATCGAGCGAACTCGAAGTTCGGCGAGCAAGTTTACTCCGAAGCACTTGCAGCTCACTTTCGCTGAGGGCGAGCTGGCTGCAACGTTCCGGCGAGTCAAAGCCGAATCCTCCACGGCGGCGCTCCAGAGAGCGAATTGCTTTTTGCAATGCCTCCTTGAACGTTCGACCGATCGCCATCACCTCACCGACGGACTTCATCTGGACGCCGAGACGGTCCTCCGCTTCACGGAACTTTTCGAAATCCCATCGCGGGATTTTCACCACAACGTAATCGAGCGCAGGCTCGAACGACGATGGCGTCCGACGCGTGATGTCGTTCTGGATTTCGTCGAGCCGATACCCCACAGCAAGCTTTGCTGCGATCTTGGCAATTGGGAATCCCGTCGCCTTCGATGCAAGCGCTGAACTTCGCGACACACGCGGGTTCATCTCGATAACAACCATACGGCCATCGCGTGGATTGACCGCAAACTGAATATTCGCTCCCCCCGTGTCCACCCCGACGGCGCGGATGATTTTGATTGCCGCATCTCGCATTCGCTGGTATTCGCGATCGGAGAGGGTCTGCGCAGGTGCTACGGTGATCGAATCTCCTGTGTGAACCCCCATCGGGTCGAAGTTTTCGATCGAGCAAATGATGACGACGTTATCAGCACTGTCGCGCATGACCTCGAGTTCGTACTCCTTCCATCCAAGGACGGACTCTTCGACAAGAACGCGGTGGATCGGCGACGCGAGCAATCCGTTGCGGAGTATTTCGGCGAATTCCTCGAGGTTGTACGCGACACCGCCACCCGTTCCACCGAGCGTAAAGGACGGGCGCACGATCGCAGGAAAGCCGATGTGCTCGATCGCAGCCATCCCCTCCTCCACGCTATTGACAAAAGCGCCTTTCGGCATCTCAAGCCCACAGCGTTCAACGACACGGAGGAACTCCATTCGGTCTTCGGCAAGCTGAATTGCGCGGAGGCGGGAGCCGATCAGCTCGACACCGTAGCGTTCGAGTGTACCGCGCTCGGCAAGTTCGACAGCAAGGTTGAGCCCGGTTTGACCGCCCATCGTCGGAAGCAGCGCATCTGGCCGCTCTTTTGCGATGATTGATTCGAGCACCTCTACTGTCAGTGGTTCGATGTATGTTGCGTCGGCAATCTCGGGGTCGGTCATAATCGTTGCAGGGTTCGAGTTGACCAAGATGACACGGAAGCCATCGGCGCGAAGTGCTTTGCAAGCTTGTGTGCCGCTATAGTCGAATTCGCACGCCTGGCCGATGATAATCGGACCAGAACCAATGATCATCACGGTCTCAATATCGGTCCGTCTGGGCATTAGATGTGAAATGATTGTTGGACAAGCTCTGGAGCAACAATCTCAATCAACACTGCCATGCGAATGAGTACACCGTTGGTCACCTGTCGCGCGATCAAACTGCGCGGGTGCTCGACGGCCGCTGCATCGAGTTCAACTCCAGGGTTGACTGGGCCTGGATGGAGCACGTAGGCACTCGAGCGATCTATCCTCTCAAGGGTCACAGCATAGCGTCGGCGGTAGTCAGCAAGCGAGGGGACAAGGCCAGCGGCCATGCGCTCTCGCTGCAAACGGAGCACGACAGCTGCATCTGCCCAGGCAAGGGCAACGTCAACATCCGAAAAGCGCTCGACAGCTGCATCCTTAGGCAAATGCGGCATCAACAATGGGGGCGCACATATGCCAATCTGCGCTCCGAGCATCTGGAACAACGCATAGTCTGACCGGAAGACCCGGCTGTGGAGGCAGTCTCCGATGATCGCGATGCGTTTGCCGTCGAGCGAGCCGAAGACGTCCAGCAGCGTTCGTGCATCGAGGAGTGCTTGCGTGGGATGCTCAGCCATACCGTCGCCAGCATTGATGAGCGCTGCTCGAGCGAGCACACGTGCTGCAGCGTGTACAGAGCCGCTTGCCGAATGCCGGAGGACAATTGCCTGCGCCCCCATTGCTTGGAGCGTTCGGAGCGTATCAGCAAAGCTCTCCCCCTTTTCGATACTGCTCCCAGGTGCAGAGAAAGACACAACGTGACACCCCAAGCGCTGCGCTGCTAGTTCAAAGGAAAGTCGCGTTCGGGTGCTCGGCTCAAAGAAGGCTACAGCCACTGTTGCACCGAGCTGCGGGACAGCGTCGGAATGACGGAGTTTTTCTGCAAGACGGAGAATTGTCTGGCAGCGCTCAATACCAAGCTGTGGGATTGTCAGGAAGTGATGGTGCATGGCATCAACCAGTTGACGCAAAAAAAAGCCGCTCCGAAGAGCGGCTTGTTCCACGTGGCTACTTTTTTGCCTTCGGCACTTTTCCGCTGTTGACGACCTCGGCCAGTGCCTTGCCGGGTTTGAAGCGAGCAACTTTCCGAGCCGGGATTTTGATGACCTCGCCCGTGCGCGGATTCTTGCCCTTGCGCGCCGCACGCTTTGAGACCGCGAAGGTACCAAAGCCAACCAGCGACACGCTGTTCCCCTTCGCAAGCGACGATTGAATCGCATGCAAAGTTGCGTTGAGGGCACTCTCAGCTTGCGCCTTCGAAAGCCCGGCGGTCTTGGCTATCGCCTCGACCAGCTCGCCTTTGTTCATGGAAATCCCCAACAGATGGTGAAACATACTGGAAAATTGCAGCGCAAACATACAGCGCCACCAGGCTACTTTGCAAGCACTTTTTGCGCTGAAAGCTTGGCGGGATGCGGTTTCCAGCCTCACTGCGGTTTCTCGATTGCCAAAATCCGATAGCGCACCGTCCCACTCGGTGTTGTCGTCTCGACGGACTCACCGACTGTTTTCCCAAGCAGTGCTTTGCCCAAGGGAGAGGTAACTGAAAGCCTATTGCGCTCGATGTCGGCTTCGGCTGCGCTCACGAGCGTAAAGCGCATTTCGGTGTTCGTCCGCTCGTTGAGAAGTACGACAGTGCTGAGGATGTACACTCGCTCATCGTCGGGCAAGTCAGCCGGTTCGATCACTTTTGCCGATGCAAGAATCCGCTCAAGCTTGGCGATGCGAAGCTCCAGCAGCTCTTGTTCGTGGAGCGCAGCATCGTAGTCAGCGTTCTCCGAAAGGTCGCCGTGCGAGCGTGCTTCGGCGATCTTGCTGGCAATGGCAGCGCGCCCGTGCATCTTGAGCTGGTGGAGCTCCTCCTGGAGCTCGCGCATTCGCTGACGCGTCAGATAGATTGTCTCAGCCATCGCTTCATTTCTCCGAGTAATTCAACACTGTCAAATTGAAAAAAGAACGCCGCCACAGGAGCTGCGGCGGTGTATTGCGTTGAACATCGCCAGGGTGCTAAATGCCGTCCAGCAAGTGCCCCAGCTTGTTTTTTTTCGTCTCCAGGTAACGCCGGTTCATGTCGTTCGGCGCGATGACGATCGGGACGCGCTCGACGATTTCCAGACCGAAGCTGGCAAGTCCGACGCGCTTTTTCGGGTTGTTCGTCAGCAGTCGCATCTTCCGCACGCCAAGGTCATAGAGAATCTGCGCGCCGATGCCGTACTCTCGCGCATCAGGTTTGAAGCCGAGATGGATGTTCGCATCCACTGTATCAAGCCCACGTTCCTGCTGAAGCCGATATGCCTGGATCTTCGCCACCAGCCCGATGCCGCGCCCTTCCTGCCGCATGTAGAGCAGCACGCCAGTGCCTTCTTGCTCAATCGCACGGAGCGCTGCATGCAGCTGCTCGCCACAATCGCAGTGAAGCGAACCGAAAACATCGCCCGTCATGCACTCGCTGTGAACTCGCACTAAGACCGGTTTCGCTGGATCAATCGTTCCTTTGACCAAAGCGATATGCTCTTTCCCGTCGTGCTTGTTGACATACACCTTGAAGATGAACTCACCGTACTCGGTTGCAAGTCGCGTTTCCGCGCGTAGCTCAACGAGCCGCTCACGTTCCAGGCGGTAGGCGATCAAATCCTTGATCGTCACGATTGCCATTCCGTGGCGTCGTGCAAATTCGAGGAGTTGCTCGCCTCGGAGCATCTCGCCATCATCGCCGACAATCTCGCAAATGACGCCGACTGGTTCAAGTCCTGCAATGGTGCACAAGTCCACGATTGCCTCTGTATGGCCGGCTCGGCGGAGCACACCTTCATCGCGAGCAATGAGCGGGAACACATGCCCAGGACGCGCAAAGTCGTTCGGCTTGGCGTTCGGATCTGCAAGTGCGCGAATGGTCGCGCTTCTATCTGCAGCGGAAATCCCGGTTGTCGTCCCGTGGATGTAGTCCACCGAAACGGTGAAGCCTGTCCCGTGCAGCGCTGTGTTCGCTGCAACCATCGGCTCCAACCCTAAGGCATCGGCGCGCTGCTTGCGCATCGGAACGCAGATGAGTCCGCGCGCATAGTTCGCCATAAAGCGGACATGCTCAGGAGTGCAGAACTGCGCCGCGCATGCTACGTCGCCTTCGTTCTCACGATCTTCGTCATCGGCGATGACAATCATTCGACCGCGCCGGAGCTCGTCGGCAGCATGTTCGATCGTATCAAACTGCATCGCACCTCGGCAGGTCAATCGTTCGACTGCTTTTTCTCAACCGTTGCGATTGCAACTTTCTCGAAGCGCATGCGAACGTTATCGGCAACTTGAAGGACAACCGTTTTGTCATCAATCTCAGCGACGGTGCCGTGGATACCAGCACTGGTGATGACACGGTCGCCGCGCTTGAGTTGGTCGAGCATTTGCTTCATTTCGCGCTGGCGTTTTTGCTGGGGGCGAATGATGAAAAAGTAGAACACCGCGATGATCAGACCGAACATCACCACAGTGGAAATCAGCTGCCCCGTCGGATCAGGTGCGCCAGGTTGCTGCGCCCACAGTGGTCCACCCACCAATGCAAACAAGAGAAAAAGTTTGCGCATCGTGCCGCTTCCTTCAGAGGTAGTGGAACAAATCAGGTCGAGCGCTCACCCTCGAGTGTCGTCTCTGGGTAGAATTGCTCGAGAAAACTCTTCGCCCATTGACGGAAGCTGCCAGCGAGTATTTTCTCGCGTGCCGTCCGGACAAGCCAGCGGTAGAACGCAAGGTTTTGCATCGTCGCGATTGTCAAGCCGAGAATTTCACCGCTGACAAACAGATGCCGCAGGTACCCTAGTGAGAATGGCTCGACGCCGAGCGCTTCCCACGCTGGATCGAGCGGTTCGTCGCTGAACTTGAAACGTTGATTGCGGATGTTGATCCGGCCGCGCGTTGTAAAGAGTGTGCCATTGCGTGCATTTCGGGTCGGCATGACACAGTCGAACATGTCCACACCAAGCTCAATGGCACGGAGAATATTCTGCGGCGTTCCCACACCCATCAAGTAGCGCGCTTTCTCGGCTGGGAGAAGCTCGGTCGAATAGTCCACCACTTCGTACATCACCCCTACCGGCTCCCCGACCGCCAACCCACCGATTGCATAACCATCGAAGGGTAGCGCACACAGCTCTTCGATGCAGCGTTGCCGCAGATCGAGGTAGATGCTCCCCTGGATGATGCCAAAGAGCTGCTGACGGTAGCCATAGAGGAACTCCAGCTCGCGGTGCGATTCCAGGCATCGGCGTTCCCAGCAGATGCTTCGCTGCATTGCTGCTGTTGCCTGCTGGTACGTTGCAGGGTAACCGATGCACTCATCGAACGCCATCATGATGTCTGCACCGATGGCACGTTGGTGCGCAATGACAGATTCCGGTGTAAACACATGCCGCGAGCCATCTACGTGGGAACGAAACTCGACCCCATCGTCATGCACACGGCGGAGGCTGCCGAGCGAGTAAACCTGGAACCCCCCACTATCGGTCAACAGTGCGCCATGCCACCGCATAAAACGGTGCAATCCGCCAGCAGTGCGGAGCACATCGGTTCCCGGCCGAAGGTAGAGGTGGTACGTGTTTGCCAGCAGCATACGATAGGAAAGCTCCCGTGCACTGCGATGGTCAAGTGCCTTGATTGCACCTTGCGTAGCAACGGGCATGAAGACAGGCGTCTCGATCACTCCATGCTCTGTTCGTAGCAACCCTGCCCGTGCTTTTGTGGCAGGATCGGTTGCAACAAGTTCGAACCACTCACTTCGTGCAAGCACGCTCTTTTCCAACAATGGTCAACACAACTGCACCTGCAATACCAACAGCATCTGCTACCCAGTCGAGCAGATCGGCTGTACGTCCCGGTATGAATGCTTGGTGCAACTCGTCAAGGGCAGCAAATAGAAACCCGATCGTAAGTGCAAGTACCACCTGCTGACGCGACGCCAGCGGAAAGGTCCGCAGTGCAAGCAGAAGCGTCCACCCATAAACAGCATAGGCGAGCACATGGTAGAGCTTATCAGCAAAGGAAAATGGCTGTGGCACCGTCACGGACTGGTTCGACACCCAAAAGATGCCGGCACTCATCACCAGAACTGGTAGCCGCGCAACCAAGAGTCGCATGCTTCACCTGGAGCTAAGCGTTCGACTAATCTCGCCGAGAGCTTCGATCACCAGCGATGCACGCGTAGCAAGCTCGCCATAGCATGCAGCTGCAATGCGTCCGGCTTCCGCATGAAGTACAACACCAAGCCAGGCTGCCTCGAATTGCTCGTAGCCTTGTGCCCATAGCGCAGCAATGATGCCGGTGAGCACATCGCCCGTCCCACCACTGGCGAGCGCAGGGTTATTTGCACTGAGCCAATATGTCCGCTCTGCATCGCAGATTTGAATCGGGAAATCTTTGAGGACAACAGTTGCGCCAGTCCCTTCTGCAAGAGAACGAGCGTAGGTATGTGCAGAGTGTGCAATCTCGGTGCTGCGAAGTCCGAGTACTCGCGCCAGTTCACCTCGATGCGGGGTTAGTATTACGCGGGTGAGTGTACTTCCGCTTGTGACCGCACGGAGTCCATCAGCATCTAACACGATCGGCACGTTGCCACCAGAAAATTCCAGGAGTTGCTGAACCACTGCGATTGTCTCTTCTGCCGCGCCAAGCCCTGGACCAATGACTACTACACTTGCGCGCTCGATACGCTTGGCAAGCACAGGGAGTGCATCACGACCGAGCCATCGGCCTTCGTAGCGATACGGCATGACTTCCGGAAAGAGCGCTGGATGCAGCACAGGCGAAACCAGCTCGACCAATCCAGCTCCTGCTGCAACTGCAGCGTTTGCACAGAGGGCTGCCGCACCAGGCATCGCCTCCGATCCCGCGACAACGAGCACACGGCCGTAGTCGAACTTCGTCGTGCGCGGTTGCCGCAAGCGATATGCACCAGTGGCATCCTGAGGTTCAACCAGCCAGATTGTTGCGTTATCGTGGAGGATTCGTGCAGGAATGCCAATCGGCGCAACCTCAATTGCCCCGCACATCTGAGGTCCGTCACCAATGAGCAATCCCGTTTTGAGTGCCCCCATCGTGATGGTACAGTCAGCATGGAAGCATGGATCGAATGCAACTCCACTGTCTGCATCGAGACCAGAGGGTACATCGAGTGCGATACGCGCTGCACGCAGCGTATTTGCCCACGCAATCAGGGAATCAACTGGTGAACGCAGTGCACCACGTGCGCCTACACCAAGCACTGCATCCACGATCACATCAGGATGCGGAGGCAACTCTGCGGCTGATTCGGGACCGTACCACTCAACAATCGGAATTCCGAGTTGGAGACATGCACGATAGTTGGCAAGCGTTTCTTCGCTCATGCGATCTCTGCTTCCGCAGAAAACAACCGTTACCGAGACATCCTCGTGGAGATGACGCGCCAGCGCCAGTCCATCTCCACCGTTATTTCCACTGCCGCAGAGGATGAGCACCAAGCGATCCCGACTCAACTTGTATCGCCGACGGAGAATTTCTGCAGCTGACCGAGCGGCATTCTCCATAAGCACAACAGCAGGAATGCCGCACTGGTCAATGGAAATGCGATCGGCATCGCGCATCTGTGCTGGCGAGAGAACCGGCTTCATCGTTACCTCAAAGGTGGAATTGCTCTGTCAGGATCTGCGCAGTCGGTATGGCTGCAGCCTTGAGCAACTGCCGCATGTCATCGAGCATCGGTTTCCCACCGCAAAGGTACACCGCTGTTTTTTCACCGAGCCGGAGCGCGCCGACATGGTCAGTGACACGGCCCCGAAGGCCGTTCCACTCCTGGTCTGGTTGGGTCAGCGTGACCATCACGCTGACGTTTGCGCGGGAGGACTGAAGCCGCTCGAGCCAATCATGCCAGAAAAGGTTCTGCCGATACCGCAATCCCCAAAGAAGCTGGATGCTGTGGTTAGTGTTGCGCAGTAACCACTCCGCGATCGGTCGGAGTGATGCAATTCCCGAACCTGTGCCGACAAGGACGTGGTGTTCGGCGCTTTCTGCCTGTGGCACAAGCCGCCCGAAGGGATAGACGATCTCGACGGAGCTCTCCAGTGGTGTTTCTTCAAGATAGCGTGATGCAAGACCACCTGGCAGTCGCTCAATCAAGAGTTGTAGACGTGGCAAGTCCTCGGGGAGGCTGACGATACTAAAGCTGCGACGCTGACCATCGAGCACAAGGTTGAGATACTGCCCAGGCAAGTATGGTGCTGCCTGGGCCACCTCTAACAGAAGCTCGAAGTACTTGCCTCCTTCGTCGGCACTGCGCCGCGCTATGATGCGGGCGAGCGTATGAATTGGTTTTTGCATTGAATTCCAAAACGTATGGAACAAGTCTACTAATCCAGCGCAGTACGACGCTGGCGGACGTACTCGACCACTGCTGGAAGCATCGAAATAGCAATGATTCCAACGATGACGAGCGAAAAGTTCTCTTTGACCGCCGTCACGTTCCCGAAGAGGTACCCTAACATCGAAAAACTGAAAACCCAGACCACCGCACCACTAACGTTGAATATCGCAAAGCGGCGGTAGGTCATTGCACCCAGCCCTGCAATGAACGGCGCAAAGGTGCGGATAATCGGGACAAAGCGTGCCAGCACGATAGTCTTCCCCCCATGACGCTCGTAGAATGCATGCGTTCGATCAAGGTGTTCCCGGCGAATCCATCGCTGCCATCGCGGATGGTTGACAATCACGCTCCCGAAACGTCGTCCGATCGCATAGTTGACTGCATCTCCGACAATTGCTGCAACAATGAGCAACACGATAACCACTTCCAAACTCAGCATCCCTAGTGCACAGAGCGAGCCAACTGCAAAGAGCAGTGAGTCCCCTGGCAAAAACGGAGTCACAACAAGCCCTGTCTCCGCAAAGATCACCGCGAACAATACCACGTATGCCCAGCCACCGCTCCACGTGACAAGGTCTGCAATGTGGCGATCCAGATGCAAAAGAACATCCACCGCTGCGACAATGAATTCCATCGAATCGTTCATGCAATTGAACCAAACGCGCAAGACGATTAGGTCTTTGCTCCATTATGCAAGTGCACTGCCTGGCGCACACTCCCTGCAGCTGCATGCAGGAGCGTCTGGGCACGTGATGCATCGCACCCTGCAAGCAACATCACCAAAGCAGCTTTGACGTTTCCCCCAGCTTGCTGGAGCGTCGAGGCAGCAACTTCGTAGTCAACACCCGTGATACGCATCACGATGCCACAGGCCCGCTCGCGAAGCTTTGCACTGAGCGGTTGGACGTCCACCATAATGTTGCCGTAGGTTTTGCCGATGCGAACCATTGCTGCAGTCGAGAGCATATTGAGCACCAGTTTCTGCGCAGTCCCCGATTTGAGCCGTGTCGAACCTGCTAAGATTTCCGGTCCGACGTTCGGCGCTATGATGATGTCGGCCGATGGGCAGAACTGCTCCACCTGACGGCGGTCATTGGTGGTAACCAGCACAGTCACCGCACCACATACTTTGGCGTATTCCAGCGCGCCGAGGACGAACGGCGTCCGTCCAGAAGCACTAATGCCGCAAACGACATCGCAACTGCGAACACATTCGGCAGCCAACGCTTCTGCGCCAGCAGTAGGATCATCTTCGGCGCCCTCTTGCGCTGCGAATACCGCCGGAGGGCCGCCAGCGATAATTCCACGGACCATCGTCGGTGGGACTCCAAACGTTGGGGGACATTCAGCTGCATCCATGATGCCGAGTCTCCCGCTGGTTCCTGCGCCAACGTAGAGCAGCCGCCCACCACGGACAAATGCGCGAGCAATTGCCTCTGCAGCGGCTGCAATCTGGGGGATTTCCTCGCGAACAGCCAGTGCCACCTTCTGATCTTCATCGTTCATCATGCGAAGGAAATCATCGGTAGCCATGGCATCCATTGCAGCTGATGCAGGGTTAGGCTGTTCAGTGCGGAGCTGGCGGATTTGCTCAAACAGCGCGCGATTCATAGCAACGTCCCACCGAGTATGAGCATGGCAACAGCGAAGTAGATGATAATTCCGCTTACGTCCACCAGCGTTGCGATAAACGGTGCCGAGGATGTCGCTGGATCGAATCCAAGCCGATAGAGCAGCAACGGCAGCATTGCGCCGATTGTGGTTCCCCAGAGCACAATCCCAACAAGACCGACGCCAACAGTCAGTGCTATCAGCAAATGGTGCTCACCATAGATATGGCCGAATAGTAGTGTCCACAGCTCGATCCGAAGGAAGCCAAGCAAGCCAAGGATACTTCCCAACGCAAGGCCAGAGAATAACTCTCGCCGGAGCACAAGCCACCAGTCTTGGAAGGAGATCTCTTGGAGCGCTAATGCACGCGTTATCAGCGTTGCTGCCTGCGAACCAGAGTTTCCTCCTGAGGAAATCACCAGTGGCAGGAAAAGGACAAGCACAACGGCTCGCTCAATTTGCTTTTCAAAGAACGTCAGCGCCGTCGTTGTGAGCATCTCGCTGAGCATAAGTGCTGTGAGCCACCCGGCACGTTTCCGAATGAGCACGGTGACCGGCGTCGCACGATAGCTGATATCAAGAGCCTCCATCCCACCGAGCTTTTGGATATCCTCGGTTGCTTCCTCTTCCGCAACATCGAGGACATCATCGAATGTGACGATGCCGACAAGAATGCCGTTAGAATCAACAACAGGTAGGACTGAAAGATCGAACTTCTCCATCATGCGAACAGCGGCTTCCTGATCGTCGAATGCAGAAAGGCGTGGAGTATCTTCCATCAACTCGCCGACTGTCGCCGACGGATCGGCCAAAATGAGCGTCCGAAGCCGAACGGCACCGAGCAACCGTCCGTTCTGATCGCAGACGTAGAGCCGGTTGAGTGTTTCGCTATCGTTGCCATGCTGACGGATGTAGTCCAACGCTTCCGAAACAGTCCATCCAGGCTGAAGTGAAAGGAAATCGGGCGTCATCAGCCGCCCGACACTTTCCTCGGGATAGCCAAGCAACCACCGCGCCTCGCGGAGATCGTCCGGATCCAGTAGCGTTAGCAGCCGATTGGTCACGTGCCCAGGAAGCTCTGAAAGCAGCGCTGTGCGGTCATCGGGGGATAGCGCCGCCAGGAGTTGCCGCGTTTCGCTATCGGTCAATTCACGGAGGAGATTGACTTGTTGATCCGGCTCGAGGTAGGCAAACACTTCGTGGGCTAAGTCTTGTGGGAGTGCTCGGTAGAGCAAGACCCGTTCTGCTTTCGGAATGCTCAGCATTAGTTCGGCGATTTCTGCTGGTGACCACGATTGAAGCACCTCCCGCAGCAGCGACCATTCGTGCTGTTCGATCAAATCGTGAATCTCTGGTAGAAGCAGTTCTTTGAGCATCACTGTCGGACGAAATTTTCGTTGCAAAAATAGACCGCCTCTGGAGTTGTAGAGCGTGAATTTCCTGTCGTTTCTGTATTTTTGCACTCCGAACGAACGCAAGCATACATATGGCGCATCATAAATCCGCGCTCAAGCGAATTCGACAATCGCGCAAGCACAATCAGTATAACCGCCAGTGGAAGTGGCTCATCAAGCGGGCAACGAAAGCAGTCCGCCGTGCTACGACGCTGGAAGAAGCTGAACGTCTCCTTCACGAAGCAGCCAAGATTATCGATCGCAGCGCTGCCCGTGGCGTCATTCACCGCAACACGGCGGCAAACCGCAAGTCCGCTCTTGCGCGATTTGTCAACAAGCACTTCGGTGCCCCGCCAGCAGCGTAAAGACGGTTTTCTGCACCCGTAGCTCAATTGGATAGAGCATCTGACTACGGATCAGAAGGTTTGGGGTTCGAATCCCTACGGGTGCGCAAGGAACAAGGGGAGCGCAGCTCCACCTCCTACACATACGATTGTCCCTTCCGCGGCACGAACGAGCTCGGGGAAGGGACAATTACTTTACGGCCATCTGTTGGAGTTTGCGGCGTGCCAGAATTGCCGCGTCGCTGGAGGGAAACGACTCAATTAGGGACTGGAGGTATTGGCGTGCGCAGCGTTCCGCACCATCTCTTCAACTGAGCGGCGAAGCTTGGCAATATCTTTCCCGATCGAATCAAGCCGTGATTCAATCGCAGCTTGACGCTGCGAAAGTTCGTCCATGTACGCTCGCAGCGGCAAAAGCCTCTGCCGTTCAGTACCAGTCGCAGAATCAGGGCTGGTCGAGGAATCGCTAACAATAGCAGTGGTAGGTGCTCTGCGTGGAGGAATCTCCGCGTGTGTATCGTATGACGCTGGGCGAAGCGCCCGGCAACTACTCACAAGGAGAGCAGCAGCTACTCCTGTCGTCAGTGCAACGCCTCTGGTCAGCCGCGCCACAGCGATTTCTCCACGAGCGAAGGCCGGTAGTCTTACAATTCGATTTCGTGCAGTGTCTGGTACCGCACATCCCGTGCCATGCGGTTGATACGTTCGATATAGTCGCTATAGTCGTTGCGTTCGAGCAAGCGATCTTCGCTGGAATCGAACTCTTCCTTCGATGGATAGATGGTTAGTTCGGTAAACTCGTGATTCTTCCCCTCGAAGACGTGGTATTCGATTCCCTCCTCGGCGTAGATGCCCTTGAGGCGACTGACGACTTCCCGATACTCATCGAGATGTTCAGGATCAATCACGTACGTCATCGAAAAAAGAACTTTCGCCATAGACTTTGCATGCGGAAAAGTGTAACAGGCGCGAAAATACGCTGCATCAGTAGCCTAGGAGCTGTTCTAATGCGGCGAGAATTTTTGATGCATTCGGCAGAACCGCTGATTCGAGTGTTGGCGCAAGCGGCGTCGGGGAATCAAATGCAGCTACACGCACAATAGGAGCATCGAGCCATTCAAAGCAGTGCTGTGCGATGCGCGCGGCGATCTCTCCACCGAAGCCGCCAGTGAGCACAGCTTCGTGTGCGATAAGTACCCGGCCCGTTTTGCGAACACTGGCAAAAACGCTTTCCTCATCGAAAGGCACTAACGTACGAATATCAACCACCTCGACACTAATACCACGACCTGCCAATTGCTGGGCAGCCTCGAGCGCCATGTGGACAGCAGAGCCATATGCAATGACGCTTGCATCATTCCCTGGACGAACGACTGCTGCCTTCCCCAGGGGAACGGTGTACTCACCAGACGGTACCTCCTGCTTGATTTTGCGATAGAGCCCTTTGTGCTCGAAGAAAAGAACGGGGTTGTCATCGCGGATTGCCGATAGCAGAAGCCCCTTGGCATCAGCGGGGAACGCTGGGCAAACGACTTTCAGTCCTGTCGCATGTACGAACCAGTTCTCCGGATTTCGAGAGTGGAAGGGATTAGCTCCGACGCCCCCACCGCTTGGCCCACGAACGACAATTGGCACACCAATTCCCCAACGGTACGCCGTCGTTCCAGCAACGTTGACGATTTGATTGAAGCCACACGTGATGAAATCCATGAACTGCATCTCGGCAACCGGACGCATACCGTTGAGGGCCGCTCCGATTGCTGCACCGATGATTGCCGCCTCGGAAATCGGTGCGTCGAGCACGCGCTCTGGACCAAATTCTTCGATGAATCCTTTCGTGACCTTGAACGCGCCACCATAGACTCCAATGTCTTCGCCAATGAGGAAGACTCGCTCGTCACGTCGCATTTCATAGCGGAGCGCGTCGCTTATCGCTTCGAGGTACGTCATTACAGGCATCGGATCGAACAGCTACGTTTCAACGATGCCGGTTTTCAAAATGATGTAGTTACCGTCGCTTGTTCGTCCCCAGAGAAAGACATGGACATTCCGTTCCCCGACCCAGTAGTGATTGGGATTGGTGACATTTGCAAAGAACAGCTCCTTCATTCTGCGGAAGCGTTCCGTCATTGCACGTTCATCCTCGTTTTGCCAATCGTAGGTATCGGTAACACCTTCGAAGAAATCCTCCGGTGGAACATCAGAGACTGGCTGTTGTGGGGAGATCCCGAACGCGTCCAAGAGCGCATCAATGGTAAGAGCACCGCGCTGGCCAACTTCCCACAGGAGGACATCCACAGGCGCATCAGTTTCGCTCGGATAGAGCACGCCATCGGCAAGCCGATAAAGCTCATGGTAGAGCTGCTCGGCAGAAAGCATGGTAGTTGGTGGCATCGGTGTTCTCTCAGCCTAAATAGGTGCGAAGCTCTTTCGAGCGTGAGGCATGGCGCAAGCGGCGAATCGCTTTTTCTTTGATTTGCCGCACCCGCTCGCGTGTTAGTCCGAGCCGTTCACCGATTTCTTCGAGCGTAAGCTGCGGGCAACCGTCAACGCCAAAGTAGTAGCGGATGACCGCTGCTTCCCGCTCCGGCAATGCCTGGAGCGCCTGATGGATTTCGTAGCAGAGCGACTCGTGGATCAATTCTGCATCGGGCGGCGGTTGGGATTCGTTCGGGAGGATGTCAAGCAAGCGGCTTTCTTCACCATGGACAAAGGGTGCATCAATCGAAAGATGCCGCCCGGACATTCGCATCGTCTCTGCGATCTCGGTGATGCTCATCTCCAGCTCTTCGGCCATCTCGGCTGGTGTCGGCTCGCGCTCATAGCGCTGCTCGAGCTCGCTGAACTTTTTGCTGATTTTGTTGAGCGCACCAACGCGATTGAGCGGAAGCCGCACTATCCGCGACTGCTCAGCAAGTGCTTGCAGGATGCTCTGCCGAATCCACCAGACTGCGTAGGAAATGAACTTGAACCCCCGCGTTTCATCGAAACGCTTGGCGGCTTTGATAAGCCCAAGGTTCCCTTCGTTGATCAGATCGCCAAGCGACAGACCCTGGTTTTGGTATTGCTTGGCGACCGAAACGACAAAGCGAAGATTCGCTTTTACAAGCTTTTCGAGCGCTGCTTCGCCCTCCGGACCGCCCTGCCGAATTTTACGTGCAAGCTCAATTTCCTCCTCCGGCGAGAGCAGCTCAATTTTGCCAATCTCCTGGAGGTATTTGTCCAGCGATTGGCTCTCACGATTGGTATATTGTTTCGTAATGCGCATGCGTCACACCACCAGTGGTAGAACTAACGCTGATTTTCATGGGTGCGTTGACGGATGTTGCCCATCTTCTATTGCCGCTCAGGTTGGTTGAACGTGCGAATTCGCTCAGGCAAGTGCGCCATGATACGGCGCCGCTCCTGGGGTGAGAGAAATACCCACGCAGCAATTTCCTGGCGTGTCCGACCACATCCGATACAGAACTGCCTGGAGCGATCGAGTACGCAGATTTTTCGACATGGGGTTTCGATTGGCTCAGTGCTCGGTGCCATGGGCGGTCAACAAGTACTCGCGATATTTCCGTGTTCGGATCAACTGCGCAGCCTCAGCGATTAGCTTATCCTGCGGTTCGAAGAACGCCACTTGCTGGCGATCGCTCAAGAAGCGACACAAGATTTCTTGCTCGATGGCGGCGGCAATAACCTTTGACGATTCCGAAATTATGCGGGAGCGTTCTGCCTTGAGCGATTGCCGAAGGCGTTCGATCTGTTGCAACGTGCGTGTTCCCCAACCTTCTGCAACGGCTTGCTCACGGAGACGATCGAGCCTGCCGAGCAGCGATGCTTGCTCCCACTGCGCGCTGTCGAGATAACGCTCAAACGCTGTCAGAAGCCCTGGTCGGTCGAACTTCGCCGGTGGCGAGTGCATGCGGCGTGCATAGCGGGTTGCAAATTGCCACAGTGCAGCGCGGCTGATGGCCGAAGGGAGACTATCGCGCTCGGCAATCTCGAACACCGAATCCGGAACGATCCCAACGCCGCTTCGAATGGGACGTCGGTAGCGGCGCGTTGTATAAACACGCTGCTGCTCGCTATCCAGCGCGTGTTGAATCCAGCAATCCTGGCAAAAACCACGCACTCGCTGGATCGA
Organism: Candidatus Kapaibacterium sp.; assembly: GCA_026003495.1. Taxonomy (GTDB): domain Bacteria; phylum Bacteroidota; class Ignavibacteria; order Kapaibacteriales; family NICIL-2; genus NICIL-2. The sequence continues at coordinate 1,183,633 of BPHK01000001.1, read as the reverse complement.
GCGCCCCGAGGGCGTGTAGTACCGCGCAGTGGTGAGCTTGAGCGCAGCATTATACGGCAGTGAAACAACTGTTTGCACCAGACCCTTCCCCACCGTCGTATCACCAATGATGACCGCACGATCGTGATCTTGGAGAGCACCGGCAAAAATTTCGCTTGCGCTCGCGCTGCGGCTGTTGACGACGACAACGATCGGTAACGTCGTGTCCACATACGGCATTGCCCGGGCAACGTAGGCACGCTGGTCAGCGCCACCACGTGTCCGAGTTGCAACGATTGTATCGCCTGGACGAAGGAACATTTCTGCAATGCTGACTGCTGCATCGAGCAAACCGCCCGGATTATCGCGTACGTCCACAATGAGCCCACGTAGTTCACCTATCGTCCGGAGAGAATCAAGTGCAAGACGGAACTCTTCCGGTGCCCGGCGAGAAAAACGTTCGAGTCGAACCAGAGCAATGTTGCCGGGAAGCAAACCGGCATACGTGACATTTCGGACGAGGATCTCCTCGCGGCGGAGCTCGACGTTGATTGTATCGTCACCACGCTGAAGCTGCATGCGAACGACTGTCCCAAGCGGACCACGGAGGTACTTGCGCACCTGGTTGACTTCTTTCTGCGCAGCGTCGATCGAATCAATGCGCAGCACAACATCCCCTTGCCGAACCCCTGCTCGATGCGCGGAGGTGCCGTCGGTGACACTCATGACGGTCAAGAGACTATCGAGCATGCCAAGCCGAATCCCAACTCCGATGTACCGCCCTTGGAGGAGAAAATCAAGATCGGAGGTTTGCTCCTCGCGGTAAAATTCTGTGTATGGATCGAGCTTAGAGAGCATGTGCTCGATTGCCTCGTAGGTGAGCTGCTCAGTCTCGATGGGCTGAACGTACTGCTCGTTGAGTTCGCGGACCACCATGCCGAAAAGCTCAATGGCACGAGCAAGCCGCATGTACGGAGCTTCCTGCACAGCAATCCATCCAAGTCCTGCCAGCGCGCTCAGCACGATGAGGGCTAGCGACAGTCGCTTCATAGCGCACGAGCAAATGTCACGGGGAAAGCTTCATCGAAAAATACTCAACGAGCCGATCAGCAGCGATACGCTCTTGCTGCATTGAGTCGCGATCGCGGATAGTCACTGTTCCGTCGGCGATTGTTTGACCATCAATTGTTACACAGTATGGAGTTCCAATTTCATCTTGCCGCCGGTAACGTCGGCCAATTGCGCCACTGTCGTCGTACTGCGTCTTCCAGCGACGCTGCAAGTCACGGTAGATTGCTTCGGCACGCTCCGGCATGCCGTCTTTGTTGACAAGGGGAAAGACGGCGATCTTCACCGGCGCAAGCAACCGATGGAAGCGCAGCACTGTCCGCAGCTCCGTTTTCCCATCCGCGGTAGGCGCCTCCTCTTCGGTGTACGCGTTGCAGAGGAACGCCATCAGCGATCGGGTGGCTCCAACGGAAGTTTCGATGACATACGGGATGTACTTTGAGCCGCTGTAGGGATCGGTGTACTCGAAGCGCTTGCCGCTATACTCCTGATGGCGACGCAGGTCGTAGTCGGTTCGGGAATGGATGCCTTCGATCTCTCCCCAACCGATCGGAAACTTGAACTCGATGTCCGCAGCTGCTGTTGCATAGTGTGCAAGCTTTTCGTGCGGCTTGATGCGAAGCACCTGGTCCGACATCCCGAGGGAGAGAAACCACTGCAACCGCTCGTTCAGCCAGTAGTCGAAGTACTGCTGCTCGGTGCCAGGAGGAATGAAGTACTGCATCTCCATTTGCTCGAACTCACGGGTGCGGTAGAGGAAGTACTTCGTGTTGATTTCGTTGCGGAACGCCTTGCCAATCTGCGCAATCCCGAAGGGCAGCTTCCGCCTCGATGAGTCGAGGACGTTCTTGAAGTTGACGAAAATGCCCTGCGCAGTTTCCGGGCGCAAATACACAACGCTCGATGCATCCTCGACCGGACCGACGAATGTTTTGAACATGAGGTTGAAAAAGCGCACCGGTGTCCAGTCGCGTGTCCCGCTGACCGGATCGGGGATTTCCGCTTCGGTGATGATTGCGTAGTAGTCGTCTGGGGTTGTTGCTGCGCGAAGCCGGGCATCGAGCGCATCCGCTTGATCGTGTTTGCCTTTCTTGCGGAGCCGCTCGATGAATTCTTCGATGAGCGTATCAGCGCGGTATCGGGCTTTGCTCGTGCGGTTATCAATCATCGGGTCAGTAAATTGCTCGACGTGTCCGCTGGCTTCCCAGGTTCGTGGATGCATCAAGATTGCTGCATCGAGTCCTTCGATGTCATCGCGGAGCGTCATCGCGCGCCACCACTGCTCTTTGATGTTTCGTAGCAGCTCGACCCCGAGGGGGCCAAAGTCCCAACAGCCATTGAGTCCGCCGTAGATCTCCGATGATTGGAACACAAAGCCACGGCGCTTCGCAAGTGCCATGATTGTATCGAGGCTTACGCTCATGCTCTGTATGCTTGAATCAGTGGAACTAACCTTTGAGTGCACCAGCGGTCAGTGCGGAAATTATCGTCCGTTGGAAAAGGAGGAAGATAATCACAACGGGTAATGCTGCCAGACTTGCACCTGCCATGATGTGGCCCCAGTCGATGGATTGCTTGCCCATGTAGAACGCAAGCGCCACTGGAAGCGTCCGGTGCGCTTCATCGTTGGTTAGCAGAAACGGGAACAGAAACGAATTCCAATTTGCCAGGAATGTGTAAATCGCAAGGACCACCAATGCCGGCCGTGCCAATGGCGCGACAACACGGAACATCACTGCACCTTCACTTGCACCGTCGAGCCGAGCAGCGTCTTCGAGCGATGAAGGCAACGATTGCAAGTACTGATGCAAGAAAAAGATGCCAAACGGCGTCACGCACCATGGCACAATCAACGCTGCATAGGTATTGATCCACCCAAGGGCTGACATCATTCGGTAGAGCGGAATCATCAGCACATGCGGTGGAAGCGCAAGCATGCCAATGACACTTCCCCAAAGCACTGCTCTCCCGCGCATCTGCTTGCGAGCAAGACCATATGCAACCAAAAAGCAACCGATCACATTCCCCGCTGTCACAGCAGTTGCAACCAGCAGAGAGTTGGCGAAAAAGCGCCCGAAGTTATCTGTGGTCAATGCGTCAAGATAGTTCCGTAGCGTCCAAGGCTCCTTGATAAGCTCTGTGACCGTACGGAAACGTTCCGGGTACTCGTGGAACGAAACCATGAGCATCCAAACTGTCGGGAAGATCATGACGAATGCACCGACAATCAAGATAGCCAGTCCAAGGATTCGGAGCGTGCGATGGCTCATTGCAGCTGGCGATAGAGTCGGTGACGTCGGATATAGCGATGTACGTTATCATGCACCAAGTAGCGTATCGAACGCCCCTCTGCGCAGTAGCGCCGAATGAGCGTCGAGGAGATTTCCACCGTCGGCATTTCAATGCGCGTAATGCGTCCTCCATAGCTCTCTAAGTCGCGCTGAGCCGCATCGAGCTCAATGCCGGAGCGTGGTGCAACAAGAAGCTCGACGCGCTCGAGGATATCCTTCCAGCGATGCCAGCGCGTAAATTGCACAAGCTGGTCAGCCCCGATGATCAAATGCACGCGGTCCTTGGGGCGACGGGTCAAGAGCTGTTCGATCGTATCAATCGTGTAGGAGATCTGGTTTCGACGAATCTCCCAATCGAGTGCACAAAGACGTGGATTGGTCCGCGCGACGATACGCGCCATCATCCACCGCTGGTATGGCGATGCAACTCCAGCTTGAGTGCGGAGCGGGGATTGAAATGCGGGGACAAGGTAGCACACGTGCAACTGAGCTTGCTCGATGCAGTGCTCAGCGACGATGCAGTGCCCAATGTGAATGGGGTCGAACGTTCCTCCAAGTATTCCAACACGCACTCCCATTGCAAGGTCTGGTTACTGTTAGCTCGGGAGCAGTGTCGCGCGCGTGGCGCGGCGGCCGTGGACAACGTTGAGTGGAACGAACGTTCGCCGTGGTTTGACACGCGCTGCAAATTCATCCCAGAACTTCCGCAAGAAGCCTTGCACTGGCCAGGCTGCTGCATCCCCGAGTGCACAGATCGTGTTTCCTTCGATTTGCCCTGCAACGCTCATGAGAAGATCAAGGTCTTCGGTGGTGGCATCCCCATCAACAATTCGACGGAGAATCTTCTCCATCCACCCGCAGCCTTCGCGGCACGGTGTGCACTGTCCACACGATTCGTGGTGGTAGAAACGCGTGATTCGAAGCAACACACGGGGAATGTCTGTGTCCTCGTCCATCACGATGATCCCTGCGGTCCCGATGTACGTTCCGTACTTTTTCAAATCTTCGTTGTTCATCACGACGCCGTCAATTTCGTCCCCTCGAAGCGGAGGCATGGACGATCCCCCAGGGATCACTGCCTTGACCTTTTTTCCTCCGGGAATGCCGCCGCCGTACTTGTAGATGAGATCGACCAATAACGTATCGGTCGGCAGCTCGTAAATGCCGGGTTTGTTGATGTGTCCACTCAGGCCATAGAGGAGCGTGCCGGGGTGCCCTGCTGCACCGATGCTTGCGTAGCGCTCAGCACCCAACGTGATAATTGCGGGCACGGTCGCCAACGTTTCGACGTTGTTGATCGTCGTTGGCATACCCCACAACCCTTTTTGCGCAGGGAACGGTGGCTTAAAGCGCGGATAGCCACGATCACCTTCGAGCGAACTCATCAGTGCAGTTTCTTCCCCGCAGATGTAAGCGCCTGCGCCTTTGTGCACAACGATGTCGAGCCAGTAGCTTCCACCGAAGGTCTCCGTCATTTTCGGCCCGACCAGACCGCGCGCGTATGCATCGGCGAGCGCACGCTCCATTAGCCGAATCCACTTGTGGTACTCGCCGCGGATGTAGATGAACGCTTTCGTGATCCCCATCGCGTAGCCAGCGATGAGAATGCCTTCGATGAGCTGGTGTGGATTGAACTCGAAAATCTGCCGATCCTTGAATGAGCCAGGTTCAGACTCGTCTCCATTGACCGCAAGGTATTTGGGTTTATCGCTCCCCTTTGGCATAAAACTCCACTTGAGTCCTGTCGGGAAACATGCCCCTCCTCTCCCGCGCAGACCAGATCGTTTCACCTCTTCGATAACTTGCTCCGGTGAGAGCTCGAGCACCTTGCGGTAGGCTTGGTAGCCACCATTGGCAAGGTAAACGTCGAGCTCATGGAGACGCTCGATCTTTGGGAGCACAAGATGCGGAACGGTGTAGTTCATAGCCACTGGCTGCTTCAATTGTCACGTGTGAGTGCAAAAATACACGGGCATTGTCATGGAGCAAGCAAATAGGCGCGTTCGTCATCACGCAGCTCTCGCCAGGCTCCAGGCGCTAAACCCAGCTGCTCAAGCTCAAGGTTCCCAATTGCAACCCGCAGCAGACGTAACACTGGATGACCAACAGCAGCCAGCATTCGGCGCACCTGGCGATTTTTCCCTTCCGTCAACGTCAGCTCAACCCATGCATCGGAGACAGTCTTCCGAATTCGTACTGGAGGCTGGCGCGGAGGGACCTTGGGTGGTACCTCAAGGAGACGCGCTTGGCACGGGAGTGTTCGATACCCACCAATCACCACACCGCGCTTGAGCAGAGCAAGTGTCTTCTGCGATGGAATGTGCTCGACAAGCGCCCAGTATCGTCGCCGATGGCGAAAGCGTGGATTGAGCAAGCGATCAACAATCCATCGTTCATCGCTCAGCAGCAGTAGTCCTTCGCTATCCCGGTCAAGCCGACCGACGGGGTACACCCTTGGCGGAAAGCCGAATTCGGCAAGTGTTCGATGCGAAGGATGCTCGGGAGTAAACTGACTGAGTACACCGTAGGGCTTGTTGAACGCAATTATCACTGCTTCCGGTCATGGAGTACCGAGATACGCTCGCAACGGACGAGGATGTTCAACCTCGATTTTGACTGTGCGAGCGTGGCCTGGTTATGAACACCTCGTAATTGCATGCAACCTTGGTTATGGGCAAGCAGAAGTCGAAGTTGCTATGCGCTCGCAGAGCGTGAGCATCTGTTCAGCGGAGCTGTCCCACGAGAAGCGCTGGGCCCAACGCACTGCTCCTTCGGAAAGCTGCTGTCGAAGAATGCTATCCTCGATGACCACTGCAATTCGATCTGCAAGCATTTCGATGTTGCCAAACGGATAGAGCAAGCCGGACTGACCGGCAGCAACCGCATCACGCAGTCCTGGCACATCGGCAGCAATCACTGGGGTCCCACAGGCATTCGCTTCAATGGTCGTGATTCCCCATCCTTCCTTCATCGAGGTATTGACCACGCACCAGCTACGGCTGAGCAATTCGACTTTTTCCTGCTCGGTAACATGTCCCGTCCAGTGCACACGGTGAGCAATCCCTCGGCGTTCTGCTCGACGCCGAAGCGCGGGGACGTAGTCACCGTCGCCGACAAAGTAGAGCTGCGCCGTAGAGAACCGCTCAGTAAGCAATGCGAATGCATCGAGAAGATGATCGGGGCATTTGTAGCGTTTGATCCGTCCGAAGTAGGTTATCATCGGCTCAGGGGATTTTTCCCGGACCTGCATTGGGAATGCGCGATGCTCGATGCCGTTATAGATCACTTCGATATGCTCTGGAGGAAAGCCACGCTCGATGAACTCCCTCCGTGTACTTTCAGAAACGACGGCGAAGAATTGGCGGCGATACACAAGCGGCACAAGCTGCTCGGCGCAATAGACGTATGCACCACGCATTGGATCAACTTCCCGAAAAATCGAGCGCCCGAAAAAGTGATGGCTGATACACAGCAGCGGCTCGCGAACGTAGAGCGGCGTCCAGAATGGAATTTTGTTGAGATCATCAACGACGACATCAGGACGGACCCGCCGGCGGAGGCGCCGATACTCACCAGGAACAATGAAATTGAACAGCGCGCGGCTTCCCCGCCGCACAACTTCGATGCCATCGCTGAGCACCTCTTCCGATGCAGAGCCAGGAAAGCTGCAACAGAGCAGCACAACACGATGCCCTCGACGAACAATGCGGGAGAAAATCTCGTGGAGGTGTGTTTCTGCTCCCCCGGCAAAGGGATTTGTACGATCCTGCCAATTGATGACAAGGATGGTCATTGACCTGCATGCTGTGATTATGGCACCAGCGAGCCTACTTTGCTGGTGCCGACGGAGGAGTTGATTCTACCGGCGCTTCTGCTCCTTCGACACGGGGTCGCTCACTTGCACCATGCTCGGGAAGGAAGAGCTTGTTGACCGCATACGAAATCACCAGCAGCACCGCAGCAAGGACGATCGTCGTTTTGATGATGAAATCTGCCGCTCGCCGCATGCCCATCATCGTGCCAAATTGCCCACCCAATGCGCCTAGTCCCGTTGCTGCATCGCCTTTGCCTGGCTGAATGAGCACGACTGCGATGAGGAGAATGCTCACCAGCAACGCTAAAACCATCAGGAGTGTGTACATCGAACGCTTCTGTTTGGTGAAAAATCGTTGCAAATTTACGCTACATTTGCCATAACATTCGTCAGCATTGATCGTGATGGCTTCGCGTGAAATTGCACCAGAGCTTGTGCAGGCAGTTACGCAGCTGCCTTCCCGCCCAGGCGTGTACCTATTCAAGGATTCACGCGGAACGATCCTTTACGTCGGTAAAGCGAAAAATCTCCGTCAGCGGGTGCGGCAATACCTGGATAGTTCCCGCCATCACGATGCGAAAACGACCGCCCTGATGCGCAGAGCAACCGCTCTCGATTGGATCGTCACCGATACGGAGGTCGAAGCGCTCCTCCTCGAAAACAATCTCATCAAGGAGCACAAGCCGCGCTACAACATTTTGCTCAAAGACGACAAAACCTATCCATACATCCGCGTTACCAACGAGGAGTTTCCGCGAATTTTTCCAACACGCCGTGTCGTCCGAGATGGGAGCTTATACTTCGGTCCGTATGCAGATGTGCAATCCATGCATTTTCTGCTCAAGATGATTCGGATGCTCTTCCCGATCCGTAGTTGCTCGCTTCCGCTCGACCAAGAAAGCATCGCACGTGGCAAGTACAAAGTCTGCCTCGATTACCACATTGGCAAGTGCGAAGGACCATGCGCAGGACTTGTCTTGAGCGAGCACTACCGCCAACACATCGAGCAGGCGATCAACTTTCTCCGCGGTAAAACGAAGCTGATCGAGCAGCATCTTGAGCAGCAAATGTACTTGCTTGCCGAGCAGATGAAGTTCGAGCAGGCGGCTGAACTCCGCGACCGTCTCCAGAAGCTTCGCAGCTACGTTGCCAAACAAAAAGTTGTGACGACCGAACTCATTGACCGCGATATCCTCGGCGTTGCAGCGCGCGACGGCTACGCATGCGTTGTGATGCTCCTGACACGCGAAGGAAAAGTCATCGGCAAGCAGCAGTGGATAGTTCCCACTGCCGAGAGCGACTTGGCCGAGATCGTCCGGACCGTGCTCGAACGTTGGTACTTGGAGACCGACGACATTCCCACGGAAATTTTACTCCCACTCGAACTCGGCGACCAGGCGGACTTCTTGGTACAATGGCTCGCCAGTGTTCGTGGCAAGCGTGTCGAGCTGGCCGTTCCGAAACTTGGGGATAAGCGTAAGCTCATCGCTCTGGCAACAGCGAACGCAGAGTACCAGCTCGGCGATTGGCTGCTCCACCGTGCAACGCGCGAGCACGCAGTCCCTCGTAGTGTCGCTTCGTTGCAGCGAGACCTCCGGCTTCCCAAGCCACCACTTCGGATCGAGTGCTTCGATAACTCGCACATTCAAGGCAGCGAGTACGTGTCTTCGATGGTTGTCTTTGCAAATGGCAAACCGCTCAAGAGCGAATACCGGCGCTACCGCCTGCGGAACGTTCCCGGCAACGATGACTATCGCGCAATGGCGGAAGTGATACGCCGCCGATACGAACGCGTACTTCGGGAAAACTTGCCACTTCCCGATCTCATCGTCGTAGATGGTGGCAAAGGACAACTCATGGCTGCGTGCGCAATCCTGAGCGAACTCGGACTGAGCGACCGCATACCAATCATTGCGCTTGCAAAGCGGCTCGAGGAAGTATTCCTTCCCACCGAACGTGAATCACTACTGCTCCCACGAACCTCGAGCAGTTTGCGGCTGCTGCAGCACATCCGCGACGAAGCGCATCGCTTCGCGATTGAATACCACCGGCTGCTCCGCACCAAGCGGACGTTGACCACTGAACTGCTCGACATCCCTGGCATCGGCGAAAAAACCGCTGCGAAGCTCCTTCGGCAGTTTGGGTCAGTTGCTGCAATCAAGCAAGCACCGCTCGATGCGATTGCTGCCGTCGTTGGCAACCGTACCGCGCAAACAATCGCCGAGTATTTTCGATCTGGTGCAGCTTCTGATGCGCTTTCCATCGAGGAACTCTGATGCCCACCCCACTGGAGCACGTACGGAAAAAGCTCTGCGCGATCGAATCGCTCACAGCCAGCTACTGCATCCCGACACTCTGGCTGCCTCCGCACACATACGCAGGTGTCCGCAGACTTCAGCATCCGGCTGCATACTACCGCTCGATCATCGAACAGATTCTTTCACTGCCGGAACGATCGCTCCGCCCTCAACGTCGGCAGAAGGAACTCTTCTACCTCGCCCCAGTTCGCTATCTGACTGCGTGGGACCATTGCGGCACTGGAGAAATTTCCTACGCCGTTTCTTCGGATGGTTGGCGTCAGACAGGTAGCCTGCTCAAAACGATCGCGTTGCTTCCGTACCTGCAATCACTCGGCGTGACCTGGCTACTGCTGCTGCCGCCAACTGACCATGGCCGTGCCCGAGCGAAAGGAACGCTCGGATCACCCTATGCACCTCGTCGGCACACGACAATCGAAGAAACTCTCGCAGAGGCAATCCTTGAGCTTGATGCCGAAACCCAGATGGCCGCACTTGTCGAGGCATGCCACCGCGTAGGGATTGGCGTTGTCGTGGAGTTAGCACTTCGAGTGGCATCGCTTGACTGCCCGCTGATCGCTCAGCATCCGGAGTGGTTTTACTGGATACGCGTGGATGCACCGCAGCCGCTTTCTCCGCCAAACTTCAACGCAGAGACACTCGCCACAATCGAGCGGGCAGTATCGAACGGCACGTTCGATGCACTTCCGGAGCCGGACGAAGGCTACCGTTCACTGTTCACCGAGCCACCGGTTGAAGTGTGGAGCAACAGCGACGGCACATTCTGTGGCCACACCGCCGATGGGACGTTGGTATGTGTCCCGAATGCATTTGCGGATTACCCACCGAACGATACACAGCCACTCTGGACCGACATCACGTATTTCCGTCTTCACAACCACCCAGACTATGGCTACATCGCGTACAACACTATTCGCTATTTTGCATCGCAGCTCGATGGGTGGGAGAATCGCACGCTGTGGAACTACCTTTCTTCAATTGCTCCCTCGTTCATCGAACGTTTCGATGTTGACGGCATCCTGCTCGATATGGGGCATGCCTTTCCACGAGCACTCCTCGAACGCATCGTTACGTGTGCACGCAGTGCAAAGCCGAGTCTGCTGCTCATCGCAGAAAGTTTCGACCGGAACGATCCTATTGCCACGCAGCTCGGGTTCGATGCAGTTGTCGGCGACTGCTGGCACCATGCACACTCGATCGAAGCTTTCCGACGGTATGCTGCATCGCTTTCTGCACCATCTGCCCTACGATTCTTCGCTACACCGGACACGCACAACACCCCCAGAATTGCAACGCGTGGCTTCAATGTAGCTGCGTACGCTTATGCCCTGTGCACACAGCTTCCCGGTGGCATTCCCATGATTACGTGCGGAAGTGAGTTCGGTGAGTGTGTACCGATCAACACTGGGCTCGATTTTCGCCCGGAGGAAATGGCTGCCTATCCACCAGAGCGGTTACCACTGTTTTCCGGATGCACGCTCCCGTGGGATGTGCCCGATGTTCGGGTGCTTTCCTACGTGCGATCCCTCCACGCACAGGACGGGCGGTAATTTCGTAGGCAAGCGTTCAACTATCTGGCATGTAGTGTGGCATCGAAGGGCTGGAAGATCCTCCGAAGCGAGTACACGATCGCAGCTATCGCTTTCCTTGCGACAACCTTTCTTTTCTTTCGCCCCCACATTCTGGGGAAGGCGTACTTCTGGGATGACTTTACCGAGCAAGTCTACCCTAACCGCGTCTATGCGGGACGGATGCTCGAGTCAGGCACCGTGCCGCAGTGGAATCCGTACAGCTTCTGCGGCATGCCATTTCAAGCGGACGTGCAAACGGCGTTGTACTACCCGCCCCACATGTTCTTCGATCGTCTCATTGGAGCGCATCGGACAAATGGAGTGTACTGGCTCCAGTTGCTCATCATCGCACATTTTTTTGTTGCACAGCTGGCAATGTACCTCTTAGCTCGGCAGCTTGGGCTATCGCCTTCGGCGAGTGGAATTGCAGCGATCGGCTACGCATTTGCAGCACCGCTTGCGCTGCATACCCACCACCCGATGTTCATCGAGCATCTTGCGTGGCTGCCGCTTGTTGTTCTCTTCCTCCGACGAGCAATTGTTACATCCTCGATTGCAGTAATTGGCTGGGGCGGACTGGTTGGTGGAATGATGCTGCTCTCCGGTGCTCCGCAAATGAGCCTCTACGCACTGTCCCTCTGCATGATCGTTTCGCTTTGGTGGGCATTGAGCGAACGCGATACATGGAGGGGTCGCTTTGGCGGGTTAGGAAAAGCCATCGCCTTGATAGTGCTCGCCGTTGGGATATACGGCATCCAGTACTTCCCTTCCCGCGAGCTTGCCGAACAGTCTGAACGTGCGAGTTTGAGTTATGAGCAAGCAACAGAAGGGTCGCTCGCACCGGAGCAATTGCTGACCGCACTCATACCGAAAGCCTTTGGCATTGCACTCCCACCCGGTGTGTCCAACCCGATGCCGTACTATGGCTCCGGGCAGTCGTATCTCTACTGGGACACTGCATTTTACTTCGGTATCGGAATTGTTGCGCTCGCACTCTGGACAGCAGTGTGCTGCTGGCGTGAAAGTCGCCTGGTCAAGCTGCTTGTCACTGTAGCGGTGCTTGCTGTGCTGTTTGCGTTAGGATCGAATGGCTTCCTCTACCCATTGCTCTATAAGCTCCCGCTGTTCGGTCAGGTACGGATTCCAGCGCGGATGATGTTCGCTGCTGCATTTGCCGGAACGCTGCTGGCAGCCTACGGCTGGGATCGAATGGCGCGTTCGATTTCGCCTGCGATGTTCCGTACCTGGCTTGGTATCATTGCCTGCTGCGCATCGATCGTTGTAGGTGTCGCAAGTGGTGCGCTTGTCAATCCACCGGAGCGAATGGTGCAAGCAATCTCAGCCAGCGCCTGGGGGCAATTTGTGTTTCTCGGACTCGTTGCGACCGCAGCGCTGCTGCGGCTACGTCGCGTGCATTCAGGTTGGCTCGGTGCTGCAGTAGCAGCGATCGTCTTCTTCGATCTGCAATCGGCGCATGCAGCATTCAGCCAAGGGCGCTCAAACCCCGCCGATGAGTATCGCGCAGTGTTCCCTGAGGAGCTTCGGCAGGTGCTCCTGCCCAGCCCGCCGGAGCGTGTCTTTCGCGTTTCGATGCGCCAGCCGGGAATTATCGCACTCAAACGGAATCAAGGTCTTGTTGATGGCGTTATGCTCTTTGAGGGCTACAACCAGCTCATCCTCAAGCGGCGACACCCTGCCGTTGCTTCACCCGAGAAAGTTGCTGACCTTCTGGCGATTCGGTGGGCAATTGCTCAAGATTCGCTCGGGCGTTGGGCATTCCGTGAGCGTCCGAGTGCCTTCCCAATGGCATGGCTCGTCCACAACGCTCGCGTCGTCGAACCTGCCCGCGTTGCGGAGGTGATGCGTAGTGATTCAGCATTCGACTACCACAGTGGTGCGATTCTCGAGGAAGAATTACCCTATCCTCTCGGCACCAACACCGAGCGCGATAGCATCGGCATCGTGCAATACACCCCCGACCGCGTGCGTTACTACGTGCGGTGCAGTTCGGCAGCACTTGCAGTGCTGAGTGAAATTTTCTATCCCGCATGGAATGCCTACGTAGATGGAGTGCGTGTCCCCTTATACCGTGCGAACTACTGCTTGCGTGGCGTATTCCTCCCGCCAGGCGAGCATCAGATCGAGTTGCGTTACGAGAGCGCAACCTTCGCTACAGGGTCCCTCGTTACAGCAGCATCGCTGGCAACAGCAGCTGCACTAGTGCTCGGCGATCTGCTTCGAAAAATTCAGAGAAGACCAACCAAACAGATGAACCTCCCATGATTCGCGCAGTCATCTTCGACTTGGACAATACGCTCGTGGACTTTATGGCGATGAAGCGTCAGGCGATTGATGCTGCCGTCGTTGCAATGATTGACGCTGGATTGGATCTGACCTTCGAGAAAATTCGCGCTCACATTGACCAGATTTACCAAGAGCAGGGCATTGAGTACCAGCGGGTTTTCGATCAACTCTTGCAGGAGTGTCTCGGACGAGTGGACTATCGGATTCTTTCCGCAGGGATTATCGCTTACCGTCGCGCCCGTGAAGCCGCGCTGACACCCTACCCACATGCGACAGCGACACTCATGGCGCTGATGCGGCGCGGTATCCGGCTCGGCGTTGTCTCCGATGCTCCCGCACGTGAAGCGTGGTTGCGTCTGTGCCACATCAACTACCACCACCTCTTCGAGGTTGTCGTTACCTACGATGACACTGGCGAACGCAAGCCCAGCCCAAAGCCATTCCTTGCAGCACTGGCCCAGCTTGGCATCCCACCAAAGGAAGCAATCATGGTTGGCGACTGGGCCGAACGCGATATGGTTGGCGCTAAGAACGTCGGTATGCTCACAGCCTTTGCCAAATACGGCGATGCTTTCGGCAACCAGAACGTCTCGGCTGATTTTGTGCTCGAAGACATCAGCGACCTTCTGACCGTCATTGATTCAATCAACTCTTCGGTGAGCACACAATGATACTGCCGATCTACCTTTACAATCATCCCGTCCTTCGCCGCCGCGCGCAGCCTGTTACTTCGGTCAACGACGAAATCATCTCCCTGGCGGAAAACATGTTCGAGACGATGCGAAACGCCAATGGTATTGGGCTCGCCGCTAACCAAGTGGGGCAGCCCCATGCAATGATCGTCGTAGATATCAGCGACGTCGAAGATGGCGAGCGTACTCCTCCACTGTGCCTTCTCAACCCACGCATCATCGCTGCATCCGAAGCGATGGAGGAGTACGAAGAAGGCTGCTTGAGTGTGCCTGGTATTCGTGAAATTGTCGTCCGGCCGGCTGCTGTAACAGTTGAATACGATGATCTCGAGCTGCATCACCACCGTATTGAAGCCGAAAGTCTGCTGGCACGCGTCCTCCAGCATGAGACCGACCACCTCAGTGGCGTGTACTTTTTCGAACGCATCTCGCCGATGCGTCGCGCTCTGCTCAAAAGCAAATTGAAAAAGCTCGAACGTGGCAGCGGGATCGAATGCTCGTACCCCTTCGTGCATCCGCTTGTGCAAAAGATCACTGCGCCCTAACCATCGCTTTGGCGCTCCAGTTGGCCATCGAGTTCGATCGTGCAGAGGAGATCGCCTTTCTCGACCGTCTGACCTGATACGACGGCGAGCAACCGCACAACACCTGTCATTGGTGCACGCAGGAGATTCTCCATCTTCATTGCTTCCAGGACGATGATGCTCTCCCCACGACGGACACTTGCACCTTCTGCAATGTTGACCGCCTTGATGAGACCAGGCATTGGCGCGCGGACATGGATGCTACTATGCTGCCGTTGCTGCGCGTTGGCAATAATTCCGAGCATTGTGCCATACCGCGCAGGGTAGCACTTGACCACGTATGGGTAGCCGCCAATCGTGATGCGGACGGTCCCTGTTGCATCGCATTCGACATACGCAGGCATTGCGTGCCCGTCCCCCGCACAGAGCCATATGCCTGCGTCTTCGGTGGCTTTGATGTGGAAGGTCTGATCCGATATGCGAACACAATCGCTGTGGACTTCGGTCTCGATGAGCTGATCACCGAAAAGATCACCAGTTACGATGAAGTGCTCCATATGTGCGTTTTGCACTTGAGTAGTTGCGCAGCAAAAATACCGGCTCATCCTCCTGTGCAGTGCCGCACCAATCGAGGCACTTGCGCCTGTTAAACGATCGGCGTTGTGCGATCAATCCGTGGCACAGGGCTTGCAGTGCACAATCCTGTATTGCCGATATTTGCAGCAGCAACGCTTTCAAGCTACGATGGAGCGACGCCTTGCGCTTGGACTTCTGGCAACAGTGCTGCTGGCGCTTCTGTCAGCATCGGTACCCGCTGCACCGAGCGACAGTTTAGTGCGCGTAGTTCGGCTCTCCGAACGTGAGCTGCTGCTGGTTACGACGGCACCCGCACTCCGCTGGCGAGAAGATTTCACCGCTTCTTCCGATCAACTACGCATCGAACTTGAGGGAATTCGGCCAGCCGATAGTGTCCGAGAGTTGGCATTCCCGGCTGGTTCAGCGTTTACTGCGCTCTTTGTCCGTAACAAGCCATCCGGGTGCCTGGTCCTGGTTGAACGGAGCAGCGGGCTGGGGTATGTCATCTCGCCAGTGCCGTACTCACAATCGCTCTACATCCGCGCAGTCAATTGGGACGATCCCGGTGAACGACTGCTTGCCTATGGCATTGACGCATGGTCCTAGCGCCGATATAGCCGCGCAGAAGGTTTTTGGCGCTCTGCACTTGCACGGGGGCAGCGTGAAGCATCCCAATGGCTTGGTCTGGCAAAAGCGCTCGAGGGCAGTACCCAGCAAGCACGAGACTACCTCGAACCGCTAGTGGGGCAGAAGGCTGTGCTCCCTGACGCACTCGCAGCGCTCGCCGGCATTTACGAAGCAGCTTCCGATACCCGTCGGGCATCAGCTCTCCGTGAGCGCTTTGTGCAAGTGGTCGGGCGTCCTCCGAGCACGCCGCCTCTCCTTGAGCAACCCACTGCAGAGGATACAACGCTGCTTTCCCCACTGGACATTTTTGTTGCCCGCGAGCAAGTATCTGCACCACCCGCCGCTGCGGACTCTACTTCTTCTCCAGCAGGCCAGAAAACATCTGGAGATAGTGATCTGTTCGCCCAGTTGCGCCGATTCCAGGGGCGCAATGACTCAGCGAACACGCAGCAAACAATTTCAGCTTCACCGTGGAGCGTGTCACTTCCGCTTCTGATGGCTGGCGGGACACTTCTTTTCATCGGTATCATTTTGCTCCGTGGCTACTTCCGTTGGCGTCGCAACCGTATCGCGCAACTTGCAGAAGCGCTTGCCCAGCAGGTTCCCCCACCAGCACCACCACCCCCTGAACCTTCTGTGGAAGACACCCCTCTCCCACCGTTCGACGAACTACTCAGACTCATCGAAGAACCGATCGAACAACAACCCAATCATTCATCGGCTGCATCTGGCCGGAGTGTAGAACCGCAGCCAGGGGAAGATGAAGAACCAGAACTTTTCGACTTCGACGAAGACACATACCGCACCATCAGGGAACAACGATCAACGCAACACATTGATGAACAGCTCTTCTTCCTGAGCCAATCAACAGCGCAACCGAGCCAGAAAGACCCTGCGGTAACCTCCCGTGAGCTAACCGAACAGGAGCGAGATTTGCTCGCGCTGCTCGAACGCATCAGTCGAGAGTACAATGGCCATGAAGAAGGACAGTCGCAAAGTCAACGCTGAACAGCTATCTTTGTCAAAGTACGTGACAAACACTCTTGCTCGATCGCCTATGAAGCACACTGTGACCGCATCACTGATTGCAGTAGCGATCGCTGGATTTTCTACCGTAGAGATGAGCGCTACGTGTAGCCACACCCAGCACGGACGAACGAAAGCATTCCTTGCAGCAACATACCTTCAAACAGCGCGTCTGGCCCGCCCTCTCAACGACACTGTACGGAAATCCTCCCGCATCGTCAGCATCAGCTTCGACGGTCAAAGCGATCTCCTCACCGTCCGTCTCGACCTTGCCGACTCGCAATCATGGATGGAAATTTCGCTCTACAACATGCTCGGCAAGCGAGTCAAGGAAATTTACCGTGGGCCAGTGCAAGCAGACGATTCCTACAGGGATTTCACCGCCACGCTGAGCGAACTTCCCAACGGGCTCTACATCGTCTCTGTGCAAGGCTCAAGCATTCGCCTGGCTGACAAAGTCTTCATCTCACGTTAGAACGTGAGCACTGACCATGCGCACACGACTTGCCGCGTTGCTTACGCTATACAGCATTGCATTCTGCCAGGAACGCTCATCACTATCGGTAGAATCATTCCTGTTGCGGCCTATCGGTGCACGGGCAGCGGGACTGTCGAGCATGCAAGTCGCATGTGCTGATGAGCCGAGCGCACTTTTTACCAATCCTGCATGTATCGGGTACCTCAGAGATAGCGCCACCGTTACAGTGGGGACGACACTGTTGTCCTTTGGACGCTCCCCTTCAAACGTCGCCACCGCATTTCCCGTAAGTGAACAACTCACACTTGGGGCGGGCATCGTCGGCTTGAATGCTGGAACAATCACCCAACGTGATCAAAGTGGCACCGCCCTCGGCACTCGAACGATTAGGCAGGGTTATGGCTCAGTGGCAGCATCCTACCGGTTGACTCAAGTTACAAGCCTCGGCGTTAGTGGACGATTGTTCTATGCCTCTGCACCCGATGCTGCATCCACGGGCAGTGGTGTTGCGCTCGATGCTGGGTTGGTTACCTCCGTCCTCGATCGTGCCACACTGGGCCTAAGCATACAACATCTCGGTGTAATGACTTATGGCGCAGAACGCTTTTCTCTGCCTTGGATCCTCCGCATGGGAATATCTAGCCAGATTCCATTCTCCACCGAGTACGTCCCGATAACCAGCGCTACATTAGGAACAACGGACACTGTCGAGCTTCCCAGCACCGAGCACATACTCATCGGATTGGAAGCGCAGCTGCGGGCTGGAGCGCTCACGCCAACTATCATCGCCGGTGTAGAACTTGTCCCCCATCACTTGGTTGCACTGCGTGGTGGGGTTGCGCTCTACGGGGAATCGCTTGGGCGACCCCAGCTTTTTCCAGGAACACTGCTTAGCGGCGGTGTCTCCTTTACCCTTTCGCTCCCGATTCCTATTCGCCTCGACTATGCAATCGCACGGGGATACACTGCATCACCACTTCACACACTATCGCTTGTCGCTGACCTCTAATGATGCGCACCGTCGGAAAGGTACTTGCAGCAGCGATTGTCGTTGCAGTTACGTTTCCCTATGCTGCTGCTCCGCTCTACGACATCGTACCACCCCGCCCATTCCGCAGTGCTCTGGCGACCGCCCAAGCACAAATCGCTCAGGAGCGCTCGGATGATTCGACGGCATGGTACAATCCCTACGCAACCGCGGCAGGAACGTGGAGCAAGGTCAATGTGCACCTTCACAGCCGTGCATGGTTCGGCGCAACCGATGGTCGAAAGAACTCGCTCAACGCAATTGATTCTGTTTATCGCCAGCTCGGCTACGAGGCTCTTGCACTTTCGAACTACCAACGAATAGACTCGCTCGGCAACGGCTGGAAGCACCTGCCGTGTTACGAGCACGGGTACAACATCCAGAAAACACACCAGCTGGTCCTCGGCGCCCGATCGGTTGTGTGGCTTGATTGCGTGCTTCCGCAGACAGTATTCGTCAAACAGTGGATTCTCGATGTCCTCCGTCCCACTGCCGAAGTGCTGATCGCTGCACACCCCGCATTCGGACGCCCAAGCTATAGCGAGCACGACATGACACTGCTCAGCGGTTATGACTGCATTGAAGTCTTCAACCACTATCGAACATCGCTTGCCCACTGGGACTCAGCGCTCTCCAATGGTATCCTCGTTTGGGGCGTCGGCAACGATGATTGCCATGACGTCTCGAGCGACGGCGAAACAGGCGTCTGCCTGACCCTTATTGCACTCCCACCGAACTGGACACCCGCGGACCTGTATCATGCATACCGAAATGGCCACACGATTGCGGTACGCACCCAGCACGCTGAACTTCCGATTGGCGTGCCGCAGCAATCTATCATTGGGGATAGCCTCGTTGTGCACCTTGGTGCACCTGCAGATTCGATCCGCTTCATTAGTGGCGGCAATGTGATTGCCCGCTTCGGCAGACGCGCGCGTGCTGCACTGTGGCTCCCACGAGTGGCTGACTACGTCCGCGTCGAAGTTTACGCAACTCCTGCAGTGTATGCACTCAATCCTGCCGTTCAGCTCCCTGGTGGCAACTACCACAAGCGGCCTCGACTGCAGGAAAACCTGCCCTTGACAGTCATCCACCGCGCAATCTGGATGTTGCTCTACGCCCATTTGCTTTTGTACCTCCGAAGAAACCGCTAGTGATGAGATCGCACACGCGCACTTCGCTCTTGCTTGCGTTGCTCGTGGGAGTAACAGTTCTGCCGTTTCTTGGCAATGCGTACCTGTTCGATTGGGACGAGGTAAATTTTGCTGAATGCGCTCGCGAGATGCTTGTTTCCGGAGACTACTACCACCCACAAGTTGACTTTGAGCCGTTCTGGGAAAAACCACCACTGTTTTTCTGGGTGCAAGCAGCAGCAATGCATCTGTTCGGTGTCAACGAATTCGCCGCTCGCTTTCCCAACGCGATCGTTGGCATCGCAACGGTCCTTCTGCTTGCATATACTGGACGTCGGTGGGTTGATGAAACCTTCGGTGCGCTCTGGGCGCTGCTGTGGGTAGGCTCATTGCTGCCAAACTTCTACATGCACTCCGGTTTGATTGATCCGCTCTTCAACTTCCTGATGGTTGCCTCAACCGTTGCAGCCCTTGAAAGCATCACAAGTAAGCGGCGATGGCTCCTCCTATGTGCAAGTGGCATACTGCTCGGCCTTGCGGTCCTGACGAAAGGACCAGTGGCGATCCTGTTGGTCGGCACGCCCCTCTTGCTTGTGTGGTGGCGGCAATACGGCTGGAGCCGTACTATGGCGGATGCTGCAATTGTTGGTGCGTTGAGCGTGGTTCCGTTTGGGCTGTGGTTACTCAGCGACCGAAGCTCATATGGGCAATGGTTCATGCGTTCGTTTATCGAGTACCAACTGCGGCTGCTAACCACAGGTGATGCCGGGCATAGCGGGCCGCTGTACTATCACGTCTTCGTTCTCTTGCTTGGGTGTTTTCCCGCTTCGTGGTTGGCATTTGCTGCATTCCGCACGAGCCGTCGTATCGAGCAACTGAACGCGCAATCGCTGCTCTTTGCGACGATGCTCGCTGTTGTCGTTGTCGTCTTTTCGATTGTGAAGACGAAGATTGTGCACTACTCCTCGCTGGCGTACTATCCGATCACGTTCTTTGCCGCACAGGCACTCCATCGCTGGTGGTACCATCCCGAGCAGCGGCGCTGGATCGGAGCGATCGCCCTGGGCACCATCATGGTAGGTACTGCAATGATCGCTACACCGCTTGTGCTCTCCAGCCAGCAGCTTCTCCTTTCACTTGTCCATGATCCGTTCGCTCGGAGCATCGTCGAGACTGCTCGACCTCGTTGGACTGGTCTAGAGTGGATGGCTGGAGCACTTGCACTTGGGGCGGCGATCATTGCAATCGCGCTCATGCGGCGCATGCCCCGCCCTGCAGTTGTAACGCTGCTGGTAGGTATTGCACTGAGCGTATCGGCATTTCTGCGGGTTGTCGCGCCGCGCATCCAGGACTTCACACAGCGAGAACTCGTCGAATTCTGCCGCCGCTACAGCGATCGCGATGTGATTTTACATCCGACCGGCTTCAAAACGTACGTGCACCTTTTTTACGGCAAGCGCCGCCCTGAACAAAGCCCACGACACTACGGTGTCGAACGTTCGCAGTGGGAATCCTTCCTGCTCAACAGTTCCGTTGATCGTGACGTTGTCTTTATCGCCAAGCGTGCGAAAGCACTCGATCTGCTCCGCCGCCGAGACTTTGTTCAACTTGATGATCCTCATTCAGCATGGCTGTTTTTACTTCGTCCACGCTCAACGGCGCGCGGCTCTACTTTTTAGGTATCGGTGGCATTGCAATGGGTTCGGTCGCTCTTGCATGCCACCACGACGGTGCAATCGTTAGTGGATGCGATAGTGGCATCTATCCGCCGATGAGCACCATGCTTGCGCGGAGCGGGATTCCGTTTGCTGAAGATTACAGCCAAGAGCACATACTGGCATTTCAGCCCGATGCTATCGTCGTTGGCAATGCGATCAGTCGAGGCAACCCCGCACTGGAAGCTGCGCTCGATGCAAACCTTCCCCTCATCTCGATGCCGGAGCTGCTGCGATGCCACTTCCTCCAGCACCGCACACGTATTGTCGTCAGCGGCACGCACGGCAAGACCACCACGACGAGCATGATTGCTTGGATTCTCCGCTCCTGTGGACTCCCCAGTGGCTACCTCATCGGTGGTGCCGTCGAGCAACTCGGTGCAAGCTGCGTACGTGCTCCGGTTGGTGGGCTATTCGTTCTCGAAGGGGATGAGTACGATACTGCGTTCTTTGACAAACGGAGCAAGTTCCTCCATACGATGCCACACGTGCTGGTAATCACGAGCATCGAGTACGACCACGCAGACATTTTCCCGACCTACGCGAGCGTCCGAGCTACCTTCGAACAACTCGTTCGGCTCGTCCCCCGCAATGGGCTAATCGTTGCAGCTGGCGATGATCCCGGTGCGCGCAGTGTTGTTGATCGCTCGATTGCTCCAGTCCTCCACTATGGAATGAGCGATGGCAGCCAGCTTCGTGCACAGATCGTCGAATGCAACGAAGAACGCACCACCTTCGCAGTCGAAGAGGGCACAACACACTACGGAACGTTTACCCTTCGCATGCACGGAGCGCATAACGTGCGGAATGCAACTGCAGCAATCGCCGTCGCGCGGCATCTTGGACTTGACCGCACAAGGATTGCCGAGGTATTGGAGGCTTTTGTGCCACCGAAACGCCGCTTTGAAATCCTCTGCACTTGGCATGGTGCAACAGTCGTGGATGATTTTGCGCATCACCCAACAGCAATCAAAGCAACGCTCGATGCAGCGCGGCAGCGTTTCCCCAACCGTCGCATCGTCGTTTGTTTTGAGCCGCGGTCGAATACCTCTGTTCGCTCCATCTTCCAGCGAGAATTCGCCGATGCACTTGCAGGTGCCGATGTCGTGGTTCTCTGCCCAGTCTATCGTGCCGAACGTTATGCCCCAACAGAGCGCCTCGATCGCGAGCGGTTGCAGCGCGACCTCGA
This sequence comes from Candidatus Kapaibacterium sp., assembly GCA_026003495.1. GTDB lineage: Bacteria > Bacteroidota > Ignavibacteria > Kapaibacteriales > NICIL-2 > NICIL-2. The sequence goes on along the minus strand of BPHK01000001.1, from coordinate 1,161,301 downwards.
CGCACGCGGCATTCCATGCATCCTCGTTCCTGACAGCAGCGACTGGGGCGATGCTGCAAGAGCGATTCTCAACGATACCGTCCAGAACGGCGATGTCCTTCTACTGTTGAGCAACGGCAACATCGGAGGGCTGCGCCAGTCGCTTTGTACCGACCCTCAATCCTCTGCTCTACCCCAAGCGTGATTGGACAGCGGTACTACGGCACCACAACGAATTTTTGTGCGACTGGTTCTGTCCCGTCAGGCAAGCGAATCCGGTAGAGGTAGATACCTTCAGGCAAGAGCTTCCCATCCGGAAGACGCGGCAGCCAGCGCACCCCTCCTGAGGGATCAACGGCCTCTATCTGGGCAAGCTCGATGCCGTCGAGGAGAGAAATGATCACAGTTGCCCCGGGCGGCACATTCGAGAAATGAAGTTCGCGATCTCTGCTCCGTGACCACGGCTGTGGGAATGCTTGCGTCTGGAGAACATCGGCGGCGTAGTACCATGCCACGACATTTCCACCGTTGCTTGCGATAAAGTTTCCTGCACTGGAACGAAACAATCGTGGCAGCGTCATTGTGAACATGATCCCACGAGCTTCATACCGAAAGCGGCGATCGAGTTTGAATTCGACTGTCTGGGAATCACCACCATAGACGCAGCCAATGATTGCGCCATACGGCTCGACCACGATGCTATCGAGTGCAAGCGTGGAGAGGTCTGGCTCTTGGCTGAATCGAACGGAGACGGCGGTATCGCTCCACGCTACAACTCGCTCGGCGTAGAATTGCGACGAACGCTCTACCTGTGGACGAACGTACAGGTACACCGACGACGCAGGCGAACGATTTCCGACACCATCAACGGTCCCTGCGGCAAGTGACACGCGATAAAGCCCTTCATCGAGCGATCTGCCAAGCCACGCAAGTAATCGCTGTGCTCCCGCTGCAGCAGTGTACTCTGCACGCAGCGTGAGGCTGTCCCGTTCGATACCGAGCGAAAATGGAGCAATCCCATGCGGAGGAAGAATGCCACCAACGGTGAGACGAAGAATGCGATCACCAGCCGTGAGCGTATCTGCTGCGACGAGTTTGAGTGGCTCACTGCGCACAACCACAAATGGGTCACTCCACCGCGAGCTATCGAACTCCGTTACAGCACGCACCTGAAGACTGCATTGCACGCAGGGTGGGAGCATTGCTGTGGGAAGAACGATCAACGTATCACTAGTCCGCGCAACGACGCTACTGGCGACACGGATCTCGTAGTGCTCTGCTCGATCGCGTGGGAGCCACATACATACGAGCGCTCCATCACTCCGGAAATAGGCATCGAGTATTGCAGGAGCACGCAATGGAGATTGCTCGTACACGAACCATTGTGTGCGTGGTTGTTGGATACCTCGGGTAAGCGCAAGCTCTACCGTCCCATCACGCTCTAGATCGGCGACGAGTGCACCGTTCGACCATACCGAGTCTTGGATGGCGATCAACTCTGGTGTACCACGGCTCCAGGAAAAAACATACGCGAAGGGAAAGAGCGAAAGCACGATTTCTGCTTTGCCATCGCCATCGAGATCGCCTGTAGCAACGCCATCGTAGTATGGCCTCCCATATCGCACGCTGTAGAAGTACTCTTCCCACACCAGCTCGTAGCGATTCGGTGCGATGGCGCGGTAGAGAGCAAATCGCCACAGCGGTGGCTCATACTCTCCCAACGCGTTGTAGGTCGGGAGTGCCGCGGCTCCGGTGAGAATTTCTGCTCTGCCATCGCCGTCCACGTCGGCGGCTGCGACAAATTCCGTTCCTGCGCCGGCAAGAAATGGTGGGGACGGTGCACCGAATTCCCGAACGAATCTGCCGGATTTCCATGCGACAATTTCGAGGTCACCGTCACTGTCAGCATACGCAATCTCGATGACGCCATCGCCATCGAAATCGCCGACGGCACATAGTGGCGCCGAGATTGTGTTCAGCGTTCTTCCTGCCTGTGGTGGAGAGGAAAGCTCAATGCTATCAAGCTCAACGAACTGAGCACCATTCCATTGAACTGCGACGAGTGCGTCGCTCCGTGGCTGCGTAGTACCATCAGGATTTTGCAGAATCCGCCTTGTGCGGAAGCCAAGAATTTCAGGTCGCTGGTCGCCTGTAATGTCTGCAAGTGCGGCAGCCCAGAACGAATGCCGGAGAGTATCTCCCCAGAGCACGGATGCAAAGGGTGTGGGCTGAAACTCATACAACCTCGTATCGCCGGCATCGTAGGTGAGCACCTCTGCGCGACCATCGCCATTGACATCACCAATACCACGCAGGAATGCTGTTCGCCCCGAACGTGCGATGATGCGAAACGTATCCTGGTCGCGCTCAAGAAGTGTAGCCTCTTGGACGCCACGGAATCGTGTGGCGCAGAGTGTACCCGCAGAAGGTGATGCGCTGCCTGCCAGCAGCAGTGGCTCTGCTGTGTATCGAGCCAGTCTCCACTCGGCATTCGAGCCTGCCTGAGCAGGAAGGACAACGGAGTCGAGTGTAGCACTGACACTATCAGCACCCTCCCAAGCTATCACACGAAGCTGGTAGCGGCCAGGCATCAATCGGTCAAGGAGAACAGCGTGCAAGCGTCGCACCTGCCCATCACCTGTGGAGACAAGGATCGTATCGCCTGTGTCATTTTGCACATACACGGCAACTTTGCAACGCCGGTTTATCTGAGCCCGGAGCAGGAGCCTGCGCTCGCGCCCAAACCATACGGTGAATGCACGGAGCGAATCAAAACGCAGTTCACTGGAAAACCGATCAATCGTCGCTGCATCCTCGATTGTCTTTCCCGTCCGTAGGAAAACACGGACTCGGAGGGTCACATGAGAGTCTCGTGGAATGCGGGCTGCTTCGATGCGCTCGCGCCATGCAAGCGTTGATCGATCGGATGTTGCCAGCATGACCGCAGTGTCTCTTCCGATTGCGAAAAGCTCCCAGCGTTCCAGCAAAGGGTGCAAAGCGTCGAGTTCGACATCGAGCGACTCCAATTGTGCCGACAACGAGGTGGGATGTCGTGGTGCTCGCAGTTCGATACTGCCGCGGAGCGCAGCGCGCTCAAGTGCATCACGCGGGGAAACGATGCCGTGACCGCTACGCAGTTGCCATGACTGGGATTGTGGTGTGGCAGTGGTAGCGAGAATTACTCGAATTGACTTGCTATCGAGCTGGGGATCGAGCGAACGCAGCAGCGCAACAGTCGCAGAAACCAGCGGTGCAGCGAAGGACGTTCCACTCCCTTCCTGATAGCCGCCACCCGCCGCAGCGCTCAGGACCTGCTCACCCGGCGCCAGAAGAAAGAGCCGCTCTCCATAGCTGCTGAAGATTGCTGCCTTTCCTTGTCGTGTGGAAGCACCAATACTCAGGACACCAACTTCGTCGCTTGGATAGTGCGGGAGCTGCGAGCCACTGTTGCCTGACGAAGCAACTACAACGACGTCACTTGCTTGAGCCAGCGCAATTGCAGCTGCGACGAGTTCAGAGCGCACAATATCGCCAAAGCTGCAATTGATCACGTGCGCACCATTGGCAACAGCATAGACGATAGCACGCGCGATGTCATCTTCATCTCCGAAGCCGAGCGGATCGAACGCTTGTAAGACCATGACTGCTGCACCTGGTGCCAAACCACTCATTCCAGCACTGGTGGCAGGACGCGCTGCAATAAGAGCGGCAACCGCAGTACCATGGCCATTGCGATCGTACGGAAGCGGATTGTCCATCGGGAATAGTTCTGCCTGCGGGCGAGCAATGAAGTTGTAGCCGATGACATCGTCGGCAAATCCATTCCCATCGTTATCAATCCCGTCGAGATCGCCAGGAACTCCATCACGCACCTCTGCACTTGGCCAAGGATCGAAGCGCCCATTGCCATTGCGATCCTCTGCTGGATTGATCCACAGTGACGACTGGAGATCTGGATGCATCCAGTCAATACCGGTATCAATCACGCCGACAATGGCACCACCACCACGAGAGTATTGCCATGCATCCGTTGCCCCGAGCGCATCCAAGTACCATTGCTGCACGATCTCAGCTGGCCGCTGTGCACTGCGATCGAGCTGGTAGCGGTATGGCTTCCATACAGCAGCCACGGTGGTATCAAATCGCAGAATGCGAATGAGGCTATCTGGATTCGGTGTCCAGATTGCCGCTGTCTGTTCGAACAGTGCCAGTGCTTCCGCTGCAGTCGAAGTCGAAGCCAACACATGTCCTGATGCTTTCCAGACTCGGCTGTTCCACAGATGTCCTGCAGCACCTGCGTTCTGCTGAACAAACGCTCGGCACCGCTCAGCCGACTGAAAACGCACAAGGAGTTTTTCGCCAGCCCAAGCGGCGGTCACACACATGCCAAGAAGGATTGCCAGCAGTCGAGTGTACATTGCAGGATGGCGGTGAGCACACAGCGAAACTACCACAAGAGCTGCGGAGCGACACTTTTTTGTTCCCATGTTCGTTTTTAGCCGCGTGCTGAATTTGAACCACACCACGATTACCGATGGTCAGGCGGTACTCAATTGCTCTCTTGCTGACGATCTCCACCGCACTATCCCTTGCACAACCGACAGTTGATTTGACACTCGACCAGGCAGAGCAACGCGCTGTTGAGAGCAGCAAGTTGCTCGCTGCAAGTCGCGCGCGACTCGATCAAGCTGAGCTTCGCACAAGCGAAGTTTCGACTGCGAAATTTCCTTCGCTGACGCTCCAAGGTGGGTACACGCACTTATCGCCGGTTCCGCCGTTCCAGTTTACCCCACCGTTCCCCGGTGCGCAGCCTGTTACAATCGCCCCCGTCATCCTCGATCAAACGCAAGTGCAGTTGCAATTGCAACAGGTGCTCTTCGCTGGCGGCCGCATCCGTGCAAGCGAAGAAGCAGCATCGCACCAAGCGCTCGCAGCAGCGGACGATTACCGCAGCGATGAACTCAAGGTACGCTCAGCAGTGCGGCAGACGTACTGGAATCTTTACAAGCTCCGTGCAACACAGCAAGTACTTGAGCTGACTCTCCGCCAGCTGCAAGCGCGCATCCGCGATGCAGAGAATTTGCAAAAAGCAGGGCTTCTGACATCGAGCGACGTGCTCAAACTGCGCGTTCAGTTGGCCAACACACGGGCACAACTACTCGATTTGCAGTCACAGGAGCAATCACTGGCGGTGCAACTGAACAATCTCGTCGGTCTTCCGTTGAATACCACCATCCGCTTGACAAGCGACCCGCGGGTGGATGACTCGCTCGATACCAATCTCGACCAAATCGTTGCGGAGGCAACGCAGAAACGCCCTGATATTACTGCAAGCCAGGCACGGCTGCGTGCAGCAGAAGCTGGAGTCGCAGCTGCTTCAGCAGCGTGGTTCCCTACAATAGCCTTCAATGCACAATACTTGCTGGCGAACCCAAATCAGCGAATTCTTCCCAACCGGAAACAGTTCGATGGAACGTGGGCTGTGGGTATTGGGCTGAGCTGGAACATCTGGAACTGGCTCCAACCTGAGTACCAAGTCGGACAAGCACGTGCGCAATACGAGCAAGCACGTGCTACTGCGGCAGTACTGGCCGACAATGCTGCTGTTGAAATCACTCAGAATTACGTCGCTCTACGTCCCGCCCGCGAGCGCATCGTTGCCGCACACGAAGCTGCAGTCCAAGCAGAGGATAACTACGCTCAAGTTTCCAGCCGCTTTGCTGCTGGGCTTGCAACGAGCACCGACGTCCTCGAAGCAGAAACGCTTCTCCTTCAAGCGCGCACAAGCGAGATCAGTGCACGCACAGACTATATGCTCGCGAAAGCACGATTCTTGAACGCAATTGGCAAGTAGCACCTTCTCCTCCACCATCCTATGAACCGTTTGAAGTGGATTATTCCCGTCTTGATTCTCAGTGGTGTAGTCATCGCCGTCCTGGCACATAACAAGCGGACACTCCAGGAACGCCGCAGCCAGAACGTGCTGCAAACAATTATCCCTGTCGTTGCAGAACCTGCGCGCTGGGACACCGTAGAGCGCACGCTGGAATTGGTAGGCTCGATTCTTCCCAACAATATCGTTCAGGTCGCGTCCGAAGCTAACGGTCGGATTGTTGCATGCAACATCGAGCTTGGACGCAGTGTCCGTCAAGGGGATGTCCTCTGTGTGCTCGATGATGAACTCCGCCGAGCACAGTTGATGACTGCACAAGCGAACTTCGAAAAAGCAAAGAGCGACTCTGCACGCTACTGGTTTCTCAAACAGCAGGGATCGGCAACCGATGCGCAGTGGGAGCAAGTGCTCCTGCAGTATCGCTTAGCGGAAGCACAGCTGATCCAAGCTCGCCGCGCCTTGAGCGACACACGAATCAAAGCTCCCATCAGCGGCGTAATCACTGCAAAGCGTGTGGATGTCGGTACGATGGTCAACCCTGGAACAGTTGTCTGCGAGATTGTAGATGCATCAAAACTGAAGATGCTTTTGAACGTGCCAGAGCAGGATGTGTTTTCCCTTGCCGTTGGCGATCCAGTTGAGGTCCAGAGTGATGCACTACCGGGGAGCACGTACCGCGGGCGTATCACCGCGATCGCACCGAAAGCATCCGATGCCCACACGTTCCCCGTTGAGGTCACCATCACACCACCCTACGGCCAGCTCAAGGCTGGAATGTTCGCGCGTGTTCGGTTCGGGGGCGTCAAGCCACTTGTAGGACTCGTGATTCCACGCGATGCAGTGCTCGGTAGTCTCCGAGATGCCCGCGTCTTCGTTGTTGATTCTACAACGAACACTGCCCGCGAACGCCGCATCCGCTGCGGTGCAGAACGGAATGGCTACGTCGTCGTGCTCGAAGGTCTCTCGGCTGGTGAGCGTGTCATCGTCACCGGTAACAACATCGTTACCGATGGAACGCCGATTGTGCTAAACACGCAAAAGGTTGAGCAATGACAATCACTGAGCTTTCGATTAAGCGCCCTTCGCTTGTCATCGTTTTCTTCACAGTCCTTCTCCTCCTGGGAGCGTATAGCTATACAACGCTCCAGTACGAGCTTCTGCCCAAGTTCAACATTCCATTCGTGACGGTCATCACTGCCTATCCAGGCGCAGCACCTGAAGAGATCGAGGCAACCGTCACCAAGCCGATCGAGGATGCCGTCTCAGGCATTGACAAAGTCTCGAGCATTACAGCAACTTCACAAGAAGGTGTCTCGATCATTTCGATCGAGTTTGACCAAAACGCAAAGGTGGATTTCGCGTTGCAAGATGTCCAACGCAAGGTCGGCGCAATCAAAGCTCAACTCCCGACAGGCGTCAAAGACCCGGTTATCAACAAAATCGCCTTCGACGAGCTTCCCGTCCTCCGAATGGGAGCGACCTCATCGTTGCCGCCGCGAGAGTTCTATCAGTTTGTTCTCGATAACGTCAAGCCTCGCTTGAGCCGCGTGCCGGGCGTCGCAGACGTTATCCTCCTCGGCGGCGAACAGCGGGAAATTCAAGTGCAGCTCGACCCAGGACGGCTTCGAGCTTACGGCATTTCGCTCACACAAGTTCAGCAAGCCATTGCCGGTGCGAATCTCGATTTTCCCGCCGGCAAAGTAACCGATGAGCAAAACCAGTACATCGTTCGACTCAGCGGGAAGTTTTCCTCTCTCGATCAGATTCGCAACCTTGTTGTTGCCCGGACCCCTAGTGGCGAAGAAATCCGCATCGGCGATCTTGCCGATGTGCGGGAAGCAAGCGCAGAACGTACAACCTACTATCGGCTCAATGGCAGGCCGTCGCTGGGCATCTACGTCCAGAAGCAATCAGAAGCCAATGCCGTGGACGTTTCCCGTGCTGTCCGTGCAGAAATCGAGAAGCTCCAGAAACAGTACGCATACATCAACCTCGCAATCACCGTTGCACAAGATGCATCGCTGTTCACACTCGATGCAGTACACGCAGTGCAATTCGACTTAGGGCTCGCGGTCCTCATTGTTGCAGCAGTGATGCTGCTGTTTCTGCACAGTCTTCGCAACTCGCTTATCGTGATGCTCGCGATTCCGACCTCGCTGATCTCCACCTTTATCGGCATGCTCGCCTTTGGGCTTACGTTGAATCTCATGACCCTGCTAGGGATGTCTCTGGTCATCGGGATTTTGGTGGATGATTCCATCGTCGTGCTTGAAAACATCTATAAGCACCTTGAGCACGGCGATGATCGCATCACTGCATCCATTCGCGGACGAAACGAAATCGGCTTTGCAGCGCTGGCGATTACACTTGTTGACGTGGCGGTCTTTCTTCCGCTCTCGCTCACAAGCGGCATTGTCGGCAACATCATGCGTGAGTTTGCATTGGTAGTGGTGACCTCGACGCTGCTTTCACTGCTGGTGTCGTTTACACTCACCCCAATGCTCGCATCGCGTTTTGCGAAGCTCGAGCGACTCACACGCTCTACGCTCTTCGGACGGATTGCAATCGGATTCGAAAATTGGTTCAGCCGCACCACGCGCCGATACGCAAGCGCACTCCGCTGGACACTCAACCGTCGCCGCTGGGTGCCAGTTGCTGTCACATTTGCATCGTTTGCTGTTGTTCCACTCCTGTTTGCCAACGGGCTGATCGGCTTTGAATTCTTCACGCAAGCCGATCGTGGCGAATTCACCGTAACGGTGGAATTTCCACCGAGCTATTCGCTCGAAGAAACTGATCGCCAAGCCCGCAGAATTGAACAGTTCCTCTTCTCGATCCCAGAAGTCCAACGCGTCATTACAGGAGCAGGTGTATCGAGCGAAGGATTTCTCGGACAAAACACGAATAATGTCGCCGAGTTCAGTGTTACCCTTGTCCCCAAAAATCAACGCGCTCGCTCGAGCGACGAAATCGGCAACATCATCAAGAAGGAGGTCTTCTCGATTCCTGGCGTCAAAGCCCGCGTCAATCCTGTTGGGATCTTCGGAACTGCAAACATGACGCCGGTTCAAATCATTATCAGTGGGAGCGACCGCGCAGCGGTGGACTCCGCAGCACAAATCGCTGCTGCCACCCTCCGCCAAATTCAAGGAGCAACCGATATACGCTTGAGCAGCGAACTTGGCAAACCTGAACTGCAAATCCGCGTTGACCGCGAGAAACTTGCTCAGTTTGGTTTGAGCATTGCCGACGTTGGCGCCACACTCCGCATTGCGATGCAAGGGAACGATGACGTCAAGTATCGCTACCGCGGGAACGAATATCCAATTCGCATCTGGCTCGATGAAACAGCGCGTTCCAATCCCGACGAGATCGCGCATCTTACGGTCACCAATCGCTTCGGCCAACAAATCGAGATCGGCCAGTTCGCAACAGTCACAATCGGTTCTGGACCGACCAAACTCCAGCGCCGCGACCGTAACCCCGCAGTGATCGTGTACGCACAGACGTACGGAAAAGCCAGTGGTTCGATTGCCAATGAGTTCGATAAACTCATCGCAGGCAAGCTTCCCATTGGCGTCCGCTACGAGTATGCTGGCGACGTCAAAAACCAGCGTCAGGGCTTCGGCGACCTCGGCATCGCAATGCTCGGCGCGATCGTGTTCGTGTATTTGATCATGGTAGCGCTCTACGACTCGTACTTCTACCCATTCGTCAACCTCTTCTCCGTTCCCGGTGCAGTAATTGGAGCATTCTTGATGCTTGCACTGACGATGAAGAACCTTTCGATCATCGCAATGCTGGGGCTCATCATGCTCATTGGCCTTGTCACCAAGAATGCAATTCTGCTCGTTGATCGAACGATCGCGAACATCAAAGAGCGCGGCTTGCCGCTACACCATGCGTTGGTCGAAGCAGGGCAATCGCGCTTACGCCCGATTGTGATGACAACGGTTGCGATGGTCGTCGGGATGCTTCCCATTGCACTGAGCAATAGCCCTGGGAGCGAGTGGAAAACGGGGTTGGCCTGGGCACTCATCGGTGGCTTGACAAGTTCGATGTTCCTGACGCTCTTCCTCGTGCCGGTGATGTTTTCGTACCTTACGCAACTCTTCAGCGGGCTGCGCCGACGCTTCCGTAACGAGCCGGTACTTGTCAACGGTACGCTACAAACCCCAACTGAATCGGTCACAGCGAACGAGCAACACTAAGCTGCAGGTTCGGAACTTCCTGCACAATTCCACTGCCAATGCGACGAAGCTCGTACCAACCACTGATGCGTAGTTCGAGTTCACCAGCGGTAAGCCGGATTGCAACGTCCGGCGCGACACTTCGCTGCTGGCTGGACAGTCCGGCAAGTGATGCAAGCGTCAGCTGCTGGCTGAGCTCGTACCACCGTCCACCAATGCCACACGCAAGCTGCTCGGTCACCCTACGCCAAAGCATCAGCCGTCCGAAGATCTCGCGTCCATTCCCTGTTGGCCGCTCCGCGAATTGAGCCCAGGAGAAATCGCCGCGCAGGAACCATCGCAGATAGACCTGCGCCTCGATGTCAAGTGGCTCGAACCCAAGCCGCAGCGAATCGCGATAGGTGAGCTGGCGGAAGGAAAAGCTCGGTGGGACACCACTGAGCCCTTCGAAGTCATACGAGGTGTACTGCGCAAGTACTTCAACCGATGGATTCCACTGGACTCTGCCGAGAGCATAGGGCATACTTGCTGCAAGACGAAAGGAACGATTCCAATTGCTCAGTGCGCTCCGCTGTGCACGTAGAAACACGAAGTGCACCGCAGCATATTCGAACGTGACGACACTCGAGAGCGCTGGTGACCACTGATGCAAGTAGCGTGCCTGCGCAGTGAGGGAGAGTTCATCACGGTCGTCGTAATTGAGCGGGCTTGGGGTATCGTAGCGAACGATCGTACTCTGCGCACGCAGTGTAAGTGAATCATGAGATGAAAGCTCGACCGTATGTGCCGTCCACAGTTGCAGTCGTGCTGATTGATTATCCCGTATGCGTTCGCTCTGACGGACGTCCTCGACTAGCTGCGGAGTCGGCGCGGCGAAGAGATCGTACGTCCCATTGGCCTCATTCCGTTGGCGGATGTCGAGTCCTACTTGGTGGAGCGTATGCGATGTCGAAAGGAGTAACGTAATGCCCACGCCCCCATCGAATTGGTGGAGCTGACGGCGGACGTAGGTCAGTCCACTCAGTGGCGTTGGTGCATCGAAGAATCGTTCAACCTGAAGCAGCGAAAGCTGCGGCGCGATCACAAGTTCTGCCGGACCGATCTCCTGCCGCAACCAGCTGTCCAATGCCCAGCGCTGTTCGGAGCGATGTTCAAGTGCAATATCTGCGCCGATGCCAAGCGTTGTGTAGTAATCTCGCCGCTGGCGGTTGTACTCGAGCACTAACTGAAATGCGTTCGTGTTCTTTGTTGAAAGAACTAGACGTCCACCGATGTCGGCATTCGTCCGTCGCTCAAGTTGAGTGCGCTCGGCTGCAACTGTTCCCGTGAGCATAAAATCCCCGAGCCGATCGCTCTGCGTTTGTAACCTACCACCAAAGACAAGACCACGTTCTCGAATGCCGAGTTGCTCGGCTTGTTCGGCACCAGCATAGGCTTCTGCGCGGCCAATCAGCGATGAATACCCCACCCCCGCTGCCCCGCGAACTCGTTCTAATCGAGAAATGCCCAGCGACCGTGAATCATTGGACGCATCCCACTCCACCCGCGGTGTCAGCACAAGTGACTCGGCAATAGGATACCGCCATTGGAGACGAAAAAACTCATCATCCCGGAACGAGCGAATCCCAGTAAGCAAAGATGTCCCGCGATACTGCTGCTGGATTGAAAGCGTACCACCTGCGACCAACTGCTCGACGAGTGCATCCCCAAAGAACACTGAGGTAAATGCAATGCGCGTCATACCTAGACGAATTGCCTGTTGTCGTTGCTGCGACGTATCAAGGAGTGGTGGAACTAACTGCGATCGCGCAATGCACACCCCGAACACAAGGACGAGCGGAACCTTATTCCATCGTCCCACGCAAGCGCGGATCGGTCGCATCACGGAGCGCATCACCGATGAGGTTATAAGCACTGACCGTTAGGAAAATCATAAGTCCTGGGAACAGCCCCATCCACCAGGCGCTTACGTCCGATCGCGCACGGAAGAGCATCGAACCCCACGTTACGACTGTCGGTGGCACACCGAATCCCAGAAAACTCAGCGCTGACTCGATGAGCACAGCACTGGCAACTCCAAAAGCTGCTGCAACGAGCACCGGTGCTAATGCATTCGGTAACACATGGTACAGGATGATGCGGAACGTTGAAAACCCAAGCGCCTCGGCTGCGGCAACGTAATCGAGCGCACGCACGCGGAGGACCTCGCCACGGACTAGGCGCGCTACTGTCGTCCAATTGGTCAGCCCAATGATCACCATGATGAGCAGCAGCCGCCCAGCGTACACGACATCCTGCACGAGCGCAACAACAGTGATGATGAGGAAGAACGTCGGCAGCGAAATGACGATCTCGATCACGCGCGAAATGAGCAAATCCACCCAGCCACCGAAGTACCCTGCAATAGAGCCAAGCGTAATCCCAATGGCGAGCGCTATTCCCATCGCAATGAATCCGATCGAGAGTGCAGTACGTGTCCCATGGATAATGCCAGCGAGAATATCTCGTCCGATGTCGTCCGTGCCGAGCAAATGACGTACCGACGGCGCACGGTCGCGCGACCGCCGAACAGATGGATCAATTGTTTCTGCTGAATAAGGAACAGGTGGGAAGATCGCCCACTCGTAGGGCAGCGATTGCCATTCGGTTTTTAGCTCCTGGGGATCCCACCGCGCCAGCCCGAGCCAGACTCCATACTGCTTGACCACTGGCATGATAATTCGCCCGTTGAGCGATGCGATGATTGGCTTTTCGTTTGCGAGAAAATCCGCACAGAGTGCAACGATACCCAACGCAACAACCAACCAAAAGGCTGCAACACCGAGCCGATTGCGTGCGAACTGCCGGCGCACGTACGCAGCGTAGCTTTGACTATGCTGTGCGTTTCCCATAGGCAATCCGCGGGTCAACGATGGAGTAGAGAATGTCTGAAAGCAAGATGCCCACGAGCGTGAGCACAGCGCTGAGCGTGAAAATCGCCATGATCATCGGGTAGTCGCGGGAGACGAGCGCCATGTACGAAAGCTCTCCCATTCCTGGAATGCTGAAAATTGTCTCGACGATGACACTTCCGCCGACAAGGCTGGGTAAAATCCCCGCAAGCAGCGTAATGATTGGGATGAGCGAGTTGCGCATGGCGTGGACAAAGATCACCCGCCTCTCGGGCAACCCTTTCGCGCGCGCTGTACGGATGAAATCCTGGCGCACAGTTTCGAGCATTGCACTCCGCATCTGCCGCGAAATGAATGCAAACGATCCGTACGTGTACACAATCATCGGCAGCACCAAGTGCCAGAGGACATCCCCTACTTTGCTCAACAGCGGCAGAAAGTCGAAGCGATTCGAATACAGCCCCCCTGGTGGGAACAGGTACACGAACTCAGGATTGCATACAAATGTCAGGGCGAGCGTCGCCACCCAAAACGTCGGCAACGAATAGAGTGCAAAGAGAACGAACGTCACGATGCGATCCCCAAGCGAACCTGCCCGAACAGCAGAATAGACACCGAGTGGAATTGCGATCAGGTACGCAAGGAATACCGCAGCGATATTCATGGCGAGCGTAACAGGAAGCCGCTCAGCGATTTTCTCGAGCACTGGGCGATTGTCAATGAACGAGATGCCGAAATCGAGACGTGCAAGATCGCCAAGCCAAAGGATGTACTGCTCAGCTATGGGACGGTCGAGGCGCATTTGCTTGCGCCAAAGCTCGAAGGTTTCCTTTGTCATCACATTGCGCGCTGATAAGGTGCCTTCCGTACCGACACCGGCTTTGACCGCTGCTGGGTCTCCGGGTGCAAGCCGCGTTAGACCGAATGCAATAAGCGTGATGACAATCAAAGTGGGAACGAACAGCACCACGCGCTGGAAAACGTATTGCAGCATGCACTACGACTCCGAGGATTCAACTGCGGCGAAATTACCGCTTGTTGAATCGTGTGTATGGCGAAGCCGGAAACGTGCATTGGCTTGTTGCGCGATCTCTTCGAACTGTTGGCGGTTCTCGAGCAAATAGCGCTTGCAATCCTCGTAAGTGTTGGGAACAATCCCGTCGAGAATTGCCTGCTCGAGTGCATGTTTGATCGCACCAACTGCTGGCGAAGGTGGCAGGCCGAATAGCTCCATGATCTCCTCCCCACGGACTGGAGATTGGAACGCTGCTAAGCGGTCTCGCTCGCGCACCTGCTGGATTTTTCGATAGACGATGTCGTAATTGGCAAGGTACTGCTCAGCACGGTGTTGGTTCTGCGTGGTAATATCAGCCCGGCAGAGTGTAAAAAGATCATCGAGCCACGGACCTGCTTGAACGGCTAAGCGTCGGAGCGCAGAATCGGTGACCCCTTCGTCCACGAGCGCCATTGGACGTTGATGGAGTCTGACGAGCGTTTCAACGTACCGCAGGTGCTCCAGCGGCAACTTGAGCCGACGAAAGATCCGCTCTTGCCAGCGCGCACCAATTTCCTCGTGACCGTGGAAGGTCCAGCCAATACCTGGTACGAACTTTTTCGTCTTCGGCTTGGCGATGTCATGCACGAGCGTTGCAAACCGTAGCCAGAGGTTATCGCTCGCGGTAGCGACATTATCGAGCACTTTCATGGTGTGGAAGAATACATCCTTGTGCGCATAGCGACGTTCCCCGTCGGTCGCAAGCTCGACCCCCGCAAGGCGATCAAGTTCTGGGAAAATGTAGCGGAGCAGTCCGGTTTTATGGAGGATGATAAAGCCAATACTCGGTTTTGGCGCAGCAAGGATTTTGAGTAGCTCATCGGTGATTCGTTCCTGGGACACGATTGTAATTCGTTCTGCCATCTGCTTGATAGCATCGAAGGCATCCTCGGCAATACGAAAGTTGAGCTGTGCTGCAAAGCGTGCTGCTCGAACCATTCGGAGCGGATCTTCGTGGAATGTCTCCAACGGCGGACGTGGTGTCCGCAGCAAGCGACGTTCGAGATCGGAAAGGCCGCCGGTCAAGTCAAGGATCGTGCCAGCCTCCGGCCCGACAAGCGGCACTGCGAGCGCATTGACAGTAAAGTCTCTGCGGAAGATGTCATCTTCGAGCGTGCCATCGCTGGTGATTGGCTTGCGAGAATGCTCGTCGTAGAATTCCTTGCGAGTGCCTACAAATTCCAGGTGATAGTCTCCAATCGGTACCATCGCAGTACGGAAGCGCTCGTAGATGACTGCCTTCGATCGGAAGTGCTTGGCTACTTTCTCTGCGAATGTGAGTGCATCTCCCAGCACAGTGCAGTCAATGTCGGTGCGTGCTCTGCCGAGGAGCCGATCGCGCACATAGCCACCGACAAGGTAGAGCTGGACGCTATGCCGTCGTGCCAATCGTTGTAACTTGCGAACAATCGGATCGTCGAGGGGAAACGTCATTGGATTGCAGAGTACGTAACGTACCTGCAAAATTACCTGAGACCTCGTACGCCGCATGCATGCTTTGTTGTGGTACTCTATTGCAAACAGAAAGCCCCTGCTCGCAGAACAGGGGCTTTCTGAAAGGAATAGCACAAGCGGTACTCAGGGGCCCTGATCCCACCACATAGGGGTAAACTTCCAATCGGCGCTTGTCGAGCCTGGCGGTATGTTCTGGCTGTTGAACAGTCGCTCTGATTGTGGGAGTGGGAAACGGCGCGGAATGCGATTGCCAGTTAGTGGTGTAAGCGCTGGGATGTCGGTCCGGCGCCAATCAGTCCACGATTCGAATTGGGTGTAGAGCGCGATATACTTTTGGGTCATGATGTGCCCGAGTGTAATGTCGCCTGCGGGGACGACGTCGGGATTGGCTAAGTAGGTAGCGATGTCTGCATCTGCAACGCCGAACCACTGCATCGAAGCACGGATTGCATCCTGGTATGCAGCTTTCGCACCGCTGAGGTCACCTGTGCGGAACTTGGCTTCCGCCTCGATGAACTTCTGCTCTGCATAGGAGAGCAGAACAACCGGAGAGTTGATTGATGCATAGAATGACCCCAGTTCATCATTGTCCGGGATGGAATCGGTTGGTCGTTTCGGAGTAGCCCCGATCATTGGCCGACGCGGATCCTGTAAGCGATTGAGCAATCGCGCAAAGAAGGGAGCGATACGAATATCATTCCGATCCTGATCAAACCCGTAGAGCGGGTTTGCATTCGTTACCGACGTGCCAAAGCGCATAACCAGATCATCGGAATTATCCGCAAAGGCGTTTGGTAAGAACGAGAGCGCCGCTGCTGCAGCGTTGGCAGCATCGCGCTTCGTTAGGTGAATGGCGTAGCGTGCCTTCAGTGCGTACGCTACCTTCTTCCACTTGGCAAGATCTCCGCCGTAGAAATAGTCATCTGCACCTGGTTTGAAAACGGACTGCGCTGCATTGAGATTTTGCAACGCGGTGTCGAGCAAGCGACCAATCGTGAGGTAAATCTGCTGCTGCTGATCGTACTTCGGGTGGGTATTGGCCTGCCCTTGGAATGCTTCAGAGAAGGGCACATCTCCGAACCCATCAGTCACGAGGCCTATCGAGTACGCCATCAAGATGCGTGCAATCCCTGCATAGTGTGGCGATTGCTGCGCTTCTGCCTTCTTGATGAGTGTGTTGCAGTTCCCCATGATGCGGTAGATGTTCTGCCAGTAGTTGTCAATGTCCCCTTCGCCGAGTGAGTAGTCTGCATAGTAGCCCAGGTGCTGCCTGTCCACACCGCTGTGGTGCTGTGTGTAGAGGCTGGCGAAGCGGCTTGGATCGCTCCCATGCAGCCAGGCAAGCGACCCCTCAACAGCGGGCAAAAGCAAATCCATCGAGACATCGGCAGGATTGTTGGGATTGACATTGAGTGAGGTATCCACCCACCGATCGCACCCCGCAAGGAGAACGATCAGCCCAACGCTCACAGTGAAAGCAACCGACTTTGTAATCGCATTCATGGCTGAGTTTTTGAAATTGTTCAACATTGTTATTCCTCCGTTAGAAGTTCGCCCGGATACCGAAGCCGTACGTGCGAATGCCGGGATTGTTGAAGTAATCAATCCCTTGGCCATTGACTGAGCCAACGAGCGACGTTTCGGGGTCAACGCCGGTGTACTTCGTACTCAGGAAAAGATTCCTCCCGGTCAGGAAGAGATCAATTCCTTTGACGAAACCGAGCGCAGTGGTTACCGCACCGGGCAAGCGGTACGAAAGTGTGACTTCACGCAAACGAATCCACCCAGCATCCTCCACGTACGGCTCAGTGTTGTTTGCCGTGAAGGAATTTGCCCGTGTGCGCCAAAACGTCTGATCTGCACCGTTGGGAAGCTGCTTTGTGTTTGGTACGTACGTCACATTCCCCTGGTCGTCAACTTGCTCGACTACACCTTCGACGACACCATCACGGAGAGTCACACCCGCGAAGGTTCCATTGAGCGCACCCCGATTCTCAGTAACTTTCGCAGTACCAAAGAATACGAGTGCGCCTTTCGTTCCATTCCACATCTTGCCTCCTTGTTTCCAATCAAGGATAGCATTGAGAGAGAGGCCACCATACGAGATCGTCAAGTTCCCGCCCATGATCCAGTCAGGAATGAATGAACCCCAAACGCGCTCTGTGGGATCAACGATCGGTAAACCATTAGCATCCACCACGATTCGGCCCTGTGGATCACGTTTCCAGCCAGGACCATAGATCTGACCATACGGCTGCCCTGCAACTGCTCGTACCGATGTCCCGACAAATCCTGACAGCAAGATGGTTTCGATACCAGGAGCAAGAGCCTCGACAGTGTTATTGAACGTCGAGAAATTAATGTCGAGTGCAATATTCCAATCTTCATCGGTGTACGGCACAAGGTGGAGAACTGCTTCTATACCGCTGTTTTTCATCGTTCCTGCATTGAGAAACTGGAATGGGAAACCAGTGGTAGGTGTAATCGGCACCTGGAGAATTTGGTCAACGTTCCGTGTTTGGTACCAGGTTACATCCAGCCCGATACGGTTCTCGAAGAATTTCAACTCGATTCCTGCTTCAACCTCCTCTCGTTTTTCTGGGCGGAGGCTGTTGTTACCAAGTGTCGCAGATTGGATGAAACCAGGAACGCCATTGAGTGGCCACTGGATCGGTGTAGCAACCCAGCCATCACTAATCGTTCCACGCGTAAAGGGAGTCGTCAATGCATAAAGTGGCGCATCACTACCGACTGTTGCGTACGAGAGACGTAGCTTGCCGAAGGAGAGGAAGCTTTCCTCTTCTTTGAAGAGCTCGGAGAAGACAAAGCTCGCCGAGATGTTGCCGTAACCAAAGGCATTGTTATCCTTCGGTAGAGTCGTTGACCGCTCAACACGGTAACTACCGTTGAGGTAGAGCATTTCCTTGAAGGAGAGCTGTGCATCGAAGAACGTCCCCAGCCGGCGAAGGATGCCGTTACTTGCGTAGGGTGTATAGCTGACAGCGTTACTGATGTCGTAGAACTTTGGTACGGTGAGTTGATCACCGATAACACCAGTCGTGAGGAAATCGTTGTTGAAAATCTGTGCCCCAAGTGTCAGCCGTGCTTGGATGTCACTTGTCACTTCCCGTTTGAACGTGAGCAGGAGATCGGCGTTGATATTGCGATTGCGAACATCACCGACAACAACGCGCCCGGCAGGAGCGGTCGCTGAGTTGATCGCAAGGATGTTCTTTTCCTGTGTTGCGTATTGATCCATCCCCACCCGGAATGTTGCCGAAAAATCGCCAATTGCATCTTGACCGAACCAACGTTCTGGGTAGTAATCCAACTGGGCAGAACCGATGAAACGATCGGTTGCATCGGTATAAGCATTTTGCGTGACAGTCCAGAAGGGATTGTCATAGATTCCATACCCACGATAAGTACGCTGGCGGCCATCAGGGAAGCTATAGGCATCGGGATGATTGATAGCATCGGCCCCATAGCCATTCGAATTATCGAACGTCGGTGGTGTCCGCAGAAGCCCGAGCATGACACCCGAAATGTTCGAGCCTTTTTGCACCCGTCGCCCTCCAGAGCGCACATACTGCGCTGCAGCATTGAGTTTGAGGTCGCTGCCAAGGTTGACATCGCCATTGAGTCGCAGCGACGTACGTTGGAAATTGCTCAGCGGCACCACACCAGTGGTTCGAGCATCAGTGATGCCGAAATAGTATGAACCCCAGCTTGATCCTGAGGAAATAGCAAGGCTATGTGTTGTCGTTCCGCCGGTGACGAAGAAGTTCTTTGGATTGTCGTAGGGAGTTACTGGCTTGCCATTCGGTGCGTCTGAGACGCCTTTGATCGTACCATTTTTGTCCCACGGATTCGGCGTCGTTGGATCGTAGCGCAGTGTATCAATGAGCGCGCCCCACGAAGCACCTTGACCAGTTTGTGGACCTTGGTACCGACCATTGAGACCCTGGGAGTACTTATTCTGAAGCTCTGGAAGCTTGTTGACTTGGTCGAATGTAGTGTTGTAAGAATACTGGACGTTGACTGTCCCGTCACGCCGCCCTTTCTTGGTAGTGATAACGATCGCCCCTGCAGAGGCAGCCAGGCCGTAGAGCGAAGTCGCAGCTGCACCTTTGAGCACGTTGATGCTCTCAATATCGTCGGGATTGATGTCGAGGATCCGCGATACTTGATCAACGCTACTGACGGAGTTCCCTGCAACACCTTCCGACGCATTCGATGCATTCGTGAACGCAGCATAGTCGGAATTGTCGATGAGGACGCCATCAACGACAAATGCCGGTTGATTGTTGAACGAGATCGAGTTGACCCCACGGAGTCGGATGTACGAAGCGCTCCCTGGTGAGCCTGAGGAAGAATTGATCTGAACACCTGCAACTTTCCCAACAAGTGCATTGACCAAGTTCTGCTCACGGTTCTGCGAGATGCTCGTTCCGCTGATTTCCTGCGTTGCATATCCCAACGACCGCTTTTCCCGCTCAATCCCGACGGCAGTCACTACAACCTTCTGCAGCTCGAGCACGTCGTTCTTCAGGTAGATCGTGACGTTCTCGCGGCCCGCGACGTTGACCTCTTCGGTGACTTTCCCGACCAAACTCACCACGAGAATCTGCGAGGAATTGGTCGGCACATCAATCGAGAATTCACCATCCGAACGGCGGACGACCGTTCCAACCTTCGTGCCCTTGACCTTGATGACCGCCCCTAAGAGCGGCTCCTTCGTTTCTGCGTCAAGGACTTTTCCCGTCACCCGGCGCACATCCTGTGCATGGAGGAACGTAGCACTGCCAACGAGTGCAATCACAGAGAGCACAGCAGCGCACCTGCCAAGAATCCGAAACAACGGCTTCATACAAATGCCCACAAAATGGTTCGACAAACACAACACATCCGGGTGAGAGTGTCCCGTTTTCAGGGCCTTCGTGATGCCTCAATACGCGTGGTGGTGCGTTATGTCCTCCATCCTCCCGGCGCAAACATACAACACCGAGGGAGAATTTACACTCGCGTTACACATTGAAGCGGAAATAGACAATATCTCCATCAGCAATGACGTACTCCCGCCCCTCGATGCGATAGAGGCCTGCATCGCGCACTGCTTGCTCGGATCCGAGCCGCTCCCAATCGGCATAGCTCATCACCTCAGCCCGGATGAAGCCTTTCTCAAAATCTGAGTGAATGACACCCGCTGCTTCCGGCGCACGTGTTCCTGCTCGGACCGTCCATGCATGCGCTTCTTTCGGTCCTGCAGTAAAGAACGTGATCAGTCCCAAGAGACGATAGGCACGTTCGATGAGCCGCTCCAACGCAGGACGTTCCATACCAAGCTCGGACAGAAAGAACGCCCGTTCCTCAGGCGGAAGTGTTGCGATCTCTGCTTCGATCTTGCCGCAGAGCACAACGACATCTGCGCCTCGTTGGGCTGCGTAGGAGCGCACTGCTTCGACCATGCTGTTTCCGGTGCGGAACCCTTGCTCGTCAGTGTTGGCTACGTAGAGGACCGGCTTGGCTGTGAGCAAAAACAACTCAGAAAAGATCCGGCGCTCGTCGTCGGAGTCGAGCGAAAGAGTTCGCACAGTCTCTCCTTGGTTCAGGTGCGCTTCCAATCGCTCTAATAGTGCGAGCTCTCGAGCTGATTCGCTTTGCTTTTTCCGTGCCAATGATTCTTTGCGACGTTGGACGGTCTCCATGTCTTTCAAGAGCAGCTCCGTTTCAATGACAGCAATGTCGCGAAGTGGTTCGACGCTGCCTGCAACATGCACCACGTGCGTGTCGTCGAAGCAACGCACAACGTGCACAATTGCATGCACCTGGCGAATGTGTGAGAGAAATTGATTGCCTAATCCTTCCCCACGCGATGCTCCTTCGACTAATCCGGCAATGTCCACAAACTGCACCGTCGCGGGCACGACCTTTGCGCTGTTGTACGCCCTCGCCAAACGATGCAGCCGCTCGTCGGGTACAGGAACAATCCCAACGTTCGGCTCAATTGTGCAGAAAGGATAGTTTTCTGCCGGAATGTTATTCGCCGTCAGAGCATTGAAGAGCGTGGATTTGCCAACGTTCGGCAGCCCAACAATGCCACATGCCAATGCCATTGCTCCGTAGACTCGCTATGGTGGTGACTTGTCAGAAAAGTACTTGCATGCCGAGCGCGAGATACTCATCGCGCTGGTCATAGAACATCCCATGTATCGAGTAGCCTGCGTAGTAGTAGCCGCAGAGCGCAACGCTCGCTGTGCGCTGTGCAAGCAAATACACCCCAGCTTGAACGCTGTGCACTGGCTGCACTACGCGGTCAATCTGGACAACGCGTACATCGTAACCGGCAAATACTGGAAAGCCGATAGAGCCGCACCACTCAACCCCAAGCTGCGGAATGATGCGTCCCACCGAACGCGGTAGCTCCTTGACCTGGAGTAGGACTGTGCCCCCGCCGTAGATGCGAACATTTGCCCATGTGTGCGCAACGATCGCATCGAGAAACTCGCGGCTATAGACGAATGGTCGTTGGAGAAACCTACCGCTCGAATCTGCATACCCATCGGCAAGGTGCGCGGAAATGTGAGACAGCCGTACTCGGAGCGCAAGCGATCGAGTCGCAGAGATCGCAAGCGCGTATGTGCCGTTGATGCCGAACATGTAATCAACCGTCTCGACGGGAAACTTCAGGTTCGCTTCCGAGCGGAGTCGGGTGTACGTAAAGGCATCCACACCAAACGCAAGAGCATTCGCTGGAGAAGATGCGTTCTCCACGGCACGCCGGGTGCTCCAGATATCGGCTGAGTATCCGATGTCGAGCCGAAGCTTGCGCGGACCGAGCTGGTACTGAAAGCCAACGCGTGGCTCAAGTGCTGCGGCAACGAGCGGACGGAAGATCAAGCTACTGCTGTGAGGGATTGCTGGCTGATCTTGCGGCGACAGGTCTGAGCTGGCATCACCCGCGCTCGAGGCATCCTGTGCAGCAGAGGTTCCGACTGCTACCAGGAATGTCAGTACGACCCCCACTGCACGCATCACCGATAGACTCCCCGCTCCGACTGTTCGACAAACTCGATAACTTCAGCAACGATACCATCGAGCGAAGGAAACCGCCGACGATATTCGGCAATGCCATCGCTCATGTTGAGCCCGGAGAAGAAGGCAATCGAGTAAAATGCTTCGAGTGCTTCAATCTGGCTTGGTGAAAAGCCTCGGCGCTGCAAGCCAATGCGGTTGATGCCTTCGACCTTGACAGGATCGCGGCCGATGAGTGCATACGGCGGAACGTCTTTGGTGATCATCGCATCGGCTGCAACCATTGCGTGCTTCCCGATGCGGCAGAACTGGTGAACTTTTGCAACTCCTCCGAGCACTACCCAATCACCGACCTGGACGTGCCCGCCAAGCTGGACTGCATTGGCAATGACGACGTGGTTGCCAACCCTGCAATCGTGCGCGATGTGCACGTACGCCATGATGAGGCAATCGCTGCCGATCTGCGTTGCATGGCTATGCGATCCGCGGTTGAGCGTAGCAAATTCGCGGACCGTTGTCCGGTCTCCAATTTCAACGATCGTCGGCGAGCCTGTGTAACGCAGGTCCTGCGGCTCCGCACCGATGACAGCGCCAGGGAAGATTTTGCATTGCCGCCCTATTCGCGAACCGCTCAAGACAATGGCGTGCGGATAGATGACTGTTCCATCGCCGATGACGACGTCGCTTTCGATGATAGCATATGGTCCGACCGTGACGTCCTCACCAAGTTGGGCGTCGGCAGCGATAATCGCGGTTGGGTGTAGCGTGACACTCATCAACTATGCCTCCTTCTCCACAACGGCTGCTTGAAGGTCGGCTTCTGCTACCAAGCTCTCGCCCACGTATGCTTTCGCTTGGAGTGCGATCGTATTGAAACGCTTGCCTGTCAGCACAACATCAAGCACTAATTGATCGCCCGGGACAACAGGCTTGCGGAACTTTGCATTGTTGATCCCCATGAAGAACACGAGCTTGTCTGCATCGTACATACCCTCGACGTTGAGCAGGAGGATGCATCCGACTTGCGCCATCGCCTCCAATATTAGAACACCTGGCATCACTGGGCGTACGGGGAAATGTCCGGGAAAGTACGGCTCGTTGATCGTAACGTTTTTGATTCCGACGATGCGATTCCGCTCACTATCAAACTCAACGATGCGATCGACCAACAAGAAAGGGAAACGATGCGGCATGATTTTCAAGATCGCGTTGATGTCGAGTACCGCACCGTTTGCCTGCTTTGGCTGGTAGCGACGCAACAGTTTCTTCTGTTCGTAGTGCTTGCGGATCTTCCGAGCGAACTCGATGTTGCTGGCGTGACCGGGCCGAGCAGCGAGAATCTGCGCCTTCATCGGCACGCCGACAAGCGCAAGATCACCCATCAGGTCGAGCAGCTTATGGCGTGCAGGCTCGTTCTTGAACCGTAGTTGGGTGTTGTTCAAAATGCCGCTCGAACCAAGCACAACGTTCCGCTCAATGCCGAGCTTTTTGAGCAGTGCATGGAGCTGCTCATCGCTCATCTCACGATCAACGATGACGATGGCGTTATCGAGATTTCCACCGCGAATGAGACCTTGATCCCAGAGCATCTCCACTTCATGAAGGAAGCAGAACGTCCGCGCCGGTGCAAACTCTGTAACGAATTCTTTTTCGAGATTGAACAGCCCCGTGTGCTGGCTTCCAAGCGCAGGGTTGTTGTAGTCAATCATCACGGTGATGCGGTAGTCGTCGTTGGGGAGAGCGACCAGATCTACGCCCTTTTCTTCGTTGGTGTAACGAATTGGTTGATCGAACACCAAGTACTCGCGCGGCGCCGATTGCTCGATAATTGCGGTGTTGCGGAGCGTTTCGACGAACGGCAGCGCACTTCCATCGCCTACAGGAGGCTCGTTGGCTGTGAGTTCCATGCGGCAGTTATCAATCTGCAACCCCACGAGCGCTGCCAAGACATGCTCAACGGTGTGCACTGCCACACCATCGTAGGAGATTGTCGTGCCGCGTGCGATGTCGGTAACGTAGTCCACGAGCGCTGGAATTTCGGGGCCATTTGGTATGTCCGTTCGGACGAAGCGATAGCCGTATCCTTCGGGTGCTGGATGAAATGTGATCGTGGAAGCATTGCCTGTGTGCAATCCAACCCCAGTAAAACTGACTGGCTCTTTGATCGTGCGCTGACGGTCAACCATCACTGGCGTTGAGAGTGTGGATGTAACATTCGCTCTACCTCAAGGGGCTACTCCTGTTCATCGCGAAGCTGGTCGGTTGGCTTCGGTGCAAATTTGTGGGCAAGCGATTCGATGATGGGCACCAGTTCGACAAGTTGCCGAAGCGCAGCTTCGCTCCGCAAGCGTCGCTGGAGTGGCACTGCAGGTGTTCCACTGTACTCGCCTGGCTGCGTGATGGATTTAGAGACGCCCGATTGGGCACCGATCGTAACATCATCGCACGTCGAGATGTGACCTGTCAGTCCCGCTTGCCCGCCAATACGATTACGTTTGCCGACGTGCGTGCTTCCTGCAATCCCTGCCTGGGCTGCGATTGCGGTATGCTCGCCAATGACGACGTTGTGGGCAATGTGGACAAGGTTATCAATCTTGACGCCATCTTCAATCACTGTTGCGCCAAGCAGACCGCGATCTACGCATGTATTGGCGCCAACTTCAACATCATCGCCAATGATGACGTTGCCCAAATGGTAGAGGTGTCGATAGCGGCCGTTGCGCTCGATAAAACCGAAACCTTCCGAGCCGATAATTGCACCGCTCCCAATCCGGCAACGCTTTCCAATGACCGTGCCGGTGCGTATGACTGCCCCAGACTCAATGACTGTCCTTTCACCAATTGCGACTCCATCTTCGATGACAACGTGTGCGCCAATCTCAACCTCATCGCCGATGTGCACGTGCTCGCCGATGACAGTTCCCGCTCCGATACGTGCACTCTTGGCGATGGTACTCGACGGCGCAATCGAAGCGGTGTGATGAATTGCCCCGCCCTGCGGTTTGGCACTCATTGCAAGATATTCGAGCAACCTCGCCATTGCTTCTTCTGGATCCGGATGGCAAAGCCGCAGCACTGCCGCCGGAAGGTGCTCAGCCAGCGCAGTGCTGGTGATGACCAATCCCGCGCGCGTGTTGCGTGCTGCGGCAGCGAACTCTGGGCGAAAAAAAAACGCTATATCATCTGGGCCGGCATGGTCGAGCGGTGCGATGCCTGTGAAGGTGCGATCGTCGGCATGCACGCCATCAATCCCGACAATTGAGCACAGCTCAGATAAGCCAAGTGCAATGTTCATGGGTAATTGTTCTGGTGGTTCTTCAACGTGGAATCTCCTCGGCAGGGGCATCAGGTGTCTTTTCGCCGGTTGTTCTACTACGACGCCGCAACGTCGGCGGTGATTGTTTCTGGCGCTCGGCTTTATTGCGCGGATCTTCCTCGATCGCTTTGGCAAGCTCTTTTTCCAAGTCGTCCGCGGTGATGTTGAGCTTTTTCATGACCTTGACGGTCAGATCGTACTTGGGATTGACGTAGGGAATCACCTGCGTGCTTTTGTCGAGCACAATGTCGAATCCTTCGTTGGCAGCGACCTCTTGGACGGCAGCGAAGAGCTTTTCCTCGACTGGACGCAGAATGGCTTGGGACTGCTGGTCGTACTCACCGCCGGGTTCGAATTTCTGCTTGAGAAAACGCTGACGCTCCTCTTTGAGACGAACAAGTTCAGCTTCCTTCTGCTGGCGTTCCTCGAGCGTCCAGATAAGGCGGTTTTTCTTGATCTCTGCGTCAAGTTGGTCAATGGCTTTCTGCTGTTCTGCAGCCTCTCGCTTCCAATCGTCCACCATGCTCTGAATGCGCTGTTCGGCTTGCTGCATCTCTGGCCACCGCGATCGTATTGCATCGGATGCAATGTAGCCGACCTTCTGCGCATGGAGCACTCCTGCTCGGCAGAGCACGCAGAGCACTATCACAGAAAGCTGCAGGATTGCACTGCTATTTGCCACGCTTGATCCGATCGAGAACCTTGTACGTGATGTCTGCCTTGTCTTCTGCGTAGAGCAGAAAGCTCGAGCCGCGGTCGAAGACGAAGTTGTAGCGCTCTTCTTTTGCTACGGTCGCAACCGCTTCCTGCACTTTTTTCAGAATCGGGCTCAAGAGCGAATCCCGACGGCGAGCAAGCTCGCCCTGCAAACCAAACTTTTCTTCTTGGTAGAGCGCATACTGCTGTTGGAGAGCCCGCAGGTCATCTTCCTCTTTCCGCTGTGCTTCTTGCGTCATCATTGCTTTGCTTTTCTGGTACGATTCCAAGCGCTCCTTGAACTTTGTTTCCATCATTTGGAGTGTGTCGAGGAAGCGCTTGCGCAGCTCAGTCAGTTCGCGATCGGCTGCGACAGCTTCGGGCAGCTCTTTTGCAATTTTCTCCAAGTCTGCCACTGCAATGCGCAATGGCTGCTCTTTTGTGGGGACATCCTTCTGTGCAAGCGCAACGAGCGTTGCACAGCCAAGCAAAATCAACAAGCGGGAAATCATCGGAGCGAAACCGAAAGTAGTGAAACTAAAGTTAGCGATTGCCGAATTGGATGTGGAAATTCCAACCGCTGCGATTACCCGTAAGGTTATCCGTATCGAATCCATACCCATAGTCGAAGCCAATCAATCCGATAGGATTGAGCAGGATTCGCATCCCCACTCCTGCCGAGCGCTTGAGTGTGAACAAATCTGCATCCCGCAACCGTGGCCAGGCGTTTCCTGCCTCTGCAAACGCCAGGACGTAGATCGGCATTGGATTGAGCGAGAGTGCAAAGCGAAGCTCTGCCGTCTGGCGGAAATACGAAAGGTTGTTGTTCCCAGGGACGCCAACACTCCGATCGGTGTAGCCGCGGAGCGGAATGACGTTGATTCCAGCAATCCCATTGCCGCCCATTGCGTAGTACTGGATGAGCGGAATAACACCGTTTGGCCGATTTCCAATCCGCCCAACAGTCCCGAACTCTGTGTTCAAGTACATCACGAGCCGATCGAACCCCTCGATTTGTAGCAGCGGGTTGACAAACTCCACTTGCAACTCGTTCTTGAGAAAGTCCGAAGAACCAATGCCGATTGCACCGAGCGAAGCTTGGAGCGTCCAACGAAAGCGAGAGCCACTCGAGGGGAAAATCAGGTTATCAAAGCTTGTGCGGCTGATGGTTTGCAATACGGAGACTTCATCGAACGTGCGTGCTGGCTCGAGCGTTTGGGTGTACTCAACCTGGCGCTGGTAGATGAGCGACCAATCGCCACGGAAGAAGTCATCGGGGAAACGGAATCTTCGCCCCAGATTGACCGTTCCACCGGTGCGCCGACCCTCGATGTTCCAAAAGTATCGGGTGTCGTAGAGATTGAATCCGACCGACGTTGGTTGACCGAACAGCCAAGGTTCGGCGAAGCTGATACTGAACGTCTGGTAGCGATTCCCTTGCCCGAAGTCCCACTGGAAACTGAAAACCTGTCCGGCTCCCCCAAGGAGCGGATTGCTGATGTCGAAGTTGTTGAATGCCACCCCAATCGAACCTGTCAACCCAAATTGACCGGCGTACCCGATGGAAGCATTGAGCACGTCTGTCGAGCGCTCTTCCACCTGGTAGATCAAGTCCACTTGGTTTGGCGCGCCTGGCACGCGCCGTACATCAGGGCGAAGCTTTTCAGGATTGAAAAAGTTCAACACGCCGAGTCCTTTGACCGAGCGAATGATGGCCGCGCGGTTGAAGTAATCCCCTGGTCGGGTGAATAGCTCACGCCGGATGACGCGGTCTTGCGTCTTCGTGTTGCCTGCAATATCGACGCGGCGAATGGTGAATCGATCGCGCTCGTACACGTGCACTGCGATGTCCACACTATCGCTCGCAGCGCGTCGAATGTCGTAGAGGATCGTTGCTTCCAGGTAGCCATTATCGAGGTAGAGAGAACGAATATCCGTCTGCTCTTCGTTGCCGTTGATGTTCTTTTCAATTTGGTCGAGATTGGCAGGACTTCCTGGCTCGATTCCAAGTCGCTGCGTAAGAAGCGCACTGGGAAACACCGTATTCCCGTCGAACGTCACCGAGCGGACGTAGTACTGCGTTCCTTCCTGGAGCGCAATGCGAATGTCAACGGCTTTTTCCTGGCGGTCAATGGCAAATTCCGTCTTGAGCGTATCGGCATCAATGTAGCCTCGCGCGTGGTAGTACCGCAGAATGGCTGGGATGTCTTTTTCGTAGAACTTCTTGCGGTCGAACGTTGCCGAGCGCCAGAATTGCCACCACAGTTTGGGTTTATTCTCTTCGAGTGCGCCAACGAGCTCATCAGCTGGTACATGCACTGCACCATCGAACGCAACGCTCCGCACTTTGTACTCATCGCCCTCAGTGATAGTCACGATGACATCCACATACCCAGGGAGCTTCGCTGTTGCTGTGTCAACGTGCACTTCGGCAAAGAGCAGCCCTTCCTTCTCATAGAGCTTGAGCACACGTTGGCGAATGAGTGCTACCTCGTAGTATGGCATCAGCACGCCAGTGGCTTTCCCAACAGCTTCTTTGATTTTCTCGAGGCTAATTTCTTTGTTGCCGCGGATTTCAACGGCATTGAATCGCGGTACTTCACGCACGATGATTTTTAGGAAAACACCCAGCGATGTGATACGATCAACAACAATCCGAACATCAGCGAACTGACGGCGCTGCCACAAATTGCGAATTGCCTGCTGCAGAAGGTCCGAGCGGGGGTCGAGCTGCTCGCCGACTCGGAGCTGCGCAATCGCAAGGATTGTGGCTTCGTCCACAAAGCGGTTGCCCTCGACTGTGACACCTGCAATGCGCTGGTAGCTCTGTCCCCATGCAAGTCCACAGCCAATGATCAGGACCACCACAGTTTGAAGAATCGAATTCATCCTTTCCGGCGCTGGACGAGAGTATCGAACAACTCCTTGATGTACGTGCGGTACGGTACACTGTTGCTGCTTGCGCTCACTTGCTCGCTTGTCATTCCAAATCGTCGTTCGCGCCGCGCATAGTTAGCAAGAGCATGGTAATACTCCTGGCGACGAAAATCCGGCCAGAGCGTTGCAGTCGAGTACAGTTCAGCGTAGGCAATCTCCCACAGGAGAAAGTTGCTCACGCGGAGTTCGCCACTTGTGCGAATCAGTAAGTCTGGCTCAGGCATCCCGGCAGTGGAAAGGTACGAGCCAAACAGCTCATCGCTAATGTCCTCCGGCGAGAGCTTGCCGCGCCGTACATCGAGGGCAATCATTTGGACGGCGCGAACGATGTCCCACCGACCGCTATAGCTAAGCGCAAGCGTGAGCACAAGTCCGGTGTTGCCTGCAGTGCGTTCAATGGCGCGCGTGAGGATACGTTGGACACGCGTTGGCAATGCAACGAGCTTACCAATCGCATTGATACGGACGTTATTTCGGTCAAGCTCGTCGAGCTCGGCACGCAGGTAGTATTCGAGCAACCGCATCAGTGCGCTCACTTCTGCTTCGGGGCGCTTCCAATTTTCGGTGCTAAATGCGTAGAGCGTCAGGTAGCCAATCCCAAGCTCTGCCGATGCTTTGACGATATCGCGGACAGATTCTATGCCTTCCCGATGTCCTGCAATACGCGGCAGGTTCCGCGCAGTTGCCCAGCGTCCGTTCCCATCCATGATGATTGCAACGTGGCGTGGAAGGCGCTCCAACGCTAATAATGCACGCTGGCACTCGACATCCTCGCTGCTACGTTCGCTGAGCCACTGGTGCGGTTGGCGTTCCATCGGTATTCAATTGACGATGCAGGACGCGAAAATAGTGCCCATCCTACCGCAACCGACGCAAGAACGCCCCTTTCACGCAAAGGGCAAGTCTGTATATTTGCGCGTCTGGATGCACAATTCACGTTGCATTTCTGCAGCGGAACGCGCCAGGATGGTTGGATGGAGGAGGTACTACACCTAGAACTGCGTGATGGCAAACAACGTCACGAAAGCAGAGCTTGTTGACTACATTGCTGGAAAAACTGGCCTGACCAAACTTGAGGTCAAGGCTGTTGTCGAGGGATTCCTCGATGGCATCAAGCAGGCGATGCGGCAAGGACGGCGGATTGAAATTCGCGGCTTCGGCATTTTCTCTGTCAAAGCCCGCCGTGCCCGAATGGCACGAAATCCTCGCACAGGCGAGAAGCTCCCACTCGGCGAGCGATTTACTCCGCATTTCCGCCCATCGGATGAATTCTTAGCCGAGGTTGACCAAGCAATCAAAGCCCGAGCAACCACTCCCAGCGATACGCTGTTCTAAAGGTTGCGCCGAGCCACTCACCATGTGCATTCTCTATGAGCGTTGGGCGCACTGCGCTTGTTCTCGGTAGCATTGCACTTATCGCTGCGTTGGGATCGTTTGCGATTCGACGGGCAATTATCGCCAGCGATGAACGCCTTGGCCGCGAGAACTTCGGCCAGCAAATTGCTGAGCAGGTCGAGCAACTCCGACAGTCGAACCAACAGCAACAGCAGCTTCAGGCTCGGCGAGCAGTGCTCGAGCAGATTCGCGATTCATTGGCACGCAATCCCCAGGACACCTCGCTGCTCCCGTTGATTGGCTCCCTGCAAATCGAGGTCGGGGACACCCTGGCTGCCTTGGCAACATACCAACGCTACATTGATTCGCTCGGCTCGCCGAACGTTGTTGCGCTGACCGATTATGCATTTTTGCTGTACGCAACTGGCGAACGCACTCGCGGATTCCACCTCACTGAGCGTGCAATCCGCCAAGCGCCATCGTACCAAATTGCGCTCTACAACATGGCGGTCATGGAATTCGATCGCGGCAGGATCGCGCAAGCGATCGCGTGGATGGAACGCTGTCGTGCGGTAGATTCTAGCTCAGCGATGGGCCGCCTTGCGCAGCGCGCAATCGAGCAGCTCCGCCAGATGCAGCGCGATTCCTCGTAGCAGAAGTTTTTGGCATGTTTCACCATCCATCTTCCGATGCACTATGCCCTGTGGACGGAAACGTAAGCGCCACAAAATGGCGACACACAAACGGAAAAAACGCTTGCGGAAGAACCGCCACAAAAAGAAGAAACGCTAATCGGTGTGTATCGGTGCTGGGGGTCGTACGGCCCCCAGCATACCTAACGCCTCCAAGAAGTCCCGTGGCAACATGTTTCACACTTTTCGTGGAATGACTCAATGGCTGTCCGCATTGCAATCAACGGATTTGGTCGCATTGGGCGCCTGGTCTTCCGTGCACTCCGCGTTCGGTACGGTCAGGCGGCACGTGTTGTTGCAATCAACGATCTAACCGATGCCCCAACACTTGCACATTTGCTCAAATACGATTCGGTGCACGGACGCTACCCTGGCAGTGTCTCAGCGGAAGATTCCGCGCTTATCGTTGATGGAGAGCGTATTGCTGTCAGCGCAGAAAAATCCATCGAGGCGCTCCCGTGGCACGGTATCGCTGATGTCATTATCGAATGTACGGGAAAATTCACCAAGCGCAGCGATTTGGAACAGCACCTTCGCCACCAGCCACGGGTTGTAGTCTTATCCGCACCTGCAAAGGATCCGGTTGATGCAACGATTGTGCTCGGGGTCAATGAGCATACCCTCACTGGCAAGGAGCGGATCATCTCCAACGCCTCGTGCACGACGAACTGCCTTGCACCGATGGTAAAAGTGCTCCACGACGCCTTTGGTATCGTCCATGGCATGATGATGACCGTCCATGCCTACACCAACGACCAACGCATCCTAGATTTACCCCACAAAGACTTGCGGCGCGCGCGGGCTGCAGCACTCAACATCATCCCGACGACCACGGGTGCGGCACGCGCAATCGGCGAAGTTCTTCCCGAACTCAAGGGGAAAATTGATGGCTTCTCCGCACGAGTGCCAGTGCCCGACGGCTCACTAACAGATTTTACCGCGATCCTTTCACGGCCAGCATCGAAAGAGGAAGTCAACGCGGCATTTCGCACTGCAGCCGAAGGCGCCTTGCGCGGCATTCTCGAATACAGCGAAGAGCCTCTGGTGAGCACCGACATCGTAGGAAACCCGCACTCGTGTATCTTCGATGCAACTTCTACGCTCGTCGTTGGCACGATGGTCAAAGTCATTGGTTGGTACGATAACGAGTGGGGCTATTCGAATCGTCTTGCCGATCTGGCAATGCGTTTTGCTGACTAACTGTGGAGCGTTTCAATGATTCGCCGCCTTAGTGAACTCGACGTCGAGGGACGCCGTGTACTGACACGTGTAGATTTCAACGTCCCGATCACACCAGAAGGCACCGTTCGCGATGACACCCGTATTCGCGCGGCACTTCCTACACTGCGTAGAATACTCGATCGCGGGGGTCGCCCAATTCTGATGTCGCACTTAGGGCGCCCGAAAAGCCGTACACCGATGTTCTCACTCCGTCCGGTTGCTGAACATCTGCAATCACTCCTTGGGGCCACGGTCCACTTTGCCGATGATTGCATCGGAGATGCTGCTCGTGCTGCAATTGAGCAAGCTAAAGACGGTGAACTTGTGCTTCTGGAGAACCTCCGCTTCCATCCAGAAGAAGAGCAAAACGATGCCGACTTTGCTGCAGCACTCGCGTCGCTGGGCGATGCCTACGTCAACGATGCATTCGGCACAGTCCACCGTGCGCATGCCAGCATCAGCGCGATTACCGCACACTTTGTCGGACGCCGCGCAGTGGGACTTCTGATGGAACGCGAACTCGACTACCTTTCAAAAGTCTTCCACGATCCTCCGCGTCCGTTCGTTGCCATTGTTGGCGGTGCAAAGATTTCGGACAAAATCAAGGTGCTCGAACGCTTGCTCGAGCAAGCCGATGTTGTGTTGATTGGCGGCGGTCTGGCAAACACCTTCCTCGCAGCACAGCGGCATAACATCGGCGAATCCATTGTAGATGAGCGCTACATCAGCCACGCAAAAGCGCTCTACGATCGCTACGGCTTCAAGCTCTACCTTCCGGTGGATCTTGTTATCGCCGATGAGCTGAGCGAACGTGCATTGACCTCCGTCGTTGGCATCCAAGAGGTACCGCTCGATGGAGAGTGGAAAATTTTCGACATTGGTCCGGAGACCATTGCAACATTTACAGACTGCATCTTGACGGCTGCCTTCATTGTGTGGAATGGCCCCATGGGAGCATTCGAGTTCAAGCCATTCCGTAATGGAACTTTAGCAATCGCTACTGCTGTTGCTGATGCGACCGATAGCGGTGCCACCTCGATCATCGGCGGTGGAGATTCAATCGCCGCTGTAGCACTGGCAGGTGTCAGCGATCGGATCTCGCACATCTCAACCGGTGGTGGCGCAACACTTGAATTTCTCGAAGGCAAGCCACTGCCGGGAATTGTTGCGCTCGAAGAGTAACGCGCACCGGCCCTGCTCGGAAGACAGCGCAATCGTTCTGCATCCTATCCGTCTTCGATGGCAGCATTTTTCTTTCTCTCTGCATAACCAGACCGCGATGCGACAGTCGAGACTTGGTGGTGGATTTGGCAGCTTTATTCCCCCGACGATCAAAGCGTTGGTAGGAATCAACGTTGCGGTCTTTCTGCTCGATTGGCTGGTGCTCGGGATGCTCACCTACCGAGGTGTGCCGCTGAGCCAGTGGCTGGTGCAACTACTTGGACTGATGCCACCTGGGTCGGGATACTTCTTCCCCTACTGGCAATTGATCACCTACCAATTCCTCCACGGCGGCTTCTGGCATCTTTTCTTCAACATGTTCGCTCTGTGGATGTTTGGCTCTGAGCTCGACTACATGTGGGGCTCGCGACGCTTTCTGACGTACTACTTGCTCAGCGGGATCGGAGGTGGCATCCTCAACTTACTTGTCAACGATGCCCCAACAATTGGAGCCTCCGGTGCGATCATGGGTGTTCTGGTGGCGTATGGGATGACGTTCCCCGACCGACCTGTGATGATCTTTCCGCTGTTCATCCCGATACCGGCGAAATTCTTCGTAATCCTCTACGCTGCACTCGATCTCTTTTCTGGCTTGACCGCTACAGAGAGCGGCGTTGCCCACTTTGCACACTTAGGCGGGGCACTGACAGGCTTTCTACTCCTGCGCTACGGCGATCGAATCGGAATATTATCTGCACTCGAACGCCTACGACCTGCATCACAACAGAGGCAACGTGAACACGTCCGACGCGAACCGATCGAAGCAACGTTCATTGAAATTCCGGGTCGTATGGCACCAGGCGCTAAGCCGGTGTTCCACGGTGCTTCGTTTTTCTACAAGGGTGAATACATCTCGGAAGAGACCGTGGATCGTATCCTCGAAAAAATTGCTGCCAGCGGAATCGAATCGCTCACTCAGCACGAGAGAGACATCCTCTATGAAGTCAGTCGCCGTATGCAACAATCCCCGTAACTGCGATGGAACTTCCCATTGTCGAAACACACGATGATACACAGACGCAACCGATCGCAACAGCGCCATTCCGGCGACGACGCTCGCGCCGTGTGATGGTTGGCTCTGTACCAATCGGAGGAAACGCGCCGATTGCTGTTCAGTCCATGACGAAAACGAAAACAGCAGACGTCCACGCAACACTTGAGCAGATCCGCCGTTGTGCTGATGCCGGCGCTGACGTTATGCGTGTGACGGTCAATGACTGGGAAGCAGCCGAGGCCATTGGAGAAATCGTGCGTGGCTCGCCCGTTCCGATTGTCGCCGATATTCACTTCAACCACATTTTCGCACTCAAAGCAATCGAGGCTGGCGTTGCGAAGGTTCGCATCAATCCTGGCAACATTGGTTCCCGCGACCGCATCAAGCAAGTCCTCACCGCAGCAAAAGAGCGCGGCATCCCAATTCGGATCGGTGTCAATAGCGGCTCTCTCGAAAAAGACATTCTCGATAAGTACGGCTATCCTACCGCCGAAGCTCTTTTCGAAAGCGCAATGCGCCACGTTGAGATTGCGCAAGACTTCGGTTTCGACGACATTGTAATCTCCGTCAAATCCACTGATGTCCGCCTGATGATCGAAGCCTACCGCATGGTTGCTGAGCGGACGGACTTTCCGCTCCACCTCGGAGTCACTGAAGCTGGCACCACACGGGTAGGTACGATCAAATCTGCCGTTGGAATTGGAACCCTCCTGGCCGAAGGCATCGGCGATACAATTCGCGTTTCGCTTACCGACCAGCCTGAAGAAGAAATTCTCGTCGGCAAGGAGATCCTTCGCTCGCTTGGGTTAGCGCAGCGCAGCGTGGAGATCATCGCGTGCCCGACGTGTGGGCGAATTGAAGTGGATTTGTTCTCTATCGTTCGCCAAATCGAAGAACGTGTCAAAGGCATCCGGAAGCCAGTCAAGGTGGCGCTTCTCGGTTGCGTGGTCAACGGTCCAGGCGAGGCAAGCGAAGCCGATATTGGTATTGCTGCCGGCCGTGGCGTTGGGATTCTCTACCGCAAGGGTGAGGTCATCCGGCGAGTCAAGGAAGAGGAAATCGTCGAGGCTGTCGTCGAAGAAATTTTGAATTTCGTCCCTGACGAAAACAATAATGCCAACGTTGGTTCGTAAATAGCCACAGAGCCGAGCGGTATTCTCTCCCCTGAATGCCGCGCCAGAGGTTCGAGCCTGACACTTCCCCAAAAGCAGTGTCGGGCTCTTTTGTTTCTAGCCGAGCACAGCTGCACGTAGTGCGGTGATGTTCTCAGTGATACTCGATCCTCCAAAGATTGCCGCCCCCGCAACCAGAACTGTTGCTCCAGCATTGACGAGTGCGGCAGCGTTCCCGTGGTGAACTCCACCATCTACCTCGATGGGAATTTCGATTCGCTCTCGCTCGAGCCAGGTACGCAATCGTTCAATGCGCCCAAGCACGCTCGGGATAAATTCCTGTCCTCCAAAGCCAGGATTGACGCTCATCATCAGCACAAAATCTGCATGCCCAGCAGCCTCGAATGCGTACTCGAGCGGTGTTAGTGGATTGAGGACAACCCCAGCACGAGCTCCACAGGAGCGGATCAGCGCAAGTGTGCGGTGCAAATGCTGGCACGTTTCGACGTGCACGGAGATCCACTGCGCCCCTGCTTGAGCAAACGTCTCGACGTACCGCTCCGGCTCGACGATCATCAAGTGGCAATCGAGAGGCAGCGAAGCTGACGCTTCGCACTGCAGCGACAATGGGCGGGCCGAAGGTGATGTTTGGTACAAACCTGCCGTCCATGACGTCCAGATGAAGCATGTCCGCTCCACCATGTTCGCAGGCACGGACATCCTCGGCAAGCATCGCAAAGTTTGCCGAAAGAAGCGAGGGTGCAATGATCACATGGCGGCTCATCGTAGTTCAACCGAGGGCGGTTCATCAGATCGGAGTGCTCGCCAGAGTGCACGGAGCTGGACAATGTAGCTCACTGCATGAACGCGGATGTAGTCAACCGGGACATCGAGCAGCAGTGCATGTGCCAGTGCGGTTGCAACGTCTCGCTCGAGAGGATTTTCGATACCTGTCAGTGCTCCGAGAAATCGCTTACGCGAAAGGCCAAGGTAGAGCGGAACCCCCAGTTCACGAAAACGCGGCAAATGTCGGAGCAGCGCGATGTTGTGCTCCAACGTCTTGCCGAAACCGATCCCAACATCGGCGATGATGGTCTCCACTCCACAGGTGCGGGCAGCAGCAATTCGCTCTTGAAGAAATTCGAACACTTCGCGAGCAACATCGGTGTACGTTGGGTTCTGCTGCATCGTCTGCGGCGTTCCTTGCATGTGCATCAGCACAATAGGAACGCGTCGCTCAGCGGCCAGTGGCAGCATCGCCGGATCGAATCGCCCAGCGCTAATGTCGTTGATCATCGTTGCACCGGCGTCGAGTGCGGCACGCGCGACATCGGCCTTGGTCGTGTCAATGCTGATGGGAATCGTTGGAAGCTCGCGACGAATTCCCTCGATGACTGGCAGAACGCGGCGGAGTTCTTCTGCTGCACTGACTGGCTCAGCACCTGGGCGTGAGCTTTCTCCGCCGACGTCGAGCACTTCTGCCCCCTGCTCAACAAGCATGCGCGCATGGGCAATCGCTGCATCTGGCTGGTAGTATCGCCCTCCATCGCTGAACGAATCAGGCGTGACGTTGACAATCCCAACGATGGTCGGAAAGGTGCGCTGCATCAGGATTCGCTGCCAGAGATTAGGTAGCCATCTGTTTTGGAAATGCGCTCAATTTCTTCGGCTTGATCCAAACGCGGGAGTAATTCGGCAAGATGCTGGCGAATAAGATCGAGCCGATCATTTTCTCGGCGAAATGCTAGGAGGACCTGCTTATGCAGCAGTCGTAAGCCGGACTTCTGCGCCATGAAAAATGATGGCGTCGAGCCTTCGAAAACGGGAATTCGATCAACGGGGAGGGTAAGCACTTCGGGCTTCGAATAGACACGCTTGACTAGTTCGTTGAATAACCCAGCACAGGTGCGGTAAAGTTCGAGGTCCAACGTTTCGCCCGGGTAGTCGTCATAGTACTCGACCTTCGCAAGCAGGTATGGCTTGGCGCCATCGTCGACAGACTCGATGATGTAACGTCGTCCACCCTGAATGATAATGTCGAAGCGTCCATCTTCATAGTGGCGCATGATGCCGTGCACTTCAGCAGTGCACCCAACGCGCTGGAGATTGTCCTTGTCGTAGAGATTGATGCCGAATGGGCGGCGCTGTTCGATACATTCTCGGATAAGCTGGCGATAGCGTGGTTCGAAAATGTGGAGTGGGACGTACGCTCCAGGAAAGAGCACAAGTTCGAGCGGGAAAAGCCCGAGTACTTCGTGTGTTCTCATCGGCGATTACCTCCCCACCGCAGAGTGGGGCATCCTCACGAGCGGTTGTCTTGAGTTTGCCCCACTCCTTATGCAGAATTGACTATCGCTGAACATAACGTTTGTACCGCTCGTTGATCCGGCCCCAGTGCAAATTCGCCAAGAAGTTATCAATGTACTTCGCACGTGCAGGGCCATCTTTGTGGTAGTAGGCGTGCTCGAAGACGTCACAGGCAATCAGCGGAATACCGCCCCAGATCGCACCGTAGTGATGCTCGTCAACCAGCACGTTGAGGAGTCGTTGGCTGTAGAGCATGTCGTAAGCGAGGACACCCCACCCCGAAAGCTTTGCAGCTATTGCCGTTGCCTTGAAATCGGCTTTCCATGCATCGAGTGATCCGAACTCGCGTTCGATTGCTGCGACAACGTCTGGACCTTTGGAGGGATCACCATCGCCGCCGAGCACCTCCCAATAGACATCGTGGAGAAGTGCACCGGCGTGGTTCCACGTAAACCGCCGCTTTAGCTCGCCGAATGTGGACCAATTCCCATTGGCTGACGTTTTATCGGCGGTGGGCAGCTCCGCTTCGATCTTGTTGAGGAACGTCACATATCCCTTGTGGTGAGTGTTGTAGTGCCAGTCTGCAGTTTCAGGCGAGATTACGTTTTTGAGGAGCTCCTTGGCTTCCTCATCAGAGTAGGGTCGAGGATTGAATTTCCATTCAGCCATGCTAATGCACAGAGTAGTGAGACATCATGCAGCGAAGGAACTACCGCAACCGCAGGTGCGCGTTGCATTCGGATTTTTGAACGTAAAGCCACGCCCCATCAAGCCGTCGCTAAAATCGAGCGTGACACCCATCAAGTAGAACATGCTCTTTGCATCAATGAACACGCGGAGTCCATCAGCCTCCAAGACGATGTCATTGTTGCGCGGCTCTGCATCAAAACCAAGCGCATACGAAAATCCAGAGCACCCACCCCCGCGGACCCCCATCCGCAGACCGTAGGTTTCAGGAATGTTGTTCTGCTCACGAATGCGCTTGATCTCGTCAATTGCTTTTGCTGTGATGGTTATGTCGTCGCTTTCCTCTGCGCCGACGATCCCTGTTGGGATACGTAGGTCACCACTTGTGGTCAATACTGCTGTTTCCATCATGCCTTCTCCAAAAAGGTTGGACATTAGAACGCTGGGAGGACTCGAACTTGAGCCTTTGCCAGTGCTACTTCGAACGCCACGGCAGCACGTTCTATTTGCTCACTAGTTGTAAAACGACCAACACCAATACGAATTGCAGATCGGGCGCGATCGTCGCCCACGCCCATCGCTTCGAGGACGTGCGAGACTCGATGCTCACCGCTCCCACAGGCAGAAACGGTGCTCACTGCAACGCTACCATCGAGCATTGCGATCAGCCGATCTGCTTCGATTCCAGGAAAGCTGACGTTCAAATTCCCTGGCAGCCGACGGGTGGATGCCAAGTCTGGGCCATTGACCACTGCACCTGCGTAAGCCCGCTGCAACCGTTCCCACATCAACGTGCGGAGCTCAGCAAGACGACGAGCTTCTTCTTGACGCTCAGCAAGTGCTATCTCGAGCGCCGCTGCCAAGCCAACAATCCCTGGCACATTGAGTGTACCGCTCCGCATTCCGAACTCATGCCCACCACCGTGGATGAGCGGCTCAAGGTGAATCCGTGGAAAGCGTTTTCGCACATAGAGCACACCACAGCCTTTAGGACCGTAGAACTTGTGCGCCGTAAACGATGCCAGATCCACATTACACTGCTCAACGTCGAATGGAACTTTCCCCACTGCTTGGGTGGCGTCGGTGTGAAAGAGTACTCCTCGATCACGGCAGAGCGCCCCAATGGCTGCGATGTCTTGGAGCGTGCCAACTTCGTTGTTGGCGTACATGATCGAAACAACGATCGTGTCCGGTCCAATCGCATGCTCTAGCTCGTCGAGCGAGATGAAGCCTTCCCGGTCAACGCCAAGGTACGTGATGCGGAAACCGCGCCGCTCGAGCCAGCGGCATGTGTCGAGCACTGCGCTATGCTCCGTCTTTGCAGTAATGATGTGGCCATTCCCCCGGGCAAGCGCTAATCCTTTGAGCGCTAGGTTGACCGATTCCGTCGCACCGGACATGAAGAGGATTTCTTGCGGCTCACGTGCTCCGATCAGCTCGGCGACCTTGCGGCGTGCAGCACTGACGGCTGCCTCGGCCTTCCAACCATAGCGGTGAAGCGCAGATGCAGGGTTGCCAAAGTGGATCGAAAAGTACGGCTCCATCGCGGTCAGAACACGTTCATCGAGCGGGGTTGTTGCGTGGTAGTCGAGGTAGATGCACTCAGTGTCCATCGGGGAGCTCCAAGTTGACAGTGTGCGCGACACCACCGAGCAAATCGGCTATTGTCATTGCGTCAAAAATACGCTCGATCTGTGCCTGGAGCGCAACAAGTGGCGAGCGAATTGTGCAATGGTCCTCGATGGTACATGGTTGGCCGTGCTCCTCCTCACATTGAACCAGATGCGGCTGATAGCCCTCGACACTACGGATAACTTCAGTGAGGGTAATCGTCGCTGGGCTACGTTCCAATACGAACCCACCGTGGACGCCGTGATGCACACGGACAATTCCACCCCGTCCAAGACTGCTCATCACCTTTGCAACAAGCTCGGGAGAAAGGCCGCAGCATTCGGCAATTTCCTTCGACGAAACTACCTCGCCCGGGCGCACTGCCATGTATTGGAGCGCAAAGAGTGCGTATTCAACTTTCTTGGTCAGCCGTAGCATGGTTACTGATCGTAGTCAACACTGACGCCGTGCGCTGTCGGGTGTGCTTGACACGTTAGGATGTAGCCTTCGGCGAGTTCCTCCTCAGTGAGGACGTCGTTGTTGTCCATTGTAACGGTGCCGCTCAGAAGCTTTGCACGGCAGGTGGCGCACTGCCCGGATACGCACGAATACGGCGGATCAAGACTGGCACGAATAGCAGCAACAAGGATCGTCTCGCCAGGTTCGACCGTTATGTCGCGTTCTTCGCCGTAGAGCCGAACGCGGACGAGCGTCGGCTCGCTTAGGTAGCCATTCTGCATAGGTGCACTTGTCAAAATAGTCCCAGTTCCAGCTTCACGTGCTCGGGGATCATGCTCATATCCCATGGCGGATCGAATGTCAGTTGAACATTGACTGATCGAACACCCTCGACGTCTCGGACGACACGCTCGACCTCCTTCGGCAAGCTATCAACCACCGGGCAGTTGGGAGCGGTAACGGTCATCAGAATCGAGACGTCGCCCTCGTCGCTTGTGCTGACTTCATAGACAAGCCCGAGGTCATAGATGTTCACGGGGATCTCCGGGTCATAGACGGTGCGTAACGCTTCAATAACGCGCTCTTTGAGTGGACTATCTGCAGACATCGTTCATTCTGTCGTTGTGGTACCGCCGCCAGCGAGTGCTTGCTCAAGGGTATGCCACGGGAGCGTGGCACACTTGATGCGCGTGGGGAATTCACGTACACCGAGCAAGACGACAAGTTTACCGAGCGAATCCGCATCAACTGGTGCAGTGGGCTCAGTTGTCACTGCACGGTGGAAACGCTCAAAGAGTGCATGTGCTTCCGCAAGAGATTTCCCTTTGAGTGCTTCAGTCATAAGCGATGCCGACGCTCGGCTTATAGCGCATCCCTGCCCAGTAAAGCGTACATCCTCGATGATCCCTGCGTCGTTGACGCGGAGAAAAAGTTCGATTTGATCCCCACAGAGGGGGTTGTATCCTTCTGCCTGGTGCGTGTGCGGTTCTAAGTTGCCATAGTTCCGCGGGGCGCGGTGGTGATCGAGGATCACCTCCTGGTAGAGTTGGCGCAGTTCATCGGAAAGTTCCATCGTCAAAGCCGAAAGACGGTGATGCACTTTCGGAGCGCAGTGGCTGCGCGCTCGATTTCCTCTTCCGTCGAATACATCGCAACGGAAATTCGCGACGATGCGGGAATGCCGAAAAAGTCCATCAGTGGCTGCGCG
Organism: Candidatus Kapaibacterium sp.; assembly: GCA_026003495.1. Classification (GTDB taxonomy): domain Bacteria; phylum Bacteroidota; class Ignavibacteria; order Kapaibacteriales; family NICIL-2; genus NICIL-2. The sequence goes on along the minus strand of BPHK01000001.1, from coordinate 1,119,009 downwards.
CAATGGTGCCCTGCTCGAATCGCAATGCCCTCGCGGTCGAGAAACGTCGCTATGTCATGCGGATGCACGCCCTCGACGCTGAACGCGACAACAGCAGCACGTCCACGTTCCGGACCGAGGAGTCGTACACCATCGATTTGCACGAGTTGCTCGATACAGGAGGCAACGAGATGCTCTTCCCATGCTGCAATCGCAGCACGTCCAATCGAATCAACGTACTCGAGGGCACGCCCAAGTCCGACTGCCTCAGCAATTGGTGGCGTGCCGGCTTCGAACTTGTACGGCAGATCGTTGTAGGTGGTACGCTCGAACGTCACACGCCGAATCATATCCCCGCCACCGTGGTATGGCGGCATACGCTCAAGGAACTCAGCCTTGCCGTAGAGCACGCCAATGCCCGTTGGGCCGTACACTTTATGCGAAGAGAAGGCATAGAAGTCGCAGTCAAGTTCGGCAACGTCCACGTCCAAGTGCGCAACTGCTTGTGCACCGTCGAGTAGAACGACAGCTCCAACACGGTGGGCATGCTCGATAATTGGAGCAACCGGAACAACAATTCCCAGAACATTCGACACATGCGCAAGTGCGACGATCCGCGTTCGTTCCGTAATTGCTTCGAGTGCGCGATCGACGGAAAACGAGCCATCTTGTTCGATCGGGACTACCCGGAGCTGGGCACCTGTACGCTGCGCAACAAGCTGCCACGGGACAATGTTCGAGTGATGCTCGAAGACCGTTAGGAGAATCTCATCTCCCGGCCGCAAAAACGCACCCCCCCACGATGCAGCGACAAGGTTTATGCTCTCGGTCGTTCCGCGGGTGAAAATGATCTCTTCGCGTCGCCGCGCACCGATGAATGAGGCTACGATGTCCCGTGCGTGCTCATATGCAGCTGTTGCCTGCTCGCTCAAGTAATGGACACCGCGGTGGACGTTGCTGTGCAGATGTGTGTAGTAGTGCGTCATCGCATCGAGTACGCAGCGAGGTTTCTGTGTTGTCGCTGCGTTGTCCAGGTATGCCAGTGGTTTGCCGTGGGGTCGCACCCCAAGAATTGGAAAGTCTTGGCGGATGCGCTCAACGTCATAGGCGAGGGTCTGCGTACTATGCAAGCTCATCGGTGTGGAGGAGATGTTCAATGTGTGCATTCAGATCGGTCCGAAGCGATTCGATCGGCACTTTCGCTGTGATTTCCTCTGCAAACGCTGCCAGGAGCAATGCTTCCGCTTCTTTCTTGCTCAGACCACGCGAGCGGAGGTAGAATAGCGCTTCCCGATCGAGCCGTCCGACGGTACATCCGTGCGTACACCGAACGTCGTTGGCAAAAATCTCCAACTGCGGCTTTGTGTTGATCGTTGCTCGGCTGCTGAGCACGATGTTACGGTTCGCCTGATAGGCAGAGGTCTTCTGCGCATTCGGTTGTACGAGAATCTTGCCGTTGAAAACTCCTGTGGAACGACCGTCGAGGATTGCTTTGTAAAGCTCGTTGCTCGTGCAGTGGGCAACGCGATGCTCGACTGTCGTGTGGTGATCAACAAGCATCGAGCCATCAGCGAGCGTAAGGCCGTAAAGCTGTGCATCAGCGCCTTCGCCGACAAGACGTGCCGCAGGCATGTTTCGAAGAAAGCCTCCTCCGATACTGACGGTGATGAGCTCCAATCGCGCCGAGCGTGCAAGCTCCAGCTCATGCGTAGTGATCGCATGTGCTGTTTGTGGGGCATCCTGAACGAGCACAAGCGTGAGCGAAGCATTCTCACCAATCCAACCTTCGAGCACTTGATTGAGGAGGGCTTCACCCTCGCCCAGCACGCGTTGGACAAGCACCAGCGTGAGCGATGCCCCAGGGGCTACTTCGAGAAGATGCCGCTCGTGCACGGCGATGTTCCCACCTCGTCCGTCGAGCACAGAAACTGCCACGAGCGGCTCGGTCTGCTCATTTGTGACGCGCAGCGCTACGCCATCTGCGAACAGGGCTGTGTTCCAGGCAACGATTGCATTCCCTTCGAACGGAGCTAATCGTCCGAGCCGCTCGAACCAGCGTTGATCCCGCAGAGCTTCCGAAAGCGGCCGGAGCAGATCCGGCTCATCTTGGTGCGGAAGGAGCAGACCGTCGAGCAGTGATACAACGCGTCCCCACCGGCGAAGCGGAGCAAGCACCGCGTCGAGCGATGGCAGCTCCCTGCGGTGCGGAGGAAGATGGAATCCTTTTGCCAGAAGCGGAAAAAGATTTGTGTACTTCCACTCCTCATGCCGCACTGTTGGGATGCCGAGCCGCTGGAATTCATCGAATGCTTGGCGACGAAGAGCGTGTAGCTCTGGGGTGGAGTGCCCATTGGAGGACTCAACCCTCTGTGCAAAATCAGCAGCAATCTGCTCAAGTATCGGTGAGCGTTCAACACGCGGTGTGGTCATAGAGCAACCTCATCGGTTTCTGTGACCCACTCGTATCCTTTTGCTTCGAGTTCGAGTGCAAGCTCTTTCGGTCCGGTCTTGATGATGCGACCACGGTAGAGAACGTGTACGACATCTGGCACAATGTAGTTGAGCAAGCGCTGGTAGTGTGTAATGACCAGGAATGCTCGCGCTGGGGAGCGGAGCGCATTGACACCATCAGCGACGATTTTGAGCGCGTCAATATCGAGCCCAGAATCGGTTTCATCGAGGATGGCCAAGCGCGGTTCGAGCATGGCAAGTTGGAAGATTTCGTTGCGTTTTTTCTCGCCACCGGAAAAGCCCTCGTTGACCGAGCGGGAAAAAAACGTAGGATCAATCTTCACCAGCGCTGCTCGCTCGCGCATCAGGTTCATGAACTCCATCGCATCGAGCGGCTCCTGGCCACGATGCTTGCGGAGCTCGTTGAGCGCTGTTTTGAGGAACGTCGCTGTAGAGACGCCTGGGATTTCGACTGGGTATTGAAACGCAAGGAACAGACCTTCCCGTGCACGTTCTTCTGGGTCCATTTCGAGCAGATTTTTCCCGTCGAAAAGGACTTCGCCCTCGGTTACCTCGTAGTCCTCGCGTCCAGCCAGCACCGCAGCCAGTGTGCTTTTGCCCGAGCCATTCGGGCCCATGATGGCATGGAGTTGTCCAGGGTAAACATCGAGATTGACGCCGCGGAGAATTTCCGTCTCTCCGACGCGTGCGTGGAGGTTGCGGATGCGGAGAATTGGTTCTGCCATAGCCTATCGTCGTGATTGACTGTGAAACTTATCCGACACTACCTTCGAGTGAAATTGCCAACAGCTTCTGTGCCTCGACTGCGAATTCCATCGGCAACTTGCTGAGCACTTCGCGCGCGTACCCATTGATGATGAGCGCGACCGCAGTCTCGGTGTCAATGCCACGCTGGTTGCAGTAGAACAAAATGTCCTCGCCAATTTTCGAGGTTGTTGCTTCGTGTTCGACTATCGCTGTGGGATTGTGCACCTCGATGTACGGGAACGTGTGCGCACCGCATTTGTCGCCGATGAGGAGTGAGTCGCACTGGGAGAAGTTCCGAGCACCATCAGCACTCGGATTGACACGTACCAAGCCGCGATAGGAATTCTGGCTGTAGCCAGCACTGATTCCCTTCGAAACGATGCGGCTGCGCGTGTTCCGTCCGATGTGCGTCATCTTCGTTCCCGTGTCGGCTTGTTGGCGGTGATTTGTCACCGCAACGGAGTAGAACTCGCCAACCGAGTTATCGCCTTTGAGAATGACGCTCGGATACTTCCACGTGATCGCTGAACCGGTTTCGACCTGTGTCCAGGAAATCTTGGAACTTTCTCCTAAGCAGATGCCGCGCTTGGTGACGAAGTTGTAAATCCCACCGCGACCTTCCCTATCGCCAGGATACCAGTTTTGGACGGTGGAGTACTTGATCTCAGCCCCTGCGAGCGCAACGAGCTCAACAACGGCAGCATGGAGCTGGTTTTCGTCCCGCATCGGTGCAGTGCATCCTTCCAGGTAGCTGACGTATGCGCCTTCATCGGCGATGATGAGCGTCCGTTCGAACTGCCCTGTGTTGCGTGCATTGATACGGAAGTACGTCGAAAGCTCGATCGGGCAGCGTACCCCTGGTGGCACATAGCAGAACGAGCCATCCGAAAACACAGCAGAGTTGAGTGCTGCAAAGAAGTTGTCATTTGGTGGAACGACTGAGCCTAGGTACTTCCGCACCAAATCGGGATACTCGCGGATTGCTTCGCTCATCGAGCAGAAGATGATCCCGAGCGACTGGAGCTTTTCACGGAAGGTTGTTGCCACCGAAACGCTGTCGAGCACCGCATCAACGGCAACGCCAGCGAGCACTTCTTGCTCATGGAGCGGAATGCCGAGCTTTTCGAATGTGCGCCGCAGCTCAGGATCTACTTCGTCAAGCGAGCGTGGCTGGGTTTTGCGCTTTGGCGCAGCGTAGTAACTGATCGCTTGGTAGTCAATCGGGGTGTAGCGAACGTTGGCCCAGTGCGGCTCCTTCATTGTTTGCCAGTAGCGGAATGCCTGCAATCGCCACTGGAGCATCCACTCTGGCTCTCCCTTTTTTTCCGAAATCAAGCGAATTGTCTCTTCGTTGAGTCCTGGTGGAACGACCTCTTCCTCGATTTGCGACTCAAAGCCGTACTTGTACTCGTAGTCGGATGCAGTGAGTTGGTCGAGAATATCAACATGCTCGCTCATTGAAACGGGGTGAGAAAATCGGACAAAAGAAGTCTGCCTTCAAGACGCGCAAACGACGCTGCTTCGTGTAAAAGTTTCCATTGGCTCCGATATTTGCGCATTGTCCAACGTAAGCCACTACGATTGATGGCCGAACTTGCCGTCAACGTTGATCACATCGCCACACTCCGAGAGGCACGCGGTGGGATCGAACCAGATCCGATTGCGGGCGCTGTCATTGCAGAGCTTGCCGGCGCTGTTGGCATTGTCTGCCACTTGCGGGAAGATCGCCGTCATATCAATGACCGTGACGTGCGCCTGCTCCGCGAAGTAGTCAAAACCAAGCTTGACCTCGAAATGGCCGCGGCACCAGACATTATCGCCGTTGCACTCGAGGTCCTGCCCGACTTGGTTACGATCGTCCCAGAACGCCGCGAGGAACTCACAACCGAAGGCGGACTTGACGTCGCTGCACGCGTCGAATTTTTCGCAGATCTCGCCGCGCGGATGCATGAAAACGACATTGAGGTGAGCTTCTTCATCGAACCAGAGCACGAGCAAATTGATGCGGCCGTCGAAGCAGGTGCAGATATCGTCGAACTCCACACGGGCATCTACGCAAATGCTCATACACCGGAAGACGTTCGCCGCGAGTTAGAGCGGCTTGCCGAGGCAGCTCGCTATGCCCACAGTTGTGGTCTCCGTATTACCGCTGGCCATGGGCTCAATTACGTCAACGTTGTACCGATTGTCCGCATCCCAGAAATCATCGAAGTTAGTATCGGACACTCGATCATTTCACGCGCTGTGCTTGTTGGACTCGATCGTGCTGTGCGCGAAATGGTCGGTCTTGTTCGTCTTGGCTTTTCGTCTTCGTAGTGTCGTTCACCATTGCAGTTTGCTCTCTATGATTCGCACCATCGCAGTGATAGCTGTTACTGTAGTCACACTTTCGGCACAGCAAAACGTAGGAACGCAGGACGCTCCGATTCGCATTGGCGTACACGCAGGAGCCAATGCAAACTTCCACACGCCAAATTTTCCTGGCTACACCACAAGCACAACCAGCCTGACGGGAGCACTCGGCGCAATTGGGCATGTTCCACTATCGTCCCGCCTCGCACTGGGCATGCGTGCTGCCTACATGTCGCTCGGCAACGCAACACTTGACGGGGCAACGACACAACTCCGCGCCGGTCTTCCACTGCTGGAGCTTCTGCCAACGATAGGCATCAACGATCTTGTTCTCTCTCCATCGCTCTGGCTCTGGGGTGGTCTCGAAATTGGGCTTCCACTATCGCCCAAATACTCGATCGACTCGGCAGGAACGACGACTGTCAGCGAGCGCGATATACCCGATGCATCTACTCGCATTGCGCTGGCAGTTGGTGCCGCATACGACATTCCGCTCAGCCAGCAGTGGACACTCCAACCAGAACTGAGCCTCCGATTTCCCTTTACGAAGGTTTCCTCCAACAGCGCGTTTGACTCCTGGAGTATCCCGCAGGTGCGGCTCGGCGCGAACGTGTTTTTCAATTTCGGGGAACGCTCGTCAGATACAGCCCCTCCGCTGAATCAGCCATACGTGCGTGCCCGCATCGGACGCGTCATCACCATTACTCCAAACGGGGACACTACCGACGTTCGCACAGTCAAGCTCGAAGACGTTCGCTACACGGAATATTTCCCTCTTGTACCATACGTGTTCTTCCCGGCCAACTCTGACAAACCAGACGCACGCTACCGCGAAGCCGCGGTACGCGAGACCGGTGAGATCGAAGCCTTCGACACGCTCAAGAATGCACTTACAATCAATGAGTACTTCGTTTCCCTGCTCTGCCGTCGGATGAAGCAGTACCCAACAGCACGCCTGGAGATCATTGGCACAAACGATGGCCGCAGCGAAGCACGTAATCGGAGGCTCTCGCTCGATCGTGCCAATGCGATTCGGGCTGCACTCATCGCTTGTGGCATTGATTCCAGCCGATTAGTTGTCACCTCCCGCGACCTTCCGGAAAAACCCTCAGCACCGAATGATCCAGATGGTATGGCAGAAAACCGACGCGTCGAATTCCGTGCTTCGACACCCGAAGTATTGGAGCCATTCCAATCCCGCGTTGGAATCGAGCGTCTCTCAACGCCGGATGTTCTCATCTTTCTCCCTGAGGTTTCGTCTTCTGACCCGATCAAGGAGTGGGAGCTTACGATTACCCAAGCGGGCCGTACACTTCGCACCTTCAGCAGTGAAGGCTCTCCACGTCCCATTACTTGGCGCATCGATCCTAGCGAGCTCTCACCACAGCAAGTGCCGATAGATTATGTCTTCCGCGCTGAATCCGTTCTTGGCAAAGCTGCCGAAAGTAGCGGCTCAATTAGCGTGGACTACTTGAGCAGCACTCGCCCGATCCAACAGCGGACCGGAAACAAAACAGTCCAGAAGTTTAGCTTGATCTTGTTCGACTTCGACAGCGACGTGATCACCCCCGAAAATCAACGCATCCTCGACTTGAAAATTCTGCCAGCAATTACGCCGGGTTCAACTGTCAGAATCTACGGCTATACCGATCGCATCGGAGAAGCGCGGTACAACCTCGAACTCTCCCGTCGTCGGGCACAAGCGGTGATGAACTATCTCAAGTCGAAGCGCTCAGATGTGCGCTACGAAACTGCTGGCTACGGCGAGACAATCGAACTCTACGACAATAACCGCACAACTGGACGACAACTGAGCCGAACGGTCCAGATCGTTATTGAAAGCACAACGCCCTAACTGCGGAACACCCTGGGCTTCTTGGGTGTTTAGCCAAACAGAACATTCCAGACTTCAGGCAAACGCTCGATGGCCGCGTACAAATATTTGTTCGACATAGACTCCCCTGCAGACCTACGGCGATTGCCAGAATCATCGCTCCGGGATGTCGCTGCTGAAGTGCGTGAGTACCTCATTGATGTTATCACGCAGGTCGGCGGGCACTTCGGTGCTGGCTTGGGTGTCGTCGAGCTGACTGTTGCGCTCCACTACGTCTTCGATACCCCGCGCGATCGCATCGTCTTCGACACCGGTCACCAAGGCTACCCGCACAAGATCCTCACTGGCCGTCGCGATGCACTGCCGACGATTCGGCAGTTTGGAGGACTGTCTGGCTTTCTCAAGCGGAGCGAAAGCCCCTACGATGTCTTCGGTGCTGGCCATGCATCCACAAGCATCAGTGCTGCACTCGGGATTGCAATTGCTCGCGACCTCAAGGGAGAAGACTTCAAAGTCATTGCGGTCATCGGCGATGGCGCAATGACCGGCGGACTTGCCTACGAAGCGATGAACAACTGCGGCGTCCAGAAACGGAACATCATCGTCGTACTCAATGACAACAACATGTCCATTGCCCCCAACGTGTGGGCAATCTCGAACTACTTCACAGAAATCTTTACGACGCCGACAGCACTCAAATTGCGCCAGCAGTTCAAGGAGATCGCCTCGCAAGCTGGACCGATCGGCGACCGCATTCGCTTCCTTATCGGGCGCATCGAAGATGGCTTCAAGGCAGTACTGACGCCCGGCATGCTGTTCGAGTCGCTCGGGTTCAAATACTTCGGTCCGATCAACGGACACAACATCGGGCAACTTGTTCGGATTCTCCGGCATATCAAGGATTTGCCCGGACCGATTCTGCTCCACGTTCGTACACAGAAGGGCAAGGGCTATAAGCCCGCCGAAACAGACAAGCAGTTTCTCCACGCGATTGGGAAAGTTGACAAAATCACTGGCAAAGCGCTCCCTTCTCCAGCAGCGCCATCTCCACCGCCAACCTACCAGAAAGTCTTCGGGGAAGCGTTGCGTGAGATCATGCGTGAAAACCCACGCGTTGTCGGTATCACGGCAGCGATGCCAGATGGCACAGGACTCGACATCGTGCAGAAAGAATTCCCAGACCGTGTCTTCGACGTTGGTATCGCCGAGGGGCATGCGGTCACCAGCGCTGCAGGCATAGCAACAGAGGGGATCATTCCCGTCTGTGCGATTTACTCGACGTTCTTGCAGCGAGCATTCGACATGATCGTCCATGATGTCGCACTGCAGCACCTACACGTTGTTTTTGCGCTCGATCGTGCCGGAGTTGTCGGTGCCGATGGCCCGACACATCATGGCGTACTCGATCTTGCGTACATGCGCATCATTCCTGGTTCGGTGGTCATGGCCCCGAAAGATGAGCAGGAGCTGCGGGACATGCTCTACTCGGCAATCTACGCCTATACGAGCGGTCCAGTTTCCCTTCGGTATCCACGCGGGAATGCTGTCGGGGTACCACTGCGCCCAATGCAGATCCTCCCGCTTGGGAAAGGCGAACTGTTGCGCGAAGGCACGCACATTGCACTCGTCGCGGTTGGCCCAGTTGTCTACCGAGCGCTCCAAGCAGCTGAGCTGCTGCACAAGCACTATGGCGTCAACGCTGCGGTGGTCAATGCGCGCTTTGTCAAGCCGCTCGACGAAGAGCTGCTCTGCAGCATCGCTCAAACAACACAGCATGTCATGACCATCGAAGATGGGCAAATAGCCGGTGGGTTTGGCTCTGCTGTTGCCGAACTCTTCGCTCAGCGGCAGCTTTGCGACGTTCGGCTCAAAATTCATGGCATAGGCGACCACTTCGTCGAACACGGGACACAAGAAGAACTCTACCGTCTCCTTGCACTTGATGCGGAGGGTATCGCGCAAACTGCTCTCGACTTTCTTGCATTAGCTCATGTATCACGCGTAGCAGCCAGTGGCCAGTCGAATCGGACGTAGCAGAGAAGAAAGCGTATTTTTGCAGCCATTGTTCTCTGACCCCGTAGCTCAGTGGTAGAGCATCTGACTTTTAATCAGAGGGCCGCAGGTTCGATCCCTGCCGGGGTCACCCAACCTCTCGTACTGCAAGCGCAGTCTTACTGTGCATGGCACCTGCTGTGAACACTTCCACGCCTACGGCGAGTGACTGGCGCATTCTCCTCCGATTGCTTGCATACGTGCGACCCTACCGATGGCACTTAGCAGGCGCAGTTGGGATAACGCTCGTGGTTTCTGCGCTCGGACCATTTCGCCCGTGGCTGTTTCGCCATGCGATTGATGCTGCACTTGCTCCCAGCGGGAGCACATCCTTGCTTGTCTATGGAGGGGGCATTGCAGCCGTACTCATCGCGCATGGCGCACTCCAGATCGGGCAAACGTACCTTCTCCAGTGGATTGGCCAACACGCACTTGCTAGGATCCGCCGTGATGTCTTTCATCACATCCTCCATCTGCCGTTTCGCACGCTCGACACAACGCCCATCGGCCGGCTTGTCACAAGAGCAACGAACGATGTCGAAGCACTCAGCGAGCTATTTTCCTCCGGGGTCGTCATGATCATCTCCGACGTGCTCGTTCTTGTGTGGATACTCCTGTTCATGCTCGCTACCGACGTTGAGCTGACGCTTTATGCGTTAGTCGTCATCCCCTTGCTGCTTGTTGCAGCAACGATCTTCCGCATCAAAGTTCGGAAGGTCTATTCGGCTATCCGTGTTCAAGTCGCGCGAATGAATGCATTCCTCAACGAGTACATCCAAGGCATCACGACGATCCAGCTGTTCTCCTATCACCGACCACAAGCGGAGCGCTTTGATCAAATCAACCGCGAGCATACACGGCTCCAACTGAAAACGGTCACGTACTACGCATCGTTTTTCCCCGTCGTCGAATTTCTCTCGGTGCTCGCCTTGTGTCTGGTTCTCTACGCTGCGTTTGGACGAAGTATCGGCGGCAGTATCACCGTCGGGACGATCGTCTCGTTCCTGATGTATGGAGAGATGTTTTTCCGTCCTGTCCGCGACCTGACGGAAAAATACAACGTTCTCCAGACAGCAACCACTGCATCAGAGCGAATCTTTGCCCTGCTTGATCAGCCAACCGATGAAGCTGCTCGCCCACAAAGCGTCCAACTCCCTGCACGGCCACTGGAGAAGAGCATCGAATTTCGGAACGTTCACTTCAGCTACGACGGATCGACACCGGTCCTCCAGGACATCTGTCTGACAATTCCGGTCGGAACGCTCGTCGGTATTGTCGGTGCAACCGGCTCTGGGAAAAGCACAATAGCCAATCTTCTGCTCAAGTTCTATTCCCCTCAGCGCGGAAGCATTCTGCTCGATGGCATACCACTTGAACAGATTGACACCGCGGGACACCGGCAGCGCTGTGCGATCGTTCTCCAGGATGCATTTCTTTTCTCTCGCACTGCCAGCGAGAACATCACGCTCGGAAGGGACTTGCCTACCACCATCGAGCTACTCTGGGGACAACTCCGAAAGACGCATCCTGAGCTGGCACAGCGCCTATCATCACTTGAGCAGCTCCACGAGCGCGGTACATCGCTCTCAAGTGGTGAGCGCCAGATTCTGGCACTACTTCGTGCAATTGCAGCAGAGCCTGAATTGCTGATTCTCGACGAAGCAACCGCACACGTGGATTCCCACACCGAGCACGTGCTGATGGACATCGTCGAGCAAGCGCGTCGCACTACGACGATCATTGCGATTGCCCATCGCTTGGCAACTGTCCGGAATGCAGATTCCATCGTGGTGCTCCATCACGGCCGCATCGTCGAGCACGGCACACATCACGAGCTCTTGGCGTGCAATGGCTACTACACTACGCTTTGGCGCTTGCAGCTGCTCGACGCGCTTGCCACGACCAATGGTGAAATGCATCCTGCACAACAGCACAGATGAAGTGGCCTCGCATCATTGGGCAAGAGCATGCAAAGGATCTGCTGATCGCTGCCATCAAGCGACGCAAGGTTGCGCACGCCTACTGCATCTGGGGGCCGTCCGGTGTTGGGAAAGATGCTCTGGCGATCGAATTCGCCCGCGTGCTCAACTGCATGGAGCCGATTGAGACCCCAACGAGCATTGAGGCATGCGACCGTTGCCGTAGCTGCTTGCAAATGAGCCACCTGCAGCATCCACACGTTCAGCTTGTCTTTTCCCTGCCGGCGGTCAAGGCACCAAACGACGACGACGCTCCCCTGCTCCGCTTGAGCGACGATCAGATTGCACTCATCCAAGAACAGCTCGCGCTCAAAGCACGCAACCCGTATCACGACATCTCCATACCGAACGCTACGCAAATCCGCATCGCTGCAGTCCGGGATGTACGGCGAACGCTTCAGCTTGCTGCACCACTCGAGCACGGATGGCGCGTTGTCATTGTCAGCGAGGCAGACGCAATGACAATCGAAGCAGCGAACGCATTTCTCAAAACGCTCGAGGAGCCACACGTACGAACAACCCTTGTGCTGACGACCTCCCGTCGGGAGCAGTTACCGCCGACGATTCTCTCGCGTTGCCAACAGATTCACTGCGGGCTGTTGAGCGAGGAAGAAATTGCTGCTGCGCTGGTCGAGCGCAACGGTATTGCAGCCGACCGCGCCCGCATTATTGCGGTGCTGGCGCAAGGGAGCTATGCACGTGCACTTGAACTTGCTGCTTCAGGCGATAATGACGATGCGATCGCCCAGCTTCCGCTCGATTTCCTGCGCGCTGCACTCAAGCAGGGACGCTACCGCACCGAGCTCGTTGCGCTGGTCGAACACACCGCAGCAACACTCGACCGGCCGAACATCGTGCTCATGCTCCGTACTCTTCTTGCGTGGCTTCATGATGCATATCGCCTCCGCACGTTCGGTAGCCAGGCACACCCGCACCTTATCTTCCAACAGGGTCAGGCATACACTGCGCTCGAGCGGTTTGTCGTGCACTATCGAGGGGCAAACCTGCGTGCTGCAATCGCAGCCACTGAAAGTGCTATCGCAGCGATCGAGGCGAATGCACAAGTACCACTGGCGCTCATTTCGTTAGTGCTTCACCTCCGAAGCGCAATTCTTCAGACTCACGTCCTCACACCTCCATAGAACCATGCGCGCTGTCGTCCAACGCGTGCATCGAGCATCCGTGCGTGTTGATGGTGCCACTGTAAGCTCCATCGAGTGCGGGCTTCTTGTGTACCTGGGCGTTCACCGTAGCGATTCCGAAGAAGCTGCTCAGTGGATAGCGCGAAAGATTGCAGGACTGCGCATTTTCCCCGATGGCGACGGTCGCTTCAATCGCTCTGTTCGTGAAGTCGGCGGCGCAATCCTTGTCGTCTCCCAGTTTACGCTCTATGGTGATACAGCCCATGGCTTTCGTCCGAGTTTTTCGGAGGCTGCTTCTCCGGAACTCGCCGAGCCGCTCTACGAGCGCGTCATAGCACTTCTCCGAAGCGAGCACGGCCTCCCAGTCGCAACAGGTATCTTCGGAGCGATGATGGAGGTCGAAAGCATCAACTGGGGACCGGTCACCATCTTGCTCGAGAAATAAAACGCCGGCTTTGCACTGCGACAAAGCCGGCGAGCACGCTCGAATGCACCGAATCAGAGCTGTACTGTTTCGGGATTCATCGCTTCGAGCGACTGCACAATCGCACGCAAGCAAGACGAACCCAACGCTCCATCAATGACGCGGTGGTCGTAGGTAATCGTTACGTACATCATGTGGCGGATCATGATGACATCCTCGCCGTTAATCTCCTTGACCACTGGACGCTTCTGCACTGCATAGACTCCAATGATCGCCGTTTGTGGCTGATTGATGACCGGAGTGCCAAAGAGGCTCCCCCATGGCCCCATGTTCGTCAGAGAGATTGTGCCGCCCTGAATTTCGTCGGGATTTAGCTTCTTGGTGCGTGCGCGGGTCGCCAGATCAGTAATGGCATGCGCAAGACCTGTGATATTGAGGAGCTGCGCTTTTTTGATGACAGGCACAATCAGGTTGCCATCGGGAAGTAACGTGGCAAAGCTGAGATTGATGTTCTTATGGACGATGATGTTCGTGCCATCTACGCTGACGTTGACCATCGGATACTGCTTGACACCGTCAACGATCGCTTTAGCAAAGAACGGTGTCAGCGTCAGTTTGATACCTTCTCGACGCTGGAATTCGTCGCGGTAGAGCTGGTGCGCTCTAATGATGCCCGTCACATCAGCTTCAGCAACGCTTGTAACATGGGGTGAGGTATGCTTGGAACGCACCATGTGCTCAGCAATGAGCTGTCGGACCCGGTCCATGGGGATGACTTCAACGTCTGGTCCCCAGCTTGGCTTGGGCGCCTGTGGTGGCGGCGGACTTGTTATCACCTGCGGTGTTGATTGTGCAACGCGCGCTTCCACTGGCTGCGGAGCAGGTGTTGGCGTCGTAGTGCGTTGCTGGATGTAGCGGAGCAAATCGTCTTTCGTGACTCGTCCGCCAAGTCCGGTTCCAGTGATTGTTTCAAGCTCTTCGAGCGAGACACCTTCTGCTTCCGCTATCGTGCGCACCAACGGGGAATAGAACCGCTCTCCGTGCTTGCGCGGAATTTTCATCGTGCGTCCCTGTTGCGGAACTGGTGCAGGTGTTGCCGATGGCGGGCGAACTGCTGCCGTTCCGTTCGTCGTTTGCGCTGGCGCATGGTGTAGCGCTGGTTGCGATGCTCGCTGTGGCTCAGGCTGTGGTGTTGGCTGCGGCGCTGCGGCTGCTTGCACTGGTGCAGAGCCTACCGCAATCTTCGCAATCACCTTACCTACCTCGACGGTATCACCTTCTTGTGCTAAGCGCTCGACGAGCACACCCGAGGCCGGCGCGGGAACCTCTGTATCCACCTTGTCGGTGGAAATTTCCAGAAGCACTTCATCGCGCTCGATACGGTCGCCAACGTTCTTCACCCAGCGCAGAATCTTGCCTTCCTGCACCGACTCGCCCATCTTGGGCATGACAACCTCAACGACGCTTCCAGCGTTGACTGGTGCTGCTGAAGGTTGCGACGCCGCAAAAGGTTGTGGCGCTGGCGAAGGTGCTGGCGAAGGTGTTGTCTGTGCGGTAGGATGGGGCACTGGCGCTGGTGCTTGTACCGCAGGTGCTGCTGCTGCTGGCTCAGGGGTAGGAGTACTTGACGTTGTCGCTACTGCTGCACTTACCTCGGTTTCGATGCGTGCGATGACTTTTCCTACCTCGACGGTATCGCCTTCTTGTGCCAAGCGCTCGACGAGAACCCCCGATGCTGGCGCGGGAACTTCTGTATCCACCTTGTCGGTGGAGATCTCCAGAAGCACTTCATCACGCTCGATGCGATCGCCAACGTTCTTCACCCAGCGCAGAATCTTGCCTTCCTGCACCGACTCGCCCATCTTGGGCATGACGACGTCAACCTTCATTGCAGCCAAACAAAATGTGATGGAACAACGGCGAAATTAGCAATTGGCGGCTACCAGCAGGTGCGACAGATGCGGTTCTGGGGTGTAATCGCCAGTCTATGGCGATCGATCCACCGCTCCAGTCGCGTAAGTAGTTTGCGATGATTCTTTGCAAACTCGGCATATTGCATTGGTTTACCAAACTGCCCGAGTACGTGAATGTAGGCGCTGAGCAACCCCTCACGCGCAAGTTGGTCATAGCGCTCAAGGAGTACGTTCCGATATACGGTGTCGTAGCCGAGTGCTTTCCACTGAGCAACGAAGCATCCAATCAAGGTGTCAAGCGATGCAAGCGGTAGTTCGAAATCACGGTTGAATTGAAGCTGGCGGATGCACTCAGCGAGCACAGCAGTGTAAAGCTCCGGGAATGGACGTCGCTGAGTGGAATCGCTCTTGGCGTGGTGAGAAGGCTGCCAGAGCACAATGCGTTTTTCTTCGTCGAATTGCTCAACTGCCTCACGAAAGAGGTTGTACCAGAGCGCGCTCATTTCATCAGCACGAGAGCTATTGGGGCGCAGATTGAGGTAGATTTCAGCGTAGAGTATCGCCCAAATCGGTTCGTTCGACGCACGGTAGAATCGTGCACCCCAGTAGTAGCTGAGCGGATAGGTTGGGTCAGCCTCTATTGCGCGCTCGACTTCAGCAAGTGCACTATCGAGTTGACCTTGCTGCTTGAGAAGCAGTGCACGCTGGACGCGGAGCCGCGCTGAATTGGGAAAGCGATCCAGACCGATGCGGTAGGTCGCGAACGCACGCGCAGTGTCGTCCTGTTGGCTGTAGAGATCGCCTAGTAACTGGAAGTACTGCTCCCGCTGCATGCTTCTCGGCAGCGTTGTATCGCAAAGCTCGCTGCAGAGTTCGATAGCTTCGTCGTACTTGTTCTGGAGCGAGAGGGCAAGCGCAAGCTCATAGCGTGCGTCGGCGTAGTGAGGATAGCGTTTGACAATGCCTCGCAAAATAGATTCTGCCTCCCGGTAGCGTTTGGCATTCATTGCAGCCACAGCACGCTCAAGACTTCGTTTTGCAGAGGCGGGCTGCCCATGAACGCTAAGAGCACTGAACACACCGAGCACAACGAATACCCAGCACACCAAGCGCATGCTCATGCGGAGAGATTTGGTCCGAGCATTGCCTCCGGACGGACAAGGCGATCGAAGGTATCGCCATCGAGTATGCCCAGCTCGATAGCAGCTTGACGCAGCGAAATGCCTTTCGCATGTGCATGCTTTGCGATCATGGCCGCCTTGTCGTAGCCGATGTGTGGGTTGAGCGCTGTCACAAGCATCAGCGAGTTGTGGACGTAATAGTTGAGCCGCTTTCGATTCGGTTCGATGCCCCGTGCACAGTGCTGGTCGAACATGCGGCAGGCATCGCCGAGCAATCGAACGCTCTGGAGGACGTTATAGATGATGAGCGGCTTGAAGACATTGAGCTCAAAGTTCCCCGATGCACCGCCTACGTTGATGGCGACGTCGTTGCCGAGCACCTGCGCGCAGACCATCGTCATCGCCTCGCTCTGCGTTGGGTTGACCTTGCCCGGCATGATCGAACTGCCTGGTTCATTTTCGGGGATGAAGATTTCGCTCAAGCCGCAGCGTGGACCAGAGGCCATCCAGCGGATGTCGTTGGCGATCTTCATCAGCGAGCATGCTAATGTTTTGAGCGCGCCGTGGGCAAACACGAGAGCATCGTGTGCAGCAAGGGCCTCAAACTTATTTGGTGCGCTGCGGAATGGTAAACCGGTAAGTTCAGCAATCTTCGCCGCGACCCGCTCGGCAAACTCTGGGTGCGTGTTGAGTCCTGTCCCAACCGCAGTGCCGCCAATCGCAAGGTCATAGATGCGCTCTGTTGCAGCTTCGATACGCTCGATGCCATATTCGAGTTGCTGCACGTAGCCGCTGAATTCTTGACCGAGCGTGAGCGGAACGGCATCCATCAAATGCGTCCGACCGATCTTGATAATGTCAGCAAAAGCACGAGCCTTTTCTGCAAGTGTTGCGTGGAGCTGTCGCACTGCAGGGAGAAGATGGCCAACGATCCGATCCGCAGCGGCGATGTGCATCGCTGTCGGAAACGTATCGTTGGAGCTTTGGGATTTATTGACGTCGTCATTGGGGTGGATCGGCGTTTTCGACCCAAGCACGCCGCCTGCCAGTTCGATAGCGCGGTTGGCGATGACTTCGTTGACGTTCATGTTCGTCTGGGTTCCGGAACCTGTCTGCCAGACCGAGAGCGGAAAGTGTGCATCGAGCTTGCCTTCGATTACTTCATCGGCAGCACGAACAATGAGATCGCGTTTTTCCTCCGGAAGAAGTCCCAACTCAGCATTGACGATAGCAGCTGCTTTCTTGAGAATTCCAAATGCCCAGATCAATTCGCGGGGCATGCGCTCTGTTCCTATCGCGAAGTGGAGGAGCGATCGGGCAGTTTGAGCGCCATAGTACACATCGGCAGGCACTTCAATTGTGCCCATCGTATCGCGTTCCAATCGTGGTGAGCTCATCATGGCATTGAGGGTTGGTCATCACATCATCGAGCAGCAAAGATACTGCCTACTCTCAATCGAAGCCGATGCTGAGCGTAAGGAAAACACCCCCGAACACCGTGATTGGACGGTCCCGAATACTTTCGAGTCCATTGCCACCAAAAGGTATGTAGTAGTATCGGACGTGGAGTGCAAGGCTCCCCCGCGATGGCGCACCAATGAAGGTCCCAGCACCGATATAACCACCAGCACGAATGTAGCCACGCGCATAAGCAAACGACTGGAAGAACTCGTACTCGTAAGGCGTTGACACGATCAGTGTGGGTCCAATGCCTGCAGAGACAAACGGACGCATTGTTTCGCCAAGACTTTCCGGGAACACACGATGCGACAGTCCAACCATGAGTGGGATTATGAACAGACGATTGACTTTGTCGGGCACAAGGAGACGTCCTGTCACCGGATCGTAGAGTGTTTCAATTTCACTGGAATTGCGAGCCCCGGAAAATCCCACGTCGAGAACGTAGGAAAGTACATCCGTCGAACGATACTCGATATAGCCGCCAAGCCCAAATCCGCTCTGGGAAAAGAGAATCTCCAATCCACCGCCGAGCACAGCGCGTGGTAGACGTGGATCATCAGCCAGCAGGGGGCGAGGTGAGCGAAAGATGAAAACCGTATCTGGCGGCACAGTCTCTGCTGGTATAGGGGCAGGAGAGTTCCCCGGCATTGGCTCCTGCGCCGATGCAATGGCAGTTGCAAGAAGGAGTGCGCCGAATAGTCGCAGCATACATCCGCGGAAGTAGTTGCTCTTGCAAATGTAAACGAACGGAGCTCTCCTGCCGTGTAAAAGCCGTGCGCTGGCTCCTGTCCGGTAGCCAGCGCACGCGGTGGTGTACCATGGTCCCCTGTACTTTGCCAAGCATACGTTGCTGCGTTCTTCGGCCTACGTTACGCTTCCAAGTGCTCGCGCGTGTGTTCCTCCCCCCACTGGAGGGGAAACCGTCGACGTTTAGTCCATGATGCGACGCAAGAACGCTGGCTTGTCGCTCGGTTGCTTCGATTCTGTCCCGCCCGCATGGGGCGTCGTCGAGCCGAGTGGAACCGAGCTATTCCGACGCAGATACGCTGGTGTGTTGTACTTGGCGGTCTCGGCATGCCCCACCGGTGCTGCATCTGGTAGAGGCCGTTGCTCGACCAGTGCGTATGAGGCTGTCCCGCCGTTCGCAGCAAGGCGTGCTTGGTTTTCCATCTCCAGCGCAAGACATTGTTGCTCTGGTTTCGTTATACCGGTGGTCCGTGATTCAGTTGAGGCCATGTGGTTAAAACCAGTTGCAACAACTGTCACCATCATCGTGTCCTCGAGATCGGAATTGAAGACCACACCAAAGATGAGATTGACTTGGTCACCTGCAGCTTCTTCGATCGTTTGCACCGCTTCGCCAACTTCCGCCATGCTCACATCCTCACGGGCAGTGATGTTGACGAGCACACCTTCAGCGCCTGCAATGGAAACGCCATCGAGCAAGGGAGAGTTGATTGCGTTGATGGCTGCTTCGCGAGCACGAAACTCGCCACGAGCCGAGCCGATACCCATAATTGCATCGCCCTTGTTCTTCATGATCGTGCGGACGTCGGCAAAG
The DNA here is from genome assembly GCA_026003495.1 of Candidatus Kapaibacterium sp. GTDB lineage: Bacteria > Bacteroidota > Ignavibacteria > Kapaibacteriales > NICIL-2 > NICIL-2. Next base: position 1,099,972 of record BPHK01000001.1, on the reverse strand, counting down.
TCCACGTTCACGTAGCCATTGCCGCTGATAATGTCTGCGATGCCGCGCGTTGCGTTGTAGAGGACGTCATCAACCCGTTGAAAGGCTTCGATGAATGATGTCGTCGGTTCGATGATGTCCATCAATCGCTGGTTAGGGATGACAATGAGAGCATCCACTTGCCGGCGCAGGAGCTCAATGCCCTCGAGCGCAATCTGCATCCGTCGCCGCGCTTCCCACTTGAAGGGCTTGGTAACAATCCCAACAACGAGCGCACCAAGCTCGCGTCCAAGCTGGGCAATCACTGGCGCAGCACCAGTGCCTGTGCCACCACCCATTCCCGCGGTAACAAAGATCATGTCGCTGCCTTGGAGCGCTTCGCGGACTTCTTCGATGCTCTCTTCGACAGCCCGCTGACCAACTGTCGGATCCGCACCAGCACCCAAGCCGCGGGTAAGCTGTTTGCCTAACTGAATTTTGCTTGGTGCCGGGCTCGAGGCCAAGGCTTGGGCATCGGTATTGGCAACGATGAAGTCAACGCCGGTCAAGCCACGCCGAATCATGCTGTTGACAGCATTGCTACCGCCACCGCCGACACCGACGACCCGGATGCATGCCCCAGCAGTGGCTTGGGGATCAAGGTGAATGCGAACGTCGAATGGTTGGTGCTCTTGTTGCATAACTGCCCCGCCCAGTGGTGTTACAGATGGTCAAAAAAAGTTTTGATGCGCTCGATTATCCCGCGATAACCGACACGCACATGGTGCCGCTGTTGATTTGCACGAAAGCCTACCCCGAGCGATGATTTGCCCGTGCGTGCTTCGTGCGCATAGAGAACTAAACCGACGGCAGTGGCATACATCGGCGACTGCACCTCAGGCGCAAATCCACCCATGCCAAGCGTTGGCACACCGACCTTGACGGGCATACCGAAGATGCGCTCGGCAAGCTCAGCTGCGCCCCGCAACTGCGCACAGCCACCAGTGAGAACAATACCCGCCGAGAGATTCCGGGCATATCCACTGCGCCGAATCTCTGCGAATGCAAACTCGAAGATTTCCTCCATCCGCGGCTGAATGATTTGGCACAGCAAACTCTTGGTGACCTCGATCGGCTTGCGGCCGTTGATTCCAGGGATCATGAAGACTTCATCGTGGAGAATGCTCTCCTGCAAGGCATGGCCATAGGCAATCTTGACCTGTTCGGCTTGCGCGTGGACAATCCCAAGCCCTTTCTTGATGTCATCGGTCACTTTATTGCCTGCAATGCCGAACATCGCAGTGTGTCGAATGATACCTTCGTCGAAGATTGCAATGTCGGTCGTGCCGCCGCCAATATCAATGAGCGCAACGCCAACCTCGCGCTCGGCACTGTCGAGCACTGCGATACTGCTTGCCACAGGCTGCAGAACGATGTCCTCGACTATTAGCCCTGCACGCTCAACGCAGCGATAGAGATTCTCGACAGCTGATCGGAGCCCCGTTACAACGTGGATGTTCGATTCGAGCCGAACTCCACTCATGCCAATGGGATCGAGGATTCCGTCTTGTCCGTCGAGGATGTAGTCTTGCGGGAACAGGTGAAGAATGACACGATCGGACGGCAATGCGACCGTTCGTGCATCCTCGAGCAGACGCTCGATGTCGCTGCGGCTGATTTCGCGTCCTGCCCCTGACACAGCAACCGCGCTTCGACTTTGGAAAGATTGAATGTGGTCGCCGGCAATCCCGACGATGATCCGCTCAATTTGAACGCCAGATGTTGTCTCGGCTTGCTCAATGGCTTGCTCAATTGCCTGAACCGTCTTTTCAATGTTGACAACGATACCCCGCGCAAGGCCAGCATTCTCCGCTGTCCCGACACCAAGGACTGTCAACGTCCCAGTGCGCTCATCAGGCGCAGCAACAATGACGCAGACTTTCGTCGTCCCGATGTCCAACCCAACAATGGCGTCCGGGCGAGCACGAAGCCCGCGCTGGGAGCGCTTTGCAGCAGCGTAGGTTGTGTTCATACATCCACCCTACCAGCGGTGGTACCTTCCGTTTGGAGAACGATGCGCCGCGACCATCGAAGGTCAACGCGACGGACATTGGGACGCCACCACGGCGAACCGATCAGCCAATCAGCATACGCAAGTTTCGTTTCGAGTGCCGTCGGCTGACCCAGAAGGACGGTTACGCCTGGCGGCTCGAGCCGAAGCGTGATGTTCTTGCTTGCGTCCACATGCAGTTCTGCACAGCAGGCTCCCAGGCGCTCCTGCAGTGCAAGCAGGCGAAGTACACGTACCGCAGGTGCAATACCAGCACTGTCGCGCACCCAGACAATCGGGAGAATAGCCCCACCGTAGTACGCGCCCGACGGTAGCAATGCACTATCTGCAGTCAGCCACTGGAGTTGGCCCTGGTTGCTTACAACGAGCGCCAGCGGCTCCCGTTCGACTACCGACACATGCAACACCGAACCGATTCGGCGTGCGCTTGCTCGGTAAACGAAGGGAAAGCGTTCGGCAATTGCCTCTGCATCGCGTAAGTGAACGATCGAACCACTGGCAAGCCCTGCGGTGAGTGCTGTTGCGACTGAATCGCGATATGCGGCAGCAACGTGCTGCCACCCGTCAAGCTCGACCGTCTTGAGCGGACGATGACGGTTCCAGAACAATGCTGCCGCTACAACCGCACCGACAAGGACAGCGGCTGTCAGGAACCACCCGAGCGAGGGCGAGCGTTTTCTCTGCTGGTTCGCCATACAAAGGTTCAGAACCACAGTGAAGTGGCGCCAATAAAGCCATAGCGCGCGACACGAACGCAGTGCGCGTTCTCTACGCCGCAGGCTTAGCTCATGTACCGCATGAAAAGGAACAGATGCTGGATTGAGCCATCTGCAGTAGTGCTGCATCTACTGCAAACGCGTGGCAAAAATAGTACGCCGATAGCCGCTTGTCAAGATTTTTTTTGCCAACCGCCCGATTTTTTTTCGAGCTGCGATTCAACCAGTCTCCAGATGTGTTGGCAAGGGAAACGATTTTCTGCCAGCGCACGCCCGACGATGACCGAATCCACACCGACTGAGCGGAGCGTATTGCACCGCCAAAGCTCTTGAGGACTATCAATCCCACCTGCGATAGTGATGCTCATCTGAACATCCTGTGCAAAACGAGTAATCACCTCAAAATCTGGTCCCATGTACGTTCCCTCCCACTCGATGTCGCTGTAGATGACTCGTCGCAGTCCAAGTGCTTTCGCGCGCAGAGCAAGATCAACATCGCGGAGCATTTCTCCTCCGACGCTGACGAGCCGAGTTCGCGCCCGTACGCCAAGCACGATTCGTGACGGAGTGTACCGATCAACCAAGCGTCGAGCCGCTTCGGGATGAGTGACGACTAACTCGCTGATCACCAAACGATAGACGCCACGTTGGAGCCAGCGCTCACACTCATCGGCTGTGCGGAAGACCGAAAAGTACTCGATCGGGATGTCCACAGCATCCACGATGCGCTCGATTGCACGGGCATTTTCCTCTGATGGAATGCCGGATTCGAGGCCGTCGAGATCAACGACGTGGAGCGACCGTGCGTTCTCTTGGCGAAGGAGTTGTGCCATACGTTCCGGGTGGCGTTGGAACTGCGTATAGTATTCCTCCGTCCCCGCTGGGCCTTGAACGCATCGTCGGCACTGACCATTACGAAGCTCAATTGCAGGAATGATAAGCACCATTGGTCATGCCGCGTTGTGAACGAGCCGAAGTGCGAGCTTGACCAGTTGCTCTACGCTTGGTGTTATGCCCTCGGCTCGACATTGGTCGAACGCAGTGCGGAGTGCTTTCTCTGCATGCTGACGGTTGTAGCCGAGCACAACCATTGCACGCAGCGCCTCATCGAGCACAGGCAGAACCTGCCCGTCACGAGCTGGAGCAATTGCGCCGATTTTTTCCCGAAGCTCGAGAACAAGCCGCTCTGCTGTCTTGCGCCCAACCCCTGGGATTCGCTGAAGCACGGGTAAATTGTTTGCGACAATTGCCTCCTGCAACTGCGAAACACTCATCGCCGAGAGAATACTTAGTGCGATCCGCATCCCGACTCCTGGTATGCCAACAAGGAGCAAAAACACATCCCGTTCGGCGGGGGTCGCAAACCCGACAAGCTCCATCGCATCATCACGCACGATCAAATGTGTATGCAGCACTGCGCGTTGACCAACTTGCGGGAGCTGTTCGGATGTTGTAAGCGAGATATTGGCAAAGTAACCAACTCCATTACAATCAACGACAGCGGAGGCTGGCGACTTTTCGAGCAAGATTCCTTCCAATCGCACAATCATGACGCTGCCAATCGGAGAAGAACAACTGTTCGATCATCTGGCGTAGCTTCGGGTGCTTGCAGCGTTGCCACTGCGCCAAAGATGGATTCGACCACACCGTCCAGTGATGCAGCAGCATTCTCTTCGATGATCTGGCGGAGACGCTCAATGCCGAACTCTGTAGCATCGAGACACTGCGTTTCGCTAATTCCATCAGAGTAGAGACACACGATACTTCCCGGCAAAAGTTCGAGAACATGCTCTTCGTAGTGGACATCTTCGACGACACCGAGTACCAACCCGCTGCGATCGAGCAGCGCAGCGTTGCCGCCCGGCGCAAGCACAAATGGGTACGGATGCCCCGCATTGGCGTACCGCAGCGTGCGAGTCTGAGCGTCGAGTTCGATGATGGCAGCGGTAACGAATGAACCTGGCTCCGTGTGACGAACCAGGAGACGATTCCACTGGCGAAGCACCTCCGCCGGCGAGGCATGCTGCGATCCAAGCAGGTGGAACGCCGCATGCAAGTGTGCCATGATCAACGCAGCCGCCATTCCTTTCCCGCAGACGTCTGCAATTGTGCAGATAATGCTGCCATTCCGCTCGATGACATCGAAGTAATCGCCGCTGACATGGCGTGCAGGTTCGATGCGTGCTGCAATTTCAGCGCCACCAGTCTTGTACATACGCTCAAGCGAGGGGAGCAACCGCTGTTGGACAGCACGCGCAAGGGCCAGTTCGCGCTCGATGCGCTCCTGCTCGACGAATCGTTCCAGCAACGCAAGCTGCTCAATCGCCACCGCGAGTGCATTGAGATACGCAGTCAGGAATGCATCGTCGAGCTGCTGTTGTCTTCCGTCAGAGCGTGCCCCAATTCCAACGACACCCAGCACACGTTCCCGCAGAGCAATCGGCGCAAGCATGGCGATACGTTCTGCTTGGAGCCACTGGGAAACCACGCCAGAAAGCTCCGTGGATGAATGCGGTAGCAAAAAATCTCGTGGAAGTGCTCGCCCAAACGCAGCATCGAGCACAACTCCACGCGTCCACAGATGCGCAATCTCTTCCCCTTCGAACAGTGCAATGAACACTCGGCTGGTCGCAGCGTGCGCCATCAACCGCAACCCCGCTATGTGGAGCAGTCGCTCGCGCGACGTTTCTACTGAGGCATCGCGCACCAGCTCGAAAATCGTCTCGAGCATCTGCGTTCGCTGCGCCAATTGGATTTCGAGCGCCCTGCACCGCTGACGTTGCACGAGACCTTCCAGCATTGCCCTCCCAGCGTGCCAGAGAAGATCGGTTGTTGCGTTCTGCTCGGAAGCTATCAGAGCAAGCACAATGTCTTCCGTACTCGTTACGTATGCCGGATACACTGGAGATAGCTCCAGGGATAGCTGCCCACCGCTACTGAGCACACGAAGAGTTCCAGGAAACGGCGGGGCAGGTCCATACTCCGCTATGACACGAACGACGTGCATTCGCCCAACTGCAGCGACGCACCACTGCACACCCGCAGCGACCATTGCACGTGCGAGCAGATCAGCCAGCTCCTCGCAGCTTTGCGCATCGAACAGTCTGTCGGCAGCCTCACGCCTAAGCCACGGACGCTCGCTTGATGCAGTACTACGCTTCATTGGCAAAAACAACGCGATCGCCTTCGTACTCGGCGATAAGAGTACGATAGGAATCGGGAATTCGTTCTGGCGCGTTCGTTGCTGGGTTCAAGTGCACAAGGACAGCACTTGCTTTGACAAGCAACGGACCTTCGACCAGCACAACGAGTTGCTCAAAGACGAGCGATGAACGCCGCACCAGTGAAATGCGCGTATAGACCTCATACTCGTCGTCGAATTGAGCGGTGACGAAGTAATCAATCTCCTGATGCGCAACGACGAAACGGTGCTTGGTCACAAACGTTTCCCGATCGATCGGCAATCCAATGGCACGGAAATACTCCACTCGTGCCGCCTCGAGCCAGTAGAAGTACACCGCATTATGGACGATGCCCTGCCGGTCAACATCGTAGGTACGGACCCGAGTGCGCACAACGTGCCGATAGAGTTCGCGCTCTTCTGCCAGGATTTTCTCTGCGCGCTGCTGCGCCGATGGAATAACAACTGTATGTGTCATGTAAGCCGCACGTTAGGTGGTAATCGCAAAAGAATGCCTTCCGCATAGGTCCGAGTGGATGTGGTGGAGCGTCTCGGTCGCTGCAACGACATCGTCATCGCTGATGTCGAGATGGAAAACCGCCCGCAGCCATCCTGGAGGACCAGGGGAGCATAGAACGCCACTGATTGCAAGCTGCTCAAGCAAGTGCTCAGCATCAACGCCCCGACGCGATCGGAAGAGCACCATGTTCGTCGGCGGTGGATCGAGCATCAATTCGAACTCCTCCACGATTGACTGGGCGAATTCTTTTGCTCGGCGATGGTCCTCAGCAAGACGCTCCAGATGGTGATCGAGCGCGTAAAGCCCAGCAGCTGCCAGCACCCCACTTTGACGCATGCCACCACCGAGCATCTTGCGCCACCGACGCGCTTCCGCAATCAGATCTTCGGGTCCGGCTACCATGGAACCAACAGGTGCGCCAAGTCCCTTGGACAAACACACCATCACCGTCGTGCATGGTGCTGCGTACACTGCTGGAGGAATTCCCGTCGCAACCGATGCATTCCACAGCCGCGCACCATCGCAGTGGAGGAAGAGTCCACGCTCTGCGCACCACCTGCCAATCTGCTGAACAGTTGCCAATGGCATGATCGCACCACTGGAGCGATTGTGCGTGTTTTCGATGCAAACGCCACGCGTACGCGGAAAGTAGTACGCTGCCGGCCGGAGAAGATCTGTGAGTACCTCACACGCACGTGTAAGCTGCTCCTGCAGTGGAGCCGAGCGTAACTGCACACGCGCAATGAGTGATGGTGCGCCGGTCTCGTAGTGCAGAATGTGGCTTTCTTGATCAACGATGACCTCATCGCCTGCAGTGGCTTGGACTGCGAGTGCAAGTTGGTTACCCATTGTTCCGCTTGGGACAAACAGTGCTGCGTCCTTCCCCAGCAGTTCGGCAACGCGTTCCTGGAGGCGATTGGTGGTCGGATCCTCACCAAAGACATCATCGCCGACCTCGGCTGTGGCCATTGCACGGCGCATCGCTTCGGTCGGTTTCGTTACAGTATCGCTTCGGAGATCGACAGGGTAATGCCGCATAACGGCACAAAAATACCAGCGCCACGCCTACCGGCGCATGATTTTTCCGCTGGTGCGAATTTTGCAGGAGCAAAATAATGCAAGGATTCTCCGATGGTTCTGCTGAGCGAACGCATTCACTGTGCACAAACAAACCGCGGAATTCCCCCAGAGCAAGCTTCACTACGGTACCACTCGATCGCTCAGATTGCAGCAGAGCGGCTTTCGACAAGCCCCGACCGAACGTTCCTGATTTTTTACGACGACGATGGATCACGCACGGAGTGGAGCTACCGAGCGTTCATCGAGCGTGCCTGCCGTACAGCGAGCTTCTTGCGCTCCCATGGCATCAACAGCGGCGACCGTATCGCAACTGCTGCCCACAACCATGCTGAAACGATCGTCCAGTACTTTGCGGCATGGCTTCTGGGCGCATGTGTGGTACCGCTGAACATGACCGAAGACGACGCGCGCTTGAAGTACATCCTCGACTTTTCCGGTGCAAAAGTTCTCCTCTGTCGCCCCGAATACCTCCAGCGAGCTGAGCGATTCGCCGCTGGCTGTGCTCTCGAACTCATCCCCGTTGATGCTGCGTACAGCAAACGGATATCCAACGCTGAGCCGCACACACTGGACGCAACACGCCCGATGCTCGACAGCGAAGCACTCTTGGTTTTCACCAGCGGCACAACTGGCAATCCCAAAGGGGTCGTGCTCGTGCAGCGGAACCTCCTCGCGGATGCCGAGGGCATTGCTGATTGGCATCGCATAACGCCTGCCGATCGTATGATGTGCGTTCTGCCGATCCACCATGTCAATGGGACGATCGTCACTCACGTAACGCCTTTTCTGGCCGGGTCCTCGGTTGTACTCAATCGCAAATTCCAGACGGAGCACTTCTTCCCTCGCATCGAGCGTGAAGGCGTCACGATCGTTTCGGTTGTGCCGACACTTCTGGCATTCTTGCTCGAGGCTGATGCTGATGCATGCGGAGTTGTCGAAAAAGGATTTCGCCACATCATCTGCGGGGCTGGTCCTCTCACGTGCGAATTGGCGGCTCGCTTCGAAGAACGTTACCGCATCCCAATCATCCACGGCTACGGACTTTCCGAGACGACGTGCTACTCTTGCTTCCTCGAACTCGATCTGAGCACTGAAGAGCATCGCCACTGGATGCAGGATTACGGTTTTCCATCCATCGGCGCACCGATCCCACAGAATGAAATGGCAATTCACGATGCACAGGGCAATCCGCTCCCCGAGGGTGAACGCGGAGAAATTGTCATCCGAGGCTGGAACGTCATGAAAGGGTACGACGCAAATCCGAGCGCCAACGAAGAAGCCTTTGCTTACGGCTGGTTCCGTAGCGGTGATGAGGGATTTTTCGTCCGTGCACCGAACGGAATGCCGTACTTTTTCATCACCGGACGCATCAAGGAACTGATCATTCGGGGCGGCGTCAACATTGCTCCACTGGAGATTGATGAAGTGCTCGCACGTGCTCCGGGAGTCAAAGCGGGCATCGCAGTTGGGTTCGAGCATGACCTCTACGGGGAAGAAGTTGGCGCGCTTGTGATTCCTGCTGAAGGAGCATCTGAAGAAGCGATCCTCACCTACTGCCGTCAGCATCTGCCATTTCACAAGTGCCCCAAAGTCGTCCTTTTTGCCGAGTCGCTGCCAGTTACCTCAACGGGGAAATACCAGCGAAACCGCGTCAAGCATTTGTTTCAGGCGTGGCGGTCGGTGCAGTTTCAGAAAGTGCCCGAGCACGGACAACGGTAGCCAGTGAGATACCCTCACGCGCTGCACAAATGCCACCAACGAGCATGACGCTCATGTAGTTGAGCGCATGCGCGATCGTAATGAAGACAAAGGCCTCTTCGAGTGGTACCTGGTAGAGACGGCTCATCGCTTCAGCCACGAGCGCATGGACAACGCCGATTGCGCCAGGAGTCGGTGCGATGGTTGTCCCAATAGCGACAACCAGCAAGATGATGCACGCATCCCAGAACGTCCAACCTACTCCGGGCGGCAGCGACATTGGCACTGCAAGGAGCACAATCCACAGTGGCAGCGCGTAAAGGAACCAAATTGCAAGGGACTCTACCAAAAGGCGGACAGCGTCGCCACCGTGTCGCATAATGCGTAGGCCACGGCGGAATGAATCGAAGACTACGCGGATACGCTCTGCAGTTGTAGGCCTGAACAGCCGAACAAGACTAACAACAAGTCGCTCTCCGAGCGAGGTAACACCGAGCACAACAATTGCAAGAACCAGAATCAGCCCAAGCATAGCCAACGAGCGCAATCCTTCCCCTACTATCCACTGCGGTAATGCTTTAGCGCTCAATTCGGGGAGGAACATCACTGCGAGCACTAGAAATACAACAAGTTGGAGGACGTCAACCGCACGCTCAGCGATGACCGACGCAAGAACGAGAGCGCTTGAGACACCTGCTCTCCGCGCCAAGACGTATGGTCGGAGCACCTCACCACTTCGGGGAATAATGTTGTTTGCAGTGTATCCGACCATCACTGCTGAAAATAAATCCCGTAGGCGTACCGGCGGCATATCCGGCACTGCTCGCAGCATTGTGCGCCAGCGAAGAGCACGCATCCAATGCGATCCGATCACTGGAACGATGCTGGTAAGCGCAAGCAGATAGTTGACCCGCTCAAGGGTCTGCCAGACATGCTCCAGATTCAGCACCGACGCAATCCAGATGATTACGCCCGCAAGGACAACTGCCCCGAGCACAATTTTCCACAGAATCGGCTTCGGGGAGCGCTGCTGGCTCTGTTCCATCGCCTCAGCGAGCGACAGTAAACTTCTCTACCGTCACTCCACTGCTACCGACGCAACGAACAAAGTACACACCCGGAGGAAGCGATGCTACGTTATAGCGGAGAGTCACTGCGGAGTTTGTAAAGACTTCCTGCACTTCCTCGACGGGACGACCGAACATATCTACAACCGTGAGCTCAAGCCTCTCGGGATTCGGCGTCGAAAGACGCAGCGTGACCTCATCGCTTGCGGGATTGGGCGCGATCTCAAGACTCGGTTGGGCGGCAGTGAGGGGATCGCCCACACTCGCTACGCTATCAGTCAAGCCAATGTTGTCGAGGTACCAGCCATCATCAGCGCCAATAGCCCCGGCAACGAGCACAAACTTCACGTACACGGTATCGCCGACGTGCTGGGCAAGTGAATGGTGCGCCCAATACCACGGTGCCGTTTGGATCGTCGCATTGCTCCCCCACTCTGGGACAGATGAGCGATTGTACGTTGCCCACCAGCGCCAGGTACGACCGAAGTCCGTACTGTACTGCACGCTCCCATAATGGGACGATGCTGCACGAATCAGCGCAATGTGCGCAAAGGAGAACGTCGTGTTATTAGCAGGCACGACAAAGGGAGCCAGAACGACTGTGTTCGTCGTTCCAGGGATGTAATTGCCGCTGGGTGAATCGGTCAGCGAGTTCGGCGCCGAGAGTGCGCGGCTGCTTGTACGGCTCCACTGTGGATTCGACGGAACAATCGTTCCATCGGAAGTGCGGACGTTGTAGCCGTAGAAGACAACGGTATCCGCAACATCACGATCGAATCGAAGTTGAATATCGGCCAATGGTGGACCGCTGTAGGCCAGCACCTGCTGGGTCTCTGCGCTATAGGTCAGTGTTTGACCGCGCTTGCCAACCGCACGAAGCGAAATCCAATAGAACTGCTTGATCGGAAGCCGGAGCAGATAGGAGCTTTTCTCCCCAGCCTGCACAGTTGGTACACTGACGCTATCGGCAGCTTGGCCGTTGCTATAGATAACCACACGATCGAAGTCGTGGAAGTACGAGCTATCAACGTGCATCGTGGGATTGGTCCACTCAAGCAGAATGCCCTCTGCATGTGGCTTGGCAACAAGATCGGTCGGAGGCATCGGTTCGAGTGCACCGCCGGTAAAGACACTGGCAGCAACTGGTGTGCTTTCCAATCCATCGCTCGTTCGCACGATGATTTCGTAGGTGTATTGCTGTCCGTCGTTGAGTCCTTGGTCGGTGTACGTGGTGGTTCCAGCGGGTAACTGTGCAATCTGCTGACCATCGCGGCGAACAATCAGCATATAATCACCGATAGGCTCGCCGAGCATCGTTGATGTTGGATTTACCCAGGTCAACACTGCTTGCGTTGGATTTTGGTACGTATTTGCAATACGGAGATTCTCGACCGGGCGAGGACCGAGCGTCACGATCGCAACGTAGGTATCATTGGTTGACATTGCACCGTTGGGTGAATCCGGCATCCAGAAGCAGGGGTAGAATTTCCCACCCCAGGCAGCAATGCTCGTATAATCACCCCAATAGTTTCCACCACTCCCTCCTTGGGGAGAGACTGTATTCGGCGATCGGAAGTACCATGTCTGCGGTGTCAATCGAAAGCGTCGCCAGGTTGAACCACCATCGCGCGAAATAGCAAGGTATGCATCTGCGCCGGTGTTATCTGGTGAATTCTGTGAGCTGTAGTACAGCACACCAATGGCGCCTGTCAACGGATCAACAGCAATCGCTGGCATGAACACGTCGTTGTTGAGTGCGTTATCGTCCACCCGGATCGGAGAAGACCACGTTTCTCCTTGATCGGTCGAGCGGACAAGGTACACACCAGTCAGTTGCGTCGTCATATGCCGGCCTGCTTGCACCAGGTAGACCCAACCACGACGCGGTCCATTCGAGCGGTCAACCGCAATGGCAGGATAGGAACTGATTCGCATGTTTTGCTTCTGCGCCAGCTCGTAGCGCCCATTGGAGGAGTTATACGTTCCAAGAGAAAGTACAGACTGCGCTGTTTTCGCTGGTCGGAAACTATACCCACCGTCCGTGCTGACACGAACAATTGCATCGGTCCGAGCGCCGCTTGCACCCGAGCGATACGCAACGTAGAGGATCCCGTTCGGTCCAACACACGGCATCGGTGACTGAATGCTACCGAACGCGAGCTGGAGCGGTGGCTGATCCCAGCTTTGCCCCCCATCGGTCGAACGTGAGAATGCGATGTAGTTCGGCTCATTCCGGCTGAAATGTGTCCAGGCGATGTACACTTTGTTCGCATGTGGTGATGAAGGGTCATCGTCGGCAGCCATGAGCCATTTATCGTTGAACGGAGGGTTCGTTTGCCCTTCGTAGTACCACACGTAGGGCAACATCGTCCAGGTCATTCCTCCATCGGTAGACTTACACACGATCACGTAGTTATCTCCGTTGCCGTTGTCTTGCCGGAGACGCGCCCAGCCGTAGCCGTAGTAGAGATTGCCCTGAGCATCGTAGGCAAGAGCGGGATCGAAGTTTGTCTGCCCACCACCTGCGGGTGACCCAATGTTTGCATTGCTTGGCAAGAGCGTGCGCGTCCACGTTTGTCCGCCATCTTTGGTAACAAACGCTGTCATTCGATACCCACGCACGCCGTTGTATTCGATGTCGTTCGAGTTCGCGACGATGTTCTTCGGGTCGCGAGGATTGACGGCGATCCACGTTTCCGTTTGGTCGTATGGTGCACCGCCAGAAGCATTTGCTATCGGGAAACCATCGGGAGATACCAATCCATTCTGGAAGCGGGAAACGTGTTTTTCCGTTCCTGGCGGGTAGCTTGGTGCTTTCATCCAGAACGTCGGCTTGCGGAAGCCGACACCCGCCAACTCGCTGGTCGGTCGCAGGAAGAGCGGGATCGTCCGTGCGTCGTACTGCGCAGGAAGCCGAGCAAAGAGCACACTCAATGCTCCGACAACCTGAATGCATCGAAAAATGCGTTTCATCACCATTGCTCGTAAAACGTTGAACACAACCATCATTGTTTTGTCACAAGTGACGAAAGAACTGAACGAATTTCTTGGTGCACCTGTTCGATTGGCGCATTGCCCAGGATGCGGAAGAGCTTGCCCTGCCGCTGATAGTACTCCAGCACCGGTTCAGTCCGTTCGCGGTAGATCCGTAGCCGTTCACGAATGACAGATTCGGTATCATCGCTCCGACCGCGCGCGAGCATGCGCCGAACAAGTTCGTCATCAGGGACATCAATGGTGAGCACTGCATCCACTGCCTGCCCTATCTCAGCCAGCAGTTTATCGAGTGCGTAGGCTTGCTCGAGCGTCCGAGGAAAACCGTCGAAGATGCAGCCATTGCGAAAGCGCTCGCTCTGCAACGCATCACGAACAACATCGAGTACGATTGCATCAGGGACTAAATCCCCTGATTCAACGATGGCGCGGATCTGCTGTCCGAGTGCGGTGCCATTGGTAATGTGGCGGCGGAATTCTTCACCGGTAGAAAAATGCTCCATCCCAAGCCGCTCCCGTAGCAGCGCAGCTTGAGTTCCTTTCCCTGCACCCGGAGGGCCGAAAATGATAACGTTCATGAACGTTCCTTGCTGTCGTTTGCAGAGTACAAGTTAGCAAATGTCCAATCGAGCGGCTTGCGCCCATCTGCAGCAGAGGCATACTTACGGAGCACCTGTAGGAGCGCCCGAAAGTCTTTGGGATACTCCGCGGCAATGGAGAACTCGGTATTCGTAGTTGGATGCACAAATGAAAGCTGAACTGCGTGAAGCGTCGCGCGGGCAATCAGCGGGCGTTCTTCTTCCCCGCGAGATTTTTTGTAGTGCGATTTCATGGCGGAAAGATACACGCCATCGCCGATGCCGTAGAGTGGATCAACCAGCAACGGATGCCCAATGGCTGCAAGGTGTACGCGAATTTGGTGCTGACGCCCTGTCACCGGCTCGCACGCAAGGAGCGTTGCACCTATGAAGCGTTCCTGTACACGCACACGGGTAAGCGAGTCCTTGCCACGCGCTGATGGGATGACCTTCCCTGGCTTTGCTGGATCGGCAAGCAGAGGAATGTCAATGTCGAATGCATCCTGCTCGACGACTCCTGCAACAACCGCATGGTAAAGTTTCTGCACAGCGTGCTGCTCAAATTGGAGTGAAAGATGACGATGTGCATCCGCCGAGCGCGCAAAGACCATCGCGCCGCTGGTATCATGGTCGAGCCGATGCACAACGAAAATTTCTCCATACCGCTGGCGAAGCCAATCTCGGAGGTTCGGGATGTCGCGCCGAAAACGGTCCGGCAGCGTGTGGAACGAGGGCGGTTTGACGACCGCAACGATTGCTTCGTCCTCGTGGACAATTACTGGAACGGTGGCTTTTCCCATGCTGTGCCTGCTGCAATAGTGACGGTGTTCCGAAGCAGCATCGCGATCGTCATCGGGCCGACCCCACCCGGAACTGGGGTTAGCGCAGATGCTTTTTCTGCGACCGAGGCAAAATCAACATCACCAACGATGCGGTAGCCTTTCGGCGCTGACGCATCCTCGAGACGATTGATGCCGACATCTACGACAACGGCGCCCTGGCGGACATGCTCGCCACGAATCATCTGGGCGCGTCCAACGGCAACGACGAGCACATCCGCATCGAGCGTGTAGCGCCGAAGGTCAGGCGCACCGCTGTGGCAAACCGTCACGATTGCATCTGCCCACGGCGCTTTCTGGACGAGCAGATTTGCCAGTGGCTTGCCGACAATCGTGCTGCGTCCGACAATCACGACGTGCTTTCCTGCCAGACGAATCTGATACCGCCGGAGCAGCTCGACAATTCCTGCCGGTGTGCACGGCAGCAGTGCGGGAAGGCCCACGACAAGCCGCCCTACGTTGACTGGATGGAAGCCATCAACGTCCTTCTGCGGAGAAATCGCTTGCAGTATCGTATCTGACCGCACATGCGCGGGCAACGGCAATTGTACGAGGATGCCGTGGATCGCTGGATCTGCGTTCCACTGCTCGATGTAGGCTAGAATCTCCTGCTCCGAGGTTGCTGCTGGAAGATGCACAACCGTCGAACGTATGCCCACCTGCTCGCAGGCGCGGCTTTTCGAACGCACGTAGGAAAGCGAGGCTGGATTGTCACCGACAAGGAGTAGCGCGATGTGTGGCTCGATTCCTCTGCTGTTGAGCTGCGCAACCTCCACGGCAAGCTCTTGGTGAATCTCGGCGGCGATGCGTTTCCCATCGAGAAGAATCATTGCTCGTGCGATGCCTCCAGTGTTGATTGGTTGCCCAATGGAACGTTGCGGCAGAACTCTTCCCACGAGGTGAGCGGTATGCATGCAGCGTTCCTGCATCGCTGCGCACGGAACGCAGACGCTGCGTAATTGACCACACGATCAATACGGAGCGGATCGTAGTGCTTGGCAAGGAACTGCTCGAGCTCTTCTCGCTGATCAGATGGGCATTCGATGTCGAGCAGACTGCATTCGGATGCATGGAGCCATGCACAGAGCAGGGTCGCATGCCAGACCGGATTTTCCTGGACACTGCCGCCGTACCGCTGGAGGATATGCTCAGCAAGCCTCGTGGACGTCTGCTCAGCTGCAACGACACCATGCACTGCGGCCACAAGCGCGGTAATCCCAATACCAGAAACGGTCGCACCATCGGAATGCTCCGTCAATGGCAGGACATCTGCCGATGCTGCTGTGCGAACAATGCCATCGCCATCAACGAAGCGCTCGGTGATCGTGTGCAGAAGATGCTCGACATGCTCGAGGAAATCATTGGCTCCCGTTGCGTGGTACAGCTCCAGTGCAGCCCATGCGGCGAATGCGTAATCGTCCAAGAAGCCATCAATAGCCGACTCGCCGCTATAGGAGCAGTGCGCTAACGTTCCATCAGCACGAACATGCACACGCTCAAGGTAGCTCCACGTGCGACGCGCCCGCTCGATGAGCGTTGGTTGTCGGAGTAACCTCCCAGCCCGCGCGAGCGCAGCAACCGCCAGTGCGTTCCAATCACAGAGCACTTTCTCGTCGCGCGCGGGTCGTGCGCGACTGTTACGCACCGTTTCCAATCGTTGGCGAAGCGGCTCCCACCACGTGAGAAATTCTTCCAGCGTTCCTCCAAAGCGCTCGAGAACGTCCTCTGTGCGCATTCCGGCATAGAGGATATTTCGACCTGTTGGCTGGCCAGTTGCTTCGTCGTGTGCATTCCCTTCGGGGGAAAGGTGAAAGATTGCTCGCATGCGCTCAAATTCGTGCAATGGAATGAGCCGACGAAGCTCTTCGTATCGCCACTGGTAGAAGGCACCTTCGCCATCGGGGGTATCTGCATCTTCGGACGCAGCAAAGGCGCCATGCTCAAGGAGCAACGCGCGGTCCAGGTACGCAGCAATCTCCATCGCTGTTGTCTCAAAGAGCCTGCGTTTTGTGATGCGAGCTGCCTCTGCATACACGAGAAGCAGAAGAGCTTGATCGTAGAGCATCTTCTCGAAGTGTGGCAGAAACCACCGCTCATCAGTGCTATAGCGATGGAAGCCAAAGCCAACGTGATCCCAGATACCGCCCCACCGCATTGCTTCGAGCGTTGCCGTTGCAATATCGAGTGCGCGCGTAGATGTGCGAGGCCCTGCGATCAAAAGGAACCACAACGCTGCTGCCATCGGGAACTTCGGCCTGGTGCCAAAGCCGCCATACCGCCGATCGAAGAGTTTATCGAGCTGCTCAAGTGCTGCAGTGATGGTTCCGGCAGTAATGTGCCCCGAATGTGCAGAGCGAAGGTGCGGTGCGATGCGTTCCATCAGTGCATGTGCGGAAGAGCGCACCATCTGGCCGTCTTGCTGCCAAAGCGTTGCGATGCGTTCCAAAAGCTCGATCAGTCCAATGCGGTATGGCGTGCTACGCTTTGGGAAGTATGTACCGGCAAAAATCACCTCACGCTCCGGTGTAAGAATCACTGTCAATGGCCAGCCGCCCTGTCCGGTCATTGCTTGGCAGATGCTCATGTAGAGCGCATCAACATCTGGTCGTTCTTCTCGATCAACCTTGATGGGGATATACCAGCGCTCGAGAATAGCAGCAACCTCATGATCAGCGAATGACTCTTCTTCCATCACGTGACACCAGTGGCACGCCGAGTAGCCAATGCTCAGGAAGACGAGTTTTTGCTCGCGGCGGGCGCGTGCGAATGCTTCCTCTCCCCACGGCATCCAGGGAACAGGGTTATCGGCGTGCTGTCGCAAGTAGAGCGAGCGCTCTGCGGTAAGTTGGTTAGGCATTGGTCACTGCTGCACTGGTGTGATCTGACGGTAGCGGCGAGTCACCGCCGGCACCAGATATTCGGCGAAGGCACGCTCGAAATCGTACTCTGGCTGCCAGCCCCAGTCACGCCGCGCCGCGGAATCATCGACATCGGCGCACCAGGAATCCACGATCGCTTGCCGGCGCTCATCCACGTCGTATTCGATCACCGCATCAGGGAAGTATCTGCGCACGATCGCGGCGATCTCCTCTGCTGTTGGCGCGAATGCACCGATGTTGTATACACGCTGGGAGAGATGTTCTGCGGGAGCATTGGCAAGCATGCGGAGTGCTTTGATCCCATCGGGCATGGCCATGAATGGAATGCGGGTAGAGGGCCGTACAAAGCAGTGGTACGTGATCCCTTGGGCTGCAGCGTGGAGCATCTCGGGAGCGTAGTCGCTTGTACCACCGCTCGGAAGCGTTTCTGCACTGATAAGCCCAGGGAATCGCAAGGCACGGAAATCAACCCATCGTGCCTCCCCGGCAAGCTGCATATAGTGGTTGGTGTAGTACTCTCCGAGCCGTTCGCAGTGAAGTTTTGCAATGCCATAGAGTGTGTGCGGATGGAGCGCTTGATCTTCACGGACAGCCGAAATGCGCTGCTTTTCCTCGAGTGAGCCAAAGCCATAGACAGCGATCGTGCTGGGGAACATCACCTGGACTGGATGCCGAACCTGCTCTCCACGTTGCTGCGCCAAGCTGAGCACAGCAAGTGTCCCATCAACGTTGACACGGTGCGCACGCACAGGATCGCGTTCTGCTGCTGTCGAGAGCACAGCTGCAAGGTGGAAGATCTGGCCAATGGGGAATTGAGCTGCACGCTCGACGAATGCAGGGCTGGTGACATCACCTTCTGCACCGGTCAAGACTGCGACGCATTGCTCAGCAAGCCCATGCGGTAGTTGACGCACATCGGCTGCGAGAACTGGCGTTCCTTCTTTTGCAAGGGCCTCGATGAGCGCATGCCCCATCTCACCACTTGCTCCGGTGATCAAAACCATCGAAGTGGACATTCACGCTGTAGATCAGATTTGACGTATGCTCGCAAAAATAGACGCCCCACCGCGTGGAATTGTGCTGGGGAATGGACAGCCATCGCTTCGGTATTCAGACTTGCTACCGCTCGTCCTCGAGCATCGGTGGCTCGTGCGCTGCGCGATAGAAATCGAGCGCAAGGAGTGTGCTGTACTGGCGGAAGACCTCTCCTAATGCTACAGGCATGTTCCGGTGACGGAGCATTTCGAGCATCCCCTGCTGCTGCCATACAAACGACTGCGGAATGTGCGGAAACTCCCGACTAAGCACTGCATAGCGATTGAGTGCGCTGGCGCTCCAATACCAGGTAAACACGCCAATGCGAAGCTGCTCACCTGCAAGGACACACGCCGATGGCACGACGCAGTTGGTCACGATCTCGCTGCGCAACCGCTGCCCTTCGCCGGCGATTTGCTGGTCGCAGAGTGCCGAAAGTTGCTGTGGCACTGAACCCGGAACCCCCGCAACGATGCGCTCCAAAAACGCAGCCTGAGGCGACTGTGCTGCACAGCCTACCAACCGATCGAACTGCTCAGCAGTGTACCGCGGACGCCGCCGTTTGGATGCATAGCGTTCGAGGAATGCCCGCACGGAGAGCACAAAGCCTTCACGCACGCTCCGACCACGATAGTACTCGGTGTGCTCAGAGCTCTGGCGCAACAGCCGGAGCAGCGCGTAACTCTGCAGCTCGTCGAAAGAGATGGTATCAGAGCTTCCTTCCTCCTCCTTGAGCAGTGAACGCAGCTCATCGGTGGGGATGACGACTGCTTCTGGGGTTTTTCGCGTTGGGTCATCATCAATCAACACCGCGTGGAGAATCACGCGACTGTACGTTGGATGCGTATCGTGGTGATGTTCGCTCCAATAGCTGCGGCGCTTGTCGAACTCGATTGCTCCACTGAGTACTGTTCCACCGAGAAGCACTGCTGCGTCCTCGAAATCGGGGCCACCATGCGGGTTGTAATGCCCTGGCGAGAGAATCTGCAAACGATTCCCCGACGTCGTCTGGAGAACTCGCGCTGGCTCGCTCATCCACCGATGCACCCCGCGGTGAAGTTCAGTCTCATGGCGAGCAAGCAAGTCGTCAAGCGCGTCACTCATATCACCGCTAGCAGCCGAGAGTACTGTTCCACCGCCGCACGCAAGCCTTCGACGCCACCATCCCAATAGGCATCGAGAATTCCGCGCGAAACATTGACTGCCGCAACTCCTCCAGCATTGGCCGAACGCACTGCCTCGATCTCGCCACCTTGGGAGCCAACTCCGGGGATGAGTAGCGGACAATCACGGCCGACGCAATGCCGCACATGCGATAGCTGCTCCGGATGCGTCGCACCGACGACAAAGCCGAGTCGGTCCTGCCATGGTATTGCCAGCAGCGATTCAATCACACGCTGGTAGATCGGAGCACCATCGCAATTGACCAACTGCAGATCGCGTGCGCCATCGTTCGAGGTCAGCGCGAGTGCGAACGTAAGCTTATCGGCATATGCGGTGAACGGTTCGATGGCATCGCGTCCCATGTAGGGGTTGACCGTCACGGCATCGGCACCAAAACGTTCGAACGCAGCAGCAGCATATGCCTCCGCTGTCGAGCCAATATCACCTCGCTTACCGTCGAAAATCAGCAAACGATCGTCCGGGACAAGGTGTACCAGACGTTCGAGCATACTCCAACCTTCCACGCCGAGTGCCTCGATGAATGCAAGGTTGATCTTGAACGCAATGCACCGAGATCTGCCAACTTCGACAATCGGCTCTACCCACTCGATGAGCGCCTGTGCTGAACGGCCACGTACGTACCGCGCATGGAGATCTATGCCAATGCAGAGGTATGAGCCAACTGCCTGGAGTGCAGCCGAGAGCTTTTCCCGTGCGGTCATGGCAGCATCCGCTTGAGTTCTTGGTACGGCACAGCCCGCAGGTTTGCTTCTGTCGGAGGCGGTAGCTGTGCTTTGCGGACACGTTCTGCATTAGCTTCGATCCGATCTTGCGGAAGCGGATGCGTGCTGAGCAGCCGCTCGATTGCACCTCCACTGCGGCTTCTGATTTTCTCGAAGAAAAAGCCTAATGCCCCCGGATACCAGCGTGTGGACTGAAGGTAGCGGAACGAGTACTCATCGCTTTCGGCTTCGTCGTCGCGACTATTCTTGAGCAGCGCCAGCCCGACGAAAAGATTCGCCGCCAATTCTGTCGTTCGTGAAGTGTTCTTTCCCAGGGCAATATCGAGCAGAAGCTGCGCACCAAGTGCTTTGGTCATCCGCTTGGTTGCGTGCCGACGCTCCGCGTGTGCGATCTCGTGACCGAGCACAGCCGCCAGCGTGGCTTCGTTGTCCACCGCCTTCATCAATCCAGTGTAAACGTAGATGTAGCCGCCGGGGGTGCAGAACGCGTTGAGTGTGTTGGGGTCGTTGATGATCGTCACGCGATATGGAAACTGGGAGCGGTACTCGATCAAGGGCGAGCGGATGATTTCACTGACCATGTTTTGTACCGCGGTGCGGACCGTTTCGTTTTGAAGAATTGGATATTCGCGCGCATTCTTCCGGATTTCCTGATCGAGATTGGCACCAAGTTGCGCATCGTACGACGAGGGGAAGATGTTGATCCCACAGGTGACAGCGCTAAGCGCCAGTGCTACTGCAACGATACCGCGAAGGACGAGTTTCCTTACCATTGAGCACACTCCGAAGAAAAGACGACACCAAGCTCCGGCGGATACTCGACAGACTCGAACACCAACCCATGCGGTGGTGCAATCGGGCTGCTTCGCCGGCGATCGCGCGCGTGGAGTGCCTCCGCCAGTTCAGCGGCACTGCGCTTGCCCCGCGCACAATCGAGCATCGCTCCGACCAGGCAGCGGACCATGCCATAGACGAAACGATTGGCGACAATTTCCAGCCGAAATCGCCCTCCACCGCACGGATGCCAACTGCAACGCTCGACAGTGCAAATGTACGAGCGCTGATCGGCGTTGAACTTCGAAAAGGTCGTAAAGTCATGGGTGCCAAGAAAGACAGCTGCTGCCTCTTCGAGCGCAGTGTCGCGGAATGGGAATGGCACCCGCCATTCATAGCGCCGCCGGAGTGGATCACTGCAGCGCGCCAAGTAGTAGCTGTACGTCCTCCGGAGCGCGTCGTATCGCGCGTGGAATTGCGTATCGCTGCGGAGTTGCACCCCGTTGATTCGAACATCTTCTGGCAAGAGCGCGTTGAGTGCACGAGGAATGCGCTCGACTGGGATTCGGTCAGCATTGCCAAGTCGAAGGTGCACGACCATTCCCCGCGCATGGACGCCAGAATCGGTGCGCCCAGCAGGGACGATTGTTGGGCACTCTCCATAGATGCGCTCGAGAGCCTTGGCAAGTTCGCCTTCGACAGTCCGTCCGTTCGGTTGCCGTTGCAGACCGACAAAGTCGGTGCCATCATAGGCAAGACGGAGCACGAGCGTTTTCATCCGCCAAGCGAAAGCACCGGCAAACCCACGTACCGCGATTGCCCAGTAGAGGAACGCACTGTTCCGCTGAGCAGCTCGCCATCGCATCGGAGGATTTCCACCTCCACCAGCGCGCCGGGCAGCGCGTCCTGCACGACGACGCGGCAGTAGTTTTCCGAGTAGCCGACAAACCCACCATGGGTCGGATCAAACTGCTCAACGAGCACGTTCCGGCGCGTACCGATGTTTTCGGCAGCAAAAAGTTCCCGCTTCTGCTGGCCGAGTGCGCGCAGTGCCGCCGTTCTCTCTTTGCGAATCCGAAGAGGTACTTGGTCACGCCGGCGCGCTGCGTCGGTCAGCTCCCGCTCGCTATAGGTAAACACGTGGAGATACGAAAGCGGCAGCGATTCGATGAAGCGGTAGGTTTCTTCGAAGTGTCGCTCGGATTCACCAGGAAAACCGGTCAGCACGTCCGCACCGATGCACGCATAAGGCATCCGCTCCTTGATCGCAAGGACTCGCTCGGCGTAGAGTTCTCGCTTGTAGCGACGCCGCATCTGGCGGAGGATTTCCGGCGAACCACTCTGCAGTGGTAAGTGGAAGTGCGGACAAATGCTCGGATGCTGTGCGATGAACTCGATGATCGCCGGATGCATGCGATTTGGCTCGACAGAACTAAGGCGATAGCGGCACTCAAACTCAAGCGAGTCCAAAAGCTCAAGCACATCGAGCAGACGCTCCCCCTTCGATCCGCGGTATTCTCCAAGGTTGATGCCGGTGAGAACAATCTCCCGGTAGCCTGCCTCTACCAATCGCTGAACATGCTGGGGAATTTCTTCGAACGGCATTGAGCGACTCTTCCCTCGCGCGTGCGGAATCGTGCAGAAGGAGCACGAATAGTCGCATCCATCCTGCAGCTTGAGAAATGCCCGCGTATGGCTATCATGCTCAGAGAACACCGCCGCCGTAAATGGCACATCCTGCGACCGCAGATCCTCGGTACGAATGACCATCGGAGCGGGAGCACTCCGTGCACGCTCAACGAGCAAGCCGAGCTGATGCTTTTCGGCATTCCCTACCACCAAGTGAACCCCTTCGATTGCCGCAATCTCCTCAGGCTGCAACTGCGCGTAGCAACCAGTGACAACGATTGTCGCATCGGGCGAACGCCGCAGCGTGCGGCGCACAACAGTGCGACATTCTCGATCGGCAGTTTCAGTAACCGTACACGTGTTGATGACAACGAGATCGGCCTCTTCCCCGAACGGAACGATCTGGTACCCTGCCTGCTCGAGCTGGCGGGCAATCGCGGAACTTTCCGCGTAGTTTTGCTTGCACCCAAAGGTGAAAATCGTAGCTTTCATCGCTACAAAATTAGGTCCACTTCTTTGTCAGTGCCACCGTGAAAGACGGCGTTCGCTCCAGCAGCGTGACAATCTCGGTCACCACGACACCAGACATGGCAGCATCGCTCGATGGACGGCTGATTCATCCGCTCTACTCGACCTTCTGGCTTGCGTACCATGCAGAGGTTGCAGCACGGAAAGCAATCGAACCCTACTTCGACGAGGGCGAAAATGCGCTCGGTGCCGGCATCGAGCTGGAACATCGGAACATGTGTCCTCTCGGTGTGAGAGTTGACATCACTGCTACGGTAACTAAATGCGAAGGCAATCGCATTATTTGCTCGCTTTCAGCCCGTGCTGGAGCAATCGAAATCGCACGTGGGACTCAAACGCAGGTTGTGCTCCCATCCGAGCGCATCCAGGCGATGATCGCACGCGCCTACGAACAGCACGGCGTCCAGCTACCGCAGAAGTCCTAACGCCTTTGCCATCTCCTCCCCATAGTCTGCAAGCAGCTCCTGGCCTGGCTCGATGGTACGGATCGTCCAGACTTCGACACATTTGCCCGTGCTGAGATACTGCACATTCGGTTTGCGGCCGGAGCCGTGGTACGAGCAAATGAACCGTGCAATGCCTGCATCGGTGCGGTATGCATCAATGACGGTGCGCTGGTTGAGTTCGATCGCGTACGGTCCGAATCCAAGCTCCGCATAGCGTTCGCTGTACTCTGCCACTGAGAGCCGATCACCATCGTAGTGAAACAGGAACGTGTCCTTGGGGATCCTCCGCACCGCGAACAGTCCCAAGCCAGCGCCGGGGATCGTCGAAGGTCGAACTTCAACACCATGGACATGGCGCGTGTGATGAGCACAGTATGGATGCGTCAACGTCGTCAGCCGACGGCAACGCTCACCACTGGGATTGACGTAGGCGCATTGTTTAGTGACATACACGGCAATACCATTGGCCGCTACTTGAGAACCTCGCCGGTTTCGATTGCCCATAGCAGAAGATCGAGTGCTTGAAGTTCAATACCGCAGGTGCGCGCGAAATTCATAAATGCACGTTCGATTACTCGATACTGCGCTTCCGTCCGTGGTTGCGCTGCACATGCGAGAACACCATAGCGCACAAGGTTGCGGAGGATGTGCCGATCAATAATTGCGACGTCGAAGCGCCCAAGATTGCGGAGGACGTGACTTGCTTCCTTGAGTCCAAAACCCGTGACGTTTTGAGCAATCCACCGCCGTAGCTCCTGGGAGGTTGATTGCTGCGCAAGTGCAGTGCCGATCGCACCGAACTGCGTGCGAAGTGCAAGGAGACGACGCGCTTTTGTGCGGTGAAATCGGATGTAGTGCGCTGCATCGGCAAGGACAGGCGTCGGATCGAACCCCTGCTCGTAGAACTGCGCCGCACGGAGGTGTTCGACAACCTGCCATGCATTGCGCGCTTTGCTCTGCGGAGTGCAAATGCAGTAGCAGAACTCATAGAAAACATCGTGTTTGCTCTTTTGCGCCTTGAACTCCTGCAATCGCTGATCAATAGCAGGTGCAAAGTGTCGGTAGTGCTCATCTAGGGGCGGTGGCAATCTCATCGGCTCATCTGCTCGAGTGCTTGCCAGAGGTGCACAAACGGCTTTCCCGTCGCGAACGCCAACTGCCACTGACATGGGAGATTGACCGCGATGTAGAAATCCGCATCTACACTGGCGATCTCGGCTGCCTCCCGCAGAAGCGCATGTGCAGGAAGCTCGGCATACCGCAAGCCGCGATCCCCTGCTACTCCGCAGCAACCTGCATTGAGTGGGACGATGACTTCGCATCCGAGTTGCTCAAGGAAACCAACAAGGGACTCGCGCTGCCTGAGTCGTTCAAGCGAGCAGCCAGGATGCAGCACAACGCGATACCTACGGCGAACACGCCGAGCGACTGCCGGCACAAGTTGTGCCACAGCCTCGACCGGATCGAGAATTCGAAGCTCCGATGGCGTCCGCCGAAGGGAGAGAGCGCACGAAGAGCTATCGAGCACAACCGGGATTCGTCCGCTGTCGCTAGCAGAATGCGCTGCCTGGAGCCACTTGGCCTGCACTCGTTGGAATGCATGCTGTGCACCACTGGAGTGCCACGGCTGACCGCAGCAGACCCTCCCAGCAGATGATGCAACAGCAATCGGCATTCCGGCTCGCTTTGCGAGCGCAAACAGCGCTTCCGAAACTGATGTATCCCCACTTCTCCCACCAAAGCACGCCATGCACGACGGCAGATACACCATCTGTGCAACATTGCTCCGATGTGATGCAATGCGATCAGGCACACCCATCGTCGGAAGCCAGACGGGAGTATGGAGGCGATCGGATACCCATCGTGTCAGCTTGTGGAGCTGCCCCTGGCCGAGAACGTGAGCGGCCCAACGTGCTGTGGCGAGCGCTGCGCCGAGGCTCGCAATCCATGCGCGGGTGAATCTGGCTGCAATCACTTTTCCAAGCGGAAGTCGCCGCGTTGCACGCCGCGCGAGCGTCAGCTGACCGGTATCAATCCCTACCGGACATGCCAGCATGCACAGACCATCGGCTGCGCAGGTTTCTTCGCCCGCGTAGCGATAGTCACGTTCGAGAACCCGCAGTGCATCGAGTTCGCCAGCGATGCGGCAGCGCTCGATCTGCCGCAGTACTACGATGCGCTGACGCGGTGAGAGCGTCAATCCTGCCGATGGGCAGACACGCTCGCAAAATCCGCACTCGATGCATCGCTCCACGAGCGGGTGCACCTGTGGCAACGTCTTGATGTTCCGCAGGTGGAGCTTTCGGTCACGCGAGAGCACGACATCACGATTGAGCAGATGCTCTGGATCGAAGAGCTCCTTGATGCGCCACATGATCGCAGTCGCTTTTGCTCCCCACTGCTGCTCTAGGTAGGGCGCCATGTTGCGTCCGGTGCTATGCTCGGCTTTCAGCGAGCCATCGTACCGCTCCACAACAAGCGTTGCCAGCGCATCCATGAATGCCTCGTACCGCTCGAGCCTGTCAGAGTTGAGTGAAAAAGCAAAATGCATGTTGCCATCGCGAGCGTGCCCGAAGATCACAGCATCTGCAAATCCATGCTCGTGGAGCATCGCACCGAGGTCAGTAACTGCCCGAGCGAGCTGCTCACGGGGAAATGCCACATCTTCATTGATGAGTGCGCTGCTTGGTCTGCGCGCTGCTCCAACGCTCGGCATTGCCCCTTTCCGCAGGTGCCAAAGCAGTGCACGCTCGCGTTCATTGGCGGCCAGGAAATGCTCGCGCGCGTTGCACCGCTGCGCAACACGAGCCAGCATCACGCCAAGCTCGCGGGCGCGCTCAGGATCAGCACTTCGGCATTCGACAAGGAGCGCTGCGCACTGTGGCAAACGTATCGTCTCGTGTTTGCTCGCATACCGTCGGATTGCCCGTAGGGTGGCATCATCCATGAGCTCGATGGCAACTGCGCCGACGTCATCGAAGGGAGTAATTGCATCGCATGCGGCAGCAATGGAGTCAAACCCAGCAAGGAGTGTAGCCGCAAACGGTGGCTCAGGAACTGTCGCCAGCGTTACATCGGCGATGAATCCGAGCGTCCCCTCGCTGCCAACCATCAGGTGCTGGAGAATGTCCGCCGGCCGATCGTAGTCGAGGAAAGCAGACAGCGAGTAGCCCATCGTGTTCTTGAGCCGCGTGCGGTGGCGAATCAGTTCGCTAAGCTCACGGTCAGCACGGATCTCATCTCGCAGCGAGGCAAGCCCGGCATAGAGTGCTGGCTCCCTCGCAGCAAGGAGTGCATCGGCTGCGGCAATGTCGCGCGTGTTGAGAACAAGGCCCGACAGCAATACGAGCGTCATTCCCCGCAACGTGTGATAGGCATTCTGCGCAATGCCGCAGCACATCCCGCTTGCGTTGTTGGCTACGATACCGCCGATCGTACACGCATCAATCGAAGCAGGGTCCGGACCGATGCGACAATGATTCGGGTGGAGCCGTGCATTGACATATCCGCCACGCAACGAGCAGCCTGCGGTAACACTGCTACCATCAGGCGCGACGTGGAATGTGTCGAACCCCTCGACCACTGCCAGAACGTTGTCCGTAACAGCTTGCCCTGAAAGACTTGTCCCTGCAGCGCGAAACGTCACTGGCACGCGCTCCCTGCGGCTCCACGCAAACAGCTCTTGGACGTCGGCAATGCTCCGCACCCGAGCAACGGCGCGTGGGATGAGTTGGTAGAGGCTTGCGTCGGACGAATACGCCACACGATCGAGCAGCGCAGTTGAAACACGCTCGCGCCCGAGCACTGCAGCTAAGCGATCTTCCGGCGTCATCTGTAAACGTTCAGACACGTTCGACCACAGCAGCAAGCCCTTGGCCAACGCCGATGCACAGCGAAGCGACGCCGTAGCGTCCACCACGCCGATGCAGACCGCGAATGAGCGTCCCAAGAATGCGAACACCGCTCATACCGAGCGGGTGCCCGATTGCGATCGCTCCTCCGAACACATTGAGTCGGTCGAGTGGAATGTTGAGCAGACGCTGGCAGGCAAGCACCTGCGCAGCGAACGCCTCGTTGATTTCAAACAGGTCAACCTCCTCGATCGAAATGCCGGCTTTCCGGAGTGCGCCAGGAATAGCCTCGACTGGTCCGATCCCCATCAAGCGCGGATCAACGCCTGCTGCATGGCCAGCGATGTAGCGTGCCAGCGGACGAAGATTGTGCTGCTTGACGGCCGCTTCACTTGCGACGATGAGCACCCCTGCACCATCGTTGAGCGAGGATGAATTCCCAGCGGTCACTGTTCCATTCGGGCGGAATGCAGGACGAAGTTTGGCGAGCTTTTCCAGCGACGTATCCGAACGTGGTCCTTCGTCGCGTTCGATTGTTGCAGTATTGCCTTTTTCGTCGCGAACGGTTACGGGAAGAATTTCCTCCTGCAGAAATCCATCCGCATATGCTGCCAGTGTCCGTTGGTGCGAGGCAAGCGCGTATGCGTCTTGGTCATCGCGGCTGATGTGGTAGCGTTCGGCGACGTTTTCCGCAGTCTCGCCCATCGTTTCGAGCGGGAAAAGTTTTTCCATTGCTGGATTGGGAAAGCGCCAGCCGAGCGCTGTATCGTAGGCGATCAGGTTTCCAAAGCTTGCGCGACCGCTGACGTTCTTGGGCAGCACGTATGGCGCACGCGACATTGACTCGACACCACCTGCGATGATGAGATCAGCCTCCCCAGCTCGAATTGCGCGCGCTGCAACAATGACTGCCTCCAACGACGAGGCGCAGAGCCGATTGACCGTCACCGCTGGCACACGATACGGAAATCCCGCCAGCAAGACCGCCATCCGCGCGACGTTCCGATTGTCTTCACCCGCTTGATTGGCACAGCCCATGATGACGTCATCAATCGCAGCGGGATCTATGCCAGCGCGTTCGACAACAGCACGAAGCACAAGTGCTGCCATGTCGTCAGGGCGAATGGAACTGAGCGCACCGCCATACTTCCCGACCGGCGTTCGAAGTGGATTGCAGAGATACACTTCGTGCATCACGATGTCTCCGAAAGGTGCTGCAAACTTGCGAGGACTTTCTCTAGCGCGTCGGCAAGGGTTGCTTCCTTGGCGCGTTCGCGCTCGACGACATCTGGATTTGCGCGTTCGACAAAGTGCAAGTTCGATAGCCGCGCTCGTGTCTGCAAAAGCAGGTGTTCGAGCCGCTGTCGCTCTGCGAGCAAGCGCTGGCGCTCACGATCGAGCACATGGTCGCCGACGACCAAGTACAGCTCGATATCGCGTACTAACGCAGAGAGGGCACCGCTCGGCTTTGGATCATCAGCGGGAAGGATTGCTGGCTCAGCAATCCGCGCCAGCGAGCCGATGAGAACGCGATGGGCTTCGATCACACCAACGGAATCTGCTGTAGCACGGATGAACGCAGGCGGTTGCTCGTTTGGCTTTGCATTTGCAGTGGCTTTGAGCATCCGGAAGCTTTCGACGATCTGCATCAGAATCGCCATCTGCTGCTCGACACGCTCATTGCGCCAGGCTGGGTTGTATGCTGGCAGAAGTGTTGTGCAGAGCGACTCCTCCTGTGACCGCATCCCCAGTCGGTGCCAGATTTCCTCGGTCACAAACGGCATGAGCGGATGGAGCAACCCGAGCGCATCTTCAAAGATGCCGAGCGCAAACCGCACCAGTGCTTGCTTTCGCTCTACCGCACTGGTAGCATCGAGACGTGCTTTGAGCATTTCGATGTACCAGTCGCAGTAGTCATGCCAGAAGAAATCGTAAAGCGTCCGGACGTAGTCGTTGATGCGGTAGCGTTCGAGGCAATCGCGCACTGCATCAATCGTTGCGTGCAAGCGGGAACGAATCCATAGCTCGGCAATGCTCAGTTCCTCCTCTGCTGGCAGTGGCGAGCGCTCCGCTCCAACGCCCACATCATCTGCTTTCAGTGCCAGAAAGCGCGCAGCGTTCCACAGCTTGTTGGCGAAGTTTCGCCCCAGCTCCATCTGTGGTGCATCTTGCGTTACCGGGTCAACAGTGATGCGGACATCCTGCCCAACTGGCGCCAGGTAGAGCACCGTATATCGCACTGCATCGGCGCCATACTTGCTGATGAGCGCAAGCGGGTCGGGCGAATTCCCGAGCGATTTAGACATCTTGCGCCCCTTGTCGTCACGGATGATGCTGGTAAAGTACACGTCCCGGAACGGAATAACACCGCGGAAGTACAGCGAGGCCATGATCATACGTGCGACCCAGAAAAAGATGATATCCGGCCCGGTGACGAGCAAATCCGTCGGAAGGTACGTCCGCAGGATCGGTGTCTCTTCGGTCTTGCCGTCGTGGAGCCACCGCATCGTCGTTAGCATCCACAGCCACGACGAGAACCACGTATCAAGCGAGTCTTCATCTTGCCAGAGCTCCGCATCCGGTCCAAGCCCCAGCTTTTCGCGTGCGTGCTCGATACTCCGAGCGGCAGTATAGCGTCCATCGGGCGCGTAGTACACCGGGATGCGATGTCCCCACCACAGTTGCCGCGAAATGCACCAATCTCGAATGTTGCGCATCCAGTGCTCATAGGTCTTCACCCAATGCTCCGGGAAAAAGCGGATCATGCCATTGAGGACAACTTCCAAGGCAGGCTCAGCAAGCGGCTGCATGCGCACGAACCATTGGTCGCTGTAGTACGGCTCGATCGGTTCGCCGCTACGTTCAGAAAAGCCGACGTTGTGGCTATACTGTGCTTCTGCCAGGATCAGCCCTTCCGCACGCAAATCCTCGACGATTTGCCGTCGCGCTTCGAAGCGATCCAAGCCACTGTAGCGGCCAGCGACGTCATTGAGTCGCCCGTCTGGTCCGATGGAAACAAGCACCGGCAAGCCATGACGGACACCGATCTCGTAGTCGTTCGGGTCATGCGCAGGGGTGATCTTCAAGCAACCGGTCCCAAACGTCGGGTCAACGTACCGATCGGCAATGATAGGAACATAACGCTCGGTCAGCGGCACGCGGACGCGCTTACCAACAAAATGCCGGTAGCGCTCATCCTCTGGATGCACCGCAACAGCGACATCGCCGAAAATCGTTTCCGGACGGACGGTAGCTACAGGAAGGAAGTCGGTATCCGACCCCTCGAGCCGATACGCCAGCGTATAGAGCGTATCCTCGACTTCGCGATAGACGACTTCTTCATCGGAGAGTGCCGATTGCAATTGCGGCGACCAGTTGATGATCCGCTTGCCGCGGTAGATCAGCCCTGCATCGAACAAGCGGATGAAGACCTCGCGGACAGCGTTCGATGCACTTTCGTCCATCGTGAAGAGCGTCCGCTTCCAATCGCACGAGATCCCAAGCGAGCGGAGCTGCTCGAGGATAATGCCACCGTAGCGTTCTTTCCACTCCCAGACACGCTTGAGAAATTCCTCTCGTCCTAAGTCCCACCGAGTCTTCCCTTCTGTGCGGAAGATTTCAGCTTCGACCTTGCTTTGGGTTGCAATGCCGGCGTGGTCAAGTCCTGGGAACCAGCACGCTACTTTGCCAAGCTTGCGGTGATAGCGGATGTAGAGATCCTGAATCGTGTTGTTGAGCACGTGCCCCATCGTCAGCACACCGGTCACATTCGGTGGTGGCATCAAAATGCTGTAACGCGGGCGATCGGTTTCATCTGGGCACGAGAACAGATCGAGCCGAAGCCACTCGGAATACCACGAGCGTTCGACAGTGGAAGGGTCATAGTGACGATCGAAGTGTCGCTGCATACGCAAAACGCTGAACAACATGTCGTGCAGGTGCAAAGATACCGAGCTTTTGCCAAGGCATTTCGGTAGGTGGCATCTCCCCCAGGGTCAACGCACCACGACAATCATTCCCCCAATTGCCTGGCTAGTTCCAACCGGCTCCAGCCACAGTCGCCAGAAGTACGTCCCACTTTGCAACTGCCCTCCGCTGGATTGGTCTTCGAGCGGAAGCGCAATCGCGTTGGAGCCATTGACAAGCTGCATTCGTTCGGAGCGGACGCGGCGACCAAGGGCATCGTAGAGCTCCAGCCAAGCAGCGACACGCTGCTGGAAACCACGGTAACGAACGCTCACACGAGCGCTCTCTTGCGCAGGATTAGGTGCAACACTTCCATCCTCAAGTGTGAGTGCATCTGGCACAACGAGCACGTAGCGGGATATTGCCCTATTTCCCACTGCATCCTGAGCCGTTACCATGAGGACGTTCACCCCTTGTTCGAGCGTCACGCTTGCCGAGAGCCCAGCACGCGCGAGAGTATACTCTGCCCACCGGAGCAGTGCAGAAGAAGTTGGATAGAACGCAAGCGATTCTGCCACACGCTGGAGAAGTGCGCCGTTGAGTCGCACCGTGAGTGCCGTAGAGTCGGTGATAGGTACCCGTGCAGAATCGAGCATGACAATGTCAAGGTTAACACGCTCTGCGACATACGCTGTATCCCCAAGCACGCTGCCATCGGCAATCGCAACAACCACCGGCGGCGTTTGGTCTGCCCTGATTATCAGTGGCTGGTCTGCGATGTTGTTGAATGTGTAAAGATCCCGAGGCGTTTCGATCGCGAGCGCTGCGGTACATTGATTTGGCAGCGAAGTCGTTGCAAGGAGAGCGCTGAGTGCCGTATCACCGACAAGAAGCGTGCTCGAGCTCGATGGAAGCGTTTCGCTTGGAATCAGTGCCCCCGTGTTATCACGCAGCATCCAGCGAACGTCCGTCTGGTGCACGCCGCTGCGAGTCACCAGATTGACTACTTGTGCTCTCAGCACGATCGTATCCCCACGCAATGGTGTGTCATCGCTTGCTGTAAGCGTTGCAGCAAGTTCTGGAAGCGGACGGTAACGGAGCACAGCACGTGTGATCGCGCATGGCGAAAAATCATCGCTTCCATCGCGCTCGAGTCGCACGACGATGCGCAGAAATGGATACTGCGCAGCATCAACATCAGCGAGCGATAGCTCGCTAGTGTCGGCAGCGGTGATGAGCGTTGGCGTTCGATCCGCAGTTTGCCCCCCATAAACTTCCAGCCGCAGATGCGATCGCACGCACTGGCGATCAATCCGCACATCTTGCCACTGCTCGGCTGGACCAGCAACTGGCAGCTGAAGGGTCGCCTGGGATGGATAAAGTGGCAGCGCCACTCGCAACTGGAGGGTATCCCCGCCTTGCCAACGCTGCT
Source organism: Candidatus Kapaibacterium sp. (assembly GCA_026003495.1). Classification (GTDB taxonomy): domain Bacteria; phylum Bacteroidota; class Ignavibacteria; order Kapaibacteriales; family NICIL-2; genus NICIL-2. The sequence goes on along the minus strand of BPHK01000001.1, from coordinate 1,066,883 downwards.
GATTTCCAATGCGCTCGGCAACCAGCGGGCGACTGGATGAACGCATGCCTATGAAAAGGTACGAACGACTGCCGCTGAGCAGTGCGGCACTATCGGCACCGTAGAGGGCAAGCGCTTCGGCAACAGACGAAGCGTACTGTGCGTATTGTAGCCCCCATGCTTGACCACAGGAGACCATGGCCAGATACTCGTCAGCAGCGATTGAATCGCGGAGAAATGCCGCAAGCTCAGCCGGCCCACCCGCACTCCGAGGCACTGGTGTTTGCGTCCAGGTTGCAAACCATCGGACAGTGCGGACACTTCCATCACGTGCAGAGATGACGGCAAGGTGCACACCTGTTTCGTCGCTTCGCTCGGATGCAACGTTGACCCCGCCGATCCGAAGGCGATAGCCCGGCTGCGCGACCACAACGAGCGTATCACTGCGGCGTTCTTGATACCCACCGGCAGACATCAGCTCGATATCCACTGACGTAGTAAAGGCAAGCGAGCCGTCCGACTGCAGTGAAAGGCTATCCCAGACGCTCTCGGACCAGCTCGGCTGTCCCTGGAGATGTTCGACCTGTCCGATATGGACACTATCACGAGCAACAACTGGTATGCGAAGCCACGGCGTCCACGTTTGGCTTGCGATGTTCAATGCCCGCAGGAGAATGCAGTACTCCTGCCCTGGCTGCATCGCGATCGGAATACGCCATTGGCAATGGGTTGCGCGTTGCTCAACTGGCGATTGCTCACCTGTTGCAAGCGTATCACCAGTCGAGGAAAGCAGAAGCGCCTGGTAGAAATACGGTGTGGCCACAGCCAGTGGATTGAGGAACCGAACGACTGTATCGCGTGGCGAGACATCCCAACCTGGCTGGGGTTCCACCGCGAGCAGTTGCTCGCCATAGACGTAGAACGGAATCGTAACGGTGTCGAAGCGTGCACCGAGGGTTCCGTTCGGATCGATTATTACCGACAGCACATGCTCGCCAGGCATGCGATGAATTGGCAACGTAAACGCGATGTGTTCGGGAGAACAGAGTCCATCGAGCGTGAGCATCACGGTATCGGTGCGCTGCTGGTAGGTGTGCAGAATGCGGAATTCAACTGTCGAGTCGCTGTGGACACCAGCGTTGAACACTGTCGCTTCGATACGGACACTGTCAGCATCGGCAGAGAGAACCGGAGCTGGTGGAACGCTCGCAATCGAGAGCGTCGAACGATCGAGCACCGGATGCGGTACCGTATCGAGTGGAACCCGCGTCAGAGGATCGCCGAGCAGCGTCGTTTGCATCGCTGTATTGATCGCAAGCTGCGAGCCATCGTTGAGGAACTCCTTGGCTGCATTGAGCAGGTCCCCGAGTGTACGGAGACGTGTTCGTGCGATCGTTGCAATGATGCCGCTATTGACGATGTCGTCATAGGAGCGAATCCCAAACCCCGTTGTTGCGATAACTGCAATCATTCCTGCATTTGGCGCGGTGAGAAAATCTTCACCGAGCGCTTGGATGCTTGGCTCGGCGAATGCACCGATTTGGCACGAAAAGCTTGCAAGAATTGGGTAGCGACCGCGGTTGGCAAGTCGCTCTGGCTCCCAACCACCGACTTCGAGAGTACGGGGCGCCCCATGCCCGATGTAGTTGACCCAAACTGTCCCACTGTTGATACGGTTGACAATCGCTGCTGGAATTGGCGCACCACTTGCAGTGCCAGCGTAGAGCGAGACGAGCGTCGTATCTGCGCAAAGTGCACGCTGGTATGGATCAACCAGGAGAGGAAGGAGTGAATACACCACCGATTGGTAGAAGTCAAGCTGCTCCTCGGGATTAGCACCACCGGTGATGAGGAGAAACTGTTTTTGCCAGTGCTGCCACGGCATGGTATCATGCTCGATGATCTTATCCACGATGGCTTGTGCCTCCTCGACTGTGCGCACCGGCAAGCGACCAATACTCATTGATGGATGAGTGCTGCTGTCAAGGAGCGTGTACCAGTAGTCACTGACCGGCTTGCCATAGCTGGGAATGAAATCGTCGTTGATCGCACCAGAGGAGACTTTCCGCGGATCCCAACTTGCATCTCCAACAAGGAGAACTGCCCGTGGTGCGGGTTTCCTCCACTGCTCGGATGCATACCGAAGAAATGCCTTGATCGCATGCGGCGACTTCTCCCCATGACCGAAAGCATCGAAAATGTCCTGAACGTCCACAACGCGTGCGCGCAACGCATTGCGCCGGGAACGGTACTGTGCCAGACGCTCTGCAGCTGGACGAAATGCTGCATGTGTGATGACGATGTAGTCTGCACCACTTGTGTCGGTCACAAGCTCAATTCCGCCACACCTACGGGCGCGTGCGTGCTCGATACTGGCCGATCCTGTTGCAACCAAGCCATGCGCGCCGATGTCGAGCGGAACACTGACCCGAACGTGCTGCGCTCGGCTCGTCTCAATCCATTGCACAAGTGCAGCAGTGCCAGTTCCAGTGCGCTCGTGCCATAAGGTCTGCTCCCCGCGAACACCTACAGCTACGAATGCAACCCCTGCTTGGAGTGAGGAGGCACTGCTGCTACCTTCGGCAGCAAGTCGCGTTCGCAGTTGATCGTCCACGTACCGTCCATCGGTAAGTGCGACTGCAAAGGGTGTTCCACGAGGGAGTGCACCGATCAACCCTGCAATTGCACTTGGCGAGTTCTCGGTAAATAGTTGCACCGTGCGCGTGCCATCGAGCCATGCTACTGCGAACCGGTAGCGCGCGTTCACCAGGACCGTATCGCCGACTGCGATCGCCAGCCGCTGCGGCAGTCCTCGGGCGGCAATGCGAAAGAGAACCCCCGGCTCTCCGCGGTAGATCCCCCAGCGACCAGCCACTGTATCACACACAGCAACAAGGGGCGAAGAAAAGTTTGTGAGCATAACGCTTTCCGCCTGCTCAGTGCTGCACGCCCCGACGAGCCGATCGCGCCATGCTGCTGCGTATTCAATTCCCCGCGTTGTGATGTAATCCACTGCCTGTGCCGCGGTCGTAGGCGCAGCATTTTGAAAAACGAGCGAATCAACAATGCATCCATCACGTGCAGGGCGGAGCGTAAAGCTCAGAACGCCGTCGCGCACGCCGTCGTATGTGGCACTGTCACGGAGCGCTCCAGCGTAGAAAAGCTGCAAACGGTTGTCGGGGTTCGTGTAGATGTCGTCACTGATGGATGAGTAATGCAACTCAACAAGGATGCTATCATCGCGCAGTGGATCAGGGGCAGCAAACGGAATGCTGCTAAACGGACGGTTCGGATAGACAACTGACCATCGCCAACCTTCACCGGGGACTGTTTCTGTTACGAAGGTTGTCTGTGTCTGGCGGTAGCGATCGTTATCGAGCCAGCCTTGAACGTACTCGTGCTCTTCTTCTAGATGCCGCTCAATAGTAAGGTGGTATCGCTGCGGGCGACCCTCCGGCGTTGCAGTATCACGAGCAAGCCGCGCTGGAGGAAGCGTTTCATCGTACCAAACCTCGAACGTAGCAACCGACGTGTACGCATCAAAATAGGTGGTATCCCCCGACGGCCGAGACCCGACGAAGTACAGTGTATCGTCGTCGCTCAGCGCTCCATCGGCATCTACAAATCCAATTGGAATCGAGCGACCTTTGCGCCGAAGATGTAAACCGTCACTTGAACGGCCGCGAAGCTCTGGCGCAACGCTGAGCAGCTCTGCAAGTGGAAGCAACGCCACTCCATCGTTCGATGTCTCGATGTAGGCAATCGGAAGCGTCCATGTGGACTGACCTTGTGGTACTGAACGGGAATTATGCATGCGGCAAGGCACTCGCTCAGGACTTGGGAGAGCAAGTGTCTCCAGGGCAACGAAAAACATGAATACCAAGACCATGACAACGATGGTGTGTGGCTTAGAGCACAATATGCAGCAATAATACATTGCATCAGCAAGTAGTTTCGCTGCCAGTAAACAACGCAGCGCTGGGAGTTGGTTGCACCCAGCGCTGCGCCCTGCTTGCAGTATTATTTCCCGGAGAGCATCGCTTGTGCGGATGTTCGGCATCCATCCGCAGTGATTACATACTCAGCGTTCCATGGTTTCTTTGAAGCCGATTTTCAGATTCTCGACGATTGCTTTGCTGATCTTCTCGCGCATGGCTTCGTCGTTGGAAAGGTGCTCGCTCAAGGCTTCCTCTACTCGTCGCTTGATCATTTCCGACGATTCCCCGATGAGCTTATCAACGAAGAGCCGGATGTCGCGTTGCTGCTCTTGAAGGATATCGAGCTGGCTGCGGCTTGCATCTTCCATTTTCTTGAGCATCTTGTCCATGCGCTCTTCTTCCTCCGTGTAGTAGAGCGTAAAGGCAAGCAGCGCGAGCATCGAAAACTCCAAGAAGATCGCACCCAAAATCAGTGATGGACGAGTTGGGGGGATGAATTTCAGTCCGCGGATACCAACGGCAACGATCAAAAGCGCTGCACCGCCGTAGGCAAATCCGGTCACGTTGTTCGAGTACCGCTCGGTGAAATGGTGTGCCATGTACAAGCGGAGTGCAGCGCCGATACGGAAGCGGTTCCGCTGCCAGCCAATCGCTGCTTTGATGTCTTCAATGCTACCTTCGACAAATTCGCTGAAATGCTCGCGAATCCGAATATAGAGAACTGTGTTGCGGAATGCAACGGGGTCGGTGTCACGATCGAACATATCGTCGAATGATACTAACTGCTTGCGTCCACCTCCAATCTCTTCATCTGGTGTCGTGCGATTCCATACGACACGGAATGCCTCGACGATGCGACGACGATCAGTTTCGGCGAGCGCAGCAAGACGATCGTCAGGCATGACAAGAAGCTCGACAATCTCTTCGGAAAAGCCAGTCTGCAGCCGGACCTTCGCTTTGTTATTGTGAATTTCACGTTCAACCTTGAGCGACATGAGTCCGATGCCTGGCGGCAGTACCAATGTGACTAACACCGCAACGAGAAAACCGATATCAATTGAGAAGATTACAAATCCCAACGTCGGATCAAGGTAGATTGGGTCTTCGCCAAGCTTGGGTGCTTTGACAACCCATTCGCCAGGATTTTTCGCGTAGCCGTGCGTTTTTTCATCCCGTGCTTTCCCGGTAAAATCAAAGATGTATTCGGGCTTGATGTATTCTCGCTTGACCTCTTCACCGATGTGCTTGAGTCCTTCCGCTGTTGGCACAGCCTTGACGCCGTTGAAATCGGCAAGTTCCTCCCGTTCAGGTTTGAATTGGTAAAGAACAAAGCTTTCAACGATGCGGACCAACAGGAGCTTTTGGAAGATAATCGCTGTTGCCAAGAAAATGGCAAAGAACACTAGGTAATGCACTGCCCCTGCTTTGTAACGAGTATGTTCAGGAGCGTTGGGATTTGTGCGTGCGCTCATAGTGCAATCCTCGACCAAAGTTGAGTGTTTCAACGCGCGCTGCTCCACCAGCGGATACAGCGTGCGCAAAAATAGTAAGGCGGTTTTCGCAAACCAAACAGTTTTTGCTAGTCTGCCCATCAGCGCTGTATCTTTGCACTGCAATGCGTACCTCAACGTTAGTTGGTTCGACTGTCCGCTGCGACCACGGAACAATTCGTGGGAGCTCCTTTGTCAGTGCGCACGCTCTCCGCAACGCACTGCTCGCGGCAGTTATCCTTTCCAGCCTCCCTCACGCCGTCTGAAGGTTCACCCAGACGTTGCTCGGTCCGAGCAGCACCGGGCACTCTTCTCAATCTTTCTGCTGCGCATCAATACCAAGCTTTCTGTTTGGCTAACTGTGTAATTCGGCAATGAAGCTGCAACTTCTTGCATCGGAACGTGTCCAGGCAGTGCTCCGCAAGCATCTCCTTGTGGATGGCTTCGATCTGGTCCTCGACTTAGAGCGAAGTCACTGCGGTTACTTTGTGGATGCACGCACGGGGCGGAAGTTTGTAGATATGTTTTCCTGCTTCGCTGCGCTTCCACTCTCCCTCAACCACCCAGACCTGCGCTCGGATGGCTTTGTTGAGCAACTCGGCGAAATAGCCCTGCACAAAATCACGAACTCTGACGTTTATACACGCGTCTATGCGACGTTCGTGGATACGCTCTTTGAACTTGCCATCCCAAAGGACTTTACCTATGCATTCTTCATCGAAGGAGGCGCACTTGCAGTCGAGAATGCGCTCAAGGTTGCGTTCGATTGGAAAGTGCGCAAAAACTTCAAGCGCGGTTACACCCGTGAAGTAGGGCACAAGGTGATCCACTTCCGCCAAGCATTCCATGGACGAAGTGGCTATACGATGTCCTTGACCAACACTGACCCAACGAAGATCGCCTACTTCCCAAAGTTTGAGTGGCCGCGCATCCTCAATCCTAAGCTCCGTTTCCCGCTCACCGAAGATTCGCTTGCCAAGACAATTGCCGATGAAGAACTTGCCTTGCGTCAAATCGAGGTTGCCTTCGCTGAACACGGCGATGACATTGCAGCAATCATCATCGAACCAATTCAAGGCGAAGGTGGCGACAACCATTTCCGAGCAGAATTTCTCCAAGCGCTCCGCCGCATTGCAGATGAAAGGGACGTCCTCCTGATCTTCGATGAGGTTCAGACCGGCATGGGTATCACTGGCACATGGTGGGCATTCGAACAACTTGGTGTTGTGCCGGACATCTTCTCCCTTGGCAAGAAATCCCAAGTCTGCGGCATTGCTGTTACCCGGCGAGTTGATGAGGTTCCAGAAAACGTTTTCCACGTCCCCAGCCGCATCAATTCGACCTGGGGAGGCAACTTGACCGATATGGCGCGCGCAACCGCGTACCTTCGCATCATCCACGAGCGGAACTACTTGGAGAATGCACGCATCCAGGGCGCATACTTGCTTGAACGATTGGTCGAATTGACCCAACGGTATCCAGACATCGTCAGCAATGCACGTGGGCGCGGGCTGTTCTGCGCGTTCGATCTTGCTTCGCCCGCCATGCGGAAAGAATTTCTCCGACGTGCATTCGACCATGGCCTGCTCATTTTAGGCTCCGGCGAGCAGAGCATCCGTTTTCGTCCAACGCTCGATGTTTCTCGCGAACGTATCGAAGAAGCAGTTTCGATCATTGAATGTGTGCTGCAGGAAATGGCAGCATAGCACAGTGTGGTTCCTCCTCCATCCCCTGTGCCCTTTTGCCTTCGTGCAAGAGGGCACGCTTTTTTTTTGAGGAGCGCTCCTGTAATTTCGGTCGTGGCGAACAGTCTTCTGAACATGCTATGCGTTGGCTTCTTGGGATTTTCTCGATCATCAGTCTGAGCATTGCCCAACCACTGAGCAACCCCTTCCCCTGGACACTCGATCCCACCATTCCGCTCGACAATACCATTCTGCCTGGGCAGCCGGCAATAACAACCGCTGCGAAAGGGCGAATTGCAATCAGCAACGGAAAGCTTGTGTACCCAGACGGCAGCCGCGCAAAACTCTATGGCGTAACTCTCGCAGGTCCAGCGGTATTTCCAGACAGTGATCAGGCAATCAGAATTGCGGCACGACTCCGTAGCCTTGGGATCAACTTTGTGCGGTTAACCTACTTCGATTACACGAACTATAACAATGCGTCCATCATCATCCGCTCGAGCACCACAAGTCGAGGGTTTGATAGCATGATGCTCCGACGCTTCGATTGGTTCATTGCGCAGTTGCGGCAGCAGGGAATCTACGTCTCGCTCGTCGTCCGCGCTGCACGCCTTGCACGACGCGATGATGGTGTCCCTGGCTGGGATTCAGTTCGCTACAGTGGACGCATCTACTCGTACTTCATCCCGGGTTATCAAATGCTCATCCGTGATTTTGTCCGTGATCTCCTCAGCCGGCGCAATCTCTTCACCGGCGTACCTTACGCAGACGACCCAACGATTGCTGTGATCGAGCTTGAGCAAGATAATTCGATTTTCACTCAGTGGATATCTAATACGGTATTTCCTCTTTCGCAAGGCGGACAGCTTTCGTATCTGCATTCACGGATGCTCGATAGTGCATTCATCCGCTACGTTCTTGCAAAGTATGGTTCCGCACAAGCTGCACAAGCAGCATGGCGCTTTATTCCCCGAACCACCGCCAACATCGCCGGCAATCCAAGTTTCGAAGATCCGTTCGACAATACATGGCTGCTAACGCTCAGCGGAGGTGCAGTTGCCGTCGTCGAGCGTGATCCACTTGACAAACGAGATGGTGGCTACTCGATGCGCATCCGGATTTCACAACCTGGCTCAGCTACAGGGAACGTTCGGTATCGCAACATCCAACCGCAGCTGGAGCGATACGCGCTCTATCGCATTCAACTTTGGGCACGGACGGATGTACCGCAACGGCTGGTTACGTTCGCAATCGGGAATTTCTCGTTTCGTGACACGCTACGTCAGCAGTGGAAAGAGTACAGCTACACCTTCCGCAGCAACATCGAGGGTCCGGCAGAATTCCGCGTTGATGCGGGTGGTACAACTGGTGACGTCTGGCTCGATAACGTCCGCATTACTGCGGTTGAGGAACCTGGTCTCTTGAGTGGCGAATCGTTGAGCAACTATACCGTTGCGCGCAGCCGGTATTCCCAATACACGGTCCACTCGCTTCCTCGCTGGCGCGACAACCTCCAGTTCTACGAGTCGCTCGCCGAGCAGTGGTTTGGATGGATGGCACGCTTCATCCAGGATACGCTCCGCAGCAAGGTCCTCATCGCTCCGGGCAACCAGCAATCCCTCCTGAACGACATCTACGTCGCACGGCTGCTCGATCTCCCTTCGGTCGGCACCGGGTGGGATAGCCCATACCGCCGAATTGCCGGTGCAACAAGCGATTCTGCATGGTATATCACCAACGACCCTCAACTCGGAAACCGGAATGGAGGAATCATCTACGTCCCCGCCCGAACACGGATTGCCGGTAAGCCGTTGATGGTCAATTCATACAGCGTGCCCTACCCATTTAGCGCAATGGGCGAATTGACAACGCTACTTCCTGCATACCTTGCCTACCAGGACGCAGATGTTTTTGTGCTGACCTACTACGCCTACAACCGCTCGAGTTTTGAGACGCCGTGGGTGCGCGATCGGTACGGTCCAAATGCCGCTGGAACGATAACGCACTACGAGTATGCGGGCAATCCTGCAGTGACATCGGCGCTTCCGCTCTCGACTGCTGTATTCTGCAACCAGCTCATTCGCCCTGCACTCGACGAGCTGCGCTTGGAGCAAACACGTGAAGCGCTCGACTTTCCTCCCTTCAATCAAAGTGGTGCGTTCTTTTTAGCCAGTGGGGCTGACGCGCGTATCCCGCTCTTCCGTAGGGTAGCGATTGATTCCTTTTCCGCTTCGCTGCAGAGTTATCAACCGCACCGCGAAATTCCTGCTCTTGCCGATCAAGGCGCCGTCAACACATCGCAGTTGCTCAGCGATACCGAAGAGCTACTCTGGAATGCAACCGATACGGTGTTCCTCGTCCGCACACCGCGCTACCGCGCTGCATTTGGCGTTCTCCGTGGAAAAATCCTCGATGTAAGCGGCATCAATACCCATACCGTCGAACGTCTCGATAACGGCTGGGTGGGATCGTGTGAATTTCTTTCGCTCGACTCAGCAGCGCTCGATTCAGCAGAACGCGTTGCAATCCTCCTGCTTACGAGAACCGCTGCATCGAATGCGATCTGGTCAGGTGATTCGAGCACCTACCGTGGCTGGGGAACAGCGCCAATGCAACTTGAAGCAATGACGGTGACGGTTACCTGGCGACACAGCGCCGACACCCTGCAACTTATACCTCTTGATTCTCTTGGGCTGCCGATTGTGAGCCGAGCAGTCACACTCGCCAAAGGTACCGGAGGACGTTTTCGCTTCACACTCGATCAGCGCCAATATCAGACGCCGTGGTTCCTTGCCCGCTTCTCGCGAGTACCCATTGCAACGAGTGCAAACGAGCAGACACGTGCTCTCCCGACAGTCACAGTCACTGGCGATCGCATCGTCATTTCCGGTCCCGACCATTGCGTACAACCGAGAGCAGCGACACTCTTTACGATGGATGGCCGCTGCGCGGCGCGGTGGGAAACGCTCAATCATCAGCAAGAGAATACTGAGCTCCCTCTGCCCCAGATAGCACATGGCGCATATACGCTTGTCCTCGATTGGGGCAGCGAGCGCCAGGGCTATGTTCTCCTTGTGAAACCGTAAGTGTGCAATGCAAGCACTGCCTTACAAGGATGGAGCTCCCTCATCATCGGCAGGCTTAGCTTTTCTCTTGCTTGCCGGAACGGGTAGCTACCTTCTCCCCACAAAAGTTGAAGACTTGAATTTGCGAAAAAGTTCTCAAGCAGGCGTAACATTATGCATGTAAAGGGATAGCACCCACCGCAACGCTATTCTCGAGCTATTGCATGCGGTGAGTACTGATCGCTCTCCGCTACAAGCGCGAAGACATGGATTATTCCAGTGCGACAGATCAATTCACGCCCAATGACTGCGCACAAAAGCATTCGGCTCGGTAAAAGGGGTGCTCCCAAAATCAGGATCAGGAGCTATCTACCGACCCGCCTCAGAATGCAAACCGCACGTCAACCTGTGGTTGAATTGCGCTCACTCGCCAGCTCTCGTTGCGAGTGAGATTTGTGATACCGAAGTTGTAGTTAAGCGAAGGGACGATTGTCATCCGACGCAGAAAAATTTCGTATTGAATTCCAGCCTTGAACCCAATGCGTAGCGCGTTCGACTCGGGAATGTCGCCATCGTAAATGACCGCTGTGCGGTTGAAGTTGCGGTACTCGTAGCGCTGATCAGGCACAAACTGTGCATTAGCTGGTTCGAGCAGATTGAATAGCTGCGTTACCGTTTTCTGCGTAGCATAGCTGATGACTGGCCCCGCCTGAATCCCAAAGCCTGTCGTGCCAAGACCGAAGCGATACATCGCCTCGAAGTCAATCGTCGTGTACACCACATCGGCGGCAAATTCGGTGCTCGTCATGATGGTGGTTGGCTGCCCCTGTTGGTCAATAATGCGTGTTGGGAGTTGGTCATTGAACTGGCGGAACGACGATGGCAAGCGGTCGTAAAGCAGGCGGAAAATGAGCGATGAACGTGAATCCTTCGGATCGCCGAGGATAATTTCCGTGTTGATTCCCACGAAGAAACCATTGGCGGAACCATCCTCCAGGGTCGGACAAAGCGGAGCATCGCTGGGATTGGCGTAGTACTGGAACCCACCTGTTTGCATTACGCGATTGAAGCCAACAACAGGCCCAACGAAAATCCGTGAGGGCGCCTTCGCTGGCTCAAGTGGGTTAGCCAGATCTTGGGCCTTGCTTGCCACCACTACCAGCGCAGCAACAACCACCACCAAGGGAATGCGCATTGTGTTCATGGTACCTACTCCGATTAGTGTTTCACAAAACAGCACGTAACTGTTCGCCTGCCAGTGGCGGTTTCAACCGCAAGCGTGTACCAGCCGCTCGGCAGGGCTTCTGCTTCAAAAATAACAACTCGACTGCCAACTTCTACCGCCTGTTCTCCAATGTGTAAGGCACGCCCGAGCACATCATATGCCCACAGCGTAATGACACCAGATTCATACACATCGCACTCAAGCTGCACACGATCAGCAATTGGATTGGGGACAATCCTGCGGATTGCGATTCCTCCAAGCTGTACAGCTCGAAGCGGATGCCCGCAGACGACCTCAGTTGAAATCGTTGCGCATGCTGTGTCAGTGGTGTAGCAATCTCCTCCGGACACCACCGCGCAGGCTTGACCAGAAGGATTCAGCGCGTAGAGCAAATGCAGCGGTAGTGCAAGCTCCCACGCACAGGTACCAGGCTCTGAAGCAGCGATGAAACCAATGTCCCAGCTCAGTACGAGCACACCATAGCCTAACGATGCTACAGTTGCCTGGAGATTGCCTCGGCGCTGATTGCAGACAACATTGACCGGAATCTCGATGCCGCCGGCGTATTCGGCAATCGTCTCGGGTACGTGGAGCTCAACACGCACAGGGATCGGTCGTCGCAGACTCGGTGTAAAGCGCCCGCGCATCTGCAGCATGATGACGCTATCAATACTGCCACTGAGATCGCCAAGCTCGATGTCTGCACTTCCAACTTGGGGAGTGATGCGAAGTACACGCTCCCGAACGATGGAATCATTTGCCACCAAGCGTATGATCAGATCCCGTTGCTCCTGAGGTGGTGGAAGGACGATACGGCTGCGAATGACCTCGCCCGGCTGGATCACTGCTGGCAGTCTCGAGAGAATGTCGGTGACATCACCTCCTTGCTCGGCAGTGAACATCTCTGCCGCTGTCATACGGAGCGGCGCATTCCCCGTATTTGCTACAACAAGCGTAACATTGAGTGCACTACACCGTAGCGGTGAGGGATCGTACTCGACATCGAAACGGACTCCGACCGTGTCGGCAATCCCGGTAGTATCCGTCGGCCCGCCACCGCTTGTATCAGGTGCAAGTGCTACTGCCTGGATCGTTGCACTTGCGGTCGCTCGTAGATAGTTCGGCTGCGCATCGTGCCGCGCAAAGACGCGCACGCTATGGAGTCCAACGCGGAGCGGTTCGAACCATACTGGCAATACAAGTCGCTCGCCCGGCACAATGCGCAGCGGAAACGTCGGCATTGCATCGAACGCAAACGCAGCGCGATCAGCGCCATCGAGCCAGAGCGAGTCCACCGTCAGCGCTTCTGTTCCCTCCGAGCGCACGACAGTGACTGCAAACTGTCGGCGCTCACCGAGCCTGGTCGGGCCAATGGTCGTATCCGACATTGCAATCGCTGGCATCGTGCCGCTCCCCCGGAGCGCAAGCGAGAGCATCGCGCCTCCGTCGGCTTCAAAATCCAGCGTCGAAGAGTAATCGCCAACTGCAGCTGGCGAAAAGCGGATGGGTATTTCCTCCACACCGCCGCGTGGAATAACCATCCGATCTCCAATCGCCAGAGAATGCAGGAACGCAGAACGATCGCCGCGCTGACCGCGGAAAAACACAACTGCATCGGCCGTTCCGCGATTGACAATTTGAGCAAGTGTATCGAAGCGAACGCCAACACGCCGCAATCCACAATCGACAGGCACTGTCGCTACTACTGCACGTACCCCCCTGCCGCGAAGTGTAGCTTTCACCGAGAGCGATTTATCGTTGCCAATTCCGACCACCACTTGCACAGTACCTGTATCGCGCGGTACAAAGCAAATGCGCACAAGCAAAGAATCGCCTGGCAGAATCTGGTGCGGTAGCGATGAAGAGTCTATCACGAACTCTCTCAGTTGCCGCGGTGAGTGCACTTGTGCAACAGTTACCGATTCCGTTCCAGTGTTCCAGATCCTCAGCCAACTACACACGCTATCACCGACAAGAACATCGCCGAAGTCGAGATCTGCAGCTGTCAGTCCAGCTCGTGTGACCTGCCCCTCGAGCACCTGACGATAGATACGCCCACAGCCGAGATCCCAGATGAGCGTATCGTGATAGATTCCTGGCTGCGGAGCAGTAAAGCACACTGTCACTTTTATTTCCCGCCGCGGCGGACACTGGATCGGCCATGTGGTGGAACGTACATCGAAGATGCCGTTCCCACTAGCCAGATACAGCCGACTGACCTGGAGCGTATCGCTGAAGCTGTAGTTGCGAATCGCTGCATCCGCACAGTACTCTCGCAGTGTATCCTGCCCCAGAAATCGAAGTGGACGCGGCGTCAAGTCAACCTGCGGCGCTCTGTAGCGGTAGCGATAGCGCACGCCGTTCCCCGCATTATCCCGTGCAACGATTGCAATGGTTGCATCACTGGAGGGATCAAGCAAACTTGCGTGGAATGCAATCGTCCCATCCTGCTGCGTGCGTACGCGGAATTCGTAGTTCTTGGTGCTATCCGGATCTACCACGACGTACGCAAGTCCCGAACCTCCTTGATCACGAGCACTGCCGATGAGCCAACCGCAACTATCACGCACACTCAGTGCTGGGACGACTGTATCACGTCCGACAAAGCTCGCTACTCCGACGATGTGTGCGTAGGAATCGGTGTAGCCCATCCCGTAGAGAACACCGGTAAAGAATCCGCTATCAGCCTCGAGCACATGGACACCAGGCGAGATGGGGATTTGCGCCCAAAACATTCCGCTACTGCGGAACTTCTGTGTCGCAAGCTCTGGTGCAATGGCTGTAGCAACAGTGTTGCCATCGAGCTTGAGTGCCAGCCGAGCCTTCTCGTCGCAGATCACGTTGAGCCAATGCCGATCGAATTGCCGCGAAAACGTTGCATCGGTGAGATTTGCTGGGGCTTGGAATACACTCCGCGATACGTAGCGGCCGATCGGCGTCGCGATGACCATTGCCGGGTCGAACATGATCGAGTTCGCAACTGTCCCTGTCGTCATGAGCTGCACGAGCGCAAACGGCTTATCGGCATACCACCAGCTTGGAGAATTCACTCCTGCAAGGGTGAGCGTATCGCCTGGACGCGCAAGTGTGCGGACAAGATCTTCTCGCTCGGTGTAGATCGAAATGCGCGTATTCGGATAGATAGCGACAGCACGGAGGTAGTCGCCGATGGGCAACCTACCGCCAGTGGCAAAGGGAACGGTCAGGTAACTCGAACCGAGCAGCGCGTTCGGCAGCAACATCTCGACCAGATGATCTTTGCTGTCGAGTGTTGGCGGCAGCCCCACTGGTACCGATGCACGGACATGCCCAGAAAGTACGCCGATTGGCTTCGATGCTCTGATGATTGTTCCGCTCAAATCACCTGTCCCCTGCTGCGAAGGGTACGACTTGACGAGGAAACATTCGCCGCGTCGGAGTGTAATCGTATGCCACTGGCCTGCAGCACGTCCCCCCTCAGTGGGAACAGGCGGCTGAAATTCGACGACTGTGCCATCATCGCCGGCAATGATCATGAATTCCGACTGCCGAATATCAGCTGGATCAACAGGCGATCCGAGGCCGTCCCCATACGTGTCGTTGGGCAGCGACACTACAACGTACTCGGTTCCCCATAGCTCGACAGGAAGCACAGTGTAGCTGTCGCTCGTGGTAAACTGGCTGCTCATCGCAAAGACTGAAATCGGTAGCTCCGATTCGATCTCGACGGTGCGGCGGAGTGGACGTTCCGATTGGCGCACTTCGAGCGTATCCGGTAGCAGAAGTGGAAGAGTTTCATAGGCACGGAGGGTGAAATTCTTCTCGCTGCCGTCGGGGTAGCGAATCGCCACCCGATTCGGGTATGCCGTCGCAACAAGCAGCCGGAGCCGCAGCCCTGAGGGTTGGATGGTAATTTCATTTTCCATGTACCCCACCCAAAAGTGCGTCCCTTCTGCTCGACTGGGACGATTCGGCGGAAGTGTATCGAGTATCTGCCCGAGAAGGGAAGCTCCCACAAGACAGAGTACCACGCATGTACCAAACAACCTGCGGAGCATTGCGAGCATCAACGCCTCGATGATGGGGAAATGCGACGCTCCAGAAACACAGCGCGATTAGGTTTTGTTTCGGCACGCCACCGGAATCCTTGCAAATATCGTTCCTCTGGCTGGACACGATGCTCTGGGACGTATTCGCTCTGGACGCTGCCGTACCAGGCACTTCGCTCAATGTGCCCTGCTGAAAGCAGAATCGCGACACTATCGCTT
Source organism: Candidatus Kapaibacterium sp. (assembly GCA_026003495.1). GTDB lineage: Bacteria > Bacteroidota > Ignavibacteria > Kapaibacteriales > NICIL-2 > NICIL-2. Next base: position 1,051,254 of record BPHK01000001.1, on the reverse strand, counting down.
GCAACGCGCGTGAGTCCATCGGGCGCTCCATCTTCGGCGCGGAGCAAGTAGAGCGTATGAACGCTCCGGCTGCCAGAAACTGCACGCAGCGAATCTCCATCGAACTGCAGCGTGATCACTTCTGCTAAAAGCTGGTGTGGTGCCAACGACAGCGAATCTTCCACGACGCCGAGAGCGGCACTCTCCCATGCTACGACCCGCGTGACGCGTCCTCGACGAAGCTGCGCCGTGATGACATTCCCGCTCAACTGTGCAGAATCAGCCCAGACGATAGGATTGCCCTCCAACCGCATGCTATCCCGCTCCCAGAGCCATGCAGTGTCTGCCACCGCTGCCAGTGGGCCACGCAGCAGCCGGACATTTCCACGTGCACGTACATACTGCGCCGCTGTATCGCGCGCCATAAAGAGACTCTCCGCCAAAAGGTACAGCGTGTCGCCATTGGCGGTTGTATCCCACTCGATGAGGAAACATCTCCCCGAAACCCATGCCACATTCTCGAGCGGGTTCTGATATGCAGAATCTCCTTCTACGCTGGTTCGTTCGCGGGAGAACACAATCCGAACATTCCTCCATGCAGTGCGTTCCCCTGTTCGCCGCAGGTACACGACACTATCAGCAGTGACAGCAGTCGCACTATCGCGCAGTTCGACGCCACGGTAGAAAATCGCACGCTGGCTATCGAGTTCGTAGATGCCAAGCGGTGCACGCAACGTTGCCAAGCTATCTTCAATGATTACGTTGCCCTGCCCCCAGGCACGACGCTCGGTTGATTGGTACTCCCCGCGCTGCATGCGCATGCGGACTGCGCCTTGTGTGATCAGGATGTTGCCCTCCAGTTCTGCACGGCCGCTCCAGAGCTCCTGACGGGCGCGGTCGCAGCGTATCTCGGTTGTGCCTTGCCGCATCAGAACGTTGCCGTTAAGCTCGCGCACGGTACCGAGACTGGTTTCATATCCCACCATTTGATCGGCATGCTCGATGAGCAGTGGTGTCGTATTTTGTGCTTGTGTACTACAAGGCACGAAAACAAAGCCACCGAGCGTCAATATCCACACAAGTTTCACCAGCGAGCAGAACTGTCGCGGCTGATACATGCAAACACTGCTTTCCTTGAACCAACAGTTGAGCAATGGCTTACAACCAACGAGCGAACGGGGAATTGCCGTGGCTGTCGTCCGCAAAGGTACCGAACGAGCACTTATCGAGGAATACCTGGAGGAAATCGAGCAGCTTTGCGCAACCGTCGGCGCTGAAATTGCCCTTCGGATTGTTCAAGAACGGGAGCAGCTCGACCCTGCAACGTACATTGGCAAGGGAAAGGTCGAGCAGCTTCGGTCGCTGGTCGGGGAGTATGCAGCAAGTTTTGTCATCTTCGACGAAGGGCTCTCCCCCGTCCAAATGCGGAATCTGCAGCAAATGCTCGGTGTGAAGATCCTCGATCGAACGATGCTCATTCTCGACATCTTCGCCCAACATGCACGAACGCTCGAAGCAAAGACGCAAGTCGAGCTGGCGCAGTTGCAGTACCTTTATCCCCGGCTAACGCGGCTGTGGACACACTTGGAGCGGCAATACGGCGGCATCGGCACGCGTGGCCCCGGCGAAACCCAAATTGAAACCGACCGCCGCTTGATCAAGCAGCGCATCGCTCACTTGAAACGCCGTCTCGAGGAGATCGAGCTCCAGCGAACCGTCCAACGAAAAGAGCGCGACCACTTGATGCGATTTGCACTGGTTGGATACACCAACGCCGGTAAGTCCACCCTCTTCAACCTTTTGACCAACGCCAACGTCCTTGCAGAGGACAAACTCTTTGCAACGCTCGATACAACGGTGCGTCGGTGCCGCCTGCCATCTGGACACGACGTTCTGCTTTCAGACACCGTCGGATTTATTCGCAAGCTTCCAGCACATCTGGTTGCATCATTCCACAGCACGCTTGCAGAAGCTGCCGATTCGGACGTGCTCATTCACGTCGCAGACTGCTCGCATCCTGCTCTCGATCGTCAGATCGAGTCCGTTATGGAAACACTGACGCAGTTGAGTATGGAGAGCAAACCCCAACTCCTTGTCCTCAACAAAGTGGATCAACTCTCTGGCCACACCACGACAACTGTAGAAATCCTTCGCGAGCGTTATCCCCATGCATTGCTTGTTTCAGCGGCGTCAGGCTATAACATCCAGCGGCTCCTCCGCCGTATGGAACAATTCGTTCTGGAACGGAGCATCCGCACGCGCGTATTCCTTCCTTTTCAGGCGATGAATCAGCTGCCGTATATTTACTCCAACGCCGTTGTCGAGCAGCGGCAAGAAACCGAAAATGGTATCATACTCGACCTGCTTATCCCTGAGCCTCGATCAGGAATGCTCGCAGCTGTACTCGAACAATATGGCAGCAACGTTCAATTATCGGCTGGGCAAAGATGAAAACACTCCTCGGATTCGTACTGTTGGCTCTGGGCGTGTTCCTCTGCATTATCGCGCTTGTTGTCATCGGGCAAGAGGTACACCCTGCTCTTGCGATCGTGCTCTTTATCGCGCTGGCCTACAGCGGGATTCGCTTTGGGATTGGGCGCCTGACGCGACTGTGATCTTAGCTTTTGGCTGCACGTACCACGAAGACTGGACATGGCGCGCGGCGTACAACACGCTCGGTGGTACTCCCCAAGATCAAGTGGCTAAATCCTCTCCGCCCATGCGTTGCAATACAGATCAAACTGATGTTGTTCTGCTGAGCGTACTCGACAATAGCTTCCGACGCTCGCCCTTCTCGAACCGCTGTCGTCACCGATAATCCCTCTTGCTGCAGTGTTGCGGCAATCTGCGCAAGTCGCTCCTCCGCGGTCGCTCGCAGATCGCTGAGCACATCGAAGTAGATGCTTTGCTCCACGCCGTTGATTGTTGCAAACGTGTCAATTGGCTCGACAGCGTAAAGGTAGTGCACCGCCGAATGAAACGTTCGTGCCAGCTCAAGACCATAGTGCTCGGCCATCTGGGCACATTCGGAAAAATCCGTCGGGATCAAAACCGAAGAAAAATTCAGCATGAGAGGCAAGCTCAGGAAATGGAACCAGCCGCAAATTACGTCAGTTCCTCAAAAAAAATGCCCGACAGTCTGGGGGGAAAGTGACTGCCGGACATGCAGCAAAAGGGAGGCAAAACACGATCGGAAGCTGGCCGTTCACCAGCACTCCGACCTCGAGCGGGAAACGGGACTCGAACCCGCGACCCCAACCTTGGCAAGGTTGTGCTCTACCAACTGAGCTATTCCCGCACAGCACTTCAGCACAAGCTCGGCTGAACCTAGCCTGTTTCACTCCGCGCGCCAACTGGGAATGCGGCTGCTATAGGTTCACCAGCTTGGCTGTGCAAAAATACAGCAACGATGTGTTTCGTGCAAGAGCTATCGGAACGCTGCGCAAAATGCCTGCTCGACTGCGCTGGCCACATCCTCGAGTGCAACTGCTGTGCCAAGCTCCCGTTCCATCGAAGTAACCTCGCGATCGGCGATACCGCACGGGACAATGCATTCGAACTGGCGCAAGTCATTGGCAACGTTGAGTGCAAAGCCATGCGAGGTCACCCACCGCGAACAGCGAATCCCGATCGCACAAATCTTTCGCTGCTGCTCGATCCATACACCCGTCAAACCAGGAACCTGCCCACCCTGGATTCCCCACTGCCGAATCGCTTCGATGATACACTGCTCAATCCGGCGGACAAACCAGTGCAGATCCTGCCGAAATGCACCGAGGTCGAAAATCGGGTAGCCAACCAGTTGACCCGGATTATGCAGCGTCACGTCGCCGCCGCGATCGGTTTCCACCAGCGCGATTCCACGACGCGATAGCTCATCATCGGAGCAGAGCACATGTACCCGCGACCCAGCACGCCCAATGGTGATGACAGAGGGATGCTCACAAAGCACGAGCGTGCTTTGACGCTTGCCCGCCTGAATTTCCTGCACGTACTGGCGCTGCCGATCCCACGCCTGGCAGTATTCGATGAGTCCCCAGCGCTCAAGCAAAATCATTGCGACCTCCGTCGGCGCAATCGTCCTGACTGCTCTGCAAAGAATTCTTGCAGCGCCTTCCCTGTCCAAGACTGCTCGCACGCTGCAACTTCCGCAGGCGTTCCGGTGCATACGACACGACCGCCGGCATCCCCAGCATCAGGGCCAAGATCAATCACCCAATCAGCGTTTGCGATCACGTGAAGGTTGTGTTCAATGACGACGACGCTCTGTCCACGCTCGATCAAGCGCCGAAAGCAGGAAAGGAGCTGTGCGACATCGTGTAGATGCAGCCCCGTCGTCGGCTCATCGAAGAGGTAGAGCACATGCCCGCTGCTGGCAGCATCGAGGTACGACGCAAGCTTGAGGCGCTGAGCTTCGCCGCCACTGAGCGTCATGCTCGACTGTCCCAAGCGCAAGTACCCAAGCCCTACGTCCTGCAGCACTTTCAGCCGACTGAGAACTTTTCGCTTCCCCTTGAAGAACGAAGCTGCTTCGTCAACGGTCATACCAAGGACATCAATGATGGACTTGCCGTTGTAGAGGATTGAACGTGCCTCCCGCTTGTAGCGTGTGCCGGCGCATGCATCGCACGGCACCTCGATGTCCGGCAGAAATTGCATCTCGACGACGACACTCCCAGCGCCTTCACAGACCTCGCAGCGACCACCGGGAACGTTGAACGAAAAGTGACTGCTCGTCCATCCTGCAGCGCGTGCCGACGGCGTTTCCGCAAACACTTCGCGAATTGCATCAAATGCTTTGGTGTAGGTTGCTGGCGTCGAACGCGATGAACGTCCGACCGGTGATTGATCAACCAGCTCAATATCCGTTAGCTGCTCCAACCCCAAGATTTCTTGGCATTTTCCCGCCGGCAACGATGCACCACCTCCAAAATGCCGCTTGGCATTTGCGTAGAGTACCTGCTCGATAAGCGTACTCTTTCCAGAGCCGCTCACACCAGTGATCGCCACAAGAGCGCCGAGCGGAATATCGAGCCGCTCAATGTTGAGATTGTTCTCCTGCGCACCAATAATCGAAATCACACGATCGTGCTGGAGATTTCGACGCTTAGGAGCTTGGATCCGCAAGCGTCCAGCAAGGTACGCTCCCGTCAGCGAGGAAGGATGGGATTGGAGTTCCATTGGAGTCCCCGTTGCGACGATATGCCCGCCACTCTCACCTGCACCCGGCCCCATGTCAACGACAAAATCAGCTGCACGGATGATATCGGGGTCATGCTCGACAACGACGACCGTATTGCCGAGCGACCGCAGCCGGTGGAGCATCGCGATCAATCGGTGCGTATCCCGCCAGTGCAGCCCGATACTCGGTTCGTCGAGGACGTAGAGCGTGCCGACGAGCGTCGAGCCAAGTGAAGTTGCAATGTTGAGCCGTTGCGCCTCACCACCGCTCAAAGTGTGCGAAAGACGATCGAGCGTCAAGTACCCAACACCAATGTCGCAGAGCAACCGCAGCCGCCAACGGAGCTCCCGGACAACATGCTCGACGATGGCAAGCTCCGCAGGTGGAAGCTCGAGCTGCTCGAAGAACGCGTGCGCTTGGCTAATGGTCATCCGCAGAAGCGTCGGAAGATTGACCCCGCCTACAAACACTTGCCGCGCCGAACGCCGAAGCCGTGAACCCTCGCAGGACGGGCAGCGGGTATAGCCACGGTACCGAGCGAGCGTGATCCGATTCTGCACCTTGTAGGCATGCTCTTCGAGGTACTTGAAGTAGCCGTTGATCCCGATGAACGATTCATCCCCTTCCCAGAGCCAGCGGTAATGCTCTGCAGAAAGTTTTGCTACGGGGACGTTCGTCGGCACACCTTTCTGCCGAGCTGCTGCAAGCAGTTCCGCTTGCACAGGGTGATTCCGAAACGGATGCACCGCCCCCATTGCAAGTGACCGCGATGGATCGGGAATCACTAAACTTTCATCTATCCCAATCGTCCTGCCGAAACCTTCGCATGTTGGACATGCACCGTACGGGCTATTGAACGAAAACAGTCGCGGCTCGGGCTCCTCGAAACGAATGCCGCAATAGGAGCACTCGTAGTGTGGCGTAAATACGTGCGTTTCCCCCCCATGATCGAGCCGACCGACGACGACTACGTCGCCATGCGCAAATGCCGTTTCGAGCGCCTCCGTCAATCGGCTCACCGATTCATCCTCCGAACATCGCAGCACCAGCCGATCCACCACCACCACAGCTTCTGGGCTGGCTAAAAGCGCGTCAGACTCCTCGAGCGGAAGAATTTGCCACGACCGGCGATCGGCGATTCGGATAAACCCCAGCGCGCGGAGGGACTCAGCGTCGAGCTGCGACTTTTTCCCGAAGCCCACAACGATCCGCTCCCCGTCGTTCCATCCGAGAACATCGTGCGCGACCTGCGAGGGATTATCCTTCCGCACCATCCGTCCACATTGGTGGCAATACGTTTTCCCAACATGCCCGTAGAGCAGCCGAAGGTAGTCATACACCTCTGTGCTCGTTGCAACAATTGATCGTGGATTTCGTGCCAGGGGCTTTTGTTCGAGCGCAATTGCTGGCGGCAACCCTGCTATCCGCTCAACATTTGGTCTGCCTTTCCGCTCCAAAAATTGGCGTGCGTAGGCAGAAAGCGATTCAACGAACCGACGTTGTCCCTCGGCGTAGAGTGTATCGAATGCCAGTGAGGATTTCCCCGAACCGCTCACCCCCGTCACGACTGTCAAGCAATTGCGCGGGATGCGGACACTGACGTTCTTGAGGTTATTGACTTGCGCACCGACAATCTCGATCACCGCAGTGGACTCTGCACCTCGAGATGGTTGGCGACGCCGCGTGGTGTTCATCGCTCTGTGTGGTGGAAAATGGGCTACAAAACTACGCCTCCTACAGAAGCACCTGCAGCCGCAAACGCCACATGCGTCCTGGCATGGGAAAGTTGCGGATGATTGCATACTCAGCATCGAACGCATTGAGAAGCTCACCAGCAGCAGCAAGCCAGACCCCGCCGATGTGCACCGACCATTCGACCGACAGATCGAACGTCCCCACAGGTAGGAGCGCCGAACTTGGTGCGTTATCCGTCTGCGTGTAGCGTTTGCCGATGTAGTTCGCTTGCGCGAGCACTCGTAGATCGTTCCCGATCTGACGTTCGATGCGGAACATCCCAAGCACAGCAGGTGTGTAGAGCACTTGCTTACCGTACGTGAACGATGCTCGATCGTCGTAGGTTACTAGTTGCACAGTCCCAGCAGCGCTCAGCCGCCACTGGGTGTTTCCCCACTGGAACGCGCCTTCCACACCACGCGAAAAAACTCGTCCGGCATTTTGGACTGACCACGTAATCGCACTGCGTGGAACCGCGATGATTTGATCGCGAACCCACATCGCAAAGCCATCGAGTTCGAGCTGCACACCTTCATGCTGATAGCTCACGCCTGCATTGACGCTCACTGAGCGTTCAGGACGAATGTCGAGCGAACCAAAGTTCTGGTAGTAGAGCTCATTGAACGACGGCGGCCGATAGCCGGTACTGATGCTCATTCGAAAAGCCAAGGGGAAACGTGCCTTCACCCACCGCACCTGGAGAAGTCCAGTCAACGCTGAGGGAACATCCGAATACAAATCACCTCGCACCCCAGACTCCAGGAGCACTGCCACAGTCGAATCCACCTGGTGCGCATACTGCCCGCCGATTACGGCCCCCAGCTGCAGACGTGTCGCGGATGAACCCACCCTGAAACGGTAGAGATCCCCACGGAGCGTATTGGCATACGCTTCAAGCTTCGGTGTAACCGACACCTTCGAGAGCACCACTGCAGGAGGTTCGATAACCACCGCAGCATCGCGTGCGATAAAGCGATCGTCTGCTCCGTTCGGTCCCCGAAATCGCGCCAACGAATCGCGGTAGTGTTGATCGAAGGTTCGGAATGCAGCACGAAGTGTCCAGCGTTCTCCGAGATGCGCCGATGCAAGCGCGAGAAACTCAGTTTCGGTAAGTCGTGCTGCTGCATTTTCAATTGCGCCTTGGAGGACAGCGCCGGGTGCACCCCGCTCGCTTGTTCGCCCGAAGAGTGTAAATCGGAATTCTGCCGGCGACGCCCGCCACTGCCATCGCACAACACCGCTCCCGAGCGTTGCATCACCGTTGGTGCGTTGGATGCGATGGCGCGTGCCAAATTCATCGAACGTGAATGGGTAATCACCTCGCGAGGACTGAACATCGGCTAGCACGCTGAGCGTATGCTCAACGAGCGAAACCGACGACTCAAGAGCAACTGCTCGCTCTCCGAACGCACCGATTGCTGCACGGGTGCGAACGCCTTCGTCGGGACGGCGAAGCGCAAGTTCGACCGTCCCGCCAATCGCATTGGCACCCCACACTGCACTGCGGCTCCCACGCTCGATGGTGATGTTCTCGAGCAAGGCGGTCGGCAGCTGTCCCAGGTCCACCAAACCATTGGCTACCGCGTTGAGCCGAATTCCCTCCAGCACTACCGCAGTCTGCGAGGCAGTTGCTCCCCGCACGGAAATCGTCTTCAGCCCCCCAAGGCCACCATAGTTCCGCACGAATACTCCTGGCATACCCTGTACTGCATCGGCAACTGTTGTAGCCGGAAGACGCTCCAGCTCGGGTCGGCTGATCTGTGCAATCGGCACCGCTGGAATGACAACATGAGCAGAATCTTCAACGACAACGGGTGCGAACGTGTAGCGGACAGAGTCCCCACGCTGTGCCAGTAGTTGGGCAGTCGCATAGCACAGCGCAAGGACCTGTCCGCTCCAGCGTCGCATCACATGCTCCGTTAGAAAATTGCCGCTCGCACAGGTGCAACACCGCACGGATATTCACGAACCAACTGCCCAGTGCTAGTGAGCACCAGCACTCGCCCGTTACTTTGGTAATCCCGCGCATCGAAGAGCAGAAATCCGCCGCCAATGGGATTGATCGCAAATCCATTGGCTGTGACCCCAGATGGAAGCGGAATCGGTGTGGGGGTCACCGCTGATTGCGAAACATCGAACTTGAGGATGTTCCTTGCACTGTAAGTCGTCGGATCGTAGTCGAGCACGTAGAGCGATCCATTGGCAAACTGGAGACTGCCGCCATAGCGGCCACGCCAGCGACGCAGCTCTTGGAAGGTCTGCGCGTCGTACTCGATGATTCCCTGCAATGAATCCGGCTGGCTGTAGAGGTGCTGGTAAAACGCGTAGAGCCGTTTTCCATCGCTGGAAAGCACTACTTCGCGGACGTTCGGTCCTGCGGAGAGATACCGTTCGACCTGCCGCGTCGAAAGGTTGACCACGGCAATCGTGCCAGCATGCGGTTCACCTTGGCGAAGGTCGCCATAGCCACTGTTGGCAACGAAGGCGTAATTGCCACTGACTGCGACACCTTCGGTTGCTGGACCTGTGGTAATCGTTGCAACAAGCTGAATCGTCGTCGGATCGAACAGTGCAATCCCATCGCCGTTTGTCGTCGAGACAACACCAAGCGTTGGCGAAACGACTGTAATACGCCAAGGTTCAGCCTGTCCGCTCAATTGAATGCGCCCGACTGATTTCCCCGTGCGAATATTGATGGCTTCGATGGTCTTCGACGTCGTGACCGTGATGAACGCTGTGTCTCCTTTGAGCGCGATGTCGTTTGCTGTTGCTCCGAGCTTCTGTCCGCCATTAGCAGCAGCGAACCAATCGGCATCAACAGCGCCGGTGCGGAAGTCAATGCGGGTAAGGCTTGCGTTATCCTGTCCGAACGTTCCTTGGTTGACCACAATTGCGATGCTGTCGGGCGGCTTTGCCGTCACCGGCGGTTCTGATGGACTACTTGAATCGCATGCTGTCAATACAGCAGCAATAACCAATGCGAGCAATGCTCGCCAGTAGCAATGCACAGGCATAGATCCTCCGAAAAAGTGGAACAACCCACTTGCGCCAACAAGTGGCAAATGACAGATCAATTCGGCAAGAGAAACTCTGGAGGCGTGTGGCCTGCGAGAGCATCTCTCATCGCGCTGTTGGCGCAGCGCTGTACTGGCGTACCGATGAGCATTGCAGGCAGGTCTTCCGGCTTCGGGGTCATCCTCCGTGCTCGCCTTCCCACAGCACGCTGCTGCAGTGGCATTGTGAGCACCTCGTCGCCCGTTACGGCGGCGCAACCGCGCAGGACTTGCACCTGCTTCCCTATTCTCCCGCCGCTGGTGGCGGGCACCTGCAATGATGCAGCGCGAAAATACAACGTCCGTGGGCCTAGCGAAGTAGTTTTGCGCACCAGCCACTTCGAAACCAAGTATGCCACGCATTTCAGGAATTACGTTCATCCGAAACGGCATCGAGCGGGGCTATCCGTTCCTCGAGTGCATTGCGACGCTTGCGCGGCTCTGCGATGAGGTCGTCGTCGCAGTCGGCGATTCAACCGATGGCACAAAAGAAGCAATCCTCCAAGCAGGCATTCCCCATCTTCGCATCCTCGATACCCGGTGGGACGACGCAAACCGCACTGGTGGGAGTGAGCTTGCTCGCCAAACGAACATCGCACTCCGCCATGCACGCTTTGAGTGGTGCCTCTACCTTCAAGCCGATGAAATCCTCCACGAAGATGATGACGATTTACTCCGCGAGGAGATCGCACGCGCCGATCGTTCACCAAACGTTGAAGCGCTCCTGTTCCGCTGGTTGCACTTCTATGGCAGCTACGACTACATCGGCGTCGGACGCCAATGGTATCGGCGGGAGATTCGCGCATTTCGGAATACGGGGAACGTACTCTCCTGGGGCGATGCGCAAGGCTTCCGTACCCGTGACGATCGCGGACGCATCCGAAAGCTCCGCGCCCGCCAAACGGAGGTGCGCGTCTTTCACTACGGCTGGGTGCGCCACCCACGAGCGATGCGTGCAAAGCACTATGCGCTCAACCGCCTCTACCACGACGATGCATGGCTGCGGGAAAATCTCCCGACCGCCGAAGAATTTCCACACGGGAGCTACGAACTTGCACGCTACGCTGGCACTCATCCAGCGGTCATGCTCCCCCGCATCGAGCACGATCGCCAATGGACAGCGTACTTCGACCCAACGCGACGCCCGCGGAAGCCGTTCCTTGTCGCGATCAGTGATTGGCTCGAACGCCGTACAGGCTGGCGCCCTGGTGAATATCGCAACTTCATCGAAGTTGACTAATGGCTCCCTCACTTTTCCTCCGTCCGAACGACGATGATGCGGGAACACCTCAAGGAGCTTGAGCTACGCGTTCGGCGGTTCTACTTGCGCCAGCGTCAGCGCCCCTTTCGCGGGGAGCTGGTCACCTCCGCTTGTAGCGTCCTCCCCACCGCGACGCCACGCATCCTACTACTCCGCCAGGATCGCATCGGTGATGTCCTCTGCTCAACCCCGATTCTCGATACGCTCCGTCGCGCTTTCCCGCACGCCCAGATGGACATCGTGCTGGGCAAAAACAACATTGCACTGGCGGATGTAGTCCGACACTGGTGTGATCACATTTGGTGCTACACAAAATCGGTTGCATCGTTTCTCCACTTGCGCCGTATGCTCCGACGCATGCAGTACGATGTTGCAGTTGATCTGATGGACAATCCCTCGACAACCTCCACGATGCTCATCGCCGCAACGAACGCGCCGTTCCGCTTTGGGATTTACAAGGAAAACGCATGGGCGTATACGCACTGTGTGCCCTTGCTCGATCGCTCTCGGTACCACTACGTAGAGCGGATCGCACAACTGCTGCTGCCCTTCGGAATTGATCCTGCGACTGCCCAGCTCGATCTTCGCTACCCTCTTTCTCAATCGGACATCGCGCGTGCCGCTTGCGATCTTGGCCTCCCCGAGCATCCAGAGCGCTGCGGCTTTGTGTTCATCCACACCAGCACGCGCCACCAACCGCTCCAATGGGAGTGGAACCGCTACAGGGAACTTGTGCGGATGCTCCGCCAGCGCTTCCCATCCCTTGCCATTGGACTTGGGGGCACAGTACACGATGCAGATGCTATCAATGCCATCGCATCGGAATGCAGTGCAGTGGCGCTGCCCATGCTGCCATTTCACCGCTATGCAGCGATGCTCTACTACGCACGGCTGCTGATTACGCCGGACACTTCGATTGTACATGTTGCAGCGGCGCTCAAAGTCCCAGCAGTTGTGCTCTTCCATCGTGGTGATGAGCGGCTTCTGCCGTGGTACCCTTATCGCTCGCCTTACCGTGCACTGGTATCGAACGGCAGTGTCAATGCCATTGCAGCATCGGATGTTCTCGCAGCTGCATGCGAGCTGCTTGCGGAGAATTCTCCCCCGACCGGTGAGCGTATCTTTGCCGCCCTGTAGCACACTCCATCCCCACTGATGTCATTCCCGAAGCGTACGCACACGTGCGGAGAGCTCCGCACTGAGCACGTCGGCTCACGTGTTGTCCTCTGCGGTTGGGTCCATGCCCATCGGACTTTCGGTGGCGTTACGTTCATTGATCTCCGCGACCGTTACGGCATCACGCAGATTGTTGTCAAGGAGGACTCGCCGGAGCACGTCCGCCAGATAGCGGAACGAACGCTCCGCATAGAGTACGTCGTCGCAGTCGAAGGAACCGTCCGCCAGCGAGAAAATCCCAATCCTCGCATCCCGACCGGACAGATCGAAGTACTGGCAGAGCAGATAACGATCCTGGCAGAATCTGAGCTTCCGCCCTTCGAGATTTTGGAGCATCCCGACAAGCCACGTCCGAGTGAAGAACTCCGACTGCGCTATCGCTACCTCGACTTGCGGCGTCCCTCGCTGCAGCACAACTTTCTCGTGCGGAACGCCGTGTACCAGATTGCGCACCGGTACTTTGCTGAGCATGGCTTTATCGAGATCGAAACGCCGATTTTGATGAAGTCCACTCCCGAAGGTGCACGCGACTTCCTGGTGCCGAGCCGCATTCACAAAGGGAAGTTTTACGCCCTCCCGCAGTCACCGCAGCTCTACAAGCAGATTCTCATGGTTGCGGGCTTCGATCGCTACATGCAAATTGCCAAATGTTTCCGTGACGAGGATCTCCGCGCTGACCGCCAACCCGAATTCACGCAGATTGACGTCGAGATGTCCTTCATCACCCGCGACGACATCTTCGAGCTCATCGAAGGCTTCACTGCACGTGTGTGGAGCGAAATTCTTGGCATCGAGGTGGAGCGTCCGTTTCCGCGTTTTTCGTGGCAGGAGGCACTCTCACGATTTGGCAGTGACAAACCCGATCTCCGCTTCGGTCTCGAGTTAACAAACATTACACATATCGCCGCTAATAGTTCATTCGAGGTATTTCGCTCAACTGCGTCACAGCCGGGCGGTACTATTGCAGCGCTTGTAGCACCCGGTGGCTCCCAGCTCTCTCGCAAGCAGCTCGAGGAACTCACCGAGCTTGCCAAAAAACACGGCGCGCGCGGCTTAGCATGGATCAAGTGGTCTGATGGTACAGTGCAATCACCGATTGCAAAGCATCTCGGGGAGAGCATCATCGAGCAGATACGCGCAGCAACCGGCGCACATGATGGCGACGCTGCACTGATCGTCGCTGATGAGTGGGAACGCTGCATGACCGTCCTCGGTGCGCTCCGCACTGAGATGGGACGGCGCTTGCAGCTAACAGACAACGCACGATTCCGTTTTGCGTGGATTGTGGACTTTCCACTGCTTGAATGGGATCACGCTGAACAGCGCTACATTGCTCGGCACCATCCATTCACAGCACCGGTGGAAGAAGACATCCCGCTGCTCGATACCGAACCGCTCCGCGTGCGCGCGCAAGCGTATGACTTGGTTTGCAACGGACACGAGATCGGCGGCGGGAGTATTCGTATCCATCGCCCCGCGCTGCAAGAGCGGATGCTCACGCTGCTTGGATTTTCGCTCGAAGAGGCACATCGCCGTTTCGGCTTTCTGCTTGAAGCTCTCCGCTACGGTGCGCCGCCACACGGCGGCATCGCACTTGGATTCGACCGTTGGATTATGCTTCTTACCGACACCGATAACATCCGCGATGTCATCGCATTTCCGAAAACGACCAGCGGGCTTTCGCTGATGGATGGCGCACCTTCGGAAGTATCCCCAGAGCAGCTTGCAGAGCTGGGAATAACCCTCGCTTGCAAGTAAGCATCTGATTGCGTATTTTTCGCGTGCGGCAACCACGCGGAGACGCGCCCATGAACGCATCCCTCTTTCGTGCTGCGGCCATCGCCTGCTGCGGGCTGCTGTGGAGCTGCGGTGTGTATGTTCCAATCCAGGAACCGAAGACGTTAGCTCCAGGTGAAACAAGCCTGATGGCTGGGGCTCACTTCAACCGACTTTTTGGATATGACATTTCTCGTGAATCAGACGCACTGTCCGGTTTCTATCAGACTTTGCAGAAGATTTATCCCACCTTCTACACTTCTGGACGATTAGGTATCGCTCCTGGATGGGACATCGGCGCTACGCTGGGTTACCCATACCTGGTAAGTGGATTTGACATCAAGCATCGTATTGCCAAGGATAGCCTTTACTCTTCTGCACTCAGCGTTGGTGTCAACTACATCCGGTCACCCTACGTGGAAGAGGGTGGATTCCTCAACCTTACGTGGAGCGCAGGATCGAAGCATCTCATCTTCCAGACGCAATGCCGACTCCTTGCGGGCGATCAGATTCCACCGAGGTATGGCCTAAATGCCGCAATCGCTCTCCGCCTGCCACAACGTGATCGAGGAACGACTACATACTTTGGCCTCAACGGTGGATTTCTCACCGGAGAATATCACCAGACAAGCGATCGAGTGTATGCTGGGAGCACGCTCGGCTGGGTAGCCTTCATCATCCAATTTAGCCGGTAACAACTATCGCGATAGAACCAACTGCAACACATGCTGCAAGCGCTCTGCCGTAGTTTTGCATCGAGACTGCGACACAGCGCACCGTGATGACCGCTCAAGAACTCTACCAATTACTCCAAACCGAACTGCCATGCGATGAAGCAATGGCAGGCGATCGGCTTGGTGTGCAGGTCGAGCCTCCAGCGCTGACGATCAGCGGGATCCTTACTTGCTTGGAGGTCACCGACGCAGTGCTCGACGAGGCCGAGCGGCGTGGGTGTAACTGCATCGTCACATTCCACCCGCTCATTTTTTCGCCGTTGGAATCGCTTCGTCCGTTCGATCGTGTCGGGCGCTGCATCATGCGTGCTGTCACTAGCCGCATTGCGATCGTCTCAGTTCATACAACGCTCGACGCACACCCGGACGGGACCAACGCAACGCTTGCGCAGATGCTGGGGATCATACCGGAGCGTCCGCTGCTCCCATCGCCGCATAGACGGCATGGTTATGGTATCGGCATCGTCGGTCGGCTTGCAGAAGCAATGCCACTCGAAGACCTGGTGCGATTGGTCGGAGAACGTCTTGGCACAACGGTGCGCTATTGTGTCGGCACGCGCGATACGATCGAGCGTATTGCACTTGTTGCAGGTAGTGGAGCATCGCTGCTCGATGCTGCAATCGAAGCCGGTGCCGATGCATTCATCACCGCTGATGTGAAATACCACACATTCCATCGCGCAGCAGGACACATTGCGTTGCTCGATGCTGGGCACTTCGAGATGGAACAGCACGTCCCGCAGCTGCTTGCGCAGCTCATCGAGCGGTTATTAGAGCGTCATGGGATTCGGCTTGGCGTCACTCCAAGTTCGGTGCGCACAACGCCGGTGCACGTCGAAGTTCCTCTCACGATTGAAATTGAACGTTCCACCACATCCTAACGTGTAACGATGCCATCGAACATTGAACTCATCGCCCGACTGGCACATATTGACGAAAAGCTCGACGACATGCACGCTGAGTTGGGTGATCTTCCCAAGCTCGTCAAGAAGCTCGAAGAAAAGCTTCGCCAACAGATGCGGCTGGTCCAAGAGACCAAGAAGGCGTTAGAGGACCTCGCCCACTACCGCACAACCATGCGCGCTCGCCAGCAAGAACTCAACGAAAAAGAAGCCAAACTCAACGAACTACAGTTTAGCGGCCAAATCCGCAACAACCGCGAATTCGACGCACTGACACACGAGATCGAATTCATCCGTGCCGAGCGTCTCCGCATCGAACAAGAACTTGCCCAGAACACCATCAAAGAGGAAAACCTCAAAGGATTGCTCGAACGCCAGCAAGCAGACGTCGAAGAAACACAGCGAGAGCTCCAAGAGCGCGAAGAAGAACTCAACCAGCGCTCTACTGAGCAGGACAACGAGTTCCGGCAGCTTCAAACGGAGCGCAAAGCAATCATCGAACAACTCTCGGCAGAATGGTACGCCGAGTACGAGCGTATTCGCACGTACCATCCCGATGCTGCAGTCCACGTGCGCAAGGGCAGCTGCAGCGGTTGCTTTAGCGCGCTTCCTGCGCAAGTTCTCGTTGAAATGCGCAATCATCCCGAGCGGATGTTCGTCTGCGAACACTGCGGACGGATTTTATACCCCGAGCATTATCGGATCGAAGAAGAGGAAATCATCTAAGCGTTGGCGAGCGGTCCCGTGCAGTCGCGCCAGCTCGAGTCGAGCTGGTGAGGAAAGTCCGGACACCACCACGCAGCGTGCTCGATAACCTCGAGGCGGCGGTGTATCACCGATGCATCGCCGACGGAAAGTGCCACAGAAACAACACCGCCACTTCATGCCACAGCAGGAAGTGGTAAGGGTGAAATGGTGCGGTAAGAGCGCACCGCACACGTGGTGACACGTGTGGCAGGGCAAACCCCACGCGGTGCAAGACCGAGCAGATGCGGTCGTCCTGTGCGTGGCAGGCGCTCTTCGGGCAACCCGAAGAGCACGCATCGGGTAGGTCGCGCAAGAGGCATGCAGCAATGCATCGCCCAAGGCACATGACTGCATCAGCATCCCTCCCACTGGCGGGAGAATGCTGGACAGAATCCGGCTTATAGGGCCGCTCGCTCTTCGTTGTTACTCTCACTTCCACGTGCGACAATGCAACTACCTGACGACCCCATTCTCCGCGAGTTAGCACCGGAGTTCTGCGTCTCCTGGCGCAACGATCTTGGCATTGTCCTACCGAACATCGTCGCTACGCAAAACCAAAGCGAACTCTACTGCTTCGGTCATACGCTCAAAGGCTCTGCTCGCCAATTCGGCTTTACGGAGCTGGCAGACTGCGGCGCAGAACTGATGCAGCATGCATCACTCGGCGCTTGGGATGCAGTGCCTGATACTGTCGCACGGATCTCTGCACTTCTCGAATCGCTCGAATCACATCTCCGCGCCAACGGAATGACAATACCCGACGGTAGTTCCACCAACGTGTAGGAATCACGATGCTCCGAGTGCTCATCGTGCTAGTAGCGTGCAGCATTGCAGCAGGCGCACAGGTACGCGTTGCTGTGCTTCCGATCAAGAATCTCGATGGTAACATGCAGCTTTTGACGTACAGCTACGCCATTGCCGATAGTCTCCGCGGGCTGCTCGAGCGCCACGAGTTGCATGGCAAGCAATTTGTCGTCATCCCTGCCGATTCGATGGAGCAAGTCTTGGCGGAATTCAACCTCGACCCAAGTTCGCCACAGTTTGAATCCGACCTCTGGCGTGCAATTGCAAAGCTCCACTGTACATACGCGATCACTGGTTCCTTTGAAATAACTGGAGGTCGGATGGTGCTCAACCTCTACGCGTATGACGTCGCCACCAAACTTGCAGATCAAACCCACGCTGCACGAAACCTCTTCAAGGCACCGGAGCAAATATTCGATGTGCTCCCGGTTGCGGTCAAGCGGCTTGTTCCGGCATTGAAGTAGCCTGCGCCTGTCCCATCCGAAGGCGAATCTTTCGCTGACGACGCATGTTGAGGAACTCGACGCCCACCGAAAACGCCATCGCTGTATAGACGTACCCACGACTGACCTCGATTCCCACGCCATCGAGGACCAGCACGAACCCAACCATGAGCAAAAACGCCAGTGCGAGCATCACTAGCGTCGGATGTTGCTGCAGGTAGTTGGCAATAGCATTGCTGCTGGCAACCATCACGATCATGGCCGCAACGTTGGCTGCAATCATCACCCCAAGGTGTTGCGAGAGCCCTACTGCAGTAATGACCGAATCGAGCGAAAACACAAGGTCAAGCAGGACGATTTGCGTAATTGCCGACGAAAAGGATACAACACGCTCGCTCCTCTGCTCGAGAACGTCGAGCCCTTCGACGCGATGGTGGATTTCACGAGTTGCCTTTGCCAGCAAGAAAAGTCCTCCGCCAAACAGGATCACATCCCGCCCACTGACCGCATGTCCCATGATCGAAAGAAGCGGTGCAGTCAGTCCAGCAATCCAGGTAATACCAAGCAGCAATGCAATGCGGAACACCAGCGCCAGTGATAGACCCAGCCGCCGAGCCAGCCTACGGCGAGAGTGCGTCACGCGCTCGGTGACGATGCTGACGAAGATAATGTTGTCTATCCCCAGGACAATTTCAAGCGCGGTGAGCGTCAGAAATCCGATGAAGTGTTCGAGCGTGAGCATAGAGCTGAGTGTTTCGCGATGGTACATCTCCTGGCGAACCCAAGTGGCAGTATTTTCGCGCCACCTGATGGTGACACTGGAACGAACGATATGCTCTCCTATTTGCCCGCCACCGAAAACTTTTTAGGCATACCACCAGACAAGAGTACCAGCACCGCCGCAATCGCCATCCAACCAATTCCACTGGAACGAACAACAAGCTATGGCAAAGGCACCAAAGATGGGCCACGCGAAATTCTTCGCGCAAGCCACTACGTGGAATTTTACGACGAGGAATTCGACCGCGAGCTGTGCTTTGAACGTGGAATTGCCACACTCGAACCACTCCCGCTCAAAAAGCTTCCTATCGAGGAAGCGCTCGCCCTCGTCGAGGCACGTGCATCGGCAATCCTTCAAGCAGGCAAGTTCTGCGTCGGACTCGGAGGCGAGCACTCGATAACAGCGCCGCTTGTCCGTGCTCACGCGCAGAAGGTTCCAGATCTGACCATTCTCCAGTTCGACGCACACGCCGACCTGCGAATCGAGTACGACGGAACACCCTACTCCCATGCCTGTGTGATGGCACGCATCGCAGAGTTTCTCGAACCATCGCGCATCACACAGGTGGGCATCCGCGCACTCTCGAAGGAGGAAGCGTCCTTCATTCGATCGGCGGGTGTACGTACGTTCTTTGCACATGCCATTCGCCGTGGCGATGCGCAGTGGATGGACCGCGTTCTCGAAGGATTGAGCGAGCACGTGTACATCACCTTCGACGTTGACGCGCTCGATCCGAGTATCATGCCAGCGACGGGGACACCCGAACCGGAAGGGCTCACGTACTCCGAATGCATCGCGATCGTAAAGCGGCTAATTGAGACGGGGCGACGCATCGTCGGGTTCGACGTCGTCGAGCTTGCGCCAATCAAAAAACTCCACCACCCGAATTTGACCGCAGCACGGCTTGTGTACAAACTCCTCAACCTTGCTTTTGCCCATGACCGTTCAGGAAAGCGAGCTTCGCGCACTCGTCGAATCGCTCGATAGCCACCCAACGCCGCTCCCGTACGGAACGATCGAGGCATTCGCCGAACAATTTCTCTCCGCACTCGAGCGTGGTTCCATACGTGCTGCCTCACCAGAGGATGGCCACTGGGTCGTCCACGGATGGGTCAAGCGCGGAATCTTGCTCCTGTTCCGCCATGGCGTTTTATCGCCAATTGTGCACAGTGGCGAAACGTTTTTCGATAAGCACACCCTTCCACCACGGAGGCTCTCGCTCGACGATCGTGTTCGGCTTGTTCCCGGTGGCTCGGCGATTCGGCGCGGGGCATATGTTGCGCCTGGTGTCATCTGCATGCCGCCGATGTACATCAACATCGGCGCGTACGTCGGCGAAGGCACGATGGTGGATTCGCACGCCCTCATCGGCACGTGCGCCCAAGTCGGAGCACGCGTCCACATCAGTGCCGCCGCACAAATTGGTGGCGTTCTTGAACCCGCTCAAGCACAGCCAGTCATCATCGAGGACGATGCCTTCATCGGTGGCAATGTGGGTATCTACGAAGGCGTACTTGTGCGTCGTCGTGCAGTTATCGCTGCTGGAGTGATGCTTACCGCGTCGGTCCCCGTCTATGACGTAGTCCATGAGCGGATCCTCCGTGCAAGCGATTCGCAACCGCTGGAAATCCCCGAGGGTGCAGTCGTTGTCCCGGGCACCAGACGGCTGGGCAATTCGTCCTTCAGCATCGAACATGGCCTTCAGGCGTCATGCGCTCTGATCGTCAAGTACCGCGATGAGCGAACCGATGCGAAAACCGCGCTTGAGGCCACGCTCCGATTGTAGTCACCCTTGACAGAGTCTCCATGTCCTTGCACAGCAACATTGCGAAAGTCCGACGGTACGTACCGCTCGCGCATTATGCTACCGCAGCGGTCATGCTCGTTGCTGCATTTGCGGCGGGCGATGGTGTCGAACTTTGGTTCGTCGTCGCTGCAGTACTATCGGCTCTTGCCGGTGTTGGCTTCTACGCGTTCATGCGGCATGTCGAACGGAAGCTCTAACCTGCGGTGAACCTCCCCGAACGGCCAGCGCTCCGCCGAGAACTCCAGATCGTCTTCGAGAGCAGTCGCGGCGTGATCCGATTCGAGGATCCCTGTGGCTACGTTCGTCCAGACCTCGAGTTCGAGCCAGAATTTTCCGCACTGTTTGAGCTGCTCGATGGCACCTTGACCGTTGCTGACCTGCTCGAACACGTTCGCTCCCAGTTTGATCAGAGTGTTCGTGCATCGCAGTTTCGCCGCCTTCTGCAATGGCTCGACGAAGAGTTTTTGCTCGATAGTCCGCTCTTTGCACGAGCTCGGCAGTTCCTGGAGGCAGACACTATCGAAGCAGTGTGCGCTGGAAGCGTCTATCCCGCCGAGCCTGCTGCGCTGCATGAGTACTTGGAACGGCTTCTCCAATCAGCGCCAGCACGCGCATACCCACAGCATGCACACGCTGCGTTCATCCCTCATATTGACTTCCGCGTCGCAGGCGAGCACTACGCCTATCCGTTCAATGCACTGCGGCAGGCGGAGTTCGATTTGATCGTGCACATCGGCACCTCGCACTACGGCTGGCAGGATCGGTTCTTGCTGACAACGAAAGATTTCGTCACGCCGCTTGGGCGAATCAAGACCGATCGAGAGCTCGTCGAAGAACTGCGGAAGAAAGTGGGAGTGCCTCTGACGAGCAACGACATTGCGTACCAACCCGAACATGCGCTAGAGCTTCATCATGTGTTCATCCAACACTTGTTTCCCGATCGGGACTACACTGTCTTGCCGGTACTGGTGACCTCGTTCCATGATTTTGTCCATCGCTCTGCGCACCCATCCACTGATGCCAAAGTTTCAGCGTTTTGCCGAGCGTTGAGAGATGTTGTCCACAGTAGTGGACGGCGGCCGCTCATCCTTGTCAGCGGCGACTTAGCGCACATCGGCCGACGGTTCGGTGATTCGTGGGATGCCGCGCCGATGCTCGACCAGCTCCGCGCTGAAGATTACGAAGTGCTCGATGCAATCGCGCGCGGCACTAGCAGTCAGCTCTTTGCCACGATTGCGCGCAGCGGTGACGCTCGGCGCATTTGCGGATTCCCTCCGGCGATGACATTCCTGGAAGCCTTCGCTCCTGGCAAAGGCGTTATGCTCGATTACGGACAGTGGAACGACCTTCCGACGAAATCTGCGGTGAGTTTCGGAAGCGTTGTCTGGTACTAGTTGCCTTCGTCAATATCCTCCCCGAAGCGTTTCCCCCGAAGAAGCGAACCGAGCATATCCTTATAGGCAACGCTAGCAATGCGTTCTTCTTTAGCGATTTTGGAGCAGTTGTGGAGCGATTCAAGCACGAACTCCATTGCCACTGCGCAGACGGCACGGTCATCGGTATCAGCAGCGATGTACGTTCGTGCGATCGTTTCAAGTTCTGGCACTGCCGCCAGTCGCCCATAGTACTCGTCAAGTGGAAGTTCATCGTCGAGTTCGAGTGTGTTGCCCTGCTCGAAGTACGCAATAATCGGCGCGTACGGATCCCGCTCACCAGAGCGGAGCTTTGCCAGCGGATCGGGAGCATACCGAAGGAAAAGCTCGCGTGTGGCTTTGCCAACGAGCGCTTTTGCAACTTTCACTACTCCTTCTTGCTCACCTTCAAACACAAGTTCGAGCTTTCCTGTCATCGCTGGCAGTGCCCGTTGAAAGTCCACAATCCGGACGGCCGCAACTTTTTCTCCTGTAACGATCGCACGCCGTTCAGCATTAGAGACCAGCAGCTCCATGAGTGCAATCGTCATTCGCGCCGATACACCCGACGATTGATCCACGTACTCGCTCTGCCGTGCGACAAAGCCGACCATCTCGACAAGCTCTTGCACAAAGCGTGGCACGACGACGTTACGGTCGCGTTCGATCCATGCATTCTCGCGTGTGATTGCGACTGCATCCTCGATCGTTCGTGGGTAGTGCGTGAGAATCTGCGATTCGATGCGATCTTTGAGCGGAGTGACGATGCGACCGCGGCTGGTGTAATCTTCTGGGTTTGCGGTAAAGACCATCAGCACATCGAGCGGCAAGCGCACCGAAAAGCCGCGGATTTGAATATCGCGTTCCTGCAGAATGTTGAAGAGCGCTACTTGGATACGTGGCTGAAGATCGGGCAACTCGTTGATGACAAAAATTCCCCGGTTGGTGCGTGGAATGATGCCGAAGTGCATTGCCCCTTCGTCCGAGTATGAGAGGCGACGCACCGCAGCTTTGATCGGATCAATGTCGCCGATCAAATCTGCAACGGTTACATCCGGTGTTGCGAGCTTTTCTCCGTAGCGTTCGGTGCGGTGAATCCATTCGATCGGTGTCGCATCGCCTTCGGCTGCGACACGGTCGCGCGCGTACCGTGAAATCGGTTGGAGTGGATCGTCGTTGATTTCCGAGCCAGCGACGATGGGTATGTATTCGTCGAGCAGATGCACAAGTGCGCGCGCCAGGCGCGTTTTCGCCTGGCCGCGTAAGCCGAGCAGGAGAATATCATGACGCGCCAGGAGTGCATTGACAAGCTCCGGAATCACCGTTTCGTCGAAGCCGATGATACCCGGAAAAAGCTGCTCCCGCTTGCGAACCTTCGTGATGAGATTGGAGCGAATTTCCTCTTTGACAGACTGTGGGCGATAGCCGCGAGCTTTGAGTTCGCCCACCGTCGAAATAGTCGGTTTCATTGCCACGCTCAGACGATGATGACTTCTTCTTCGAGTTCGATGCCAAACCGCGCTCGGACGGCATCTTTGATTTCAGCAGCTAGACGAACGACGTCTGTTCCTTGTGCAGCCCCCCAGTTGACGAGCACCAGTGCATGGCGGTCATAGACACCGACATCGCCGCGCCGGACGCCTTTGAATCCACACTGCTCAATGAGCCATCCTGCCGAGAGCTTGATCGCGCCGTTGAACGGAAACTGCGGCATTGATGGATAACGTTCGGCAAGAGAGGTTGCCACCTGAACTGGAACGATGGGGTTTTTGAAAAAGCTTCCCGCACTCCCTACGTCCGGCGGAGGCAACTTGCGTTTGCGTAAGCGCACCACACACTCGAACACATCGCTGATTGTGGGTCTTGCGATACCGTCGAGCGCGCGCGCAAGTTCTGGATACGCAACGGTTGCTTCCTGGCGCTTGACCAACCGAATGGCAACGGCGGTGATGATGAACGTGCTCGCCAATTCGTGTTTGAAGATTGAATCGCGGTAGCCAAAGCGGCATTCATCAGCAGGGAGGGTGCGTAGCTCTCCGCTCGGTATTTCAATGCCCTCGACCCACTGGCAGACGTCCGAGAGCTGCTGTCCGTAGGCGCCAATGTTTTGGATTGGTGCAGCGCCAACAGTGCCGGGAATCAGCGCCATCGCCTCAATTCCAGCCCAGCCTTGCGAGACTGCCCACTGGACACATGCATGCCATCGCTCTCCCGCCCCGAGACGCACAGTGACAGCGTCTGGTCCTTCTTCGACCACTCGACGCCCGGGCAGTTGCATACAGGCTGCCACTTCGATTGTCCGTGTTGGCAACACGTTGCTTCCTCCCCCAAGCAGGAGCCACTCGCTGACTGATGGTACCACCGCAGTAGCGAACTCTCGGGCATCGCGCTCGCTTTCGATCCAGTAGAACTGCTGTGCGACCGCACCACGTGTGCGAAACGTCGTTAGCGGCCCGAGATCAACGTTCTGCTGGAACCTCATGGAGTCTGGCTGAAAACAAGACCGATGATGCCACCAGAATCAACTCGCGGGACATCATAAATCCCTGCCGGTGCAATCGAGAGCACAAAGACAATCATCGCGATGAGACCAACCGCCATTCGGGTTCGATCCAGCGGGCGAGGATCATCGAGTGGTGGATGAGCGATGCCGAAGAGGAAGCGTGCCAGTACTGCCCAGAAGAGCCATCCTGACCAACCTGCGAATGCCCACGGAGCGTTCGTTGCGATCCAATCGAGTGGCGGCAGAAGCAGCTCTTGCAGCACAATCATGAAACGATCGGGGTGGTCGCCGTGGAGCAGGAGCCGCAGCCCATCGAGCAGTGGCCCAACTCCAATAAGTGCCATCGCAATCACAACCCAGCGACCAATGCGATGCTGCAATTGCCCTACCATTGCGTAGAGGACATGGCCGCCATCAAGCTGGCCAATCGGGAGTAAGTTGAGCGCTGTGACAAAAAGCCCAAACCACCCGACGCAGAGAAACGGGTAATGATAAACTTCGTTCATCGGCGGTATGAATGCGTCAGGCGGTGAGAGCAGCGACCGCATCAGAGCGAACAAGAGCGTGTCCCCGAAAGTCAAGCCGTAGCGTGGTATTTCCGGCAGTGTTCGATACTCTGGATGGATAGCATAGAGATACTCCTTGCCCGGGAGCGTCGCAAAGCCGACTGCTAGAATTGCAAGACAGACCACAAACCCAGCCAGCGGCCCAGCAACCCCAATATCGAAGAGCGCACGGCGGGACCGTATCGGCGAGCGCGTTCGGATCACTGCACCGAGTGTTCCGAATGGCATCAACCACGGCAGCGGCATCGGGATGTAGTATGGCAGCGTCGTTGCAATGCCGTGGTAGCGGGCAGCAACGTAGTGGCCGAACTCATGCGCTGAAATAAACAGCATCAGGAGCAGAGCATAGGTAAGTCCAGCACCCCAGTTTTCGACAGCGGTAAAATCGCGACCCGCCCACGCTGTGCCTGCCATGAGCGTCGAAAGAAACGTCAACACAAAAAGAACCGCGTGGAGCAGGTAACGCTGCCGCAGCTGGACTTGCACAGCCGGTTCGAGTGTAATGCGTGTGTACCCCATCACTCCTCCAGTGGACGGTGTGGTGGTTCAGGTCGCATGAGCGGAAAGAGGATGACATCGCGAATCGAAGCAGCGCCCGTCATGAGCATTGCCAGTCGGTCGATACCAATGCCTAAGCCGGCTGTCGGTGGCATGCCAATTTCCAATGCCATCAGGAAGTCTTCGTCGAGCACCATTGCTTCATCATCGCCACCTGCTCGAAGACGTGCTTGCTCTTCAAAGCGCTGCCGCTGATCGCGTGGGTCGTTGAGCTCACTGAAGGCGTTGGCAATTTCCATCCCACCGATGAAAAGCTCAAATCGCTCAACAAGCGATGGCTCGCTCCGGTGGCGCTTGGCAAGCGGGGACATTTCAACGGGGTAATCGGTAACGAATGTTGGCTCCACCAGCTGCGGCTGCACAAGTTTGCTGAACAGCTCATCAATCATCTTCGCGCGCGAAGGCGAGGGCGGAAGCTCCACATCGAACCGCTTACAAAGCATCGCAAGCTCTTGCTCCGAGCAACCATTGATCGGCTGACCAACAGATTCGGCGATTGCATCGAGAAGACGCACGCGTCGAAACGGACGCTGCAACGGAATTTCTGAGCCATCGGCTCTCAAAAGTGAAGACTGGCCGCGCACTTCAGCTGTGACCGTGGCCAGCAAATCCTCAGTCATGTCCATCATCCAGTGATAGTCTCGGTAGGCAACGTAGATTTCGAGCGCGGTGAACTCCGGATTGTGCATGCGATCAATGCCCTCGTTGCGGAAATTCTTCGAGATTTCATAGACCCCTTCGAAGCCCCCAACGATGAGACGCTTCAGATAAAGTTCATCTGCGATGCGCAAGTACAGTGGCATATCGAGCGCATTCAGGTACGTCGTAAACGGACGTGCGCTGGCACCGCCGTAGAGTGGCTGGAGGATTGGGGTTTCGACCTCGAGCCAGCCGCGACTGTCGAAGTAGCGCCGAATTGCGGTGATCATGCGGCTACGCACAATGAACGTCTCCCGCACGTGAGGGTTGACGATGAGGTCAATGTACCGCCGGCGGTAGCGTTGCTCTTTATCGCTGAATGCATCGTGAACGATAACGTTGCCGTGCTCATCGCGCTCTTCTTTGACAACCGGCAGCGGCCGGAGTGATTTGCAGAGTAGGTGCAATTGCTGGCAGTGTACCGTTACCTCGCCAGTCCGCGTGCGGAATACAAAGCCGCGCACACCGACAATATCCCCAAGGTCGAGCAATCGGAGGATCTCGTACTGCTCGGGCAATTCATCGGCTTTGATGTAGCACTGAATTTTGCCCTCGGCATCTTGGATGTGGAAGAACGTAGCCTTCCCCATCCGACGGATCGCCATTATGCGCCCTGCGATGGAGACATCCGCAAGCGAGGATGGGTCATCGTCTCGAAACGTCGCAAGGATCTGCTGTGAGCTGTGCGTTCGATCGTAGCTGTAGGGGAATGGCTCGATACCGCGCGATTCTAAGGTCTGGAGCTCTTCGTAGCGGTGGCGGATCTGGTCGTTAGCAAACTCCGTCTGCATCCAGGAGTGCGATGGTGATAACACGGGCTGCAAATATACCAGTCGCTTCCGAGGGTCAATGCACACGTGCATTGTTCGTCAATGGCAGCGGGTTTCCTTGGTTGTGCGAGGAATTTGCAATGCGCATTGATATCGTCTGCCCACTGCCTGCTGCAATCGAATCGTGCATCTCCACCGGCATTGTCGGCCGCGGGCGCGAACGCGGCTTGGTCGAGATCGTCCTGCACAACCTCCACGACTACGCCGACAATCGCTACGGTCACATTGACGACGAGCCGTACGGTGGAGGCGCCGGTATGGTGATTCGGTGCGAACCTGTCTTTGCGTGCATCGAATCGCTCCAACGCGAACGCAGCTATGACGAGGTCATCTACCTTACGCCCGATGGCGAGCGATTTACGCAGGCAGTCGCCAATGAACTTTCGCTGGCACAGAACCTGATCCTGCTGGCTGGACGCTACAAAGGCGTTGACCAGCGGGTGCGGGACCTACTTGTCACACGCGAGCTCTCTATCGGCGACTACGTTCTCAGTGGTGGAGAACTCGCCGCTGCTGTCATTGTGGATGCGGTCGTTCGCCTGCTGCCTGGTGCTATGAGCGATGCAGAGAGCGCACTGGACGACTCGTTTCAGGATGGCTTGCTTTCGGCGCCGGTCTATACGCGACCGGCAGTCTTCCGAGGTATGGAAGTGCCCCCGATTCTCCGCAGCGGCGATCATGCAGCAATCCGCCGGTGGCGCTACGAGCAAGCACTGGCACGCACAAAGGAACGACGTCCTGATTTGTTGAACTCGCTCCATCCCGAGCAATGAGCAAGATCGCGGTCGTTGCACTCTCCGGCGGAATGGACTCGCTGGTCACGCTTGCCGAAATCCGCGCCAAAGGATACGACATTGCTGCGTTGCACTTCAACTACGGCCAGCGGACCGAGCGGCGCGAACTTGAAGCATTCCACGCAATCTGCGACCACTACGCAATTGAAACGCGGCTTGTCGTTGATGTCGCATATCTTGCTGCGATTGGTGCCAGCAGCTTGACCGATCCTAGCATCGAAGTTGAGCGTGCTAATCTCGACCGGACGGGAATTCCATCGAGCTACGTTCCCTTCCGAAATGCGAACATTCTCGCCATCGCGACAAGCTGGGCAGAAGCACTCGGAGCAAGCGCGATTGGTATTGGAGCAGTCGAAGAAGATTCGAGTGGCTACCCCGATTGCCGACGGGAGTTCTTCAGCGCGTTCGAACGCGTCATCGAGCTGGGCACCAGGCCGGATACACACATCACTATCCTCACCCCGGTCATTGGCTACCGAAAAGCCGAGATCGTTCGCCGTGGCGTCGAGCTTGGCGTTCCCTTCGAACTCAGTTGGAGCTGCTACGTCCGAAGCGACATTGCGTGCGGCGAGTGTGACTCCTGTGCACTCCGGCTCCGTGGCTTTCAGCTGGCCGGTATCGAAGACCCAATTCCATATGTGGTCAAGCCTCGTTATGGGTAATTCCACCCACCATATGCTGGACAATCAACGGCAATATTTTTGTGCAGGAACGATTCATCTACGCATGGATGAGACTTCTGCGACTGCTTACCTGCTTGCTAAGTGTACTCCTGTTCACACAGGCAATCGCTATGCCAGGCGTGCAGGGGTTCATTGAAAATCGCGGGCAGCTCCCTCCACCAGTTCGCTACTACGCTATCCTGCCAAACGGTTTATTCTACATCACCGAGCACGGCTATGGTTATGTGTGGTACAACACCCAGCCCGGCACCGAACGCATCCAAGCCCACCGTGTTGAATTGCAAGCAATCAGTAGCCAGCAGACACAGTTTCGGCCGAATGCTCTTCTGCCAACAACCTTCCACATCTACCATGGTACCACGCGTATCGAAGGGATTCCCGCCTATCGGCAGGTAATGCTCGATAGCATCGCCCCTGGAGTTACAGCTGCGTTTTCCATCCAACCGAATGGCACGATCAAATGCGACTACCGCGCAGCCACAACACGCCACACTCGTGGGTTGACCCTCTCCATTCGTGGCGCAATGGCACGCGTGTTACCAGATGGGAGACTATCGTTTCGAACTCGCTTTGGAGACATCATCGAAGGTGCACCGATCAGCTTTCGGACTTCTGCGATTCCGGTGAAAACCGCCTATGTCCTCGAGCGCAACATCCTCCGATTTGCCATCGAGGATGCTGATGCTTCCGCACCGGTGACAGTTGATCCGGAAATTGAATGGTCGAGCTACGCAGGCGGCTCTGCTCAAGACCAATGGGCGCACGTTCAAACGGATGCTGAACGAAATATCCTCGTTATCGGGCGCACACAGTCCGTTGATTTCCCAACAAAGTTTGGTTTCTCCACCTCGCTGCGGGGTGATTACGACGCTATCATCGCAAAGTACCGTGCCGATGGGACGCTCCTTTGGGCCACCTACTATGGCGGCACACGTCGCGAGATCCACAACCTCGATCACTGCGACCTCGCAGTAGATCGCACGGGCTCAGTTCTCGTCGCTGGATGCACACAGAGCGACGATCTGCCGCTTACCTCAGGTGCATTTCAACGCAGAAAAGCATCGAGTATGCCGAGCGGCTACGATCTTTTCCTTGCACAGCTCTCTCAAAGTGGACAACTCCTGTGGGCATCCTACTGCGGCGGGAACGATAACGAAGACGTCTTCGCTCTCGCGACCGATCGTCAAGGTAACGCCTACCTTGTTGGCCATACCTCGTCGGATGATTTCCCTGCATCTGTGCCGCGACCAACGATTGTATCCCCGAAGCGTACTGCATCGCAGGACGTCTTCGTGCTCAAACTTTCGCCGGAACGATCACCGCTGTGGGTGTACTTCATCGGAGGCTCTGCTTCAGAAGTAGCAACTGGAGCAGTCTGCGATCGAGCAGGAAGTGTCTATGTCTGTGGATACTCGCAAAGCTCGGATTTCCCTACTGCCGGCACTGGCATCTACCAATCCATCAAAACCGCTGCCAACGACGGTTTTCTGTTCAAACTCGATGGACTGGGAGGGCTGCAGTGGAGCACACTCATTGGCGGCAACGGCGAGGATTATTGCAGCTCGATTTCTCTCGATTCCTCCTTCGACCGACGACTCATCCTCGGCGGCACAACGAGCAGCACCGATATGTGGTATCGCGGCGCGGGGAAACGAACGCTCGGCGGTAACGGAGATGGCTTCCTTGCAGTTTTCGACCCTCAGACAGGCAACGCGCAGTGGGTACACTACCACGGCGGATCCAGCTACGATGAGCTCACTGCCCTGGCTGTTGATCCGGACAACAACATCATCGTCGTCGGCCGTACACTCGGTGATTATTCCACGATTGCCGCACAGCAGCCGAGCTACAACGGCGGCGGTGGCGATATGTTCATCGCCAAACTTGCGCCCGATGGGACGCCGCAGTGGGCAACGTATGCCGGTGGCAGTTTTCTCGATCGAGCAACCGACATTGCAATTGATGGCAACACAAATTTCATCGTCGTCGGCCATAGCAGCAGTGCTGACTTCCCTATCATTGGTACCAGTGCACAGCCCCGGCTCGGCAATCTGCCTGGTACCGATGATGGCGTATTGCTCAAGTTCTGCAACATCGCCATCCCCAGTGCACTCGTTTCGGCTGCGCCGGAGTTCTGTCAGGGCGAAAGCCGCACCCTTCACGTGGTCAATCGTGGCTCCAGCGTCCAGTACGACTCCTACCAATGGGAACGCGATGGCCAGCCGATACCCGACGCAACAAACCAAACGTACATGACTCCTCCGACACTCGAGGCGGGAACGTACCGTTTTGTTTGCCGCGTCACGAATACTGCGCGCTGCCCTGCAGTGACTGATACGGTCGTTGTGCGAATCCACGCCCCACCCCAGATTGGCGAACGTTCCTTTGCAACATGCTTGGGTGACCCTGTCCAGCTTGACTCGATCCCGATATCCGGTGCAGCGCCATATCGCTACGAGTGGACAGGCACGCCTCCACCGAGTGATCCGAGTGCACCCAACCCAACCGTCCATCCAGATCGTACGACAACGTACACACTCCGCATCACCGATGCCAATGGCTGCAACGCCGAGCGGACGTTTACTGTGCTCGTGTTCCCCGTCTCCCGCGTGCCCTTGACTGTTCATGGGGACCGTAGCTTCTGCAAGGGCGACTCTACGGTTCTTGAGCTTCCTGCATCGTTCGGAGCTACCCGGTGGAACACAGGCGAGCGTTCACCTCAGATCGTGGTGCGAACCAGTGGACGGTATTTCGCTGCTATCGAGCTCCCAGGGGGCTGCATCGGCTATAGTGACACTGTCGAAATCGCCGTGCGTCCCCATCCACAGCCGCTGATTTCCTATGACGGAACCCTCCTGGGTACTACTGCAGCCTACGACAGCTATCAGTGGTTGCTCGATGGAACACCGATTCCAGGTGCTACGGACCGTTTTCTGGAACCGCCACGGATCGGCTCGTACACTGTCATTGTAGATTCTGCCGGGTGCAGCGGAACATCACCGCCAGTGGACATTTCGCTGACTGCGCAGGTGCATTTGACCATCGGGTCAGCACGTGCTGCAATCGGCGGGCGTGTTCGAATTCCGCTTCTGCTGAGCACAACCCAACAGTTGGCACGAGTTGGCGCATCCCGGCTAATGCTTCAGTTGCGCTATAACGCATCGGTCCTCTCCATGCTCGAATCGTCGGCTCCGGTTGTAGAGCGCTTCTACCAACTAGATGGCACTGCAACAGTGACTCTTGCACTCACCGTCGCTGCAAGCGATACGCTCGCCACGCTCGAATTCCTTGCGCTGTGGGGAAACGCTGAATACGCGACGATAAGTATCCTGCGTGCAACATGGAATGCGCCGACGGTGACAACGACGTGGAGCGATGGGGTTGTCACACTCGAGGGGCTCTGCACCAGCGGTGGTACGCGATTGTTCGAGGATACTGGCGCATTCGGTATTCGAGCGATCGTGCCACAGCCAGGCGCTGATGCCATCACCGTGATCGCTACCGCGATCGAAGATGCTCCCCACCGTCTCGTGCTCACTGCAACCGATGGTCGGCGTTGGCCACTCGGCGAGCAATTCTTGCGGGCAGGTACCTACGCATTCGCCCTTGCAGTGGATAGGATGCCGCCTGGCCGCTATGAACTTGCGTTTGAGTCTGCAACCCTGGTTGCAACTTCGCCACTGGTGATTGTGCGATGATGCGTCCATCGCTGCTTCTGCTCCTGTGCCTTAGCGCATCAAGTGCGCAACCGTTGCAGTTGGGGGGCTTTGCGCATGGAGGGTTCGATCTTCAACAAACGAGCTTTCAGGCACTCCCAGGCACGTTCAGCTGTTCGCCGGGCTTTTCATCAGCGATCGGGCGTGGCATCGGCTTCGGTGCGATTGCATCGCTTCCCAAGTGGTCATTTGAGCTTCCTG
Source organism: Candidatus Kapaibacterium sp. (assembly GCA_026003495.1). Classification (GTDB taxonomy): domain Bacteria; phylum Bacteroidota; class Ignavibacteria; order Kapaibacteriales; family NICIL-2; genus NICIL-2. The sequence continues at coordinate 1,018,913 of BPHK01000001.1, read as the reverse complement.
GAGAATTTTGTCGTGGGGTGCCAACGTTTCGGCTTGCATACGAGCAACGGAACGCAACCTTTCGTACTGGCGAGCAACAACCAATCGCTCTCGATAGCTCGACTGCACATGCGACAATCGAGCACCGTGCAGCGGTCGAGTTTTCTGCGATCGCGGTGCAAGTGGGCGCAGCACTTTGGGTACATCCTACCATCTTTCTCGAACCCAGCCTTTCGATCTCGTTTCCATTGCGATCGCATTTCGAACAGGGTGAGTATTTGGTCGAGCCAGCTGACCGGGGACGCTTCCGCGAAACAGGTACTCGCGAGCGCAATCGCAGTAGCGGCATTCTCAGCGGCGTGGCAGCGCTCGATCCAGCGGTGATGATTACGGCAGGTTGGAGTCACGGTGCTGAACGCTCCTTTCAGCTTCGTCCTGAGCTGAGCGTGCGCTTGCCGATCGGAAGCACTATGGCTGCATTTCCCTGGCAGATGTTTTCTCTCCACGCTGGGCTGAGTATGCTCTTCGCGCTTCCTGACCGCACTGAGTCTTCCCCACCTCCGCCACAAGAGCCGCCAGCAGAACCGGAATCTCCGCTCCACGCTCCAACGCTCGATCTTCCTGCACTCGTAGTGGATGTGCACGCCATCGGGCTGGATACAGCTGATCGCGAGCGTCGCATTGATACCATACGCGTCCACATTCGGCAGCGACGGCATATTCGCCCGCTACTTCCCTACGTGTTCTTCGAGGAAGGAAGTGCCGAGATCCCACAACGGTACATTCGCCTTCGTCCAGAGGAACGAGTGCAGTTCGATGAATCAGAACTTGCGTCGTACTCGACGCTCGAGGCATATTACCATCTGCTGAACATCATTGGTTCACGGATGCGCAAGCGCCCATCTGCTCAGCTCCTGCTTACAGGGTGCACCATGGGGGTTGGCACGGAGAGCAATCGGCTCGACCTTGCATGGCTGCGTGCTGCCGGCATCCGAACGTACCTTCACACAGTCTGGGGCATAGATACGGCACGGATCCGGATCAGTGCCCGCAACCTTCCCGCACATCCTTCGATGGTTGGCCACCCTGATGGGAACGCCGAGAATGCACGCGTAGAAATCTCGAGCACCGATCCAGCAATCACTGATCCAGTGGTGGGAACTGAAACCCAATGGAACGTTGACCCGCGAAAGGTTGCCCTCCGACTAATGGTTTCGCCCATTCCAGCACGGTGGGATCTACACGTCCGGTATGGCGATTCACTCATCCTGATGCGTTCAGGCACCGCTGCACCCCCACCGCGCATCCTCTTGCCTGATCAATGGCACATGTTCCCAGCAGGGATAGTGGACATTGAGCTGAGCGCTCACTGCGCATACGCCGTTCCTCCTGAGCGCAGCATTACACGGCAAGTAGCAATCGTCCCACGCGCAGATACAGTCCAGAGCCGATACGAGCGCTTTAGCCTAATTCTCTTCGACTTCGATGATGCAACGATTCCTTCCTCCCAGCAGGGGTTGATTAATGCACTCCGCAGCCACATCACACCCTCGACGCACATCACCATCACCGGCTTTACCGATCGAATGGGCGATCGGCAGCATAACCTGCGCTTAGCAGAGCGACGCGCTAGCACTCTCGCACGCACACTGGGTGTTTTAGGGAGGGCGACTATCACTGCTGTCGGGAGCAACGAGCTCCTCTACGACAACTCCCTTCCCGAAGGTCGCTTCTACAGTCGCACAATCGAAATCGAACTGGAACATTGAGCACAAGCGATTCGGCGCTTCGCACTCGCTTGATTCTCGCACAGTGGTTTCCACTGGCAGCAACGTGGGCAATGATGGCCGCCGAAGGGCTCATCATTCAGAGCGTCCTTTCCCGACTGCCGGGAGCCGCTGTCGAGCTTGCTGCATTCGGTGTCGCAATCGGCATTGCGTTTATCGTCGAATCGCCAATTATCATGCTCTTGAGTGCCAGCACCGCGTACGTCAAAAGCGCTCATAGTTACTACATCGTGCGGAAGCTTGCGTTTGCACTTTCGTTGGGGGTTACTCTCGTAATGGCAGCACTGCTGCTGCCGTCGCTCTATCGCTGGCTCAGCACAACTGTGCTTGCTCTCCCAGGGGAAATCTCCCAACGCGTCTATCCATGCATTGCTGCCTTAGTGCTCTGGCCAGGAGCAATCGGCATACGTCGCTTCTACCAAGGGATTCTCATTGCTGCCCAGATGAGCAGAGCAACTGCATTCGGAACTATGTTCCGGCTTAGTACCATTCTCCTCGGCAGTAGCGCTGTGCTGCTCTGGTGGCATTCAACACCGAATGGAGCGACTATCGGCGCCATGTTGCTGAGCGCAGCCGTCACGATCGAGATGCTCGCGACCTGGCTGATGGCTCGCCCCGCGGTGCAGCGCATCAAACAACGCGTTGTTGATGATGATACGCTCACGTTCCGCCGCTTGAATGCGCTATACGCCCCACTGGGGCTGACGTCCGTCATTACGATGGGCATGGGGCCGGTGCTAACTGCTTTCATGGCACGTTTTCCTGAGGCTGTAGCGTCGCTGGCTGTCTTTCCTGTTGTCGATGGCTTTGTCTTCCAGTTCCGTAGCCCAAGCTTTGCCTATCAAGAGGTGGCGATCGCCTTCTTTGGGCGTGTAGGCATCGAGAATCGGCGGGTTGCGCAAGTTGGCTATGGAATCGCGCTGATCTCGACGATCGCGCTCAGCTGCATCGTGGTCTCTCCATTCTCAGCGTTTGTCTACGGGACCTTTCCATATCAGCTCGATCGGTGGCTCATCCCACTGGCAGTCACTGCAACAGCACTTCTGCTACCATTGCCAATGGCAAATGCCGTGTACTCGATCGAGCGCGCACGATTGATCGCAATGCATCGGACGGACGCAGTGACCTACTCGACAGTGATTGAAGCAGGAGGTACCATCGCCGTGCTTGCATTGCTCGCAGCAATCGGAACACAGCTTGTTGGCATCTACGCTGTGAGCATTGCGATCACGGCGGGGAAAATTCTTGCATCGTTCTACCTCCTTGCTCTCGGCAGCCGTTATCGTTCGCGTCGCGCTTGGGAGAGCGCTGCATAAACATCCCGAAGCGTTGCTGCGCGGATGGGATCGAGTGCGGAAAGCTCCTCTACTTGGCGTGAGCATGTGTGCAAGGCACCGCTCTTGAGCGCAACATAGCCGCAGCGGAACCGCAAGTCAGCCGAATTCGGATAGTGTTGGAGCGCTTCTTCGTAGAGTTCGAGTGCGCGATGGTAGAGATGGCGCGCTTCGAGCGATTTCCCAAGCTGGAGGAAAAGCTCCTCCCCCTGCTCAGGACGAATCTCGAGCACACGCTGAATATGTTGCCGTGCTGCATTGAACCGCCCGATCGCCAACTGTGTCTCCGCCATGGCAATGTGTGCAGCGACATCATCAGGCGTACTAGTGAGCACTTGCTTGAGTGCATAGATCGCTTGCGCGTACTCCCCTCGCTGCCGCCAGAGCTGGCTGCTCAGCAGCCAAGCATCAATGCACGTTGGGTCGCGTTGCACTGCAGCAATCAAATCCTCAAGCGCCTGAGCTTCTTTCCCGAGCGCGAGCAAACATCGCGCACGTAGGTAGTAGAACTGCCCGACGTCTGGTGCTAATTCAATTGCTTGTGCGATATCGGCAAGCGCTTGGTCGGGTTGATTCGCCTCGAGTCGGAGCATGCAGCGTTCCGTCCAGGCAGCGATCTTTTTCCGGTCCAGTTCGAGCGCACGCGAATAACTTTCGATTGCCTCAGCTGACCGCCTCAAAGCACGCTGGATCCGCGCCAGTGCGACGAACCCATCAGCACTTGGTTCAAGCCGAATGCACTGGAGCAACGCTTGCTCAGCTTCTGCATAGTCGCCTCGCCGCCAATGATATGCTGCGCGATCAAGCAGCTGTGCACACTTATCACTTGGGGACGATCGCGTAGGATCGAGGACAAAGTAGACAGCACCGTCTTCGCCACGGCGAAAAAAGCGTTGGAGAAGTCTACTTCGTGCAGTCATATAGTATTCAGTTCTGTCCATTGCGTTACGCTGCCAAAAGTATCGGCAGCTCGAGCAGTTCTCTTAAGCAACCCGGTAGTTTTGCGCACCCTCAACTTCGATGACCCTCTTCTATGCCTGGACAGCCTGCGCACTCTCCCTGCTGTACCATTGTTGGCGCACGACGCAGTGGCATTGCTGCTGCTCGTCTTGCATCCGAATGTGGATACCGTGTTTTCCTGACCGATGCAACTCCGAAAGAGCAACTGGGCGATCTTTCGTGGCTCGACCATGCAGAGATCGAAGCAGAATTCGGAACGCATTCTCTCGAGCGTGCTCTCGAGACGGAAGTGCTCGTTACCTCGCCGGGCGTGCCACCCTCAGCTCCAATTCTCCAGGCTGCACTCGAACGTGGCATTCCCATCGTTAGCGAGTTAGAATTCGCCAGTTGGCATGCGCACGCACCAATTGTTGCGATCACCGGTACCAACGGCAAAACCACGACAACTGCACTGACAGCCCACATCCTCTCGCACACCGGCTATGACGCAATCGCGTGCGGCAACATCGGATTGCCACTGTCGGATGTTGTCCGAAACGATCGCCATGATCTTCCTGCACGTCGTATCTACGTCGTAGAGGCAAGTTCATACCAACTTCTCTGGACCAACCGGTTTCATCCTCGTGTAGGGATGATTTTGAACATCACTCCAGATCACCTAAGCTACCACGGCTCGATGGAGGCGTATATCCGCGCCAAATGGAAGATTTTTCAAAACCAAACGAGCGACGATGTGCTAATTTTGTGCGCCGACGATCCTCATGCAGCAGAGGCATCGCGGCATGCTCGGTCGCATGTGCGCTGGTTCAGTCTCCATCCTGTCGTCGAAGGTATGTACCTGCGCCAAAGCGACGATTGCATCGTCGAAGTCAGCAGCACTGTGGAGGCAAAACTGATGTATCGAAGCGAACTTCCCGTTCGCGGGGTGCACAACGTGTACAACGCGATGGCGGCAGCGCTCGCAGCACGCGCATTCGAGGTGACCAACGAAAACATTCGTGACAGTATTCTCTCGTTCGCAGGAGTTGAGCACCGGCTCGAACACGTCCGCACGATTGGAGGAGTTGAATACATCAACGATTCGAAAGCAACCAACATCAACGCAACTTGGTATGCGCTCGAAGCATTCGAGCAGCCCGTTGTGCTTCTGCTCGGCGGGCAAGCAGAGAGTAACGACTATTCGATGCTCGACGCAACTGTACGTAAGCGTTGCCGCGCGGTCATTGCATTTGGAGAGCAGGCGCCGGTGATCTTCAATCACTTCTGCACGATGGTGCGGTGCTACCAGGTTCGAACACTTGCAGACGCTGTTGCGTGCGCCCACCGGATCGCCGAAGATGGTGACGTTGTGCTGCTCTCCCCCGCGTGCAAATCCTTCGATGAATTTGTGAACTTCGAGCATCGGGGGACAGCGTTCAAAGAGCTGGTCTGGCAGCTTCCAGACGTGTCGCAATGAACGCCCCATCCGATCGCATCGTGCTCAGTATTGCAACAGTGCTCCTGGTGGCGGGGATCGTATTTGTGTACACCGCGAGCGCTGAATTCGCAAGTGTCCACCTTGGAGATGCCGAGCGCCTTGTGGTCAACCACACAGCTCGCGTTGCGCTCTCACTTGGTCTCATGCTGCTGCTCAGCCGGGCTGACTACCACATCTTTGAGCAGATTAGCCGTCCGCTGTTGGTGTTGAGTCTTGTGCTCTTGGTGTTTGTCTTGGTACAGGGTACGCAGCTGAAGGGTGCCGTGCGATGGCTCGATCTTGCTGGAATCAGTCTGCAGCCATCAGAGCTGGCAAAGTTCGCGTTACTGTTCCACCTTGCGGTGCGGATGAGCCAGCTCGACGTCGAACTGTGGGATTGGAAGCGTGGTCTGTTACCACTGGTTGGATGGACAGCCCTCGTTGTCGGAGCAATTGCACTTCAACCAAACCTGTCTACTGCGGCTCTGATATTTTCGCTGGCGATGATGCTGCTGTTCATCGGTGGGGCACGCCTTCCTCACTTGAGCGTGATCGCCACCATCGGTCTGGTGGCGGTAGTAATCTACGCCGTCGGTGCAGACTATCGTGTGCAGCGAATTGCCACTTACGTGGGATCCAACGGTAAGGCGGGTGATTCCTACCAACTCCAGCAAGCACTCATTGGCTTTGCGCGAGGTGGCATTATTGGTGTCGGCCCGGGCTTGAGCCGCCAGCGGGATTTGTTCCTCCCTGAATCATACGGGGACTTCATCGCTGCCATCATCGGCGAAGAATACGGTTTAATCGGGATTCTACTGCTCATGGCTGCCTACGCAGCAATCGTGGTTCGTGGGATTCGCATTGCAGTGCGGGCACCCGATACACTCGGCTACTTGCTGGCATGGGCGGTAACAATAGCTATTGGCTTCTACGCATTGGTACACATTGCAGTCAACTGCGGGTTGCTCCCCACAACCGGTATTCCTCTTCCCCTTGTCAGTTACGGCGGTAGCAGCATTGTCTTCACTGCGAGTGCGCTTGGTGTACTCCTCAACATTAGCCGTCAATCCAATCACTCGGAGGTTCCCAATGCCTAAAGGATGGAGAGCAGTAGCAGCGTGGATGGCGGCAACATTACTGGCTCTCAGCAGTGCAGCGCTGCCTGCGGATGGGCAACTTCTTTCGCCTTTGCCTGAGGATGTGCTCCATCGAACACTCGAAGCTGTGCTCCTTGAGCAGTCGCAGCAATCGCTCCGGGCAAGCGACGCGCTCGGTCGGCAGCTTGCGCCGCCACTGATTCACCCTCTCGACGCTGCGCCTGAGCTGGAAGCAATCCGGCTTGAGCTGCTTCGTGGTAATCGCCAGGTAGCTATTGCTCGGCTGAGTTCCTACCTTGAACAGCGTCCCATCCTTCCGTTCCGTGCCGAAGCATACTACCTTCGCGGCGTAGCGCAGTTCGACGATCGTCGCTATGCTCTGGCTGCGCTGGACTTTGACTCGGCAGCAACGCTCGTGCGCGAGCGCACGCAGGGTGACACCAGCGACCGCCAATTTTGGCAGCGCGCACAGTATTGGAAAGCGGTCGCGCTCATGCACCACTCGTCCTTCGATCAAGCAGCACAATCGTTTCGTCAGTTGCTCGATAATCCTTCAGACTACTGTGACGATGCGTATGTCGGCTTAGGCACGATCGCTGAATTTCACGGTGACTACCGCGCAGCACTGGCGGCCTACGACAGCGCACTTGCCTGCAGTGCGCAGGGAAACCTTGTCGTCACCGCGCAGATTCGCGCAGCACAGCAACTGCTGTTGCTTCGCCAACCCCGGCAAGCACTCCAACGGCTCGAGGCTGCGCGTCAGGCACTCGAGTTGAGTGAGCAGGGGAGCGTACTGCTGCCTCCGCAGAATCTTGTTCCCGATGCGGATGCACTCATTGAGCTCCTGACTGCAGAAGCACTCAGCCAGATTGGGCAGTTTGCGCAAGCAATCGAGCGATACCGCGCTGTTACTGCTTCTGGCACGCTCCAACACTCACCACTACGGTGGCAGGCGTATCTCGGCATTGGCTGGGCAGAACTCAATCGTGGGCGGTACTCCGATGCAATCGCTGCCTACCGCACCGTCCTTGATTCGGTCGCCGATGTGCTCTCGCTCCAGCGAGCGCAGGCATTGCTCTTTCGTGCGGTTGCAGTCGAACGTAGCGGCGATGCTCTCAGAGCAATTGAACTCTTCGATGCGCTCATCGCAGACCCAGCCTTCCCGTTGCGTGCGCAGGCCTTGATCGAGCGCGGGCAGATTGAGTACACGCGGGCGCAATACCGCACAGCGTGGCTGCTCTTCGACCGTGCCTACCGCGCAGCAAGTGACCCCGCGACGATGCTCCGCGGACTCCTGCTTCGCGCACGGACGGAGTTCGATCTCCGACGCTGGGATAGCACCATTCGCTCCTGCAATGAATTGGAGCAACACACGCGAAGACTACCAGCAACCGTTGTCCCGAATCTTGAGCTGCTGACAGCGGAAGCGCTACTCCTCCGTGGAATTGCTGCAGCAAACGATGGGCGCTACTCCGATGCAATCACCGACCTTGGGTTATTCATCGCACGCTACCCAACCCACGACCGCCACGATGAAGCGTTGCTCTGGCTTGCAGAAAGCTACGAACGTTCGAACATGCTCGAAAACGCCGTGGCTGCACTGGAGCAACTGCTCAACCAACACCCCAACTCCGCGCGACGAGAAGAGGCACTCTACAACCTGGGCTGGGCACAGTTCCGGCTGCGAAAATTCGATGCTGCCACGCAAACATTCGACCGCCTGCTGGCAGAGTTCCCACGAACTCCCCACGGAATAGACGTGACACTCCGCAAAGCGGACATGCTCTACCTGTCCAAAAAGTACGCCGACGCTGCACGGCTCTACCGTCAGGTGGTCAAAACGAGCCCGCAGAGCGACGACGGCGAGTACGCGCTCTTTCAAGTGGGGCAATCGCTCTACCGCCTCGGTGACTACACGAACGCTGCAGAGCACTTCCGTTCGTTTGTGCGCAACTTCCCCGAATCCCCCATTGCCGATGATGCCCTCTACAACATCGCGTGGATTCGGATGCTCCAGGGCAAATGGGACGACGCTATCGCAATGTTCAACACGCTACTGCGCAGCTACCCCAATAGCGAGCTTGCACCAGCCGCACGGTTCTACATCGCCCAATGCACCTACAACAGCGGGCAATACGTTCGCGCCATTGACTTGTACCGGCAATTTTTGGCAGACTACCCATCGAGCTCGCTCGCAGGACAAGCAATCGAAGCCATTCAGGATGCTTACATCAATCTCGGCCAGGATTCGCTCGCAGTCGAGGTCGCGCGGGAGTACATCGAGCGCAATCCCACATCCGAACAGAGCGCGCAGATCGCTTTTCGTACAACCGATATTTTCGTCCGCAATCGCGACTTTTCCTCCGCGATAAAGGAATACGAACGTTTCATCGAGCAGTACCCAAGCAGTCGCTACGTCCCCGATGCTCTCTACGGCGTGCTCAAAAGCTCGCTCGAACTTGGCAAGGCAGACGATGCCGAACGGGTCCTCCGCCGCTTGGTGCAGCACTACGACTCCAGCCAAGCGACCGAACTGGCGCTGGTGGATATGGCAGCCTACTGGGCATCGAATTCCTTTAGCCAGCGTGCCGATTCACTCTTTTCGGTTGTGATGGCACGCTACCCTGGAACGCAAAGCTTCGCCCGTGCAGCGGTCGAGCGAGCACGGATTGCGCTCGCACGTGGGGATTCCACATCCGCGCTGGCATTGTGGCGTCTGGCAACAACTGGTGCAGGAGAATATGCCTATCAGGCGTACTACCGACTCGGCATGTTGTACCGTGAGCGCGGATCGAGCGACACTGCACGCGCCATGTTCCGTCCGATCATCGGCTACAACGACAACCCTCCGCTGGCAGCAGAAGCAGCTTATCGCATCGGCGAGCTATGGCAACGCGAAGGAAACTGTGCAGCGGCTGCTGATACATTCTCCCTCGTGTTAGACCGCTTCGAAGGCATCGAGGATTGGTACACCCTTTCGTTGCTGGGGCTTGCTGAGTGCGCAGAAACGCAAGGCGATCGCGCAAAAGCGCGCCAGCTTTACCAGACAATCATAATCCTCCGCCCTGACGACGATTTTGGTCGCACCGCTGCTGCTCGACGACGACGATTGGAGAAACGGCCATGAACGTTTATCGCATCACGCTCGCACTTGCACTGCTGGGAACGACGCTGGCTGCCCAACAGCAGCGCGGCGAGCCGATTGATTTCATGACCATCGTCATCGAAGGCAAAGAGACGCTCTTTCTGCCGAAAAGCCTTGTCAAGCATCCGCCTGAGCCACCTCCGCCATACACGCAGCGCGAGCTCGATAGCATCAACCCACTGGAGAAAACTCCACTCTTTCGCAGCGAACCACTAGAGTACCAGCGACGGATTCTCCAGCCGAGCGACGAAACACTTGCCCTAACCGCACACGCAGGTCTCTACGGGTTTGCCGGACTGGATGCACTCTACCAAACACAGGTGGATCGGTACACGCTCGACCTTCGCGGGACACTTGACCGTGGCGGTCCATACCGTCCGAACGCTGATTACTTCCGCACACATTTCCGTGCACTCGCCCGAACTGCGACGCAGGTAGCCCCCGACGCTCCACGCATGATGGGCAATGGCACGCTGGATGTGCAGACGCGCACCTACCGACTCTTTGCCGTGCCTTCAGCACCTGAACGTTCAGCACAAACGATTGCGCTAGAGCTCCAGCATCAATACAGCGGTGGTACCACTCTACCTTACCACGCTGCGTTCGAGCTACACCATACCCGGCTCCGCCAGATGGACTCGAGCACGACAAATGAAACCGAGCTTCGCGCACGCGCAAGTAGCATGCCATTGCACGTTGATAACGTCGTGCTCGGCGCACGTGCCGATCTAAGTGTGCGGAACTATCGCGGAACAGCGCTGCATTTCCACACCCTGGCGCTGTCTGGTTCGTATGCTGATTCAGTGTTTGCTGTGGAAGCGCAACTCGGCGCACAGCTTGGGACAAGATCGTGGCGCACGACGGAGTTTATGCCACTTGCCGATGTTCGTGCTCGGTGGCGAGTAATACCCTGGCTCTGGCTTGATGGCCGCGTGCAAAGCTCGATGACGCCTGTGTATTTCCGCAATGAACTTGCTCGTTGCCCGTACCTGAGCGACACCGCTGCAATTGGTCTGCAACTGAGTCCGTACCAACTCGACGCAGAGATTACGATCATCCCATCGTCCCAGCTCCAAGTTTCGGCAAACCTCCAGCTCTCTTCATTCTCCGAGGCGCCGTATCCCGAGCCACAAGAAGATGGCACGTTTGCTCTCCGCTATGCGTCCTGGACGCAACGGGCGATTGAGCTTCGCAGTAGCTATACCCCAAACAGCCAAGACTTCCTCCGTGCCATGGTCCGCGTGCTCGATGCAACCTTCGACGACGGCAGCCGAGTGCCGTACCGCCCGGAGTTTACAGCGGACATCGAGTACGGGAAAGCAATTACTGAACGTCTGATTGCATCAGTTCGCACGGGCTATGTTTCGTCACGCCGTGCAAGCGCGCAACGCACCGACCGGTTACAAGGCTACCTTGTTATCGCAGCACGAGGAGAATACAAGCTCAACAGCACACTTTCCGTGACAGCTGTTCTCGATAACCTTGCCGGCAGCATCATTGAACTCTGGCAAGGGTACATCGAGCGTGGTAGTTTTGTTGGCATCGGTTTGGCAGTACGGTTCTAACCGCTCCTTCCCTCCACGATGGATGAGTTTCTGCTCGACACTCTTCATTCTGTTTCGAGTGAGTACGCCACTGGAACGGGGGAGTTTTTCGTCCTCGACCGGCTCGAGCGGTATCCCGGTAAGCTGCCTTTCGCACCTGCAACTGCTCCACAACCAAATGAGACCGACGCGACATCTCCCCAGGAGCCTGCTCCAGTGCTGCTTCAACTCGACCCAGCATTTGCGGCAGAAATTGCCGCTGAGGTCGAGCGTAGCCGAATGCGTCGCGCCGCACCGAGCGAAGATCCACTCGCGCGGTTGGCAGAACAGCTCGAGGCATTCGAACTCACCAGAGCAGAACGTACTGAGCCTATCGGCGCCGAGCAATCACTCCCTGGCCCCACTGCTACGCAGACTAGTACTCACCCTGGGGATGAATTCGCCGAAGAGCACGCAACAGAAGACCATGCCGCTGGATCTACTGCGCCACATCAGCCCCAGCATCGGCGCACCACCGTGTTGGTCGCAATCGGCATGCTGGTTGCAATTGTGGCTAGTGTAGTTCTCTTTCGCCAGCAGTGGTTGAACCACTTGATCAGCAGCAGCACTTCTGATACTACCCGAGCATCAACATCAAGCGCTTCACCGACCGCTCCAGCTCTCAATCCGCAGATGGAATCGCAGCAACAGGAGTCTGCTTCCAGTGGAGAACAGCGCAACTCCACAACTGTGACCGATACGCCCGCTGCTCAAACGCAACGTGACTCGATCGAAGCTCCTATAGCGAAAGCAGCGCCAATAAGCCGAGCAACCAGCACCGCCTCGTCTTCCGGACCACATCGCACGCCCGTAGCATCAGCCAAGAGTGCAGAGGACCGACCCAATGACGTTGCAATCATAGAGCCACCAACGCTTCCGCCACCGAAAAGTGACGGGACGTTCGTCATACAGCTTTGCTCCACTCCATCGTATTCCGATGCACTGCGCTGGAAACGCTATGCTGAAGAACGCGCATCCGGCAAGCAAGTCACAATCACTGAACGCACAATCCGCCAGCAGACGTACTACCGCGTCCGAGTGGGCGTGTATGGCTCCCTGGTAGAAGCAGAGCAAGCTGCACGCTCGCTTGGCCTAAGTTTAGCCGATGTTTGGATCGTGCAAATCAAATAGACGAATCTTTCACCGTTGCACACAGGATGCAGCGTTACACCGAACAGAGCAAGCTCGAACTCCGCATTCGAATTCCGTGGGATAGCAACACAGCCAAAGGCTTCGTTGCTGCTGTGTCCCTGCTGACTCTGTTGGGATTACTGGTCGGCTCGCTTCCACCCTCGAAGGAGAAACCTCCAGTGCTGCCGTATGAAGTGCTTGCAACGGTGAACTTCGGTGCGGGTGATGGGACTGGTGGAAGCAAGGGCAACCTCTCCCCCGAAGGACTCACGCAACGGGCTCGTCGCAGTGCAGCACTACTCGAAGATGCACAGCGTTCGGCTCCACGCTCGCGGCACGTTACCCGCCGCACGCCATCGAGCCAGGAAGGCGGCCGCTTTACGCCGGTAGCCAGCGATGCTACGCAAAAATCACGCGCGCAAGATTCAGTAACTGGACGCAATGCTGCTGATGGCAACAGTCGCACAACCATCGGGGATCGCCAAGGCCCGGCGCAGGGAACAGGCCGAGGCACAAGTGGCTCGGGCCAGGGCGCGGGACTTGGGCTAGGAGACATCGAATGGGGTGGCCGCGGTGGTGCAATCGTTGTGCGGAAAGTCATCCCGACTGCTCCAGAAAATCTTGCACGCTCAACGATCGTCAAGCTGCGATTCCTTGTTTCGCCGCAGGGCGACGTCATTGACGTACGTCCACTTGTACGCGGTGCGCCAGAAGCCGAAAGCGCAGCAATTCGTGCGTTGCGCCAATGGCGCTTTCGTCCACTCAAAGCCGATAGCGTGCTCGTCGGCATCATCACCTTCCGATTCGACGTCAACTGATGCAGAATACTGATGCGGCATGGAGCTTTGGCCGAGCAAGCGGCATTTTGCTCGTGGGACAGCTTGCCTACTATGCTATCTACCTTGTCAGCATCCGCACGATCTTGAGCACACTCCCCAAAGCCGAATACGGAGTGCTCACGCTCGTCCAGCAATGGACTGCAGCTGCATTATCCATTACGATGATGAATGGCTTCAACACGCTCATCGTTCATCGCCTTCGTGGGGCGCCTTCCCACACAGCGTTGTTTTCAACGCTTGTATGGCTGCGCAGTGGGATTGCTCTTGGAACAGCTGCTGCGGTCGCTGCCTGTCTCTACGCTATTGGCGATGTTCCAGTGAGCATATCACTGGTTGGGGCAGCTGCAACAGTTGTACTCTCGCGCGGGATGGCGTTGCGCACAACATTGGAACTGCCACTTCAATCCCAGATGCGATTTGGCAGCATCGCTGCGCTAAGCATCCTCGATGTCCTGCTCTTGGCAGCGATGCTTGTGGCCTGCCAAGCCAATCTGAGTGCGGCAAGTGTGCTCGTGTTGCAACTGGTTAGTGCGCTGCCAAGTTTCATACTGCTTGCAGTTCAAGCCGTGCGCGCAGGGATGATCCGAGTTCTGTTCGATCGCTCTGCACTCGCCAGCCTTTTCCGCACCGCACGCCCCCTCGGATTTCTTGCGCTCTTCCTTTCGCTCCACACGATGCTCGACCTTGCTATTCTCCAGCTTGCTGGCACCCTAACGATGGTCGGCGTCTTCGGTGCATCGAGCTACGCAGCGCTTCCTGCAAACGTGTTGATGGGAATTCTCTGGTCACCGCTTGTACCGTTGCTGAGCAGCAAACTCCATGCTGATCGCAACGGAGCAATCGAACATACCCAAGACGCACTGCGGCTTGCAACCGCAACGATCGGGATCATCGCGTGTGTCGTTGCCGGCTGCAGCACCATTTGTTGTCGAACTCCTCACTCGCGGCACCTATCGAGACCACATCGGGATATTCGCATTGCAATCGTGGCTTGGAATGCTGACCGCTACTGTGTTTGCGATCCAGCATCTTGGAACGTTGCTCGAGCAATACCGCATCGCTACTGCTGCGGTCGCAATGCTTGCACTCGGTTCGTTGCTCTTTGATTGGTGGTTGGTTAGAGTATGTGGCGCCGAGGGGATCGTCTTGGCGAAGGCGGCTTCGCACATATTGGCTATTGGATGCGCATCCTGGCTCTTTGCGCGCAGTGGAATTGTTGCGTTGGCACGGATGCTTGTTCGGCTGACACTCTGGTCGTTGATTGCAGGTGGCGCAATTGCATTTGCTCTGCAGCAGTCAGCCTGGACCGTACAAGGAGCCGTTGTGATCCTTGGTGCTACAGGTTCGGCAGTAGTGCTTGGCATCATTCGCCGTAGCGATGGCACACTACTTCGGCGGATGCTGCCCTTTCATCCTTCGGCGTAGCGCTCGAGCGTAAAGTGCTGCCCCAAGTAGAGCCGCCGAACGTCGGGATTGTCGGCGATCTCCTCTGGTGTACCTGCACAGAAGACGCGCCCTTCGATTAGGATATACGCCCGGTCGGTAATCGAGAGCGTTTCGTGCACGTTGTGGTCGGTAATGAGCACACCGATGTTCCGCTCTTTCAATCGGCGAACCATCGTCATCAAATCCTCGACAGCAATTGGATCAATCCCGGCGAACGGTTCATCGAGCAAGACAAATCGCGGATTGGCAGCCAGCGCCCGTGCAATCTCTGTTCGGCGCCGCTCACCGCCGGAGAGCATGTAGCCTTTGCTTTTGCGAATGTGCGCGATGCCAAATTCATCGAGCAAGCGGTCGAGCCGCTGCCGGCGCTCCGCCCGCGAGATCGGTTGTAGCTCGAGCACTGCCATGATGTTCTGCTCGACCGTCAGTCTACGGAAGATCGAAGCTTCCTGCGGCAAGTACGCAATCCCCATACGCGCACGTTTGTACATCGGTGCGTAGGTTATGTCCTTCCCATCGAGCAGCACACGACCGCCATCGGGGCGCACCATCCCGACGATCATGTAGAACGAGGTCGTCTTTCCTGCGCCATTCGGTCCGAGAAGTCCTACGCATTCCCCCTGGCGAAGACTGTAGCTTGCCTGCCGGACGACGGTACGTTTCTTGTACACTTTGACCAAGTTGTGCGCTTGGAGGATGCTCGGGGTATCCATGGCAACGCTCAGCGTGAACGACGCTCTAAGACCAGCGACTTGGTAAGCCGCTTGCCGTCACGCTCGACGGTGATTTGCAGACGCTGCCCAACGACGCCGTCGTTGATCGCAACGTCGAGATCATCGCGCGAGTGGATCGGCATGCCGTCAATTTCGACGATTACGTCGTAAGGTTCGATCCCCGCTTTTTCTGCTGGTGAGCCTCGGAGCACCTGGGTAACGATGATGCCTTCGTCTTGCGTTGTCTTCGAAATGCGTCGGTAGTTGTCGTTGAGAAAGTCCACCGTCAGCCCCGTGTAGAAATTGCGGTCGAGCTGCTTGCCCTCCCGAAGGAGCGACACAATGCGCTTGACTCGGTTGATCGGGATGGCAAAGCCAATCCCAATCGAGCCGGCCCCTTGGTACGAAGTTGCCGTTGAGAAAATGATCGTGTTGACGCCGATGACATTTCCTTCGGCATTAACCAGTGGCCCTCCGGAATTTCCAGAGCTGATCGCAGCATCGGTTTGGATCATCCCGCGATAGATGCGCTTGCCATTGGGGACATACTGCGCAGGCTCGACTAAATTCACTCCAACGTTACTGACAACGCCGAGCGTTACCGTCGGCTTGGCATTTCGATCGAACAACCCAAAGGGATTGCCGAACGCAATCGCCCATTCCCCGACGGCGACATCATCGGAGTTCCCCAGCCGCAGGTACGGGAAATTCTCCCCCTTGATCTTCAGCAGTGCAACGTCAGTGACCGGATCGCTGCCAATGATTTCGGCGTCGTACTTTTTCCCGCCGACAGTAGTGACAATGATTTTCGTAGCCCTACCGGCAACGTGGTCGTTGGTGACGATGTAGCCATCGGGAGAGATGAGAAATCCAGAGCCAAGCGATCGGATCTGCTGCCGCTGCCGAAACTCCGGGAAACCACGAAAGAAGTAGCGGAAAAACGGATCGTCCATAAACATATCGCCGAAGGGATTGGCGACCACTTCCCGTTCTTCGATGACGTTGATGCCAACGATTGCCGGAGAGCAGCGCGCTGCAACTTCCGTGATGACGGTTTTCCGCGTTGCACTGATCGCCGCGTTGGCTGCAGCCGCTTGCGATTGACCCGATGGAGCTTCGACGTAAAGCGGTGCCTCCGAAGAGCGGCGGGCATTGCAGCTGGCGGCAATGCCAAGCACGAGGGATGCCACTGCCACGAAAAGCAAAAGGTATCGCTGCATCGCCAAGTCACCAGATAGTTCAAATGCGCAAACGAACGCAGCGGTGGAAAATTTTTGCCATGGCTTAGTGCAACCGCTGCGCAATCCATTCGCCTATGCTCCGCGCAAGGTCGTCGGGGATCCAATGGTCGCCATCGAATTCGATCAGTGTGTAACTGACCTGTGCCCGACGGTAGAGATCGCTGATGAGCTGCGCAGTTTGAATCGGAACGATGGGATCGTTCCGACCGTGAACATGGAGTACTTCCACACCATAGCGAACAAGATTGACAAGCCGCTGCGCGATGCCACCCCAGTGGTAGTAGCTCGGTGCAAGCAAGACAGCAGCCCGAAAGCGTTCTGGAAACCGTGTGGCAAGCACTTGGGCGTAGAAACCTCCTTGCGAAAATCCGACGACCACTGGCAATATCGAGCGCTCAATCGGCAGTGATTGCAGGGCATCATCGAGGACGTCCACATACCACTGCGCTGACAAGTCCGTAATCATGGGATTGAGCGTATCGGGAGCTGCTAAGTCTTCGCCTGCTGCCGACAAGCGGAGTCGTCCTTGGGCAATCGTTTCGGCTACTTTGACGTACGGCGCTTCGGGGCAAACGATAATTGCCCGCCGAAGGCCAAGAGCTTTCGCCCAGCGCAGCATCATCACCGGTTCATTGCCGTTCCCGTGGAGCAGAAGCACCAGTGGGTAGCGCTGGAGTGAATCGTAGCCAGGTGGATAGAGGACGCGGTACCGTCCGATGCGCTGCTGGCGCGCAAATCGCGCTGGGTATTCCGCCTGTTCAGCAGCATTGCTTGTCATGCGCTGGACAATCTCCCGTCCGCGTGCAGTTCGGAGAAGCGGTGCCAGGATTGAGTCACTTTCGATCAAAGTGCGGTATGCTATCCCTGCACGCGCTGCACTAGCTAGCGCCGCAAGTGCTGCGTCACGCTCTCCTCGACGCGCCAGGAGACGGGCCAGTGCGACCCATGCCGTCGTATCACGGGGGTTCGCCTGTGTCCAGAGTTGGTAGTATGCTTCAGCAGAATCCCACACACTCTGCTTGGCGAAATAGTCCGCTCGCTCCCGTGCTGTGCTTGTGGAGAGTGTCGCTTGGGGCAATCGCTGCACTTGCTGCGCTTGCAGTGGCAGCAGCATCGCTGCCACCAGCACAAGTGCCCGGAACAGGAGTCGAACCTGCACGTCCTTACGGACACTACACCCTGAATGTAGCGCGTCTGCCAATTCCGCCATCCGGGCAAGTGCTCGGCGGAGAGGGTGGGATTCGAACCCACGAGGCCCGTTGCCGGACCTAACGGTTTTCGAGACCGCCCGATTCAGCCACTCTCGCACCTCTCCAGCGCAGCGCAAAAATACGAGCATCGCTTCCCCATCAGCGAAGGATTTCCCAGTGCAATTGCTCACGGAGTGTCGCGACCAAACGGTCATAGAGCTGCTGCTGCTTCATCGTGAGCGCAAAATTTTCAAGCTCTTTGTAATCTGTCTCGAGCGATGGTTTGTGGGGCGGTATCGTCCGTTTCTTCCAGAGGATGTGGTACCCCTGCTTTGTTGGATTGGTCGAGTAGGGCAGCGGTTCGGTGATCGCTCCATCGGCGAGGGAATCAAGGAGCTGCGCCATCGAAGGCTCTAGCGACGCAGCAGCAAGCTTACCGAGCGCGCCACCAAATCCTCGCGTATCTTGCTCCTCGGAGTACTGACGCGCTGCATCTTCGAACGAGAGCTTCCCTCCGAGGATCTGCTCCCGAAGACGCACAAGTTCAGCGCGCACTCGTTCGCGGTCGCTCTCTCCCCGTGGAATGCCGATGAGAATGTGCTGGACGTGAATCTGTTCGAGCGTGCGATCGAGCATGCGCACAACGTGGAATCCAAAGGGTGTCTCGATTGGCATGGACACTTCGTTGGTTTGAAGCTTTTTGCACGCCGAACAGAACTCAGGAACAAAGTCGTTGCAGTTGCGCATGCCGAGATCGCCGCAGGATGCACGGGTGTTGGGATCTTCAGAATTGCGCGCTACAAGCTGGCAAAAGTCTGCTCCTGCCAGAATGGAATCGCGAATTGCTCGTGCACGCTCGTAGGCTGCTTGCCGGGCATCGTGCGTCGGCTGGACGTAGCGGACAATGTGGTAGAGCTCGTACTGCTTGCCGATGACGGGGAGCGAATCCTTGTAGCGCTCGTAGAACTGTTCGACCTCGCGTGGACTGACTTGATTGCTGGTAGCGTTGGACGATGAGCCGCTTGCGAATTTCTTCTCGCCCATCACGGCGGATTTTCCACATCGGCATTTGGTAAAGGTTCTCCAGGCGCTCTTGTGAGCCTGCTTGGCGGATGAGCTGTGCGATTGTTGCATCGAGCTGCGCATTGACTTCTTCATCGCTGACGGTGATGCTATCGAGCTGCGCCTGTACGTAGAGCAGGCGCTCGTTGATGAGTGCATCAATCACACGTTTGCGCAGCTCAGGATCGTCAACTTTGAGCGATGGATTCTGCTGAGCCAGCAGGAGAAGCTGCGCATCCACTTCGCTTTTGAGGATGGGTTGATCGCCAGCAATTGCCTCGATGCGGTCAAGCACATCGCCCTCGCGGAGCGCAAGCTGCTGCGCTCCCGCAATAGCCGTGCAGATCCACACCAGCAATACCAGACGCATCACCGGCGGAAAAGCTTGTTGATGGTCGCCATCTCGTAGCGCACGGGAAACTTTTTCTTGAGCTGCTCGAGCCACTGCTCGGTCAGCTGCCGCTGTTTGATTTCTTGCACCGCAGAAGCAATGTCCGGAATTGCTTCCTCGAATGTTTTCTGCCGGGGCGGATAGATCGCGTTGACACGGAGGATACTGTAGCCGTTTTCGAACGAAAGAGGGCCGATCACTTTCCCCTCCTCTGGCTGGTTGGCTGCAACGAGCTTGGCGAGCGCTGAGCTTTTCACCGATTGCTTGCCCCAGTGACCTTTCTTTTCGCGATAGCCAGCGCGCTGGGTGTACTGCTCGGCAAGCGCTTCGAACTCACTCTGCGAACGTGTTTGCTTGGCTTTCTCAGCAAGTTCCTTTGCCACGCTATCGCTGAACACGTAGATTTCACTCACGTCGTAGGCAAGCTCAGTCTTGTACCGCGAGGCAGTCGAGTCGTAGTACGCGCGTGCGAGTGCGGTGTCGAATTTCAGCTTCGACCAAACCTCTTGGTCCTCGACCTTGAAGAGCAGAATGCCGTCGCGAAATTCACGCACAAGCCGAGCAAATTGTGGGTATTGCTGTTCGAGCGTTGCAGTGAGTTCGGCTATGATCATAGGGTCTGTGATTTTGTTGATCGCTGCCTCCAAACCCTGCCGATTGAGCGTGTAGGGCTGCCGATGTTTCTTGAGTGAGTCAATAAACGCGCCAACAGTCATTCCACCTCGCGAGCCGAACGAGTAGAGCACCTCCGTGCGCAGATTGTTGCCAATCCCAGCATCCCACGCACTATCGCGTGTGCTCTTGGCTGGATTGACAGCGGCGAGCAGGGCAGCGAAGACATTTTCACGCAACGACCATCCCGCGCGTTTTTTCTCTCCGTCGAGGAACGCGCGCTTGTCGTCCTCGAAGTTGTAGCGTCGGTAGAGACGGCGTACTGCATCGCGCTCGTCATCGGGGTGATATGGTTTTGTCGAATCGCGACGGATGATGTGCACCCCATAGACTGTGCGCGCAATGCCAACCTGCCCATCACGGAGCGAAAAGAGCACATCCTCGAATTGCGGCAGAAGGCGGCGGTTGTCGCTTTCAAATCCAAGCGAGCGGCAGTAGAATGCACCATTGCCAAGTAGCCCGCCACCCGCAGCACTCGATTTATCGCTCGAAAGCTGTCGCGCTGCCTCGGCAAAGCGCTCAACTGGTGCCCCCTGTAACGCGTGAAGCAAGCTGTCAGCACGACGCTCCACAGCAAGCGAGTCTTCTCCTTGCTGGGGCACAAGGAGGATATGCCGAACCCGAACCATCTCGCGCAGGCGCTTATCGAGTAGTTTGACAAGCACGTACACAAACCGCGCCCGCACTGGATGCGGATAGACCTGCCCTGGCTCGAGCGCATAGGCTGCATCCTCCAACGGGCGGATCACACCGGAGAGTGCAGTGATGTACGGTAATACCCCACCGTTGCGTCCGGTCTCTTTATCATCGGAGGAATCGCGTGCAACCTGTTCAAACGAAGCGCCGCTTTGCACCAGACGTAAGCATGCCATCGCTTTGGTATAGGCTGCAGTCGTATCCGCATTGTCTCCTTGTGGGATCGTAACGACGATGACTGCTGGCTTGAGCTCGTAAGCTCTGCGTTGCAGTGCTTGTTCAACGTTTGGCTCGACAATGCGCTTTTCGTAGAGGAACGTCTCCGCTACTAAGCGGCGATTGGCAGCCACCTCGGAGAGGACTGCTGAGTCCTTGTCGTAGCCACGTGCAATTGCATCGAGCACCTTGAGGCGGTAATTCGTGTAGAGCCGCAAAAACTCGAGCACGGTATCGCGTGGCATATCCATCAGGGATTTGTGCGGACGATTCGCATTGCGCAGATAGGTCGTCTCGATGTCTTCGTAGGTAACGACCTCCGGCCCGATGCGAGCGAGGATAGTCGTGGACGCAGGAGCAACGGACGAAGAGCGTTTGGCTTTGGCGCCACGAGAAGGCTGCGCAACAAGGGTATGAGCAACACACACAAGGATCAGCAGCCACTGGAAGATCCGCATTCGTTTCTCGTCAGAGTAATGCAACAAACTGCAAACAAGACGCAAAATTAGTCGGCGGCCCTCCTGGAGTCGGTTCCTGCTTGGCAAAACCACTGGGCAATCTGGACGATGTTGCCAGCTCCCATCGTAAGGAGGACATCGCCAGGCTGGAGAATTCTGCCCAGATGGTGCTTGACATCGTCGAGTGTGGGTGCATAGAGAAACTCCGCCCTCCCAGTGCTCGCTCTACCATCACCGCGCAGGCTAGGATGCACTGGAACGGTAGCAATCGTTTCCGACGAGCGGAGCCGTTCTGCTGGTGCAATCTGTTGCTCGAGGATCGTTCTTCCGCTGATACCCTCGATCGGTGCCTCTCGCGCTGCATAGACATCAGTGATCATCGCAATGTCGGCTTGAGAGAGTGCATCGGCAAAAGCCGACGCAAAGTCTCGCGTACGCGTGTATGTGTGCGGCTGGAAGACTGCAACGATACGCCGCTCTGGGAAGCGCTGCCGAGCTGCGCGGAGAGTTGCACGGATTTCCGTTGGATGGTGAGCGTAGTCATCAACCACAACAACGCCGCCATATTCGCCGAGCATGTGGAAACGGCGGATCACACCCCCGAATTCTGCAAGCGCATCAGCAATGACGGAAAAGGGAATATCCAGCTCAAAACCGACCGCAACAGCCGCAAGCGCATTGGCGATGTTATGCTCGCCGGGAATCTTGAGCCGTAGATCGCCGAGCGGTTGTCCATTGCGAACCACCCGCACGATGGACCCACTCCCCGTCGTGTGAACATCTGCAGCGCAGATTGCGCAGTGCTGACCGAAACCATACGTTACTACACGGTGCGGCAGCCGCGCCGCAAGACGCTGGCAACCAGGATCGTCCCCGCATACAACCAAAGCTCCCAGCAGCGAGACATTGCGTGCAAATGCCTCGAATGCTTCTTCGATCGCGGTGAAGGAATCGTAAACGTCGAGGTGTTCTGGCTCGATGTTCGTGATGACGGCAACCGTTGGGGTCAGCTGCAGAAACGAGCGGTCGTACTCATCAGCTTCGACCACGAACCACTCGCCGCTGCCGATCCGTGCATTCGAACCGCCGAAATCATGCAAGCGGCCGCCGACGATGACGGTAGGATCGTACCCCCCCGCGATGAGGACTAACCCGCAGAGCGATGTCGTCGTTGTTTTCCCATGGGTACCAGCAATTGCCAGCGACTTGCCCAGCCGTGTGACGTGTGCAAGAAGTTCTGCTCGGCGAATGATCGGAATTCCAAGCTGCCGTGCCTGGAGCGTTTCAGGATTCGTGTCTGGATTGACCGCACTCGAATACACGACAAGATCTGCACCACGGACGTGTTCAGCTGCATGCCCAAGGTCAATTCGTATGCCGCGAGCAGAAAGTGCCGCGGTGTTCTCCGAGGCGACAAGGTCAGAGCCACTGACAGAGAAGCCCCGCGCGTGGACGACTTCTGCCAAGCCGCTCATGCCAATGCCACCAATCCCGACAAAATGGATGTGCTTCATCGAGCCAGGGGCTACGAGGTACGTCCGAACCGACGATCGAGCTCCCGCAGCGGGAAATGAATCATGACAGGCCGGCCGTGTGGGCAGACCTCTGGGGTTCGACAGCGGAAAAGGTCCTCGATGAGCTGTTGCATTTCCTCCTGCGTCAAGGGGTCGCCAGCTTTGATTGCGGCACGGCATCCGAACGATGCCGCCAGGTTATCGCGTGCTGCTGCTGGACGGATCGTTTGATATTCTGCGTACTGCTCCAAAATTTCACGGAGCGAGGCTGCCTCGCTCCCTGCTCGAATCTCGACAGGCACAGCAAGTAGCTCGACTGATGCTCCGTCAGCTGTAAGTCGTGACTCGTACCCTAAGCGATGGAGATCATCTTCCAGTTCGCAATAAATCGCGCGCTCAGCAGCAGTGAGCTGAACAGTTACGGGGAACATCAAACGTTGCGAGCGATCCCCAGCAGCACGCTCCATCGCATCGAGCGCGCGTTCGTAAAGGATGCGTTCATGGGCAATGTGCTGGTCAATGATCATGATGCCATCGTCGGTTTGAACGAAGATGTACTTGTTGTGCATCTGCCAGAACCGTCGTGATTGGGGCTGCTCGATGCTCAGCGACTGCTGAGGCGGAGACACAGGCTGAAGCAGCTGCTCCAGCTGTTCTACTCTTGCAGGTTGCCATGCAGGTCGTTCCGTTCGAAGCGTCGGCTGATTTGACCGCTGCGTTGGAGAGCGCCGCAAGGGTTGCTCCTGGAGCGGTACGATTTCCCCCGTGAGCCGATTGACCACAAGCGGCGGAGTAACAGCTCCTGATGGCACAGCCACAAGTGGCGCAGCTGCTTCGATGCTCTCCACACGGAGTGTTGGGACCAGCCCATGTTCTCGCATACTTTGCAGCACTGCCTCATGTACAGCGTGGTACATCGCGCGCTCGTCGTCGAACTTTACCTCGTGCTTTTGTGGATGGACGTTGACGTCCACACGTTCTGGATCGAGCCACAAAAAGAGCACAAAGAACGGATGCTCGGTTTTATCGAGCAGGTGCTCATAGCCCTGGTAGATCGCATGCACAAGCGCACGACTGACGATCGGGCGATGGTTGAGAAACAGGTACTGCGATGCTTTCGTCGTCCGCGCAATCGCCGGCAGCCCGATGTATCCTTCAATGCGGACAACATCAGTTTGGTAGTCCACCGGTATGAGACTTGCGGCTACCTCGCTGCCGAAGAGTGCGCTGATGCGTTCGAGCAGTGGCTGTGGCACCAAATCGAAGACTACCCCGCCCCCGTCGTGGAACTTCCACGTGCGGTCTGGATAGCTTAGCCCATAGCGGATCATCGTCTCGCTGATATAGCGCAGCTCTGTGGCGTCAGTACGCAGAAATTTTCGGCGCGCAGGAACAGTGAAGAAAAGATTGCGGACGATGACCTGCGTGCCAGGCGGAGCTTCTGCCGGTTCGATTCGTTGCGATTTGAGCGGCGAGCTGAGCAATCGCCAGCCGTGTGCATCGCTGTGGCGACGTGTGAGGATCTCGACGTCGGCAACCGATGCGATTGAAGCGAGTGCTTCGCCACGGAAGCCAAGCGTTTGCAGTCGCCGGAGATCATCGAGCGAACGAATCTTCGAAGTGGCATGCCGCCGGAGCGCCAGCTCCAGATCTGCGCGGCTCATGCCGCTACCATCATCGAGCACATGAACGAGCGCCTTCCCTCCCTCCCGCACGAAGACAGCCACCGAAGAAGCCCCAGCGTCGAGTGCGTTTTCGACCAGCTCTTTGACCACCGATTCGGGGCGCTGGACAACTTCGCCGGCAGCAATTTGATTGGCGATGTGGTCGGGGAGGACTGAAATCTGCGGTTGTTCCATTGCGCGGACGTATGCCTGCAGTAATTTGGCGCGTGCAGATGACCGCAGCGAAAATACACCACTTGCTATGCTCGACGTTCTCGTTGACCAACTTCTCGTCCGTCGTGGGTACTACGATGCAGAAGGCTCACCACGCCTGTCGATGGGTACGATTGTGCTCGGAGGGCTGATACGTTCGTTTGTGGTCATCCTTGCGGGATTTGCGATCTGGTACTACGGCGGAATCGAGCTTTCCATCCCGCTCTCGCTGGCACTTTTGTGGGGATACGCCGTCTATCCAGCCTATCGGCAGTTTGTCGTGTTCAGCAACCACACCCAGGCTCTCGAGGAAGAGCTGCTCTGCAGCTCGTGCCGTCACTACAACGATAGCGGGCAGTTCTGCCAGCTCTACGATGAGCACGTTCGCCCGGACTACATCCCTTGCGGTGGCGACGACTGGGAGCCATCATAGCGACTCGATCTTCCGGAGGCGATAGCGACCTTGCTGGCCGACCTCGAACGTAAACCGCTTGCGCACAGCATTGGTGTAGTACCAAATCTCCACCCCGGGTCTGCCTGGCTCTAAGTCTGTCTCGACACGGGAGGGTGCTCCGAAGAGGATGAAAATCTTTCCACGCTCGGTGAGCGCGCCATCGGATTCTGTTGCAGTAGCATAGCTGCTTCGGGCTTGGAGGGCACGGCGGAAGTACTCAACCATCGCTTCGTTGTAGCGCGTCGCTGGCGTTGGGTCCTGCGACTGCCACCATCGGATAATGGCAGCGACCCGATCAGAATCCGGTGTATCAGCAAGCGTGCGGTACTCGTCGTCAGGCAGGACATACTGCATAACCGCCAGTGCGTAGCGACTCTGGAACAACTGGACTGGAGGAGCAAACCATTGAATGCGAAAGGACAAATGGAGTGTATCCCGCGTCGAAGGGCGGATGACGTCGAGCACGTAATCGCCAGGTATCGCACGTCGTAGATCAAGCAGCGCTTCGACCAGCCGTAGCTGGCTCGATGGCAGGAGCGCAAGGCATGCTCGTCGTTGCTGCACATCCGGTTCGATGACTCCGACCGGACGCACAAAGGTGCTCCGGTCATCGGTAGCAGGTGGTGTGACCACGACAGTGTCCTCTCCGCGGTAGAACGGGTAGTATTGATGAACAAGCCGCGCCTGAACAGTCAACTCATCGCGTCCGCTCCAAGAACGGGGAACTACGCAGAGTGCCCAAACCCACCGCGTGCCGAACGGAATCACACCTCCCCATGGCTCCAAGCAGATCCGAGCGTCATGCTCGAGCGTAGATGCAAATGCGAGCGATGCTGACGCCAAAAGCGCGGGTGTCGAACCAAGCGTAACACTCGATTGCCAAAGCATACGCTGGCGCTGCTCCTGCATGATGTCCACACTAACTGCGTAGGTCCCATTGGCGAGAGTGACTGTGTCCAGGTTCGCTGTTGCATCGGGACTGAACCGATCCGGTAGCGTGCGACGGACGACGCTATCGCGGAACACTCGCGCATATCGAACTACCCCGAGTGTATCACGCAGCTCGATGGTAGCAGTGTATGAGGCAACGAATTCGCCCACAGTGCTGTTTCGCTGGTGAAAGAGCAAGTCCCCGAGAGCTACACGATAACCGATGATACACTGGCTCGAATCCGGGGACTGGCTGGGAAACGCGTGGAGAATCCCAACAACGTTCGAAACAGGCGTGACCACCGGTTGCTCGTACCGCTGCCGCGGCTGTGACCACATACCAACAACGCTCACCAGCACTAGTAGAACCAGGAGCTGTTTCATCCTGCATCTTCGAGAAAATCGCGTAGTATCAGTGCTGCGGCAATTTCATCAGTTCTGCCGCGCCGTCGGCGTGTGCTCCGCCGATCGCCAATTTCGAGCATAGTCGCTACCGCACGGCGTGAGCTAAACGACTCATCCACCAGGATCACGGGCAGGCTGCTGCGTTCTTCGAGCTCACGAGAAAAGCGATCAATCTCGAACGTCACCGGTGGAATCGTTCCGTCATCGCGAAGTGGGACGCCAACCAAACAAAACCCGATGCGTTCACGCTCGAGAGCTTCGAGAATATCATCCCACAACGAGGGCGACTGACGATCGAACATCCCCTTTGGCGTAATGGTGACGTGATACTCATCGCACACAGCCCACCCTATGCGTTTGGTCCCATAGTCGAACGCAGCACCTCGGCGGCGATGGACAATGCTTCGGAGCGAACGTGGGTCAACGCTGGTGTCGTACATAGAGCGAACGTGGCAAGTGAAACATAACGGTCGTCCCTTCGCCAAGGCGCGAGCGAACCTCGATCCATCCGCCGTGTGCTCGCACCATCTGCTGCATGATTACCGAACCTAACCCGTGACCTGCGCGGTGTGTTGTAAACAGTGGCTGCTGCATCTTCCGACACGTCTCTTCATCCATGCCAACGCCCGTATCGCGCACAGCCAGGATGATGCTCTCGGCTGCAAGTGTTGCGGAGAGCTCCACTATTCCTTCACGCGAACCAATCGCACGGATCGCGTTGGTAACTGCATTGTGCAGTGCGCGCAGGATACGGCGGCGATCGAGTCTGACAACCAGCGGTGTAGGACGAATCACAAGCGAAATCTGTGCAGGAACGACCGCTTCGAGATCGCTAACAACTTCAGCGAAGAGTTCTGCAACGGCGTATTCTTCGAGCGCCGCCTCTTCACCACGACCCAGCGCTAACAAATCGCGGAAGCGTTGCAGAAGCGTAGTTGCCTGACGGAGGATCCGCTGTTGCAGCTGACGTCCATTTGGCATTACTACGCTAGCAAGCTGCTCAGCATCGAGGCGAATCGTGGTCACGGACGTCTGCAAATCATGCGCCAACTGCGCCCAATTGAGAAGCTGCCATTGCTGATACTGCGGCGTAACATCCCACAGGGAAAGAAGCAGACCTTCAAACCGAGTAAACAAGCCATAGAGCGGTTCAGCCGTAACGATGAATCGCTGTTCAGTACCATCGGATGTGATGGCAACCTCGCGCACAATGCCAGAACGAAGCGAAAGTGACTGCTCAATGATCTCCCCAAGCGGCACCCAGTGCTGGCGCAAGTACTGCGCAAGCGGCCGCCCCAGCGGCGTTCCTCGTTCGATCCCAAGCCACAGACGCGCAACGGAATTGAGCCGCCGCACACGACCGTGGCGATCAACGACAATCAGCGCACCGCGCGAGCCTTTCTCAAGTAGTGCGCCCACCAGTCGCCGATAGCGACCGATGCGACTGACAATTCCAACGAAGACGACGATACCAATGAGCGCAAGTGCAATGCGGTAGAGTATCGGCACACTTCGTTCCACCCACCACCATGGATTTGTGCCAAATGCAAGCACAATGGCACGGCTACCATCGCTGATCAGGATGCGACCGTCCTGCTGCACAGCAGACTGTACACCGCGCAACCTCAATGCACCAGTACTGGTGGAGACTGCAAGAACACTTCTCTCCGTTGCAACAGCAACGCCACTGCCAAAGACAGCGACGGCAGTATCACCGGAAAGCAGCATTCCCTTCGGCTCCAGGAGCCTCTGTGGCAACAAGGTTTGCGCTTCGAAGACAACGTCCCCTTGCGCTGTCGGACGGTACCATTCGATAGCGTAGCTTTCGCCTGCACGTACAATCGCCGCTGCCACGTGTGCAGTGGCAGCGACGTGGTCGAGCTTGGCTGGGACAACTCCCGAGAATCGCTTCTGCCCAGAGTTCACTGCGATTCCTTCCCAGACGACAATGTCCGGCAAGCGATCGCCGCCACCATCGAGCACGACAAGCGTCGTATCGCTTGTGGCATAGAACAGCTTCGCGCCGTCGCGAACGATAATGCGGCCGGGCTCAGCAGCAATCTTCTCGTCACCATAGTGCACAACGATTTGCCCGTCGCTCGATAGCCATGCCCATCGTGCAGAACGATCGGCAGGGAGAAAACGTCCTCCATGCCCGACACACTGGCAGCGCAATCGGAGGGTGCGATTTCTCTCGAAGTGAAGGATTCTGATGCTATCGCCAACTTGCAGTGCGAGGATGTAGTGCTCACCGTCCCAGGTAACATCGAGGACACTATCGCGGAGCTCAAGCAACACTTGCTCTCCCTGCTTCGAACGCTGGACGATGGCATGGCGATCCTCATTGTAGCCGAGCAGGGCGCCGCTCTGAGAATATGCAGGTACTCGGAGTCCAGTGGCATCAGGAACCTCTGCACATTCAACCTGCAAGCGGTACCACCTTTCCTCTGGAGAGGAGCAGCTCCCGAGCAGAGCAGCACCAATTACCAGCGCAACCCATCTCACGACACTTCCTCGATGAGGCAGACACAATATGCGGCAAGCCCTTCCTTACGACCAACAAAGCCAATTTGCTCGCTCGTCGTTGCTTTGATCGAAACTGCTTCGGGCGCAATACGACAAAGCGCAGCAATGTTCTCCCGCATCGCGCGTTTATAGGGTGTGATCTTTGGCGTCTCGAGCAGGAGACTGACATCTACGTTGACCACGCGGAACGAGCGCTTGGCGAGAAGCTCGACAACGCGCTCGACAAAGCGTCCGCTCGGCATGTTCCGCCACTGTGGATCTGAATCGGGGAAATGCTCGCCAATATCGCCGAGCGCTGCTGCACCGAGCAACGCATCGCAGAGCGCATGGAGGACTACGTCTCCATCGCTGTGCGCCTTGACGCCGTAGGGCGCAGGAACCTCGACACCGCCTAACATCAACCGATCGCCGCGTGCGAATCGGTGAACATCCACACCAAAGCCAATCCGCATGGATACACTCGACGTTGTGCAGCAACTACTAATTTGCACATCATGAATGAACACGTGCTAACAGTATCGCTCCTGACACAAGCGATCAGCCAGGTCCTGGAGGAAGAATTCCCGCTTGTGCACGTCCTCGGCGAAGTCTCCAACTACAAGCGTCACCAGTCAGGCCATCGCTACTTTACGCTCAAGGACGAAGGCGCACAAATTCGATGCGTCCTCTGGCGTGGACGGACAGTTCCTTTCGAGCTCCAGGATGGCATGCAGGTCAAGGTGCGCGGACGGTTGAGCGTCTATCCGCTGCAGGGAAACTACCAAATTGACTGTTGGTCGGTCCAGCCTGCAGGGGTTGGCGATCTCTACCTTGCCTTCGAACAGCTCAAAAAAGAGCTTGCAGCAGCGGGCTATTTCGATCCAGAGCGCAAGCGACGGCTCCCACGCTTGCCGCAGATTATCGGAGTGGCAACTTCGCCCAGTGGCGCAGCGATACGCGATATTCTCACGACGCTGGAACGACGCAACCCAGCGGCAACGGTCGTGTTCCGCCCGACGCTCGTCCAAGGAGCGGACGCTGCCGAAGACATTGCCCGTGCTCTCGCAGAGCTCGAATCATTCGGATGTGACGTCATCATCGTCGGGCGCGGCGGCGGTTCGATCGAGGATCTGTGGGCGTTCAATACTCGCACGGTCGCTGATGCAATCTTCCGCGCTCGTGTCCCGATCGTTTCCGCAGTCGGACATGAGACGGACGTCACCATTGCGGACTTTGTCGCCGACGTCCGCGCTGCGACACCAACAGCAGCCGCAGAGCTCTGCACCCCGATTCGCCGCGAAGACGTTCTCTTGTGGCTCGATGATTGGGTCGAACGCACCCGCACCGCGCTGGCGAGCCGACTCGATCAAGCAGAGTTGCTCATCGCAGATTTCCTCTCCCCCACTACCTCTCGCATGCTGAGCTTGCACCACGAGCATCTTCGCTTCCAGCTCATAAACGCCGTTGAACGATTGCGTGCAGCTGCCTTACGCAGTCTTGACACTTGCCTTCAGCAGCAGGAACAGCTCCGCTCTGCAATAGCGTTACTCCACCCCCTCGGCCCACTCGACCGTGGCTTTGCGCTCATCGAACGAGATGGGCGTATCCTCCCTGCAATCGAACAGCTAGCACCAGGCGACCAACTGCGAATTCACCGCCTGCGCGACAGCGCCACTGCGAGCGTCACATCCGTTTTCGATCCTGTCTATCAATTAGCAACGCACGATGGCTAAAAAGACTCCCACCATTGACGAGCAGCTTCGGCGACTCGAGGAAATACGGCAACAGTTAGAAGCAGCCGATCGCCCGATCGAGGAGCTTGTAGCGCTCTACGAAGAAGGCATGGCGATAGCAAAGCGGCTGCGCGAGCAACTTGCTTCCATCCGCCAGCGCATTATCACCATTGGCGGGCAGGTCGAGCAAGACGATTCAGTCCCACCGAGCGCAGACTAATGCTCACGCTTGATTTGGCGTGTCATCAACTCTGAGATCGCTGTGCGAGGATCCTTTCCCTCGAAGAGGATGCAGTACACTTGCTCGGCGATGGGCATTTCGATTCCGTAATCGCTGGCCAATTCGAGTGCAGAGACCGTCGTCTCGATTCCCTCGGCAACCATTTTCATGCTCGCGAGAATCTCTGGTAGAGATTCACCGCGCCCGATACGTTCACCGACGAGACGATTGCGCGAATGGCGTGACGTGCACGTTACGAAAAGATCGCCCAAGCCGCTCAGCCCGCTGAACGTCAGTGGGTTTGCGCCTAGCTCCGTTCCCAGTCGAGCAATTTCAGCAAGGCCTCGCGTCACAAGCGCTGCTTTCGTGTTGTCACCCATTTGGAGCCCATCAATGATCCCGGCAGCGATTGCGATGACGTTCTTGAGCGCACCGCCGAGCTCGACACCGACAACATCGAGCGAACGGTAGATGCGGAAACTTGGCGTACCAAGCGCACGCTGGACGATTTCGGCTGCGCTCTCGCTACTGGAAGCTGCGACGACCGTCGTCGGCACTCCACGCGCAACTTCTTCGGCATGGCTGGGGCCGCTCAAGACGACGTAGTCGTCGCTTGCGACGCCGATGACCTGGCGGAGCACTTGCGAAATACGCAAATGCGTGCCGCGCTCGATTCCCTTTGCAGCATTGACGATGAGTTTCCCACTAATGGGGAAACGATACGTTTGCAGTGCACCCCGGAGATGTTGAGTCGGAATTGCCAGCACGACGAGATCTGCGTGCGCGACTGCGTTTGCCTCGCTCGTTGCCTCGACGCAGGATGGGATCGAAACACCAGGAAGGTAGGTGCGATTTTCTCGGTTGCTATTGATCGTCTCCGCAACGGCAGATTCTCGCGCCCAAAGAATCACCCGATGGCTGTTATCGGCAGCGATGCAGGCAAGTGCTGTGCCCCAGCCGCCTGCTCCCAGAATTCCGATGGTCATCGAACGAATGCCTCGCTGGAATTAGTGCTGCGTACGGCGGAGCGAACATCGCAGGCGAACGAGCCACAACTTCTCGAACCGATTCTCTTGCCCTTCGAGAAGACGCTTGATGTTCGTACGATGTGCGTAGATGATCAACGCGGAAACAATGCAAGCAAACCAAATGAGGATGTGATAGCCGTTGATTTCTGAACCGCAGACGTTGTGACGAACGAGCATTGCTCCTGGGAAGGCGATCGCTGCCGAGATAGAACCAAGCGAAATGTATCCGCTAAGCACAACAGCGAGCAAGAACACACCAAACGCAATTCCAATTTCAACCGGAGCGATTCCTACGAGCATTCCCGCTGCTGTATTGACCCCTTTCCCTCCACGAAAACCGACGAAGATGCTGAAAATGTGCCCAACCACTGCCGATGTCCCTGCAATCAAACGCACAACGGTAATGTCCTCGAACGGGGTGCGGTTGGTAAATGGCAGCGCTTGTCCAACCATCAAATGCGCGACCACTGTCACCGCGAGCAATCCTTTGAGAACGTCCACCACTTGAACGATCAGCCCCCACTTCCACCCGAGTACACGGAACGCATTGGTGCTCCCCATATTCCCACTGCCGCGGGTTCGGATGTCAAAGCCGAAAAAGACCCGACTGACAACCACTGCTGTTGGGAAAGGAGCCAAGCAAGTAACTCACAACCGCGACAACTATCAGCCGCAGAGGCGGATCGAATACCATCGTGGCGGCATTCATGGAGCGATGTTCAACATTCACAGTGCAAAATTACCAGCACGACGACGCACAATGGCATAAACGAGTGCAATCGCTCGTCATCTAATCGCCACAGTAGTTTCAAACAACTCCCTTCCTGCACATGAACGACACGCTCCAGGCTACGCGCCGCCGACTGGAGGAAATCGAGCGGGAATTGGCAAGTCTTCGGGAAAAGCATGCGGCGCTCAAAGCTCGCTGGGAACAGGAAAAGCAGCTCATCAGCCGCATTCGCGACATCAAGGAGCAAATCGAGCAAACCAAGCTCGAAGCTGCCGATGCTGAGCGGATCGGCGATTACGGTCGCGTCGCTGAGCTGCGCTATGGCGTCTTGCTCGAGCTTCAAAAAGAACTCGACCAACTCAACGAGCGCTTAGCAGAGCTGCAAGCCAGTGGTGCCCTCCTCAAAGAGGAAGTGACCGCCGAAGACATCGCAGAAATCGTCGCAAAATGGACAGGCATTCCCGTTCAACGCATGCTGGAGTCCGAGCGCACCAAACTGCTCAAGATGGAGGAACGCCTCCACCAACGCATCGTGGATCAGGAAGAAGCAATCACGACGATCGCTAATGCGATTCGTCGCGCACGCGCTGGCTTAGCAGACCCCAACCGCCCGATCGGCTCATTCATCTTCCTCGGCACCACCGGCGTCGGAAAAACAGAAATGGCCAAGGCACTGGCGGAATTTCTCTTCGACGACGAAAACGCGATCGTGCGGATAGACATGAGCGAGTACATGGAAAAGCACTCGGTCTCGCGTCTTATCGGTGCTCCGCCGGGCTACGTCGGTTATGAAGAAGGCGGCCAGCTCACCGAAGCTGTTCGCCGCCGTCCGTACTCTGTTGTGCTCTTCGACGAAATCGAAAAAGCGCACAACGATGTCTTCAACGTCCTTCTCCAAGTTCTCGATGACGGACGGCTTGACCGACAACAAGGGGCGGACTGTCAACTTCCGCAACACGATCATCATCATGACCTCGAACCTTGGGACGGAAGTGCTGCTCGATCGGCTCCACGAAGTCACCGAAGAAAACCGCGAGGAGATCATGCGCGAGGCGCGGGTGCGCATTGCGGAGATTTTGCGCCAACGTTTCCGACCAGAGTTTCTCAACCGCATTGACGAGATCATCGTCTTCAAGCCGCTCGTGCGGAGTGAAATTCGCCAGATCGTGCTCCTGCAAATCCGCTCACTTCAGCAGCGATTAGAAGCAAACGGCATTCACCTTGAGCTTACCGACGAGGTTGCCGATTGGCTTGGCACCATTGGCTTCGATCCACAATTCGGTGCGCGGCCGCTCAAGCGAGCGATCCAGCGGCACATCACCGATCCACTCTCGCTCCGAATCCTGGCCGGTGACTTCACCAGCGGCGACCGCATCGTCGTTCGCCTTGACGAGCGGGGGCTGCCGGAGTTCTACAAAGAGAACGTCGCATCCTCGTAGCGTGCATGCTTGTTGCTACCGTGGCGATGCATGCGCCACGGCGTTGGATCGATCGAGAAGGTAAGTGTCCGATATGCATCGGTCCCACGCAGCTCAAGCTTGATGTGCGCAACCAGTCCGATCATCGCAGCGTTGTCGAGAACGTACTGGCGCTCTGGGACAATCACTCGCACTGATCGTCGCAATGCCCTGGTGCGCATCGAGTGTTGGAGCATTTGATTGGCAGCAACTCCACCAGCAAGAACGATGCTCCGCGCACCGAACGCATCAGCAGCGCGCAGTGTTTTCGCAACGAGTACCTCGACGATTGCTGCTTGGGCAGAAGCGGCAATACGCGCACGATCAGCATCGCTCTGGGGCGGATGCTCAGCAAGGTAACGCCGCACCGCTGTTTTGAGTCCGCTGAAACTAAATTCAAACCGTGGGTCCGAAAGCAGCGGCCGCGGCAACGGTATATCCGGTGTCCCACTCTGAGCCAACTGTTCGAGCGCCGGGCCGCCAGGATAGCCCAGACCCAGGAGTGTCGCGATTTTATCGAATGCTTCTCCGGCAGCATCATCCCGCGTTGAGCCGAGCAGCCGGTACTGCGCCACACTCTCCAATAGCACCAGCAGTGTGTGGCCTCCGCTGGCAACGAGAACGACTGCCGGAAGCTCTAATGCCGGATCAGCGAGAAATCCCGAGAGAATATGCCCTTCGAGGTGATGCACTGGAACGCAAGCTCGCCGCAGCCCGAGAGCAAGTCCTTTGGCGAAGTTCGCTCCAACGAAGAGTGAGCCAGCCAATCCAGGCTGCACCGTACACGCAACCGCATCGAGTTGGTCAAGCTCTATTCCAGCATCCTCAAGTGCCTGTTCGGCGATGAACCAAATACGCTCCAGATGCGCGCGCGAGGCGATCTCGGGAACGATTCCTCCCCAGCAATGGTGCTCCTGCTGCGAGGCAATCACATTGCTGAGCACTTTCCGCTCTGCAATCACTGCTGCAGCAGTTTCATCGCACGAGGTTTCGATTGCCAGGATGCAGTACTCCATCGCCTACCACGATTGGCGCACAGTGTAGCGGAACGTTGCAGTGCCTTTCGGAGGGAGAGTCGCCGTAAACTCCGCCTGCTGGGCCGAGCGCTTCGAGTAAGGAATCGTGCTGGAGATGATCTCCCAGTTCCCCGCAAACGTCTCGAGAACGCTCAGTTCGGTCCGCTGAGAGCGACTACTCTGGAGCGAATACTCGACAGTGTATTCGGTTACTCGCTCCGAGAGACGACGGCTTTCGACATCACGTCGCCGAACGCGAACGTCGAAGGCGCGACCAACTTCGACAGCAACACGTTCACCAAGCGCCGTATGCGAAATCTCATCCTGGCCAACAAGCTCGAGCGAGCCACCTGCCGACTGCCTCCACACGCGGAGTAGTCCAGCTGGAAGCGGTTGAGAATCAGGCGGCGCATTGACGAACTCAACGATTGAGGACACAGGAACCTCTACACTCCCATCATCAGCCGCACTCGTGTGCCCGTAGAAACGACCACGCGCAATCAACCGTCGCTTGACCGGCAGTGTGACGCGGGGGCGCAGGAGCAGCACCGTCGTCGAATTTGCTGCCAGTGTGGCACCAAACGGCAAGGTGTACAGGTGGTACTCGTCGAAGCTCTCCTCCAGCGGAGCAAGGCTCGCTTGAGCCTCTACTGTGCGCATCGCAGAGGTAGCAACATCAGCGAAGACTGTACTTTTCGGAGTACGGAAGTTGACCGAGCCAGCAATAAGCCGTAGTTCGCTGCACCGGAACGACGTGTGCGTGTTGTTGAGGATGTGGACAACACCTTCCAGTCGGAGTTTGTCATCGTCGAGCAATGTCGCGTCGTAGCTGGCTTGCCATTGGATGCCATCGCATTGATAGCGAAGCTCCAGCGCTGATTTCACTGCGTTCTGCACCGATACCTCAGCAGATAGCACTGGTGTTCGCGCTATAGCCACATCGGATGGTGGGAGCACAAGCTCGCCGCACGGAGATACTAAGAGTTCGCCACTTCGCGTTCGGAGGACAGCTCCGACGTAGCAAGGCTCGACGCCTCCAACGAGCGACGTCGGCGGGAGAACAAGCTCACCCTCAACGATGCCATCACGGCGGCGGAGCGAAACTGCTCGTCCAACGTATGTGCGGAGCAGTTCAGGAGCATTCTCCACTGGCGGCACCAAGCGCATCGTGAGCGTTCTCACTGCTGGCTCTTGCCAGTGTAGCCCAAGCGATAGCGGCGCAACCATCTCGGGCAGTTGTTCAATACGGACCATCGAGCTACCCGGGGGAATTTGCACCGTCCAGTGGTGCCGCAGGATCGCTGCGTTGCTATAGAGCGTGGCAGATGTCCGTTCGGCGGAATCGAGCGAGAGTACGAGCGTCTGCGCCCGGAGAAGAATATTCGCAACAGCCAGAAAGGCGATGCAGAGCTTACCGAGCGGGCTGTCCATCGGCTTCGAGCAACTCTGGGTGATAGTGTGGGACATCTTTGACAGCGCGGTACCCAATGAGGCCGCGATCGCGACGCTCCATTGCAACGAGCGCTGCGGCGTAGATTTCCTTCCACGTCAAACCGAACTTTTCCATGAGCTCTTCAGGTTCGCCGCTGCCACCAAAGCTATCTTTTACTCCAACGAACTCGATCGGCACGGGGAAATTCTTCGCAACGACCTCTGCCACAGCTCCACCCAAGCCTGCGTGGACCTGATGTTCTTCCGCCGTCACAATTGCACCGCACTGGCGCGCTGCATCTACAACGGTTTGGACGTCGAATGGCTTGATCGTCGAAACGTTGATCACTTTCGCCTGGATACCACGTTTGGCAAGTTGCTCGGCTGCCAATAGCGCCTCCCATACCATTGCCCCACACGCGATGAGTGCAACGTCGCTCCCTTCACGAAAGACTTGCGCTTTTCCGATTTCGAAGGGCGTATCATCGGCTGTGAAAAACGGCACTGCTGCCCGTCCGAAGCGGATGTATGCAGGCCCGACCATCTCTCCCATCGCGATCGTTGCTTTTTTTGTCTCGAGGTAGTCGCACGGTACAAGCAGCGTCATGTGCGGAAGCGTGCGCAGGTAGGCAATCTCTTCGAGCACTTGGTGAGTAGCACCATCTGGGCCGACGCTGATGCCCGCGTGCCCGCCTCCGATTTTTACGTTGACCTCGTTATAGCAAACACTGATGCGAAGTTGATCGGCGTTGCGCAGCGCACAGAAGGCACCATACGACGCAAAGAACGGAATCTTCCCGCTGAGGGCAAGACCAGCAGCGATCGTCGTTGCATTCTGTTCGGCGACACCGATCGAGAAGAAGCGGTCGGGGAATCGCTCCTTGAACAGTGACGTCATCACCGAGCCAGTGATATCACCCCCGAGGACGACGACGTTGTCGTAGCGTTCACCAAGTACGACGAGTCCTTCGCCGAAGCCTTGACGGGTAGGTTTCATACCGCGGAGTTGAGAGGGTTTGCTCATTGTCACAATTGGTGGTGGTGAATCATGCTGCAACAGGTTCTGGGACATCTTCACCTAATTCGCGGAGAGCAATGCGCGCCTGTTCCCACGTGGGAGGCTTGCCGTGCCATTCGTAGCGGTCCTCCATGAAGGAGACGCCTTTGCCCATGAGGGTTTTCGCGATGATTGCTGTGGGTTTGCCCGATCCTTTCTCACTGTTGGCGATGAAGTGGTCAAAGGCTGCGCAGAGTTCTCCGTAGTCGTGACCGTTGACGGTGAGGACATCGAACCCAAATGCACGGCACTTCTCCTCAAGCGGATAGATACTCATCACCTCATGGACACGGCCGTCGATCTGGCAATCGTTGTTGTCAATGATCCAGCAGAAGTTGTCGAGCTTGTAGTTCGCTGCAGCCATTGCTGCTTCCCAGACACTTCCTTCCTGGAGTTCCCCATCGCCAGTGAGCGTAAAGACGCGATAGCCGTTTTGATCGAGGAGCTTATCAGCCATCGCCATACCGACAGCGATCGAGATGCCTTGTCCGAGTGAACCAGTCGACGTCTCGATGCCGGGTAAGCCCATATCGCGTCCAGGATGCCCTTGGAGTCGGGAGTTGTACTTTCGGAGTGTGCGAAGCTCTTCTTTGGGGAATGCGCCAGTGTTCGCAAGTGTTGCGTAGAGGACAGGACACATGTGCCCAGCGCTCAAGACGAAGCGGTCCCGCGGTGTCCACCAATTCTGCGGGTTATAGCGCATGTATCCACCGAAGTAGAGCACTGCGAAGATGTCAGTGCTCCCGAGTGGACCACCACTATGCCCCGACCCTGCCAGAACGAGCGACTTGATAATGTCACGGCGAATCATCTGCGCAATTTTGGCGAATTCCTCCGCTGGACGGCGGCGGTTGTCGAACGTCACAGGTTCAAACACAATGGGAAATTCTGCACTCATTGCAGCTGCGGTTGTGGAAGCAACATCCAACACTGCAAAAATAGAGTGCTGCTACACCGGGGCAGAGTAGAACGCTACTGATCTGCTCTGCAATTGCTGCATTGTGCGGTGTACCGAACGGCTCTAGAGTAAGCATTTGGTTCTTACGTGTGAGCTGAGTATTTTTGGCTTGGAACCATGAAGCATTCAACAGTTTCGAGGAGGACCGATGATTCGAAATGCTGCTCATTGGGCCATTGCGACACTCCTGCTCTACAGTGCTGCGAGTGCTCAGGAGCTTCGTGCACCCCGGGGTACGGGACGCATTCCCACCGCCGCTGAGCTCTTGACGAACGGCTCGCAAGGGAAAGAATTTTATTTCTGCTTTCCGCTCAACGATAGTCCTCAGCAACCGGTAACAGCCCGGGAGATCTACGTAACGTCATCACGGAATACCCGATTTCGGTACGAAATCCCAGGCCTGGGCTTCCAGAAAGTCTTCAACGTGCAAGCTATGCGCGTTACAGTGCTGACGTTGCGTGACGTGCCGATGCCAGAGGCAGAGGAAAGTGAAGTTCCGCTCGATCTTGCAGTACGGATTGTCGCAGATGACCCAGTTTCTGTTTACGTTTACAATGGAAAGCAGGTGAGTTCTGATGGTTACTTAGCAATTCCGGTCCAATCGTGGGGCAATGAGTACATCCACCTCGGCTGGCCAGACTTTCGCGAATTCCGAAACTGGAAAGGTGGTTTTGCTATTGTTGCAGCCTACAGGGATACACGTGTCAGTATTGAGCTTCGCAAACCGAATATCGGGGATCACGGAATAACATCAGCACGGACGGAAAAGGGACGCCGGTACGGCGCAACCTGGACAGTGACATTACAGCCTGGCCAGTGCTACCTTGTCCAAGGAGACGGCACAACTCGAGGGGAATTCGATCTTTCCGGTAGCATCGTCCGAGCAAACAAACCAATTGGGTTCATTAGCTATCACCAACGGACGATGGTACCAAGCTTCGATATTTTCAATGGCCGTGACCATATGATCGAAATGATCCCGCCGACGTCGATGTGGGGGCGATCGTACGTCAGCATCGAGTATGAACGTGGCGGTTATGGGGACTTTTTCCGTGTCGTCGCTCTCCAGGATGGGACGAACATCGTGTGTACGACGTACGATTTCAGGACCAAACAGAAGCTCGAAGAATTCATCATGCCAGGTCTCAAGCGTGGCGAGGTACGCTCGCTCCCGGATGCAGGGCTCGTCGTCACTGGCCCTGGCCAAGCGACCGGTGTACGCGGCATGTCGGTCTGGAAATCAAACAAACCATTTTTCCTGATGCAGTACTCCGCCTCCGCGGAATGGGACAACAATAACATGTTCGACCCATTCATGATCTACGTTGTCCCCATCGAGCAGTACACGAAGGCTACTATTTTCCAAGCCCCATCGAATCCCGCTTATAGTCGCCACCGTTTCAACTTGATCGTATCTGCTGATATCAACGATCCAGAGCAGAAAGACCTTCGCTCGATCAAGGTTGACGGCGTCCCTGTAACTACCCTTGCTCCGGACATTCTCGGCAACCGCATCCCTGGCACGAACTTTCACTACGCCCGTCTCTTCGTCAACAACGGTGCGCACCTGATCGAAGGAAACGCACCGTTTGGTGGCTACATCTACGGTTGGGGCAGCTTCGATTCCTACGGGTGGCCTGCTGCCACCGCCTACCGCAGACTCGATGAATTCGATACCATTCCACCGCCACTAAGCCGCGAACAAGAATGCGGTGACTACATCTACACTGCACGTGAGACAGGACAAGATTTTCCAATCAACGACACCCTCAACCATATTGGAACCGGAATCAATGCCATCGACTTTGTCGAGGGCAAGCCATCGTTCAACTACGCAATTGAATTACTCGAGGCTGATGGCAATCTCATCACGGATAACATCCTTCCGCAAGATCAGAAAAACAGCATCGTCAAATTCCGCCTGCGGGTCATAGATAAAACCAAAGATGCACAAGCGTACTTCTACGTCGGCGATCGTGCACTCAACTTCAGCTATGACAGCGTCTTCTGGGTTGCACCGAAGGTTTCGATCCGCCCCAATCCTATTGATGCCGGGAACGTTCGTGTCGGACGATCTACGGAGATAACTGCAACCATTACGAACAATGCAGATTCAACATTTCTCATCACGGACCTCCGTCTGAAAAAGGGGTCAGCATTCGCAATTGTGGAGCCGACAATTCCACCGGGTGGCTTAGCACTGTATCCGCGACAAAGCATTCAAGTCCGCCTCCGCTACACGCCCCAAACTGAGCATGTTCGCGACAATGAGCGCGATGAGGATTCCCTCTTGGTCGTCGAGCAATGTGCGCCGTTCGCTGTACAGGTTCTCGGGCGTGGCATCCAGCCACACATCATCGTCGATGATTGGGACGCAGGAACTGTCCCATCGGGTCAATCCCGCTGCCATTCTCAGCAGTTAGCTCGTGGACTACGCATCCGCAACCCTGGCACCGATACACTGACAATCACCGACATCGATCGCTCGACGATTCAGCCACCATTTAGTCTCACCGACCCGACCGATCCGCCACTGCCGATAACGATTCCGCCGGGCGGCGAAGTCTTTCTCAAGGAAATGTGTTTTGCCCCGACAAACGATAGCACCTTCTCCATTACCGTCCGTTTCATGAGCGATGCGCCCGGCTCTGGAGGCGACAAGCCATGGTCGGAGTGGAAAGGCCAATCAATCTCTCCAGGGCCAATTGTCATTGGAAACAGCTGGGGACGCGTTCGGCTCGGTACCACAAAAGTGCTCAATGGCCTCGTTCGCAACGACGGTCAAGATCAAGTGCAATGCACCGCTGTGTACCTTCCTGCCAACGAGCAGAATTTCCGCATTGTCGGTGCCGATCGTCAGCCACCGTTTACACTCTTCCCCAACGGTCAAGACGTCGTTCGCGTTCAGATCGCCTGCACACCCCAAGCGGAATTTGATCTGACAAGTCGCCTCCTGGGTGACTTCACTGGCGTCGGTACCCGGTCGGATGCACTGACTGCATTTGGTTACCTCGAAAAAATCGAGGCAACGGGTGCGATCTTCCGCACACCAATCCTGGTGGGGACAACGACCCAAAGCCAAGCCGGCAACACCGAACAATTTGTTACCATCACGAATACGAGCCAATCAGCAGACCTCCGCGTTTATGCCGTTGAGCTGCTCCCGACGCGCGATCCAAATCGGAACCTCTACCCGGAGGATTTCCAGTTGCTCGATGCCCTCCAAGATGCCACACTTCCGATTGGTGCTGCGCCTGCGCTCTTGGCAGTTCAATTTCGCCCATCAGGGACAGGAGAGCGGAAAGCGCTTGTGCGTATCCTCCACAACGCCGAGCCTCCCGTCCCAGAGCCGACCGGGCAAGCAGAGACGATCGTCGAGCTAATTGGCTATGGCTATACCGTCAACCAACCGACGCTGGAAGGATACGACTTTGGCTCGGTTACCACGTGTGATCAACCCCTCGGTGCCGCCACAGTGACCAATACCGCACCTGCCGGCACTCCCGCGTCTGACGTCGAAGTCATCGGTGCAACAATCCTCGGACCCGATGCTGCGTACTTCGCACTCGAATCTCCGCCAACGCCTGCCAATCCGCTGGTGGTATCGGCTGGGCAAACACGCCCAATTGCGGTACGATTCCTCCCTGACCAACCACGTGGCTATAGCGCATTTATTCGCGTCGAATATCGTGGCGGCGATGCCGATACCGCTGAGCTCCGCGGGGTAGGGTACGTTATCCCAATCGAAGTACGGACGACATTCGATTCCCCACTGTTCAACTTCCGAAGCGGAAACGATGCAGGCGCTCAAGTGCAAGTCCGTTCTCTCAACTGGGGAGGAGCGCAAGTGTACGGATTCGACATTCGCGTTCGTTACAACGCAAAGCAGCTCCTCTACGTGCCCAACAGCATCACGCGCGGAGAAGTGCTTGATGCAACTTGGCAACTAACAGCGCAAGAATCACTCGATGGCACAACGAGTACTGCGGAGCTTCTCATTCAAGGTCGCGGGCAGACGCCAATTGCTGCCAACGGCGCCGTTGCAACGCTCCGCTTTACTGTGCTCATTAGCGATCTTGCTGAGCAGCGCTTCGCTACAACTGCGATCGCCGAATGCATCCCATATGGTGCCGGCAACAGTGAGCGGCGGTGCGTAATTCCTACTGTGCTCGGCGATAGTTTGCTGCCGACGACTTGCTTCATTGACGGACGCTTTGTCAAAGTCTCCACGACAACGTTCTCAATCGTGGACGTTAGCCCCCACCCAGCGACAAGTGATGCGGTCACAATTCGATTCGGTGTTGGCTTCGATGCACCCACAAGCATTCGCTTCTACGATGCACTCGGTAATCCGGTGCGGACAGTACTCGATGGTGAGCTTTCCGCAGGCACCTATCAACTCGACGTGCCGATTGCAGACATGAGCAGCGGACTCTATTTCGTCCGCTACGAAAGCGGTCCTGTTCGCATAACACGACAGTTGCTCATCGTTCGATAGTGCAGAAATTGGCATGCGGAGGATCGGTCCCTTCGCTTGCCAAGCGTCTGTGTGAGGGTCATGGAGTACGTGGCGCTCGTGGTGCTGGACCCGAGCGCCACTTTTTCATGCAAGCGGGAGAGTGATCAGGGCGACATTCCCTTCCTGACCGAGCGTCTCGACGCTGAACGTACCGCCAACGCGGCGTATCTGCGATGCAGCAATCCCGAACCGGAAGAGGATGTCATCGCGGTCGTGTGCGAGTGCTTCCACCAAGTGCTGCTGCGAGCGGTTGAATACTCTGATCAGCTCTGCAACCTCGAGGCTATACGGAGCGAGCACTTGCACTTCGAGCACCTGTTCTTGGGCATTGATAATTGTCGTTAGCTCAATCGCACCGCTTCGCGTCCCAGCGGTTAGCGCAGCGAAAAGATTTGCAAATGCATCGGCGACAACGCGTTCTTCGGCAGCAAGGCGTGTTCCGTGTTCGACACTCCGTTCGATGAAGATGCAGCTTCCGCCCCATGTGCGGTAGGTCTGCTGAGCCTGATGGAGGATACGTCCCAGTTCGACCGTATCAGGACCGTTGACAGAATGTTCACCAGCGACATCGAGCAAATCACTGACGATGGCAAATAAGCGGTCTGAGCTTTCATTGGCAAGTTTGACAAAACGCGTCTGTCGCTCGTTGCTGGAATCCATCTGTAGTACCATGTGGTGCACTCCTTCGAGCGTAGTCACCAGCGACGAACGTAGATAGCGCGTTAGCCGCTGTATGAATGCTGATTTCGATGCATTCGCTTCCAGCGCTAGTTGCTCAGCATGTTGCACCTGCCGCGACCGAAGCTCCAGTTCCTGCCGAGCCTAATACTCGAGCGTAACATCACGCCCAAATGCAAATGAAAGCCTGTCAGCGGAAGGACCTATCGCATCTGCAGCGAATTTCTAAGCAGCACCGTTGGTGCTTTGGTCAACGATGACGCGTGCTGCTAAACATGGCGGAAGCGCCCAGGAACCTCTGACAGAGACTGGCAATCAGCAAATGCAGAATCTTGCCAAATCGTGGTGAAAGCAGTGTCGGCATGGTGCACTGTGAGCGTATAATCACCATCGAGATGGTATGCGGAGTTGAGCAGGTATTGACTAACAGTCCGCAGCCAACGTGCACGTCGCCATTGGCTCGCTTATTACCTCCCTATGTTTCGAGAATACCGTAGCGATGGTTCGGCTCTGCAGCAGTAGCCTGGAGGACTGGGTTAGCTACGATCCACGATAGCGGACCGTAGTGCCGCATTCATACATCGCATTGAGCAGGAACAGTGCAGTGTTAAGTTCATACCCACAAAATCCATTATGGATAAGTCGAGCAACGAAAAGCGTCCCGGTGTTCCCGTTGCACTGATACGGAGTGTCGAACCAGAGTCAATGGTCAACGCCGCGGGTTGCCACGTGCTCGAAACGACCAGATGGCTGGAACCATCAACATTGAGCTGCGAAGCGTTCGCGATGCGAAGCCGCGCTGTAGGTAC
The DNA here is from genome assembly GCA_026003495.1 of Candidatus Kapaibacterium sp. Taxonomy (GTDB): domain Bacteria; phylum Bacteroidota; class Ignavibacteria; order Kapaibacteriales; family NICIL-2; genus NICIL-2. Next base: position 974,196 of record BPHK01000001.1, on the reverse strand, counting down.
AGTGACTAAAATTGCACTCCCAGAGCCAACGATAGCAAATGGAGATTCCGAGCGACCATCCGCGCGGAGATCGAGGACGCCGCTGCTATTGACACTTGCCCCGCCGATGTTCGATGCATGGTTGAGGAAGAAACCACGGACCGGTGCTCTATAACCACGCAGCAGCTTGGGTTGCCCTTGTGCACCAGCGGGCAGGATTAGACTCGGGTTGGCATTGGCACAACCGTTGGTTCATGGCTGCCCCACCTCGATAAGCCCACTGTTGGTAAGGGAGCCGCGATTGAGAAAATCGCGCCAGACATAGAAAGCCCCACTGCATATGACGGAACCTTTGCTTGTGAATATGCATTTGATTGTAATTGCTCGATTCCGAGCCGTCAGAATCAACACCTTGGGATACCTTGCAACGACCAAAAACTGCCACTTCCGGTGAGGAATGGCACCCAATTCGGTGCAGCGGGGGTGCCGTCGTTGTACTCGAAGCGATTGGTTGTAGTGTTGAAAATCAGGAGACTCTTTGCCGGAAGAATAATCGCATCCCGCTGTGCAGTCGTCATTCGTGGGATAAGCAGCCCGCTCCGAACCGAGCGAAGCTCCAACAATGCCGATGTATCGGGAGACGTCGTACCAATGCCGACATTGCCATCAGCCCACCCTTGAGGGGGACCCCAGATCAACAAGAGAATGACTATGAGCACGTGATACCGCCGATCTCGAACGCGCATCGCTAAACCTATCTCAGGAGTGAAACTCTCGTCGTCAGAGTTAGCCTCTTGCAGACTCATCGAGTGCCTACGCAATGTGCTCTGCAGAACGGTTGCAAATTTGGCGGTTTCCCTCCTGGCCAGCAATACGTACTACTACGTAATTTCTTTCGCGCTGCCCTACACCGTACGTAGCTACTTTAGCAAGCGCTCTCCGCAGAGGAGGCATTCGAGGGGCGACCGTGACCGGGAAAGTAGATTGAATGCAGGATTGCATAACGCACCAGTGCGGCTGCATTTTTTGCACCGAGCTTCTCCATCAAATGCGCACGGTGCGTCTCAACGGTCCGAGGACTGATGAAGAGGCGATCAGCGATTTCATTACTTGTCAATCCTTGGGCGACAAGCTCAAGGATTTCCTCTTCGCGCTTTGTCAGCGTGACCGTTGAGAGCGATTCCGCCGAGTGTTTGGAGCGCATGCCCTGCATGAGCGCCAGAATCGAACGCGAGAAAACTCGCTCCCCTTTGACCACTGATCGTAGTGACGAGAGCAATTCCTGGCGGCTGACATCTTTGGAAAGGTACCCATCCGCTCCGATTGCCAAGGCTTGCTGAAGGTAGGAATAGTCCTCGAACGTTGTAAGCATGATGATGTAGGGTTTGCCCGTCGGAATACGTGAGCGCAGTTCTCGCGCAGTTTCCAATCCATTGCGGCGTGGCATGAAGATGTCGAGAAAAACCACATCAGGTTTCTGTTTTTCGACAAGTGCAAGAAGCTGGTCCCCATCAGAAGCTTCGCCGACAATTTCGACGCTACTATCGCTCGAGAGCATGCGGTAGAGTCCTACACGCGCGAGCTCGTGGTCATCGGCAATCGCCACGCGAATAGCATCCGTTGGCAGAGAAGAGATAGCTCGTTTCATTGAGCACCTTCACCGTTATTCGGTAATAAGAACTATCGGCATTGCCGATGATTAGTTGACTCTCCTCGTACCCACGCCGCAAATCTACGACGGCGGCATCATTTCCCCGCCACTGGCGAGCCACACCACCGGAAGAGCGTCGCTTGGCATACGCCAATCCGCCCGTGGGGAAAGAGCAACCGACCCAACTTTGGGACCATCTGGTAAGCATGACCGTTTGAATTGGTTGGCAAAGAAGCGATCAAGGAACGTTGACAGCCACTGGTCCAGTTCCTTGCGGGCGTATTTCCCCTCGAACGCCCAGACCGCAAGCTCAAGTAATTTCTCAGGAGCATATCCCCAGCGGATGAGGTTGTACAGGAAAAAGTCGTGAACTTGGTACGGTCCGAGCACTTCTTCAGTGCGCTGCACAATTGAGCCATCGGGATTGGGCGGCAGCAATTCTGGACTAATCGGCGTTTGTAAAATTGCTGCCAGCGCGTCTTTTGCTTTTGCATCGCCGAGTGCCTGGGCCCACCACTCGATGATATACCGAACGAGTGTCTTTGGCACGCCTGCGTTGACACCATACATGCTCATGTGGTCACCGCCGTACGTTGTCCAGCCGAGGGCAAGCTCGGATAAATCGCTGGTACCGACCATGAGAGCGTGGTGTTTGTGGCAAAGGTCCATGAGAATCTGCGTGCGCTCTCGTGCTTGTGCATTCTCGAAGAGAACATCGTGCTCACCGGTGTGACCAAGAGCATCGAGATGGTGTTCAACAGCATCAGTGATGGAAATGATTTGCACGGTGGCACCCAACGCACGAGCGAGTGCTTCAGCCTGCTGGCGTGTTCGTTCGGACGTACCAGGTCCAGGCAATATCACGGCATGAATTCCCTTGCGATCGTAGCCGAGTCGGTCGAATGCCCCCACACTCACCAAGAGTGCTAATGCTGAGTCGAGTCCTCCCGAAAGTCCGAGAACAACAGCACGCAGCCCAGTATGGAGCAGACGCTTTGCGAGCGCTGTTTCTTGAATTGCTGCTATCTCCTGGCATCGTTCGGCGCGCTTGGATGGATTGGCCGGCACAAAAGGAGACGCATCAATGACGCGATGAGGCCGCTCTCCTTCAAGCGCAGGAATTGCTACTTGCATCCGCTGCAGCGGGGGCATCGCTTGCTGTCCGAACGTCGCAATCCGGCGACGGTCGTACTGCAACCGCTCACAATCGAGATCAGCCATAACCCACTCAGTGTCGAACGAAAACGAACGATTCTCTCCGAGGATCACGCCGTTTTCTGCAATAATGCAGTGGCCGCTATAGACAGTGTCCGTTGTTGATTCACCCGCACCGGCAGAGGCATAGACATAGCCAGCAATACACCGCGCCGACTGCATTCGCACTAAGTCGCGCCGATAGTCCGCTTTCCCGAGCACTTCATTGCTAGCGGAAAGATTGAGCAACACGTCTGCTCCCGCGCACGCTAACGCTTCGCTCGGCGGTGCTGGGGCCCATAGGTCTTCGCACAGCTCGACACCAATCGTTGCTGCGTGCATCTCACCGACGCGTGCCTCGAAGACAAGCCCTGGACCAAACGGCACCTGTTGGCCGGCGATTGCTACCTGCGATGGCAGCTGCCCGCTCGGTCGCGCAAACCAACGCTGCTCGTAGTACTCTCCGTAGTTCGGGATGAATTGCTTGGGGACAACCCCCACAATTCCGCTGCTACTAATGACAACCGCACAGTTGTAGAGTCGGCCCCATGCACGGATTGGTGCACCGATGGCGAGCACACCACCGAGCGAACGTACCAGCGTTGCAAGCGCGTACAGTCCCCGATCGGACGCATCCAGCAGGGGCGAATGCAACACTAAATCAGCGCACGTATACCCAACGGTCGCCATTTCTGGAAACACTGCAATCTGCACCCCAACACTGCGAAGCGCACGATATGCCTCTGCGATTGCTCGACAGTTGAACTCGACATCAGCAACGCGCACTGCAGGACTGCATGCTGCAACGCGGAGGTAACCAAAACGCGAAAGGTTCACTGCGTGGATGCTCCAACTGAAACCATGTTCCGGCAGCAAAGTTAGCCTCCGAACAAAAATGGCGCGTGCATTGCTGCAGGCGCCACCAGTCGGAGTGGCGGGATTTGAACCCGCGACCACACCCACCCCAAAGGTGTGCGCTACCGGGCTGCGCTACACTCCGATTGCCGCAAAAATACACATCGCTTCTCAGACTGCTCGGCGATTGGCGTTTCGTCGAGGAACCCACCAGAGCACCGCCAGAATACTGGCAGTGCAGAGCGATGCGACACCGAAAACAACGCGAATTCCTGCATGAGCCGAGAGCAAACCGCCAATCGGCGGAGCGACCAAGTTCCCCAGTAGCATCGCGCTGGACGCAAGCGACATCATCCCGCTCTGGCGCCCTTCGGGAATACGCATACTCACAAACGTATTGAGTGCTGGCACTAACCCGCTCAGAGCAATTCCTAAAATGACTCGCGCGGCAAGGACCACCCAAACCGATCCGGCGATTGCCTGCACAAGCAAACTCACCGTTGCAACCGCAGCGCTCCACCGCACAATCGTCCGCGCACCGCGCCGATCAACTTCCTTGCCGATGAACGGTGCTGCAACGAGCGTGCTCAAGCCTGTCACACCGACGACAATTCCGGTGACGAGTTGGAGCTGCTGCTCGCCGACACCAAGCTCCTCCAGGAAAAACGGCATCTGCGGACTTGGCATGACCGTCCCCATCTGCGCAAGCACGATGCACCCCAACGCAAGAGCAAAGCCCGGAATCGTCCACGCTGCACGGAGATTGTCCCTTAGCTGGAGAGTTTGCTTCCTGGAGCGGTCGGGTGTACTCGTTTCCTCGACTGCTAGGAGTACAACGACAGCACTGAGAGCGCAGAGCGCACTCATGACCCAGAAGACTGAGCGCATTCCTGCATAGTGCGAAATGAGACCACCGAGAAACGGTCCAACGACCGCACCTACTGATTGGGATGTCTGCAGAACCCCGATGGCGTAGCCACGATGTGTCGGTGGCGTTTCGGCAGCTACGAACCCCAATGCAGCGGCGATAAATCCGCTGATGCCACCCTGCACTAACCGCCAGAAGAACAGCTCCTGCACACTCCGCGAAAGCCCCATCAAAATCAGCGCAATCGAAATTCCAACAACGGCCCGCAGCACCATCGCCTTGCGGCTGTAGCGATCCGCAAGTGCTCCCCAAATCGGCGAGGCGATCAGCGATGTAAAGAATGGTGCAGCGAACACCAACCCGCTCCATTGGCGCTCTTCTACCTCGCTGGCGACGCCAAGCTGACGAATAAACAGTGGGAGGAACGGAATGACCGCACTCATCGCGATCATTGCAAGCATCTGGGCTGACCACAGCGCCCATAAGTTTCGACGCCAACGGTCCAAGCTATGCAGCGACCTCCGCGCGATGACGCACCGATTCCAGCCAGCGCGTAGCATCGAGTGCTGCCATACATCCGCTCCCGGCTGCTGTCACCGCCTGGCGGTACACGTGATCTTGAACGTCCCCGCAGGCGAAGACACCTTCCACTGATGTTCGGGTGGATTTGCATTCGGTCACAAGGTACCCAGCATCATCCATCGCGAGTTTACCGCGGAAAATTTCAGTGTTCGGCTGATGTCCAATTGCCACAAATGCACCATCGAAGGGCTCCTCCCAGACATTACCACTCTGAACGTTGCGCAGCCGCAATGCAGTCAGTCGCTTGACTCCGGTCGGGAGAGTCTCTCCGAGAAATTCCTCCACCACTGCCGGAGTAATCCAGCGGATTTTTTCGTTCTGCTGTGCTCGGGTGAGCATGATCTTCGAAGCGCGGAACTCGTCTCGCCGGTGGATAATGGTCACCTCCGAGGCAAAGCGCGTCAGGTAGAGCGCTTCTTCCATCGCAGTATCCCCACCACCGATAACTGCCACGCGTTGATTGCGGAAGAAAAACCCATCGCACGTCGCGCATGCTGAGACGCCGTAGCCCATGTAGTCGGCTTCTCCGGGCACGCCGAGCATCTTCGCACTCGCGCCGGTTGCGATGATGAGTGCATCAGCAGTGTAGCGGCGTTCGCGATCGGTCAGCAGCTCGAAGGGACGGCGGTCGAGCTGAACATCAATGACGTGTTCGTAGATTGACTCCGCTCCAAAGCGCTGCGCTTGTTTGCGCATGATGTCCATAAGCTCTGGGCCGAGAATTCCCTTCTCGAAGCCGGGATAGTTTTCGACCTCCGTTGTAATCGTTAGTTGGCCACCAGGCTGATTGCCTTCGAAGACAAGCACTCGTTGTTGTGCCCGGGCAGCGTAAAGCGCCGCTGTCAGTCCAGCAGGTCCAGAACCGATGATTGCGATGTCTGTGTGGTGTGTTTGGCTCATCGTCTGCCTGTCCAAGTGGTATCCGTGCGTTCAACTTCAGTTGAGACTATGCGGAGGAAGTCCATCGCTCGCCTCCGGGGGGAGCGGAGTGGTTTCGTCAGCGTTGTCGTCAGAATCCTGAGGCGCAACAGCGATGTCGGCGATCTCTTCGCCTTCCTCCAATCGGATTAGGCGCACACCTTGCGTATTCCGACCGATAAGACGAATCTCACGCGCCGGCTGCCGAATCAGCCTGCCGTTTTTGGTGATGACGACCAAATCATCCTCGTCGGTGATCTCTAGCAGCGCAACGACATTACCGGTCTTCTCGGTGATGTTCATCGAAATGACCCCTTTGGCACCACGCCGCGTCAAGCGGAAATCTTGGTAGCGCGTTCGCTTGCCGTACCCTTTTTCCCCGACGACGACAACTTGCGTATCCGGATGCTTGATGGCAACCATCGAAACGACATAATCATTCTCTTCGAGTTTGATACCACGGACACCAGCGGCAGTCCGCCCCATTGGGCGAACGTCACTTTCGCGGAAGCGACATGCCATGCCACGATGGGTCCCGATGATGATGTCACACGTACCATCAGTCAGCCGAGCGTCGAGCAGAATGTCGCCTTCGTTGAGCGTGATGGCGATCTTTCCATTCGAGCGGACGCTTTCGAACTCCGAAAGCACCGTCTTCTTGACGATTCCCTGCCGCGTGCACATGAAGATGTACCGATCCGACGAAAATGCACCTTGCACAAGTAGGTACGCAGTGACGCGCTCGCCGGACTCAACGTTGATGATATTCGCAATTGACCGTCCTTTTGCAGTGCGTCCTCCTTCGGGGATGTCATAGACCTTGACTCGGAAGACACGTCCGCGATCGGTAAAAAAGAGCAAGTAATCGTGTGTCGAAGCGCGGAGCAGGTGCTGGACAAAGTCATCGTCATACGTACTGGCGCCGCTCAAACCTTTCCCGCCACGCCCTTGACGGCGGAAGCTTGTTAGCGGCGTTCGTTTGATCATTCCCTTGCGGGAGATGGTCACGATGACGTCCTCGTTGGCGATCATGTCCTCGATCGAGAACTCGCGCGCATCGTAAACGATGTCGGTGCGGCGCTCATCGCCGAACTTGTTAGCGATGTGTTCGAGCTCTTCGCTGATGACTTGGAGTTGCAACTCTTTGCTTGCTAAAATTGCGCGGAGGCGTTCGATGGTCTTGAGCAATTCGCGGTACTCCTGCTGAATTTTTTCGCGTTCGAGCCCAGTCAGCCGCTGCAGACGCATGTCGAGAATTGCCTTAGCCTGGATCTCACTCAACCCGAACCGTTCTTGCAAACGGACCGAGGCAATGTCCGGTGTCTCTGACTGTTTGATCGTCTCGATGACGGCGTCAATGTTATCGAGTGCGATGATGAATCCTTCGAGGATGTGTGCACGGCGCTCTGCCTGCTCGAGCTCGTACTGCGTGCGGCGGACGACGACCTCGATGCGGAACTCCAGGAACAGTTCCAGTAGCTGGCGCAGCGTCAGCAAGCGTGGCCGCCCCCCGACAAGTGCAATCATGTTCGCCGCGAATGTTGTCTGTAGCTGTGTCTTTTTGTAGAGGTTGTTCAAGATCACGCGGGGAATTGCATCACGACGCAATTCAAGCACCACACGGATTCCATCGCGGTCGGATTCATCCCGAATATCGGTGATGCCGTCAATGCTTTTGTTCCGCACTAGATCGGCGATTTTCTCAATCAAGCTTGATTTGGTAACGCCGTAGGGAATTTCGGTAATGACGATCGCTTCTTTGCCCGACTTTGCGACTTCGATCGCAGCACGAGCGCGGACATGGATCGAACCGCGCCCGGTCAAGTATGCCTCGCGCACACCTTCGTAGCCGTAGATGATCCCGCCAGTAGGAAAGTCTGGTGCCTTGACGTACTCGAGCAATTCCTCATCGCTGATGGAAGGATTCGCAATGAGCGCATGAAGGGCAGCGATAATCTCCCGCAAGTTGTGCGGCGGGATTTTCGTGCTCATCCCAACAGCGATGCCTTCCGCACCATTGACAAGCAGCAAGGGGACAGCTGTCGGAAGAACTTTCGGTTCTTGGAGGGATTCGTCGAAGTTTGGGCGGAAATCAACCGTGTTCTTGTCAATATCGCGGAGAACTTCCATCGCGATTGGTGCAAGGCGGGCTTCGGTGTACCGCATCGCTGCGGGTGCATCGTTGTCAATCGAGCCGAAGTTGCCCTGCCCATCAACCAGGGGATAGCGCATGGTCCACTCTTGTGCCATGCGGACCATTGCGTCATAGACTGAGGCATCCCCGTGCGGGTGATACTTCCCGAGCACTTCCCCGACCAAGCGCGCAGACTTCCGGTACGGACGATTCGGCAGCAACCCCAATTCGTTCATCGCGTAGAGGATGCGGCGCTGGACGGGCTTGAGCCCATCCCGCACATCTGGAAGCGCACGCGAAACGATGACTGACATTGCGTAGTCGAGATACGCCGAGCGCATCTCATCTTCAAAGAGCACGGGCACAATGTGCCCCGAGCGGGTAATGTCCATAGAAGCTTCTGGAGGTACTCACAAGCAACGGTGGCAGTGCAAAAATACCGAATTCTTCCAGCTGGCCCCGTAACTTGCCAGGCAGAACGCACGTATTCGTACAGCGACGATTGAATCAGTCTCGTTTTGCCGATGAGGAAGCTTCGTCATTCGCTCGGTGTTGCACTGGTGCTCGTTGGGCTTTCACTCACAGGTCAGCTCAGTGTTGCATTGCTGCCGATGCACCATCCTGTGCGTATTGCTGTGCAGCTTGTTGCAACGGTGATGTTGATGGCTGCCGCGCTGGCGATTTATGCAGCTTGGCGTTCGAACAAGTAATTCGTAGTGCAGCAGCACATCTTTGCAGGAAGTAGATTTCCTCCACTGAAGCCCGAATGTCATCGCGTCGCTGGGCGACAGTAGCCTACGAGATGATGTTGCTCCTTGCCGGCATTGCGTCTGCAACTGTTGGGTTGCGGGGGTTTTTGCTGCCTGTTGGGTTCATTGATGGTGGTATTACTGGAGTATCTCTGCTGCTTGCCACACAAACCAGTATTGGCCTCTCAGTGTGGCTCGTTGTGCTGAACGCTCCCTTCATCGCACTTGCATACCGCAGCATCAGTAAGCAGTTCGCGTTCCGCGCTGCCGCTGCGATTGTACTCCTTGCGGTTGCAGTGGCAGTAACTCCACTCGATGGAATCACCGGAGATAAGTTTCTCGATGCAATCTTCGGCGGAATCTTTCTCGGGCTGGGCATCGGCTTAGCGATTCGAGGGGGTGCCGTCCTCGACGGCACTGAAATTTTCGCAATCGCGGTGAGCAGAAAGACCATCTTGAGCATCGGCGATGTCATTTTGATTTTCAACGTCGTGCTCTTCTCGATTGCTGCGTTCGTTCTCTCGATTGAAGTTGCCCTCTACGCAATCATCACCTATGCTGTAGCATCGAAGGCAGTGGATTTCGTCGTTGACGGCATCGAGGAGTACATCGCCGTCACCATTGTCTCCGACAGAAGCGATGCAATCCGCCGCGCGATCATCGAACAGCTCGGCAGCGGCTGCACCGTTCTGGAAGGCAAACGCGGCTTTTCGCTCGAGCATGGGCAGCTGCAGAAAACAGAGGTGCTCTACAGCGTCATCACTCGGCTCGAGGTAAGCCGATTTCTCGATACTGTCCGCAGCATTGATCCGGGCGCATTCATCGTGATGACCACTGCCAAAGACCTGCGCGGGGGATGGATCAAAAAGCGCCGACCGCTCCACTGACCACCTGCGACGCTTTCCTATCTTCGTGGCACGACTCCACCACGTGCAATTGGTATGGCTCTCGGCTTTGCGACGAAGGCGATCCACATCGGCCAGCAACCGGACACTGCAACCGGAAGCGTCACTGTCCCGCTCTACCAGACTTCGACGTTTGCTCAAGAAGGCATCGGCCAGCACCATGGTTTCGAGTACGCGCGGACGAACAACCCGACCCGCGCTGCCTGGGAGCAGAACATTGCTGCGCTGGAAGATGGCACCGATGCCATCGCCTTTGCCAGTGGCATGGCAGCCATTGATGCTGTTGCACGGCTGTTCAACAGCGGCGATCATATCCTCCTGGCCGAGGATATGTACGGCGGAACCTTCCGCCTCTTCGATACTGTGCTTCGGCGGCATGGCATCCACTTCGACACAGCGGATATGCGCTCACTCGATGCTGTCCGGGCGTCTCTTCGTCCAACAACTCGGTTGCTGTTTACCGAAACGCCGACCAATCCACTGATGACCATCAGCGACATCGCAGCACTGGCTGAGATTGCTCATTCCGTCGGGGCACTGCTGGCAGTAGATAATACGTTCGCCTCGCCCTACTTCCAGCGTCCACTGTCGCTTGGCGCAGACATCGTCATCCATTCGGCAACGAAGTACCTAGGCGGACATTCCGACTTGGTCCATGGCGTCGTCGTCGTCCGTTCCGCCGAGCTTGCAGAGCGTCTGCACTTCCTCCAGAATGCCGCCGGTGCGGTTCCTGGTCCCTTCGACTGCTGGCTCCTGTTGCGATCGGTCAAAACGCTCGCAGTGAGAATGGAACAGCACCAAAAGAATGCTCTTGCGATTGCCGAACTCTGCCAGGAGCATCCAGCAGTCGCGAAGGTCTATTACCCAGGACTGCCTTCCCATCCGCAGCACGAGCTTGCCCGACGCCAGATGAGCGGCTTTTCCGGAATGGTCTCTATCGAACTTGGCTCCCGCCAGAAGGCTGAACAGTTCATGGCAGCGCTCGAAATCATCACCCTCGCTGAGTCGCTCGGTGGCGTCGAATCGCTCGTCTGCCACCCTGCAACGATGACGCATGCAAGCATCCCGCCCTCTGTGCGCGAGGCCCGCGGCATCACCGAGGGTCTTGTGCGACTGAGCATTGGCATCGAAGATACCAGCGACCTCATCGAAGATGTTCGCCGTGCCCTCGACCGCTGCATCTGAACATCCACCGCGCATCCTTGCACTCGAGACGAGCGGATCTGTCTGTGCAGTTGCGCTGGTAAGTGGCACACATCTCCTCGGTGAGTACACGCTCGACGAGCCTGGCATCCACGACCGAATGCTCGCAGTCCTGGCCGAGCGATTGCTCAGTGACGTCGGCAGCCCTCCACTCGACGCTGTTGCTGTCTCTACTGGACCTGGCTCATTTACCGGTCTGCGCATTGGCGTTGCTTTTGCAAAAGGTCTCTGTTTCGCCCGTAGGGTGCCATTGCTCGCGGTACCGACACTCGAGGCGTGTGCAGCAGCAGCGGTCCCGATTGCACGACAAATTCACGATTGCGACATCGCAGCGATCGCAGCTGCGCACGATGAACTTTTCTTTGTCAAGCATTACTCTGCCAATGGCCAATCGCTCACCGCTGTCGAAGTAGCACCGGCAACAGCCATCGAGCGCCGCATTTCCCAAACAACGATCCTTTGCGGGTCAGGAGCAGCCGCATTTCGCCAGGGCATCCACATCCCAGGACTGGAGCGTCTGGCAGCACGATTTGTCGCACGCCGTGCTGCAGAGCTGTACGCTGCCGGAGTCCGGCACGATCCTGCCACGGTAACCCCGCTCTACGTCGAGGAATTTGCTCCACGCCACTCAGAGCGGCAGCTGGAGAAAGTCTATCTTCGCAGCTTGAAAACCGACGACCAAGCCCAGTGACCATCTTCCTGCCAAACATCCAATGATCGAACGGTACACGCGCCCGGCGATGGGTGCGATTTGGAGCGATGAAAACAAATTCAGCATCTGGCTCGAGATCGAGCTTCTAGCGGTCGAAGCACACGTCGAGCTTGGCATTGTCCCTCGCCAAGACTATGAAGAGCTTCGTGCAAAAGCACGCTTTTCCGTCGAGCGAATTGCGGAACTCGAGCGCCAAACAAAGCACGATGTCATCGCGTTTTTGACCAACGTTACCGAAAACGTCGGCTCCCCCGCCGCACGTTGGTTGCACTTAGGCATGACCAGCAGCGATGTGCTCGACACTTGCCTTGCCGTCCAGCTCAAGCAAGCGGGCGAGCTACTTCTCGGCGACTTAGAGCAGCTCGCTGCTGCGCTGGAGCGTCGAGCACGCGAGCACCGCTCGACACTCTGCGTCGGACGTACCCACGGCGTCCACGCTGAACCGATGGTCTTTGGACTGAAGTTTCTGCTCTACCGCCAGGAATGCCTCCGAAATATCGAACGGCTCCGCCGTGCCATCGAGACGATTGCCGTTGGCAAGCTCAGCGGTGCAATTGGAACGTTCGAACATCTCGATCCACGCGTTGAAGAGTACGTCTGCGCCAAGCTCGGGCTCACGCCAGATCCCATCACAACGCAAGTCATCCAGCGCGATCGGCACGCGGAATTTCTCTGCACGCTGGCAATTATCGCCAGTTCTGTTGAGAAAATCGCGCTCGAAATCCGTCATCTCCAGCGGACGGAAGTCCGAGAAGCCGAAGAGTACTTCAGCGCTGGGCAGAAAGGCTCTTCGGCAATGCCACACAAGCGCAATCCCATCATCAGCGAACGTATCTGCGGGCTGGCACGCCTTCTTCGCTCGAACGCACTGGCAGCCCTCGAGAACAACGCGCTCTGGCACGAGCGCGATATCTCCCACAGCTGCGTCGAGCGCGTTATCTGCCCGGATTCCACCATCGCGCTCGACTACATGCTCGCACTGGCGACAGAACTGGTCGAGCAATTAGTCGTTTACCCCGATCGAATGCGCGAAACGATCGAACGCTCGCACGGGGTGATCTATTCGCAAACCGTCCTCTTGGAATTGGTCCGTCGTGGCGTATCCCGCCAAGATGCCTACGCTGCCGTCCAACGAGCAGCAATGAAGTCATGGGACGAAGGGCGACATCTCCGCCAGACACTCTGGGAAGAGCCGCTCATTCGTCAATATCTCCAGCCAGAGGACCTCGACGCAATCTTTCGCGGCGAGCGATCGTTGTCGAACATTTCTTACCTCTACAAGCGATGTGGACTCGACTAAGTTGCATGCTTGCTGCTGCATGCGTGCTGGCAATTGCACGCGATGGCGACCTTCCGACGATCACGCGCAAGTGGCGCATCCCCGGCCAGATCAATGCGCACCAGCCCGTCGTTGCGCCAGTGCTCTCTCCTGATGGGAGCATCCTCTACTTTTCCCGGAAGTACTTCCCCGGCAATGTCGGCGGTTCGAGTGATCCCGACGACATTTGGTTTGCTCGCCGCACGAGCGATTCTACGTGGGGGACGCCGGAACGGCTCGATGCGCTCAACACGCCGTATAGCGACGTCCTCTTCGGTTTCGCCGCTGATGGAAAGACTGCGCTCGTCCAGCGCGGCAGCGGAAACGGCGAAACCGAGCATTTCGTGCTGGCACGGCAAGTCGGCCAGACCTGGACATTCGAACCCATCACCATCGAAGGCTACACGAACCGCTCCAGCTACTACTACGCCTTCATGACCCCGGATATGCGGACGCTGATCCTCTCGCTCCAAGGGCCTGATTCCTTCGGTGGGCTGGACCTCTACGTTTCGCACCGTATTGGGGAATCCCTCACTTGGACAACCCCGCGCAATCTCGGCTCGACGGTCAATACACCGGGCATGGAGAGTTCTCCCTTCCTTGCTCGCGACGGACGAACGCTCTACTACGCAACGACTGGCTATGGCTCCAACGGCAAGTACGACATCGTCATGACCCGACGGCTCGACGACTCCTGGGAGCAGTGGTCACAGCCAATTGTCCTGCCCGAACCAATCAACACGCCGGAGATGGACCTCTGCTGGTGGCTTTTTCCTACTGGCGATACCGCTGTGTACATTTCGAGCGATGATGGTGCAGCACGGATGGGGATTTACCTTGCCACCCTCGAAAAAAAGTACCAGCCGCTGCCACTGTCTTCGTGGACCGTCCACTTTGCGTTCAATAGCAGCGCTCTCCCACCGCTTGCAGTACCCGATAGCATTGTGCAGATCTTGCAGCGTGCGCGGCGCATCACAATCGCAGGCCATACCGACTCCATCGGGAGTGATGCGTACAATCAGCAGCTTTCTCTTGCACGCGCGCAGTCGGTGCGCGACTACCTCCGCCGCCGTGGCGTTGATACAAGCCGCATGACAACGGAAGGCTATGGGAGAACTCGTCCCATGGCTCCGAACGAGAGCGAGGAAGGTCGAGCGCTCAACCGCCGCGCCGAAATTCAGTGGGAGCAGTAGCAGGGTGCATCGCGCCCCACGGGCTAACTGAGCTCTCACTGGTCATGATTGGCTGGGTTAGTTCCGGAGGAGCATCCATGCCCATTGCAGCCCACGCCATGCGAAGATGCTCGCGGAAAAGCTCATCGAACACGCTGCGGAATGCTGCGCGGTGCTCAGGCCCAAACCACCAGAACCAATCGCTTCCTTCCGCAGCGAGGATGTGACGGTATGCATCATCCCGCTGGAAATCTGTCAAGCTATGCTTCTGCTCTTCGAATGCATGCCGAACCTGGCGTAGAAGTGACCATGCGGAACGATCTTCTCCATCGCCGATCCAGATGCGGAAGCTCCCGCCAATCCACGAGCCAGGGGCGATATGTCGGAGCACAGGCGTATCGGCTGAGTCTAAGGCACGACGGGCACACTCGCCAAGCAGGACTGTTTCGAAGCGTTCATCGCTGGTGAGTGCCCCGTAGAGTGCACGGAGAAAGGGTGCACCATTGCCCTCGTAGTATTCCCAGCAGTTTTCGCCATCGAGAATAACCGTCACGACTGCGCGATCGAGAAACGCTGCACCTTGCTCGTCGAGAATCCGGGTGCGAATGGCATCAAGACGCTCGAGAAAATCCCGCACTGCAGAGTGCGCATCCCACGAGCTATAGACAAAACCGATTGCATCACTGAGCGTGTGGTCCCGGAAGAACACTGCAAGCCGCTGCCCGCTTGGTGATTCCCACACAAAAGGCTGGTAGAGCCAGCTTGCAGACGGTGGCACGATGCTCCGCTCAAGGAGAACTTGGTCGGTTGCTGTCCACTCAGCACCACTTGCAGCAATTGCAGCCAGCGCAGCATCGCTGATGCTGCCTTCACTCGGCCAAATCCCGCGTGGGGAAATTCCCATCTGCTGCTCGATGTACGTACGCGCGCGTCGGAGTTGCTCGAGTGCATCCTCTGGCCAAGCAAACCGAGGCTCGAGCCGCTCAATGTCCGAATCTACCTCGGCAGCAACGTCGGTATCGCACAGCAGTGGCAGGATGGGATGATAGTACGGCGAGCAGCTGATGTCAGCAAGACCTGCGACTGCAAGCTCACGCAATCGCATGAGAACGTTCGCTAGGAGCTCGTGCTCAACCGCAATCGTGATAGCGCGGTCATCGGCTGTAAAGCTGCTGCCTTTTTCGAGAAGCTTTGCAATGCTCCGTATCTCGCGCGTCGTTGTTCCTAACCAAGCAAGGCGCATCCAAACTTGCAAATCAAGCCACTCGCGCGCCGACCACGTCTTCCATTTGCCCGACTGTGCTTCTTCCCAGAGTTCGCGGTAGCGTACAAACGGCTCGATCATGCGTGGTGCATGACCGACAAATCCCCATCGGAGCATGCTCTCCGCGTTCTCTATGCAACGATGTTCCGGCAGTGATGCCACCACCAAATGCTCATCGGCACACTGCCCAGCAGCGTGCGCCTCCAGCTGTTCTACAAGGATTGGCGTCAGATTATACGTCAGCCGCAGCGAAGGAAATTCGCGATGGATCGCCGGCAACTCTACGTAGTCTTTCGTCGCATGGAGTCGAACCCACGGCAGGAGCGCCATCTTCCCGCGCCGGTAGTCCGGCTGATGGAAGTGCCAGAGAAACGCAACACGCAATCGCTGCATCACCTAGCGCAGGACGACGAATGCTGCAACATGGAGCCGGTGCGCTCGATCGCGCGCAACAGCGTAGTACGTTCCTGCGGCAAGGTCCTGCGTCGAGAGTGCAAGCATCCCTGCGCCTCCTACATGCCGAATACAAGTGCCACGCGCATCGTAGAGCATCACCGGACCAGCAATGTTGCTGGAAATGGAGAGCATCACTGTTTCCGTTGCTGGGTTTGGAAAGACACGCAGCGGTGGCAGTGCACCCTCAGAACGCACCTCGGTTACAGTCGGGGTCTGAGCTAGCTGCACAAGCGACCGCACTCTTGGTCCGATGTTGACCGCGATGGCACCAAACGTGTTGAGTGAATCGAGAACTACCGTCTGCTCGCGTGCAGTGATCGTGACGATGCGATGGACGGTATCGGCACCAATGAAGCTCAGCTCGAGCGGCAATGTCGTGTAGATACCCAGCGAATCGGGCTGCGTTTGGCGAATGTGGAGCGTGGCAATCCTTCCAAACGCCGATGGCTCGCTCAGCGCGTCGATTGCGAGGACTGGCCATCCCCTACCACGTATCCACTCGCTGAAAAACTGCGTGGCGAAGTTCTGCTGTCCCGTCAACTCACCAAGTAACTGTTCCACTGTGTCGAGCGCAACGTTGCCATAGCGGTAGCGCTCGAGCAGCGTGCGACACCACCGGAAAAAGAGGCTATCGCCGATCGCTGCACGGAGCATACCGAGCACTGCAGCGCCCTTTTCGTAGATGACGTGGGGATAGTTCGACGATGGAGGACGGCGGTCGAAATCGTACATCGTCAGAATGCCTTCGAAGAGCGGATTGCCCGGCTTTGCATACTGGCTCAGGTAGGCAGTGATCTTTCGCTGCTGCTCGTGGAGATACGCGCTTGTCCCACCAAGCTCTTCGCGCCAGAGCGATTCAGCGAACGTTGCAAAGCTCTCGTTGAACCATGCATCGCGGAAGTCAAACGGTGTGACACAATCGCCGAACCATTGGTGCGCCAGTTCATGCGCTGCCACGAGATTGACCGTATCACCACTGCGAGCCAGCGAGGTTGGGTATGAAATCATCGTCTGGTGCTCCATGGCACCTTTCTGCGTCATCACGTAGCCAACTTTTTCGAACGGATAAGCTCCGAAACGACGCTCGAACGCCGTCACCATCTGTGGGAGCAACCGAAAGCTTCGCCGAGTCGCTGCCGAATCCGCACGCCGAGCGTAAAGCACAATCGGATACGGAAGCGACGCGTCATCGCGCAGGATAGCGACGGTGCTCTCCGGTATCGCTGCGAACGTCAGCAGATACGTTGCCGCTGGATAGTCCGAACGAAACCGGAAAAGACGCCACTGCGCAGAATCACGCACGGGGAATTCCTGTCCGCCACTGGCTACGACGTACGAGCGCGGAACGCGGAATGTCAGGTCAAATCGCGCTTTGTCGGATGGATGGTCGTAGCACGGCAGCCAGTGCTGCGTTGCAGAAACGTAATTGTTGTAGAACCCCACCCCCAGCGCATAAACGATGGCACCCTCGCGCTGGACCCCGCCCCAGGATACACCGCCAACGGTCGGTTCTCCCGTCATTGTGCCACGGAAGGTGATGCGCAGCGCAACAGTATCGCCTTGGTGGTGTGAAGGAAGTGCAGGGACTGCATAGTGGAACGTTGCATCCGTTGGCGCGCCGCGCGTCTGCCACGACACCGGAAGAGCGCGGTCGTCTTGGAGGTATTCGCAGCGGAGCACTTCAAGCCCGCGGAGATGAAAGCGGAGCGTGTCGGGAACGGCGCGCCAGCGAGCAACCATCGTACACGCACTTTCGCCCAGCACCGGTGCTGGCAGCGAGTCCAGCGCAAGGAATGCGCGATACTCGAGAACATCGAAGGGCTGCTCGATAAAGCGAGTCGGCGAGGAAATTTCCTGCGCCCAGTTGCTGCACCAACCGAGCAGGAGAAGCCCCCACACCAGACACATCATCGCAATCGCAGAAGCAATTCTACACGTTTGAGTGCACTCGCAAAATACTGCTGCCAACATCGCCTGCAGCAGAGCACATCAATACCGATGAGCACTGCCCCAACAGACGCCGCTGCAAGCAATCCATTTCGAAGCGCGAGCACAACAAAGAACGTCAACACCGCCACCCCGACAAGATGAGCAACACGGTAGTCGCTCAGCAATGGTGCGCGAACAAACAGAAGTGACACGTAGCTTACCGCGAACCATCCGAGGAAGTTGACTAGCGGAACTCCATAGTATGGACCGCTTTCTTGCCAAACCCACAACTTCATCGGACCGATCGCGACGGGATCAATGAGCAAATCGAATGCTACCATCAACAACGCCGCAAGTAGCCGTGCAGTCCAAAGAGAGCGTGTCAGTCCCGATGCACGCTGCCAGGCGTATGAAAGGAGCACAATCCACGCCGCTACCATCGCCAGTGGAACTCCAGCTATACTGGCGCCCAACGTCGGTGTGTAGTGATAGGCGCCATAGGGAACGCCGTAGCGTACCCCGATGATCTCACTTGCAAAGCCGATCAATGCAGCACCCAGTAGTTGCGCCAGCACTCGATGCGGGAAAAGCGCAATGACCGCAGCTGCCACCCAGAGAAAGAGCATTTCTCCATAGCGGCGCAAAAACATGATGTCGCTTGTTTGGGGCGAGGTCAATGCACCGCCGACAAGCAGAAGGATGAATAGTCCTGCAATGCCTCTACGTATGTACTTCATGACGCTGCATCAGATTGAAGACAAGTTTTGCAGAAATCAGCACCATCGGGGTTCCGCCTCCGGGATGTGTGCTTCCACCAACGTAGTAAAGCCCTTGAATGCGCCGATCCCGAAGTGGCGGCCGAACAAATGCTGTGCGATATGAGTGGGATGCCCAGCCATAGATCGAGCCTCCGGGCATTGCGTAGCGCTGTTCGAAATCCTCCGGTGTCAGCGCCAGACGGACAGCTATTTGACTTTCGGGAATTTCGATCCCGCAACGGGAGAGCGTTCTACAAATTCGCTCCCACAGCATCGGCTCAAGATGACGCCACTTGGCACCATCAATGGCCGGAGCATTTGCCATGATGAACAGCGTCTCCCCGCCCGGTGGTGCTGTCGCAGGGTCGGTCTTACTTGTGACATTCAGGTACACCGTCGGATCTGTCGGAAACTTGCGCTCGTCGAACAGCTCGGCAAACTCCTTCCGATAGTCGTGCGAGAATGCAATCGTATGGTGGAAAACATCCTCTGGAAGCCTGGACTTCAACCCAACCAGAAACACCACTCCGGACATTGATCGCTCGATACGTTTCAGCGCTGGTTGACCCGAACCCAACAGTTGATGAGCAACTGTTGCGTCACCGTTGAATGCAACAACGTCAGCTTCGAGAACATCGCCACACTCAAGCTCAACGCCGTAGACTCTTCCATTGCGGTGAAGGATTCGCCGGACGTGTGTGCTTGTACTGATGATTGCGCCCCGAGCACAAAGTGCATCAACGATCAGCTCAACGATTCGATAGAGTCCGCCCTCGGGATACCAGCCACCAAGTGCGAACTCCAAGTATGGGACCACAAGCAAGGTCGCGGGGCAGCGGTACGGCGACGATCCGACGTAGGTCGGATAGCGCAGAAAAATCCGCTGAAGGTAGTGGCTGGCTAGATTCCGCTCGACAGCGTTTGCGTAGTTCCCCCACGCATTCCGAATCGGCATCCAGCGGAGTGCCGAGAGCATTTGGAGAGCTTCAGATACAGACGGCAGCTCTCGCGGCGTTGTCCGAAAAAACGTTCGGCGTGAAAGCTCCATCAACTTGGCGCCAGTGGAGATCAATCGCCAAAACCCTCGGCCTTTGTCCGATTCGAACTTCTCGAGCGTTTGTGCAAGGTCTGCCAACGACGATGGATATGCAATCGAGCTACCATCGCTGAAGCGATAGAGTGTCAACGGCAGAAGCCGGTGGAACTTAAGCTCAGAGCGATCTACGTGGCATTCATCGAAAAGCCCAGTGAAAATCTCCGGCAACGTGATGAGCGAAGGTCCTGTATCGAATGTGTACCCATCCTGCACCAGGCGATTCATCTTTCCACCTGGAGTGCGATAGCGCTCGACGACGTGGACGCTCCATCCCGCACTTGCGGCACGGAGCGCAAGCGCTAATCCTCCAAGCCCTGCTCCAACAACGATGAGCTTTTTCATCGCGCACCTTGCTCGACTGTGAAACTGCGATAGCGGCGCCCTTTCCATTCGACGCCGCGCCGACTGTGCCAACGGAGAAACGAGCTAATGCCAAGTGCGATGAGAAAGAGCTCAGCAATCGGATGAAAGACGCTCGGCCAGAAAGGCTGGCGAAAGCGCAAGGCTAACGCTCCGCGCGCCACCAAGACGCTCGATGCGGCAACAGCAAACGGCAGAGTCGGAGACACAAGCAAGCCGATAAATGGCACCGTGAACACTGCTACGTGGATTGCCATCACAAAGACAAACAACCATTTGCGCCGGAAACCGGGATAGAAATTTTTCTCGAAGCCACGCCAAATCTCCCTTACTCCTGAGTACATCCGAACGGTGCAGATCTGTTGTCCATCGCAGCAAAGCGCGCGCTCACCACTTGCTCGCCAGTGGCGGGCAAGCGCTGTATCCTCGAAAAGTTCGTTGCGCACCACCGCGTGCCCGCCGATCGCCCAGTACGTATCACGGTGGCAAAGCAAACATGCCCCATGTGCGAGTGCATAGCGTGGAGCATTCGAAACAAGCTGAAGCGGCGAGGGAAAGAGCGTAAACACGTAAAAGTTCAGCACTGGCATGAGCAGTGTTTCTGCCAACGATTTCATCGCGATCGCAGGCCATGCTGAAAGCAGTGTGCAGGAATGTTGCGCTACTGTTGCGAGAAGACGCTCGACTGCTCCGGAACACAAACGAACATCGGCGTCAATGAATAGAAGCCATGTACCTGTTGCATTCTCCGCCAATCGGTAGCAAGCATGGGGCTTGCCGTGCCAGCCTGCCGGAAGTGTATCACCACGAATGAGCCGTATGCGACGATCAATTTTCTCCCACTCCTCGACGATTGCACACGTTGCATCGCACGATTGGTCGTCGTAAACCAAAATCTCCTTGACGAGCGCACTCTGTGCACTGGCATACGCCAAGCAGAGATTGATTCTCTGCTCTTCATTTCGCGCCGGAATCAAGATGCTGACAGTTGCGTCGTTGTTTCCGTCGCCCGAGCGCGACGGCCGCAGAAATACAAGCGCGTTGATCACTGCAACCACCGCGAGCGCAACTGCTCCTATAGCGATGATCGGCACAATCATCGCACATCCCGAATGATTGCTGCAACCGCCTGCGGGGCTTCGTCAAGCACAAGGTGGCCAGCACCTTCAATCCGATGTACCCTCAAGCGAGGAAGAGTTGCCTTCCATCGCTCCACTGACCGGCGAACAGCTCGAAAAGTCCGTGCACCGTACACGAACTCTACAGGCATCGGCAAGGACGCGTAACGTTGCGGACCTTCGAGCGTTGCAAGTGCACCAAGGTAGCTGAGCGTTACCTCGGGGTTTTTATCTGCGAACGATTCCATCAGATTCGATTGCCGAGTCCGCCGGAACCAGAGCAGTGCATTGAGTGCAGTACGCCCAAGAGCAGAGTGGAACGTACGCCGGTATCCGATCGAACCTACCATCGGTATTGTGAAGAAGCGGAAGTACAGCGGCATGTACGCGAACAAATCGAGCGCAATAATTCTCCTGATGCGTTCGGGAATGCGGAGTGCAACTTCCATTCCAAGGGCCGCTCCACTGCAGGACCCAATGAGTTCGACTGGTACTGGATATTGCATGATGACCGAGACAATTGCTGCCACAACACCGTCGAGCGAAAATGGTTCGATCGGCTTCGACTGGCCGTAGCCTGGCAAGTCCAGCGCAACAATCCTCCACCCTTCGGGAAGATGCCCTTCCAATGGTTTGAACGTCCGGTGATCGCCACCCCAGCCATGCAGTGCGACGAGAACGCGATCACCACTACCGAACTCAACGGCGTGTATCATTCCAGATACGCTCGGCAGTCATGCGACCACTGAGGACAACCATCGGCAGTCCAGTGCCAGGTGTAGTGCTTGCGCCCACGTAGTAAAGCCCAGCAATTTGGGGGTCTCGGTTGCTCGGGCGAAGTGGTCCCATATGCATCAGCGTATGCGAAAGGCCGAATGCTGAGCCATCGTACAGTCCAAATCGCTGCGACCAGTCCCGCGGCGTCCAGACATGCTCGACTTCGATCGAGGAGGCAGATAGCGCAACACCATGGTGATGGAGCCGTGCCAGCACTTGCTCCCTTGCCAAAGACACTGCACGATCCCAATCGAAGCTCTCACCAGCCTGTGAGAGGGTAGGGGTTGGAACAAGGACAAAGAGCGTGTGCTTTCCTTCGGGAGCAACTGCCGGGTCACTCCGCGATGGAAGACATGTGTAGAATGGCAGATCATCCGGGATGCGCTCCTTGAGCTGCTTATAGGCTTGCCGCACGTTCGATGGCAAGAAAATGCAGTGATGGTGCAACTGAGGCACATCGGCAGAAATACCCCAGTAGAACGTAATGACGCCTGGGGTCATCGGCCAGGAACGGCTCGATGGATTTCTGCCAAGGAGCTGGTACGTCGTCGGTACATCAACGTTCGAGACAACAACGTCAGCCCGCACGAATTCCCCAGTGGCGACCTGCACACCGTGAACGCGAGTGCCTCGCGTGGTGATTGCCGAAACTGGTGCATTATACCGCAGTTCCACGCCGATTTCTCTGGCACGCTGTTCAATTGCACGCACGAGCGAATAGATCCCACCACGAGGGTACCACAGTCCGTAATAAAGCTCACCGAACGGAAGGATCGAAAACGTCCCTGGCAATTCGTATGGCGATCCACCGAGGTACATCGCATACGATCCGAGTGCGGCTCGGATTCTTTCGGAGCGGAAGTACCGCTTGAGTTGGCGGTCGAGCGTAGTGAACAATCCTAGTCGAAAAAGTTCACGCTTCGGCACTGGCGCAATCCATGAAGCAACCGACGATGCATTCCGAGTGACAAGATGATCGAAGACTACTCGAAAGCGATGTGCTGTGTCGTGAATGAACCGAGCAATCTTGACATCGGCCGCCTTCTCGAAGTTGGAAAATTCTTCAGCCAGTCCATCGAATCGCGAACTAAGACAGAGAGTCTTCCCCTCACGCCAGTAAAATTTCACCGATGGCTCAACAGGCATCAGCCTAACATACTCACCCATCGTTGCACCACTGGCAGCAAAGAGCTGTTCGAACACCCACGGATAATTGATCAGCGACGGCCCTGTATCGAACAAGTACCCGCGATCGTCAATGCGGTTTGCACGTCCGCCTGGCTGTGAATTTTTCTCGAGCACCATCACATCGAATCCTCGCATGCGCAGATGGATTGCAGCACTCAGCCCGCCAAGCCCAGCTCCAATGACCACGACTGGATGACTCATGGGCGATACTCTGGAGTGACCAAACTCACCGGCACAATCCAATACTTCGTTGGCGGCAGGCAAGCGAACTTGCGCCACCAGGGGACACTCGCACGACGCTGCACATCGCATTGTCGCTCGAGCATTGCCGTCAGCTCCCCATAGACAGCGATACACGCCTTGATGGCGGAAACACACCGTGGATCGAACGCATCAAGTGTTCCCTCGGCTTGGCGATAGTAGTCCCACGCGACACGAGCATATTCACGGACGATTTGCTGTGTCGCTGGTTGATTGATGCCTCTGAGAAACTCGCGGTAGCTGATTCCGACGTTGCGGAAAAGCTCCTCTGGGACGTAACACCGACTGCGCAGGTCATCTTCGTAGATGTCGCGGAGAAAATTTGTCAGCTGGAGCGCAATACCCAACGACCGTGCACTCGCGAGAGCTTCCTCGAGCGAGTGACCTGGCGCTGTACCGTACACATACGCCAAAAAGTAGCCGACCACAATCGCACTGCCATAGACGTAGCACTCGATCAGCTCATCAAATGTTGCAAATGGTTCTGGGGCAATGTCGAAATTCATTGCATCGAGGAATGCATCATAGTGCTCCGGAGGAATGCTGTAGCGCCGTGCGACATCGGCGAATCCCGCCGCGAAGGGACTTGAACCCCGGCGAATACTCTCGACAAGGGAGTCAGCTTGAAGTGCACGATGGTAGTCGTTGCGCCACTGCTGCAAGAGTGCGCGTTTCTGATCAGCCGCCAGTGGAAAGGTGTCAACAATTTCATCAGGATAGCGCACAGCAGCATAGATCAGCTCGACATCGCGCCGCTTGGCGTAGGGTAAAAAGCGGGTCACGATGAAAAAACTCGTGCTGTAGTTCCGAAGCACCCGCCAGGCAGCATCAGAGAGAATGCGCCTGGCATGTTCATCGGTAGAACAGCAGCTCAATGCATTGCGGGTATTGGCTTCGAAGCCTTTCCACTGCTCGAACGTCCAGCTGTGAGTTGGCATCGTCTAGGATCCATTCTGACGTGATGGAACCCAAACTCACAGGGCAAGTGCCAAAGTTCCCCTTACCAGCCTGCAACTTCGTCCTCGACATCCTCGCAGTGGTACATGCGGTTGCGACGACGCGATGGTTCACTGCTCGGTTGCTCTCCGCTCTGCAGTGCTTCGAGTGCACGCTGTTCGAGCAGTGCGCGCAACGCTCGATCCCGCTGGCGAAGTTGCGCGTCGCGCCTGCGATCGAAGTAACACCGGCCATCAACGTAGGTCTGCTCTACTCGCGAGAAGTTCGAGAGCGGATTACCGTTCCAGAGCACAAGATCGGCATCCTTGCCAAGCTCGATGCTCCCGACGGAGCGATCCACCTTGAGCTGGATAGCAGGGTTGATCGTGCACATCTTGAGCGCGTCCTCCTGATGCATTCCGCCATACTTTATGCTCTTGGCTGCTTCTTGATTGAGCCGCCGTGCCATCTCGGCATCGTCACTGTTGACCGAGGTTACTACGCCCTGCTCAGCCATGATCGCGGGATTCTGCGGGATCGCATCGTACACTTCGAACTTGTACGCCCACCAGTCCGCAAAGCTCGATGCTGTTGCTCCGTGCTCTTTCATCTCTCGCGCCACTTTGTAGCCTTCGAGAATGTGCGTGAACGTTTGCACCCGGAACCCAAACTCCTCGGCGAGTCGCATGAGCATAAGGATTTCGCTCTGCACATAGCTATGGCAATGGATGAACCGCTGCCCGCGAACAACTTCGAGCAGTGCCTCGAGCTGCAAATCTTGCCGAAACGGCAAACCGCGCGATGCTGCTTCTGCTCGTGCACGTTCGTATTCGAGCGCTGCACGGAACGCATCACGCATAATCTCCTCGACCCCCATCCTCGTCTGTGGATACCGTGTGGTGAAGCGATCGCCCCAGTTCGATTGTTTGACATTCTCTCCGAGTGCAAACTTGATCGTCGGTGGCGCTCCGCGGAACTTCAAGCCTTCAGCATCTTCACCCCAGCGGAGCTTGATCAGTTGCAGTTGCCCGCCAATGGGATTTGCTGAACCGTGCAACAAATGCGATGCAGTCACCCCACCAGCAAGCTGCCGGTAAATGTTGATGTCGTCGGGATCAATGACGCGTCCGATTTCAACTTCGGCAGTGACTGCGTGCGTTCCTTCGTTGACACCGCGACTGATCGCAATGTGCGAGTGCTCGTCAATGATGCCTGGTGTCAGATGCATGCCACGGGCATCAATGACGGTATCGCCCCCACTCAAGCCACGACCTATAGCGGCGATTTTTCCTGCTCGGATCAAGACGTCTGTGCTGTCGAGAACCCCCGCTGCAGCGCATGTCCAGACCGTTGCACCTTTGAACAATACCGCCCGCTGTGGAGGTGGCTGCTCATACCCGAACGGTCCGAACGGATACATCATCACGCCGATCGAGCGGCGCCGTTCGGGCTGCTTTTTCGGTGTAGTATCTCGGAATGGCTCGATGCGACGTGCACTCCATTGCCGCGTGCTCCCGTCGGCAAATACAGCAACACCGCCGATGGCATCCTGCGCACTGTCGGGGCGAGCGCTCATGCGGAGCATGCCGCTGCCAAGTCCGAGCGAATCAGCGCTGACTGTCACGACAAGCGTATGCTCTTGGAACGCGACCCGCGCCCGTGCGCTTCGATCGGCATACTGGACCGTCGCGGTCGGCTGCGTGCGGCTTCCACCGATGCTCAGGCGAAGCGAGTCACTGCCGATCACGCCGCGCCAGAAGCCTCGCATTTCAGGGATGGGTTTTGTGATGGGAAACTCCTCTCCTTCGACGAACACAGAGAGTATCTCCGCATCCTCTGCGAAAAGATCGCCGTTTGCCAGCACAAGATTTGCTCGATAGCCTGGCCGCACCTTCCCGAGCTGCGAGCCGACACCGAGTAGCTCCGCTGGACGGGTTGTCAATGCTGCCAATGCCGTCTGAGGCGACAGACCATAGTGAACAGCCCGGCGCAGACGCGTCCAAAAGCTCTGGCGATCGTCAAGCCGATACGTCGTCAGGCAGAACCACAATCCCGCTGAATCGCACCGGTACGGATTCTCTGGCGCAGCATCCCAGTGCAACAGATCTTCCAACGAGACATCGAGTGCGCGCTCGTAGCTCGACACATCCGGCACATCAGGAAAGTTGAGTGGTATCATCAATCTCGTGGTTGCACGCACCAGCGACGGCAAGCGCCGATACTCACGCCCTGTTCCAACGTAGATCGCCTCCAGCCCGTGCTCTTTCGCAATTGCAGCAGCGCGGAGTATATCGTGTTCATCTTCCGTTTCGAAGACGAAGAGCTGTTTGGCGGCCATTGCCTGTGCAAGTGCCTGGAGCGAAACGTTTGTCTCCGGGCGCTCGGTCAGCTTGCCGGCGGTGTAGGCTTTCTGTGCTGCATCATACCACGCTGCATCGAGAAGCGTCTGCCGAATGAGTGCAATGCACCCCATCAGCGAACTCGGGTAGGGCGTGCGCGAGCTGCCTTTCCGAAACGAGAGCAGTTGCGCCACATCAGCACGAAGTGTGGTTTCGGCGAGCGTTCCACTCTTAGCGAGAACAAGCGCCGACGTCCCACGCATGATGCCATCGCCGACACCAACGTGGAGCGCACAGAACCCCAGCTTACGGTAGCTCTCGAGTTGGCGGTCGCTCAGCGAGATTCGCTCGATGGCCCGCAGCTGGGGATGGATCGCCTGGTTCCAGTGAGTAGCTTGTGGTGTTTGCGGTGTCTGGGGGGATTCATCGTCGTCGAAGCGGTAGAGCGTGTCGCGCTCAAGCGCGTATGGCTCGACAAATCCAGCATAGCACCACAGCCCACGACAGTCGCGAACGGTTGCTCCGCGCGGAAGAGGGATGCCCTGCCCGACGTTTTCGATAACACCATCGCGGACAACGACCGTTGCATTCTCCAGCTTGACGCCTGGCTCGGCGATGACAGTCAAGTTCGTCAGCGCAAGGTAGCGAATCGGTTTCGCGCGGAGACCCTCGACTGGGCGGGTCGTTTGCTGGGCGCTCGTGCTCACCACAAGGACTACAACTGCTGCAAGGACGTGTTTCATATCGTCACACCATGTGTTCGGAGAAGTTCGAGAAAATCGCGTTCGCTCAGAATGGGAATGCCAAGCTGCTGAGCCTTGGTAAACTTCGATCCAGGCATGTGACCGACAACGACGTACGAAGTTGATTTACTGACGCTCGAAGTCGCTCTGCCGCCGAGTGACTCGACAAGCTCTTCTGCCTGCGTTCGTGTCATCGAATCAAGTTCACCGGTGAAAACGAACGTCTTCCCTGCAAGTGGCTGCTGAGACTGCGTGGATTGCCGCTCGGCGGAAAAGGCAAGTCCGGCTTTCCTGAGTCGAGCGATGAGCTGGCGTTCTTCTGGGTCGTAGCAAAACGTGCAAATCGAATCAGCAATCCGCGGGCCGATTTCCGGGATTGCCTGAAGCTCGTCCATCGTTGCACGGCAGAGTGCATCGAGCGAGCCAAAATGCTCCGCGAGCAGTTTTGCAGTAACCTCGCCGACGTGTCGAATGCCGAGCGCATAGAGGACACGGTGGAACGGCTGGGCCTTGCTTGCGTCAATTGCTGCAAGCAAATTCTCTACTCGCTTTGTTCCCCAGCCAGGTCGTCCGACGAGCTGGTCCCGCTTGCTGGCAAGGTCGTAAATGTCCGCAATCGTTTCGAGGAAACCGGCTTCGACAAGTTCAGCAACGACCTTTTCCCCCAAGCCCTCGATATCCATTGCATCGCGCGAGGCAAAGTGTTCGATCCGACGGCGAATTTGCCAGGGGCAAGCTGGTGACTCGCAGTAGTAGTTCACCTCGCCTGCCGGGCGGTGAAGCCTACTCCGATGCGGACACGGGCAGTAGCTCGGCATCTGCCATGGCTTAGAATCAGCAGGCCGTGCGTCCAGATCAACGCCGACAATCTTTGGGATGACCTCGCCACCTTTTTCGACGTACACAGTATCGCCGATGCGCACATCGAGCTGCTCGATGAATGCCGCATTGTGCAGTGTCGCCCGTGAGACCGTCGAACCCGCTAAAAACACTGGCTCCAGCTCTGCGACAGGGGTAACAACACCCGTGCGTCCTACTTGGAGGACAATGTCCTTGAGGATGGTGCGCGCCTGTTCGGCTTCGTACTTGTAGGCAATCGCCCACCGCGGCGAGCGTGCGACCGTACCGAGACGACGCTGCTGCTCGAGGTCATCGAGCTTGACGACGATGCCGTCAATATCGAAGGGAAGCTTGCGCCGGCGTGTTTCCCACTCGTCAATGAAGGCAAAAACCTCCTTGATCGTCGCGCACAGTCGCCAGTGCGGACTTGTAGGAAATCCCATCGCGCCGAGAAGCTCCAGATTGCTACTCTGGCGGCGGAGACGGACCTGATCGCTATCGAAGTAGTAGCACACCAGTTGCAACGGCCGCTGTGCAACCTGCCGCGGATCGAGCAGCTTGAGTGTCCCGGCGGTAAGGTTGCGAGGATTCGCAAATGGCTTTTCACCTTCGATGATGCGCTGACGGTTAAGCTGCTCGAAATCACGGCGGAGCATGTACACCTCCCCCCGAACCTCGAAATCACTCAGGACGACGTTCTCCACCGTTACAGGCTGCGCCACAAGCGGTAACGAACGGATCGTCCGAAGATTCGCCGTGATGTCATCGCCGACCGTTCCATCCCCGCGTGTGGCGCCGAGCACGAAGCGACCACCCTCGTAACGGAGTGAAACAGCGACACCATCGTACTTGAGTTCGCAGCAGTACTGGTACGTCTCGTGCCCGAGTGCGTGCCGAATGCGCCGATCGAAGTCGAGCACTTCCTGACGCGTGTAGGTATTCGCCAGCGAGAGCATCGGCGTTCGATGCTGAACATGTGCAAACTCTTCGAGCGGCTGCCCACCGACACGCTGCGTCGGTGAGTCTGGTGTGACCAGATCTGGGTAGCGTTGTTCGAGCTCGACAAGCTCGCTGAAGAGCCGATCGTAGTCACGGTCGGAAATAAGCGGCTGCGCTTGGACGTAGTAGGCGTAATCGTACTTCCGAATCAGTGAGCGAAGCTCCTCGATGCGCTGCCGAGCGCAGCGTTTCTCATCTGGATCACTCTGGCCGGACAGGAGTTCTTCCATTGCATCCGATGATGGTTCACAAGCTCGAATTTACACTTGGCTCAGCACTACTTTTGTGGTAGTTCCACACCGCGGAGACCTCCGAATGCACGAAGCAGCGCTAATCGTTGAGAGCGCAGAGCTCTCGCCCCACGAGCGCTATCGAGCTCTCCTCGCAGCAGCTGATGCGCTCATACCGCCCGGTACAGAGCGCATCGCCGCAATGGCAAATCTTGCGAGTTTGCTCTACCATAGCCTTCCAGCGCTCAATTGGTGTGGCTTCTACCGCCTCGTTGGCGAGCGGCTCATCGTCGGGCCGTTCCAGGGCAAGCCAGCATGTGTTGAAATTCCAATCGGTCGCGGCATCTGCGGGCGCGCGGCTGCACTGCGGCAGACGGTCATCGTCAGAGACGTCACCAGCGAACCCGATCACATCGCATGCGATCCTGCATCACGCTCGGAAATCGTCATACCGCTCCTCGAGGGCGATTCACTCGTTGGCGTGCTCGATCTTGACTCGCCCTCGGTCGGGCGATTTTCGGAGGACGATGCGTACTGGCTTGGAGAAATCGCTGGCAAAATGTTGGAGAATTCTCAGTCATAGCGGTAAGCAATGCTGCGGCTGTTGCTCATCGCAGGTCTTGCGACGACGCTGTCGGCACAGGTAGTCATCAATGAACTGCAGCCAGTGCCGCCAACTGGCGAGCCGGAATGGGTCGAGCTCTACAATCCATCGGATACTGACGTTGCACTAACGAACCTCTACATCTACGACCGTACTTCTCGCGCAAGTCTTAGCGCTGTTGTTGTGCCAGCGCATGGTTTTGCTATACTTACCCGTGACACAGACGATCTCAAGCTCCTCCGCCGCATTCCAGCCATTGCTCGACTCTACCAGGTTGCCCTCCCTACGCTCAACAACACCACCGAGAGCATCTTTCTGGCGACGCGAGATACGGTCGTGCTCGACTCGGTCTATTATGACATGCGGTGGGGGATCCGCGGTCGCACGCTGGAACGCATCGACCCACTCCGCCCAGGATACCTGCGTGACAACATCGGCGCCTGCATTGCTCCGGACTCGGCAACGTGTGGGTACGATAATTCGCTCAGCCTGGTGGAACGAGACGTCCAGCTGCGCTCCCTTCGCGTGGACGCAGGGCGGGCGTTGACAATCGAGCTAGCCAATCGCGGAAAAACAACTTTCGAGCAGCTTCCTATTGCCTTCCGCATTCGGCGGCCGACAGGCGAAAGCTGGCATGAACTCGGACAAGTGACGATCGAGTATCTACCCCCAGCAGCGACTTCTGCTCGCACGTTTGGGCTTACCGAGGTTGGACTAACTCCAGGGCTTGGCGTTGGAGAATTCCTCCTCCAAGCAATCGCATTGGCAGATGACCAACGCAAGTGGAACGACACTGCAATCGCAACGTTCTTCCAGCCGCTGAGCCTGCAGCAGCTTGTCATCAACGAGTTGATGTACGATCCGCTCGATGGGAAAAGTGAGTTCGTTGAGCTTGCCAACCCCAGCTCAGATACTCTCTTGCTCGGCGGGCTTCTGCTCGGCGACCAAGTTCCTCCGCAGTCGGTGCTTCCATCCATTCCGATACCGCCAGGTGGCTATGCTGTGGTTGCGCTGGACACTGGGATTTGGACGACGTTCCCAGAGCTTCGTGAACGCTCACAGTGTGTTGTTCTGCGAGTGTCTTGGTCGCTTGGCAACAGTGGCGATCTTGTTGTGCTTGCTAATCCCGATGGCAGCGTGATTGATTCTGTGCGCTATACACCATCGTGGCATTTCTGGGGACTCAAAGACACAAAAGGTCGGTCGCTCGAAAAACTGATGCCCTCGCTTCCGAGCGCTGATCGGCTCTCGTGGTCGAGTTCAACCTCGGAGCGTGGCGGAACGCCGGCGGCACCCAATAGCATCCTCCCGCAAGAGCAATCACTGCTCCAACTGAGCGCAGCGCCAAATCCATTTTCGCCGCACAGTACCGATCCTCGGCTGCAGCAGACTACAATCACGTTTCGGCTTCCATGGCAGAGCGCGCGCGTCACACTACGGGTGTTCGATGCTGCTGGGCTCCCTGTTCGCCAGCTTGCCAATGGTATGTACTCAGGTGCGGAGGGCGCGCTGCTCTGGGATGGACGGAACGATGCGGGATTTGCTGTCGGTGCTGGCGCTTACGTGTTGTTGCTGGAGGCTACAAGCGCCCTCTCGAGCGAAACACTCCACGAACGCACTGTCATCATCATTGGCAAATAGACCGCAGGCGCAATGCAGCAATCGCTACACTTGCTTGCGGCAGCCACCAGCAGCGCCTATCACATTCTGCTCACCGCCACTGGAGAAGTCGCTCGACGTACTTTGCCAGGATGTCGAATTCGAGATTGACGCCATCGCCAACGCGCCGAAAGCGAAGCGTTGTTTGCTCCCACGTGTGGGGAATGATAGCAACCATAAATTGCTCCGCCTGGATTCGGGCAACGGTCAAACTGATTCCATCGAGTGCAATCGAACCGAGCGGGACAACGTAGCGCATGTATTCCTTCGGACACTCGACCCAGAGTTCCCAACTCGACTGCAGCGGCTCTAATGCTGCGATGCACCCTACTGTTTCGACGTGCCCTTGGACAATATGCCCACCAAGACGCCGTGTCGGCAGCAGCGCGCGTTCCAAATTGACGTGTGCCTTCTCCTCGAAAGAGCCGAGCGTTGTCTTCCGGAGCGTCTCTTCGACTGCGCGGACGCAAAACCAGTCCTCTCCACGTTCTGTGACGGTCAGGCACACACCCTGCACCGCGATTGAATCACCGACGGCTAAGTCATCCAGCACTCGGCTTGCTCCAATCGTCAGCTCGCGTCCGCCGTCGGAGTAGCGTACACTCCGAAGGACACCGACCTCCTCGATAAGACCTGTGAACATCGTCTCCGCGTGTAATTTGGCACAACCAACACCACTGCACCCGGGCGATGTATCTGCTTGCCAATAGAGCTGCCGACACGTTCGCCGATCGCGTCGCTTCTGCGATGAGCGCCGATGGCTTCGATAGTCTCAGCTTTCTCGAATCGGCGCTCTCGGCTGGACCCCACAGTCGGATTTGCTACGTGGTCCCGACAGGACGTAGGGTGCGGTGGCTACTTCGCGAAATTACTCGGCGCGTTGCTCGGCGGACGGGACGTCCGCTCATCGGCTTTCACGTATACAACCTTGCCCGGCTCGGTGCGGCACTCTACGGACTGCTCTTCCCCGATGATACGACACTGCCGCTGAGCGACGGAATGCGGCTTGCCCTCTTCGAGCAGGCTATCAGCACGCTTGCCCGTGATGGCAAGCTTCCCTTCTACGCACCAACCGGAACGCCGAGTTGGAGCATCATCGAGCGTCTTGCTGAGGTCATCAGCGGACTGCGGGAGGATGGCATCCTCCCCGCCGATCTACGTCGCGATCTGGAAACCGAATCCGAGCCATTCGCCATTGACCGCGCCCGTCTTGCCGATGTGCTCGCCATCTACGAGCAGTACCTCGCCTTGCTCCAGGGTCGCTATCGCGACGACACCACCGTGTACGAACGTGTTGGCGATGCATTACTGACAGGGCAGTGCCACGTTGATTTCCCCCCAATTCTCATCGAAGGGTTTTCGGAGTTCCGCGTGCCGGAACTTCGAATGCTCGGAGCACTAGCAACGAGTAACATTACCGTTTGCATCGTACTTGCATACTCGGAGGTCAACGGCCCGCTCTTTGGGAATCTCCAGCAAACGCTCGCTACACTGACGGCGCTCGGATATACCGCACGACGATTCGACCCCGAACCAGAAGAGCAGCCACGCTGGCTCCGACCGCGTGCTGCATACCTGCGGCGGTGGCTATTCAACACCGAGAAGGAAATCCGCAACCCAGAGTTCAATGCATGCATTACGACGATCGGCTGCATGAACCGGCTGGAGGAAGTCACGCTCATTGCCAAGTACACCAAGCACTGCCTGGTCATCCTCGGCTATAAGCCGCACCAAATCTGTATCGCAATGCGTGACCCCGAGCGCTACGCAGATCTCTTCCGCGAGCTGCTCAGCGTCCACGGCATCCCCGCGAACATCAGCGACCGCTTCCGGCTCGACCGCTCCCCTGTTGCAGTCGCACTAATGTCCATCCTGGCAATCATCACCCACGGCTGGCGACGCGAGGATGTTCACCGTGCGCTGTCGAACCCTTTGGTGCACTTTGTCAAGGAAGACGGCAGCGTCATTGACGCCACCACGATCAACAACGTTGCTGAGCGGCAGCGCATCACAGGCGGGCACTCTAATGGCGGACTCAATGGGTGGCTCTCCAGACTCAGGCGCGCGCTCGATCATGCAAACCACTACTTGCACACCCTCCGGGACGACCCCTACGCTGATCCGCTCGACATTAGCCAAGCCGAGCAAGATTACGAACAAATCCAACGCGCACTCGATGACATCGAGCACCTTGCACGGGTGCTCCCCTCTGATCAGCAAATGATGACACCGCAAGAATTCTGCGCATTCATTCGCGACAGCGTCCTTGTGGATGCAGGCATCCTTGGCAGCATCGAAGAATCCTTCGAGCGCTCATTGTCGCTTGCAAAAGATTCA
Organism: Candidatus Kapaibacterium sp.; assembly: GCA_026003495.1. GTDB lineage: Bacteria > Bacteroidota > Ignavibacteria > Kapaibacteriales > NICIL-2 > NICIL-2. Next base: position 940,062 of record BPHK01000001.1, on the reverse strand, counting down.
CCAGAGAACATCACGCACGCTGAGCTTCTCGAACAGGAAACCCGCGCCTATGCTGCACTTGCTGATGTACTCACCGAAATTGAGCACTCCTGGTCTGCTGGGGAGCCTTCCGAGCGACGACTGCGGGACTTTGCCGAACTGCTCAGTGTGATGATTCGAGCCACACGCTACCAAATCGCTGAAAAGCCATCCTATGGGGTCACTGTCACTTCGATCGAGCAGACGCGCGGCATTCCCTACGACGTGTACATCCTCTGTGGAATGGCTGATGGCGAATTCCCGCGCGCATATTCGACGGAATACTTTTTGGGCAAGGAGCTTCCGGAAAGCGAGGAACGCCACATTCGTGCCGAACGCATTCAATTCTACGACGCACTAACGAACAATCCGACGGCGCTCGAGCGTGGCACCTGGCGCATGCTCATTACCTACCCTCGAATGACTTCGACGGGCGAGCAGGTGGTCCGCTCGTCGTTCATTGACAAGCTGTTCAAGATCACAACGCTCCAGGAGCGTTGCTACGAGTCGCATCGCTTGCTAGCAGAGTACCAGCGCAATCCATCGGAGTATGCCGAGTTCGAATGGCTCGTTGCAATTACTTCGCCGGAGGAAGCGCAGCGCAGTGGCATCGGCCCCCAGAGTCATTCGCAGTGGATGCCAGCTGTTGAGGTCATGCTCGATACAGCTGCACAGCCCGCAATCCAACCGTTACTTAAGCACCCATTCTCCACAAGCGATCTTGAGCAGTATGCTCGCTGCCCCTACCAGTACTTTGCCGAGCGCATCCTACGGCTTCGTCCACCGCAAGAACAGGGGCTTGCGCTCAGCCAACTTGACGTCGGGAGCGTGCTGCACCGCATTCTCTATCGCTTCTACCGTACACTGCTCGACCGAGAAGGAACCAGCCAAGGCGGTGTGCCCACCGTCAGGCTTGATCCGAATGAACGTGAGCGTTACCGTCAATTGCTCGTCGAGATTGCATCCGGCGAACTTGAACGCGTGCGGCATAGCCATCCGCTCTTTGCACTGGAATCGGAGCTTCTCCTTGGGACAGCCAGCCACCAAGGCATGCTCGACCAATGGCTCGATCGCGAGCTGGAGCGCTTCTCCGAAGGCTGGGAATACGCTCCTGCGCTCTTCGAACTTGCATTTGGCATGCGCGCCGCGCAGAAGGAGCAATCGCACGATGCTGTAGAGCTTTCACCGATGCTTACGCTCCGCGGCAAAATTGACCGCATCGAACTTGCCCGTCGCGGTTCGAAGTGGCACGCCATCATTGCCGATTACAAGCGCAGCCACCCAGGCGCATCCAATGCCGCAATCGAGAAAGGCACCGCATTCCAAATGCCGCTCTACATGCTCGCCGCGACCAGACTATTGCGTGAACGTTTAGGGAGCGATCCAATCCTCGATGGTGGCATCTACTACATCCTCCAACCGAAGGAGGACGATGCATTCCCAATTGCAATGCCACAGGAGGCTAGTCGTTTCGCTCAGTCGCGTAAGAGCAGCCGCAGCCGTGTTGTCAAGGATTACCACGAGCAACAGGAGCTTTTGAAGCGTGCGTTGGAACATGCCGAGCGCATCGTCAGCGCAATTCGGAGTGGGATATTTCCCGTTGCACCGCTCGGTCCGAGCGTCTGTGAGCAGTGTTCGTTCGGGAGCGTCTGCCGCATTCGCCAGTTGCGAGACGATGGTATCATCGGCACGCAAGCTCAAGGAGAAGCAACTGAGTAACGCGTTCACGATGTTGCCTGCTCTATTTTTGCGGAGGCAGTTCATCCATGCAAGGCACGCATGAGTCTCCAGGTCGCACTCTTCTTCCTTTTCGGCATTGGTGCAATCGCATCTGCCATCGGGACGATCACGCGGCGGAATCCTGTCGCAGCGGCGGTCAACCTCATTGTGCACTTTTTCATGCTCGCTGGGCTTTACTTGACGCTCCAGGCGCAGTTTCTGGCAATTCTCCAAATCCTCGTCTATGCGGGGGCAATCATGGTCCTGGTCGTGTTCGTAATCATGCTGCTCAATCTCGGCAACGAGGAAGCACTCCGCGAGCAATTCACGCTGCGGAAAGTCCTCGGCGCCGCAATAGCGGCGATCTTCATGCTACAACTGGGCGTCTTGTTCAATGCCTCGCCAAGCCAGCGATATCTCTCCCCAGCAGCTGCATCGCTCGGTACAGCAGAAAGCATCGGGCAAGCGCTGTTTACAACGTACCTTTTCCCCTTCGAGGCAATTTCCCTGCTCCTGCTAGCAGCGCTCGTCGGCGCAATCATCCTTGCAAAACGGAAGGTCGAATAGCTCATCAAAGAACCCATGAATCTCCACGCCGTCCCCTTCGAATGGTACCTCATCCTGGCCGCAGTGCTCTTTACCATCGGTGCTGTTGGCGTAGTCACTCGGCGGAATGCCATCGTTGTGTTCATGGCCATCGAGATGATGCTCAACTCGGTGAACTTAGTGTTCATCAGTGCTGCGCAATTTCTCGGTGACATCAACGGGCAGCTCTTTGTCCTCTTCGTGATGGCCGTCGCTGCAGGCGAAGCGGCAATAGGGCTTGCAATCGTGCTGGCGCTGTTCCGCAATAAGCGGACGGTGTACGTGGACGAAGTGAACGTCCTCAAATGGTAGAATGGCGACGAATACGCTCGAGGAAATAGCTCTGCGCATTGATGGCATCTTCCCCTGCGTTCGGTGATCGCTTCACGCGCCGCCCATCAGGCAGCAGGATGCGGGCTTTCTGGTTGTCCTTCCAGTACACCTCGAACACTTCGCACAGATGCTCCGCAATGCCAGGATCGGGCACTTCGAGCAAAACTTCAACGCGTCGGTAGAAATTGCGTGGCATCCAGTCAGCACTGCTGAGGAAGACTCGACGCTCCTCCCCACACTCGACGATGACCATCCGTGAATGTTCCAGAAACCGCCCAACGATGCTCCGGACCTCGATGTTCTCACTGACACCACCAATGCCAGGCCGCAAACAGCAAATGCTACGAATGAGCAAACGCACCTTCACTCCTGCCATCGAAGCACGATAGAGCGCGCGAATAACTTCGGCATCAACGAGTGCATTGAGCTTAGCAGCAATTGTAGCCGATTTTCCTTCCCTGCGGGCTGCAATTGCAGCTTCGATCAGCCTCACGACTGTCGTGCTCATCTCCATCGGTGCGAGTACCAGTGATCGGGTTTCTGCATGCCGCGCATTCGCTGTCAGGACATTGAACAGCGTTGCGACGTCACGGCAAACGTCCTCCCGTGCGGTAAAGTAGCCAAAGTCGGTGTACACTCGTGCCGTGCTCTGGTTGTAGTTGCCTGTCGAAAGGTGCGCGTACATTCGAACACCGCCCTGCTCACGGCGCACGATCATCAGTGCTTTGGCGTGGACCTTCAGCCCCAACACACCATAGACGACGTGGACACCAGCGCGTTCGAGCTCCCGCGCCCAGACGATGTTGTTTTCCTCATCGAAGCGTGCTTTGAGTTCGACAACAGCAGTGACGCTCTTGCCATTCATCGCTGCTGTTTTGAGTGCTTCAATCACCGGAGACTGCCCACCGGCTCGGTAGAGGATGATCTTGATTGCAACGACCTGCGGATCTTCGGCTGCACCACGCAGGAGCTTGACGACGGTATTCGAGAATGAATCGAAGGGATGGTGCACGAGTACATCGCGTGTGCGGAGCATCTTGAAGATATGGGCTACTTCTCCCTGGAATTCTGGCGGAATGCGTGTGGTGAACGGCTGATCTTTCAAGTGGCGCAGGTCGAGCCGCAACAAGGCGAGGAAATCCGATAGGTTCAGCGGCCGACGGTATGCATAGACATCCTCCGGCTCCAATTCGAGCGAACGCATGAGCAACTGGCGGAGCCACTGGGGCATTGCAGCATCAACTTCGAGCCGCACTGCATCGGCACCCCAGTTCCGTATGCGCGTTTGCTCGGCGATTTCGCTCAAAAGATCTTCGGCTTCATCCTCGGCAATTTCCAGCTCAGCGTCGCGCGTGACACGGAAACAATAGCTATCGAGCACATCCCAGCCGCTGTATAGGTAATCTGCGTTGGATTGGACTACGTGCTCAAGCAGCACAAACGCATGCCCGGAACAATCAGGGAGCGGCAGCAAGCGCGGCAACACTGGAGGAAGCTGTAGCACACCAACGGCGCGATCGCCGCCTTCTTGCTTTTGCGTATCACGTGATGCTAAGTGGAACGCAATGTTGATCGTCCGATTGAGCAATCGCGGAAATGGGTGTCCAGGGTCGAGCGTCAATGGCGTAAGCACAGGGAAGACATCACGCAGGAAGTACTCACGGAAATACTGGCGCTGCTGTTCGGTTAGCTCGGTGAAGGGGACGATGCGGATTCCTTCTGCAGCAAGGCTCGGCATTATCTCGTCGAGCAACGCACGCTCGTGCCGGGCGTAGAGATCGAGCAACCGCTCTCGAATCCGGCGGAGCTGCTCCTGCGGTGGAATGCGATCCGGCGTCGGCTCAATGATTCCAGCTTCGATTTGCTCTTTGAGCGCAGCAACGCGAATCATGAAGAACTCGTCGAGATTCGACGCCACAATGCAGAGGAACTTGAGCCGCTCCAGGAGTGGGTGTCCCGGGTCGAGTGCTTCTTCGAGCACTTCCTCTTGGAAATCAAGCGCGCTTAACTCCCGGTTGAAGTAGAGCGATGGGTCGTGCAGATCAACGCGCCTGTGCTGTTGCCCATTGGCACGGCGGGACTTTGACGTTGATGTAGTCGTTCGTTTCACCGCTCAGCTCCTGTTAGTGTCACGATGCGGTCGTAGTGACGAACAAATCGTGCAACTGCTGTAGCAATGCTGCGTGCAAGGCGTTCTTGGTATGCTGCCGATGCCAGGAGACGTTCTTCTTCAGCATTCGAAAGAAATCCCATTTCGACGAGCACCGATGGCATCGCTGCGCCAACTAAGACGAGAAACCCCGCACTTTGGACACCACGTGAGGGGCTGCGCATCTGGTGTTGGAGCGTGCTATCGAGTGTTGCAGCCAGCAAGTGGCTCAGATCGAGCATCCCATGCTGCGCAGCCGAGGCAAGGATCTGGTGTTCGATTTGCCCCAGTGGGTACCGATTGCGATCGCGTTCTAGTTCGATGGAGGCATTCTCGCGTGCTGCAACGCGAGCAGCTTCATCGCTCCGCGAAGGGCTCAGGACGTACACTTCCACACCACGAGCAGGATTCGGTTTGGTTTGTGCTGCATTGCAATGCAGCGAGATGAATATGTCCCCTCCTGCGCGGTTTGCAATCTCGGTTCGGCGGTGAAGCTCAACGAAACGATCATCCTGGCGAGTCAGCACAACGCGCACCCCCGGCAACAACGCACGGAGATGCCGCTCCAGCCGCGTCGCTACCGCGAGCGTCACTGTTTTCTCCAGCGTTCCACGAACCCCAATGGTCCCAGCATCATGACCTCCATGCCCAGGATCGAGCACAATGCAGTCGAGCCAAGAACGCGCGTTCACTGCGCTTGGTGCAATCTCCAATACGAATGTCCGTGCCGATTGTGGAAACACGCGCACTGTGCGTTCGCTCTGCGTCAGCTCAAGCACTAACGTCGCACCACGCTCGGACTGCTCCAGCCTAAAACGTCGAAAACGAATTTTCTTGAGTGGTGCAAGGTCGGCACCCTTCCCACTGACCCCATAGAGTGCAAGGCGAATAATCCTTCCGCGGTGATCGGCGTGAATAGATTCTGGTGACACCGCATGGCTCAAGGTGATTTGAATGCGTGTTGTGTCTTTGTACACCCGCGGGACGATACGCGTGATAGTCGCTGGTGTTTGTTGTTCCAGGGGAACAAGTGCAGTGCTTGCCAGCAGCGCCGACGCGCGGAGAATGTCGGATGGCCTACGCCTCTCCGTTTGGTTTTGCAGCTGTTCCAGCGAGGGGCGACGGAGCGAGGGCGGCAGTTGATACCGCAGCGGTGCCTGGGGATGCTGCCGTTCCAGCGGAAACGGGAGAACTTTCGCCTGAAGCGTTGCTGGATTCCATCGAATGAACCCACGCTGTGCCAAAAGTCCCAGCCAATCATCGAGTGGAACGAGGATCTTCCCATTGCGAACAATCGCAGGCCGCAAACTTTGGAGTACTTGCCGCATGCCTTCACCCTCGACGAGGAAAAAAAAGCCCGGGGCACACCATCGGAACGTCCATCTACCGAGCTGGGCGACATCGGGGCGCAGATGCTGGCGCTTGCTGCTCTGCAGTGCTTCCAAAGCAATGTAGCGGCAGGAAGCAAGCTCGACGATCGGGATACGCATGGGTTTGGCTACTCCTGCACCATCGAGCAGAAGGTACGCTGGTACTGCCCCTGCAACCGACAGTGGAATGCACAGTAGAAATGCAAGCCACATCATGGCGCACCATGTCGTGATGAGCGCGTGCGCGATGCCACGAGCACAAGCTGCTGGATATCTGGGCGCCGATCGCTTCCGAGCGTGCCAGCAAGCTTGTAGTAGCGCTCCGCTGTCGGCCGCCAGTAGATGCGCCATCGTTCCATGAGATGTTCGATCGGTACTCCACTTTCTGCAAGAATGATGCCACCGGTATGCCGGAGCGAGAAAGGCGTCAGCCGGAGCGTGTCCTTGTCGCTTCGAATTCCTGCTTCCTCAAAGCGCCCTTCGATAGCAGTGTGCATCCAGCGGATACTCAGCCGCTTCCCGTGGGAGCGGCGGCTCATGCTCCGAAATACTGGTTGCTGAGGTTCCAGGGGTTCGAACAGCGCGATGTACCTGCGGAGCGCATCCACTGCAGCTGGCGGGAGCAGGACCGTATCGGTTTTGAGTCGCTTCCCTTTGCTCCGCACGCGTGCGATCCACTGCTTGCCAATCCGTTCGATGTCACCGACGTCCAAATGGTGCAGTTCAACTTCGGAAAGTCCAGCTCCCAGCATCAAGAGTACCATCGCACGGTCGCGGAGGTGCTCTTCGTCGTCACCATTGAGCACCACAAGGAGCCGATCGAGTTCATCGAGCGTAAGCGCGCGGCGATGGTACCGCATCGGACGTTTCCCACCGCTGACAAGCCGTGCAGGGTTTTTCTCGAGCACACCGCACTCGACCAAAAACTGGCAAAATCGCCGAAGCGCTGTCATGTACTGCGACATCGCGACTTCGGTCAAGCCAACGCCGCTGCCCCGACGTCGGCGCTTGCGGAGGAGCAAGTACTCACGGTATCGCTCGATACACGCTGGCGTAAAGCGGAATCGCCGATCAACGGAGGCAACGTAGTACACGAACTCCCGGAGACACCGCTTGTACGTGCCGACCGACTGCGGACTGTATCCTTCGAGCGAGATGATGTACCGCGCCACAAGCTCTGCAATCTCCTCGTGGGAGAGGGCTACGGGAGTGAACGTATCTTCCGCACCAGGGATGAGGATTGTGCTTCTACGTGGCATCGCCGGCTGTTTGTTGTTCGATAGGATCGTGTTCGGCATCGAGTGCGGTTGTCCAGCGCGTAAAGTACATCATCAGGACAGCCGTAACTGGGACAGCAACGATGAGACCAAGGAACCCAAAGAAATGCCCGAATACAAAGAGCGCAGCAATCAGGAGTACGGGGTGCAACCCAACACGCTTGCCCGTAACGCGGGGGTCAATGACGTATGCTGCAAGAAAGTGCAGGACGTTGACGATAATCGCCGCTGTGATAATGTCACCAAGTGGGTGCGGAGGATTGGCGAGAATAATCGTGACACTTGCGACGAGCAAGCTCGCCAGCAGTCCAACGTAGGGAATTGGGTTGAGCAATCCACAGAGCACGCCGAGAATGACGCCATAAGGAATGCCCGCAATCGAAAACGCTACCACTGCGCTGACACCGACGAACGTCGCTGTGATGAGCTGACCGGTGATGTACGCTCGAACGATCGTATCAATCGTGCGCAGATCTGCAAGCACGCGTGGTGCACGTGTGCTGAGGATCGTTACGATCAAGTGCTTGAGCTTTGGAAGGTCCACCAAAAAGTAGAACGTCAGCAGCGGAACAAGCACGATGTTGACAAGCTGCGCCACGATTCCCGCAGCTCCCTCCAGAAAGCTAACGACCAAGGAAAACAGATACTGCGAGATACCTTCCAAGCGCGGGATCAAGTAGTCCTGCACAAGCGAGCGAACCTGGGAGCTCGGAATCCCGAACGATCCAAGCCACCGATAGAACTGCCGACTCTCGAGAAATTGCTGCGAGGCGGTCACGAAGGAGGAAATACTTTTGACGATTTCCTGCAGTTGTGTCCACGCCAACGGTGCGACGAACACCGCAACGAGCACGACAATACCTACCAGCAGTGCATTGACAATCAATGCCGAGAGCCATCGGGGCAGTCGCCAGCGCTCAGCACGTGTAACAACAGGATCAAGGACGTACGCGATGAAAAAGCTCACCCCGAATGGAAGCAACAGCACCCCAAGCTCGGTGACAATCCACAGCGCAAAGAGCAAGTTCGCCCAGAGCATAAGACGCCGCGCAAGTGCTGAGCGCTGCCGCAGTGGAACCAAAAACACCATCGCGCTTCCCCATAGGATCAGCGGAATGAGCGCGCTGGAGAGCAACCCCGCCCAGTACAAAAGCCCAGCAATCAGAACCGCAGCGATGACAATTCCCCCACCTTCCCGTACGTGCTGGCTCATCGTTGTTCCCCTCAGCCACAACTGAGCACTATGCTTCCGCTACAAGATCCCGTTGCTGGCAGTGGCGATCATAGGCTTCGATCAGCATCGCTGCAATTGCTTCGGGGTAATGTCCCTCGATTTGGTGCCGGTGTATCATCGCTACCAATTTCCCGTCGGAAAATAGCGCCATCGAGGGCGACGACGGCGGCTGGCCGACTAAGTAGCGTTCACGCACGTGTTGTGTGGCCTCTACATCCATTCCTGCAAACACCGTCACCAAGTGATCGGGTCGCGTCGCGTGGCGGAGCGAGAGCGCAACTGCTGGCCGAGCACTCCCGGCCGCGCACCCACACACGGAATTGATCACCAGCAGCGTCGTTCCCGGCCGCGCAAGGGCACGATCAACATCATCTGGTGTGTGAAGTTCCTCAAACCCCAGCCGTACAAGCTCATCGCGCATCGGAGCAACAAACAGTGGGTCGTAGCGCATCGCAACCTCGCAGAAACTGTGTACACTCGCTGTGCAAAACTACGCCCACCGTGACGATGGATGAGGCAAAGTATTTTTGGCTGTTTGACCGTGTACCAATTGCCATGCTCCCATGCTTATTACAGCGCTCGACGCAATGCAACGTTGGAGCGACACAGCGCGCTCGGCGTCGAAAATCATCGGCATCGTCCCTACGATGGGCTACTTGCACGATGGACACCGCTCGCTGATCGAGACAGCAGCACGCGAATGTGACGCTGTCGTAACGACAATCTTTGTCAACCCACTCCAGTTCGGCGCCGGCGAGGACTACGAACGCTACCCACGCAATCTGGAACGCGATGTGGCGATCGCCCGCGATGCCGGAACAACCATCATCTTTGCTCCCTCCCCCCAGGCGATGTACCCCGACGGCTACACTACGACCATTGACGTAGGTCCGATTGCCCAACGATTCGAAGGTACTCACCGCCCAGGGCATTTTCGTGGCGTTGCAACGGTCGTCGCAAAGCTGTTCAACTTGATCAAACCGCACGTGGCGTACTTCGGGCAGAAAGACTATCAACAAACGCTCGTTATCGCGCGGCTTATCAGCGATCTGAACTTCGACATCACGTTGCGCGTTCTACCGACCGTCCGCGAATCCGATGGCTTAGCGATGAGCTCGAGGAACGTTTACCTGTCCCCTACCGAGCGTACCGATGCAACAGTACTCTACCGTGCACTGCAGGCTGCGCTCGCAGCAATTGCACGCGGCGAGCGAGAGCGTCTGCTCCTGGAAGCACACATGCGGTCGGTCATCGAAAGTGTCCCTACAGCACAAATTGACTACGTTGCTGCCGCTCGTGCTGAGACACTCGACCAGCCCGATGTCTTCGTTCCCGGTGAAAACATCGTGCTCTTGCTCGCTGTCCGAATTGGATCAACGAGGCTGATCGACAACGCGCTGACTACGATTCCTTACGACTCATCGAGCACGTAAACGGCATCCGTTTCGACACGCGTTGGCAAGCGGTGAAGCGGCGTTGTAGGCGGGCCAGCGATGACGTTTCCATCGCGATCGAATACTCCGCCATGGCAAGGGCAGAACAACTGCCTCGATGCAGCATCATAGCGCACTGTACAATTGCCGTGCGTACATCGCAGATCGAGCGCCAGTACCATACGACCATCCCAGCGGAGGAACATTACACGCTGGCCGTTTTGGACGATAACGCCTGCTTCGTGCTGGACCACATCGCGCAACGATGCAACACGCACCTTCCGGAGCTGCCAGCGCACATGAGATCTCACCCACTCTCCAAGCTGCCAGCCCAGTACCCCCAATCCGCCAAGCCATGCGCCATTGAGCAGCAACGAAAGTAGCCGGCGACGGGTCATTGCTCCCGATGAGTGTGTTGGCAAAGCTCGATGAGAACGCCGCCAGTGGATTTCGGATGCAGGAACGCAATGAGCATTTCGTGGGCGCCTGCACTTGGCGTTCGGTTGATGAGCTGAATTCCTTCCTGTGCGATGCGTCCCAGTTCAGTGGTCAGATCGTCGGTCTCGAAGGCAAGGTGATGAATACCCTGGCCACGGTGTTCGAGGAAGCGTGCAATCGGTGAATCCGGTGCAGTCGGAGCAATCAGCTCGAGCCGGGCATTGCCGACCATGAACGAAGCTACTTCGACTTTTTGCTCCGGCACTACTTCGCGGTGAATTGCCGCCGGCTGGAAAATTTTCTCAAAGAGCGCAATGCTTGCATCCAGATCGCGGACGGCAATCCCAATGTGCGAGAGCTGGCCAATCATTGCACCTCCGCCGAGGTTGACCGACGCCGCGCCGACAGGAGCGCTGCCAGCTCTCCAAGCTGCTGGTAGGTATTGACGCCGAGAAACTGCTGCCAATCAGGATGGCACCATGCGTGGACTGATTCCCCACGCGCTCTCAACGCACCGACTGCATCGGTCAGGTAGAATTCGCCCTGCGCGTTGGCGTTGCTTGTCGTCCGGAGCACCTCGAAAAGCAATGGCACTTCAGCTGCGTAGATGCCAGTATTGATTTCGGTGATGTGGCGCTGATTCGGCTCCAAGTCCGCATCTTCGACAATTGCGTGGAATGTTCCATCCTCCTGTCGGATGATACGCCCATACCCCTCGGGAGAGGGAACAATCGTTGTCAGCACAGTCATTGCGGCTCGAGTTTGCTGGTGATGTGCCAGCAGCGCTTGGTAGGTGTTGCTTTCGACGAGCGGGACGTCGCCATTGGCAATCAACAGCGTTCCTTGCCAATGTCGGAGACTCTCCTCAAGTTGGAGGACAGCATGACCTGTGCCTAGCTGCGCAGCTTGGACGGCATACTCGACGTGGGGGAAGTGCTCGGCAAGGTAGGCAATCACTTGCTCCCGTTGATACCCGACGATGGCAATAGTGCGCTCTAAGTTCAACGGCTCAAGTGCTTGCAGTACATACCACAGCAGCGGCTTGCCTTCGAGCAGTGCCAACACCTTCGGTCGGGTTGGGTCCTGCATTCGTTTCCCTTTCCCTGCCGCTAACACGGCGCCGATTACTCTGCCCATGATCATTCGATCATTCGGTGTGCTTGCACCGCGTGGCTGATGTCCACGATCGTATTGGCATCATCCACGAGCACGACCGTGGGGTGATGGCGGTGTGCTTCCTCATCAGTCATTTCAGCGTAGGTGAGGATAATCACCCGGTCGCCAACTTGCCCTTTCCGCGCAGCTGCACCATTGAGACAAACAACGCCACTTCCTCGCTCTCCAGGGATGACATACGTTTCAAAGCGTTCGCCGTTGTTGATGTTGAGTACCGATACTTGCTCATACGGGAGCATATCGGCAGCTTCCATCAACAGGCTATCGAGCGTCAAGCTCCCTTCGTAGTGGAGATTTGCTTCGGTGACGGTTGCGCGGTGAATTTTCGACTTGAACATGATCCGTCGCATCGCTCGCTAAGAGTCAGTTCAACCAGTGTGCAAAGTTACACACAGGTGCAAACGAGCAGCAAGCGGCTCTATTGCGGTTCTACCGGCGCAGGGACCGTAGCCGTGCGCTCGGATCAACCAGCGACGTTATACGAATGCCGAAGTGCTTATCAATAACGACGACTTCCCCTTCGGCAATCTTGCGTCCGTTGACGAGCACGTCCACCGGCTCGCTGACGAGTTTATCGAACTCGACGACCGAGCCTCGCCCTAAGCGGAGGATGTCACGAATCATCATCGTCGTGCGACCAAGCTCGATGGAGAGCACCAGCTGCAGATCGTAGAGCAAATCCAGTTTGGGATTGAGTCCTTGGCCCTCCGCATTGCTGGCTGATGGCTCAATTTCTTGAAATGCAGGCTCGGCGACTGTGACCTTCTCCTCGCTTGTTTCTTGCTGCTCACTAGCTGCTTGTGCTTTGAGCAGCGCATCAATTTCTTCCTGCGACATTGCCATGGTGTGTGTCCAAGTAGTGTTACTGACCGTGGATCAGGATGTCTTCGACGCCCAGCACGCGTGTGATACGGATCGCTTTTTTATCCTCGACTTTTCCTGGGCGTGCAGCAAAGCGTGGTTTGCCATCGAGCGAAACCACCAGTTCACCTGTAATCGGTGTATCGAGCTTGAGGACATCGCCAACGTCAAGCTCGAGCAGTTCCCGGACCGTAATCGTTGCCCTCCCAAGCTCAGCGACGAGCGGTAGCTCGATCACGCTTAGATGTTGCTGGAGGATGGGAGCACTTTCCTGCTCACGGCGTCGGCCAACGTACCGGTTTGCAAGTGTCTCCGTATTGAGCCGCGCGATCACTTCCTCGAGCGCGAACGTTGGATAGCAAATGTTCATCACAAACGCGTTCAATCCGACGCTGACATCGAACGATACGACGAGCACAATTTCCGATGCAGGGGCAATCTGCACAAAGTCTGGCTCGCTTTCGAATCGGTTGTAGCGGAACGTGCAGTCGGTGACCGAACGCCACGCACCAGACAGATCGGCAAGAATATGCTCAACGACCCCTCGCAGCACTGCTTGCTCGATCGGTGTAATCGAGCGAGGCTTTCGAGGATGTTCGGCTGTCCCTCCGAGCAATCGCTCGATGAGCGTCAACGCCAGTGGTGGGCTGATTTCCAAGACTCCCGCGCCATCGGCACCCTCGATGTCGAACACGTAGAGGCAGTTTGGATTGGTGACCGAGAGGATATACTCCGAGTAGAATAGCTGATCAACCGAGGTTACGTTCACGGTCGCTACCGTTTGCAGCTTCGAAACAAAGTAATAGCTGAGCGTTTCGGCAAACGTTTCGTGGAGATTCTGGATCGAGCGGAGTTGATTTTTCGAAATACGGTTCGGGCGGCGGAAGTCGTAGCTAACGACGTCCTGTCGCATCCGCTGGTCAGCGCCGAGTGCTTCGTGCTGCGCTGCTTGCAGTAGGCTATCAATTTCCTCTTGCGTCAGAAACTCAGGCATCGCACCTGCTACTGGATGACGAACTTCGGGAAATAGACGTTCCGAATCTTGACGCCTTCGAGAGCGTTGAAGTACGGCTTGAGATCATTGCGAATGATCGTCCGGAGCGAATCGCGGAGCTTGAGGTCCTGCAACTCTTCGAGTGTATAGCTCGATACCCGTGCGATGACTCGGTCTTGGATAGGGACCATGAGTTTTTCCTCGACCTCCTTCGCTTTCTCAGCTGGGGATACTTCGATGCCGACCGACAAGACAACAATGTGCGATGCTGAGCCCCGGGGATTGATGAACAGATCACTTTTCGGCGTAACAATTCCCTCGACCTTTTGCACAAGCACCGGTCCAGTCTCCTCTTCCTCTTCGGTCGAATCCTGGGTGGACGCATGCTGCTCCGTCGGGGCGGCGGGTTTACTCTCCCCCGACGGTGCGAAAATTTTCAAGGCGGCAAGGACAATCCCTGCCTGCACGACGATAATGCCCAAGATGATGCCAATGAGCACCGGTAAACGGATGCCCTTCTTCGGCGGATCCTCCGCGACAAGCTGTTCTTGTTCAACCTCAGCCATGAGAGTATGCTCCGTTGTCCTCCAACGATGGTACGTAAAAAACGTGCCAAACTGCCAACGGTGAGTATCGGCACTGGAGCGAAAAACTGTTGCAGGAGGCTTCCCGCCACTCTGCAAACGGTGAGGCAGTAAATTTGTTCGTGGTACGATAGAGGCCAAGACGATGTGTTGCCGGGCATGTGTTGTACCTGGCATGTTACTGTGCTGCGTTGTAGCCGCGGTGCAAATCTTCACTGGGCAGGCCGTCGCGGTGGCGAGTATTCCACTGCGATGGGAGGCCATCGTTCAACCGCACGCGCTCGTATCGACTTCGAGGTCATCATCGAAACCGACAGCCGATTCATTGGTCACTGTTCGGAAGCTCCGCTTGGGTGGAGTGGAGTTGCCCTTTGGCAAGGATACAACCGTCCGTGTGCGCTTTGCCGTATGCGATACAGAAGGCAACGTCCTGCTCAATCCGCCATCCAACGATCTCGAATTGAGCCTCGAACTGACACTGCATCCAGATGCGCCTCCGTTTCTTGCCCCGCTCTTCCAGGAAGTTTCCAGTGGCATTGAACGCCTCCGGCTTGTACTCTGCGTAGATGGCTCGATTGCTACAGACCAATACAGCACGCAGATTGCAGCAGCACTTGCACGGCTTGCTCCCCACCTGGATTCAAGCGATACGGTCGCGATCGTCGTTGCACGCGCTGCACCAGAACTTATCGCACCGATGACACCCTCGCATGCGCTGCCGAGCAGTCCACTGAGCACCGATACATTCTCTGGTCGTGGGATCAGCCGCATTGCGTATGCCTGCCTGTGGAGCGTGCACAGCCTCAAGCCGCGGACGCTCATCGTCATCACAGGAAGCGATGACTACGGTATGCTCGACGTCTTGCCGAGCGATGTCGTCGAACACGCTCGCACGGCGAGCACGGCGATCTGGTGTATTGTACTCGGCAATCGAGTGGAAGCAGCACCGTGGGAGTTTATTGCTACCCACACCGGTGGCAAATGCTACCGTGTATCCTCGCTCGGTCAGAGCCAATCGCTCGAGGAAGCTGTCGAGGACATCGTCCGATCGTTGAAGTTCTCCAGCCGTGGCACTGCAGCGATCCCCGCCGACTTTTCTGCTCGTCTGGAATCTGGCTGCACTGTTGGGATAGTATCTCGCGGTGGAGATTCGCTGCTTGGCGACTGGCTCGTTGCACCACCAGCAAGCGCTGCAACGCCACCGCGACAAATTATCGCGCTCTTTGCATCAGGATCCAGTACGATTGATTCGATCTACTTTCCGCTTCTCGATGCGCTTGCAGCAGTACTCCGAGAAAATCCCACACAGGCAATCGAGCTTATTGGACACGCCTATCAGGAAGGAACACGCAACGCGGAGCGACAACTTGCTGCTGACCGCGTGCGTGCAGTCGCGGCAGCTCTCCGCACGCGAGGGGTACTTCCTGCGCAGCTACGTCTCCGCGCACTGGGCGACCTGATTCCGATCTACCCGGTTGCCAGCTCGGCAGCAGAGCACATGCTCAATCGCCGCGTCGAGTTCCGTTGGCTCGATCCACGCCTGCTCCCCTATGAGTTGGTGGTAGGCTATATGTGGAGCGAAACCGAAGCACTCGCGCAGCAACAGCGCTGGCAGGAACGCGGCTTCAACGCATACATCGAAGAAGTAGTCATCGAGCAACGCCCTGCGTTCCGCGTCAAACTCTGGGGATATGCCACACACAAAGAGGCAGAAGCTGCTGCACGCTCGATCGCTCAACGCTACAAGGTGCGCGTGACAGTTGAATAAGACCTTCCTCGATGCCGGCGACGAATAGCGAATACTTCTGCAAGGGTGCGGAGTGTATCGCGCACAGCACGGACGCGTGAACGCTCGTCGTTATACCACTCAACGGGGATTTGCTCGATCCGAAAGCCAAGCAGGAGCGCCAGGTAGAGCATCTCGATGTCAAACGCAAACCCATCAATGACCGCACGGGAGAAAATCTCTACTGCTGCATGCGCAGTGCACCCTTTGAAGCCGCACTGTGTATCCTCGAACCCCGGCAGGAGCAGTGCTTGGATGAGCTTATTGCCAGCGATTCCGATGAGTTCGCGATACCACGGTTGATGCTTCCTGATCAAGTCTGGCTGAAGTCGCCGACTGCCAATGACAACATCTGCGCCGCTATCGAATGCAGTGCGCATTTTCCCCAGCTCTTCAATTGGCGTAGAAAGATCCGCATCGGTGAAGACGCGGAAGCGACCACGCGCTGCGAGCATTCCGGTTCGAACTGCGGCACCTTTCCCGCAATTGCGTGGCATCGAAAGTACCTGAACGTGTGGTGCAAAGGAGCTGGCGACCTCACAGGTCCGGTCGCTCGACCCATCGTCGACAATGATCAGCTCCCACACCAGCTGCTTCTGGCGCAAGTACGCCAGAACTTTTTCGAGCGTGCCAGCGATGCGCTCTTCTTCGTTGTAGGCGGGAATGACCAGCGAGAGCTCTGGCGCTTCTGCTTGCTCGTTCACGCTATGTTGTCCCTTGGGAGTCCATCAGGAGTTGAACATCGAGGATGAGCCGCCGCAGTTCCGAAGCGGGAAGGTAGTTGTTTTGCCTTTCGTATCGTGCCTTCATCTGTTCGAGCATGCTGAGCGCCTCTTGGTACTTTCGTTGGCCGAGGAGTTCCCACACTGGGATTAAGTCCAGTCGGAGTGGAATCCGCGGGTCATCAGGCTGAATTGCCTTGTAGGCTTCGATGGTACGTTTGATGTCACTGGTGCGTCCCAGCAAGGCATAGGCGTCCGCAAGGTAGATGTAGGGCGAGTACGCTGGGCTGCGTGCTCCTTGCTCGTAATCGGCGTAGTCCGGATTATTGATGAGCTGGTTTGTTCGCTCGACGATCCTCCGCGCGAAGTCTTGCGCTTTGTCGAGTGCGCCGCACGCCCAGTAGAACTCGGCGATGTTTTGCATGTCAATGTAGTTGAGGGGGAATTGATCGGGGGACATCACTGCGTTCATCCGATCGAGCACAGCAACGGTGCGTTTGGTATCGCGTTTTTGCTCGAGCAAGAATGCCGCATATTGGAGGAACAGCCGGCGGTAGGACTCCAGATAGTTCCGGGTTGGCTCATCGTAATAGACGCCGGAATTGTTCAGATTGCGAAACTTGAACCCGTAGTGCGGCTCACGGTATGCAACATCGGCGGGGATATCGGTCATCAAGCACTGCTCCATGACGGCATCGTTGATCGTTACCCCGCCGGCGTTCGGACGCTGCGGAACTGGGCAGATGCGGTAGGCCATTCCCTCAAGTCGGAGGTAGTCGCCCAGACCGACGAAGACATCGCTGCCGGGATAGCCGACGGTGACCGAAAAGTACAAGGGGCGCGTAAAGCGCGAGGTTTCGATGATGTTGCGAATAAGCTTATCCTGCACGCGAATTAGGTAGAGCTGCTGGCCACCTTCGGTGCCATAGGATTGACCGCGGAAGGTCCACTCCATGAAGCCTCGGGCAATGAGCGCAGTATCGCTGGTGAACTGGGCAAGTATCTGGCGATCTACTGGAACACGGACAGTTTCAGCAGGACCGAACGAGTAGCTGAGCGCTTGGTCGCTGTCCTCATCGGTTCGAAGCATCGAATCGGGGAACGAAATCGGCACTTTCTTGGCGCCCCACGGCTCGAGGTTCTTGAGCTGGTCAATGTACCACAACGTATTCCCCAAGCTCAGGTTGACAATGCGTACATCGCGCCGAATGCCGGCGACATCCTGCAGATACCACAGTGGGAAGGTGTCATTATCGCCGTTGGTGAAAAGGATTGCATCTTTTTCGCAGCTCTGGAGAATGTTGTACGAGTAGTCAAACGGCACGTAGTTGCCAGCGCGTGAATGAATCGGCCAGCCCCCGATCGCCATGTTCACCGGGACAGCAAGCAATCCGAGCGCAGTTCCTCCAACGGCTGCAAGACGCAGGGAAAGACGCTTGGAGAGCGCTTCGATGATTGCATACGTTCCGACACCGATCCACAGGCACCAGACCATAAATGAGCCGGCGTAGAAGTAGTCCCGCTCCCGTGGCTGCGGCTCTTGTTGATTCTGGGCAATTGCTGCCAGCACACCCATCATCAGAAACATCACCAGGTACACAAACCACATCGAGCGTGACGCACGGTAGTGGTAGAAAAAGCCAATAAGCCCAACGACCAACGGCAACGCAAAAAAGCGAACCGGGAAACGGTCGCGATAGCCACTGTTGAAGTTCTTTGTATCGGCCTCTTTGGTCGAAACGAACGTCCAGCCTGCGTCCTGGAGGTCGCTCGAACGACCGACGAAATTCCACAGGAAGTAGCGGATGTACATGTGGTTGATTTGGTACTGCCAAAGGTAGTTGAGTTCCCCTGCGTAGTTGAGCCGCTTCAGTTCGGGGATCGTGACGACACGTCCATCTTTGCGGGTGACTTGTTTGCCGACGGGCTCGTACCACTTGCCGTATTTGCGGTAGTTACGAATCTTCTGCTGGTCGTTGACCTCATAGCGTCGTGGAAAGAGCAGTGGTGCATCCCCATACTGCTCTCGTCCCAAGTATGAAACCAGCGCGCGGAAGGTCTTCGGGCTATTTTCATTCATTGGCGGATCGGCGTTCGCGCGGATGAGAACATGCGTGTAGGTTGTATAGCCGAGCAACATCAGCAGAAATGCACTCGCAGCAAGCTGCAATGCTGGGAGCGCGCGCTTGGCACCATAGTACACGCCGTATCCAATCAACCCAATGAGCGCGATCGCGAGGAAGCGCACCCAATCTTGGTTTTCTACGTAATACTCCCGCAGTTCATTCTTGAAGGGCAAGTTCCCCGCAAGCATCGTCGGCACCCACATGATGATCACCTTGTACACCAGGTAGAATGCAACAAGGGCGACGATCGTCGTGACCACAAACCCTTTGGGCGACTGCGGGTAGCGGCGGAAGTACACCAGGTACACGATAGAGAAAATCGCAAGGATTGAAAGCAGGTGCACCCCCGTCGAAAGGCCGATCAAATACGCAATCGCAAGCAGGTAGCGCTCATGACCAGGAGTGTCCGCCTGCTCATTCCACCGCATCATCAGGTACACGATAATCTGCACAAAAAGAGACGATGACGCATAGACTTCCGACTCAACGCCATTGAACCAAAACGTATCGGAGAAGTTCAGTGCTAATGCGCCGACTAGTGCTGCTCCACAGACGTGGAGTGCATCGAGTGTGCTCTCGATTCCACGTTGCCGAAAGTGGATGATGACCTTGACAATCGTCAGGTACAGCAGCCAAATCGTTAGTGCAGATGCCACCACAGAGACGAAGTTGATACGCACGCCCGTATCCCACTCTGGCTGACCACCAAGCGGAAGGAGCATATGGAACAGCCGTCCGACTGCAAGGAAAAACGGTGCTCCCGGCGGATGTGGGACCTGCTGCCACGCAGCAGCTGCGGAAAATTCCCCGCAATCCCAGAATGGCACCGTCGGTTGCACCGTCAGCGAATAGGTTATCAGCGAGACGAGCAGTGCTACTGCTGCGAAGCTGCGGTGAATCCACCGTGCGTGTTTGTCCATCGAGATTCCTGACCTGATCGTTGAACGATTGTCTGTTGCATGCTAAACGTTGCAATCTACAAAACTGCCAGATGCGCTCTGAGCACGCTCGAGGGCATCGAGCAGCTGGAGCGTGAGTGCGTCGCAGAGCGCATAGCCACGCGATGTCAAGTGCAACCTTCTGCCATCAAGACATGCCCATCCTTTCTGCTGCCACTCGGTTATCATGTCACCGAGCATGCCACGGTCGAGCCAGACACCATAGGCACGAGCAAATGCATCCAGCTCGATTCCATCGGCGCGAAGTCCAAGAAAGATGGACTCTGCCCGTTGCTGTTCGATCGTCAAATGTTCACGTGCCACAATAGGCAAGCTCCCCCGCTCGATTGCATCGAAATACCGGCGAAGGCTTCGCACGTTGCTCCAGCGGATGTTGTCAACGTGGCTGTGCGCCGAAGGCCCAAACCCAACATATTGGCCGCGACGCCAATAGAGCAAATTGTGGCGGCACTGTCGTCCCGGTCGCGCAAAGTTGGAGACTTCGTACTGACGGTATCCCCGCTGCGCAAGAAACTCAACGGTCTTCGAATAGAAAGCTGCCTCCTGGTCCTCATCGAGTGGGATGATCGCTCCTCGCTGCAGTTGGCGATAGAGTGGTGTACCGTGTTCGTACACCAAACTATACGCCGATATATGCTCAGGTGCCAAGGCACACACCCGCTCGAGTGTTCGTTGGTATGTTTCAAGGTCCTGCCCGGGGAGAGCATAGATCACATCGAGATTGACGTTGTTGAATCCAGCGCGGCGAGCCAGTTCCACCGCTTCCTCGGCTTGCTGTGCTGAATGGATTCGCTCGAGAAACTCAAGCTCGCGATGATCGAACGACTGCACGCCAAAACTGATGCGATTGATGCCAAGTTCGCGATAGTATCGGAGCTTTTCGAGTGTCACGGTGCCTGGGTTGGCTTCGATCGTCCATTCGTAGCTCGGTGCGAGCGAAAACACGCTCCGTAAGGCTGATGCAATCTGCTCTGCCTGCGTGCACTCCAGCAGTGACGGCGTTCCCCCGCCCCAGAAGATTGTTTCGACTGTTGCATCGAGTTGCTCCTGCTGAGCCCACAAACGAATTTCCTTGACGATGGTTTCGGTGAAGCGCTCCATCGCTTCCAGCGAGACAACGGAGTAAAAATCGCAATACGAGCACTTGTGCTGGCAGAATGGGATGTGAACGTAGAGCCCTATCGAGCGCTTCATCGTGGCACCACCCCCAGACGATTCCACCGCACGTGCCCCAGCACCGGCGATCGAGACCACAGCACAAGAACTGGCATGCCGATGATGTCGGATTCAGCAACGAATCCCCAGCTGCGCGAATCGAAGCTGCCAGCACGATTGTCCCCGAGGACGTAGTAAAAATTCTGTTCGAACGTGTAACTCGAGCGCGATTGCCCATCGAGCACCACCAAGCCACGAACTAACTCTGCTCGGTGTCCTTCCCGTTCGATAAACGGTTGCCAATACCGCAGCGTCGTTCGGTCGAGAGTGACGTTCATGCCCTCCTTCGGTACGACTACCATGCCAGTGTACACACCGGTCTTCTGTCGTGGAATGCGTTGTGGTTTCCGAAAGACGCTATCGCCTACCACCCACAACGTATCGCCGGGCAGCCCAACGATGCGTTTGACGAAAAACTCCGGCTCAGTGGGGAACTGCGCATGGTAGGCGAACCGGAAGACGATAATGTCTCCGCGCTGGGGCGCACGCCACAGTAGGCGAGGCCGACGCTCGAGCACGACATCGGTGAGCGGAATTGTCGGCGGAGGCGCAAGCCAAAAGCTCAGCTTGCTAACGAGCACAACATCCCCAGCCAGAAGCGTCGGTTCCATCGAACGACTTGGAATCACGAAGACACCTATCGCAATCGAACGCAGAACGATTGCTCCAAGCACTGCCGCCACCAACGCAGGGAACAGCCGCACCTGCCTTGACGCAGTCGGTAGCGATGAGGCAGTCGTTGGCTTTGTGCCCTGCTCAGCGGACGATCGTTCCAAGGCGCGACCATCGGATTCGTGTAAGCCGTTTGAGAAGTGGCAGTGGATTCCCATTGAGGTCGGTTTTCTCCCATGACCAATAGACAAACAGTGGCGTACCGACGACGTACTCCTTCGGAATAAAACCCCAGTAGCGGCTGTCGAGTGAATTGTTGCGGTTATCGCCCATGCCGAAGACGTAATCGCGCTCGACAGTGTACGTGGTGGTTGGCTTTCCGTCAATGTACACCTCTCCCAAGCGGAAGTCCACATCGTGCCCTTCGCGTCGGATGAAGATTTCCCACTCGATGAGGTTGTTTGCATCCAGAGAGATGATGTCCCCTTTCTTCGGGATGCGTAGTGGTCCATAGTTGCTCCGCGTCCAGCCTTTGCCGGGCGGGAAAATGCGCGAGGGATCATCTGGTGTGGGTAAAAACTTTGCATGCTTGGGGAATGGCATAAACTGCCCGTTGACAAACACACTGTCGTTGCGGATGAGCAAGGTATCGCCCGCAACTGCG
Source organism: Candidatus Kapaibacterium sp. (assembly GCA_026003495.1). Classification (GTDB taxonomy): domain Bacteria; phylum Bacteroidota; class Ignavibacteria; order Kapaibacteriales; family NICIL-2; genus NICIL-2. The sequence continues at coordinate 917,807 of BPHK01000001.1, read as the reverse complement.
ATGCAACGTTTTAGGTAGTACATGAACTCTTTCGGCTTTACCTCGTCCCGATCGCCAGGGTAGATGAAGACAATCACATCCCCCCGCTGTGGGTCGCGCAGTGGTGGGAGCTTGTAGTATGGCAGCGGGATGTTGAACAGCGGAATAATCTGCGGCGTCGAGGGACCGAAGATGAACTTGTTGACGAAGAGGTTCTCTCCCGCCATCACTGTGTTTTCCATCGAGCCTGTGGGCACTTCGAACGCAGCCACCGCCAGTCCGTTGAGAATCACGACGACGATGAATGCGCCTGCGAGCGAACGCACCCATGCGACGACCTTTTGCGGGAATGTCATTTGCCTGTAGCGGCGCTTGCGTTCTGCTTTGCGCTGTTTCCGCCACTGGTAGAAGCGGACAACTTGCTGCCAGAGTTCTTTGAACATTGCCAAACGCTCCAATTATGATTCATCGCCCAAACGAAGCACCGCCAAGAACGCCTCCTGGGGCACTTCGACACGTCCAATTTGCTTCATTCGCTTTTTGCCTTCTTTTTGCTTTTCGAGGAGTTTGCGCTTGCGGGTAACATCGCCGCCATAACATTTGGCGAGCACATTCTTGCGGAGCGGCGCAATGCTATCGCGCGCGATGATCTTCGATCCGATCGCCGCTTGGATGACGACCTCGAACAGATGCCGCGGGATGAGCTTCTTGAGCTTCGAGCAGAGCCGGCGCCCCCACTCGTACGCCTTCTGGCGATGGACAATTGTCGAAAGTGCATCCACTGGATCGCCGTTGAGCAGGATGTCGAGCTTGACAAGGTCGCCGGGCTTGTAGTCGCTGTACTCGTAGTCGAGCGAGGCATAACCGCGCGAGATGCTCTTGAGTTTGTCGTAAAAATCAAAGACAACTTCGGCAAGCGGAAGCTCGACGCTCAAGTCAACACGCGTTTGCGTAAGGTAGTGCTGCCCAAGGACCGTCCCGCGCCGCTCGATGCACAGCTGCATGATCGGGCCAAGGTACTCGGTTGGCGTAATGATTTGTGCGCGGATGTACGGCTCGAGAATTTCCGCGATCTTAACCGGCTCGGGCATTTGTGCTGGATTTTCGACCCATTGCTCGGTGCCATCGGTGCGCCGCACCAAGTAGCGGACGTTTGGGACCGTGGTGACGATTGTCTGCCCGAACTCGCGTTCGAGCCGTTCTTGGACGATTTCCATGTGGAGCAAACCGAGAAATCCGCAGCGGAAGCCGAAACCGAGTGCGGCGGAGGTTTCCGGTTCGTAGTGAATTGCAGCGTCATTGAGCGCAAGTTTTTCCAGGGCGTCGCGGAGATCCTCAAAATCGTCGCTATCGGCCGGATAAATGCCGCTGAACACCATCGGCTTGACCTCACGAAAGCCGGCAATTGGCTCCGAGCACGGGCGCTGCGCGTGGGTGACGGTGTCGCCGACTTTCGTATCCCGCACGCGGCGGATCGAAGCGGTAAAGTAGCCGACGTTCCCTGCACTCAGCTCCCCTGTCCGGTGCTGCTCCATGTAGAGAACGCCAACTTCATCAACTTGGTAGACTTGCCCCGTTGCCATGAACAGCACTGAATCTTTCTCCCGCAACGTGCCATCGAAAATGCGCACGTTGACCACCACGCCGCGGTACGGGTCATAGAGCGAGTCGTAAATCAACGCTCGAAGCGGTGCGTCGGGATTTCCCTTCGGCGGCGGAATGCGCGCAACAACTGCTTCGAGAATATCATCAACACCAATTCCCGCCTTTGCCGAGGCAAGGATGATTTCCTCGCGCTTGCACCCGATAAGGTCAATGACCTGAGCAATCACACTTTCGAGCATTGTCTCCGCTGCAGGCAAGTCAATCTTGTTGATGACGGGGATGATCTCCAGCCCAGCATCAACAGCTAAGTACAGGTTCGAAATCGTCTGCGCTTCGACGCCCTGGGTTGCGTCAACGACCAGAAGTGCCCCTTCACACGCAGCCAGTGAACGGGAGACTTCGTAGGAGAAGTCAACATGTCCGGGCGTGTCAATTAGGTTGAGCGTGTAGGTTCGCCCATTGCGTGCGGTGTAGTCCATCTGCACCGCATGGAGCTTGATCGTAATGCCACGCTCTTGTTCGAGTGGGTTATCGTCGAGAATTTGGTCGGTAACCATCTGGCGTGCAGTGACACGGCCGGTCCGCTCCAGCAGCCGATCGGCCAGAGTAGATTTGCCATGGTCGATGTGCGCGATGATGCAGAAGTTGCGAATGTGATCCATCAATGCTCGAAAAAAAGCGCGATAGCAATTCTGTAAGGTGGCAAAATTACTCTGGCAGAAGACGGCGTTGGGCAACTGCTCGTATTTTTGCGCTCGGTTAGCAGTGGAATCTCCTTTGAGAGGCGCACCCTATGAATAAGCTCCAGAAAGTCGAGCAGATGGTCATCGAGCAAGCGCTCGCGTTGCGCGGTAATACCGAGATCCCAGAGTTCGGGCCGGGCGATACGGTCACTGTTTCGTTGCGTGTGATCGAAGGTGATAAAGAACGCACGCAGAACTTTACTGGTGTAGTCATTGCTCGTCGCGGCTCCGGACCGAACCAGACCTTCCGCGTGCGGAAAATTTCTAACGGCGTTGGCGTCGAGCGTGTTTTTCCACTCTATTCGCCGTTCATCCAGAGTATCACCGTTGAGCGGCGTGGGCACGTGCGACGCGCCAAGCTCTTCTACCTGCGTGGTATGTCTGAGCGGAAAATTCGCCGGAAGCTCCACCAGGATTGATACCACGCGACGAATTCTTCGAGCGCTGGAAGGAGAAATTCTTTCCAGCGCTTTCCCTTTTGGACTGTAGAGGTATTTTTGCGCAGAACAACTGGAGACATCCCCATGCCCGAAGCGAAAAATGGTGGCACCCCTGCTGCAGGAGTAACGCCCCCACCCGAAAAGCTCAAGCTCGCCATGCAAGCCATCGAGCAAATCGAACGCCAGCACGGCAAGGGTGCGATTCTGCGCTTTACCGATGCCACACCTCTGCAGGTCGAAGCAATCTCGACCGGTTGCCTGTCGCTCGATGCAGCAGTCGGTGTCGGTGGTTTTCCTCGCGGGCGTATCATCGAAATTTTCGGCCCAGAATCTTCGGGGAAAACGACGGTGTGCTTGCAAGTGATCGCTGAAGCACAAAAGCGCGGCGGTATTGCAGCCATCGTGGATACTGAGCACGCACTCGACATCAACTATGCGCAGCGCTTAGGTGTCAATCTCGACACGCTCCTTGTTTCCCAACCAGAATTCGGTGAGCAGGCGCTCGAAATCGTCGAAACGCTCGTGCGAAGCGGTGCAGTGGATGTTATCGTTATTGACTCTGTGGCTGCGCTGACGCCACGCGTTGAAATCGAAGGTGAAATGGGTGAAGCACAGATGGGCTCTCAAGCCCGGCTCATGAGCCAGGCAATGCGAAAGCTGCAAGCTGCCATTGGACGTTCGAATACCGTCGTCATCTTCACCAACCAGCTCCGCCAAAAGATCGGTGTTGTCTACGGCAACCCCGAAACCACCACTGGCGGAAACGCCCTCAAGTACTACGCCTCCGTCCGCATTGACATTCGTCGCAAAGATGTCATCAAGGAAGGCAACGAAATCATCGGCAACCGCGTCCGTGCTAAAATTGTCAAGAACAAAGTCGCCCCACCCTTCCGCGAGTGCGAGTTCGATATCCTTTACAACGAAGGCATCTCCAAGATCAGCGACATGATTGACGTCGCACTCGAACACGGGATCATCACGCGCAGCGGTTCGTGGCTTACCTACAAGAGCGAACGCGTTCAAGGGCGCGATGCACTCCGCAAATTGCTGCAAGAAAGTCCCGATCTCCTGGCAGAGCTGGAGCGAGAGGTTCGTACGAAGCTCGGGCTCCCAGTCGAACAGCCCGCCACGTAGCGCTATGCCTGACGCGCACGTTCTGCGGTGGTGGCTTGCTCCTCGCGCAGGAACGATCGTCCTCGAACTGAAAACACGCGACGGCGAGCAACGTACCTTCCAGCTCGATGCAGCTACCGCAGAGCAGCTCCACATCGCAACTGGTCAGGACATCAATGCCGAGACGTACGCCATTATCGAGCGAACCGACCGCGCACTGCAACTCATCGCACGTCTGGAACGATTTTTAGCCTATCGCCTACGTTCGAGCGCCGAAGTTGCGAAACGATTACACACACTCGGTGCTGGCGATGACGATATTCGCACCGTGCTCGAACTACTCCGTCGGTTCGGCAGACTCGACGACGAGCGCTTTGCGCGGGCATTTGTCCGCGATACTGCCCGACTCCGCATGCTCTCTGCGCGAGCAATAAGCAACCAGCTCCGTGTACGTGGTATTCCAGAACACATCGTGCAGGAAGTATTAGCAACGGAATATCCATCATCGGACGAAGAGCAGCACGCTCGCGAGGCTGCGCTCCGTGCGTTGCGTCGAAACGCTAGCCGTCCGATCGAGCAGCAACAGCGCCGCGTCCGCGATGCATTGCTCCGCCGCGGATTTTCCCACGATGTAGTTCGACGCGTCCTCGAATCACTGTTCGAACCTTCATCTGGCAGGTCATAGCACGTGGAATTGGCAACTCTACTCGGTATCGTTTCGATCGCGACGTACTGGGTGCGCACCGCTCTCATGGTCGCTGGTGCATGGCTGGAGCGGCGTCGCCAATCCACCCAACCGACCGAGGATCGTTTGCCACTCGTGAGCATCGTTGTCCCCGCTCGCAACGAAGAGCATCGCATCGCCCGATGTCTGGAATCGCTGGCATCACTGGATTATCCTTCCGACCGCTTGGAGATCATCGTCGTTGATGACCGCTCCACCGATCGTACAGCAGCCGTTGTCGCAAGCTATGCTGAGCGCATCCCGGAGCTTCGAGTTTTATCGCTTACTGAACCGCGAAGCGGGAACCTCCGTGGAAAGGCTGGCGCGCTCGACTACGGCATTCTCCATGCCAGCGGGGAGATCATCCTGCTCACCGATGCAGATTGCGCCGTTGATCCTCGCTGGGTACATGCCCACGTTGCTGCATATCGCAGCAGCGATGTTGCAATGGTCTGCGCATACACACTCGTTGCTGGAACCGATCCTTTCGCTCGATTTCAAGCGGTCGAATGGAACACGACGAACACAATGGCCAGTGCAGGCGTGTACTACCGACAGTTCCTCGGCTGCTTCGGCAACAACATGTCCATTCAACGCGAAGCCTATTGCATGCTCGGCGGCTACCGAGCAATTCCTTTTTCGGTCACCGAAGATTTAGCGCTCCTCCAAGCGGTTGGACGCGCTGGGCTGGGGATCGCCTACGTGTGCTCGAAAGAGTCGTGTGTGGAAACAGAAGCATGCGCGACACTTGCAGAATACATCCAGCAGCACCAGCGGTGGGTCCACGGCGCAAAAGCACTCGGCTGGCGTGCTTATACGTTCGTCGCTACAACACTCCTCTATTGGCTTGGGGTCATTGCGTCTGCAGCAGCAGGAAGCTGGTTGATCACTGCCGCGATTGTACTTGCGCGTCTTGGTGCCGATGCTGTGCTCAATGTTCCGTCACTGGTGCGTCTGGGTCGGCGTGACTTGGTCTGGTGGATTTTTCCAACCACGCTCGCATTTGGCTTCCTTGAGCTTTCGCTTCCCTTCCTTGCGCTCTCGCGCTCGATTCGGTGGAAAGATCAGGTATTCGAAACTTCACCGCCATACACCATCGGTTTGGAAAAGGGAGTGTAAGTTTGCGCCGTTTTGTTCTGGGATTGACGATGAGTGCATTGACAACGTCCTCTCACCGCATCACACGCTACCACGTCTTGGTGTTCATTGGCTGCTGGCTTGGCGGGATGTTCGACGGCATGGATTCGACGCTCATGACCGTCGTGCTGCCATCGGCAATTGGCGATCTGGTGCACTCAATGGCACCGGAAGTGATTGGGCACTACGGCTCGCTGGTGGGATCGGCATTCCTGTTTGGCTGGATGCTCGGCGGTATACTCATTGGCATGGTTGGTGACCGTCTGGGGCGGATCCGCTCGATGATTCTGTCCATCACGCTTTACGCAGTGTTCACTGGCCTTGCGGGACTGAGCCAAACATGGTGGCACCTTGCGCTCTGCCGCTTCTTGACAGGACTCGGTATTGGGGGAGAACTAGTCAGCATCACAACCTTTCTGGCAGAGGTGTGGCCAGAGCGTTCGCGTGCGGTTGCAATTGGTGTCCTCATCACATCATACCAAGCTGGAGTACTTGCTGCTGGGACAATTGTCAAGTTCTTTCCCTTTTGGCGAACAGTGTTTTTCATCGGTGCGCTGCCAGCGATACTCACTGTATTCCTGCGATTGACTTTGCGGGAAAGCGAACGTTGGATGGAGAGCAAGCAGCAGATACGCGAAGACTACCGTTTGCTTCGGGAACTTTTTGCGCCGGAGCATCGCCGTAATCTCGCCGTGGGTGCAATTGCATTTGGCGGCTTGCTCATCGGTTACTGGGCGTCCCTTTCGTGGATTCCTGCATGGATTCAGACGTTCTTTTCTCCTCCCGACGGTAGCGCACAGCGCGCACTGGCGACGATGTGGCAGGGATCAGCAGCAGTTATTGGTTGCACTCTCGCCGGCTGGTTGGCAGACCGCATTGGACGCGTCCCGACAATCGTCATCAGCTATACAGGATGCTTCTTGAGCTCAGCGCTCCTGTTTTTGACCAACGACCATTTCAGCGAAGCGATCTATGCGGAGTCGGCAGCGCTGGGCTTTTTCATCGGCCTGGCGCAGGCGATCATGTACGTCTACCTGCCTGAGCTCTTCCCCACGCGAATCCGTGCGACGGCTGTCGGATTTTGCCTCAATGCAGGTCGGCTCAGCACGGCAATCGCGGTGCTCTTTGTCGGGGTGATCGTTCGTGCGCTCGGTGGTTTTGCGCAGTCAGCCATGCTCTTTGCCTGTGCCTACCTTTTCGCCGTTGCTGCTGCCTGGTGGGCAATTGAAACAAGAGGTAAGCCGCTGCCTGCGTAGCCTGGCGTAGTGCCCGCGTGTGGGCAACACCTGAAAACGAGCTGCTACCTCACTGCTAAAAGTTGACCGACTCACCGTAGGCTGTCGCCGCGGCTTCCATAACCGCTTCGCTGAGCGTCGGGTGCGCGTGAATGGTCTTGATGAGCGAATGCGCCGTCGCATCGAGCGAACGGGCAACCCCAATCTCCGCAACAAGTTCGGTAACGTCTGGGCCAATCATATGCGCGCCGAGTATCTCGCCATACTTGGCATCAATGACCAGCTTGACGAACCCTTCGGTCTTCCCAATGCCCCATGCCTTCCCGCTGGCGGTGAATGGGAACTTCCCTACCTTGACGTCGTAGCCAGCTTCCCGAGCTTTTTTCTCAGTCAGACCAATACTTGCAATTTGAGGCTGGCAGTAGGTACAGCCGGGAATATTGCCATAATCGAGCGGATGGACTTCAAGCCCTGCGATTGCCTCGACGCAGAGAATGCCTTCCGCAGATGCTTTGTGGGCTAGCCACGGCGGACCAGCAATGTCACCGATTGCATAGACCCCTTCAACGTTCGTTCGCATCAGCGAATCCACCTTGATCCACCCGCGCTCGACGGTAACGCCCAGCTCTTCGAGGCCAATGTTCTCGATGTTCCCCTGAACGCCGACAGCATTGAGTGCAACATCTGCTGTCAGCGTTTGCTGCTTGCCGTCTTTTCCTTCGACGACCACTTCGACACGATCACCGACAGTTTTCGCACTGACGACTTTCGTATTCGTCATGATGGTCATTCCCTGCTTTTTGAAGCTTCGTTCCAGCTCTTTGGCAATCTCTTCGTCTTCGTTTGGCACAAGTGTCGGCATCATTTCCACGATGGTGACCGCTGTGCCAAAGGCGTTGTAGAAGTAGGCGAACTCAACGCCAATTGCGCCGGAGCCGATGACCACCATCGAGCTTGGGATGCTATCGGCAAGCATTGCCTCGGTGCTCGTCCAGACACGCTTGCGGTCAACCTCGATGCCAGGAATCACCCGCGTTCGCGCGCCCGTTGCAATGATGATGTGCTTGGCGCTAATGCGGTCAGTGACAGTGCCAGCTTGGTCACGAACCTCGACCGTATGGTTATCGAGCAGTTTGCCGGTGCCGCTGATGTGTTGGACCTTAAACTTCTTGAAGAGGAATGCAACGCCATTGTTCATTCGATCTGCAACAGCACGGCTCCGTGCGATGACTTTCGGGAAGTCCACGTGCGCTTGGACAGCAAAGCCGTAATCGCCAGCATGGTCGAGGAATTGCTTGTACTCTGCACTCTTGAGCAATGCTTTCGACGGGATGCACCCCCAGTTGAGGCACACCCCGCCGAGCCGGTCACGCTCAATACAGATCGTCTTCATCCCAAGCTGGGCTGCTCGAATTGCAGCTACGTATCCACCCGGTCCAGCTCCAACCACCACGACGTCAACAGTATGCGTATTCATTGGTAACGGTGAACTGTGGTAAAACAACGTGTCGTAACAATTCCTACGCAGCCGAGCGACTCAACGCTGCGGTCACTTGGCGTGCTGCATCCTCGAACGACTCTGCAAGGAGGAAGTTCAACCCGCTTGCTCGCAGGATCTCCAGTGCTTCCTTGGCATTCGTTCCTTCTAGACGGACGATGACGGGCACGGTGACCTTCACCTGCTCGAGCGCTTGCATGATGCCGTTCGCGACACGATCGCAGCGCACAATCCCACCGAAGATGTTGATGAGCACTGCGCGGACGTTCGGATCGCTCATCATGATGCGGAAACCGTTCGCAATACGCTCGACGTTGGCGCCACCACCGACATCCAGGAAGTTAGCTGGTTTGCCGCCGGCCAGTTGGATCAAATCCATCGTTGCCATTGCAAGGCCTGCGCCATTGACCATGCAGCCGACGTTGCCGTCGAGCTTGATGTAGCTCAGGTTGTATTTGGCTGCCTCGCGCTCGAGCGGATCTTCTTCGTCAGTATCAACCAGGTCCAAGTATTCCGGATGGCGGAAGAGCGCATTATCATCGAAGTTGACCTTTGCATCGAGTGCAACGAAGCGATCATCGTTGGTCAACACGAGCGGGTTGATTTCAAGCAGCGAACAATCAAGCTCTTCGTAGGCGCGGTAGAGTCGCTCGACGAAGGTGAGGAAACTCCGGAATGCTGCGCCCTCGAGCCCCAGACCGAACGCGAGCCGGCGCAATAAAAACTGCTGACAACCAATCGTAGGATCAACGTGCACTTGAATGATCTTCTCCGGCTGCTCTTCCGCGACGCGCTCGATTTCGACACCTCCCTCACTGCTGACCATGATAACGTTCTGCGAGCGGCTTCGGTCCAGGAGAATCGAACAGTAGAACTCCTTCTTGATCGCTGCGCCTTCCTCGATAAACAAACGCCGGACAATTTTCCCTTCCGGACCTGTTTGATGCGTAACGAGCCGGCCGCCGAGCATCTGCCGGGCTGCAAGGTACGCTTTGTGCGCAACGTTCCCGTATTCATCGGGTCGGATGACGACCACCCCGCGGAGTTGCTTGCCGAACAGCATTCGCGGTTGGTTGGTTTCGGGGTCGTAGATGATTCCTTTGCCACGCCCGCCAGCATGTATCTGCGCTTTGACGACAATGGCGCTGATCCCACGTGCTTCGAAGTGGTGATAGGCGACCACTCCAGCATCTTCCGCGGTGAAGACCGGCTTACCATCGAGCAGGGGAACGTCGAATTGGCGAAGCAGTTGCTTGGCTTGGTATTCGTGGATATTCATCGCAGCACAGTGCAAAGTGGAACGAAGCAAAGAAGTGTTTTTCCCCGCAATTGCCGAACTTTGCAGAAAGCGGGGCGACAAACGGCTGCAAAACTACGGCGCAACGCTCTGCCTGTCTGCTCGACCAAGCTGAACCGACGTCGGAACGACAATGCGGTACGTACTGCTCTACAGCTCCCTGACACTTGTGGCGATCGCGTGGCTGACGATTCGGCCTCTTCTGCAATCGGCGGCTCCAGAGCTGGGAAGCCCGCAGCGCCCAATTCAACTCATGCTCACCCCATCGGTTGAAAATCAAAAAGTTACCACGAGCGCCGATTCGCTTGTCGCATACTTGCATCGTGCAACCGGGCTGTGGTTTACCGCTGCAGTGCCGACAAGCTATATCGTCGTCGTCGAGTCCTTCGGCAGCGGCGGAGTGGACGTTGCCATTACGAACACGTTCAGCTACATTCTCGCACACGAGAAGTACGGCGCAGAAGCAGCACTTATGGTCGTCCGCCGCGGGGGAGAAACTCACTACCGCGGGCAAATCATCGCACACGTTGCCAGTGGCATCCGCACGATCGAGGACCTTGCCGGAAAACGCTTTGCCTTCGTTGATGCAGCATCAACGTCTGGATACATCCTCCCTCAAGCGTTGCTCAAGCGGCATGGCATTCGGCTCGGTCAGGTTCTCTTCGCAGGCAAGCATGATAACGTCGTCACGATGGTCTATCAGCGGCAAGTGGACGCAGGGGCAACGTACTACTCCCCACCCGATCCGTCAACTGGCGAAGTGCTCGATGCACGCGCACGGGTGCGGACGCAATTTCCAGACGTATTTGAGAAAGTGCGGATTGTTGCATTGACCGATCCAATTCCCAACGACCCAATCGTCTTTCGGCGCGGGTTTCCAGCATCCTTGCGCGAACGAATCGTGCGTGCGCTACTCGATTTCCAGCGCACACCGACGGGCCGGCGCATCCTCTACGATGCCTACAGCGTCGAAGGGCTTGCTCCTGCCAGTGACCGTGACTACGACACGCTACGAACGATCATCCGTAATTTCGGCGGGGATCTTGAGGCGCTCCTCCGTCGGCGATAGGTCCACTAATCGGAGCTGGTGATGTATCATCTGACGCACCTGACCATCTCGGAATTAGAGCAACTCTTGCGCGAGAGGGTAGATCCAGTCGAGCTGAACAAAATCATCAGCGCCTATGAAATGGCTGAAAGTGTGCATGCAGGTCAACAGCGGCGTGATGGCTCGCCGTACTTTTTCCACTGCTCGCGCGTCTGCAAAATCCTGATTGCAGAGCTTGGCATCACCGATTCCGATGTGCTCTGTGCCGCGCTTCTCCACGATGTGCTCGAAGACTCTGACGAAATCACGCGCGAGATCATCGCCTACAACTTCGGTGAATACTGCGCCTACATCGTCGAGACGCTCACAAAAGACCTCGAGCGGCAGGAGATTGATCACGATGCGGTTGATCTCGAACACGTCGAGCGGCTCAAGCATGCCAGCGATGACTGTCTGATCATTCGCCTTGCAGCACGGCTGGATAACTTTCGCTGCCTGGAATTCGACCTCAAGCGAAATCCGCTCCGCTACATCAACGAAACCATGGAGCGCTACGTCCCCCTTGCAGAAGCTCGCCCCAATCCGCATCTGCACTACCTTGTCGCTGAACTTCGCAAAGAGCAAAACAAATTCCTTGGCTGACGCTGCTGGTATTTTTGCGTAACCCACACATAAACGCCGCACAATGACGGTACCTACGCCCCCGCTTGCTTCGCTGGAAGCAGTGGCGATTGACGCAGCCAGACGTGCTGGTCAGCTTCTGCGAACAAACTTTGCCAAAACCAAAGAACTCCGCTTCAAAGAGGGCATCCACAACATCGTAACAGACTCCGACATTGCCTCTGAGCAGCTCATCGTCGAAACGATCCGCGGCACATTCCCCACACATACAATTCTAACCGAAGAAGCTGGCTTGCTCGACACTACAAGCCAGGTGCGGTGGATCGTTGACCCACTCGACGGCACCGTCAACTTCGCCCACGGCATTCCGATCTTTTCCGTGAGCATCGCGGTTGAAGTTGCTGGAGAAGTAACGCTTGGCATCGTTTACCATCCATTGCTCGATGAGCTTTTTATCGCCCGCCGTGGGAGGGGTGCTACGCTCAACGGTACACCAATCACCGTTTCGACGTGCGCCCGACTTGCTGATGCATTCTTGGTGACCGGCTTTCCCTACAACATCGCGTCCTATCCCGAGTATCGGGATTGGCATTTTCCTGAGCTTGTTCGTCGTGGAATTCCGATTCGGCGGCTCGGCTCTGCGGCACTCGACCTGGCGTACCTTGCTGCCGGGCGCTTCGATGGCTTTTGGGAAGTAGGTCTTCAACCGTGGGATATTGCTGCCGGTGTCCTTCTGGTGCAAGAAGCGGGCGGATGCGTCACTGATTACAATGGCAACCCACATACGCTCACGACACGAACGATCGTTGCAACCAACGGCGCACTCCACCGCGAGCTCGTCGAATTCCTGCACAGTCGCAATGAAGCTTGAGCTTGCTGTAATGTCGGGCGCGGGAAATCTTTTCGTTGTTGCTTCGACTGCGGCACTTCCACCGGCGAATGCTGCACGGTATTCACCGCAGCTTTGCCAAGCAGCACGCTCGCTCGTTGGGCGCGATGCCGAGGGTGTACTCCTTGTCGAGCCACGCGGTGGAGAGAGCCTCCACGTACACTTTTTCAATCCTGATGGTACGAGTGGGATGATGTGTGGCAACGGCGCACGCTGTGCTGCTGCATTTGCTGTTCGCCATGGCTGGTCCCGTACCGCCGCTGAGCTTGCACTTGCCGGAGAGCGTTACCGCATAACAATTGCCGATGATGGCACTATTGCAGTGGAGTTTCCTCCCCCGCGGAGGATCGTTGAGCATGCTCGGCTTGAGCTTGACGGAACATCGCTGGACTACGCATACGTGGATGTAGGCTCCGACCACGTCGTCATCGAGGAGCATGTGCTCAGCGCATACAGTGAAGCATCCACACAGGCAGTGGACTTTGCGCAGCTTGCTCCACGTGTGCGGGCGCATAGCGCGTTCCCTCATGGAGCAAACGTCAACCTCTATCGCGCCGAACACGGCGTGCTACATCTGGTAACTTACGAGCGCGGTGTCGAGCGCATCACTGGTGCATGCGGGACAGGTGCGCTTGCAACGGCGGTCATTGCGTGGCTGCGGAATCAATGCACCAGTGAGACGATCACGGTTACTCCACCGAGTGGCGAGCAGCTTGCAGTGACGATCCACTCCGAGCAACGGAGGATCAACAAACTCACATTGATCGGCCCTGCACAACTGCTCGGTACAGTCGCAGTGGAACTTCCTCACGGCACCTAAGCAATGCGGACTCCCGATTGGCTTGCACTTGCTCAGCAACAGGCTGCCTGGCTGTGCGAACACCGTCGGTACCTGCACCAGCATCCTGAGCTATCATTCCAAGAGAACAACACAAGCCGATACATTGCCTCAGTTCTCGAGCAGCTTGGGCTCAAGCCGCGCATCGTTGCTGGCACAGGCGTAGTAGTCAGCATCGGGCGTGGCCAGCGATGCGTCGCACTGCGCGCTGATATTGATGCGCTGCCGATCGTCGAGCAAACGGAATTGCCTTTTGCATCAGTCAACGCGGGCGTCATGCACGCCTGCGGGCATGACTGCCACACAGCGATGCTCCTCGGCGCTGCAGCACTGCTGTATCAGCACCGCCAGATCTTAGGCGGTCGCGTGCTCCTTATCTTCCAGCCTGGTGAGGAGAAATCTCCCGGTGGTGCTTCTCTCCTCATCAAGGAAGGGGTATTCGACGACAGTCCGCCAGAGGCGATCTTTGGCCAGCACATGTACCCGGACGCACCTACTGGAACGGTAGAAATTGCATCAGGCCCAATCATGGCAAGTGCCGATGAGCTGTACTGGCACTTGCGTGGCAAAGGAACTCACGCTGCACAGCCACAGAATGGCTCCAATCCTATCCGTGCTGCCGCAGAGCTTGTCGTGCATTTGGAAAGTATCGTCCAACACTACCGCAATCCGCTGCAGCCTGGGTTACTCGCAGTTACCTCCATCGTGGGAGGAACAGCAACGAACATTGTCCCAGATCGAGTGGAACTCAAAGGCACACTCCGCAGTTTCGACGAGCAGTGGCGACGTCAGATGTGGAACCGGATCACCGCGCACAGCAAGACACTCTGCAGCCTCCACGACGTCGAATGCACCATCGAAATCGCCGAAGGATATCCACCGCTGGTCAACGATGCAGTAGCAACCGAGCACGTTCGTTCGGTTGCCCATGCGCTCATCGGCGAAGCCAACGTTCGCACTTTCGAGCCGAAGATGTGGGCTGAAGATTTTGCCTTCTACGCAGAGCGAATCCCCGCTGCATTTTGGATGCTCGGCTGCCGTCCACCGCACCTATCCGCCATGCCAGGCTTGCACTCTCCCGAGTTCTCCCCCGACGAAGATGCTCTCCCAATTGGATGCGCGATGCTCTCCGCAGTGGCAGCCGCCTGGCTTGCGCGTTAGCCGTACTGCGGTTTTGGAGAGCGCAGTGTCAGCACAGTAATTTCCGGCGGAATACCGATACGAATTGGTGGGCCGACTGTACCCAACCCACGGTTGACGTAGAGGTACTGCTCGCCATCGCGGTAGAGCCCTGCCCATTGCTTATAGACCACCTGCGCCACACTCAGTTCGACGCCGAGGAAGTGGATACCGACTTGCCCGCCGTGCGTATGGCCGCTGAGCATCAAGTCAATCGGCGCACGGCCTCGAACTTGCTTATCCCAGAATGTCGGATCATGCGCTAAAAGAATCGTCGTCGCGCCAGGTTCAACCCCGACCAACGCCGCAGGCAAATCCGCGAAGTTCTGTCCAAGCCCAGTGTTGTCGGTACCGATAAGGTAGATCGTCTCACCGCTGACCCGCAGCGGAACGTTGGAATTGACAAGCAGCGTGATCCCGGAGTTCGAAATCATCGAGCGCAGCAGCGAATGGTTCGCCGGTGAGCAGTAGTGGTCATGGTTTCCAAGCGATGCAAAAACGCCGATGTCAGCACGCAGCCGCACAAGATCAGCGCGAATGAGTTCGAGCTCTTTCGGATCGAAGTTGACAAAATCGCCTGTAATGACGAGCACGTCGGGCTTGAGTTGCTCGACGATCGCCCGTGTGCGGCGAAATGGCTCCGGGCTTCGCCAAGAGCCAGCATGGATGTCGCTCAGCTGGACAATCCGAATGCCATCGAACGCTCGTGGGAGTCCACGGAGGGTGATTTCCTCCTCGTAGATTGTCAGGTCATCGGTGTCGAAAAACCCTTTCCCAACAATGCCGAATGGCACAACTGCGCTACTCCATGCAATCGTCTCGAGCGCATGGCGGCGCAGTGGATCGGGAGTATGAGCCTGCTGGGGTCTCCGCTGGGTAAACCACCGACGAATCGCGTGGACCAACCGTCGTAACATTTTGACTGCGCTCGCGACAATGACACCAATTGCGATCGGAATTTTCGGCAAGTACCACAGCGTCGAAGCAGCAAAGAGCAGGAACATTCCCTCTTCCAGACGGTTGATGCTTGTCCGCTGGTACGATACATACGGCGACACCACAAGGAAGATCAGCGCAATAATCCATGGCACACGCGTCAGCCAGCGATTCCACCCACGCCGACGGACAAAGCGCTGCCATGCAAGCAGAACGATCACATCAAGCGCAAACAGAACAATCGCCGAGGTCAGCACAAACCACAACCAGCGTTTGGCGTCCATCGCTGCTGAGCTAGTAGCTACGTGCTTGTTACGACGCAGAACCGCAAGGAGCCATTGTAGCGTTGAACGAATGGGAAAAATGCTCTGCAGTGTTACTCGTCAGCGGCTCCAACATTCTCTCTGCGGAATGTCCTATGCACACAAGCAGTGCCCTTTTCGTTGCTGCTAGCACAATTTTCGCAGCAGTTGCATTCTTCGATCGCCCACCATCGGAGTCATCAGCTATGAAGCCTGAGCACACTGTTCACTTGACCCCATGGGAATACCGCGTCCTTGTGGAGAAGGCAACCGATCCCCCAGGACCAGGCGGCTACACCAATCACTTTGCCGAGGGAACCTACCACTGCCGAGCATGTGGCGCTCCACTCTATCGGAGCAGCGCGAAATTTCACTCTGGGTGTGGCTGGCCTGCATTCGATCAGGAGATCCCCGGTGCTGTGATTCGCAAGCCAGATTTCTCGCACGGGATGGTTCGCACGGAAATTCTCTGCGCACGGTGTGGCGGGCATTTAGGGCACGTCTTCGAAGGCGAGGGCTTTACTCCGACCAACACTCGCCATTGCGTCAATACAAGCTCGATCGTTTTTCATCCTGCTGATAAGCAAGCGTTCACGCTTGGCGTACCTGACTTCCACTACTGCCAGGAGTATGCCTCCCGCATCGAGGGTGTCTTGAGCGTCGAGTGCGGTTTTGCTGGAAGCAGCGACAGCTCCCACTACGGCGAGGCGCTCCACATCGAATACGACCCACACAAAACATCGGTCGCAACAATTATTACGCAACTGCAGCGCGAATTCCGATCAGCGACAGCCCGCGACGGCACATGGGTGCTCTTCAGCGAGACTGCACGTGCAGAGCACCTGCCCGACAGCGTTCGCGTTGCCTCCCTGGGCAGCTACACTCGAGCGCCGGAGGAGCACCAGTGGTTCCTGCGCAAAGCGGGAATTATTCGGCGTCAGCAGTAAACGCCGGGAGTGTCGTATTTTCGCGCCCCGTACGAGACCTTCAACGCAGGTCAGGTAGCTCAGTTGGTAGAGCAACGGACTGAAAATCCGTGTGTCGGGGGTTCGATTCCCTCCCTGACCACTCCGCCTGCCTCAGCAGGGTAAAAAGAAGAGGATTTTTCCGGAAAAAGTCCGTAAGTTAGGGAGAAGGGTTCCAAGGTGGAAACAGGTGCGCAATGAAAGTTACAGCTCTCCTGCCTGCAGTGCTGATCGCAGCAGCTCTTGCTGCCCCCGCCCAAGACACCAGCGATGTGCTCTGGGCTAAAGATTCCTTCTCCCCCCTGCGGGCATTTCTTGACTCCGCCGATGAATGGCATTTCTACCAAGCCGCTGTCCACTGGCACTGGAACGATAGTGTCTTGATTGCCTCGGACATGGTGCGGGGCATTCACCGTGTCTTTGAGATTGATGCCGTTCGAGGGGTTGGTCTGCGGGAGCTGGAGGGGTTTCGGGGCAAGGGCATTTTTGCGTTCTCTCGTGATAGTGGCATGGTGTTCACCTACCAGCCGCCTTTTGCCAAGGCGCGTTATCCCTCGGGGGAACTTCTCGATTCCTTCCCCGCCTGGCCCCCACTCGGCTACCGCGACGCTGTCCTCAACACCGCTACCAACCAACTCCTGGTCTGGGTGGATGGACCTCCCACCTTATGGCTCTACTCCCTGGACACCTACCAGCCTGTTGACACCATCCCTCTCCCTCGACAGTACCCCTACGGTCAACCCGAGTGGCCTGATGGACGGAGCTACACCTACGGCGCGATGTCCTGGAGCCCCGACGGACGATACCTCCTCCTGGGACTCACCGAACAATGGTATGTGTACACCGGCCGCACCTGGGAACGACGTGAACAACCCCGCACCTGGCTCATTGACATCCCCAACCGACGCCTCCTGCGCCCTATTACCGAGTGGTCCCTCACCTGGCCCGAGCCATGGTGGGCTGACAATCTCAAAAGTCTCCCCACCGGTCCACCCTACATCGCCGCTACCAAGAACTTCTATGTCTTTGATGCACAGTTCCGTCTGCTCCGCACTATCCCGTTCGGTGATCACTGGATTAATGCCTTCGACATCTCCCCCGACGGCAGGTTCATCGCGGGGGGAGGGAAGTTCACTGGGTTTTACCTCTGGGACATTGAATCGGGAGAACCGCTCTACCGCTACAGTCGGATTCTGGGAGCTGATCGCCCGCGCTACTCCCCTCGGGGCACCTTCATCGTAGACTACGATGGAGGCTCGATTGCGGTCTTGCGCAATGTCGTGCTCAGCAGTGTGGGGGAACCAACACAACCAGTGCCCCTGCTCCGTCCCAATCCCGCTGGTGGCACAGTTCTGCTTGGACCTGTTCTGCCGGGGCTGCCCACGCTCATTGAGCTTGCTGACTTGCGGGGACGCGTGCTGGCGCGGCTCTACGAGGGTATCCCTGCTACTGCTACCATCGAACTGTCGGTGGCATCGCTGCCAGTAGGAACGTATTTCCTCCGCCTCGTCAATGGTTCCTCTGTTACTACGTACCACCTCCTCAAGGAGCAGTAGCCATGAAGAGTATTGTGCTCTTGCTGGTCCAGACCCGCTGGAGCTGCCCACGGCGGGTGCGTATCCCCGCGCAGCACTCCACGCTTGCTTCCACCACCGACGATTTCCCCCACGCTCCTTTCAGCTGTGGAGAAATCAGAAGTGATGATGTAAATTTGTGGAGAAATCAGGAGTGATCAGAAGTGATGAGGTAAATTAGGCATGGCTCACTATCCATTTGGAGGTGTCTCCCATGAAACGCTTTCGTTTTCTCCTGCCTGCAGTGCTGATTGCAGCAGCTCTTGCTGCCCCCGCCCAAGACACCAGCGACGTGCTCTGGGCAAAAGATTCCTTCTCTCCCCTGCGGGCATTCCTTGACTCCGCCGATGAATGGCATTTCTACCAGGCTGCCGTCCATTGGCACTGGAACGATAGTCTCCTGATTGCCTCAGACCTGGTGCGCGGCATCCACCGTGTCTTTGAAATTGACGCCTATCGAGGCATTGGGCTGCGGGAGCTGGAGGGGTTTCGGGGCAAGGGCATCTACGCCCTCTCCCGCGATAGTGGCATCGTCTTCACCTACCAGCCGCCCTTTGCCAAGGCGCGCTATCCCTCTGGGGAGATCGTTGATTCCTTCCCCGCCTGGCCTCCGCCCGGCTACCGCGACGCCGCCCTCAACGCCGCCACCAACCAACTGCTGGTCTGGACTGAAGCGCCCGACGATAACCGCCTCTGGCTCTACTCCCTCGACTCCTACCAACTCATCGACACCATCCCCATCCCTCGACCACTCCGCTACGGCACCACCAACTGGCAACCCGGCGAACACCGCCTGGCCTACGAAAGTATGAGCTGGAGTACCGACGCCCGCTATATGGCTCTGGGACTCCTGGAACGATGGTCCGACCGCGACCAACGCGGCTACCCCGTCCCCCGCGAAGCATATCAAACCTGGGTCCTCGACATCCCCAACCGACGCGTCCTCCGCAAAGTTGCCGATGGCTTGTGGGGGGCATTGAAAAATACCCCAGACCATCGCTTCTATGTGACGACGGCTGGCATGTCCTGGTTGATCTTTGATACTGACTTCAACCACCTCCAAACTATCAACTCCCCTCTCTCCGCCTTCGACATCTCCCCCGACGGCAGGTATGTGGCGGGGGGACCGGGCAGTTCAGGTAATACCCGCATTTGGGAGATTGAAAGCGGCCAACTCCTGCATTGGTACCAGCGGGGTGGTGCGTCGAATGTGCGGTATTCTCCCTCAGGTGCGTACATCAAAACTCACTCGGAAGGCTCGATTGCGGTCTTGCGCAATGTCGTGCTCAGCAGTGTGGAGGAGCCGACACAACCATTCCCCGTGCTCCGTCCCACCCCCACGACGGGAACTCTGTTGATGGGTCCTCTCCAGCCGGGCATTCCCACGCAGATTGTTCTTTTCGACCTGCGGGGGCGCCTGGTGGCACGGCTCTACGACGGTATCCCTGCCATCGCTACGCTCGAGCTATCGGTGGCATCGCTGCCGGCGGGGACGTACCTGCTCCGCCTCCACACCGACTCCTCGGTACACCTGTTCCTCCTCCTCAAGGAGCAGTAGCCATGACGACGGGCATTTTGCTGCTGGTGCTCCTGGCGACCGCAGTGCAATCTCAGACCCGCTGGCCCTCCCCGCTGCAGTTTAGCTACAAGGGAGATACCACCTACCTTGACCACCATCAGGACTTCCTTCCCGATCGGACGTTCGCGCTTGGTACGTCCTTTGGTGCATCCCCCCACATGGCCCGTGCGGTCGGCGTTAATCAAATTCACGTGTACCTCGACGAATTCGGCAGACTCCATACGGGCTGGTACGGAGACACGGGACGGTACTGCCCCGATAATGCCCGCATGATCATGAGTATGTATCCTTTCCACGGGCATCCGGGGCAATGCTACGTGTATAATATCGGCATGCTCTGGGAGCCAACCTATCGAGTGGATTCTCTTGACCCCACCGGCCGCTTTCACCCCCGCCCCGGCGATACGCTCGGCTATGCGTTCGGCTTCCGCCACGTTCGCGGATTTATTCCTGTCCTTTTCTCCCATCCCCACTATAGCCGGTTGCTCCTCTATCCTTCCCTCTTCCCCACTACTCGCGATACGCTCGTCCTTGCCAACCCGTGGATGGATAATACGATCGCACGAACTGCACATCCATTTCTAACAACAGAGAGGATGGTAATGGATACAAATGAGCGCAGGTGGTGGGTTGGCTACGATTCGGTTTCACTGGAGGACCAAGGATGGTTTTTGCTGGACACCACGGCAGCGCGGTTGCCGGTCTATGTGACGCGGCGAATGGACCACTATGGTGTGCGGTTCTACTTTCTGATCAACCTTCGGCGGTTGAGTGTGAGCGATACGCTGATGACCAATGATACGGTGCTGACCATTCGGCTGCCGTACCAGATGTGGCCTCGCAGCGATGGCAGCCGCCAGCAGGGATACGTTCGCTTCTCCTGGGTGCCCGCCACTAGCCAGGATTCGGTGTACTGGCTCCCTCCGATACGTGGTACGGGACAGTCACGAGGTCTCGTCAGAAAGATGGATTCCATCCCATCTACCCGTGCACATCCCATCGAATTTGCCATCACGCGGGCGATGCTGCCGCGGGGGGACGATGCCGACCCCGACATCACCCTCATGGCACAAATGGAGTTCGATGGACGGACGTTAGATTCTGCAACGGGGCTCCCCAAGAACAACCCCATTCTGAAGTATTTCAAGGCGGTGCACGATCCGATCCGGACGTTCGACACACCGTGGGGGCGCGCTGATGCGATTGGCTATGGGGACTCGACGATGATTGATAAGATCGGGATTGAGGTATGGTACCGTCCTGCTGCACAGTGTTCGGTGGGGATCGACTGGGTGGGGATCGTCACGCCGGAGACGTGGAAGATCATCGCCGGCTACCACGATAGTGTCATGATTGAGCGGATGCGGCGGGCGATCACCGGGCTTTCCAGTTGGCCTCATTACCAGCGGAAGAGATTGCGTCCGTACCGGTTCTACGTTGCCGACGAGGCGCAGCCGGCGACGTGGCTGGTACGCTGGTATTTGACGCGGATGTTTGGGCGGATTTTTACGTCCGAGGATGCAGCGACAAGCCCCCAGTTTACGCACTACCTCAAGCCGCGCGATTACTGGTGTGGCACCCCCCAGGCCAGCGGCTATAGCGTTTGGTACCCCAATCCGCGGCGGTGTGCTGTCGCACCCACTTGCTCGACCTGCCATTATCCCGATGGTACCACGCTTTCGGGAGAGTGGATCAGCTATTTCTGTTGTTTTTTGGACGAGGTCGAAGATTATGGTGTGGCTGAACAGGTCTGCCCGGGGGTCACAACGCATCACCGGCAGCGGTGTTTTCTCCCCTTCGGCTACAATCTTGGGTTCAATGATCCCACCCTGAGCGACGCTCAGCGCACAGTGCTCCAACAGAGGGCACATTTCGAAACTGCGCTGTTTAGGAACATCCCGTTCAACTTTTACCGCGATAGTGCCCTGCATCCGATGCGATACCTCGAATTCTCCGAGTCCCCTGCAGCACATATCGAGCGTCGGGATTATGAATCCTTCTATGCGCCCGTCTATCCTTGGCACACGCAGCACTTTCTCTTCGACACAATCCCGTGGTGGGGACAGGTATGGATCAATCCTTATTTCCGTTACCGTCGTGCCTATCCGAACGACGCAACCCCTGCACGGCGGAATGCTCGCATTTTGCTCTGCACCGATCCTCGGATCCCAGCGGGAGAGCAGTTGCGCAATTGGCTTTGGCGGATGATTTTTTATGGTGCCAAAGGCGTAATGTTCAACGACGGGATGGATGATACAAGCGAACTGCTCGAGAATCAATTACTCAAAGACCGCGGCATCCTCCGCTTCCGCGAAGATAGCACTCTCACCGAGCCGAACTATGAGATTGTCACGCGTGCATCGGTCAACTACTTTCTGTTCCGAGCACGGTTTGGGGATGGGCTGCTCGATAGTCTTTCGATGCAGCAATTGCGGGACACGACGATCATGGGGAGTGATTTTTTGGACACGCGGGAGTCGCCGTGCGACACGGTACTAACGCACTATCTGAATGTGAACGTGACGCCGGGGATGCTCAATCTTCCGCCGCATCGTTTTTATTTGGGGCGGCGGAGCTGGCGGCGAGAGATTGGGCGGATTGCCGATTGGGCGCGGGCGTTTGGCGATACCCTCTTTCGGCTCCGTCTGCAGGCGGCAATGATGAAGGGGTATCGGAAGTTCTTCATTTCCCCCGAGGGACCAACTCCAGGGGCACTTTGGCGATACATTGACACCAGTGGTCTGTGGACACGACGGATTGGCCAAACGCAGTACGAGAATTGGAGCGTTGCCGCGCAGGGGAACCCTCCCGATCAACGCCAGGCGGTGCCGGTAGATTCCTCGTTCTACCATGTAGTGCTCCACTTCGAGGAGGGACGCTCGCCCGATTCGGTGTTCTACCTTGGCGTCCTCAATACGCGCACCGCTCCCCATGTGCTTGCTGATTCGGTGCGGGACCCACGCACGGGTGCGCCGTACCGACTCGGCGAGTGGGATACGCTCCCGGTTCGATTCTATAGCACCTACGAATTCGATACGCTCTCCGCAGCAGGATACATCGGACGCTATGCACAACTCGGTGCACGAGAAATCACTATTCCTTTTCATTTCAGACCCACCACCGACGTTGCTGCGTGGCTCCGCGTCCGTGAAATTGGCGGGACGCTCGATACCGTCATTGGGGCATCCGAACCCCTGGCGGTCAAGTATTTGCCTGGCGAAGGCAAGCTCTTCCGCGTCGAGGTAATCTACGACAATCCTCTCATCGGGGAGCTTGCGCATTCAAACCAACGAAAACTCGTTGGGGTACCGATCCGTGCCGACGGCAAGTTGATGGTGTACCATTTGGTGTATCATCGGCGGGTGCTCGATCCGACGTGTGGGACTGAACGGATGAAGGTGTTTTACCGTCGGAGCCGTCCGGTGTGGGTTCCCGGCGGGATGATTTCGAACATTGTCTGGGAGCCCGAAGTCGTGCTCAGTGATCGGTTTGTCGTCTCCCCCGATTCGGTGCAGTGTAGTGCCACCGATACCAGCGGTTTTGCGCAGCTCAGTGCCTGTATGGACTGCGGGTATCCCTCACTGGTGGTTCGTACGCAGGGGGATACGCCCTCCGTGTACGTGGTATTTGGCTGTCGGAAGGCGAACCTGACCAACAACAGCGACGTTGTCATGATTGCGGAAGCAATGTTCCCCGCCCAGGGTGCGATCGGCTCTCCCGTTGCGGCGGTGCTCGACGTCTTCAGCGTCTCGCCGGGATCTGATAGTAACCTTGCGCGATGGGGGACACCGACGGTGAATGCAGCCTATCACGGGAATTATTATGCCTGGCCGAACGCAGAGACCCAAAGCTTAGTGGTTGCTTTCAAAAGGCCCGGGCAACGCTACCTTCACATCTGTGACTATGCGGTGGCGAGCAATCAAGGAGGGCAGCCGTTCCATCCCGCGTTGAACACCTATTCACGAATCGCCCAACGAGAACAAGATTGTGCACTCGTCTGGGAGCAAGGGGGGCAGATTTATTACACCCGACTGCGCGCCGACACAGCCACGCGGAGTTTTGCCATCGGCGGACTCCTGTATTCACTGACGGCACCCCTGTGCCTGAGCAGGGATAATAGCATCCCCTGCTCGATCGAGAACCGTTTTCCTATCGTGTACCGTGGGATCGAGGATCATGCGATAACCCAACGAGTGGAGCTTATGCGCCATGCGCAGGATCGGATCGCCTGGGAGGGAGTTCACCTCGGTGATACGGGCCTCCGACGGCGTGTCTACTATCGGAAGGTAGACCTGGAGGATGTCTTTCCGGGTGGGGATACCCAGGCAGTCAAGCAACCACTGCGATATGCCCTCTCACCGCTCAGCACGTTTGTAGCACTGGGACGCAATGTTGGGCAACCTACGCTTGCGCAGGGCAAACTTGTGCTCGACACGCTCCGCCACGGATGGCGGAATGCCAGCGACTCGGCGTTAGTTTTTGGTTTGACCGAATTTTGGGGTACAGCCCCGCGCGACACCTCCTTGTTATGGCAGGTGTTGCTCAATCTCTGGGTGCAAGCTAGCCGAGGAAATGTTCCTACCTCACGGCAGCAACAGCTTGAACGACGAGGGCAATTGGGGCACCTGGCAGCAATCCCCGCGGTGACAATACCGACACTGTTGCACACGACCCGACGTGTCCACCAAGCGCGTTCCTGGGCTGGTGGAACGCACATTGTCACGAATTCACAATACCTTTACCGCTGGAACCCTGCCGATGAGCCGGAAATTATGGGCTTTATTGGGACCGATGAAGAGGTGACGCGAGCGGTGAGCATGCTCCCCGGTCCACCGCAGCCCTGCACGTTCTATGACGTTATCCTCCCGCTGCCTCCGCCGTGGTGCTGTCCGATAGCTCCGCCGCTGATAGCACCTTCCACCGGCGACACAGCACGAACGGCGTGGTTTCCTATCGAGGATAGCATTACCCTCCTGATGGCGGTTCTCGGCAGCGATACGGCGCACGCGCGGATGGAACTTGTGCGCCAAACCGATGGGATGCGGTTTGCTGTTCCGCTTGTGCCTGCCCCCGACACGGCAGCGATCATAGCAGAGCGGGTCTTTATCAACGGCGGTGGTGAGACCTACCGGCTGGAATTCTTCGCTCGGTCGGGAGGAAGCATTAGCGAGAAATACTACCTCGGTGCTCTCCCGACAGTCAACGACACAGCACCCGACCGACGGGCAATCGGTCGTGGATGGGAGCCTTTCCGTGAACGAACCGTCATTGACTTAGGACGAATGGGTACAACGTCCCTGTCGGAGCTTGAACTCTTCCCTCTCCCCGCCGATGCACAATTGGTGGTACGCATACGCTCGAGCAGCCCGGAAGTATACCACGTGCGGTTGGTGAGCCTTCTCGGGACGGAACTCGCTCACGGCGTCTGCCGAAGTGGTCAAGAGGTGGTCTTTTCTACTACTCAAGTGGCAAATGGCGTGTATGTACTCCGCGCTCACGCGTCAAGTGGTAATATTCTCCAGCGATTAGCTGTTATTCATCGCTAGCGAGGGTGCAGTGCTCTATGCACTGCACCCTACCCGTTCTGATGATCTTGGACGGCGGAAGCATTTTTCCCGAAGTGCACCTGTCATGCTAAGCTCGGGTCAGCATCCCCTTGACAAACAAGACCCTGAAACAAGTTCAGCGTGACAAAAGCCGTGACGGGAGCAGTGACCGGCATCGTCTGTGCCCTGCAGCCTCGCCTGTCATGCTGAGCTCGGGTCAGCATCCCCTTCGACAAACAAGACCCTGAAACAAGTTCAGCGTGACAAAAGCCGTGACGGGAGCAGTGACCGGCATCGTCTGTGCCCTGCAGCCTCGCCTGTCATGCTGAGCTCGGGTCAGCATCCCCTTCGACAAACAAGACCCTGAAACAAGTTCAGCGTGACAGAGGCGGTGGAATATGGCACAAGGGTGACCTCCACTGCCTACCCTTGGGAAAACCGTGCAGTAATTTCGCAACGTGTTCAACTCTTCTGCACTGACCATTGGCAGCAGTCGAATCAGCAATGATCCCGCTGGGCACTATTGCACCGCCCTTTCAGCTCTTCGAACCGCGGACGAATCAGTGGCGTTCGCTGGATGATATCGCATCGCCAATCGGCACTGTTGTCGTTTTCATGTGCAATCATTGCCCCTACGTAAAACACATCCTCCCCGCATTGCTCACCGTGGCACGAGAATACATTCCAAAAGGGATTGCATTTGTCGGAATCAATCCCAATGATCCGGTCGCCTATCCCGACGATAGCCCGGAGGAAATGAAACGGCTGGCAGAAGCGATGGATTTCCCGTTCCCCTACCTGTTCGACGAAACACAGAATGTTGCACGTCAATACAGCGCAACGTGCACGCCGGACATTTTTGTGTTCGATGGGGAGCGCCGATTAGTGTACCGGGGTCAATTTGACGCTTCTCGTCCAGGCAATAATATTCCGCCGACGGGTGCAGATCTGCGCAGTGCTCTCGATGCCCTTCTTGCAGGCAGCCCCATCCCCACTGAGCAGCGTCCTTCGATTGGCTGCAGTATCAAGTGGCGCACTACATCCGCTCCGGCGCACTGACCCCGAGCAAGTGCAGTCCATTGCGTAGCACCGTTCGCGTTGCCTGTGCCAACGCAAGTCGCGCACGAACTATCTCATCCCGCGGTGCACCGAGGATGCGGCACTCGTGGTAAAAGGTGTGGAATGCCTCGGCGGCGGTGTGGAGGTAGTCTGCAACGATGTATGGTGCAAGACTCTCTGCTGCACGGAGTACGACATCGGGAAACTGTGCAAGCACTTTGATGAGCGCACACTCGGCCGGATGCTCAAGCAGATGAAAATCGGCATGTCCGCTTACGTCAATGCCAAGCTGCTCGGCATTGGCAAAAACTGAGCAAATACGCGCATGTGCATACTGCAGGTAGAACACGGGGTTCGTCTCACTCTGCTCGCGAGCCAGATCCATGTCGAAGACAAGCTGCGTTTCGGCAGCACGCATCGCAAAGAAGTAGCGCACCACATCGGCGCCTAACTCCTCGATGAGGTCATCGAGCGTGTACTGCTCTCCGCTCCGCTTGGAAAGTTTATACGGCACACCATCTTTGAGGAACGTCACCATTTGGTGGAGCACAACCTTCACGCGCGTCGTGTCGTAGCCCAGCGCGCGGACAGCAGCGAGCACCTCCTGAATTGTCGCGATATGGTCGGCACCGAACACATCCACGACAAGGTCATCGCCGCGGCTGAGTTTGATGCAATGGTACGCAATGTCCGGCAAACGGTACGTTGGCTCACCGGTGGATTTGATGATGACTCGATCCTGCTCCAGGCCAAGCTTGGTGGTAGCAATCCACGTCGCGCCGTCTTTTTCGTACACCAGGCCGCGCTGGCGGAGCTGCTCCACGGTGCGTGCAATGTGTCCGTCGGTGTAGAGTGAATACTCGTTGAAGTACACATCGTGATGGACGTCGAGACGCTCCAGCGTTCGACGGATAGAAGCAAAGCACCAAGCTTCACCTTTCGCGCGGCAGATGGCGAGATGTTCCTCTGACTCCTCGCGCAGCTGATCGCCGTATTCCTCCACGAGCTCGCGGGCAATCTCGACGATGTACTGCCCACGGTAGCCATTTTCGTCATCGAATGGGTAGTCATCGCCGAGGAGCTGGCGGTAGCGCGCATAGATCGAACGCGCCAGGTTCTGCATCTGCCGCCCAGCATTGTTGAAGTAGTACTCACGCGTGACGCGATAGCCGACTGCCTCGAGCAAACGTGCGATGCTATCGCCGAGCGCAACGTTGCGACCATGCCCCGGATGGAGCGGGCCGGTGGGGTTTGCACTAACGTACTCGACGTTGGCGCGCTTGCCGATGTATCGTTCAGAAAAACCGTAGCGGTCCCCTACAGCGCGGATGCGCCGTGCGACGTCTGCATAGTATCCAGGCAAGAGGCGAAAGTTGATGAAGCCTGGCCCTGCAATCTCGAGAGCAGCGATCATCGAAGGATCGTATTCCATCGCAGCAATAAGTTCTTCGGCGATCGTGCGTGGTGGCTTGCCGAGCTGCTTTGCAAGCTGCATTGCAACTGGCGTCGCAGCATCACCATGGCTTTCATGACGAGGAAGCTCCACGTGTGGCTCTGCCCGATAGCCGAGCCGCTCGAGTGCATTGCCAAGCACGGTCCGGATGTACTCGAAGAACATAGCCTTCTTCTCGCATTAGTGAGAGTGTCGCTGGCGAATCAACCGTCCATCTGCGCTGAGCACGAAAAAGAGACCATCGCCCCAGAGTGATTCGAGCTTGTAGAACGAGCGTGCCTCGACCCGCATGAGGTGTACTACAACATCGAAATAATCGAGAATCACCCATTGGAGCGCTTCCCACCCTTCTGTTCGTGGTGCCGGAACGGAGGCACTGGCCGTCTGCTGCTCGATGTACTCTGCAACCGCTCGGATCTGCTGCTCTGAAGCGCACGTCGCAAGGACGAACCAATCGGCAGGGGCACCATCAATCGCGCTGATATCAATGGCGATGATGTCCGTACACTTTTTCTCCTCAGCGCTGCGAGCACACAAGCGAGCAAGATCGCGCGCAGAACGGACGGTCGGCTTCGGCGACATGCGTTCTATAACTTGTTCGCGCACCGTTGAATCTGGCGTGTTCTGCACCATTGTGACGTTACCGAAATGGTCGAAGTGTTGCCCAATCGTGGCCGAGCACAAGGCTGCAGTGCAATGCAAGGTCTGAATCGAGTTGGCAGACCACTGCCTCCTGGGGCATATCGAGTGCATACCGTACTTGCTCGGTGGCAAGACTGTCACCGAGATGATCGTAGAGAATGCTTCGGGGAACCTGATCTGGAGCGTTGGCAATTTCGACGACGTCGAATCCTCGCCGCCGTAAGTACTGCTGCACTGTTTGGGCAATGCCTGGCACCCCAGCGCCGTTGAGGATGCGGAGCTGAATCGCGCGCTCTCGCTGAACATCAACGATCGGCTCAATCGGCGGACGCAGGAACATCCGCCAGACGAACGAAGCTCCCAGTACGGCGACCACTACTGCAAGGACACCCGCAATCACGGTTTGGAAAGCACCACGGCGGACTCCCATCGGCGCTACTTGTACTGCCGCAGAAACTCCAATCGCTCTTGAAGTCGTGCAATCGGCACCAAAAGCTTGTCCTTCCCGAAGATTGCCTCCTCTTGCGAGTGGAAGACGATGTCGTAATCCTTGCTCATGACGATCGCTTCCTCAGGGCAGACTTCCTCGCACAGTCCGCAGTAGATGCACCGCAGCATGTTGATTTCGAACTTGACTGGATAGCGCTCCTTTTCGCGCTCAGTTTCACCTGCTTGCACTTCAATTGCCAGCGCAGGGCATACCCGTGAGCAGAGCCCGCACGCAACACAGCGCTCGCCGTCTTCTTCGAGCACGAGCACCGGCCGGCCACGGTAACTGCCAAGTGGTTCCCAGCGTTCTTCGGGGTACTGACGGGTCAACTTTGGCTTGAACATCGTCTTGAACGTAAGCGCCAGGCCCTTGGCGATCTCCGGCAGATAGAGCTTCTCCCAGAACGTCATTCGCTGTGCGCGAGTGTTCGTTGTAACGTTCATTGTCAGTAGTCCTCCAGTAGTGATGCCATCAGCGAACAAAGAAGACGATCGCACCCGTAATGACAATGTTTGCCAGACCGAGCGGCAACAGCACACGCCAGCCAAGATTCATTAGCTGATCGTAGCGAAAGCGCGGCAATGTCCACCGCACCCAGATGAACAGAAACAGCAGCACGCTGACTTTCCCGACAAACACTGCAAGCTCAAAAAGCACTCGCGGGAGCGTTCCTTCTTGCAATCCGAGCAGCGTAGGGAGAAATGGCATATCGTAGCCACCGAGGTAGAGTGTCGTCATCACTGCCGATGCAGTAAACATGTTGGCATACTCGGCAAGGTAGAACAGACCAAATTTCATCCCCGAATACTCTGTGTGGTAGCCACCGACAAGCTCCGGCTCTGCCTCGGGAAGATCAAATGGTGCGCGATTTGTCTCTGCAAACGAAGCGACAAGGAAAATCAAAAATCCCAGTGGCTGAAACCAAATATTCCACCGTCCGCCGGACTGGGACGCGATGATCTGGTTCATATCGAGCGAACCGCTCACCATAACCGCCGCAACAGCCGCAAGGCCCATCGCAAGTTCGTAGGAAATCATTTGCGCCGATGAACGGAGACCGCCCAGCAGCGAGTACTTGTTGTTCGACGACCATCCGGCAAGGACAATGCCGTACACCCCAATCGAGGAGAGCGCCAAGTAGAACAGCAACCCGACGTTCACGTTTGGCGCGACGGCGATGAAGAGCTTCGTGCCATCATCGAGCAACAGGTAACTCGCTGGCGCGATCACACACAGCACCGAGAGCGCCACAGCGATCGAGATAATCGGCGCTATTCGGTGGAACGGCTTACTGGCGTTGTAGGGGACGATGTCTTCTTTCGTGTACAGTTTGAGTACGTCCGCCAGTGGTTGGAGCAGTCCAAACGGCCCAACGCGATTCGGTCCGATGCGGTACTGTATCCACGCCGAAATTCGACGTTCGAGGTACACCAGCGCTGCTGCCACCACAAGTGCAACGTTGAGCGCAATCGCTCCTTTGATGAGTGTCAAAACCAAGGAACTCATATGCGAACGCTGTGTTAGTCGGACTGTGGTTTCATATAGTGCGAGCGATAGACCACACCAACAGGTTCTGGGTCGTTCCCGCGACCAAGTCGGATACCCCGATATTGGCGGAGCGCTTCGTAGTTCATCGCATTGAACGCTTCCACGCGTTCTTCAATTGCCGCGAACACCTCAGCTGCACTACGGTATGCTATCGAATAGCCGGCAGCTCCAGCAACGCCCGTAAGTAGCTGCCAATGGGGCCGGCACTGACGGCGTTCGCCGTGAGTCCACCGATCGTTGGGAGCACCGAATTCGTCCAGACGGCTTTGTGCCATCCCATTGATCCGTCGGAGTGTTTCTGCGGTTTCGACCGCTGGTTGGAGGTACTGGACCCATCCATCACAGTTCGTGAAGGTCCCTTCGATTTCGGCATACGTTGCCGCGGGGAGCACTACATCGGCAATCTCCTCAAGCTGCGAGTGATTGCTAAGCTGGGCAATAATTGCACCCCCGCTCCGGAGGAGCTCTTCCCAGCCGCTGCCGTCTTGTTCGGCAAACGGATCAGCACCGATGAAGTAGATCACTGCAGGCATGCGCTCGTGCATACGCTGGAGCAGCTCCTCCCATGTCGTGCTCGGAATGCCGAGCGCTCGCAGGCCAGTGGCGTTTGCGTTTCGATCGCTCGAGCGAAGAAAGTCATCGCCGAAGGTGGGATCGTTACGCTCGACAAATGCAACGTGTTCGATGCCGAAGGCTGCAGCACATTCACGAGCAACGAATCCATCCTCGTTCGTCACCGAGCCGGAAAGGATCATCATCGCATTGCCCTTTGCCGCGCTCAGCAAATTAGATGCAATGCGATACGCATCCTCGAACGAAACCGATTCGAGCGACCCGCTACGACGGACAGCCGCACCACTGATGCGTCCGGTGTTCACCCAACGGTACTGCTCCAATCGTCCGGCATCGCACATCCAGTACTGATTGACGTGCGGGTTCGGACGTGGCTCTAAGCGCAGAATCTGGTTATCGCGCACACCAATGTTGATGTTACAGCCACGAGCACAGCCCGGACAAACGCTCGGGGTGAAGCTCATTTCCCAAACGCGCGACTTGAAACGGAAGTCTGCGCTGGTGAGCGCACCCACCGGACACAGCTCAATGACGTTCATCGAGTACGGTGAATCGAACGTTGTCCCTTCGAACAGCTCGATCGTGACGTGATCATTCCGCTCGACGAAGGTCAGAACGGGCTGCTTGGCAATCTCATTGGCAAACCGAATGCAGCGCGAACAGAGGATGCATCGCTCACCATCGAACATGACGCGATCACTCCAGGCAACTCGCTTTGGTTTATGCACCTTCTCCTCAAGAAAGCGACTTTCCCCACGCGAGTGCGTGAAGGCATACTCTTGGAGCTTGCACTGGCCGGCTTCGTCGCAGATCGGGCAATCGAGTGGATGGTTGATGAGCAGAAATTCCATCACCGCGTTTTGTGCGGCGATCGTTTTCTCGCCCACCGTATCAACGACCATTCCATCGGCTACAGGAGTCGCGCACGCAATCTGCAGCTTCGGCATCCATTGCACGACGGGGTTCCCTTCTGCATCACGCTCGAGAGCACCATCGGCGCCTTTTTTGTATGAGCCGACGCGCACTAAGCACATCCTGCAGTTGCCCGCGACACTGAGCGCAGGATGCCAGCAGAAGTGTGGGATGGCGATACCATTTTCGAGTGCAGCTTCGATGATGGTCTTGCCCGGCTGGGTCTCGATTTTCCGGCCGTCTATCGTAATGGTTGGCATGGTGCGTTGCTCAACAACTGGTGATGATCGGGCATGCATACCAACAGCGAACATCCCGCAAAGAGTTCGCTGCCAGGCTGCACTGCGAAAATAGCATTTGCTTTCTCAGGGATAGAACCGCATGCCAATGGCAACGTCCACTGTCGAAGCAAAGCCTGGCGCGATCGTCACCAGTGGGCCCAGTTCGAGGAAAAATTCTAGCGGCACTCCCCGCGGAAGGACATCAACGCCGAGCATTCCTCGCACTCCGATCCGTGTGTCGTCCCGGTCAGAGTACTTGTAGCCGCGTTCTCCCCACCATCGCACACCTTTTCCAAAGCCGATCGCAAGCCCAGCATCGCCGTAGAGCAGCACGACTGAACTCCGGAACGCATTGAAGTGCCAGAGGTAGTCAATGCCGATCCGTGGCGCTCCGTAGTATGAGCCGCCCAGCGAGGCTGCAATCGCCTGGTCGCGGCTCACCCAGTGCTTGAGCGTCAAGCCCGTTGGGTCGCCGAGAATAATCCCAAACCCTGTTCCTTTTTGCGCTGAGGCGACCGTCACCGCCAGCAATGCACAGCAAACGACTCGGTAGAGCATCGTCAGAACCTCATTGTTGAAGCGATTCGAAGATAAGCAGGTAGCTTTCGTAGCGCTCGTAGGGAATCTCGCCCCGCTCGACAGCAGCACGCACTGCGCACTCCGGCTCGTGCGTGTGTGTACACGGCAAATACTTGCACAGCGGGTAGTACGGATCGAAGTCGTGGAAGTAGAATGCCAACTCCTCGGGGGGAAGATCCGCGAGCGCAAACTCTCGCAAGCCAGGTGTATCTATGAGATGGCCACCGCATGGCAAATGGAATAGCCGCGCATTGGTCGTCGTATGGCGGCCGCGCTCATACTTGCGGGAGATTGAGCGCACTTGCTGAAGCGAGATCCCAAAGCATGCATTGACAAGTGCCGACTTCCCCACGCCGGATGCACCGACCAGGACACAGGTCGCCCCTTCCACAAGCGAGCGAAGCTCGGCGACTCCATCGCCGTTGGTTGCGCTGGTCAAGCACACACGAAGCCCTAAGCGATCGCGGTAGTATGCAATGGCATCTTCAACCTGGTGGGATATCGGCAAGTCAATCTTGTTGAACACGACGATTGGCTCGACACCTCCTTGCTCTGCAGCGACCAAATGCCGATCGAGCAATCGCCGGCTAAAGTGCGGCAACGCAACCGCGTGAACAAGAAATGCTCGATCAACATTTGCGGCAAGTACCTGCACCCCTCGCTCTGTAGGTGAACGGCGGAAGAGCTTCGTCTGGCGCTGGCGAACGTGTACGATCACGCCACGACGGTCATCATCAGGAGCAAGTGCACACTCGACCCAATCTCCTACGGCAAGCAGTGATTCAGACTCAGCGTTGTCGGTTGTAACTATCCCGCCAGCAACACACTCATGCGTCGGTGTAAATGGCTCGCTGTGTGGCTGGCTGTAGGCGCGTTCTTCCTCGACAAGCCAGAGGCTGCTCGCAACACCAACGATCCGACCGGCAAACGTTGCCCGCGCACGGTGTTTTGCGGGATCTTTTTTCAGTTGCGTTGAACGCGCAATTGAGCGTTCCTCCACTGTATCACCCTCATCACCCTCGATACGTGCAGCATCGCGACGGAGAATTGATTTCCGGTGCGGCTTCCGACGGAACGTAGCCATAGCGTCGAAACTACACAACTACAAGCTGGCACAAATATCGCACGCGTTGCGCACGGAGCCGAACTCCACCGGAATTCGCTAAGTTTGCAGTAGTTCATCGTTGAGCGATACAACATTGTCGAACTATCGTTGGGTATTGCGTGATCAGCCTGATGAATCCATCGTCTCGACGCTCAGCCAGCACTTAGCCATTCCACGCCCGATCGCGCGTGTCCTCGGCTCGCGTGGGTTGCAGACACCAGCAGATGCACAGCAGTACTTCGCCCCGCGACTGGAGGACCTGCACGATCCATTCCTGATGCAGGATATGGAACGCGCGGTCGAGCGGATTGAACAAGCAATTGCGCGCGGCGAGACGATCTGGATTCACGGCGACTACGACGTTGATGGCACCGCCTCGACGGCGATGCTAGTGGAATTCCTCCGCTGGATCGGCGCACGTGTAGCGTACTACATCCCAGACCGTATCACCGAAGGCTATGGTGTATCCCTGCAGAGCATCAACACCGCACTCGAGGCTGGTGCACAGGTTCTCATTACTGTAGACTGTGGCATCACCAGCACGGAGATCCTCGCATACGCGAGGGAACGGGGACTCGATGTGATCATCTGCGATCACCACGAGCCAGCAGACGTTCTGCCAAGCGTCTTTGCGATTCTCGATCCACTCGTGCCAGGATGTCCCTATCCGTTCAAACATCTTGCTGCCTGCGGCGTTACCTTCAAACTCATCGAAGCAATCTGCCTGCGTCGCGGCTTCCACGACCGTGCTTTTGACTACCTCGATTACGTCGCAATCGCCTCGGCTGCCGACATCGTCCCACTCGTCGGCGAGAACCGCATCCTCGTTGCTCATGGATTGCGCAAACTCAACACCAACCCGCGTCCCGGTTTCCGCGGGCTTCTCGACTGTGTCGGCGCTGACTATGGAAGCATCACAACGTCGAGCATCGTCTATGGCATTGCGCCACGGATCAACGCAGCCGGCCGGCTCGGCGATGCACGGCGTGCCGTCGAAATGATGATGCACCCCAATCCCCTCCTGGCGTTCCGCATCGCACAGTCGCTCGAGCATGACAACCGAAAACGCCGCTCGCTCGACGAAATCACCTACGAACAAGCGCGCCAACACGCAGAGCAGTTGCTCGCCCAGCAGCAGCGGCGATCGCTTGTACTCCATTCGGCGTCGTGGCATCCAGGTGTCATCGGAATCGTCGCCTCGCGTCTGGTGGAAAAATTCCACTTGCCGACGATTCTCCTCACCTCCGGCGACGATGGCATCGCCAAAGGTTCAGCACGGAGCATTCGCAACTTCGATATCCACGCCGCGCTCAAACGCTGCGAATCCCTCCTCCTCGAATTTGGTGGACACAAGCACGCCGCAGGTCTTGCCCTGCGTCTGGAAAATGTCCCGCTCCTTTCCGAAATGTTCAATAGCATCGCAAGCGAGCAAGTCACTGACGACATGCTCCTGCCGGAACTGACAATTGATGCGCCAATGGAGCTTATCGAGCTTACCCCGAACATGCTCGAGATCCTGCCACGCTTTGCTCCGTATGGCTTCAACAATACCAAGCCGCTCTTCCTCGCCACAGGAGTCCAGCTCGTCGGGAGCGTGCGCACCCACGGTCGCAACCAGAACCGCTTCCGGGTCCTGCAATCGAACTTTGCCATTGATGCCATCGCCCCGAGCGAGGCTGCATCAGGCATCAAGCGGGATGTCCCACTTTCGATGATTTTCAGCATCGAGGAAGAAACCAAAGGGATTCCGCTGCTGCGCGTGCGGGATATACGGCCGTCGTCCGATCAGAACCTCCAATCGGAGCTGAACTGATACTTTTCCCTCGTCCACTTCGGGATAGCGATGGCACGGCGATTGACCGAGGCAGAATCGGCAAGTCTGCTCAATGAACTTGCGAGAATCGAACAGGAGCTGGAAGCACCGTCGCTCGAGCGATGCCGCTTGCTCGATGAGCTCCTCTGCGCAAGCTATACCCTCGCAACAGACGATGAACTGCAGACCTTCGCTAGCGTTGCTTCGCGACAGGTGTACGTCCACCAAGCGCTCGGGGTCCCTCCCCATCTTGCTGCTGAGCTGGAAAAACTCCGCGGTTGGCTCTACCGTACCCTGCGCCAGTGTATCGAGTACCCGCACGCACAGCTTCAGCCTGCATTTGCGCTCCTGCGCCACTGGCTGAAGTGGCATCAGGGAGCAGTCGGTGCTGATCTCGAAGCAGCGCGTGTTCCGGACGACTCCACCCCAGACGAGCAAGCAACACTTCGCATCGTTGCACGGGAACGTTCGGCCATCCATCTCGACAGCGGCGCTATGATCCCTGTCATCCATGGAACGATCGAAGCAAGCAACCTGCCCGTCGCACTCCAACTCCACCGCCGATGGCGCCAGCTTGCGACCGCAATCCGCCCAGGTACTGTGCTTGGCGTCATTGCACCGCGCTGGATTTCACCCGATACTGCAGCGTGCACCAATACAACGCTCGTTATCCTCGAACCCGATTTGCTCGTCGATGTAACCACCGTTGCAGAATGCTTCACTGGGAGCACCAACACACACCTACGCGTGCTGTTGCAGATGCTTTCGATGGATCCCCCGAGCGCTGCAACGGTCGTTGGCTCTGTCGTCAACGCATGCTTCGATGAGCTCCTGGCTGATCCTGAGGTCGAACCGTCGCGTGCCATTGAACGTGCCCTCCGCGCGCGCTACGTAGACGTGCTCGCAGCAATGCAGCACGGATTACTGAGCCTGGAGCAGGTCGAACAAGACGTCGGCAGTCACCTCGACGTCCTTCGCCGCGTGATCTCCCACCTTCGCGGGCAAGCAACGACGGAGCCAATGTTCATCGCTCCACGCTACGGTGTGCAAGGTCGCATTGACGTGCTTTTGGAAGACCGTGAACGTCCCGCGTACAAAACAGTCATTGAGCTGAAATCTGGTGCGCCACCGACTCAGCTTCAGCGTATAGTCAGCCAATCGGGTACTCAGATTACCGTTGGGATGCGTCCCAATCACCTCATGCAGATTGCTGGCTACAACCTTCTGCTCGATGCTGCATTTCCTGGATGCCAGGGAACAAGCCAAATTCTCTACTCCCGCTCAGCTGAAGAACCAATCCGGAATGCGCCGAATCTCCATGACTTCAAGGCAGATTTCCTAGCGATGCGCAACAAGATCGTTGCGATGTACCACGACCTAGCACACCGCCGTTTCCGTGCACTCGACCAGCTTGCGACGTTCGATACAACTGAAGCGCCACCACTTGATCAGCAAAAACTCCAGCAATGGCAAAAGGCGTACAGTAGCCTGGATGAGCACGAGCGGCTCTATCTGCACGCCTTCATTGCATTCGCCTTCCGCGAGTGGATTACCACGATGGTCGGCAGCCCCGTGCGCAATGGCGGCTATTCCTCGCTCTGGCGGTCAGCAATTGAGGAAAAAAGCGAAGAGCTGCGCTCGCTGACATTCCTCCGCTTCGACGCAGGTGCGAGCAACTGTGAACGTGGCTATCTGACGTTTCACTTCACTGAACGAACACCACCGGTGCATCCATTCCGTGTTGGGGACATCGCTGTACTCTACCGGCATGACGCTCTCGTGCGCGATAGTGATACCATCACTGGACAAGTGTTCAAGTGTGTAGTGCGCTCACTTAGCCGTAATCACGTTGAACTCAGTCTCCGCAACAAGCTCTTCGACCGCAGACTCTTTGCCAGCGAGGGCTTATGGGCGCTCGATCCAGATGTGCTCTCGATCGGGATCGAGAGTATGGTGCGTGCATGTGGACAGTTTGCGTTCGCTGATCGAGAGCGCAGGCAACTTCTTTTGGGGAACGTTGCGCCACGGAGTCAGCCGCGCACTATTCCCCGACCGCCTCGGCTGACCGATCTCCAGTACGAAATGCTCTGCCGCAGCCTTGCCGCGCAGGACTATTTTCTGCTCGAGGGACCGCCAGGTACAGGGAAGACCAGCACAATGCTCCGCTCAATGGTGGATTCTCTGCTAGCCGACCCACGCGAGGTCATTCTCTGCACTGCACTGACTCATCGAGCCGTGGACGAAATCTGCTCGGCGCTCGAACATCTCTGGAACGATGGCCTGCTGTTACGGTTAGGTTCACTCCACGCATCGGAGCAGAACGCAATCTCCTTTGCTCAAGCGGCGCAAACGCAGGACTTTGCGGAGTTAGCGTTGCAGCTCCAGCGTGCGCGTGTCATCGTAGCGACGGTCCCCTACCTGAATGCAAACCTGCATCTTTTCTCGTTGATCGCGCCCACAACAGCAATCGTAGATGAGGCTTCCCAGCTCCTGGAGCCGCATCTGCTCGCTCTTGCGGTACGCGTAGAGCGGATGGTGATGATCGGAGATGTCTGCCAGCTCCCAGCAGTTGTCCAGCAGGATGAGCGCGGATGCAGGGTCCAGCATCCATTCCTGGAGGCAATTGGTGTTGAGCGACTCGATCGCTCGCTCTTTGAACGGCTCCTGCGCTTGGCAAAGCGCAATCGCTGGACCCATGCATACGGTCGGCTCACTGAGCAGGCGCGAATGCATCACCTGGTCGCACGCTTTCCCGGCACACAGTTCTACGGCACGACGTTCCGTTCGATGCATCGTTGGCAGGACGAGGCACCTGATGAGCTCCCACTCGAGGCGCTGCCACTGCTCCTGCGCCACCGACTTGTTTTTGTGGACACTCCGCGCGAACCAGCAAGCGGCTACAACCGTGCAGAAGCTCAGATCGCTGCTGCATGTGCACGCGCCCTTGCCCATGCTACGAGCACTCGCTCACCGAGCCAGGTAATCGGCATCATCACTCCCTTCCGCAAGCAGATCCGCATGATTGCCGAGTTGCTCGGAGATCTAAGCCAGGAAGTGACCATTGACACCGTTGAGCGCTTCCAAGGCTCCGAGCGCGACCACATCATCGTCTCGTGTGCAATCAACAGCCGACAGCACCTTCGGCTCATCGAATCACTCACCGAACTGGACGGACGAACGATTGACCGGAAGCTGAACGTCGCTCTCACGCGCGCGCGGCACCAGGTTATCATCATCGGCAATCGCCAGCTGCTCGAACTGAGCCCACACTACGCAGCACTGATTGGCTTTATCGAGCAGCACGGTATCATCACCAACGCGGCAGCAGCAACCCAAGAGCTTACTCCCTTTCTCACAACTGACGAGCACCATGCGCATCATCGGCATTGACCCTGGCTCACTTATCTGCGGCTATGGCATCATCGAAGCTCAAGGCAACAGCCTGCGCCTGATCGAGTACGGCGTTGTCGAGGCACAGCGCAAAAGCCCAGCCCTCCCCGAACGACTTGCGTTGATCTACGAGCGGCTCTGTGCCGTCGTTGAACGAACCAAGCCGAGCGCCGCAGCAATGGAAGCGCTCTTCTATGCGCGGAACGTCCAATCACTTCTGAAGCTCTCGCATGCACGAGGTGTCGCAATGCTCGTGCTAGCGCAGCATAAGCTCGCTGTCGCTGAGTACGCCGCACGTCTTATCAAACGGAGCATTGCTGGCAAGGGGAATGCATCGAAAGAGCAAGTCGCATTCATGGTTCGCTCGATGCTCTCGATCGAGGAGACACCGGAGTTTCTCGATGCAACCGATGCGCTCGCTGTAGCGATCACGCATGCCCTCCGTGCCTCCCACAACACACAGAGCCGGAGGAAAGCGTCGAGCTGGCAAGAGTTCATCGAGCGCAACCCTGATCGAATCGTTCGGCGGTGATGCTCCCTCTGGTGATCTGCGTTAGAGTGTCCGCGCGTAGTCTCGCGCAATGAGTGCAAGCTCTTCCAATCGCTGATCGACAGCGTGGAGGAACGTTCCAGGCCGATAGCTAAAGTCTGGCAACATCTCCCCAGCTTCCATGCCGGTCAGAATCGGAATGCCCTCGGTGAAGTGGCGGATCGCCCAAATACGGAAGCGTCCATTGCGTGCTGCTTCGAGCAATGGTTCGGGCAACATCAGGTCGGCGACGTTCTGGTGCGGAATGATGACACCGTGCGATCCATCAAGCCCATGCTGTTGGCAGATTTCGAAAAAACCGATAATTTTTTCGTTGACACCACCGACGGGTTGAACGTCGCCTTTTTGGTTGATGCTTCCGGTGACGGCGATTGATTGCAGCAGTGGCACTCGCGCCAGTGAGGAAAGGATCGCATAGAGTTCGGCAAGGCTGGCACTGTCGCCATCAATTCCTCCGTAGTTCTGCTCGAAGCTGATGCTTGCCGAAAGTGCGAGCGGACGCCGCTGACCAAAATACTCGCGGAGCAATCCCGGGATCGTGAGCACGCCCTTGCGGTAGATGTTGCCGCCAAGCGCGGCTTCGTGCTCGATGTCAATGATGCCAGCATTCCCCGCGCCTGTGGATGCAGTGATCCGTGCAGGTTTGCCGAACGAAATCAACCCAGTAGAATAGACCGTCAGCCCGTTGATTTGCCCGATGCGTGCACCGCGAACGTCTATCATCAAGACGCCTTGGAGGATTTGACTTTTGATCTTGACGTCTTGGAGCTCCGTTCGACGGCGCCGCAGACGAAGCGCCTCCTGAACGCACTCGCGATCGAAGAAGCGCTTCCGATGCTGCTGTGCAACAAACGATGCTTCGCGGATGACGTCGGAGACATCGCTGAAGTTGATCGTGATCTTGTTTTTGTCTTCAGCACGCTCGACTGCCCATTCGATGAGTGCTGCCACACCGGACGGGCGCGCGTGGAGGACGTTTTCCTCCTCGCACAACCGAGCAACGAAGCGAGCGAAGTTCTGCAGCATTTTCTCACTGCGGTCGGTTTCATAGTCGAACTCGGCAGCGATCTTGAACATTTTCGTGAAGTCTTCCTCCAGTGCAGCAAGTGCGAGGTAGGTCTGGTAATCCCCGAGCATGACGACTTTGACGTTGACATCAATAAGCTCTGGCTTGAGCGCGGTACTACTCGGTTCAGGGGGTTGGATCTCGAGCTTGCCGTAGAGCAGAATACGCCGCAATGTTTGCCACACTTGGGGGTCGCTCAGTACATCGCTGGCATTGACGATGAGGTACCCGCCGTCGGCGCGCAGAACTGCTCCTGCTTTGATCATCGTAAAGTCACTTCGAACTATGCCCTGGCGATCGTAATGACGCTCGATCGTTCCGAAGAGATTGGTATAGGTGGGGAACGTCTCGATGATGATTGGCGCAGAGCGCGTTTCGGCGTTGTCCACGATGATGTTGACGGTGTACTCCTTGAGCTTATCCGCAAGGGAGCGGCCGTCGGGCAATTCTGCCTCAGGAGTACCGCTGAATTGAGGCGAGAAAAGCTCAATGTTCTCGATAAGGTCGCGTTGGCAGTCGTCGAGATATTCGGCCACTGCCTCCTCTTCTGCAAAGCGAGCGCGGAGTTCGTCGAATGCGGCAGCAACGATGATCCCTGCGGCTTTGCGTGTGTGATCGAGCAAAGCCTGCTGGAAGGCGCGTTGCATTTCTTGTCCGCGATAGGTCATTGAGACGAGCTCTTCGCGGAGTTTGAGATAGGTGCCGACGATGCGCTGCGCGCGGCGTTCGCTGAGCTTTCCCTCTCCGACGAGCGCCGCGATTTGGTCGAGGGAATACGGCTTGCCCCGGATGATCGCAAACAGCTCGAAGCGAGTAGAGCCATCCGGATCGGTTACCTGTCCGAGGGTAAATCCTTGCGGCGCAATCTGCGCGTTGAACTGTTCCAGGAGTGCAGCCTCTTTGGTGCGGAATCGCTGGATGATCGCCGAACGACTCTTCTGAAAGGCTTCCTCCCGAAAAAGTTCTGCAATGCGTGTACGAAGGAAGCCGATCGTCTCTTCGAGCGCACGCGCAAACTGCCGTGCCCTCCCTGCTCGAAATCGCAACAGGCGCGGCATCATCGGATTGGTGAAGTTGTGCACATAGGCAAAGTCGTAGAACGATTGCCGCCGCTGTGCAATCGGCTCCAACACTTGTTTGACGGTTGTCAATCGCCCTGTGCCCAGCAAACTCATGACGAAGATGTTGTAGCCCCGCGATTCGATTGCAGCACCAAGCTCAATAGCTTCGATCGCACGCTGCTGGCCGACAATCCCCCGCAATGGGACAAGCTCCTTGGTCGTCCGAAAGTCGAAGATGCGTTCGTCGCACCGCCACCGAAGTTGCTCGACAGAAAGAGGCACTGGTTCCTTGATTGCCATTTGGTATGCTTGCTGGGATGGTGAAGCTCCGGCAAAATTGGTGCACAGGGGAACTTTTCCAGCCGACGCTTCTGTTCGTATCGTGGATTGACTACTGCTCGAAGCAGCTGCTATGCAAACCAATCAGGTGCTCGCGTTACCGCAGAAGCGGGTATATTTGCCCACGACAACTCCACCGACTACTGCTGGTGCAATGACCGATGCAGACCGACGCCGACTGTTCGAACAGGAGATGGTGCCACACATGGCTGCTGTGCGGACGCTTGCACTGCGGCTCTGCCGTAATCCTGATGATGCTGACGATTTGGTGCAGGATACGTACCTGAAGGCATTTCGTTTCCTCGAGAGCTTCACCCCTGGCACCAACGCGAAAGCCTGGCTGATGACGATTTGCAAGAACACATTCATCAACAAATACCGTAGCGAGCAGCGTAGTGGCCAGACTATCTCCTACGAGGAGATCGAGGAGTTCTACGAAACACTTCGTCCTGACGAAGTCCCCCAAAGCGATCCCTTCACCAGCCAATTCGACCAGTTGCTCGATGACCAAGTCCTCGAGGCGCTGCAATCGCTGCCCGATGAGTTCCGAACCGTTGTTATTCTCTGTGACATCGAAGAAATGAGCTACGAAGAAGCAGCAGAACTGCTCGGTTGTCCTATCGGTACTGTGCGATCGCGCTTGCACCGAGCACGCGCAGCATTGGCCCGGAAGCTCCTCGACTATGCCCGCAGCCGCGGATACGACACCACTACTGCAAGTGAGCGTTTCGGAATTACGCCACCATCAGAGGGAGCAGACCAATGAAGATGCACGAGAACGATTTCCTCATCGCCATCGCCGATGGCCGCGCCTCCAACCAAGAGTTGGAACGCTACCAGCAGCTCCGGCAAGCTGAACCACGGGTGGAACTCTACGTAGCACTGCTCCGGGCAACACGTGCGCGGCTCCAACGCGCAGCTGCACAGCAACCACAGGCAGTACCTGCTTCCCTGCTCGAGCGTATCCGACAGCAGACCAGCCAGCCTGCGAACGTCATCGGGAACCTCACCAGGCGCTGGTGGTGGGTCGCCGCCGCAGCTGCTGCAATCCTGATAGTCATCATCGCCCCGTGGCGATCGAAGGCAACCGACTTCCGCGAGGAATCACTCCAAAACTTTCAGCTGATCATGAGTGGGAAGCTCAGCGTCGCGAAAGCATCACAGAACTTCGATGAGCTTGTCGCGTTCTTCCGCTCGCAAGGTGTTACGTACAACCTTGTCAACGTCCCACTACGGGCACAGCTCGTCGGCGGCGTTGTTTCCGAACACA
Source organism: Candidatus Kapaibacterium sp. (assembly GCA_026003495.1). GTDB lineage: Bacteria > Bacteroidota > Ignavibacteria > Kapaibacteriales > NICIL-2 > NICIL-2. The sequence goes on along the minus strand of BPHK01000001.1, from coordinate 874,428 downwards.
ACGGAACCAAGCTCGCACACTTGGTCTATCGCCGAGGGGACACGCTCATCTACATGTACCAGGCGCCGGAGGAACTTTTCAAGCGTGGTATTTTAGCGCTACCGCGTTCGGTGATGCACCACGCGGAGACGGGCGAATGGTACGCAGAAAACGTCGCACACGCGACGTGGATGTTCTGGCGTGTACAATCGGTGTACTGCTCGGTCGTCGCAAACGTCCCGAAAGATGTTTTAGCCACATATTTTGTCGAAGGAGCCATATGAATGCTCTCGCGAGTGCACTCGCCCTGCTGGTGGTGGGGATTATGTCCTGCAACCGTGCTGCCAACGGAATGCACGGCCAGATTGCGACCACCACGGTACAGCAATCGTCATTTTCATCGCAGGTAGCACCTGCTGCTCCTGCAGGACCTGCCGACTACATCGTCGAGGCCGTCGCCGTCGCAAAGCCAACGGCAGGTCGTTTGATTGACATCACGTGGAAAGATGCCAGCGGGAAAGTCGTCCGACTATCGGATTACGCAAAAGGCAAAGTCGTGTTTCTCAACTTCTGGGCAACGTGGTGTCCTCCGTGTCGCAGAGAAATCCCCGACATCGTCGAACTTTCGCGCGAAATGGCAAATGACGTCGTTGTCGTTGGCATTTCGCTCGACGATGGCGCCGACGCCAAAACGAAAGTGACCAAATTTGCCACCGACAAAGGCATCACCTACATCAACATCGTACCCGGCGCGCAACTCCACACCAAAAGCATTGCCGAAGCCTATTCGATCATTGCACCAATCAACGCGATTCCGACGACACTGATTTTCGATCGCCAAGGTAACCACAAGCAAACGATCATCGGCGCCAATACAAAGAGCTACTTTACCGACGCAGTCAAAAAAGCGATGTAACAACGCACAACGTGTGCTGAACGTTTTACCCAAGCGCGACTCCACACCTTGTGGAGTCGCGCGTTCGTTTAGAACGTTTCGACCACAACCGAGCGGCGTGGCGGTGGTGGCGCGCTCTCGATCTCGATGGTCGCGCGCAATTGCTCTGCACACGCAGAAAGTCGGCGTTCATCCTGCGCCGCGAGCGTTGCAAGCGGCATGCCTGGCTCGACTCTGTCGCCTCGGCGGACGTGGAATACGATGCCTGCTGCAGGATCAACGGTGTCGCTTGAGCGGAGACGGCCAACACCGAGCTGCACCGCAACAAGCCCAATCTGCCGGGTTTGAAAACCGGTCACGTATCCTTCCTGTGAACCTTCAACGGTAAGCGCCACTGCAGTGCGATAGCGTTCGAGCGAGGACTTCCAATCTCCACCTTGTGCGGCGATCATCGCGTGGAAGCGCTCCCATGCTTGACCAGAGGCCCAGACACGGCGTGCATGCTCAATTCCTTCCGCAAGGGAAGCGGCAATGCCGCTCAACTCGAGCATTGCACCTGCAAGGTGGAGCGTCAGCTCCTCGATGTCTGGCGGGCATTGCCGCGGATCAGCCAACGCACGCTCTGCCTCCACTACTTCGACCCAATTGCCGACGGCGTAGCCCAGCGGATCATCCATATCGGTCAGTGCAATGTGAACATCGAGCCCTGCTCCTTGCGCAACCTCTTGCAACGAGAGCGCAAGCTCTCTGGCATCGGAAGAGCGCTGCAGGAATGCACCCCGCCCAACCTTGACATCCAACGCCAATCCACGCGCGCCTTCTGCTATCTTCTTGCTCAGGATCGAAGCAGTGATCAAGCCGATGGACTCAACTGTACCGGTTTCATCTCGCAGCGCGTAGAGGATGCGATCGGCGGGCGCAAGGCGTTCGCTCTGCGCCAGCATGACCACACCAAGGGTGCGGAGTTGGCGCTCGATTTCCTCATCGGTGAGCACGACGCGGAAACCAACGATGGATTCGAGTTTATCTACGGTTCCGCCCGTATGGCCCAATCCACGTCCGCTCATCATCGGGACGATCGCGCCCGCAGCTGCTGCAATCGGAGCAACCAACAGCGATATCTTATCGCCCACTCCACCGGTGGAATGCTTATCCACCGCATACCCAAGGTGCTCCCAGTTATACCTGTGGCCGCTCCGTGCCATTGCTGTCGTCAGTGCGACGGTCTCGGTTCGGTCGAGCCCCCGGATGCACGCTGCCATCAAGAATGCTGCCGCTTGCGGTGGCGTAATGCTTCCCGTAACAAGGCCGCTGATAAATGCTGTGAGTTCTTCCTCGCTGAGTGTGCCACCATCACGCTTTTTACGAAGGATCTCTGCTGGTATCATTGCTTTGAAGGTCGAGTAATTTTGTGTGAATCTTGCTGCAAAAATGGAAACGCTACCACCACTGTCCAACGCACGTCTCCGATCGCTTTTGCGTCTCCACCATCGCCGCCACCGCGACGAGGAGCGGCTGTTCCTGGCTGAGGGGATTCGCACAGTCCGCGAACTGCTCGGCTCGACATACCAGGTACCCCTCCTGATCTGCACCGAGCGCGCTGGTCAAGAATATGCCGATCTCATCGAAGCATTCCTCCAGCGCGGTGTTCCATGCTTTTCGGTAAGCGAGAGCAATTTCGCTCGTCTTGCAGACACCAAAACGCCACAAGGTCTGCTGGCAGTCGTCGCCTACCCTGACTACCGGGTCGAACAAATGCTCGACGGCAGCTCCTGGATCGCGCTCGACGGCATCAGCGATCCAGGAAATGCAGGCACGATCGTTCGAACAGCACTCTGGTTTGGATACAGAGCCATCGCGCTTGGTGCCGGGAGTGTTGATCGCTTCCAGCCCAAATTCGTCCGCGCGACGATGGGCGCACTGTTCCATCTTCGCATCGTGGAAGTTGCGCTCGAAACGTTGTTCGAACGCGTTCGCTCCACGCATCGCATCATTGGTGCAACTTCCCGCGACGGAATCGCTCTCGGGCAGTACGTTCCCCCTGCTGTGTCGCATGTCCTGGTCATCGGCAGCGAAGCCCACGGGCTTTCGCCATCCGTCGAGGAGCGGCTCGACGATCGCGTCACGATCGAGGGCAGCGGTGCGTTCGATTCGCTCAACGCAGCAGTTGCTGCAGGAATTGTGATGTACCACCTTCACAGCCAGGCATGAAGATTGTGCTCGCATCAGCAAACCCAGCCAAAGCCAAGGAGCTTGAATCCATCCTCCGTTCCCTTTTCGAGGACACATTGACGATTCTCACTGCCACCGATCTGCTCGGTGCAGACTGGCATGTCGAAGAGCCAGGTCACACGCTCGAAGAAAATGCCTACTTGAAGGCAGTAGCTGTCGCAGAACGCACACTTCTCCCCACCATTGCCGACGACACCGGTCTCGAGGTGGAGGCGCTCGGTGGGCTGCCGGGCGTACGCACCGCACGCTTTGCGGGCGACGACGCATCGTGGGAAGCAAACAATGCGCTTTTGCTCGAGCGCCTCACACATGCCAGCGATCGGCGTGCTCGTTTTCGGACAGTGCTCTGCTATCGTGATTGTCTGCGGACGATCTTCGCCGAAGGTATCTGTACTGGCACCATCGCACCTGAACCGCGCGGCAGTGGCGGCTTTGGTTATGATCCACTCTTTATCCCCGATGGCTACGATCGAACATTTGCAGAAATGAAGCCCGAAGAAAAACACGCTCTCTCCCACCGACGCCGCGCACTCGAACAGTTAGCCGAACGCCTCCGCACACTATGGAGCTAACACAACATACTCGCCTCGAGCACGCGCTCGCGAACGTCCGCGCGTTGGAGCGCTCCGGTGCACTTCTCGTCGCAGCCGTTGCCAGCCAAGCAGCAGCCGAATTGAGCGTTCTACGCCAGGTTGTGCACGCGTACTTTGAGTGTTGTAGCGATGGAGAGCAGCTCTACGAAGCACTGCTTGGGACATATCTCTTCGCAGGTTTTCCCGCAGCGATCGAAGGGCTTCGAACCGCCCACGAAGTTGCACGTGCACGCGGCGCTCGATTCTGCAGCCCGCACGGCGAGCCGTACAACATCGAGCATTTTCGCGAGCGCGGCAGAAGACACTTCGAGCTAGTCTACGGCGAATTCGCCAAGCGTGTGCTCGGACAAATCGAGGAATTCTCGCACGAACTGGCTGAGTGGGTCATCATCGAGGGTTATGGGAAAGTGCTCTCGCGTCCATCGCTTGACATCATCGAGCGCGAGCGCTGTGCTATTGCTGCACTCGCCGTTGGTGGGTGGGAACGGCAGCTCCAGGCGCACCTTCGCGCGTATGCCCAGCTCGGTGGCAGCCGGGATGAAGCACGCGATACCCTGACCATTGCAGCAGCGCTGCGTGCCCGCGCTGCTGATCACATCGAGGTCGTGCACCATTTGCTTGAGTCGGTATGGCAGTAATCCGAAACGGCATCGCATTGAGCGCATTTGCCCTGTGCTCCCTCATTGCACAGCAGACTCCAACGCCACGCCGCACCGACACTGTGCGTCATCGGGAGCCAGTTGTGCAACGGTCGCCGATCCGCGAACTGCAAGCAGACCTGGAAGCGCTCCTGAAAAATCGCGACGTAGCATCGGCATACATCGGTGTGTGCGTCCTTTCGACAGAGACAGGCGAATTCCTCTTCCGCTCGAACGATACCAAGGCGTTCGTGCCTGCCTCGCTGATGAAGCTTTTTACCACTGCAGCAGCATTGGAACTGCTCGGACCGGAGTTTCGCTTTACCACTCGCATCTACCTCGACGGCCGCATCCGCCAAGGAGGCGATTTCGAAGGGAATCTCATCATTCGTGGGAGTGGAGACCCAACGTGGAGCGAAGCGTTCAATTCGCATCCGGATAGCGTCTTTGCCGTCTGGATCCGCGGGCTTGATTCGCTGGGCATCACTACGATCAAAGGGAACATCATCGCTGACGATTGCTACTTCGATGCAATCCGCTACGGCCCCGGCTGGATGTGGGATGACCTTGCCAAGCCCTATTCCCCGCCGGTATCGGCACTGGCAGCGTTTGACAACTGCGCACGAATTGTGATTCACCCAGCGAGCGCAGTCGGGCAGCCTGCCACCATTGAGCTACTCTACGGCAACGGTGCTATTCGCGTAACGTCCGAGATACTCACCGTTCCGCATGACCAGCCAGCAGAGATCGCAGTGCAACGGGAGCTTGGTTCAAACGCTCTCGAACTCCGGGGTGTTGTGCCACTTCCCGACGGTAGTGCAGACGAGCCAGTGATAGTGGACGTTCCGGTGGATAATCCCGCACTCTACGTTGGGATGCTTTTCCGCAATGCCCTAGAGCGACATCAGATTCGCTTTCGTGGTAGTGTCCTCACTGCTTCTGAATGGGGCGAGCCGATTTCGTACAGCCGCTTGCCGATACTTGCAGAGTACAGCTCACCACCGCTGCGCACCATCATTGCGGTCATGAACCGCACCAGCCACAACCTCTGTGCAGAAATGCTGCTGAAAACCATTGGGAAAGAAAGTAGTGGCGCTGGTAGCTTTGCTGCTGGGGCGGACTACATCCGCTCGATGCTACAGCGAAATGGGTTAGCCAGCGATGAACTTGCAATGAGCGATGGGAGCGGCCTTTCGCGACTGAACCTTGTTACACCATCGCTGGTTGCACGTCTACTGTGGATGCTCTGGCGAAGCTCCTGGCGCAATGACGTTGCCGCATCGCTTGCCCGCCCTGGTGAACCTGGAACGCTCAGGACTCGTCTTGTGGGCACACTCGCCGAAAAAAACGTCGCCGCAAAGACTGGTACGCTTGACAACGTTTCCGCACTGGCAGGCTACGTGACTACCCGGGATGGCGAGGTCCTCTGCGTGGCAATCCTGGCGAACCATCTCCTTGTACCGGAGTCCATCGCCCGCAACCTCGAGGACCTCATCTGCATGCGGTTAGCGTCCTTTAGCCGGCGTTAGAAGGGAAGCCAGTACGCTGCTCCCCGCAGGCGAATAACTCCAACGGCAACAAGAAGTGCAGCAATCAATGCAAGGAGAAGGACACGCCGCCCGCGTGCGCGTGGTTCAGCAGCACGCGCCGCACGAGGCAACATGTGCACAGCTCCAAGTGCAAGGAGCATCGTTACGGCATGTTCGTACTGCAAGCGCAGCGATTGCATCTGCCAGTCTGCTGCTATGCTACCGTTGATAAGGAGCACAAGCCCTACCACAAACTGAAGCGTCACTAGCACCACTGCGCTTCGAATCCCCCAAGGAATCCATCCGGGCCACCGCCGCGTTACGATCCCAGCGATCGCACCAACGATGATCGCAAGCAGTACAAGCGCGACAATCCAGCGCAGACCTCCATGAAACTCAACGAGCCAGCCCATTGGATGTACCCTCCTGGATGTTACTGCTACGATGCGGGCGCGCCAATGTGGCGCCGGTATGCAGCTGCATCCATAAGTTCATTGAGTTCGGCAGGACTTTCGAGCTCTACTTTGAGGATCCACCCATCGCCGTAGCAGTCACGATTGATGATTTCTGGCGATGAACTAACCAGCGGATTGACTTCGAGCACCTTCCCGGTGCATGGCGCATAGAGATCAGCGACGGTTTTGACCGCCTCAATGGTGCCAAAGGACTTTCCACGCTCAATCCGCTCCAGACCTGCGGGAATGTCAACATAGACGATGTCGCCCAACTCGCTCTGTGCGTGGTCGGTAATACCAATCCATCCGATGGTGCCTTCGACGCGAATCCATTCGTGATCGGCAGTGTAACGCAATTGTTCTGGAATGTTCATCAGCACAAACTCCTATGATGAAATGCAGCGTCGAACAAGCGGGCGCGAATATGGGAAAAAAATTTCCTCCAACCAAACACTTTTTTACGCCGGGGTGGATGTGCCTTCTTCGTGCCGACGCTTAAGTTCCTCGATGTGCTGGAGGATACGCTGTTTCATCGCTTCCTCGACTTCTTGGTGACTTGTGCCTTTGATCATCTCACCAAGTTGAGGACAATACGACGCGTACCGATTACCCATGTCGTAACGGCGAATCAAGATCTCGTAATCGAGAGGATTCGTACTGGTTGACTTTTGCATGGCAGCTCACATGGATGGAAGAAGACAGGCACCGCTCAAGACGAGCAGCGCACGGATTTAGGGTTGCTCGACGACGAATCCTGCGCGCCCACTGGTTGCTTGCGCGAGCATTTGCGCAAACATTTCGACAGCACCTTCGCCAATGCGGGCACTGAACTCGACAGCATCGCGGTAGTCAGCATCGAAATCGAGAGCGTAGTGGCGCAGCACCCCAGTGACTGCCTCGACATCCTCGTAACTGCAGAAGACTCGCACGCTGACATACCGCACAACAGGGAGGCGCTCTGCATGTGCAATCACACGTTCCGCTGCTTGCGCGTATGCGCGGGCAAGTGGGCCAAGCCCTAGCTTGGTTCCACCGAAATACCGTGTCACAATCACGAGGACATCGCTCAAACGATACTTTTGGAGAACGAACAGAATTGGACGGCCAGCGCTTCCCTTGGGTTCGCCGTCATCCCAGGCGCGGAAGTCCAATCCACCAGCACCGAGGCGGTATGCATAGCAATGATGGGTTGCCGAGGGATAAAGCTGCCGTACACGCTCGACATGCACCAATGCGTCTTCCCTGCTCACGACGGGAACTGCAGTTGCGATGAATCGTGAGCCTTTGACCGTGAGTTCATCGCGATGTTCACCGGCGAGTGTGTAGTAGAGAATTGTTGTGTCACTCATCGCGTGCTGTGGAAATGAACATTGGCATTGTATGCTATCCAACGTACGGCGGTAGTGGGGTCGTTGCAACCGAGCTTGGAATGGCATTGGCAGCACGTGGCTGGCGCGTGCACTTTATCACGTATGCGCTGCCATCGCGCTTGGATCGGTTTCGGGAGAACATTCGCTTCCACGAGGTTGAAATTCCGAGCTATCCGCTCATGGAGCACCAGCTTTACACGCTCGCGCTGGCAGGCAAAATTATTGACGTCGCTCGCTACGAACAGCTCGAACTGCTGCACGTCCACTACGCAATCCCCCATGCCGTCAGCGGCTACCTTGCCAAGCAAGTCCTCGCACGCGATGGCATCCGGTTGCGTGTCGTCACCACGTTGCATGGCACTGATATTACCCTCGTTGGACTCGACCCTGGGTTCCACCCACTGGTGCGCTTTTCCATCGAGGCTTCCGATGCTGTAACATGCGTTTCTCACTACCTCCGCGATCGCACACAGCAACTCTTCACTGATCGTGCTGCGATCGAGGTTATCCCGAACTTCGTGGACACCGCAGTGTACGATCGCTCGCGCTACAACAGCGCAGCACTCCGCCGGCAGCTTGCTCCTGGCGCTGAGCTTGTGCTGATGCATACCTCGAACTTCCGCGCTGTCAAACGCGTCACCGATACAATTCGCATCCTCGCTACTATCCGTGAGCACGGCATCAGCGCACAACTTGTGCTCATCGGCGATGGCCCGGAGCGTACGGAAGCAGAGCATCTGTGCCGCTCGCTCGGACTGTGCGAGGCTGTGCACTTTATCGGGAAAGTTATGGCGACGGCAGAGCTGCTCTCTGCGGCCGATATCTTCCTGCTCCCCAGCCAAAATGAAAGTTTCGGCCTTGCTGCACTCGAAGCGATGAGCTGCGGGGTCCCGGTGGTTGCTTCCAACGTCGGCGGCATTCCAGAAGTCGTCAGCCATGGCGAGAATGGGTACTTGGCCGAACCAGGCGACATTGACCGAATGGCACGCTACTGCATCGAACTTGCCAGCAACGGAAAAAAATGGCACCGCTTCAGCCAAGCAGCCCGCAATGCTGCTGTTGAACGCTTTTCGATCGAACGCATCATCCCACTCTACGAAGAGCTGTACACACGCATAACGAGTGCGTAATTTGTTGCTGCAATGATCTGGTACCGCAAGCAAAATGCCTGCGTGCGCTGGGTAGGTGCTCTTATTGCCATTTGTGTAACTGGTGCAGCGGCAACACCACACCAGTGGAATGGTCTCTGCCAGCGCGGTTTTCTCGAAGCACCCGAGCGGAGCAGCGAAGCTCGCTTCACTGCCCATATTGGCGGCACTCGTATCTGGTGCCGCCCCACCGGTATCAGCCTCGTTGCAGTCTCCCACGCCGGGGAGCACATTCAAACGCAGCGAATTGATCTCGACTTTGCATCCGCGCCTACTGACGTTTTCCCCGCCAGTCAACGTCCGGAACGGTACTACATCGTTGACGGTCGCTGCCAGCGAGAGCTACGTTCGTTCGATGCACTGCGCTACATCGGCGTTGCCCCAGGCATAGACATTGTGCTTCGCTGGTCACCCAGCGGTCTCAAGTATGACGTTCATGTAGCGCCTGGCAGCGACCTGAGCGCCTTGCGCCTTGTCCTCCGCGGCGGACGTATCAAACAGCTCGATCCAACCACCGGTGCGCTCCGCATCGAGAGTGGGACAGAGGAATTCCTCGACGCTGCTCCCACTGCCTACCAACCAACACCAGAGGGTACTGAGCGGCCACTCTCGGTCGAGTACACTGTCTTCAACGATACGACGTTCGGCTACCGAATCACCGAGGCGTTCGATCCTACACTTCCGCTCGTGATTGATCCGGCGATCGTGTGGTCAACCTACGTCGGTGGATCGCAGGATGACGCCGCCAATGATCTGACAACTGATGCAGCGGGGAACATCTACGTATGCGGCAATTCTCTGAGCATTGATTTTCCGCTGCGTGGAGCAAGTGCCAATCGCGGCAGGCAGAACATGGTCATCGCAAAGTTCACTGCAGGCGGGCAACACCTGTGGTCCACGTACTTCGGTGGGGAGCGCGATGAAGTCGCAAAAGCCATCGTCTGGGATGGCTCCAGTGGCTTGCTCTTCGTGGGAGGGTGGTCGAGCAGCCCCTCTGTGACTCTGAGCTCTCCCTACCCCAACCGTGCAGGGGGTGCATTCGACGCTGTCGTGTTGTCGTTTACAACCGATGGTGCGTTTGCCGGAGGCACATTCCTCGGTGGAAGCCGCGAAGAATTGGTCAACGCTCTTGCACTGCGTCGCGATGGGAGTCTTGTGGCAGTTGGACGGACAAACAGCCCTGACTTCCCGATTGCACAAGCGCTCCAGCCGACCATTGGCGGAGATAACGACGTGTTCGTCACAGTGCTGGCGATCCCCACTTTGCAAGTCATCTGGTCCACGTACTACGGCGGCAGTGCATTCGACGAAGCCTACGGTGTAACTACCAGCCCAAGCGGAAGCGTCTTCGTCACCGGCGTCACGGTAAGCAACGATTTCCCAACAGCCAATGCATTTCAGCCACAAGCTCCTCCACTCGACAATGCGTTTGTGCTGGCTCTTTCCAGCAGCGGTCGGCGCTTGTGGTCCACGTACGTGGGCGGGAGTGACTACGACTTGGGCAATCGTATCACGTACTGGAACACAAAGCTCTATCTGGCGGGAACGAGCTCCAGCAACGACTTTCCAATCGCTGGCGATAGTATTGCCCAACGCGCCAAAAGCGGCTTCAACGATGCATTCCTGGCGTGCATGAGTGAAACAGGCATGCTCGTGTGGTCCACCTTCTGGGGCGGGCGATCGGCTGAATCGGGCTTTAGTGTCGGTGTCTTTAGCGATGGGCGTGTTGTCTTAGCAGGGAGCACTTCTTCGCCCGACTTCCCTCGACGGCGAAGTATACTTTGGGAGCCGCGCGGCGGCGATGATGTGTTCGTAGCACTCTTTAGGGATGGTCAAAACCTCTGGTCTGCGACTTTCGGGGGTTCGAACGATGACGTGCTCTACGCTATAGCACTCCTGCCGTCAGGGGACATCGTCGGTGCGGGCGAAACGCGGAGCCGAGACTTTGCCCCATTGGTCAATGCGCAGTACCAGCCGAATCCCTCGCCGGGCAACCGTAGCGACTGCTTTCTTTTCCGCCTCTGTGGGTTCGCACCGACAGTGCAGACATCTACGTCCAACCGAACACTCTGCAACGGACAGCGTGCCGAGCTTTGGGCAAGTGATTCGCTCGACATCGCCACCATCGAGTGGAACACAGGCAGCACAGCCCGACGGATTACCATCACCGATGCCGGAGCCTACTGGTTTACCGCCACCTCGCGGAGTGGTTGTACGGTCATCAGCGACACGGTTGTCTTCCGGACAGCCCTCGCACAACCAGTAACGCTCGACACGATTTCGGCGCGGCGGAATCTGCGTATCTGCCAAGGAGAGCGGATCGGATTTACACTTCGCCTACGGTACCGCACCCACGCATGGCTCGATAGCAACGGTACAATCCTTTCGACTGCAGATACACTCTGGGTGACATCGAGTGGAACATATCAAGCAGTCGTCGAGGATAGTACCGGCTGCATCCTCCGCTCGGCACTTCACCGCGTTGAAGTTGTTGCTCGACCAACGTTGCGATACCTCCACGTTGCACCGGATGGCTCCAGTACACCCATTGCAACGGATACAATCACCGCATGCACCGGGGAAACCGTTGAAGTCGAGATCGCACGCCCTCCGGGTACTGTCTGCACGTGGTCCGACGGCACGACCGGTTGTCGTCGCACACTGACGAGCACTGCAACACTTGTCGCACAGGTGACCGACACCAACGGCTGCACGTGGATGATGCGGCCGCTCACGATTGGCTTTACTCAGCGGCAACGCTCAAGCCTCCAGAGCCGCGACAGTGTCTGCGTAGGCGTGCCGTTCACAGTCGGGGCGCAACCTGCCAGTGGCACAGTGATCTGGGATGTTCCACCAGAACTCGAACTGCTCCAGGCGAGCAATGATAGCACTCAGCGTACATTCCGCGCCCAGCGGCCGGGAATCTACCACCTGGCAGCGTGGATCGCCGCTCCCTGCAGCGATACAGCAGCAATCACGATTGTCGTCACCGACCAGCCAACAGTTGCTATTACTGCGACAGCTGTGCGGCTCTGCCCTGGCCAGCAAAGCACACTTACGGCTCCTTCTGGCTTCCTCGAGTACCGCTGGAATGGAACAATCGGTGATACGATGTTCATTGCCAGCGATACGGGGTGGTATCGCTTGGAGGTTTCCACACGCAGTGGCTGCACAGCGAAAGATTCGCTCTACATCGGACGATGGCAGCCAATCGCCACCGCTCCTTCTGCACTCGATTTTGGCACAGTTGCGCTTGGAGGCATCGCCCAACGTACTGCAGTGCTGCGCAATCCCGCTGATACCGCGCAAGAGGTAAAGCTCCAACTTGCGCGTGGAACTGCGTTTCGAATTCGCGAGCCGGGTACGTTGATGCTCCAGCTCGATGCTGACTCCGAGGGGACTGTGCTCATCGAATTCGCACCCACTGCCGAAGGCGAGACAACTGATACGCTCATCATTACTGCCTTGTACCCGTGTGCAGAAACGCTCCGCGTCGCACTTCGCGGAATCGGGATGCAAAGCAACAGGCCCGTGCCGATTACCTTCGCGATCAAGGATGTTACGATTTCCCCAACGCAGTCGGTTGTTTCTATCCCGCTCTACGCATGGAGCAGTTCGGGCGATGCACAGCAGATTGATTCGCTGATCCTCGAGCTGAGCTACAACCCCACGATGCTTCTTCCCGTGCGGATTGTACCGGGCAGCATTACGCGACTGCCCCCGCGGAGCGGGCGTGGCTGGCTGCAAGCGGCCATTCCTCTCGATAGCATGCCGACAGTAGCGCACACGTTCCCTATTGCTTTGCTGCAAGCAAACGTCCTCATCGGTGATCGAGAGGCTGATTCCATCACGATCGAGTATGCTACAACGCCACGCAGAGAGCTACAGTACGGTCCCGTAGCGGGTGCAATCCGCTACGAAGGACTCTGCACTGCTGGTGGTGTACGGCTGATTGGTCACACCGGCGGAGAACGTTTATCCATCGCCCCGAACCCAAGCGACGGCGAGGCATCAATCTTTATCGCCCCCATCGTGAATGGACCGGTCCACGTACAGCTAATCTGTAGCGACGGCCGCATCCTCTGGGAAACAGTATTCGCGGGGAAAGCAGGGCGTCACGTTGCTCTCGCCTTGCCGAGCCTTCCATCGGGTAGCTACACGGTGGTTGCCGTCTCGCAATCAGGAACAGCGACTGCCCGCGCGGTGATTGTCCGCTGACAATAGCAACGGCATCGCATGCGTTTTGTATGCCCGTGACACCCTCGACTGACCGTTGTGTTCACACGTATTTTGCTCGTGACAGCTACGTTGCTCTCAGCGACCGCTTCGGCGCAGTGGGCGATCCTGCGTACCGATGCCGATAGCTTGATCCGGCTTGGAAGAGACTACATCTACGCAGCTCGCTTCGACGAGGCACGCACCATCTTCGCGGAAGTCATCCGGCGCTATCCACACCATCCAGCTGGCTACTTCCTCGACGCGATGATCGAGTGGTGGCAGATGCAGCTCGATCGCCGCAACAGCAAGCGCTACGAAGCCGAGTTCCTTCGGAAGATTGACGCAACGATCGCTCTTTGCGACTCCATCCTCGAGCAGAACCCTTACGACATCGCGGGGCTGTTTTTCAAAGGTGGTGCGCTCGGCTACCGCGGGCGATACTACGCCACCATCCAAAGCTGGCTCAAAGCCGCTAACGATGGGAGGCTTGCACTCGACATCCTCATCAAATGCAACCAACTGGCTCCGTCGAACCACGATATCATGCTCGGGACAGGCATCTACAACTACTACGCCGCAGCACTACCGGAAAAGTACCCTGTACTCAAACCCATCATGGTGTTTCTGCCCAGCGGCGATAAGCGGCTCGGCATTCTGCAACTGGAAGCGGCAGCGCAGAACGCCACCTACGCTGACATCGAAGCAAAAGTGCTGCTCCAGCAAGTCTATAGCTCCCAATTCGAAAACCAACCGCAGGACTACCTCCGCATTAGCCGCGAGCTCTATGAACGCTATCCGACCAATCCACTCTTCCACCGTCGCTACGCAGTTGCTCTGCTCCAAGTTGGTAGCTACGATAGCAGCATCGCACACTGGCACCGCATCCTCGACGCCTACCGCACCAAGCAACCTTACTACGACGCCTATGCTGCACGCGAAGCGCTCTACTACATCGGATGGTACCTATTCATCTCCGGCCGGTACGAGGAAGCACTGCCGTACTTCTACAAGTGTGATGAAGCATGCCGCTTGCTCGATGAAGATCCGTCTGGCTTTATGGTCAAGCTCAACCTCTACGTCGGAAAGATCTACGACCTCCAAGGGAAGCGTGACCTGGCGATCATGCAGTACAAGAAAGTCCTCAGTTGGCAAGACGTGCAGAACTCGCACGAGGAAGCATCGCGCTACCTCAAGTCACCGTACGGCAAGTAATCGCTCGGTTGGTCGTCTTTTTTCCACTAGTTTCGCATAACCGTTCCTTCCCGTTTGTATGCCCAAGCGCGCTGAAAAACCCACGATTGTTCCAGTCCTCCCGCTGCGCGACATGGTGGCGCTTCCTCACCAGGAGGAAGTCATCTTCGTTGGACGCGCCAGCTCGATCGCTGCCGTACAGCATGCGCTCAAGCATGATCGGTTGATCGCTGTTACCATGCAGCGGACCGCCACTGATTCCCCAAGCTTCGAGGATCTTTACCACGTCGGAACGCTGGCAGAGATAAGCTTCATCGCTCGTTCGCCGAACAACGTCTTTCGCGTCAAGCTCGTCACGAAGCACCGAATCAAGATCGAGCCGCACGACGATTCCTTGCCGTATCTGCTTGTCGCAGCTCGCCCGTTTCCAGAGGAAGGGAGGCTCAGCACTGCACAGCTCGATCAGCTCCTGCAAGAGTATCGCCACTACGAAGAATCGCTCGAAATCTTCGATGAGGAAGAACACGAAAACATCGCAGCGACAACGAAAAAGTACGGTGACGTTTACACAGTTCTAAGCGAGTTCGCCAGCTCCGAACCACAGCGCACCCAAGAAATTCTCGCTGAGCCAGCACTCCCCAAGCAGCTGGCGATGACAATCTCGCTTATTCACGAGGCGCTCAACAAGGAAAAAATCCAGGAGGATGTTGGCCAAGAGCTTCGGCACGCATTGCATGCGACAATGCGAAAGGAGTTCATCCGCAATCAAATCCGCATCCTCCAGCGGGAACTTGGCGAAGATGAAGAATCGCTCCAAGCTTCGGAAGTTGAACGCTTCCGGCAACTCATCGAATCGGCTGGAATGCCCGAGCACGTCAAGAACCACGCCACCGAAGAACTCGAACGGCTCCGGAAGACGTTCCCGATGGCACCCGACTACGGTGTCATCCGTACCTACCTCGAATGGCTCACCGCACTTCCCTGGTCGGTGCGCTCAGAGGACAATCTCAGTTTGGCAAATGCCCGCGCCGTCCTCGATGCAGATCACTACGACCTGGAGAAACCAAAAGAGCGCATCCTCGAATACATCGCAGTGCTGAACCTGACAGGTTCGATGCGTGGCCAGATCCTCTGCTTTGTTGGCCCCCCAGGCGTTGGGAAAACCTCCCTTGCCGCCTCGATCGCCCGCGCGTTAGGACGGAAGTTCGTCCGCATCTCGCTCGGTGGCGTCCACGACGAAGCAGAAATCCGCGGGCACCGTCGAACCTATATCGGCGCCATGCCGGGCAAGATTATCCAGGCAATGAAACGCGCTGGCACGATCAACCCCGTCATCTTGCTCGACGAAGTTGATAAGCTCGGACGCGATTTCCGTGGTGATCCCGCTGCAGCGCTGCTCGAAGTGCTCGATCCGGAGCAAAATCGCGCATTCAATGACCACTTCCTCGAAGTTGACTACGACCTTTCGCAGGTTCTCTTCATCGCTACTGCAAATGTCCTCTACGACATTCCCGAACCGTTGCTCGATCGAATGGAGATCATCGAGCTTTCATCGTACCTCGACCACGACAAACTCGAAATCGCCAAACGCCACATTATCCCGCGGCTGATTGAACAACTCGGACTCCGGGATATTCCCATCACGTTCGACGACGAAGCAATCCTGACGATTATCCGCCACTACACTCGCGAAGCAGGAGTTCGCAACCTCGAGCGCGAGCTGAGCCGCGTGCTCCGCAAGATCGCACAACGTGTTGTCGAACATTTCCCTGCGACAACCGCAACCGCGAACAACTCCATTCGCACACAACCGAAGTTCCGCCGATACATGCGCTCACGGCGCTTTACGATCAACGTCGAGATGGTGCATGAGCTGCTTCGATCGCCGCGCTTCCGAAAGGCAGCAGCAGATCACACTGACCGCATCGGCGTTGCTACTGGCCTTGCGTGGACAAGCACCGGCGGCGAACTCCTCCCCGTTGAAGTGACAATCATGCCAGGTACAGAAAAACTCTTGCTGACCGGAAAACTCGGTGACGTCATGAAAGAATCAGCGCAAGCAGCACTCTCCTACGTCCGCACCAATACGCACCGGTTCGGTATCCCCGCTGATTTTGCTCAGAACAAAGACATCCACATCCACGTCCCTGAAGGTGCAATTCCCAAAGATGGTCCGAGTGCTGGAATCACGATGACCATTGCGCTGATCTCTGCAGCACGCGGCATTCCAGTGCGTGGTGATGTTGCGATGACCGGCGAAATCACACTGCGCGGCATGGTGTTACCCGTGGGCGGACTCAACGAAAAGCTCCTGGCAGCCAAGCGGAATGGCATCACAACCGTCATCGTTCCCAGCGACAATCGCAGCGACATCGAGGAGCTCCCCGTGCACCTGACCTCCGAGATGACGATCCACTACGTTTCCACCATCCAAGAGGCACTACCGCTTGTGTTCCGCACGCCACTTATCACCGAGGACAGCTCTACGTCGAACGGTCAACTGTCCGAATCCCATGTGGCAGCGTAGTGCGCTGACCGCCCTCTGCGCGGTCCTTCTTGCAGCATGTTCTGGCAGCGACGACCGTTTCGTGGAAACGTACACGGATATTCTCGTCGTCCGCATGAGTCAACGCGATTCGACCGATGGCAACCGCCGTGTCCAGGACGTGCTCGCCAAGCATGGGTACAGCGAAGAAGCCTTCCGTCGGGAGTTTATCGAGCGTGCCCGCGATCCAGAGCGACTTCGAACGCTCCTGGATACTGCACGCGCCCGCGCCCTGCGACACATCGAATTAGAAGCGAAATTGCAGCAGAGCAACCGCCAGCGATAGGACGGGACGCTTCGGCAAAATCAGCGATGCAAGGTCTTGCGTCGAAAAGCCAAGCTCCCACCGACCATCCCACAGCGCTACCTGCACCGCGACGGGAAACGCCCACGCAGCAATCGTCCCAATACGGAGGCCACCACTGACGATGAGCTGCGCATTGACCCAGTACCGCGTCCCCAGCGTGACAAAAAACGGCGGAGCCCCCGGTGCATCGGGACGGAGTGGAACTGTTGCTTCAATCCCTACGTCACGCTCAATTCCGATGGAGTGGCTCAGTGCCACTCGCAGTCGTGTCGGGAGCATTCTGCGTACCCCTGGCAGGCCGCTCCACTTGAAATAGCCTCCCTCGCCGGTGATGTTCTGCGCTTCAGCGAAGATGTTGTACGAGGAAAATCCCGTCGTGATCATGCCATTGAGAACGGTATCCTCGACGGTAAAGACGTTGCCATCCCACCAGACGGACCCAATATCGAGCACCGCAAGTGATCCGCGCCAACGGGCATCAACATCAAGTGTCAGTCCAACGTCACCACCGAAGCCACTCCCGACTGGGACAAGCCCATCGCCAGGTCGAAGCGAGGGCGTTGTTGCTTTGCCATAGCTGACGTTGAAGTACGGCGAGATTGCTGAGTATGCTGTAATCGAGCGGTTTTCGATTCTCCCATCGAGCAGGATGTAGCCCTCGATGAGCCGCCCGACGATGCCGCCGTAGAGCTGCACGCGAGGTCCGTTGTAGAGTCGAACGCCATAGCCAATCGCATAGTCCCGCAGCCAGCTCATTGCAATACGACTCGAATCGAACAGCTCCGAGTAGCGCTTCGGATTACGTGCGTAGCCGACGGTATCGCCGCGCCAGTTGAGTGCGGTTGAGTCGAAGTACGCGTCGTATCGCCCTAAGAATGCAATGCGCGCAAGCATACTATTGAGCCGGAACTCTGCGCTGATACGGTCGCGAACACCGAGAGCAATTCCACCCCAGCCGGAGCTTTGATAGCCAATGCCGATGAGCAATGCATCGAGATTGAACGCGATTCCCCGTTCGGAAAAGTTCTCTGCAGCACGTCGTTTATCCGCAAGCGACAGGCGTTGTTGGTCGAGCTGGAAGATAATCGCCGCAAGCTGCCCGAAACTGAGTGCGTTGGAGGCAGCGCTGCCTCCAATTTCCCCAATTCCGATACTCCAACGGCGAGCGTAATGATACTCGCCGTACTCCATAGGCGTACCGAGTGCGAAGGTAATCGTTGTTGGGACAAACCCCAGATTGGCAGGATTCGCCCACAGCGCTTGATAGCCGCTGGCGAAGTTCGGTGCCAGCACGAGCGCTCCCGCGCGTGGTGAATCGCTCAGCTCCACTTGTGCTCGTCCCAAGGTAACCACCAGCAGTAAAAGTGCAAGCCTGTGCATCATTGCTGAAGCTGAAGCTGTTCCATGCGCTTATGCACTTCATGCTCAATCGCCGCTGCGAGACGAAGCGCAGCAATACCATCGCTCAGCGAAACAATCGCCGGCGCGCCATCGAGTATGCTCGCCACGAATGCACGGTGCTCCTCGGCGATCGCATTGCCCGGCTTGATGGACGGATGCTCATACCAAATCGCATTCCCACCGGCATGCGCAACGATCGTCCCACCGCTATCATGCTGGCCATCATCAATCCGATACACCTCTAAATCCGGTACCGAAAAATCAAGCGACATGTACGCCATCGGCTGAAACAGGCGCAGCTTGCGCAGCGGCTTTGGCGTCAAGCGTGATGCTGTAAGATTGGCGATACACCCGCTGGCGAACTCCAGGCGTGCGTTGGCGATATCCACTGAGCTACTGATCACCCCAACGCCGTGTGCCTCAATACGAACGACTGGCTCTCTTGTCAGCGCAAGGACCAGGTCGAGATCGTGCACCATCAAATCGCCGATGACCGATACATCGGTACCACGCTCGCGGAAAGGGCTAAGACGATGCGCCTCGATAAAGAGCGGACGAGTTACATAGCGTAGTGCAGTACGGAAGGCTGGATTGTAGCGCTCGACGTGCCCGACGTGGACCACTGTTCCCGCCAGAGCAGCGGCGATCTCGATGCGCTCGGCTTCTTCGAGCGTCGCTGCAACGGGCTTTTCGAGCAGAACGTGCTTGCCGCCCTCCAGCGCTGCACACGCCACGTTTGCATGCTCGGAGGTCGTCGTTGCTACGGTAACAGCATCGCATGCATCGAGTGCATCACTGAGAGAGTCGAATGCACACACACCGAGTTCTCCTGCAAGTTTCGAGGCACGCTCCGGCACAACATCGAAGACGCCGACCAATCTCGCTCGCGAACACTGCATCCACAGTCGCGCGTGAATGCTCCCGAGATAACCGCACCCGATGACGGCAATAGCAACTGATTGCTTCATGAGTCCTTGTCCGGTGAGGATGCACGTGGATGTGCCTGCGCATACGCCTGACGGAGCCGCTCGATCGAAACGTGGGTATAAACCTGCGTTGAGCGGAGCGAGCTATGCCCAAGGAGCATCGAAACTGCTTGGAGATCAGCACCGCGATCGAGGAGGTGCGTTGCAAAGCTATGGCGAAAGATGTGCGGCGAACGTCGCGGTGCATCGCTGATGCCCTCGAGCAACTTCCGAATAGCACGCCAGGCTTGCGCTGGGCGGAGCGGCTTCCCCCGTGGCGAAAGAAACAGCGCCCGCTCGCCAGCGGCAGGACCAAGCGCAGCGCGGCAGCGCTTGTATTGCTCAATTGCCTCGAACGCTTGCTTGCCAAGAAGGACAACACGCTCTTTGCCGCCTTTGCCAACAACGCGCACAGTCAGTGTTGCCGGATCTATGGAATCGCATTCCAAGCTGAGCGCTTCGCTAATGCGCATCCCACTCGAATAGAGCAACTCCACAAGTGCGGCAAGACACCAGCCCCACGGCATCGAACGATCAATCCGCTCGAGCGCTTGAGCAACTTGCGCTTGTTGCAACACCGATGGCAATGGCTTATCGAGCTTTGGCAGGCTCACCGCACGGGCGGGGTTGCCGTTGCACCAACTGCGTTCCTGGCAGAAGTGAAAGAACGTTCGCAGTGCGCTGAGCTTCGTTACGATCGTTCGCTTGGCATTTCCACGCGTGTACAGATGCGCTATAAACCCGCGAACGTGCTGCGCTGTTAGCTCACAGACCGTTGTCGCGCTGGATGCGCTCTCGCTCTGGTAGGCACAGAATTCTGCGACGGCATCGCAATAGCGGCGCTGGGTATGCGGACGATACCCTTGCACCGACAGCCACTCGGCAAAACGCTTGTAGGCATGAGCAATGTCCATGTCCGGAGGGAAGCTGTGCATTCTTGCTGCGCTCCAAGATACAACAACAATGCCAGAAGCACCGAAGGTGCGCAATCGCAATTTGAGTATCTTCGCCGGTAGCAGGAACACCGCCACAAGCGCCGATGGAACAACTCTGCCACTTCATTGATGGGCACTTTGTCTCTTCCGCTGAATGGATTGATGTTATTGAACCTGCCACTGGCCACGTCTATGGGCGCGTTGCCTCTGGTGGGAGCGGAGAAGTTGCCGAGGCGGTTGCGGCGGCCCTGCGTGCGTGGCCGAGTTGGGCACTACGCCCCGCAGCTGAACGCGCAGCCCTGTTAAATTGCATTGCCGATAGGCTCGAGCAACGACTTGAAGAGTTCGCCGCTGCGGAATCCCGCGATCAAGGAAAACCTGTTGCGCTCGCCCGCACACTCGACATTCCACGCTCGATTGCGAACCTCCGTTTCTTCGCCGCGGCAGCACTCCACGTTGCAACGGAAGCGCATCCATCCCCGGGCGCACTCAACTACACCCTGCGCGAGCCACTAGGGGTGGTCGGGTGCATCTCGCCTTGGAACTTGCCGCTCTACCTGTTCACCTGGAAGATCGCACCAGCACTTGCCTTCGGTAACACCGTCGTCGCCAAGCCATCGGAGCTGACACCACTGACCGCAACGATGTTTGCTGATCTGTGCAACGAATGCGGTTTGCCGGCTGGCGTGCTCAACGTTGTCCACGGCTACGGCACACGTGCTGGCGCTGCGATTGTGGAGCATCCCCAGGTGCGTGCGATTTCGTTCACTGGTAGCACTGCAACTGGAGAGTACATTGCCCGCACCGCAGCACCAATGTTCAAGAAACTTTCGCTCGAGCTTGGAGGAAAAAATCCAACCATCGTATTCGCTGATGCAGACCTCGACACTGCCATCCCGCAGATTGTTCGAGCTGGATTTCTCAACCAAGGCGAAATCTGCCTGTGCGGTTCGCGCATCCTCGTCGAACGCGCGATCTATTCGGAAGTCGTCGAGCGTTTTACTCGCCAGGTTGAAACGCTTGTCGTCGGAGATCCACTCGATGAGCGGACAGAAATCGGCGCTCTGGTTTCTGAGGCGCATTACCGCAAAGTGCTCGGTGCCATCGAGCAAGCATGCCGCGATGGTGGCCGCATCCTCACTGGAGGCAAGCCCGCTCAACTCGAAGGTCGCTGCGCACGCGGATGGTTTGTCGAACCCACGGTGATTGCTGACCTTCCACCAACATGCTACGCCAATCAAGAGGAAATTTTCGGTCCGGTTGTAACGTTTCTCCCCTTCGAGCGTGAAGACGAGGCTATCGAGCTTGCCAATGGTGTTCGCTACGGCTTGGCTGCGAGCATCTGGACGGAAAACCTCCGCCGTGCACACCGCGTCGCTGCACAGCTGGCGTGCGGGATCGTCTGGGTCAACTGCTGGATGCTCCGCGATCTACGAACGCCGTTAGGTGGCATCAAGCAGAGTGGCTCCGGTCGGGAAGGAGGCTGGGAAGCGTACCGTTTTTTTACCGAAGCGAAAAATGTTTGCATCAAACTTTAGCACGGAGGATTTCCAATGAAACGTTTGCTCGGTGTGACACTCCTTGCAGCAGTGCTCACTGCCGCGCTTTCAGCGCAATGGCAAATGCTTGCACGCATTGACGGTGCTGATGTTGGACGGCTTTACCAGAGTCCATCGGGTGTGCTCTACGTACAGCTTGCCAGCGGGATGAAGATTTTCCGTTCCTATGATGGCGGCATCCTTTGGAGTCCGCTGGAGCTTCCTTCTGCAACAAATCAAGCGAGCTTCGCTCCGTGCGCAGATTCACTCGGCTTAGAGGCGCTGCTGCTGCTTGCAGGTGGACAGCTCTATCGCTCGACCGATAATGGGTTTTCCTGGCATGAACTTCCACTTCCGCGTGGAATACCCCAAGGGGAAGGGCTTGCAGCAATCCATGCTGTGCGCTATGGGGAGCTTGTCCTTCTGACTACGACCACTGCAGGCTGGGGCGTGTACCTTTCACGCGATAATGCCGAGAGCGCTCTTCGTATCGGTGAACTCCCGTATGGGCAGTGGCGCTTTTTCCAAGCGCAGGATTCGGCGATCTACTGCTATGGTGATGGACTCTTCCGTCTCCAGTGGCGTACCCCGCAGCTTGTCCAGCTTTCGGCTGAGAACCATGTATCCATGACCTCGACGCAAGAGTACAGTGGTGCACCGGTCCTCCTCTGGGCAATCCGTAGCAGCAGAGTCGTCCGCTCCAGCGACCAAGGTATGCAGTGGAGCGAGGCAAGCGCTGGTCTTGGCGCGCTGCCAGCAGGAAGCATCCTCCTCGGCGGGCGCGAGGGCACGGTGTTCTGCTTTGTACCGACTGCCAGCGGAGACTCTACGATGATTTATCGCCGCGTTTCAGGAGTGCAAACGTGGTCACTTGCTGGAACGCAAGCATTTGCCGCTCGCGATGCTGCAGCAACACAGAGCGGCACGCTGCTGGTTACTACACCCGATGGCGTCTTCTCCTCCGAGGAAAACGGCATGTTCTGGTCCAACTCTTCCAGCGGCATCCAAGGCGTTGGGATCCAGTGTGCAGCCGTTCAATCGCCCGCAACGGTTGTTGCTGTTAGCACCAGTGGCAGGATCTATCGCTCAATCAATGGCGGAATCAGTTGGGCACGAAGCGGGATGTTCCCACCAACTGCCCAGGCGTTGGACATCGCGATTGCAGTACCAACAGTTGTCATCGGCACAACAAGTGGCCTTTGGTGTTCACTCGATGGAGGGGCGAGTTTCCAGCAGTGCTCAACTGCCACGGACGCAATTATCGAACCGATCTCGAGCATCGCACAGCTTCGAGGAATGCTCCTTGCAGTTGGCTCGACTTCAGCGTACATTTCCTCCAACGGAATGGCATGGACGAAACTTTCTCTGCCGGTCGGGCAGGTCCGCCTCCTGCGCTCGGCTGACTCTCTTGCGGTGATCTCGACCGAGCATTCGCTGATCAGCATCGAAAGCATCATGCCACCGTTGGCACGGACAATTGCAACAACGGCAGGGACGATCGTGCACCACGACATCGCTGCTGATGGCTCAATTGGCATCGTCCTCGATTCTGCAGGAGCGCTCTACTACCAACGCTTCAGCAGCACAGGGCGGCTGGAAGCAACCGTTCCACTTTCCGTCGCTGAGATCCAAACGATGGCGCTCTCGCGTGGGGGCACTGCATACATTGCTCCACGCAGTCAATCATTCCTCTACGTCATCGGCAGAAATCAGGCTACTGCAACTGTTGATACAACAATTGGCGAACCGGTTCTCTCCCTGCGCCGACAGCAGAGCGGAGAACTGCTCGCCACCACTGCATATGGCGCCATCTACCGCATGGCAGCTGACTCGGTACTAAGCACTCACGAACCGGCTCGTCTGATGCTAACGATCACCCCCAACCCTGCAAGTGACCGCGTAGCAATCACTGCGGATGGAGGAATCAAGCGCGTTCGCGTCTATGACTTGATCGGAACAGTACAGGCGGATATTGTCGCTCAACAACCAGCACCGGCGAAGACTATTGAAATCGGCTCCCTTCCGGCAGGTTACTACACCGTCGTCGTACACACTGCCTTGGGCATCACAGCACATCCGTTGATCATCGAACGGTAGCAATGAGCCAGATTGTCGAAAGTCCCAATGCACCGCGTCCGGTCGGCGCCTATCCACACGCGCGTCGGGTCGGTGACTTTGTTTTTCTCTCTGGGGTCGGTCCTCGGCTACCTGGCAACGGGGAGATTCCTGGCAATCGCTACGATGAGTTCGGCAATCTCGTTGACTACGACATCGCCGCTCAAACGCTCTCGGTCTTCCGCAACGTGCGCGCAATCTTAGAGGCTGCAGGTGCGCGCTGGGAAGACATCGTTGATGTTACTGTCTTCTTGACGAACATGCAGCGCGACTTTCCGATCTTCAACGAGCTTTGGCGCGAGCATTTCGCAGACGTCAATGCCTGCCGTACAACAATCGAGGTCGGCTCCCTCCCAACACCAATTGCTGTCGAAGTGAAGGTGATTGCTTATGTCGGTGCGTAGTTTGTTTGCCGCGCTTGTTTCGATCTGGAGCATCTCCACCCTGTGGGCACAGCCGGTGCTTTCGTACCTGATTCCAGACATCGGTGCGCCTGGAATGGCTGTGTACGTCGAGCTTATCGCTCCTAATGCAGCCGACATCGAGGGCACAAGCTTTAGTGCAAACGATGGAGTCTTTCTGGGAAATCCGAGCGACCCACTGCGCATCGAGCTAGGGCGACCAGATGATTCAACCAAGCTGAGCGTTCGGTCCACTCATTGTTTCGTGGTCGGGGCGACTTATTAGCACCATTGCCTACATTTCCCCGACAGCAACTCCGAATAGTTGGGATTGGCGGCAGCTCAGTGATGCATGGCGGATTCCTCTCCGCATACGGACACCGAACGGCGTTACCGCAGTCGACACGTTCTACATCGTTCAGCCCACGCCAGGAGGAGACTTCCGCACACGAACCGAATCCGTGCTCGGACGGCCGCCGTTGGGGGTTCGATCACGCCGTGGAGCGCTCCTGTTCGATAGCCTGCTGCTTGGTGCGCGGACGTACACTGTTGCTACCGACGATCCCGATCAAATCGCATCCAATGGCAATCAGGGATACCTTCCGCTCGTGCTGATGGCACGAGGCGCTCTCCGTGGGGTATCGGCGACGCAAACGCGCATCACAGTGGATGCAAGCGGAGCCGACGGTGGTCCTGGCGGTGGCGGCGGAGGCGGCGATTTCTGCGACATTGTCGGCGGCGGTTCCAGTGGTGGTAATGGCTTCACCGGTGGTGGTCGCGGTGGCACGAACTCCCCCAACAGTTACCGAAGCGTCGGGACGGGCACCGGTCCGAACGGCAGTGGACTAAACCAGACACCGAGCGGAAACGATGGCGGCGCCTACGAATCTGCCGGCGGCGGTACTGGGCACCCGTTCGGTGCAAGCGGTGTGGGCTGCTCAAGCGGCCCTGATTGCTCTCCCGACGGTGCCCGCGGTGGTGCAAGCGGCGTCTCCGACAATCGCGATGGCGCAGGCGGCGGCTATAGCACCGACGGTGCTCCAACTAGCACAGCATCGAACAACGGCGGCAAAGCTCACGGGGATACAACACTTATTCCCCTTGCTGGCGGCTCTGGAGGTGCCAGTGGCAATCCACGGAACACCTCATTTCCGTTTACAGCATGCGGCGGCCGTGGTGGCGGAGGTGGCGGTGCGATTGCCGTCGCTACGCTTGGAACAATCGAACATCTTACACTCTCAGCCAACGGCGCCGATGGAAGTGGCAGCGGCACAACTACATCCCGTCGCGGCGGGAGTGGAAGCGGTGGCGGAATCTGCATTGCTTCCCCACTGGGGGTGACAGACCTTTCACTAACCGCAATCGGTGGCGGACAAGCAGCCCCTACAGGAAAAGGCGGCAACGGCCGAACGCGCGTGGATGCCCCGACGTTGAACGCACTGGTCGCACAGCCAACATCCTATCGCGGACCAACACTCGACACTATCACGGTTGCTCAAGGGCCGAGCATCAGGCTCGGTGGAAGCGGAGCGCCAGGCAAAACCATGTTGCTGTTCGCAAAAGCGGAGCGTGACATCTGGCGTTTGATTGATTCGGTCGTCGTTGGAGCAAATGCCCGCTGGCAGTACAACCTTCCCACTCCACCTGGGAGCAACTACCTTTACATTGCTGCTGCGCAGCGAGAGCAGCAGAGTTCCCTGCGTTACAGCGCACGCCCAGCGCTTGTATTCTCTCATGCATCGGGGCGGATTGTGCGCATACTCTCGGCACCCCTCCAGGTGCACCCATCACCGCTCGACATGGGGCGGCTGTCCTGCGCAGATGGAACAAGCAAACTCGATTCCGTCATCGTCGTCAATCCTGACAACCGACCTGGTTCGATCACCGATGGCTACTTCCTCGACCCCTCGAGTGGTTTCCGCATCGTTCGCCCTCAACCAGTTCGTGCTACGATCCCCGCTGGGGATTCTATCGCACTTGCCATCGAATACCGCATTCAAGCAGGTCGCTACGGAATCCAGAGCGATACACTCCTGCTCGTCGGGGGCACACCGCTGGCAGTGTTCGCGCGCGTCCCTGTGCGCATCCGTGTTGATAGCGCAGGTATCATTCTGACAGCAACAAGCGATAGCAGAGCGATCTCAGCAGTTGATTTTGCCGAAACATGCCGCGGCACAACCAAAGAGCTTACGTTCGCCCTTCGACTTGTTGGCTCTGCTGCAGCAACGATTCAGCGCATTGCAACAGGCAGCGCACTCTTTTCCGTAACTCCCCCAACGAAATTCACACTGAACGCCAGCGATACAATTCATCTCCGGCTGCAAGCGATCCCACCAGATGTGGGTGACTACTTCGACACCCTCACCATCAGCGTGGACCTTTGCAACCAAACGCTCGCAATCCCGCTTCGTGTCTGCGGAGTTTCCAGCCGAATCCTCAGCATCGGCGACGATGGGCGCGGCACCGTTGACTTCGGCAACGTTCGTGTCGGTGCAACGCGCACAATCCGCATTGGCGTTCTCAACCCGAGCACAAGCGACTCTGTGATCGTTCTTCCCACCTATCAACCGCAGCCACCGTACAGCTGGCAAACGGTACCGCCGAGGCTTTCCTTCCCACGTTCGCTCCAGGCAGGCGACACCCTCTGGATTGATGTCACGTTCGCACCGACAGCGATGGGTCTTGCACGAGACACGCTGATTTTCACCACTGCGCAGTTTGGTGCTACGTGCCCGGATACTTTGCGTTTTCTCCTGGTCGGACAAGGAACACTCTCGGCAGTTGTCCCACGGAAAACACTGCTCGATTTCGGGGTCGTTGCCTGCGGCTTCAAGCGCGACACGCTCTGGCTGATCAACACCGGCAACACCGATGCAACGCTCGACTTCCCAGCAACAATCTCGGGCAGCGATGCAACGTACTTCCGCATTGTCGAGCAGCCGCCCAGCGGCGCGTATACCCTGCGCCCTGGAGATTCTGTCCGCATCATCGTCGAAGTGCGCATTGACCCGCAGAACAACGACGGCATCAAGACAGCAACCCTAGAACTTTCTGTGCGTGATGTCACCGAGCCACTCCGAATTTCTCTCCAAGTCCAGCAGCAAGCACTTGTGCTTGAGTTCTCGCCCGAGCCATATGTCCTGGTGGACGTCCCGGTAAACTTCACGTCGCAATCGCAACCGCCGCTGACGGTGCGCAATCTCAGCAGTCTGGAGGCATGTATCGCTGATATTCGGCTAAAACGTCCAGAGATCGTGCCGCTTATTCGTACGATCACTGTTCCGCCATATTCGGCAAGTCGCGACATCTACTTCAACATCACGCCTACGACGCTGAACCCAATAGACGATACGATCACCATCGTCCTTTCCTGCCCGTGCATTGACTCGATCACGGTGCCGATTCGAATCGTACCGACCAACAATGCACTGGCAATCTCGCCACGTCCGCTTGACTTCGGCACGCTTCCGCCATGTTCGACAGCGCGGCGAACGCTCACACTCAAGAATAACGACCCCTCCAGTAGCGCGGAACTTGAAGAGATGGCAATCGTTGGCCCCGATGCGAAGCTCTTCCGAATCACCGGATCGCCATGG
The DNA here is from genome assembly GCA_026003495.1 of Candidatus Kapaibacterium sp. Classification (GTDB taxonomy): domain Bacteria; phylum Bacteroidota; class Ignavibacteria; order Kapaibacteriales; family NICIL-2; genus NICIL-2. The sequence continues at coordinate 846,377 of BPHK01000001.1, read as the reverse complement.
GCAACGCTGCCCTACAGCGTTCCTTCCGGCTTCAGCTTTACCGTTGAGATTGAGTTCAGTCCTGCAGGGACACGCGCAGGACCGAAAGCTGCTGCACTTTCGATTCGCTACATCATCAACGGACAAGAGATCCACGATACGGTCCAGCTTGTCGGGGAGCGAACTGTCCCGATTGAGACCGATACGCTGCTCGACTTTGGTGAAGTCAAGCAAGGCGACAGCCGCACCCTTCCGCTCCGACTGACGAACAACTACACACGCAGCATGACCTTTACATTCAGCGTTGGGCAGTGGAGCGCGTATTACACGGCAACACCCACGATAATGAACGTGGACGTTGTGACCAAAACAGTTACTGCCGATGTCGAGTTCAGTGCCCAGGACATTGGCGACTTTCCCGACACGCTGTGGGTAAAGTTCACAAGCCTTGGCATGCCCTGTACCGATAGTGTTCCCGTGGTCCTACAAGCCACCTCGATTCCCGGAATTGGGTTTGCGCTTTGGCTCGATTCACTCCGCATCCTCGACCCACGCCAGGAAGGCATTGCGCTCAACATCTACGGCAGGCTTGATACAAACCTTGTTCTTCCGAATGCGCAGCTACTCCTTGTGCTCGACGTGCCCAATCAACTGTTCATGCCGCGCGGAGTTCGCGCCCGTGGTGGTCGGATCCAATCGTTCAACCGTCGCACCCACGATCGCCACGTCATCACAATAACCGTTGATACCCTCCTTGCGCCAATATCGCAGCAGCCGCAGCTCATCGCGCAGCTTCTCGGCGATGCTATGCTCGGCGACCGCCAGTGCGACTCGATGTACATCGTGCAAGCACGGTGGACCAACAGTGGCATCAAACCGACGACGTGGATCAATCCCGGCCAAGGCAATGGCGCAGTGTGCTTGACACTCTGCGGAGCCGGTGGGCCGCGCCTTTTAGGTTCGGAGCTCCAGCTCCCGGTGTTCCAAATTCATCCTAACCCAACGACCGACGACGCGACTGCGATCATCACAGCGAACGAACGCGGAAGCTACGAGCTGGAAGTAATCTCGCTCAATGGAGTGGTGCTCACGAAGCAATCACTCGGCCAACTTGAGGCAGGTCGTTCGTACCAGGTCGCTCTTCAGCTGGATGACGTAGCACCAGGCTTCTATTCGGCACGGCTCCGCACACCGAGTGGAGTGCACGTTGAGCCACTAGTGTTGGTGCGCTAATTTCGCATTGCCGATGAAACAGATGCTTGCACTCATTAGCTGGACGCTTGCGCTCTGCACGATTGCCCTGCAGATAGCAAGCTCCTGGCACATGCACTCGCCGAGCAACGAGCGAGTGAATACCCTCACGTGCGCAGAAACGCAGCACTGCCCACTGTGCCATATCCCTCTGGGAACTGCACCGCCGAGCGCTCCACTACGCCCGATTCTGCTCCAAACCGCATCCCTGCACGTTCCAGCCCCGCAAAAAATTGCGCCACACCAGCCGACTGCTTTCCCCCGCACACTCCGCGCACCGCCGACTGCGTAGAAGCGTGATCAATTCCACACCGGACTTGTAGTAGCGCAGTCGTATCGCTTCACCATTTCAAATGCCTTCTCTCATCGCAGCACTGCTGACTATGACGGCAGCGTGCATGGCAGCATCTGATACTGGAGTCCACCTCCACGGCGTTGTGCGTGACAGCGCTCGTGGCACACCGATTTCTGATGCACAGATCGTCCTGCTCGGCTTGCAGCGTGGAACGCGGTGCGCAAGCGACGGCCATTTTCACCTGGCCAATCTTTCGCCAGGCAGCTACCGTCTGGGGATTCGGCGACTCGGATACTACGACCGAGTGCTGACAATCGAGTTATCGCGTGACACAACAATTGACGTCTTCCTCGTTCCGCTGAGCATCGAACTGAAACGCGTCATCGTCGAAGGCTCACGCCCGCTCGCCATAGGAACAGAGCACGAGGTTCAGCTTGATTGGCAGTATCTCGATCGTCACCGCGGACAAACATTCGGCGACTTGCTCACAGACGTTCCCGGAGTTTCGCTCCTCCAGACTGGAGCGACGATTGCAAAGCCTGTCATCCGTGGCCTACACAGCGAACGCGTCATAATCAGCAGTGGCGGCATTCAGCACCGTGCACAAGAATGGGGTCTCGATCACGGGCCTGCACTCGATCCGTTTCTGCCGACGAGCGTTGCTATCATTCGCGGTGCAGCGAGCTTGGAGGAGAGCTACGCAGCGATTGGGGGTGTCATTCGGATCGAGCCGCCGCCGCTCCGCTACCACCAAGCATTCGAAGGGCAACTGTCGCTACTGGGAGCAACGAACAATGGAATGGGCGCCGCAGCTGTGCGTGCCCAAGGAAGTGACCTTGCTTTCCCCAACACTGCCTACCTCCTCTACGCAAGTGGGACGATTGCAGGCGATAGCCGAACCCCACAGTACGTGCTCTCCAATACTGGTGCACGCACTGGCAGCGGGATGGTAGCAATCGGCTACGACGCTGCATCGTGGCGAACCGAGCTAAGCTACTCGCTCTTTGCCAGTGAGCTTGGAATCCTAGCAGCCTCCCACCTTGGCAATCCCGACGATTTGCAGCGCGCGATCGAAGCGGGTCGGCCGCTCATCATCCGACCGTGGACGTATCGCATCGGCAACCCTCGTCAGCAAATTCTCCACCAGACGCTCTACCTTCACAGCACCTACACCACCGATGCTGGCACACTCGAGCTGCACTATGGCTGGCAGCGGAACGACCGAAGCGAATACGACGCCCACGCTGCACGGTACACCGACAGCACTCTCCTCCAGCAAGCACTCCAGCGGCCGGCACTGGAGCTCTCGCTGGCCAGCTATCAGCTCGAACTCCGATACCGTTTCTCCAACAGTGGCGCAACGAACGTTCTCGGTCTGCACTTCCTTCGGCAATCAAACGTCCGCAGCGGACAAGTCTTTCTCCTGCCGGACTATTTGCTCTACGAAGGCGGCATTCTGGGAACGCGGACGTTTACGATCGGCGACTGGCTTGCATCGTTCGGTATTCGGGGCGATCTCCAGTGGATGCAAGCTCGACCGTACAACAAAGCCGCAGGACGATACGATCCCGATACGACCATGCTCTTTGCGGGTATCGCGGCAAATGGTGGCATCGAACGCACGATTGGTGGCTCCTCTCGCCTCCGCATCAATCTTGGCACGTACTGGAGGCCTCCATCGCCGGTGGAGCTCTTTGCCAACGACCTACACCACGGCACTGCGCAGTACGAAATCGGCGACCGCAAACTCCGCACTGAGCGGTCGGTCTCACTCGATGCCAGCTTCACAACAAGGTTGGACCGCATCCAGCTCGAGGCAACAGTGTACGCGCAGTACTTTCCACGTCTGACGCAACTACTTCCGGACTCGATGCCAACGGTCACGTATCGCGGCGTCTTTCCAACGATGCGCTACGTCCAACAACGCGCTGCAATCTTTGGCAGCGAACTTTCCGCTTCACTCCCAATGGGAAACATCCTCCGCTTCGATATGCAAGCGGCATTGGTACGTGGGGTTCGACTTCCCAGCGGCGATTTTCTGGCATTTATGCCAGCTGATCGGATGCGCCTGGCGCTCCATCTCCACCCAGACGATCTGCTTGGGATACACGCGCCGTATTTCGAACTTGCGGCAACAGCCGTTCGGCGCCAAACTGCGGTCTCACCGAACGTCTTCGATTATGCACCGCCACCGGCAGGCTATCTCACCGTTGATCTGACTGCTGGCGGGCAATGGTTTCTTGCAGGCACACTGATCCAAACAACACTTCGGATCCAGAACCTGCTCGACACACCGTACCGCGATTACTTGAGCCGCTACCGTTACTTCGCGCTCAATCCTGGTAGGAACGTCATACTCAATGCAACAATTCCTTTTGGCACGTTCAATCATTCACTGGAGAGCCTGCAATGAGATGCACCTTTCCCCTTGCGTTACTCGCTATGCTCCTTCTGCTTGGCGGATGCGAGAAAAGCCATAGCCCATCCGATGATGAACATAAAGTGCCAGGTACGTTTATCCTGCGGCTTGTTGGCAGCCGCGGCGATACTGTTACTGCACGCTGGCGCGATGCTGATGGCCCCGGCGGAAGCCCACCGATCGTGGACACTCTCGGGCTCCGCTCAAACTCGACGTACTCGTGCTCGTTGGAAATACTGGCGACCGACGGCGATAGCCTCACCAACACTATCCGCTCGCAGGGAACTGAGCATCAGTTTTTCTACAGCCTCGATGGCTCAGCGGCAAATACAGTGAGCACTGCGATAACCGATCGCGATAGTCGAGGTATGCCGTTAGGATTGCAGACGCAGTGGTCAATCGCTCCTGTTCAAGCTCCAACACCCGGCCACGTGCGCATTCAGCTTTACCACTACGAGCCGAACACGAAAGATGGGCAGGCGCGCGCACCCGAAACTGATGCAGACATTTCGCTGCCGCTTGTCATCGAACCTTAGACGAACACGTTCCGGAAGGCCTCCTCAGCAGGCGGGAATGGCTGCTCGAGCGCTCGATCAATCGCACTGGTGATCTGCTGAGCAATTTCAGCGTGCCAGCGGGAAATCGTTTCCTGGTCGGCGATGCGATGCTCGACCAGGAACGCTTCATAACGCGCAAGTGGATCGCGCTTTTCCCAGTACGCGAGCATCTGGCGCGGGACGTAACGGAAATCATCGTGCTCGGCGTGTCCGCGCATGCGCATCGTAACGCACTCGATGAGTGCAGGACCTTCGCCTGCGCGGGCACGCTGGGCGTAGTCCCGCACCGTGTCATAAACCAGTTCAACGTCGGTTCCATCAATGGTGACCCCCGGGCAGCCGTAGCCAATTGCACGATCACTCAAGCGCTCGCAGGCGTATTCAAGTTCGCGTGGCGTCGAGTAGGCGTATTGATTGTTCTCGATGATGACAAGAAGTGGCAGTTTCTGCACGGCTGCAAAGTTCATCGCTTCGTGGAATTCTCCGACGTTCGAGCCGCCATCACCGATCGTTGTAAGGACGACGATGTTTTCCTTCCGCATTCGTGCTGCGAGGGCAAAGCCAGCTGCAACTGGCATCATTGCAGCCAGGTGCGAGATGTTGCCGTAGATCCGCCGGGCTGGGTCTGCGTAATGTCCGGTGCCATCGGTGCCACGCATGCTGCTCCCTTGGCGTGCCATGAAGTTGAGCATCAGTCCATCGAGCGGGGCACCGAAGACAAAGTGCATGCCGATATCCCGATGCATCGGGAAGATCACATCGCGCGAGCGGTCGAGTGCGTAGCTTGCGCCGACCGACGTTGCTTCGTTGCCGATTTGTGCGTACACGCCGCCGAGCGCGCGCCCTTGTCGGTAGAGGCGAATCATCGCGTGGTCGAACTCGCGCGCTGTGATCATCCAACGAACAAGCTGCCTACGATCGTCATCGCTTAGCTGCGGTGAAACGTGAAGCGGGGGAACAGGCTCATCGAGGTTATACTGGCTCATTGCTTCCTGTGGGGTGGTGTGATGCGATACCCAAACGAACGAAGGTACGTCGGGTCGTTTCGCCAATGCTCGCGGACCTTGACGTATAGCTCCAAATAGACTGGCACACCGAGATGCTCTTCAATCCGCTTGCGGGCATGTTCGCCAATGCGTTTGATCATCGCGCCGCCCTTGCCGATGAGGATCTTCTTCTGCGAATGGCGCTCGACTATTAGCTCTGCTGCAATGTACCAGGGTGCACTGTCGCGTTCCTCAAAATCAGTAACGACCACCTCGACCGAATAGGGTATTTCCTGCTGGCAGTGGCGGTAAATCTGCTCACGGATGAACTCGGCCACGAAGAATCGCTCGTTCTGCGTCGAAAGTTGTTCTGGATCGAAGAGGAATTCTCCTTCGGGCAGATGCTCGATGATGACGCGCTCAAGCTCATCGAGGAACTTCCCTTTCAGTGCCGAGACCGCCACACTTGCCGTGAAGATTCCCGATGCCATCATGTGCTCGATGATGGGCAGTGCTGCAGCTTTCTCCTCGAGTGCATCCATTTTCGTCAGCACCAAAATCGTTGGTTTCGCACTTGCGCGGACATCGTCCATGATCGGTTCAGCAAGGAGCGACTGCGCCTCGGCAATGCCACCAGTCGCATCGAGCAGAACCGCCAGAACGTCTGCATCCTCGATCGCTTGCCGAATCTCGGTGAGCATTTGACGGTGAAGCTCGTACTTCGGATGCTGGACGATGCCCGGAGTATCGAGGAAAACAATCTGTGCATCCGGACGTGTCAAGATGCCAATCACCGGCCGGCGTGTTGTCTCTGGTTTCGGCGAAACAATCGCCAGCGGCTCGCCGATGAGCGCGTTGAGCAGAGTAGATTTCCCAGCGTTCGGTTTCCCAAGGATCGCAACAAAGCCAGCGCGCTTCATTGGGCAAGGCTCTCCAGATGTGCAACGATTCGCTCCGCTGCGCGACCGTCGCCGTAGGGGTTATGCGCTTTCGCCATCGAGCAGTAGAATTGTTCGTCGTGGAGCAATTGCAGTGCAGTTGTAACGATGCGTTCGGCATCGGTGCCCACAAGACGAGCTGTGCCTGCCTCGATTGCTTCCGGACGCTCCGTTACCTCGCGAAGGACCAACACTGGCTTCCCAAGCGATGGAGCTTCCTCTTGGATGCCCCCTGAGTCGGTGATGATAAACGCTGCATGCTGCATCAAGTACGCAAACTCCCGGTACGGCAGTGGTTCAAGTAAACGCACATTGGGGACAGCTCCGAGCACGTGCAGAACAGGGCCGCGGACGTTCGGATTGAGATGCACCGGGTAGAGAATCGTAACGTCTGGCTCTGTGCGCGCAAGCGTTGCAAGTGCAGTGCAGATCCGTTCGAACCCCTCGCCGAAATTTTCGCGACGATGCCCGGTAACCAAGATCAATCGTCGGTGGCCACGTTCGCATAACTCCAACACATCCTCTGGCAACGCAAGGAGCTGCCGGCGCAGGGCAGAGTCGAGCTGTGCAAGCTGTGCTACTGTCCAGCGGAGCGCATCAATTGCCGTGTTCCCAGTCACGAGGATGCGCGAGGGCGGAATTCCTTCCCTCAAGAGATTCTCGCGTGCGCGTTCTGTCGGCGCATAGTGCCAATCGGCAAGGTGCGAGGTCAGCACACGGTTGGCCTCCTCGGGAAAGGGCGCGTACTTGTCGAACGTGCGTAGCCCTGCTTCGACGTGCGCTATCGGGATGCGCTCGTAGAACGCAGCCAGTGCTGCGGCGAACGTTGTCGTCGTATCACCCTGGACGATGACCATATCAGGACGCTCCGCCCGGAACTCGCGTTCGAGTCCAGCAAGGCAGCGGACGGTAACATCGTACAGGCTCTGCCCAGGCTGCATAATTGCAAGGTCGGAATCCGGGACAATGCCGAAGAGGTCAAGCACTTGGTCCAGCATCTCGGTGTGCTGCCCGGTGACAACAACGCGGAGCGAACACCACGATGCTCTCACCAACCGATGGACAACGGGCGCCAGTTTGATAGCTTCAGGGCGCGTTCCAAATACAACTGTGATTTTCACTGCGCCTGCTATTGCACTTTTGCAACACAATGAGCACAAAGATAGCCGAACTGCAAACCGACTGGAGGTGCGTGGTGCAGTGAACACTCTCCGACGCCGTCAACTCGAAGTGGTGCCGATCCCCGTTGCGCTGCGTAAAGTGTTCCGCCGGGCTCTGACGCCGCTGGTGCAGCAATGGCGCATGCATCGCACCCAGCAGCGACAGCCCTATGCAACAGCGCATGATGTTCCCTGGACGATGCCCGCAACACTTGCTTCCCATCTTCAACCTCCACAGCCAGTGCACCTCCGCCCTTGGTCCGGGATGCTGCAGCAGATCGCTACCAAATGCTGCGACGGCAAATTCCCCGTACTCGGACTGGGATGGATTGTCCCGCAGCATGGCTACCAACCGCCTGGATTCGACGGAGCGCGGTACGACGCACCGCCACTCGAGGAGATCGAACGCGGAGCTTGGCTGGATGAGTACCTTCCTTCTACTGCAGTGCCGCGCGCACGCTGGCTCTGGTGCATGATCCAACAGCCGCATGCACCCTACGACTGGCAACGTGACTTTCGCAGCGGGTATCGGTGGAGTGAGCGTTGCAAGCACTGGCAACTTCGGTTCGATGCTGCTGGTGCCGATCCCAAGGTACCCTGGGAGCTTGGTCGGCTCCAGCTCCTCCCACTGCTCGCTCTTGCACTCAACTGCGTCTCGAGCACTCTGCGTCCGGCAGTCCTCAGTGCAATCGAGACGACACTGCTCGATTTTGCAGCACAGAATCCGCCTGGCTACGGCATCCAGTGGGCGCTGGGGATGGAGGCTGCGCTTCGGCTTGCCGCAATCGCTGTGACACTCGATCTGGCAGCACCGCACGGTCTCGATGCGCGCGTCAGCGAGGCAATGCTGCTTTCTCTCTACGACCATGCCTGCTTTGTCTTGGGGAATCTCGAATGGTCAGAGGGCATGCGTGGCAATCACTATTTGGCGTGTATCGCCGGACTATCAGTCGCAGCAGCATATTTCCCTGCTTGTCAATGGACGGCGCAGCTCCGCTACTGGTGCGCTGAGCAGCTCCGCACAGAAGCTCGCTACCAGTTCCTCCCCGATGGCGGAAACTTCGAAGCATCACTGGCGTACCACCGCTTCAGTGCAGAAATGCTCGGCTGGGCAACGTGGTTTGTGAACCGAACACCGGAGGGACATGATATTCTCGAACGCGACAGAGAGTTCTGGCACCTGCTCGAACGTGTCGCCACGTTTACCGAGCAAACCACGTATCGGAGCGGCATCGCACCACAGCTTGGCGATAACGATAGTGGACGGTTCCTATCGTTCCTCCCACTTGCTGACGATCCTGATGCCTACAACACGTGGCATGCCGATCCTCGTCCCTACCTTTCGCAGCGGAACCACCGTGAGACGTGCACGTTGTTGCGTGCAGTCTGTCGAAACGAAGAGCGTATCCTCGATGCGCTCCTTGTTGATCAAACTCAGCACCGGCGAGCGAGCTTTTGTGCGCATACGTTCGGGGTAGCGGTCATCCGCAATGCGGAGGCGGAAGTGTTTCTCCGTGCTGGTTCGATTGGACAGCGCGGGAAAGGAGGGCATGCACACAACGACCAACTGTCCATCACGCTGGCACTTGCCGGTCAGGAGGTGATTGCCGATCCAGGAACTGGTGTATACCTTGCCCAGCCGGCATTGCGGAATCGCTTTCGTTCGACGCGTATGCACAGCTCGCTGGAACTCGATAGTGTCGAGCAAGAAACTTGGTGCGAAGGGGGGGGCGAAGCGCTCTTCTGGCTGACCAGTGATCGCGCTCACGCACGCATCGTCGCTTTAACTGAACACCTCATCATTGCAGAACACACTGCATGGCATCTGCCACACCGGCGCATTGTTCGGTTAGGGGACAATGTGCTGAGCATCGAGGATTACTTTGCCGCACCGAGCCAAGCGGTGATCTGGTTCCACCTCCACCCACACGTGCATGCCGAAAAAACAGGCGATGAAGTACATCTCGAAATCCCCCAGGCACACGTGATCCTCGCCAGCTCTGATGCAGCGACCATTGCGCTCGAAGAAAGCCTCTATAGCCATTCCTACGGCATCTGGACTCCAACACACGCAATCGCGATCCAACCCTCTGGTCCGCATGCGGAGGTCACCATACGCTGGCAGATGCGCTCGTAACTTTGCACGGTATGTGATGGTTTGCCGATGCAGCTTCGCAAGCACCTTCGATTGCTCTCGTGGACAGCGGCCGATAAGCTTCTCTTCGTCGGGTACGGTGGAGTTACCTGGCTTCAGATCCGTGCACTCTCGCCCGAGGAGTATGGCTTAGCTGCCCAGCTACTGACCTTACAGGCGTGGATTGCTATTGTGGCTGAAGGTTCTGTGCTGCAAGGCATCATTCAGTATGGGCAAGACCAACGGGAGCGTGGGCGTGCGAATGCACTTGCGTTGACGTTGCACACTGTGCTGACGCTCGGTATTGCAGCAGCAATTGCGCTCGCACGCGATCTGCTGAGCAATGCGTTCAACGAGCCACGCTTCCGCAGTGTTGCGTTGTTGCTTGTGCTCTACTCAGCTATCGGCATTCCGCGCTCCTTTGTCCTCAAGTTACTCCAACGCGAGCTCCGAGTGCGCGATGTCTTCCTCACAAATGCAGCATGGCTTGGGACATGCACGGTGCTAACGGTGATCTTCCTCTTGCATGGTTGGCTTGTGACCTTTGAGGATTTCGCGTTCATCGCGTGCAGCGGCATGGCTGTTGGATCGCTGGTAGGCACTGTCTTAGGTTGGGACCTTATTGAGCTTTCGCTCGGAGGAAAGCTCCCAGCTCGCTCAGTTGTGGGATTTAGCCTTCCCCAAGCACTCATGATGGCAATGGCAACGAGCATCCGGCAGCTGGACATTTTTCTGGTACAGCTGTTTTTCTCAACACGAGCAGCCGGCGTTTACAATGCTGCCAAGATGCTCTACCGCGTCTTTGAAACGGGCGCCGATGCTGCGATGTGGCTGCTCTACCCGACCGCAGTCCAACTCCTCCACCAGGAGCGTCGCGATCCATTGCGAGCGCTGATTGCGAAAGCACTTGTTCTGCAATGTATGATTGCAATCGGGGCAGTTGCAATTGCCGAGTTTGGTGGAACAGCACTCCTGGTGCGTTTCCTGGGACTGCGGTATCAAGAAACCGCGGCAATTTTCAACGTCATGGCATTTGGAGCGCTCGCCTTGCCATTTTTGATGCTGCAGTCGGTGCAGTTGGCACTCCACCGCGTCGAGCAGCTGCTCAAGATCACCGCGATCGGTGTCGCCAGTGCACTTGCAATGTATCTTCTTGCTGGGCTTGCCTCTGCGCTCTGGCTTGTCGGATCTGGTGTGGTAGCGTATGCGGTCGTTGTTGCACTGCTGCTTGTGCTCGCAGTCCACAAGGAAGGACTGATCGCTGGCAGCGACATTCAACGTGCGATAGTCTCGCTCCGATCAACTGTGTCGCCCAGCACACTTCAACGGCTTCTTTCAGCGAACACGGAGAAGTAGGAATGGCATCGTTTCGATTAGCATGGCTTCTGTTGCGCCAGCGCCCATGGCAATCCTTCCAGATCGCGCTCGGAGTCGCATTGCTCATCCTTGCAGCTCTTGCAGGGCTTTCGTGGCATGCACAGCGCACGCAAATGCTCAATCAACAGAAAGCAGCGTTTACACTCCACCTTGTTCTTGCAAGTGAAATCAGCGATGCGCAAGCACGGGCACTTGCGTCCGACCTGCGGTTACTGGCGCCATCACTTCTTGCAAGTGTGGAAGTTCTCTCGGATACTGCGTGGATCGAGCGTTTTCAATCGCGCTACGGTATTGCACTCACTGAGCTGAGCGGAGAGCGCATTTTCCCGCTGGCACTTCGAGTCCGGTTTGTACCAGAGCAGATGACACAAGCTGCGGTCGCTGCATTTATCGAGCAGTGTGCACAGGTAAGCCAGATACGCACCATTAATTTCTCGCCACGTCTGCTGGCTTCGCTGGCTGAAGACGAAAGCACTGTTGAGCAGCTATCGTTGTTGCTCGGGCTGGGGTGGTTTGCACTGGTAGCACTTGGGCAACTGCTGCAGTTGCGGACCACGCTCCCCCTTCCCCACCGCGATAGCAAAACGCTTCTTCTGCTTGGCGCACCAGTTTGGTATTCACGGCAGGTGCGGATGCTCTTTGCGCTTACATCCGCATTGTGGGGATCGCTCATGGCAGCCGGCGTAGCAAGCGGAGCATGGGCTCTCCACGTCCCGTACCTTGCCACATATCAGAGCATCGCAGCGCATGCAGTGTTTGCTACGTTGACTGCAACTGGAGTAGCAGCTACGCTGGGATGGCTTGTTGAGCCTGCGTAAAGCGATCCGTAAGCGAGTGCTTATCGCTTCTGTTGCATTTGCTGCTGCGTTTGCTGCGGTGATGCGGAGGCATAGAGAGCTTGTTTGACCGCTTGGAAGCGTTCCGCTGCTGATCCCGGGATATTCGCCCGCTGGAAGAGCATCAGGAAGTTGTTCGCCGTCAGCATGTTCATCTCGACAGTCAGCTCGTCGCTCTCGCTCTTTTTTTCCTTCTGTGCTTTCTGAGCGGCTTGAACGAACACGTTCTTGACGTCGAGGAATGCTTCGACCTCGCTGCCTTTGATTTCAACGGTATTGAGCACGTTGATCGTGAAGAGTACGTCGCCGAGCGTCATCTTCGGTTTCAGGATCGTGTTCTGTGGCGAGGATTGGTCACCCTGCTGCTGTGCAACTGCAGTGAGTGCAACGCTCGCGGTAATGACCGCAATGCCGACAAGAGAACGAAACAGACGCATGGAAAACCTCACATGTAGTTAGTGAAAACAGTCAACCAGAAGGCTTAGCTCTTCAAATTTACTGCTCACTACTTGGCACCAGCAAGCACCCGATCGAGCGCAATGCCACACGAGACACGATGGACTACTGCTGGAGCGCTCAAGGTGGTCAGCGTGTAGTCAAGCGTAAACCCCGGAAAGATAACGCCCGCACCAATTCCCATCCCTGTCAGGAACGAGGCTGTTGCCGATGATTGCGAGGAACGAACGCCATTGTCGTATCCGACGCGAAGTTGGAGCGCTGTCCCAATAGACAGCTCACCACCGAGTGTGAAATTGCGGAGCCGCTCAGCGAACGACATCCGCTCTTCCGCAAGGCGTGCAAGGTTGAAGCTAACGAGCAACGGCAACCCACGCAAGCGATGGCTGACACCGAGACGCACATCCGTCGGCAGCGAGGCATCTTGTCCATTCATGCGTGCAAGCTGAAAACCCATGTATCGCACCGATGCGCCAAGCGCAGTGCGGATTTTGGGAAGCTGGTACAAGATCCCTACGCTTGTCACAAGCGCACTCGCTGCAGCGCGGTCAATCGTTGTTTGTACGTATCCAACCGTGATGCCGTAGTATGCGTTCGTGTCGAATTGATTTGCATAGGAGAGCGCCAGCGCTACACTGGCTGCACCAAATGTCCCGATAGTGTTGCCGAGCCCATCGGTGCGGGTAAATGTCCCAAAGCTCGTCACTGCAGCACTGGCGCCTATCCACCCGCTTCCGAGTCGTCTTGTGTACGCAGCCACACCCGAATTGATGTCGAGGACGTGTTTGGTGAACGTCACCGATAGGCAGTTGTCCACGGTAGTGGGTATTGTCGCGGGATTGTAGAGTTGGGCGGATGCATCACCTGCATATGCAACAAATGCACCGCCAAGGCCAGCAGCCCGCGCACTATTGTCCGTGCTGCGGAGGAAATCAAACGGTGAAAGCGTTTGCGCTGGCGCAACTCCAACGAGCAAGATGCTCACCCAGATCCAACGACCAAGCAGCATCATGGTTCACTCTTGGAGAGGCGTTCGAAGAACCACTCGGGCGGGCGTACTGCACGGCGGTGCTCTTTGCTGACGAAACTGTGGATCGTGTATCCTTCGGCGAGGACCGCATCGGACCGGCAGATCGTGTACTCCAACCGGAGCGTTGCTCCGTAGTGCGGCTGGTATGTCGTAACAATCGTCAGCACATCGTCATAGAATGCAGGCGCACGGTAGCGGACATGCGCTTCGAGCACGGGTAGCAGCAGCCCCTGCTCTTCCAGTTGGCTGTACGGCACGCCTGCCTGGCGGAGGAGCTCGGTCCGACCGATCTCGAAAAGGCGTAGGTAGTGCCCATTGTACATGTACCCCATCTGGTCGGTATCGGCGTAGCGCACGCGGTAGGGTACTTCGTTGCGGAGCAGGAGTGCGTTCTCGTCGTGCATGAGCATTGTTAGGAGCGAAGAGAGCGTTCGATGAGCACAAAAAGGTCGAGCAGCCGCTCCAGATCCTCGATCGAGTAAAAGTCTATCTCTATGGTGCCGGCGCCAGTGGAGGATTTCGTCTTGACGCGGACGTTTGTCGCAAAGATCGCGCGGAGCTGGCGCTCGATTTCCCCCAGAGTAGAAATGACCTCTGCTCGTTCAGCTGGTTGGGGTGCTCGCCGATTGAGTTGCTTTCCGTTGTCGTAGCGAATCTTCCCAAGCTCGACATCACGGACGAGCGATTCCGTTGCTCGCACGGAAAGATCCTTGCCGATGACGTCTTCTAACACGCGCACTTGGAGCTGTGGGTCCTCGATTGCAAGCAACGCACGAGCATGCCCCATCGTGATTTTCTTGGTGCGGAGCGCTTCCTGGACAGGCTCGGAGAGCTTGAGCAAGCGCAGGAAATTGGTCACTGTCGTTCGATCCTTGCCCACTTTCGCGGCGACTTCCTCTTGCGTCAGGTGGCATTCTTCGATGAGACGCTGGTAGCCCAGCGCAACTTCGATGGGGTTGAGGTTTTCTCGCTGAACGTTCTCGATGAGCGCAAGCTCGAGCATGTCCGTGTCACGCTCAACGTCGAGGATGTAGGCGGGAATCATCGTCAGTCCTGCTTCAATCGAAGCGCGGACACGCCGCTCTCCAGCGATGAGTTCATAGCCATCGTCGACCCTGCGGACTGTAATCGGCTGGATAACGCCTTTTTCCTTGATGCTGCGCGCCAGTTCTTCGAGTGCCTCGGCATCGAAGTCCTGGCGTGGCTGGTAACGATTGGGTCGAACCTTTGTGATCTCGATGAGCGCTGTAGCACCAGTGATCGTACCGTCATCAACGACCAGCGAGCCTGGCGCCTCGATTGGCGGAAGCTCACGCGGGATGAGTGCCCCCAGCCCTTTGCCCAACCCGACGGGTTTGGTCTTCTTCATGGCGGATGAATGCTCCATCAGTGTTGAACGTGCATGGTTTGATATGGCGGACGCTGGAGCTCAGCATTCCGCTCCATGATCTCGCGGGCGAGCTCAAGGTAATTGCGTGCGCCAAGGCTGAGCGCATCGTAGAGCAGTACAGGTTTGCCGTGACTGGGCGCCTCCGAGAGCCGAACGTTCCGATTGATGACCGTCGTGCACGCTTTCTCTTGAAAATGCTTCCGCACTTCCTCAACGACCTGGTTGGAAAGCCGCAACCGGCTATCGTACATCGTCAGCAGCACACCCTCGATGTCCAGCTGCGGATTCAAGTGCCGCCGAACTATGGAGATGGTGTGGAGGAGCTGGCCTAATCCTTCGAGCGCGTAGTATTCGCATTGGACAGGAATCAGCACAGAGTCAGCAGCAGTGAGCGCATTGAGCGTCAGCAGTCCAAGCGACGGCGGGCAGTCAATGAGGATGTACGTGTACTTGCGCCGAACCGACTCAATTGCTTGGCGGAGGATGTTCTCCCGGCGAGGGAAGTCCACCAGCTCGATCTCCGCCCCCACCAAGTTGATGTGCGAGGGTACCAGCTCGAGGAATGGCATCTCTGTCGGGAGCGTCACCTCCCCGATCGTCGCATTCCCAACGAGCACGTCGTAGATCGTTCGCTCCAATTGGCGTGTATCCACGCCCAACCCATTGGAGGCGTTGGCTTGGGGGTCAATGTCAATAAGCAGCGTCGGCTGCTCAGCCGCCGCCAGTGATGCGGCAAGATTGACAGCAGTGGTAGTCTTTCCGACCCCACCTTTTTGGTTTGCAATCGTGACGACTTTGCCCATCACAATCTCCTGGAATGTTCGACGACTTTCGACCGAAGCCGAAACAGTGTCCATGCAGCCAATATGATCGAATGCTGAATCTGACCGGCGGCAATCAGGCGATCGACTTGCTCGAGCGGTAACTCGACGGTTTCGACGATTTCGTGCTCATCCCATTGCGGTGTTACTACCCGCTGGCAGCCATACCACGCAAACGAGTAGCACCACGTCGCCATGAACGCAGGATTCGGAAGTTGCACACCGAGCAGTTCTATCTCGTCTGCCGAACCCTGGTAGCCAGTTTCTTCCACGCACTCGCGCATGGCAGCAGTAGCCGGTTCTTCGCCAGCACTTGCAACGCCGCCTGGAAACTCAAGCGTAACCGCATCGGCACCGTGGCGGTACTGCCGTACCATCACAACCTGACCCTCTGATGTAATGGGTATCACGTTGACCCACACCGGTGTGTGCAAGACTACAAACTCAGCACTCGCGCCTGTTTCCGGATGCTTTCGCCGAACCCACTCAACGTCGAAGATGCGGAAATTGCCATCTGGACGCCGCTCGAGCGTTTCCCATTTGAGCACGGACGCTGCGCCACCACTGGATGTTTTCATACACTCACTGTTGCAATCGAAAGGAGAGCATGCCTTCGGCGTGCAAACGGATGCACCGAGCACAGTTCAAATTTACACAGCAATGGATTCGCCATCCAAGCATTGACAGCACGGGTGGAAAGAATGTCGAAAACTCAGTGCACAACTGGCTCGATAACGGTCGCTCGGCGATGGGCAGAAATTGCTGGAGAATTTGGCTCGAAAAACCGCAGCAGCAACTCTTTGCCTCGTGTAATCCCGATGCGTGGAGAAATTCCAATCGCCGATGGCTGCACCACCGGCGGAAGGATCCACGTACCCTCTCCGCAGCACGAGCAACCGTTGTCATCAAGCTCAAAGCCGAAGCAGCGCGCAAGATTTGCCGGTCCACTGAGCAAGCGCTCGTGGGGGAGGCTTCGCCCACGGCACGCTACCATCTCTTCGATACCAATGAGTGGTTCAGCTGCACGCAATAAGACCGCTGCCCCAATGCCCTCCCGGTCGGTGACGATATTGACGCAGCGGTGTACGCCGTAGATCCGATAGACGTACAGGCACCCACCAGAAGCGAACATCGCACGGTTGCGTGCCGTCATCCCTTGCCAAGAATGGCTTGCCGGATCATCGGGTAGATACGCTTCCGTCTCGACAATTCGCGCTGCCAGTATCTTCCCCGATGCACTGCGACGCACAAGGATAGTTCCGAGCAATTCTCGCGCGACGGTGATGGTATCCCGCTCGAACCACTCCCGCTGGATCGAACGCCGGCGCAACGATGCATCGTCAGCAGCAGCAAGCCATTCGATAAACGTTTCTGCATCCTTGGTGGTAACTTGCACGCTGTGCATTTGTCTCAACATTGACACAACGCGCAATACTACGAACAACGTTTTGGCTCAGTGTCGGCGATGCAATCACGCTGCTTGCGTATGCAGTCGTGGCGATCATCATCGCGCGTACATTTGGTCCGGCGGTACTCGGCACATACTCGCTGGCGATGACGATAGCAGGAATCGTACAAATCATCGCCGATGCCGGATACAACATTTGGCTCCCGCGTGCGGTTGCCCACGACACCTCAGCAGCCGACAAGCTCGTGAGCATTGCACTTGTTACCAAGCTGCTGCTCTGGGTTATCTCCACGCCTGGTGCAGTGGTAGTCGCGTGGCTACACCATGCTGAGAGCGCGCTGCTGACCATGCTCGCGTTGCTCGATACACTCGCAAGCTGCGGGAGCTTTACCATCCTCGCGGCACTGCGTGGAATGAACCGCTACGTTGCTCCCCAACTGCTCAGCAGTGCGTATAGCTTGGCAAGCGCCTGCGCAATGAGTGGGGTGATACTGGCTGGCGGCAGTATCATTGCAGTAGTAGCAACGATGGCTGCAGTCGGCATCGGACGGGCAGTGCACCTTGCGTTCCTCTACGTGCGGGCACGCGGCAGCATCGAGGGAATTCGCCACGCCACCTGCTTGATCCGATGGAACGACATCGCCCATCAACTGCGTATGCAACAGCAACTGTGGCTGGTCAACGTTGCCAGCACAATCGTTCACCGAGTACCACTAGTCGTGCTCGGTATGCGCACTGATAGTGTGATGCTTGGCTTTTTCGCGGCGGCCTTTCGCATCTACAGTGCAGTGCGAATTCTGCCCGGTGCGCTGTTCAACGCTGCGCTCCCTCGACTTGCAACTGATCGGCAGCCCGCACGCGAACGCAATGTTCTTCTGTTTGGTTCGGCCGTCGCTCTTGCTGCTGGGATCATCCTGTTCCTCGGTGCTGCGCCCATCATCGGCTGGACGTTTCAGTTCGAGGAAGCCATCGCGCCGATGCGCCTTCTTGCGATTGCCAGCGCTGGTCTATCGCTGAAAACTACATTCGAAGTTGTACTGATCTCCCGCATGCAGGACCGTTTCGTCGCAGCAGCGATTGCAGCAGTAGCCTGCACCACACTTGTGGCTGCGTGGGTTATCCCCGCAACGGCAGCATCGTTTTCCCTTCTGTTCGTCGCAAGCGAATGGTTTCTATGCATCATCTTCGCTGGTTGGTTCGCGCTGCAACGAGTGCGATAGCAATTGGCATGCTCAGCTGTGCGGTTGTTCTCCCGCCGTCCGGCGGTCCAGAAGATCGGACCCCACCGCTTGTCGAAGAGTGCAGCATCCCGAACGGAATGATTAGGATCGGCTCGCAGCTGGCGATAAGGCTGACGTTTAGCGAATACGTCGAGCGGAGCGACATCGCGCGGAACCTTAGTATCACGCCGACAGCACCCTACCAACTCGATTGGAGCGGTCGGAGGGTCACCATCGCCTTCGACAGTCTTCGCCCGCAGACCACCTATCGCATGAGCATTGCAACTGGCTTCCGCGATTTGCATGGGAACAGGGCAACTGAGCCGTTCACGCTCGTCTTCTCGACCGGCGATCAACTCGATAGCTGCCAAATCCATGGATTGATCACAAGCTCGGTCTCGGCTCCACTGTACGCAGTACTGCGCCCGGCTGATTCCGTAGCATCCGCACTCGAATATCGCATCCCCGCTGCAGCCGACGGCCGATTTCTCGCCGATGCACTGCCGTGCTTACGTTTTGTAGTCGCTGCATATGCCGATGTCAATGGAACAGGTTCGTTCGAAGCGGGCGAGCCTGTCGGCGTTGCTGCAGCATCTATCCAAGCGCAGCCACCCGCCCAGTCACCATCGGTGCGTATCTGGTTAGGGTACTCCAGCAGCCCGCGTGAGCTTGAAGTCATTTCCTGCAGAGCCATCAGTTCTCGGCGAATTCGCATTGAGTTCTCCGCACCACTGGAGCACATCAGCAGTCGCATGGTGCAGCTTGTCGAATCTGCAAGTGCGCGTCGAGTCCCAATTGCAGCAACAATGGCCAGCGGACCCCAGACGATTGAGTTCATCAGCGGCGAGCTGCTCAGCGACACAACCAGCTACCGACTCATACTCACGCCCGGTGCTCTCATTGCAGATTCGACTGGTGCTCGTCTTCCTGACACGGTTTCCTTCGCTTTCAAAGGTCTTGCCATCCCCGATACTCTCCCGCTGAGTATTCGCAGCATCGAGCCTAATCGGGACACCACCCGGAACGCAGATCTCAAGCCCGTACTGCGCGTTATGTGGACAGATGCACTTGCGGAGATTCCCAAGGTTGCGCTCATCGAGCAACCGCACCGGGATACCATCCCGATAGCGATTGAACAACCCGACAATGCTTCTCTCCGCGTTCAAGCGCGCGATTCACTCGAGCCAGCGACTACTTACACGTGGCTGGTGCAACTTCGAGACGTCCGCTCTTGGCGTGGGGCATCGTCGAGCGATACAGGGTTTCTTGTTCGGACAATTGTCACACTCGATACGCGTACCGGCGGGAGCCTCAGTGGTATCGTCAACGACAGCTGCTGCAATTGCCAACAGCGAGTTGTCATCGTGCGCACTGCCCAGCATGCGATTGTCGCAACTGCCGTGGCCGATTCCAGCGGGCACTTTAGAATTCCTTTCCTGCCGGAAGGCAAATACGAACTCGATGCATTCTGCGATCAGAATGCCAATGGTCGCTACGATAGCGGGAGTCTTTGGCCATTGCGCTATGGAGAACCAGTAGCAGAGCGTCCCATCCCGATCTCGATCAAAGCACTGTGGGATGTCAGTGGCATAACGCTTCGCCTCCGCCGATGATCTTCGTTGACCGAACCATCCCACTACTGGCCGACTTGCTTGCACCACTTGAGGAGGTGCGCAGCGTGGACGTGCGCCAACTCGGGCGAGACGAGCTGATCGCCTCAGGATGCCGTGCACTAATGTTTCGTTCGACGCTCCGCGTAAGTCGCGAACTGGTCGAGGGCACTCCGGTCGAGTTTCTCGGTTCAGTCACCAGTGGTTGCGATCACATAGCACCGGAGATCCTTTCCGATCCACGCTACCGTGTTGCACTCGCTGCTGGTGCCAATGCAAATGCTGTCGCCGAGTATGTCTTGGCGAGCATTCTGCTCTGGAACACGCAGCAGAACATCCCCCTGCACCGCTGCTCAATTGGCATCGTGGGATTTGGCAATATCGGTCGGCGTGTTGCGGAGTATTGCCATGAACTGGGCATGGACATCGTTGCCAACGATCCACCGCTTGTGGAGCAGGGCTTTGAATTTCCACCATACGTCCGTGTCGCATCGCTTCCTGCACTTCTTGCTGAAAGCAGTGTGATCACGGTTCATGTGCCGCTTGTGCAGAGCGGGAAGTATCCCACCGTTCGGCTCTTGAAGCAGGCGCAGTTGCAGCAATCTGCTGCACAGCTGATCATTCAGACATCACGCGGCGGTGTCATCGTCGAACGAGCGCTGCTCGAACGATCGCGGAGCGGTGTTGCAGTCGCTGTGGACGTCTGGGAGCGTGAACCAGACGTCTCGCCAACGTTGGCTCGCCGTGCACTGCTGGCAACGCCGCACATTGCTGGACACTCGATCAACGCGAAGCTGGCTGCATCGCTCAAGATTGCCGAGCAGTACTTCGCGTTTCGAAATGAACGTTTCGAGCCGCCACCCCTTCCGCTCCCGCAGCGGATTCGGCTTTCGAGCATCCGCGAGCCAAAACAAGCACTTGAGCTGCTTCTCCGATCGCGGCAATTCGATGCCGATCACCGCTGGCTCCGCAGCATCCTCCCTGAGCGCCGCAGCGAGCGAATTGCTGCAATCGAGCATTTTCGCGCTACCTATCCCGAACGCACCGAAGTGTTCTCCACATCCTACGACAACTGATGGCACAGTTCGAAATTGAATCAACAGCACTCGATGGCATCGCTGTGATTTGTCCGCAAGTCTTCCGTGACCGACGCGGCTACTTTCTCGAGAGCTTCAACGCCCAAGCGCTGAGCGAGCTCGGTCTGCCGACGCACTTTGTCCAAGACAACGTCTCGGCATCCCGCCGGGGTGTCATTCGTGGGATGCACTTTCAGTGGGATCCGCCGCAAGGGAAGCTCTTGAGCGTGCTCTACGGTCGGATTCAGCTTGTCGAACTCGACATTCGTCCCGACTCGCCACACTGCGGCAAGCACTGGACAGGAGAGTTTTGCGCCGATGAGCCTCGTTTGGTCTGGATTCCACCGGGTTTTGCCAATGGATTTTTGGTGCTCAGCGACAGTGCAATCGTTCACTACAAGTGCACCGCTCTATACAACCCATCGGCGGAGGGAAGCATTCGATGGAACGACCCTGCGTTGGCTATTCCCTGGGCACTTGACCAAAACACCGAGCCAATCACCAGTGACCGCGACGCAAACGGCATGACGCTCGATGCGTGGCTGTCGCATCCTGCTGCACATTCGTTCTCGTACCACCAACGCCTGTAGCCGATGCAACGTGTTGCTCCTCCTGCGCGACGCATGCCGCGGAACCAGCGGCAAATCATTTGGAGCTTGCTCATTCTGCTGGCGGCATATGCTCTGCTTTGGTTCCAGCAGCACGATACGCAGCACCAAATCGGACAAAGACCGACCACGGTTCTCCCCGACACAAGCCACTATCTGGGAGAACGATTCGCCGGAAGCCCTGCGCTCCACATCTTGCTCGGTGTTCCGCGCGACGCATCGGGCGATGACGACGTCATCATCGAGCGTTCGCAATATGTGCTCTCGTACAATCCAACGACGCGCTGCGCAAATTGGGTTGCGTGGAATCAAAGTGCCTGGTGGTATGGCACAGCACCGCGCCATCGCGGTCCGTTTCTTCCCGATCCGCTTTTACCCCCGCAGTACCCGCCTGTCCTTCACCGCGACTACACCAATTCTGGATTCGACCGTGGGCATCTTGTCCGCTCCGAAGAGCGCACACGTTCGCAAGAGGATAACCTGACTACCTTTTACACCACGAACATCCTCCCACAGTATCACGCTCTCAACGCTGGTCCATGGCTGCGGCTGGAAGAGTACGTCGAGCATCTCTGCAAGGAAGGTAGCCGCGAACTCTTCATCATCGCCGGCCCGATTTATCACGATACCAGCCGTACAACGATCGGGCGCGGCGTCCGAGTCCCTGCTGAGTGCTTCAAAATCATGGTCATTCTTCCAAAAGGGCATGGCGCAGATGCTGTAACTGCTCAGACACCCACAATTGCAGTGCGAATGCCGAACCGCCCAGATATTTCAGGCTCATGGGAACAATTTGTCACCACAATCAGCGACATCGAGCGTGCGACAGGCTATCGCTTCTTCACTGCACTTCCCGATTCGATTGCACGCACGCTCAAAGCACGGAAAACTGCAGCCCTTCCAGTAGCATTCTAAACGAATGCCGAGCGTCGGCTCCATCGCCAACGCTCGGCGCGTGACTGTCGGGGTGGTGTGATTCGAACACACGACCCCCTGCTCCCAAAGCAGGTGCGCTAACCGGGCTGCGCTACACCCCGACCGACCGCAAAAATAACGAGAACTCGAAACAAAACCGCAGCGTTTTGCATTGTTAGTAGTGTTCGAACATCGGATGGTGGAGGAACCATGGCTTTTGTTGCGTACAACAACACGTACTCTCTGACTTTACGGCGCACCATACGGCAACCAATCGAACGTGTCTGGCGGGCTATCGCAAATAGCCAAGAGCGGCCGCTATGGCTTGATCCACCGCTTCAGTTCGACTTCTGCCTCGGCGGTCTTATCCGCACTGCCGAGGGGCTGCCGATCGCCGAGTTCATCGAGTACGAGCCAGCACAGCGATGGATGCTGCGCTGGATCAGTCCACTCAATCGTGGCGAAAGCAAGGTCGTCGTCGAGATCGTCAAGGTCAACCGCATCACGACACGAATAAGCATCCGCCACTGGAATATCCAGACGGAGCACGACTACCACGAGCTCTATGCAGGCTGGCTGTGGTTCCTCGATAGCCTTGAACGCTACTTCACCACCGAGAAGTACCTCGAATACGAATACCCCGACGTTTTCGGCCGGCAGTAACTACTCGGTGCGCCGACCGAGTTCTTGATCGAGCAAATAGAGGCTCGACCCCGTCTGGCCCACCATCGCGATTTTATCGAGGATTGTCCGTACTGCTTCCTCTTCTTCGACCTGTTCCTCGATGAACCACTGCAGAAGGGGCAAAATCGGATAGTCATGCTCACGCTGTGCGAGCTCGTACATCGCATGAATTCGCCCCGTGATGTACTGTTCATGCTCGAGCACATTGCGGAAGAGTTGCTCGAGGTTCTCCCAGTGAACTTTCTTGATGCGAATGTCCGCAAGTGAGACCGATTGTCCCCGCGCATGCGCGTGCTCGATGAATTTCATCGCATGGGAGCGCTCTTCGTCGTGCTGTACGATGAGCCACCGCGCAGTCCCAGGCAGCCCGCGATCTTTACACTCCAACGCGAGCGCAAAGTAAAGGTACGCCGATTCAAGTTCAGCTTGAATTTGCTCTTGGACCGAGGCCAGAACAGCTGCATTCATCGCTTTCTCCATCAATGTGTGAAACATTATCTACCTCAGCGGGTAACAGAATCTACCGTTAGCTGAGCACATCACGTCGCTCAACCACGGCTACAGTGACGATAGAAAAGACAACACAGTGCATAATCAACACTGCTCCGGAGCGCCCCACCTGCATCGCAGGCACTGGGCTATCGAACAAAAGACGCCAGGCTGCTGCATGAGTGGTGAAAAACCAATCGGAAAGCTGCGCAACCAGTGGGACATCGAGCAACGCAATTGCCGTCATCACAATGACGACTGCCATTGCTCCGATCATTGGACCGAGTGCATTGTCGGTCAGCGAACCGAATAGCATCGCCAGTAATGCAACAGTCATCAGCCCAAGCCAGTTGTAGCCGTACGCTGCGACAAATCTCCAGAGCACATCGCCGGAGGGAATGACGACAACACCTGCGCTTTTGAGCACCACGAGATCCCCAACACCGAACAGGAGCACTCCGCCCCCCAGCGCACTCACGGCGAGGAAGGCAACGACACTGGCTACATACAACCCCAGAGCGAACATCTTCGCCAGCACAAATTTCCACCGCGCAACTGGCTGAAGGAACAAAATGCGCAACGTCCCCGCAGCCGCCTCCCCCGCAAGCAGATCTCCAGCAACCAGCGTAACAAGAAATGGCAAGTGCACCAAGAGAAGCCCCTGCACGATGAATGCCACCAGATAGCCGTGCACGTACTGCCCCTCGATCTGGAGGTATTGCTCAATACCTTGCAGCGCAAGCGCAGTCAGCTGCTCTCCCTGCAGGAAAATCACAACGTGAACAATGCTGACGAGCACTGCGATTGCTGCAAACGCAATCCATGAGCGAGGCTTGCGATAAATTTTCCACAGCTCAAGTCGAGCCAACCGTACAATCATGTCGTTGCTGCAAAGTAAAACTGCTCAAGTGAACGTTCCGGAATCACCGCACGGATGGAGATACCTGCGGCGATGAGATGAACAACTGCGTTGTGGACATCCTCAGCAGCGATGCGGACTGCGTGCGGACGGATTTTCTCAACCTTCCACCGCCGATTGAGGAGCTCGACAACCACGTCGGCTGGCTGGACCGTCTCGATCGTCGCATGCGACGCCACACGGGAAAGCAGCTGTTCAAGTGCCCCATTTGCAATGATGCGCCCATCACGGAGCACCACCAAACGAGTTGCTACAAGCTCAACTTCGGAAAGCAAGTGTGACGAGATGATGACCGTCTTCCCTGCTCCTTGCAACGCGGCAATAAGCTGCCGAACATCTGCGATCCCTCGAGGATCAAGCCCATTGACGGGTTCATCGAGGATGACCAATTCCGGATCGCCTGCCAGCGCCATCGCAAGACCGAGCCGTTGTCGCATCCCGTAGGAATACGTCCGCACGACTTGGTCCATCGCATCGGCAAGGCCTACACGCTCGAGCAGCGCCCGAATCAGCGACCGCGTTGGCGATTGCCCGCGAAGCCGGCAACACGAACTCTAGATTCTCCGCGCCCGTCAAGTAGGGGTACGCATCGGCACGCTCGATGAGCGCCCCAATACGACTGCGAACTGTTGGGCTGAGCGGCTTTCCAAACAGCCGAACCTCGCCACACGTGGGCCGCACTAAACCTGTGATGATGCGTAGTAGCGTGCTCTTGCCTGCACCATTGGAGCCAAGTAACCCAACGACTTCGCCACGTCCAATCGCAAATGAAACATCATCGAGTGCAATCCGTTGGCGATACCGTTTGCATACACCGAAAAGTTCAACGATTGAACCCATCTCTTGCTTTCGAATGAGGCTAGGTGCGATAAACAGTTTGCGCAGCGCAGGCGTTCCGCTATTGCAACGACTCCTGGAGAGCATCGCGCATCCAACGCTCCGGCAGCGTGCTTATACGCTCTCGGAATAGTGTGCGGTAGCGCGATTGCTTTGCAAAGTAACCGATTGCTTCTCGCGCTACAGACGCCAGCCGCTGGTTGAAGTGGAACCGTGCCTCAACCAAGTATCGTGCAAGTGTTGTATCGCACCAATCAACAGCGCGGAGCGCAGCGATCGCATTCTGTCGCGTGACGAACTCATAGCTTGGTGAGGCATACTCCACCAATCGCTGGAGTGCTGCAGTATCGCCACGCTCCGCACGGATTCGATCACATGCAATCCGAACCCGATAGCCAGCGCACTCATCCCCGAGTGATCTTCGTTCGAGTTGGCCAACGTACTCCATCGCTCTGTCGGGGAAGGATGCTGCCAACTGTTCGAGTGCTATCTGCGCAACTTGGTAGGATGAATCGCTGAGCAGCTCCACACACTTCCGCTCAAGCCACGGCGGAACGGTCCCGAGCGACGAAATCACCGCGCGCCGTACCTCTGCTTCGCGATCTGCGAGCGCAGCGCTAAGCGTCCGCCGTACTGCCTCGAACCGATGGAGCGCGTGTTCACGCGCAAGAGTTCGCGCAATGAGCGAGCGTATCGCAAAAAATCGCTCTGCCGCAAAACGTTCAACCAACGTGGCAGCTTTGAGTGAATCGCTCAACGTGCTATCGCGCAGTAGGGCCTCGAGTGCATCGTAACGGTCAATCATCAGCGGTGCGCGACGGGCTTGCTCGATGAGTTCCTGCGTCGTTTTCGGAAACTCGATTTTTTTGAGGATCACCGAACCTGGATCGAACAGTGCGAACGCAACCGTCTTCCCGCCAGGATTCGGCACACGAACGTGCTCGACGCGCTCCTGCACCCACTGGCGAACACGCTCGACCGAGCCATCCTCGTAGTGCACCTCGAAGGCAATTGGCATGCGAAAGAGTCCAACCAAGGCGTCAGTCACTTGCGTTTGCTCAACGGTAAACTCGACCCACTGCGTCCCTGTGGCTGGATCGCTCACAGGCGAGTATCGCACTCGGTAGGCTGGCTCTCCACCCCGATAGAGCCATTGGTCGAAAAACCAACCAAGATTCATCCCAAGCGCATCGGCGAATGCTTTTTCGAAGTCGCGTGTTTCGACAGTACCATAGGCGTGTCGCTGCAAGTACAATCGCACAGCACGGTGGAACTGCTCGTGGCCGACAACATCCATGAGCATGTCGAGTACTGCCGAGCCCTTCGAGTAGATGCGTGCAGTGCCAGCAGCGCCATGGAGGATCGGGTAGTCGTCTTTTGTTGCTGCACCAAGTGCGGCATTCTGCTCTCCGCGGCGCATCCATTGGTGGTAGTCCTCCCCGAAGAAACGTTGATAGAAGAGCTTCGGGTAGAACGTCGCAAAGCTTTCGTGGAGCCAGATGCTCCGCTCATCACGCTGGGTAATGTAGTCCCCGAACCATTGATGGACCAGCTCGTGCATGTTCACTCCGATGTACGGGCGGTCGAGCTGCACGCGTGCATCACCATGGAAAAAATCGCCAAAGACTGTTGCTGTTGTGTTTTCCATGGCCCCTGCGATGTAGTCCTGGACCGGAACCTGCGCGTATGATTCCCACGGGAACGGTACACCGAGCAACTCCTCGAGGAAATCAACCATCTCCGCCGAATAGCGATAGGTCGGCTCTGCCCACTCTGGGTGGTCGGCATAGTAGAGCAGCTTCAGTGGCACTCCACGCTTCGTCCGACGCTCGATGGAGCCATACTTTCCAATTGCCAGCATGATGAGATACGTCGCATGAGGCTTTGTCATCGCGTAGTGCCAGGTGATGGTTCCATCTGGGTTACGCTTTTTTGAACGCAGTATCCCGTTCGAGAGCACCGTGTAGCTGGAATCGAACGTGATGATTGTCTCGGTGATTGCCTTGTCGTTCGGGTAGTCGTAGATCGGCACCCAATGCCGCGTGTCGAATGGCTGTCCTTGCGTCCAAATCTGCTTACGCTTTCTGCCGGTTGGGTCATCCCACCCCGGGAAGTAGAGTCCGCGCCGTGGCGTGCACTCGTAGTCCAGCGTGAGCGAATCGCGCTGGGGGTAGCGCCAACGTCCGTAGATGACGACCGTCGTATCTGTCACGCGGTAGCGAAGCTCGCGCTCTCCACTCTGGACGCGATGGATGGTCATTCCAATGCCATCGAGCACGATAGAATCAACGTGGTTTCGGAGTGGAACGAAGACATGCGTAACTGTTCCGATGACTCGCCGCTTGGTCGGCTCGAAACGTACTGCTATGCGAATGCGCTCGAAATCTACCTGGCGTTCACGCTCTGTTGAGGCAAGCTCGTAGCGCGTAGTAACTGGCTCGTGGTGATCGCTCTGCGCCCAGAGTACCGTTGCCAAAACGCAAAATCCCAGAATTGCAACCACTGTAACTTTGCACCGTCGAATGTTGAACATCCTTTGGAATTGCCAATGGCACTCAACGTTGGTGACCGTGCACCGAACTTTACGCTCTACGACCAGGATCGCACGAAGCGTTCTCTGGACGAATTCCTGGGCAAGCCAGTTGTCCTTGCATTTTTCCCAGGTGCATTCACCGGAGTCTGCGACACTGAAATGTGCACACTCCGCGATTCGATGCAGCGTTTTAGCGAAGCCAATGCTCGCGTCATTGGTATCAGCGTTGATCCGCCGTTTGTGCTCAAAGAGTTCGCAACAAAGTACTCGCTGCCATTTGTGCTTCTTTCCGATTTTGATCGCTCTGTTTCGAAGCTCTACGGCGTGCTCTTCGAAAACCTCGCCGGTCTGGAAGGCTACCACACGAGCAACCGCGCTGTGTTCATCCTCGATGGCAGCGGCACGATTCGCTACATCTGGGTTGCTTCGCCTAGTCCCGGCGTCGAGCCACCGTACGATGAAGTCATCGCACAAACCAAAGCGATCGCGTAGCTGCTCGTGACACTCACAGGCAACTGAGCAGATACAACCGCCCTTGCACAATCCCGAGAGCCTCATAGCGGCCTCTGCGGCGGTTGTAAATCGGCGGTCGCACTACGTCGCACATTCGGCTGTAGGCAAACGTAGCCTTGTCGGTTCGCCGAACGAAGAGGTTCGTCGGCGTACCGTACGAAAACGTCTTCGATCCAGGCCGCCGTGCGATCACCTGCGCCGGGCTTAGATCCTGTCCCAGTGGCAGGCGCTGCCCATCGAGCACCAAAAAACAGTCCACATCACAGCCGAGACCGTACAGTTCGCTTCCGTCGGGAGTAAAGCTGACGCGCTCGAGTGGAAAGCGCCCGATGCCGTACTCGGTGCCACTATGTAGCATGAAGAAGGTGCCCTGTCGGCTCGCAAGAGCACCGTACTGGGGCAAGTACGGGTGCAGCACTACAGACCAAACGCTATCGTATTGCTGGCTTGGGAGCGGACGTTCGTAGTCCTCGCTCAAAAGGAGCACCGATTGCCAGCCGAGATTCTGCACGTGCGCAACCGCCGCAGTTCCAGTGCGATTGACGGTGATAGCACGGACACGTTCGAACGGCCCTGCGACAAGCTCTGTATCGCGCATGATGCGCCACTGGCCTCCTGCACGCTGGGCGTAGAGCGGACGCCCGTTGCTCCAGAACCCTGCCAGGAGAAATTCATCGGCAGTAGCGATTTCTCTGCCATCAACGATGAGCCGCTGTTGCTGCTGGAGCTTCTCCGTCCATGCAATGTGCACGCCATCAGGCGAGAGCAGTAGCTCACCGACACGCCGCACAGCGGTGTACTGCTTGGCGCGGTGCGCAATGATTTCGACCGATCCTTCCATGCACCCGATCGCAACCACTGCAGCATTCGGCGCAAAAACTAGTGCTGTCGGCTGCGCACAGCGGACTGGGATCGTCACGGTATCCACCAGAAGCTCCCACATGCCGGCTCGTTGTACCCACGCGGCCCAGTGGTTGCCGTCAGCGGAGAGAACCGGACGGCCGACCCGGTCGTAGCTTGCGCTTCGATAGCCGTTGATGACCAGTCGCTGCTGCCCTGCATAGGGCGCTGTGATCGCCCACCAGAGGCCAGTTGTATCGAGCTGGGCCTCGACCAGTGGCTCGCTGCCATCGAGCAAGAGTTCATCGGTGCACTGCGCAATGGCGATCGCACTTGTGGCAACGGCAACAAGAATCAAAACGATGCGCATCATCGTCGTACAACACCGAGTTCAGTGATGACAGCATCGAGCTGCTGATCGTGCTCCTCCCGTGGGATCTCCTCGACGAACTGCATCGCGTACGCCAAACCAAAACGCACAAAGGGAACGCTCGCTAAGAACCGATCGTAGTACCCCTTGCCATAACCAACGCGGTAGAGCATTCGATCGAATGCAACAAGAGGCACCAGAACCAGTGGGGCATACGCTTCAAGCTCGCTTGCGCTGAGCAACGGTGCATTGGCTGGAACAGGGATACCGTACGGCCCTTTGGTACACTGGCTTGAAGCTGTCAGTACTGCATGAGCAAGTTCGGATGCACCTTGTGTTAGAACAGGCACGATGACGCTTTTCCCTTCGCTCCAGGCACGCTCGATGATCGGCTGGGTATCTACTTCTCCTCGAATTGGCAAGTAGACGTAGAGCGCACGCGCCATCACGTACTCTGGCTGCGCCCAGAGATGTTCAGCGATGGCGAGGGAATACTCCTGGCGTTCGGTTGGCGATAGCTGCCTTCGTGCTGCAATCAATCGCTGGCGGATCTCTGCTTTCGTCATCGCTGCTGCGAAAGATGAACCACTGCAGGAAGCATCGCTGCTGCAACGATAGCCGCGGCACCTATTGTTTCGCGTTGGGTCAAACGCTCCCCGTTGGCAACGATCCCCAGCAGGGTTGCGAAGACTGGCTCGAGCGCGAATATGAGCGCAACCCTCGTAGCAGAAACACCAGGCTGCAACCGCGTTTGAATATACGTTGCCAGCACAGATGCCAGGATGCTTGTGTAGAGCACCGCGATGACAACATCGAGATTCCACGTTATCGAGAACCGCCCCAGCAGCGACGCATCCGAAACGTTGAGCAGATGTGCTGCAAGGTGCCAGACTCCACCGAGCGCCGCCGTCACTCCACACTGCACGATGACCAGACCTCCAGTTCCAAGCGATCCTAAGTGCTCGATGCCGGCATAACTCATGTACCCCATGTAGTACGACCACGCAAGTGCACCGAGGAGTGTTGCTGCATCACCCCGATTGAAGCTGCCACCCTCGGGATTCGAAAGCAAGGCAATGCCGATGATCCCGAGTGCTACGCCCCACCACTCCCGCGCCGTCGGATGGCGGCGCCAAACGATCCGCTGTAGAAGTGGCACGAACACGACGAACGTACCGGTGAAGAATGCACTCCGGGCAATCGTTGTGTGGAGCAGCCCCCACGTCTGCAGGAAGAATCCGATGCCAAACGTCACACCAAGCACAATCCCATGCCGGAGAAGGCGGCGATCTTTCCAAAACGATGAGAGCGACTTCCTCCACACAATGAGCCCTGCCACCGTTGCTAAAGCAAAACGCACGGTCACGAGCGCAATGGGGTCGCTCCACTGGAGCGCACGCTTGATGAGCAGAAACGTCCCTGCCCACAGGAGCGTTACCCCAACTAACGCCAATTCCGCGCCAAGCGGTTTACGCTCCACGCTGCAGCTCCTCCAGAAAGCGAGCGACTGCCTCGATGCCGCGGTAAAAGTTCGCAAGGTGAAAATGCTCGTTCGGTGAATGTGCACCATCGGAATGCAACCCAAACCCCATCAGCACAACCGGCACCCCGAGCATCTGCTGGAAATGACTCACGACAGGAATCGAGCCCCCTTCACGCTGGAAGACAGGCGGCCGACCGAAGGTGCGTTCGAGCGCACGTGCAGCTGCCTTCATCGGTAGCGATTCCCGATCCACAAGAACCGGATCAGCGCCATGAAGCATGCGAACTGATACACGCACGCCACGGGATGCAATCCGCTCGATATGTTCTGCCACACGCTGAGCAATTCGATCGGCGCGCTGATCGGGCACCAAGCGCATCGAAATCTTCGCATGTGCACTGGCAGGCAACACTGTTTTCGCACCGTCGCCAGTAAATCCGCTCCACAGGCCGTTGACATCAAGCGTCGGACGTACGCTGAGCCGCTCCAGGACGGAATATCCCGCCTCTCCTCCAAGCGCGGGCACACCGAGTTCACGCTGGAAAGTTTCCTCATCGAACGGCAAGGATGCAATCAGTGCACGCTCCTGGTCATCGAGCGGACGCACGTCGTCATAAAAGCCAGGGACTGCAATGTTCCCTGCATCGTCGTGCAGCGCTGCAATGATGCGAGCCAGCGCATTGGCAGGGTTGACAACAGCACCGCCGTATGAACCGCTGTGGAGATCGCGGTTTGGTCCTCGTACGGCGACCTCAAGGTATGCAAGACCTCGCAAGCCGTAGACGAGCGATGGGACATCTGGCGCAAACATCGCCGTATCGCAGATGAGCACTCCATTACAGGCCAACTGCGGGCGATGCGTCTGGAGGAATCCTTCGAGATTGGGTGAGCCAATTTCTTCCTCGCCTTCGATGAGCAGCTTTACCGTGCAGGGAAGCGTTCCAGCTCCTTGCACCCACGATTCTATCGCTTTGATGACCAGAAAAACTTGTCCTTTATCGTCAGTCGCACCGCGTGCGAAGAGCACACCATCGCGCTCAGTCGGCTCAAAAGGCGGTGAGGTCCACTCATCGAGTGGGTCAACAGGCTGAACGTCGTAGTGACCGTAAAAAAGGAGCGTCGGTGCATCAGGTACGCTCGCGGGAAACTCCGCATAGACGACCGGATGGCCGGGCGTGGGTATCACCTGACAGACCTGAGCACCGATCGTTTGGAGATGATCGGCAAGCCATTGCGCTGTGCGGCGGACGTCGTCGCGATGGGCTGCAAGGGTACTGATACTGGGAAAGCGGAGAAACTCTCGGAGCTCACGTACAAAACGTGCACGATGCGCAGTCGCGTAGTCGGAAGCAGTCATTGGGAATTGCAGCAGATGGTTGTGTCGAACGCACCGAACATTCTACATGCAGAAGTTCGGCGTGCAAATTACAACCCACTCCACGGTAGATTCCAGCAGTTACTGACTTGGAGAAGACAGCATTGGCCAAGCCTGTGCACCGTAATTGGCCGCAGAGGGTACCCCCATGTGCGAAAGGAACATCCGGACGTCTTCGGCTTTGAGAATGTTGCCCGTTTCTTGATAAGCCTCGATGAGCGCGTTGCACATCAGCTCCATGTACTGCATTCGGACTCGCTCATCGGGAAGCTGAACCCAGGCTCGCTGCTGATAAGGGCGCTCGAGCACAGCAAGTGCACGCGTTGGGTTGCCTGCATCGAGCGCGCGTGCTGCAGCAACAATCATCTGGTGAAGCCGGTGCTGGTACGACGCAGCACGGAATGTTGGCTTCGGTGGCATCGCACCCTTCTTTTTCAACGCACGATCGAACGATTTCCCGAGTTCTACGACCTTCTCGGGCGAGCGGAAGTCGAAGTCTTTCACGCGGAATCGGCGCGGCCGCAGTTCAATGTGAACGGCGCGTTCGTTCTGCGGAAAGCCTCTTGCACGGAGTGCAGCGAGAATCCCTTGAACGACGTCGTAGCGGAGGTTCGTCTGTGCAAGTGCAAGTGCGCCCCGAAGAGCCAGCGCATTGAGCACACCCTCCGAGCGTGGAAAGTGCTTGAGGATCATCTGCCGGATAAATTGCGCCTGGTTGTAGCAGCGCTGGTGATCGCCGATGCCGAAGGCTTTGCGTGTTCGGAGGACATGGAGCGTTGTTGCGGCTGATCCTTTGAAACCGAGCAGTTCGAAGATGCCCATCGCCTGGGAAAAGCCAACCTCGACGTAGTAGTCAATCTTGCCTACACCAGTCATTTCCGCCAGCTTGCGCAGGTACGCTGCTCGCCCCTTTCGTGCACGGTAGTTAGCAATGATGTTGAGCGATGAAGAGGAAAACCCGGCATCGGCATAGGTACCGCGCGGGACACTGATGATCTCAATCCGCCCTTGATCGAGCCAAATGCGGAGGACATGGTTGGCATCTGCGTGCGCTTGCTCGACGCCGAGTCGCGAGTCAATCCCAGTAATCGCGATGGTAACCGATCGCCCCCACATGCTTTCAAACGGCGCATCATCTCCTGTGGATGCTCCTTGAGCAGCGCACCACTGAGCGCCCACCAGCCAGCAAAGGACGAGTAGTACAGCGGAGTGGCGGGTCACCGTTGCTGCTTTGCATGGTTCCACCAGTGATCCATCTGCTCCAGCGTAAGCTGCTCCAGAGCGCTGCCTTCCTTACGCACTTGCTCTTCGATGTACTGGAATCGCTCCCGAAACTTTTCGTTGGCTCGTTGGAGCGCTGTTTCAGCAACAATGCCCAAATGCCGTGCAAGGTTGACTGTGGCAAAGAGGAAATCGCCGAACTCTTCCTCGAGTGCCGCACGATCGCCAGAGGCAGCAGCATCCCGAAGCTCAGAGAGCTCCTCGTGAACTTTCGCCCATACATCCTCGGCTGACTTCCAGTCAAAGCCAACGTTTGCAGCCTTCTCCTGCATTCGCTGCGCTCGAAGCAGTGCGGGCAAATGGCGCGGCACTCCTGCAAGGATCGAGTCGCTCCCTTCGCTGAGTTTGAGACGCTCCCAGTTCTGCATGACTTGAGCAGGATCCTCGGCAACGACATCGCCGAAGACGTGCGGATGGCGTCGGACGAGCTTCTGTGCAACGTGTTCGATGACCTGGCGAAGCGTGAACGCGTTGCGCTCTTCCGCAATCACTGAGTGCATGACCACGTGGAGCAACAAATCGCCCAGTTCCTTTTTGAGCTCGGCATCGTCGGCTCGTTCGATCGCATCGAGTGTCTCGTAGGATTCTTCGATGAGCAAGTGCGCAATGCTCTCGTGCGTCTGCTGACGATCCCACGGGCACTCTTGCCGAAGCAAGCGCACGATTGCAACGAATGCATCGAACTGCTCGGTGAGTGCATTCGGATCCTTGGGAGTAGGCACTGGATGTGGCATAGCAAGACTCAAACGGAAGTGGACTATTGACGCTGCAGCGCTTGCCACCTGCATAGCTGCAAAGCTATCATCGCAGTGGCGAGGCTCGAAATACGCAATTGTACGGATTTGGTGTGCGTAGATTGCAGTGCAATGTCCCACTACTGACGCAACGATTCAATGTCATTTGAGCTTCTCCGGACGCTCTGCGGCATTCCTGCGCCACCAGGAAGAGAGGATGCATTCCGGACATTTCTCATTGAGCAGCTTTCTCCCTACGCTGATGACGTCACAACCGACGCAATGGGCAACGTCTTCTTCCGCCGTAAGGGTACTGGTCCTCATCCACGCACCATCATGCTCGCTGCGCATATGGATGAAATTTCGTTCCTCGTGCGGCACATCACCAAGGAAGGCTTCCTCTACGTCCAGCCGCTTGGCGGCTTCGATCCGCGTGTTCTCGATGCACAGCGAGTATGGATCCACGGGCGCGAACGTATCCTCGGTGTCTTTGGAGCCAAGCCGACGCACTTTACCACACCCGAAGAACGCACAAAAGCTGTCCCGCTGGAGGACATGTTCATTGACACCGGGCGAAGCCCAGAGGAGGTCAACGCTCTTGTTCGAATTGGCGATCCAGTTACGCTCGAGCGCGAGCTGGTAGAAATGGGAGCGTTCTACACCGGCAAAACGCTCGATGACCGTGTCGGTGTCTATGTCATGATCGAAGCGTTCAAACGCTTTGCATCGAGCCAGGACACGATCGTTGCCGTTGCGACAGTGCAGGAAGAAGTCGGGGTTCGCGGCGCAAAGGTTGCAGCATTCGGCTTGGAGCCGGACATTGGCATTGCGCTCGACATCACCATTGCTGCAGACATTCCCGGCGTCGAGGAACGCAACTGGTGTGTCCGCCTCGGTCACGGTGTCGCCATCAAGATCATGGACGGCTACTCGATCTCCGATCCACGCCTTGTGGAATTCTTCCGCCTCCTTGCCGAAGAAAACAGCATTCGCTACCAGATGGAAATTCTCCCACGCGGTGGGACAGATGCCGGCGGCATGCAGCTGGCCCGTAGTGGCATTCCAGTCTGCACTATTTCGATTCCTTGTCGCTACGCACATTCCGTCGTGGAGTCTGTCCATCGCGAAGACGTCGAACGGAGCATCGAGCTGGTGCGGTGTTTCTGCGAGCACTCGCACCGTTTCACGGTGTAGTCCAGCTTGGCATCCGCCGCTGCGTGTAGTCTGCCCACGCACGCGCAGCAAGTGCGGCGAGCATCGCTGGATCGTCGAACTTCGGTCTATCGGCGTTCCAGTACTGGCTCACGTAGCGCGTCGAGTAGTCCCCGCGCTGAAAGGCATCCGACTGGAGCACTGCACGACAGAACGGTATCGTTGTCCGCACCCCCACAAGCACGTACTGTGCCAGTGCTTCGAGCGTCCGCTGGATGCACTCTTCGCGCGTCGGCGCATGGACGATGAGTTTTGCAACCATCGGGTCGTAGTATACCGAGATCACCGAACCCTCTTCCACGCCGCAATCGTTGCGGATGCCTTCGCCGTCGGGAAGCTCAAGGCGCTTGATCGTGCCTGCATCGGGCAAGAAATCGTTGAACACATCTTCGGCGCAGATGCGGCATTCGATCGCATGGCCATTGGGCACGAGCACTGCTTCTTGGTCGAGATCGAGCGGCTCCCCACACGCGATGCGCAGTTGTTGCTCGACAAAATCGACGCCGGTAACCATCTCGGTGACGGGATGCTCCACCTGAAGCCGAGTGTTGACTTCCATGAAGTAGAACGAGCCATCGGCATCGAGGAGAAACTCGACCGTTCCGGCATTCGTGTAACCAGCAGCCGTGATCAGCCGTGCAGCTGCTTCTCCAATCGTGCGTCGAAGACTTTGATCAACGCGCGGGGATGGTGATTCCTCGATCACTTTCTGGTGTCGGCGTTGAATTGAGCATTCACGCTCTGGAAAGTACACCACCGTTCCATGCGTATCGGCCAGGACCTGCACTTCGATATGGCGTGGCTGGACGATGTAGCGCTCTAAGAATACGCGGCCATCGCCAAATGCACTGAGTGCCTCGCGTTGGGCCGATTCGAATAGTTCCGCCAGCTCGTCGGGACGCTCAACCAAGCGCATCCCCTTGCCACCACCACCTGCTGCTGCTTTGATCAGCAGCGGGAACCCTATCTGCTGGGCAACATGCTCAGCCTCTGCCAGCGACTCAACCGCGCCTTCCGATCCCGGTGCAACCGGCACTCCCAAGCGAATCGCAAGCTGCCGAGCTGCAGTTTTATCGCCGAGCAATCGAATTGCCTCTGCCGATGGCCCAACGAACGCAATCCCTGCCTCCGCAACCGCTGCTGCGAAGTGTTCGTTTTCCGAAAGGAAGCCATAGCCAGGGTGGATCGCATCAACGCGGGCGCGACGAGCAATGTCGAGTACTTTCTCGATCACCAAGTAGCTATCCCGCGGCGTCGTTCCACCGATTGGATACGCCTCGTCGCATGCGCGGACATGCGGAGAGTGCACATCTGCGTTCGAATAAATCGCAACAGTTTTGATGCCGAGTCGGCGACATGTGCGAGCGATGCGAAGAGCAATTTCGCCGCGATTAGCAATCAGGACGCTGCGGAACATCAACGGACGTATCGTAGTTTGGCTGCGCGAAAATAGACGTTGCACCTCTTCGAACGTTCCGTCCAATGAAGTTCTCCGGATGGATTGCGTTGCGGTATCTGCGCAACCAGCGAGCCATTCAATCGAGCGGAATTATCGGCTTGCTTGGTCTGATTGGCATTACGATTGGTGTTGCGGCCGTCATTTGCGTTGCCTCGATTTTCCTCGGATTCCGCGAGCTGTTCGAAAGCATCATGCTGCGGATTGACCCGCATGTGCGCATCGTGAGTCGCGAGGGCAAGTATCTACCAGCAGCAGACTCCCTTGCCAATGCACTTCGATCTATGCTTCCAGACGCTACCGTTGTGCCAGTTCTCGATGGACGCGCAGTCGCAGAGCATCGCGGCGCCTTCCACGTTGTGCAGATTCGTGGTGCTGACCGCATAGCGTTGCAGCGCATTGCACCCACGGTCATCATTGGCCGGCTTCCGCGATCCGATGCCGAAGTTCTCATTGGCGCTGGCGCTGCTGAACGACTCGGTGTGTTACCGGGTGATACGCTCACGCTCTACTCCCCCGAAGCGATGCAACACGCTGCACTCGGGCTTGGTATCCTATCCCCGGTGATGGGACGCGTGACAGGGTTGCTACTGACCAACGATCGGACCTACGACTACACGCTCGTGGTAACATCGCACGCGCTGGCTGCGCGACTGTTCGAGTGTTCTAGTTCAGCAGCGACCTCACTCGACGTTTTCTGCGCAGACCGCAACAGCGGTGACCGCGCGGCATCGCTGCTTGCCAGCGCGCTTGGTGGTCGCTACAGTGTGCTAACGTGGAAAGATTTGCACCGCGAGATGTATGCAGTGATGGAATGGGAGCGCATCGCGTCGTTCCTCCTTCTATCACTCATTATCCTGCTGGCGGTGTTCAACATTGCTGCACTGCTAACAATGACTGTCAGCTCCAAACAACGGGACATCGCAATTCTGCGGACACTGGGAGCGAGCATGTCTTTCATCGGGCGTATCGTCCAGTACCATGGACTGCTCGTCGGCACACTCGGCACTGTGCTCGGCGCGGTGTTGGGGATCGGGCTCTGTCTGGGGCAGCAGCAGTTCCATTGGATCATGCTCGATCCCGACCGCTACGTCATGCAAGAGCTTCCCATCGCGCTCGATTGGACGGCAGCAGTGGCAGTCTGTGCAATAAGTCTTGGCGCATCACTGCTTGCTGCACAGCCATCGGCTCGGCGCGCGATGCAACTTTCGATTGCAGAATCGTTGCGCTTTGAGTGATGGATCGCCACTCGACTGGCCGTCGGGGTGAGTACATTGCTGAGCAGTTCCTGCTCGAGCAGGGCTACCGCATCGTCACGCGAAACTTTCGCTTGGGGCGCCATGGCGAAATTGACCTCATCGCGTACGATGGTGAAACACTTGTCTTCATCGAGGTCAAGTATCGCCGGACTGCAACGTACGGCACACCCGAAGATGCCATCACAGCAAGCAAGCGCCGGCAGCTCCGCCGTATCGCAGAGGGGTTCCTGGCGATCACCGCA
This sequence comes from Candidatus Kapaibacterium sp., assembly GCA_026003495.1. Classification (GTDB taxonomy): domain Bacteria; phylum Bacteroidota; class Ignavibacteria; order Kapaibacteriales; family NICIL-2; genus NICIL-2. The sequence continues at coordinate 807,684 of BPHK01000001.1, read as the reverse complement.
CTCAAAGCACGTGAATATCGTTTCGACGTCATCGCAATCGAGGAAGGATCCGATGGCAGCATTGCCATTCGGCACTGGAAGAATGCGTTCTGGTAGCGGCATTCCCTACCGATAGAGGGTGATGATCGCCTCCGTCCCTGGCTGGCGTTGAACAAATTCCACGTGATCAACAAGGGCACGCATGAGAAAAACCCCGCGTCCACCCTCGCGGAGAAGATTCTCGCGCATCCGAGGATCGGGGAGATCGCTGGGATCGAAACCACTCCCGTAGTCTCGGACATGTACGCTAATGGTATCGTCTTTGACTTCAACCCAGAGATCAACTGCCTTGCTGGGATCTAATTTGTTGCCATGTTCGACAGCGTTGGTAACTGCTTCCATCGTTGCGACGATAAGGTTGAATCGTCGCTGGGGGTCGAGCTCCTCGATCTCGGGAACGCGACGGAGGAGCGATTCGACATGGGCAACCAGGGTGCGATCGCTCGGATGGCGAAAGTGATAAGTGCTCATCAAACTCTTTGCCTGCAAGTCACAGCGGGGAGACGAATTCGATAGCGAGCGACGTGTATATTTGCATCCAACGTTGCAAAGGGCTTGTTGCGGAGCACGCGCGTGAAGCACACCGATATTCCAAAGCTCTACTACTCCATTCGCGAAGTTAGCGAGCTCTTCGATGAAGAGCAACACATCCTCCGCCACTGGGAACGGGAAATTCCGGCATTACACCCAAACAAGAACCGTGCCGGCAACCGTGTCTATACCGAACGCGATCTCCGGGTCCTCCGCGTGCTCAAGGTCCTGCTCCGCGAGCAACGGAAGACGATCGCGGAAGTGCGGACGCTCCTTGCCGACGGCATTCCCGAAGAGCTTGAACACATCGCAAGCGATGCGAGCATCGAACATCGGTACGCCGAAAAGCGTCGTGCAGCCGAGCTCCGTGCGAAACTTGCCAGCCAGACCGATACGATCACGCTCACCCGCCAGGAAGCCGAAACGATCCTTTCGACGCTCCAGCGATTGGAAGAACTCTTTGGAGATTTGCACGCATGAAGTTTCGCCTTGCGCACGTTCTGTTCGCACTCGTGCTCGTCACCGAGTGCGTGCATGCTCAATCCCACAAGCCGATCCGCATCATCACTGCAGCACACGCGGGAGATGTCCTTGGCATCTTCATCAGCGAAAGCGACTCGCTTGTGGCAAGCTGTGGACTTGACGGCACCGTCAAGCTCTGGCGGCTGCCCGAGATGAAGCTGCTCTGTGCTGGCAGCGGCCACTCCAGCATGGTCAACAACGTCTCGTTTTCCGGCGACGATCGCCACATCGCCAGTGCGAGCAACGATCGCACCATCCGCATCTGGTCTGCCAATGGCTGCATGCAAGAGCAGCTTCTCAGCGGGCATCAGGGCGATGTCCTCTGCGTGTACTTTAGCCAGACCGATACAGGTCGCTTCGTCGTAAGCGGAAGCACCGATCGAACGGTGAAGATGTGGGATTGGCAAACTGGTGCGGAACTAAAGACCTTCCGCGGTCACACTGGTGCGGTCACAGGCGTTGCGTTCAGCTACAACGACAGCTTGATTGCCTCCTGTGGTGACGATATGCAAGTGCTCGTCTGGTCTCCGACGAGTCCATCACCAGCAATTACACTCAGTGGCCCACCCCATACAGCACCGTGTACCACTGTTCTTTTTTCCTTCGACAGTCGCACGCTCGCCAGTGCTGATCGGGAGGGATTCATCAAGATTTGGAGCATACCGCAAGGACAACTCCTCCGCACGCTCGATGCGCACGACGGCTACGTTACGGACTTGACATTTGCTGGCAACAACACAACGCTGCTCAGTGCTGGACACGATGGCTTCATCCAAATGTGGGATGTCGCCACAGGTTCGCTGCTCGATAGTGTCAACCTCGGCGTTCCGATATGGAGCATCGACGTCACCAGCGATGGGAGCACCATTGTCGCCGGGTGCAGCGATGGCTCGATTCGTATCTGGTCTCGCAACAGCTCGATCAACAATCAATCTCAACGAAAGCGATGATTGCTCGCATTGTTACCCTCTGCATGCTCGCTGCACCGTATCTGCTTGCGTGGCAACTGGAACCAACGGTGCTGCTCCGCGGCGTTGTGCGGCACAACGGTGCTCCAGCAAACGTCGAGCTCCTCTTCCGCGATGAAAGCGGAAAGGCAGTTCGTGCCAAAAGTGCTGCTGATGGCTCCTACCAAACAGTGCTCGCACCAGGCAGAACGTATAGCATCACCATTACGACCGATAATCTCGAGCGCTTTACGTACACACTCACCAGTCCCCCTTCGAATAAGTTCTCCGAGCTAACGCAGGATTTTTCACTGGCTGAAACAGTTGCGGAAAGCGCAACATCCCGTGCTAAATCCTCGTCGATGCACTCAACAAGTCAAACGAAAAAACCAAAGCGGAAGAAGCGATGAAGCCATTGGCAATCACACTCGGTGCGCTGTGCATTACTGTTAGCTGTTCAGCACAAATTGCCGCAACAGTTCTGCTCCAGGGCGTCGTGCTCGATGCGGAGACGCGGAAAGGCATTACATCGAACCTTACGCTCTACGACCAACGCGGGACGAAGGTCAACGAGACTCGCTCGAATGCGTCCGACAACGGCGCCTACCAGGTGATTGTCAAGCCTGGAGGCCGCTACGTCGTGGAGCTTCGTGCAGAAGGGTACATGACCACACGTGATACAGTAACCGTACCTCCTGCTACTCGATACACAGAGCTCTCGCGGGACTTCACGCTTCGTGCAAAGAATGCCGGGCAGCGTCTTGTCGTCAGCATTCCCCTCTTCGAGGGCGATAAGGCAACTCTCCGCGTTGGCGCGGAGGAAGAACTTGCGCGCTACGCAGAGTTGCTATCCCTCAATCCTGACGTCAAGCTTGGGATCGAATGCTATCCCGACCACGAGGATACTCGCGAACGCATGGCAGAACTGGCACGCAAGCGCGCTGAAGCAATCCGTGCGTTCCTAAGTGCACGAGGCATTGCTGCTTCGCGGCTTTCTATCATTACGACATCCATGACCGATCCATACAATCCACCGCCACGAAAGCTGCGCCCGAAAGGACGATTCTACACCGGCGGCACGTACTTCGTCATCGAGCCGATGAAGTAGCCGCTGCATGGCAGAGTGATCACCCATCCTTGGCTATCAACGCATGCCCAGCCGACGTGATTTCCTTCGCATTGTGCTCCTGGGGAGCGGTGCACTCTACCTATCCCCGCCACTCGGTGGCTGTAACCGCCGCAGCCCCAGCGTTGAACGCTCCAATAATGTCGGGCCAGAGGTATCACGCCAGCAGTACGAAAATCCTCACCGCTTCATTCGCGAGCATGAGCGCAGAGGGATTGATTGGCAGAACGCCGTTACCCATACAGCAGACGTGACGATCGTCGGCGCAGGGCCTGCCGGACTGGCTGCTGCTGTGCTTTTGACTACGGCAGGATACGACGTTCTCCTCCTCGATAGCGAGCCAGTCGGTGGTGGCGCCGCACGGGCAGGTTCGTACAGCGAGCAGCGCTACCCACTGGCTTCCATCTACTTTGTCGAGCAAACCGACATGATCGGCGAGCTGTGCACGTATGCCGGACTTGCGCCCACACCAGTTCCACCAGATGCCGTCATCATCGAGGGGCAGCCGGTTGAACAGCTGTGGAATGACAGCGTGATATCGTCCCTACCGCTTCCACGGACAGAACAAGCAGAACTTCGGCGCTTTCGGGATGAGTTGCTGGACATGCGCACTCGAGGAAGCATACCTGCCTATCCACTTCCGGAGACTCTTCCGCCTGCAATGAGCAAGCTCGATGCTCAACGTGCAAGCGAGTTTCTTGCCTCGTACCGTTCGCCGTTTTTGCACTCGCTGCTCGAACTCTACGCCCGCTCCTCGATGGGCGATACCTTGGAGAACATCAACGCATACTCCCTGCTGAACTTCTACGCCAATGAGCTCGATACACCACGCTACACGTTCCCCGGTGGCTTAGGAGCACTGAGCGCACTCATCGCGCAGAAGCTCGGCGACCGCATCAAGACCGGGATGACATGCTTTCACATCGAGGATCCTCATCGCAATCCCACGACATGGGCAATTGATGCTGCCGGTAGGCTCCACCGCTTTCGATCACGGGTTGCGATTGTTGCAGTGCAGAAATTCATGCTCCCGTGGGTCATTGCCGAGCTACCCGCGGCGCAGAAAGCTGCAATGCATGCTCTGCACTACTCACCGTTTCTGACGGTGCATCTCTGCGCGCAGCGGCCGCTGCTCCCAGCGGCATTCGACCTTTGGGTACCGAACGCACCACCGCTGTTTACAGACATCATCAACGCAAATGCAACTGGACATGCCAGCACCACCGCACATGTCGCAAGCATCTACGCACCACGTTCTGCGCAAGACCGTGCGATGTTGCAAAGCGATGATGTGCTCGCAGCGTTCGCTCGCCGCATCGCAGAGCATGCAACCAAGACGGTGCCGTCCATCCAGCGTGAGGCAGTCGAGGAAGTGCACCTCTTCGGGTGGGGGCATGCGCTTGTCGTCCCAACGCCGGGATCTCACAGCGGTACTGCGCAAGCGGCACGTCAGCCGCTCGGACGCATTCTCTTTGCGAACACTGATAACGACGCAGCTCCCGCCTTCGAAAATGCCGTCGCCCACGGCGCCCGCGCTGCCGAGCAGGCTATAGCATTGCTGAAGCAGTAGCAACGCGCCGCAAGATTTCCCGCCGTACCTGCTGCATGTACCACTGTGGAGTACTCGTTGCGCCGGTGATTCCCACACTCTCGGCTCCCTCGAACCACTCCGATTGCAGCTCGCTTACGTCCTCGATGAAATACGTCTGCGGATTTTCCGATCGGGCAACGTCGAAGAGCACCTTTCCATTCGATGATTCTTTGCCAGCAACGAAAATCACCACATCGTGCTGGCGAGCAAATCGGCGCAAGTCGTCTTCGCGTCCTGAAACTTGGCCGCAGATCGTATCCTTCGCATGGAACTCGGTTGCGATTGTCCCCATCTCCTCGACGATCAGCTCTTCGATTCGGCTCTTGAGCACATCTCGCAATCGGAGAAATGTCGGGCGATCCATCGTCGTCTGCGAAAACAGCACAGTCTTCTTTCGCACATCCACCTGCTCGAGTGCATCCTCGAGACGCTCGACGACAATACACTCATCGTTGCAGACGCCACGCACCCCAACAACCTCTGCATGGTTACGCTTGCCGAAAATCACAATTTGGTAGCCGAGGTCGTAGAACTTGCGGACACGTTCCTGAAGCTTCGTCACTACAGGGCACGTTGCGTCAATGATCTCGATGCGGTGCTGCCGCGCCAACCGATACGTTTCGGGTGGCTCGCCGTGTGCACGGATGAGCACCTTTGCTCCTGGCGGAAGCGATGCAATCTCCTCGCGCGAGCGAAGCGTTTTGAGCCCCTTGGCGGCAAGACGCTCGATCTCACGGGGGTTGTGAATGATGTTTCCGAGAACGTACACGCTTCCTGGTGGGGAGCTTTCGAGCGTTTCCTCAGCGATTTGTACTGTTCGGACAACGCCCCAGCAAAATCCTGACCGCGGGTCAATGGTAACGTTCATGGCAGTGAGGGTGAAGATTCTACAACGCGCTCGCGAACGTAGCGGGCGATACGCTCGACTTGCTCTTCAATGCTCAAGTTCGTTGTGTCAATGACAATTGCATCTTCGGCTCGGCGAAGTGGATTATGCTCACGGGACGAATCGAGCTGGTCGCGCTCATCGAGCTGGCGAATGACATCGTCAAGTGTCAACGCTGGATCGGTAGCTCGCAGTTCCTCGAGCCTCCGTTCGGCGCGTGTTGCAAGATCTGCTGTCATGTACACCTTGACGTCGGCATCGGGGAAGACGGCAGTTCCAATGTCGCGCCCGTCCATGACAACGCCGCCACGTGCGCCAAGCTGCTGCTGAATCCGAACCATCGCTGCTCGAACCGAGGGGAACGAACTAACCTGGCTGACGTGAGCGGTAACATCTGGCATCCGAATGCGCTCGGTGACATCGTGCCCGTCGAGATAAGTTCGCTGCCCTTGTGGCGTGTGGCGCAGTTCGATCCGAGAGCGCTCGAGCAATGCTGCAAGCGCTTCGTCGTTCATCGGGACGCCATGTTCTAAGGCAGCCAGCGTCAGTGCACGGTACATCGCACCTGTGTCAATGTAGGTAAAGCCCAGTCGCTCGGCCAGCAATCGTGCAGTCGTGGTTTTGCCAGAGCCTGCTGGGCCATCAATAGCGATGATTGGTTGCCGTGCCATTGGATGCGTGGGTAGAAACCTATGCAAACTTAGTGCGGCCTGTCCGAGATGACGAAAACACGCCATCGGTTGGTGCATGGCAAGCTCATCAAACGAGTAGGGGCCGCTGGCGACGGCAAGACAACCGAGGCCGTAACGGCGCGCACACGCAATATCGTTGGGGGTATCACCCACGACGATGACCGAAGCACCCTGCGAAAGGTATTGTTCGCTCACAGCCCATTTGAGCGCTCGGGGTGGTAGTTCGGCGCGTTCGATTGCATCGCCACCGAAAAATCCAGCGACGAAGTAGCCTTCGAGTCCAGCAACCCGAAGCTTATGCCAGCCAATGCGTGTTTCGTTGCCGGAAAGGATTGCGAGCACTGCTCCATAGCGCTCGGCAGCCTCGAGAAAATCCTCCGCTCCAGGACAGAGTTCGATTGCATCGTGGATTATCGCACGTTCGGCACAGCTGGCCAGTGCATCGAAAAAATCCGGAGCAAGCGAGCGCGCTGCGTCTACATCACCAAGGAGCTGGGCGAAAATTTGCAGATCAGTTTTCCCGGCAGCGGAATCGAGCCGATGCCACGGAAGCTCCCCGCCGACGACAGCCGACCACGTCTCGGACCAGACGTGCCGCGTCACATGCCGATGGACACGGAGGAGCGTTCCATCAATGTCAACGAGGAGCAGTGCACGCTTCACCGAAGCATTCGACGCCATACCTTCCAGCCTTGCCAAGCCATGAGAACAAACACCGCATAAAGGACGACGTAGAGCTGCAGTCCTCGATTCCAATAGACGCCAGCGTAGGCAGCATCAATAGCAATCCAGAGCAGCCAATTTTCAAGGTAGCGGTGCGCCTGCATCCACGTCGCGACTAAGCTTGCAGTTGCAAGCGTAGCATCCAGCTCTGGGATCGCTGCATTCGTCCACGTCCGCAGCACTGCTGCCCACACGAGGCTGCCACTAACCCACGCAAATCCCAGGTGCGCCCACGTGCGGAACGAATCGATGCGCTTGATTGGGCGCTCATCCGAGTCATGCGGCGAACGTTTCCACCAGAGCCACAGCCCGTAGCACCCCATCGCAAAGTACACCGCCTGCAGTGCCATGTCGGCATAGAGGCGGACGCTGTAGAACGAGATCGCCTGGAGCGTAACGCTGATGTTGCCTGCCACCCAGCAGAGGATGTTCCTGCGGATCATCAGCAGAACGTATGCGATGCCGAGCAGCGTTGCCAGCAGTTCGACCCAGCTCATTGCGCAGTCCGGTCATCTCTGCGGAGACGCTCCAGCAGCATCAACATCGCAGCCGCGCAGGAACGCACACGTACCGTATGCCGATCGCTCCCGAACCGAAACTGCCGTGCGGCGACCTCGTGCCCATCAGCAACTGCAATCCAAACAGTGCCGACAGGCTTTTCCTCTGTACCGCCGCCGGGACCAGCGATGCCAGAAATCGCAATGGCAAAATCGCTACCGTACGCAGCGCGGATGTACGCAGCAAGCTCCTCGACCGTTTGCTGGCTGACTGCACCGTAGTGTGCAATCGTTTCTGGGCGCACACCGCCGAAATGAATTTTGACCGCATCGGAATAGCAAATCAAACCGCCGAGGAAGTACGCCGAGCTACCCGGCACAGAGGTAATCTCCATGCCGAGCATGCCACCGGTGCAGGATTCGGCAACTGCGAGCGTTTTACCGCGCGCGATGCACTCGCGCTGGAGCACTTCGACAAGACGCTCATTGTTTTCCGACACAATCGCACTGCCAAGCGCAGCTCGCAGTGGCTCGACTGCTCGATCGAGGAGCAGGCGCACGGCACCGGGGCGGCCGCGTGCACGGACACGAATTCGCACCCCGCTTGCCGATGGCAAAAACGCCAACTTGACTGTCGGCGGTAGTTGTATCCGAAGCGGCTCCAGCCGGTCGGCAAGCTCAGCTTCAGGGACTCCCGCGGTTACAAAAACATGTTCGGCAATGACCTCATACCCGCCCGATGCGATACGCTCGGCGATCCACCGCAACCCTGATTCGAGCATGATGTGCTCCATCTCCCGCGGCACACCGGGCAGCACAATCACCGCTGCACCGTCGCCGCGATCAAAGAGCAGCCCCGGCGCTGAACCAACACGGTTCGGCAGAACAGTTGCCGACGCCGGGACCATTGCTTGCATTCGAAGCCGCTGGGTCAGCATCCGCCCACGCTCAGCGACAACGCGCTCGATGTACTCGAGCGTAGGCTGGTGAAGAACGAGTTCGTCAGCGAACAGCTCCAGCATCGCTGCAACCGTGAGGTCGTCATGGGTAGGACCCAATCCGCCAGTGGCGATGATAAGCTCGCACCGCTGGCGCAGTTCTCCAATGGTATCAACAATTACAGTAGTGTCGTCGCTGATCGTGCGGTGCTCAGTGATCACTGCTCCCAGTGCCGTGCATTGCTCGGCGAGCCAGCGCACGTTGGTGTTGAGCGTGTCACCACTGAGAACTTCATTGCCAATCGAAACAAGAGCGATACGGAAGAGCATACGTTACCGCAGAATGAAAAAAGCTCGCTGCGAATTTACTCGCAGCGAGCAAAGCGTTCACATTAGGATGAGATTGCACGCATCCCCGAGTGCTCGCGTCCAGCGCAATGACTACGCTTGATGTTGTTGTTCGTCCGTCGAAGCAGATTCTCCCGCAGACTCCGGAGCAATAGTTTCTTCCGGAGACTGTTCCTGTTGTGGATGCTCAACTGCAGGTGAAGCCTCTGCTGTTGGTTCGACCGCGGATGATTCCTCCGGCGTGTCGGAGATTCTTTCTGAGCTTGCCGGGCCAGCTTCGACTGTTGGAATGGTGGCAGCAACAGTCGGAAGCGCGTCATCAAGCGACGGTGGAGGTTGAACGGGCATACTGTTCAACGCATCATCCAGCGGTGCAAACGCGTACTCATCGGCGCCAGGGACTGGATGCGCTTCGTTGTACGCGCGGATTGCATCCTCGCCTTTCTCGCGGAGGGCATCAACAGCCGAGAGCACAATACGCTTGTCCTCTTCGTGGAATTCGACGATCTTGAGCGGCAGCACATCGCCAATTGCGAAGTATTCGGCAATTGTCTTGACCGGTGCGAACGACAAGTGCGACGATGGGACAAATCCTTCGACGCCTTCGGGTAACTCTACCACGACGCCCTTATCCACAATGCGGAGGATTTTCCCTTCGGTGAGTACGCCCGGCTTGAAGCGATCCGCATAGCGTTCCCAAGGATTTTCCGTCACCTGTTTATGGCCAAGCGAAATGCGGCGCTGTTCAGAGTCGAGCGCGAGGACTACGACATCGAGCGGATCGCCGCGTTTGACTAACTCGCCGGGATGGCGAATCTTCTTCGTCCACGATAGGTCGCTGACGTGGACAAGTCCTTCGACTCCAGGCTCAAGCTCGACGAAGACACCGTAGTTGGCAATGTTGCGGACAATGCCTTTGTGCACCGAGCCAACAGGATACTTCTGGACGATTTCGTTCCATGGATCCGGCTGGAGCTGCTTGATACCGAGTGCAAGCTTGCGATTTTCCTTGTCGATGCTCAAGACGACTGCTTCGATGACTTGCCCGAGCGACACAACTTGCGAGGGATGCTTGACGTGCTGCGTCCACGACATTTCGCTGATGTGGATGAGCCCCTCGATGCCCTTCTCGATTTCGATGAAGGCGCCGTAGTCGGTAATGCTCACAACACGGCCACTGACTTTGGTTCCAGGCTGGTACTTATCGCCGATTTGCTCCCATGGGTGCGGCGTCAGCTGCTTCATACCGAGCGAGATACGCTTTTTCGCTTCATCGAAGTCGAGCACAACAACCTTGACTTTCTCGTCAAGGCTAACGACCTCCGACGGATGATTGACGCGTCCCCACGACAAGTCTGTGATGTGCACCAATCCATCCACCCCGCCAAGGTCAATGAAGACACCAAAGTCCGCAATTGCCTTGACGTGACCTTCGAGCACCAAGCCACGCTCGAGCATACTCAAGATTCGCTGCCGCTGCTCTTGAATTTGCTCTTCGAGCAGAACCTTGTGGCTGACGACGACGTTCTCGCTGGGATTGTTGACTTTGACGACGCGGACATCGAGCGTTTTCCCGATCCATGCATCGAAATCGCGGACTGGTCGCATATCCACTTGCGAACCAGGGAGAAACGCTTCGATCCCCAGAAGGTCCACAACGAACCCGCCCTTGATCCGGCGGAGGATACGGACGTTGACGATCTCTTGCTTTTCGTAGAGCTCAACAATCTGCTGCCAGGTTTTCATAAAGTCAGCTCGGCGGCGAGAGAGCACAAGGCGCCCCTGGCTGTCCTCGAGCCGATCGACGAAGACGTCAATTTCATCTCCGACCTTGAGCGTATCGGCAGCAGCACTAAATTCCGCTCGTGGGATTACCCCGAGCGATTTGAAACCGACATCTACCCAAATTTCATCCTTCGTGATTGCGGTGATCACCCCGTGGACCATTTCGTCTTCTTTGATCTGCCGTGTCGAGCGCTCCAGAAGTTGGTTGTACGAAGTATCATCCACTGGTGGCAACGGAATATCCCCTTCCAATACAGCCGCAAGCACAGACTTCTTTGGTAGCCGTACTGGTTTGGCGGAAGCAGCAGCCGCTTCTTGCGGTGCCGGGATACCACTTGCTGCTTCTTGGGCAGGAAGCGTTTGAGCGCTCGTCGGATCGCTTGTCATAGGCAGGTCGGCAGTTTCTGTCATGAACATCTCCTTCGATGTAGTCGCAGCGCCACACCTATCAAGCTGCGCATCTACACCGGCATTAGTGGAACATACGTCCTGGTGCGGCATCAAAAGCATGCAAAAATACGGTGCTGCTGTAATTTTACGCCAGATAGGGCATTTCCCCCCAGTTTGATGCGCATTCTCGATCGCTACCTTCTCGGTGCTGTCGTTGTGAGCATGGCGTTTGCACTGCTTGCACTGTCGCTTGTGTTCATCGTGGTCAACCTCATCGAGAGTCTCGATCGCTTCCTCGATCAGCATGCCGACGCATGGACAATCGCACGCTACTACCTCTACTTTTTGCCAGAGATCATCAAACTGCTGCTGCCGGTCACTGTCTTGGTCGCGATCCTCTTTGCGATTGGGAAGCTTACCGATGCTTACGAGACCACCGCAATGAAAAGCGCCGGCATGAGCCTCTATCGCCTCATGGCGCCAATCCTTCTGCTCTGCACAGTCGTAGCTGCCGGGCATCTCTACTTCAATGGCTGGGTTGTTCCTCGGGTCCTGACAAAAAAGTTCGCCATCGAGCGGCAATACCTCGGCAGAAATACCGGTGGAGTCGAACAGCAGCTCTACAACCTTTACCTCCGCGACACCCCGCGTCGGATCGTGGCAATGGGATACTACGACTTGGGCAACAAACACGGCAAAGATTTGAGCGTCGAGGAATATAGCGATGACCACTTCCCTCGTGTCGTCCGCCGAGTAGATGCACGTTCGTTCCGTTGGGACAGCAGTTCACGACGCTGGATTGCCGAGGAATGCTTTGTGCGCACATTCAGTGCCGGGAGCCTCAGCAGCTCGTACTACGCTCAACTTCCGGTAACGCTCGCAACCGATGACGCGCGTCTCGGCACACTCCAACGATCATTGGAGGAGATGACCCTTACCGAACAAGCCGATTACATCGCGTTCCTCCGTCGAGGAGGACGCAATACTCGTCAGCTCGACATTGCCCACGCCGGTGATTACGCATTCCCCATTGCCAACATCATCGTAGCGCTCATTGCGGTGCCATTTGCATCCGTCAAAAAGCGGAGCGGACTTGCAGCGAACATCGCAGCAGCAATGACACTGACGTTCTGCTATCTTGTGCTCACCAAAATCACGCAGGCGCTGGGCATGGATACCGCACTTCCTCCGACCCTTGTCGGCTGGAGCGCCAATATCATTTTCGCCGTTGTTGCCGTAGTTGTTCTTCTTCGAACCCCGACATGATGACCATTACCTCACTGGCGACACCACAGGGACGACGCCTGTATCGGGAGCTCTACCGTATTCTGCGGGAAGAGCGCCACTACGGCTCTTGGGAAACACTCCGCATGCTTTGGAACATCGCCACACGGAGCCGATCGCTCGAAGGGTATTTCGAGCAGCCTGTCACCATCGAGCATCCCCTCGGCGCACGTGCTGGCACACGGTTATGGCTGGAAGAAATCCTCTCGCGCTACTACTACTCCACCATCGTATCCTTCGTCTATGGCGGGGCAGCGATTCTGTTGGTCGTTGTGGGATTGCGGCGCTTTTCAGCAGGCATCAGCGACACGACTGTCATGCTCAGCATTGGTCTGGAGGCTCTCCTCCTGATCATGCTGTTTGCCGTAATGTTCTTCCGCCGCGATGAAGAGGATCCGACCGCTAAGCGCATCGAGGAGCTCATCACTGAAGTTGGCGAAATTGGGCGCGACTTTGCTGCCAGCACCATTGCTCTCGAGAACATCGCAGAACAGCTTCAACAACTGGCAACAGAAACGTCGCGTTTAGCTACAGCCGCCGAACATGCTGCAACAGCTGCCCAGCGCACTACTTCCCCCGCACCAGAACTCATCGAACGTATTGCAGAACTCAATGCCACACTGCGCAATGTGTCTGCGAGCATCGAAGAGCTTCGACATGCAGCAAGCACCATCGAACAAGAGCGCATCGAGATAGCTGTGCGCCGCCAGCTTGAACAATTCCTTGCCCAGCGGCTTTCGGATAACGCTCCTCCATCGTCATGATGCGTCGCGGCGGACTCGAACTTTACTTCGTCCTCTACTTGGCAGCGCTCATGCTGCTGCTGTCGGATTCACCCAAACGTGAAGCTGAACTGGCAAGCACAGCGATACGTTCCCTCGTTGCTTCGACGTTCACTCTCGTCGTCGAAAAGCCGACACTGCTCTGCCGTGCAATCGTTGATGGTGATAGCATCAAGATCGTGCACTTCGATAGCCTCAACACGATCGTTCCGACTGGTCTTATCAACAGCCTCCGCTACACGATCATCGTGACCGATCAAGCGACAGGGACCGAGGAAACAACTACTGCTGATGGTAGTTTGAAGGTTGGCGATGTCCGGCTGCTGGCCCGCCAGATCGGGCAAGCACTTCGCATTCACTGGCAGATAACGCCTCGCCGGCAATCACAGCTCTACCGCGTGCGCATTGTTGCAAGTGCGCAGCCACAGCTCCCAGCCACCATTCCCGTTCAGCAGCGACAGCAGCTCGAACCACTCTTGGTAGGCACCGACAATCTCCTCCGTAGCGAGGCTACGTTCCTCATCGGATACCTTGCCGAACAGCGGTTGCAACCGCAGCAAGCGCCGCCATCGCTCGACAGCGCACTCGAGTTGCGCATTCGCTCACTGTTCGCCCAGCAACTCCAGTTGCAACCGAGTGGCGGCACATTTTCCATCGTTCCAGAGCTTCCCGTTGTCGAGACAATTCCATTTCTCACGTGGGAAAACCGCTTAGCAGTCTATGGTGCCTCGCTCGAGCGTGATATTGCCCAGGCGCCGATTGTCAGCGGTATCGGGAACGTTGTCGTTACAATCGAGGGCAACGCACTGCACCTCCGCGGTGTAACAACGCAGCCGGGGTCGGCGCAAGCACGCATCCGTCTTGTCCGCCGAGATGGTACAGAATCCTCGGCGACTTTTACCGTTGTGTCGGCTTCACTGCAAGCACCGAGTGTGCCATCAGTAATGTATCCCGGCATTGAGTACCGTTTCGAGCCGAACCTTCCGCACTTGAGCGGGACGACGCCCCGCGCCGTACTCCGAGATGAAAGCGGCGTAATCCGTGCGACCAGCAATGGCCAGCCGTTCTCGTTTACTGCCACGATTGCCGATACGGGACGGCGATTTCTCTTCGAGCGTTACGCCGGCACTGAGCGCATCGGACAAACACTTGCGATTCTCTGCGAGATGTTTCCCCAGCCGGAGATTGTCAGCATCCGCCGTGAAAGCGAGCGGCTCTACCACGTTGTCACACGTGGTTATGGATTGGCAAACGACGGTCGCGCGCGTGTGCGGCTCGAGCTTGAGCCTCCCAGTGCTGGCCGCATCCAGGAACTCTACGGCGACCAAAGCTTCGATACCGATAATTACGTCCGACTACAGCACTTCCGCGTTCAACTCCAAGCCACTGGGAGCATCCGTGCCCTCAACGGATACGGACAACGTTCTCCTTCCAGAGAACTGTCACCGCGATAAGTCGCTCAGCTTCCCCTGCTCTTGAAGGGTACGGTGATACCGTCGCACGTTGGCCAGGTGTTCAGTGTACGTCCGAGCAAAACGGTGGATGCCACTGCTATCTCCCACACTGCAGAAGAAGAGGTAATCGTGCACTTCGGGATCGAGCACTGCTTCGATGGCTCGAATACTCGGCGCTTTGATCGGCCCAGGTGGTAAGCCCAACAATGCGGTATGTGTTGTAGGGATGCTCGATCTGGTAGTCACGGAATGAGAGCCGTCGCGGAGGAAAGCCGAGTGCGTATTGCACTGTTGGGTCTGCTTCGAGCTTCATATGGCGCCGCAAGCGGTTCCAATAGACCCCAGCAATTCGACGATACTCGACTGGGTTGACAACTTCTCCTTCGACAATGCTTGCCAGCGTCAGCACTTGCTGGCGCGAAAGTCCCTGCTGGCGAGCCTTAGATGCAAAGCGCTCCTGCCAAACGGCATCGAAATGCCGTACAATGCGTTTGATCGCATGTTCGGTTGGCTCACACTTGTAGAGTTCGTAGGTAGCTGGTAGCAAGTACCCTTCAAGGGATGGCGCACCCTCAAGATCAAATGCGCGTGCAAGACTATCACCAACGATGAGACGATAGACACGAGCAGAATCATCGCCAAGCACACGTGCCAGCGATCCAGCAAGGTGAGGCGTCGTCTCCCCTTCGTAGATCGTCAGCGGCTGCACAAGCCGGTTGCTCCCCGTGAGAAGATTGCTGAAAAGCTGCACATGGGTTATCGCCGGCGAAAGCTCATACGACCCCATACGAATGCTCACACGGCGGAATTTCCCAACACCCCATGCGAGCTGCCTCCAGAGCCAGGGAACGCGCACAGCACCTGTGCTGTCCAGTGTATCGAGTAGCTTTTGCACGGTCATCCCTTCTGGCACGAACAGCACGTGCCGACCCGAGATCGGCAACGGCGAAAACAGTATCAACGCAACGGTGCCGAGTGCCAGTCCGATTCCTGCTGTTAGGATCAATGCAAACCGTCGAATCATCCACCTGCTGCGCTAACTGGGGAAAACTTCGGAAAAAGCATATACAACGCACTCAACGTAGTTTTGCATAGGTATGCCCGCAATGCATGGATTGACGGAACCACCACGTGCTCTCTGTGCGGCGGCGCTTGTAGAGTTCAGCGACATCGTACAAATTTGGTGTATCACTCTGCTTTCAGGAAAGCTATGGATGTTCTGGCATCGAAACTTCGCGACGTACTGCCAGTCTTTCGCAACAAACGTGCACAGCTGCTCGAGCGGTATAGCGACGTTGCTGTTGCAAATGTAACTGTCGAACAAATCATCGGTGGAATGCGGGGGGTACCATCGGTGCTCTGCGACACCTCGTCGGTTTCACCAGCGGAAGGGCTTCGCATTCGTGGCATTCCGATCTTGGAGCTCACATCGGCAACCCCCGAAGAGATTTTCTTTCTGTTGACCACAGGGCAGCGCCCCAGCCAACAAGAGCAGCAGCAGCTTTCCTCACTGCTTGTGAGCAATGCACAGGTCCCAGACGAAGTCCTCACGGTCTTGCAGGGAATGTACCGGCACGCGCATCCCATGGCGATGCTCTCGGCAGGGTTGCTCGCGATGGAACACCAATCGGAATTTCGCCGAGCCTACGAGGAAGGGGTTGCCAAGGACCGACTGTGGGAATACGCACTTGCCGATTGCATTCGGTTGCTTTCGACAATCACCGGGATTGCTGCGGCAATCTACCGCCTCAAGTTCCGCGATGGCACGCTGATTGCTCCGGATCCTTCGCTTGATTGGAGTAGCAACTTTGCGCGGATGCTGGGCGTTAGCGATAGCCCTGCGTGGGCAGATCTTGTGCGGCTCTACCTTGTACTCCACAGCGATCACGAAGGTGGCAACGTCAGCGCATTGACGGGCATCACCGTTGCCTCAGCGCTTTCCGATCCCTTCTACGCAATCAGCGCTGCGCTCAATGGACTGGCAGGCCCCCTGCACGGCCTTGCAAACCAAGAGTGCCTGGCATTCATCCTCGACATTCGCGAGCGCTACAACGGCGTCCCGAGTTTGGATCAGCTGCGTGATCTCTGCTGGGAGCGCCTCAACAGCGGCCAGGTTATCCCAGGCTACGGCCACGCGGTCTTGCGAGTCACTGATCCACGCTTTACCGCGTTCTACCGATTCGCCGAACAATATCAGCTCGACAATGACTGCATCACAATCGCCAAACGCCTCTACGAAGTGGTTCCTGATGTCCTTCGCCAGCATGGGAAGGCGAAAAATCCCTACCCGAACGTGGATGCGATCAGTGGCTCACTCCTCTACGACTTCGGGATGACGGAGTACACGTTCTACACAGTGATGTTCGGCGTCTCCCGCGCCCTTGGCATCTGCGCACAAATTCTCTTCCACCGGATGGTGAACTCCCCGATTCTACGTCCCAAGTCGGTAACACTTGATGAACTCGAAGCAATGGCGCAGCGTGCCACCGTCGATGCATAAGGCAACCTTGACACCGACAAAACCAAAGCGCCCCGCCGGGTATTACCCAGCGGGGCGTTTCTGTGTGCGGTCTAGTGGACTCGAACCACTGGCCTTCACGATGTCAACGTGACGCTCTAACCAACTGAGCTAAGACCGCAGCCATTTGTGCGGTGCAAAAATACGGCGATCATCGGTTGCCCGCAAGATGCGCTGTATATTGCAATCGGCACGATCACTTCGACAATCTCTCCTCTTGGCCTGCCAGAGGGGTCGTGCGGTCATGATTGTGTTCCATGTCCAACCAAATTGTAGGCTCTATGGTCACGCTTGCAATTATTGCATGTGGTGTCTTTGCATTGCTTGTCGCTGTGTTTTTTGCACGCTCTGTCCGAGCAATCCCCGTTGCCGAGGGTGCTGCTTCCCCAGAGGAAGCGCAGCGCATCTCTGATGTAACCGCCGCTATCGCCGAAGGCGCGATGGCGTTCATCGCACGGGAATATCGCACACTGGCGCTGTTCATGCTGATTTTCGGCTTCCTCATCTGGATGGCTGTTGACAATGGCATCTACACGATGCTGAGCTTCCTTGCTGGAGCAGGAACCTCCATGCTTGCAGGTTTCATCGGCATGCGCATCGCAACCATCGGCAATGGACGCACTGCTGCCGCAGCCCGAGTTTCGTTACAGCGTGCGTTCAGCATTGCCTTTCGCTCCGGAGCGGTGATGGGCTTTGGCTTGACGGGACTGGCAATCATTGGGCTGATTGTGGTTTATCTTGCACTCGATGCCTTGCTCCCAGGAATCGAACGGCACATCCTCATGGAAATCCTCTCCGGCTTTGCACTCGGAGGATCCTCGGTTGCGCTCTTCGGTCGTGTCGGTGGTGGCATCTACACGAAAGCCGCCGACGTTGGCGCTGACCTTGTTGGCAAAGTCGAAGCAGGCATCCCTGAAGACGATCCGCGCAATCCCGCAGTGATCGCCGACAACGTCGGTGATAACGTCGGCGACATCGCCGGCATGGGTGCAGACCTTTTCGGTTCAGTAACAGAATCAACCTGTGCAGCACTTGTAATCGGTGCCTCGGCATTTCACGTCATGCCGGAACACGCCAGAGAAGGAGCGCTGCTCTTCCCAATCCTGATCAACGCACTTGGTATCCTCGGGAGTTTTGTTGCGCTCTTTTTCGCTCGTCCCAAATCGGAAGATTCCATTGAAGGCGCACTCAAGGCAGCGCTCATCGTTGCAACCATTGCGATGGCAATCATCCTCTATCCGGTGACGATGGCACTACTCCCCTCGACATTCACGCTCGAAGGGAGCGAGCGGCTCTACTCGAATACCGGCGTCTATTGGTCGCTCCTGACTGGCCTGATTTCTGGAATGCTCGTGGGGTTAGTCACCGAATACTACACGGCGCATCGCTATCGGACAGTCCGCTCCGTTGCAGAAGCTTCCCAGACCGGTGCAGCAACGAACATCATCTACGGCCTTGCGCTGGGCTACAACTCGGCGGTCGTGCCGATGCTCTTGCTGGCACTAACGGTCGTTGTGGGTATTTCGTTTGCTGGCATGTACGGCATCGCGATCGGCGCGCTGGGGATGCTTTCGACTATCGCAGTGGGTCTGACTATTGATGCGTACGGTCCTGTTTCGGACAACGCCGGTGGCATCGCAGAAATGTCACACATGGGCAAGGACATCCGCGCCCGGACCGACGCGCTCGATGCAGCAGGCAACACAACTGCGGCAATCGGGAAAGGCTTTGCGATCGGCTCGGCAGCACTGACGTCCCTTGCCCTGACGTCCGCATTTCTGACCCGCGCGAAAATCTCTCCTGAGATGTTGGGGCTTACGACACCGCCGGTGCTAGCGGGTCTGTTGATTGGTGGAGCGCTCCCCTTTGCATTTTCTGCGCTGACGATGCGTGCTGTTGGCAAGGCAGCGTTCGACATGATCGCAGAAGTACGACGCCAATTCCGTGAGATCCCCGGCTTGCTCGAAGGAAAGGCGCGTGCCGACTACCGCCGCTGCGTGGATATTTCCACCCAAGCATCGCTGCGGCAGATGATCGCTCCAGGATTGCTCGTGATTCTCACTCCGCTTGTGGTGGGGTATCTCTTCGGCGTACAAACGCTCGCAGGCGTCCTCATCGGTGCACTTGTTTGTGGAGTGATGCTCGCCACTTCGATGGCCAACGCTGGCGCTGCGTGGGACAACGCGAAAAAGTACATTGAAAAAGGCAACTACGGCGGCAAAGGTTCGGAAACGCATAAAGCCGCAGTCGTTGGTGATACCGTCGGCGATCCGTTCAAGGACACCTCCGGCCCATCGCTGAACATCCTCATCAAGCTGATGGCAATCATCAGCCTCGTGTTCGTTCCCTTCTTCATCAAGTACGGTGGGGTACTTCTCCGCTAACGCTCGCTCTGGAGCGATGCGATGAGCTGGGCGCCTGGGCAAGTGGCAACTGCGGGCGATGTGACGGTGCGTCGCCCGCAGTCTGTTCATCGCTATCGGCTTCGAGTGCAGCCCATACTAGTTCGAGCAGTGTTGGGATGTTCTCCTTTGTCACTGCTGACACTAACAGTGGTCGCCCGTATTGAGGGAATTCCAGCGCAGAGAGGCCTTGTCTCTGCTCCTGACTCAGGGTATCTGCTTTGCTGATGCAGAGAATGCGCCGCTTCTGCGCAAGCTGCTGATTGTGCGCAAGCAGTTCGCGTTCGAGAATCGCATAGGCCTCCAGCGGAGGCATCATCGTTGGGTCGAGGAGAAAGACTAGCACACGCGTCCGCTCGATGTGACGGAGGAAGTCCGTCCCCAGGCCTTTACCGCTGCTTGCTCCTTCGATGAGACCAGGGATATCAGCCACGACGAAACTCCGCTCGTCATCGAGCCGAACCATGCCGAGATTTGGCACCAGCGTCGTGAATGGATAATCAGCAATCTTTGGCTTTGCTGCCGAGATCGTTGCGATGAGCGTAGATTTACCGACGTTGGGGAATCCCACCAGCCCAACGTCAGCAAGCAGCTTTAGTTCAAGTTCCAGCCAGCATTCAGGTCCAGGCTTTCCTGGCTCGGCATAGCGGGGAGTACGGTTCGTAGGTGTAGCGAACGCCGCATTGCCACGTCCCCCGCTCCCACCGCGGAGAATCACTGCACGCTCACCGCCTCGTAGCAATTCTGCCAATACTTCCCCGGTGGTCGCATCGCGGATGATCGTTCCCGGCGGCACGCGAAGGATAGCATCGTTGCCGCGCTTTCCAGTCCGTCGGTTGGAGCTTCCAGGTGCACCGTTGCTTGCCTTGAAGTGCCGCTTGTAGCGAAAGTGCAAGAGCGTGTTCAGATGGGGGTCCACAACAGCAATGACATCCCCGCCGCGACCACCATCGCCGCCGTCAGGACCACCTTTGGGAACGTACTTTTCGCGGTGGAAGCTGATGCAGCCTCTTCCACCGTCGCCAGCTTTCGCGTAGATGCGAACAAGGTCAACGAAATTCATTCGGCGATGCTCTCGAAATCAAGATGCATAAGACGACGCCCCGTAGAGGTTGGCCAAGGGACGACTACTTGAACGTATAGCGTTTGACGAGCGCAACGCGGAGTTCTTGTGCTGCCTTCGATTTAGGGTCGAGATTGAATTCAGCAACAAACCGATCAAGCTCGTTGAGTGCAGTACGTACACTGGTTGCTTGTTCCAGTCGTGCGATCAACGCATCGTAGCGCTCCGGACTGCCCTGGCACAGTTTCGTTTGCACAAGCTGTCGTAGATCCTCGCCGAGAAACTCATTGAGGGGTGGTAGCTGCTGGGACTGCATACTTGCAGGAACGCGGACCTGCCGAATGCCACTCTCCAAGACCGCATCAGTCGTAGCAGCGCGCGAGGATGCCATCGCCACTGCTGGTTGTACTGTGACGGCTTCTCCTTCCAGTGTCTCCGCCTGGTCTTGTTCAATTGGAAGCTCCGATGGTGTACTCGTCAGCGATTCCTCGGTTTCCATACGTGGTGGACTCGCCGAGTCCTGCGTGGCTGGAAGATCGAATTCCCGCTCGAGCGCATGTCGTTGCTCTGGGGTTTCGGTGTGAAATGTCGGGGATATAGCCGATGACATTTCCAGCAACGACTCTAACTCTGCCAGTGTGTTGGCATCGGGTTCATCGGAGACTGCACCCTCGAGGTGCTCAGCGAGCGGTGGTTCGGCTAGCGTCGCTTGACTGGCGACACTGTGCTCGAGCACACCCTCGGTGGCTACTCCTTCTGGGGTGATTTTCTCTTCCTGCAGTTCCTGTCTTGCATCGGGCGCATGTTCGGAAGGTAGAGTACTGCCCCAGGATGCGGTCTCCTCTGCAGCGGGCGTTTCCTCCGAAAGTGGAGCATTCTCAGTGGGTGCAACCTCCCGGCTTGTGCGGTGGAATTCGTCCGCCGAGGGGGGAGCAGAGTCAGGAGGGGAATCTTCTGCCGCAGATGAACGCGCAAAAACTTCTTGTTCAACGTGCGGGCTACTTTTCAGCACAGGCTGCGTCTCATCGTCGTAGTGTGTTGGCTCTTCGATTGCTGGCTGGGACTTGTGCTCCAGTTTATCGGTTGCAAGTAGTTCCTCTACGGGAGCTGCGGCTTCTTTTCCAGGCGCCGAGATACCTGCTGAGTGCTGAACATCGGAGGACGCTATCGCCTCTGCAGAAGCAGCAGATGCATCGTGCTCGCTTTTGTGCTCCGACTGATACTCTTGTTGCTCGAGCTCTTGCAGCACTTGCTCAACGACGCGGAGGATCATTTCGCGACTGACATTACGCACACCGTCATGGTAGAGCATCCGCTCGAATTTTTGCGCGATGACTTGGATGTCTTTATCGTCGAGGAACACGATGAGCGCTTCGATTGGGATTGCTTCGAGCGCAGTAGGTGTGGATGGATCGTTGAAAAAGCTGAACATCGGATCGAGCAAATCGAGGAATTCGCTCGTAGAAAGGTCCAGGATGTAGTCGTCATCGAGCTGCTTGACCAGGCGCTCGAATTCGAACATGGGCATGATCTGCATACTATCCCGTGCAAGGGAGCGATCCTCCATCCATTGCTCGAACCCCTGCCGAAAGTACGGATAGTCTGCAAAGTACTGCAGGCGAAGAAAGATCTCGCAGACCGGCTTTGTCGGCTCGCCACGATAGACAAACCATTTGAGCGTCACTCGTGGGCGAATACGGTAGTTGAGGATACTTTTGACCGCCGTATCAATGAGCGCCAGCGCTTGCCGACGGTCGAACCGTGCGTGTTGACGAACGTAATCCTCAACTTGCCTCCACACGTTCCGGAAAACCAAGTCGTCTGGTTCAATTGGCAGATTTGATTGGCGCTGGATACGATCTTGGTAGAGTTGCCACTCCACTTCTGCGCGGAAAAATTCCTTGAACGCTCGATCGAGCGAAGGATGATCGAGCACCTGCACCAGATGCACGCCTCCCTTGCTCGGAGGCAGGAGCATCTCGGCAAGGCGAAGTTTTGTGCTTTCGATTTCTGCTTCGAACATACCCCGCGCGCGTGAAGTGGTCGTGCAACCGTCGGATAATGCAACTTACAAAAACGGTTCGCGCTACACCTACCGAAGCTCGATATACGTGGTGCCCCAATCGGTCTGCCCCGCCTGGCCGACGCGGTACGACGCCACAAGCGGATGTGTCTGGAGGTAATCGTGAAGTGCCTGGCGTAGCTGCCCGCTGCCAGTACCATGAACAACAGTGAGACGACCAATGCCGCCGAGGACCGCATCGTTGAGTGCTTGCTCGAGGCGGCGGAGTGCTTCCTGCACGCGCATGCCACGCACATCGAGCTGAGTCGGCGCATCGAGCTTGAGGGGACGGTTGCGACGGCTGGACTGCTGGTGCGGAGGTTGCTCTGCACGGCGCAACTTCTCCGGTGCGACGTTGAGCCGCACCGCGCCAACTTCGAGCGTGATGTGCTTTGGCGTTACCTCGATGACTTTGCCTCGCTGACCAGTTGCGATGAGTTCGGCATAGTCACCAACGGCAAGCTGCGGAGCTTGCTCAGCACGTTGCGTTGGCAACTGGCGTTCGATGCGCTCTTTGAGTGCAGCAAGTTCTGCGCGAGCTGCGTCGATCGAACCAAGTTCGGCGTTCTGCCGAATTTGGCGCAGCTCTTCCTTTGTCCGACGGATAAGCTCGTCTGCTTCGCGCTGCGCAGCTTCGAGGAGTTGGGAGTACTTGGCTTTGAACTGCTGGAACTTGTCTTCGTACTGCTGGCGTAGCTGCTCTGCGTGGAGCTGCTCACGGGCTGCGATAGCAGCACGTTCTTCCATCGTTTTCCGAAGCTCCTGGAGCTGGTGAATGCTCTCCTCGATCTGTGCATGGCTATCGCCGAGATAGCCGCGTGCACGATCGAGCACATCCTGCGGCAAACCAAGTGCAGCAGCAAGCTCGAATGCATAGGAGTTCCCCGGCACTCCAGGAAGAAAGCGATAGGTCGGCTCCAGCCGGGCAGTATCGAACTCCATCGAGGCATTCAGTAAGTGTGGACGGGATAGTGCGTAGGTTTTGAGTACAAACTGATGCGTCGTAGCGACGATAAATCCCCCGCGCTCAAGGATACCGTCAATAATCGCAGCAGCGAGTGCACTTCCTTCACTTGGATCGGTCCCGGCGCAAATTTCATCCACGATGACAAGCGTTGCACCATCGCACAGCTGCAAAATCTGACGCAAGCGAACCAGTTGGGAAGAGAATGTCGAAAGGTTACTCTCGATGCTCTGGTGGTCGCCAATGGCTGCGAAAATCCTCACCGGTGAGACGACCACCTCACCGAGCGGAAAGATGCCAGCCAGTGCCATTGCGGTGCTCACACCGATCGTTTTGATCGCAATGGACTTTCCGCCAGCATTTGGTCCGCTGACCAAGTACCCTCGGCGCTCGTCATCAAACGTGACACTGAGCGGCACAACGCGTTCGAAGCCTTTGCTTGCGACCAGCAACGGATGGAACACATTGCGCAGCTCGATGATGTTCTCTGTTTCGATGCGCGGTTTTCTGCCGCGATAGTGCTCAGCGAAGAGCGCTCGCGCGCGGAGCGAATCGAGCGTTGTGAGAGCAGCATCGGCGGCACGGATGCTCGGCGCATGGGAGCCGACCTCCGCTGTAAGCGATTGGAGGATGCGGATGATCTCACGCTCTTCGGCGCTCCGCAGCTCGGCAAGCTCGTTGTTGAGTTCGAAGACTTCGCTCGGCTCGAAGAAGACAGTCGCGCCAGTTTGAGAAATGCCGTGGATAATGCCCGGCAGCGCGCGCTTGTATTCAACCTTGAGCGGCACAACGAGCCGTCCATCGCGCTGGGTGTAGAACTCGTCCTGGAGCAGCTCTTCATCGCCGAGCCGCTGGACGATGCGGCGGAGTTTAGAGCGCAGACGCGCACTGACGTCCGCGATACTTGCACGGATGGAACGAAGCTCGCTTGATGCATCATCACGTACGCTGCCGGTCGGATCAATGGCATCGCGAATATGGCGCTCCAACAAACGGAGGTCAACAAGATCGGCCCCGAACGCAGCAACGTGGGGCAACAACTCTTGGCGCTCCCGAATAAAATGCGCCAATCGGCGACTTGCCCCAAGCAGTTCGAGCACCGAGAGAAGCTCATTTGCCGATAGATACGCGCCTGCGATCTCAGCCCGACTGAGCAAATGTTCGGGGTCATCGGTTCGCTCGATCGGCAGGTCCTCGCCACGGCTGCGGAGTGCCAGAATTTCATCAATCGCGCTGTGCACTGCTTCCAGCTCCTGTGCATCGTCGAGCGGCCGTAAGCGGCGGAGTGCATCGGCTGCGCGGTCGGTGACGGCAAACGGTACCACAAGCTCGAGCACTTTGCTGAGCTCCAACTCCTGAAGTGATTGCTCGCCAAGCTGTGCACGGAGTTCCGGACTGCTCATGAGAGTGGTCATCGGCTATCGAAAAAACGTTCGGTTCGCTGCGCAATATCGCACTTGCCGGATAAAGCACGACCGAGGAGCGCTGCTATTTTTGCACCCCACGTTCGCACTTGGTTGGATGCACAAACGCACCGATCCCTTCGAGCTGGTTACCGAGCGGATACGCTCGGCGCCGTGGTACCAAGAGCTCGAAACGCGACTCGGAACGAACGAAGACATCGGACTCAAAACTGTTCACGGCTCGTTGGGGAGCTTTATCGTTGCTGCCTTCTACCCAACGCTCGACCGGCAAATCGTTGTGCTCACTGCTGCCGAGGATGCCGAGCGATGGGTGCACGACCTTCGCCAATTCGGGATTGCTACCTATGCGTGCCTTCCAGCAAAGCGCCGACGAACCGCCGATGAACACACCGAGCTTGCCGGTGCGCTGGAAGCACTCTCTGCCTACTGGCAAGAGCGTGCGACCGTCCTTGTGCTCGCTCCCGAAACATGGCAACTCCGCTTGCCCTCACCCGAATGGTTTGGGTCCAACGCCATAACGCTCCGCCCAGGTGATGAGCTTCCGTTCGAGGAGTTTCGCCAGTACCTTGTGCTCGGCGGATACCATCCATGTGATTACGTCGCCGCACCTGGCGAAGTCTCCGTTCGGGGTGGAATCGTGGACTTCTATCCACTCGGCTGGCAACTACCGATTCGGCTGGAGTTTTTCGGTGACCGCATCGAGTCCATCCGCCAGTTCGATCCACTCTCGCAGCGGAGTATTCACCGAATCGAGGAAGCGTTCGTCTTCGTTGCGTATCCGCGGGATGAGTCGCTCATGACCTCAAGCATTGAGGAATTCTTCGAGCCGAACGCCCTCGTCGTCGTCGAGCATCCCGATGATCTTGCCAGCCGCTTTTCTGCGTTGGGGCATGCATCGAGGTTCGATCGCTGCACCCGCCTTCTGCTCAACCCACTCGGAAGTGCCCAGATCACCGTGCAGTCATCACCCCAGCCAGCATGCCGCTCCGCGGTTGGGCACCTCTACGATCTTCTGCTCGAGCTGGAACAAGCAGATTCGCTTGTTCTCCTGTGCGCTGATAGTGCAATCCATTTAGAGCGCCTCCAAGCGCTTCTGCGCACCCTGGCCGAGCAGCGCCCCACGGACGAGCAACTCCGACTGGAACGCATCGTTTGGAGCACACGCTCTCCAGATGCAGGGTTTCTGCTTCCGCGCCAGGGAATCGCCGTCATCACCGAACATGAGATTTTCGAACGCCGCCGCGCACGTACCACCGACCAGCAGCGATCAAAGCTCACGCTCCGCGAGCTGCAGCAGCTGCGCCGCGGCGATTACCTTGTCCACATTGATAAAGGCATCTGCCAGTTTGATGGACTCGAGACAATCGAAATCAGCGGCCATAAGCAGGAGTGCGTCCGACTGCTCTTTGCCGAGGGCGACGTCGTCTATCTCCACCTGAACTACATCAACAAACTCGAACGCTATTCGGCTGCCGATGGCACACCGCCAGCACTGAGCAAACTCGGCACCCGCGAATGGGAACGGAAAAAAGCGCGCGTCAAAAGCAAGCTCAAAGACATTGCCCGTGACCTGATCAAACTCTACGCGCAGCGCAAAGCATCGCCAGGCTTTGCATTCCCTCCCGACACAGTATGGCAAGCGGAACTGGAAGCATCGTTCCTCTACGAAGACACTCCCGACCAAGCTCGCGCAACGCAGGAAGTCAAGCGCGACATGGAGTCACCAACGCCAATGGATCGGCTCATCTGCGGCGATGTCGGATTTGGCAAGACCGAGGTTGCCATTCGTGCCGCCTTCAAAGCTGTCCAAGCAGGAAAGCAAGTTGCCGTCCTTGTGCCGACGACGATTCTTGCTCGCCAGCATTTCCAGACGTTCAGCGAACGGCTTGCGCGGTATCCCGTCCGCGTTGAGATGATCTCGCGTCTGCGCAGCGGAAGCGAAGTAGCGGCGATTCTCCGTAACCTTGCCGACGGGAAAATTGACATCATCATCGGTACGCACCGCCTCCTGTCGGACGACGTGCGATTCCGCGATCTGGGCCTGCTTATCATTGACGAGGAGCAACGCTTCGGTGTCGCAGCGAAGGAAAAGCTCCGCCAACTGCGCGTTAGTGTTGACACGCTGACACTGACAGCAACACCCATCCCCAGAACGTTGAACTTCTCGCTCATGGGTGCACGGGACTTGAGCATCATCGAAACGCCGCCGCGGAACCGCTTGCCCGTCGAAACAGAAGTCATCGAGTGGGACGATGACCTTCTGCGCTACGCTATCACGCGCGAACTCGAACGCGGCGGGCAAGTCTTCGTCGTGAGCGATTCGATCGAAGGCATCCCTGCAGTGCAGCAGCAACTGCTGGGGCTTATCCCAACACTTCGTATCGGGATTGCGCATGGGCGATTAGCTCCTGCAGTGCTTGAGTCTGTTATCGAGCGATTTCTGGAGCGGAAGTACGACGTTCTCTTGGCAACAAAGATCGTCGAAAATGGGCTCGATATGCCGAACGTGAACACGATCATCGTTGTCAACGCAGAGCGCTTCGGACTTGCAGAACTCTACCAGTTGCGCGGGAGGGTCGGCAGATCGAATCGGCAGGCATACTGCTACTTGGTGGTGCAGTCCTTGCGGAAACTCAATCGGCAGGCATTCGAGCGCTTGCGCGCGATCGAAGAACTCACCGAGCTGGGCAGCGGATTCCAGCTTGCGCTCCGCGACTTGGAAATTCGCGGTGCAGGCAACATCTTCGGCGCTGAGCAGAGCGGCTACATCAGCGATCTGGGATTCGAGACCTATCATCGCATCCTCGACGAAGCAGTCCAAGAACTTCGCACCGAGGAATTTGCCGAGCTTTTCCCCACCGAGCAACGAACGTACACCAACGACAGCATCACGATCGAACTTCCCAGCGACGCGCTTCTGCCGAGCGACTTCGTCCCAAGCGATGTCGAACGATTCGAGTGGTACAAGCGGCTCTACCGTTGCACGTCGCCGGCAGAGCTGAGCGCAATCGAGGAGGAACTGCGGGATCGCTACGGTCCACTGCCCGCCGAAGCAGAGCAGCTCCTGTTTGGTGTGCGGCTTCGCTTGCTGGGTTCGAAACTCGGCGCAGAGCGCATCCGCATCGAAGGTTCACTGATGAGCATCGAACTACCGCGCGCAGCGCCGCCGTGGTACTACGAGCAAATCTTCCCCGCAATCGTTGCGGCTGCTGCTGAAGTCACAGGTGCACACTTCCGGCAGGTTGGTTCAACGGCTATCCTCGACGTCCCACTCGCGACCGAGCAGGACGCAATTGCAGTCTTGGACCAACTTGTTGCAGCGGTGGCTGCTCTCCGCCAGCCGCAGGCGTCACCAACGACCCCTGCTAAAACATCTCGGTGAGGTTGTATTCGTGGAGCTTGCGGTAGAGCGTGCGTTCGCTGATCCCGAGCGCACGCGCCGCACTGCGGCGGCTCCCATTGAAGCGTTTGAGGGCAGCAATGATCAACCGACGCTCCATCTCATCGAGCCGAAAGTCATCCGGATCGCGGCTGAAGACATCGTCCTCTTGCTGCTGAAGCGGAAGGCGTTGCTGCAACTGACTGAGTCGCTCTACCAGAGCAGCGATTGCCTGCCGTACAGCTGACATTTCCGCTTGCATCTGCAAGAGCGTGTGGTACACCAGCGCTAAATCCAGTGGCTGCTCCGATGCCTGGGCTGCTGCGGTCCGATGCAGAACAAGCGCCCGCGATGGCTCAAGCTCTTGATCACGCTGCAAGTAGCGCTCGACCTGTTCAGCGGTGATACGTTTGCCATGGCCGATTGTCACGAGTGTTTCGACCAGGTTCCGTAACTCACGGACATTGCCACGCCAACCGTGCTGCATCAGGATCGCCAGGGCATCATCGTCAATACCCTCGAACGTGATTCCCAACCGATCGGCAACGTTGTTGCCGAAGTATTCGACCAGCAGCGGAATGTCCTCTGGACGCTTGCGGAGTGGAGGCAAGTGCAGATGCACCGCCTTGAGCCGATAGTAGAGGTCTTCGCGGAACGAACCCTGCCGCACTTCGTAGGCAAGATCGCGATTGGTTGCAGCGATGATGCGAACGTCAACTTTGATGACCTGCGTCGAACCAAGCCGGGTAAACTCACCGCTTTCGAGCACACGGAGGAGTTTGACCTGCGTGCCGATGGGCATTTCGCCGATCTCGTCGAGGAAGATTGTGCCTGTGTTGGCAACCTCGAAGAATCCTTTCCGCTGCTCGACCGCACCGGTGAATGCGCCTTTCTCATGGCCGAACAGCTCCGATTCAAGCAGCGTCTCTGGTATCGCTCCGCAGTTGACACTGATGAATGGTGCTTTCCGGCGTGGGCTTAGGCCGTGAATCGCGCGCGCGAATACATCCTTCCCCGTTCCCGTTTCGCCTGTGATTAGAACGGTCAAGTCCGTCGGTGCAACCTGGAGGAGCTGCTCGATCGCCTCGATAATCAGTGGCGACTGCCCAACGATGCCGTACCGTAGTTGTAGAAGGCCGATTGCAGCAGATGTCGCTGACTGCTTCATCGCTCGCGCGGGGAATCAGGTTTTGTCGAATACTCGTTCCAGCCACCGGTGTAGATGAACACGTGCTCAAATCCAACCGATCGCAACACATCTGCGAGCTTATGGCTCAGCTCGCAATTTCCACCGCCGCAGTATGCGACAACCGGCCGCCGCTTGTCGAGGCTGTAGAGTTGCTGCATCATTTGGCTGCGATAGGATGGATCGAGCTCGAACTGCTGGATATCCACGTTTATTGCGCGCGGGATGTGACCGCCATCGTACTCGTCTTTGCGACGTGCATCCATGAAGAGAACGTCCTCATTGCGAAGAAGCATGAGCACTTGCTGATAGGTCACCGCACGCACGCCGCCACCATCGGGTGGTGGCATCGCGTCATTCTTCGGCGGAAGGCGCGGTGGTGCCGGTGAGCTGCTCGCTTGTTGTTTCGTTGGCGGAGCTGTTTCTTCTGCAGATGCCTTAGTCTGCCGTGGAAGACCGTCGCGATCCGATGCGGTTGGCGTTGGTGATGCGGTTGCCGTATCGGCTTTCTTGTCAGGGATGACGGCAAGCAACACATCGGTACTTGCGGTATCAAGTGCTATCGGCTTGCGGATCCATGGTAGTGGCTTGACAGAAAATGCAGCGTTGTACACAACCGCCAGACCGAGAGCAAGCCCGATGATAAGTGCTGCATCGCGAAGTGTTGCTCGAATCATGTCGTCACCGCTTAGAAGTTGCGGACTGCTTTCAAAATTGCATACGCGCGATTGATCTCGAGCGCACGCTCGGCAGCAGCGCGCTGTTGCTGCTGCGGTGCGTGTGCGAACCGATCCGGATGCACCTGTGCGATCGCACGACGATAGGCAGCTTTGATTTGCTCATTCGACGCTGTTGGCGCTACACCCAGCGTCTGATATGCCCACTCGACTGGACCTGTAGTGCGGGGTGGTGGCGTCTGCCGCGCTGCACGCCGAGGTTCGGCCCGAAGCTCCTCGATGATGTTGCGTAGCTCCTCATCTTCGGAACTTTCGAAGCTCCCAGATCTCCGCCCCTGGCTGCGGAAGGCAAGCTCGGCTTGGAGGATTTGTGCGATTCGCCGGAAGATGCCCATCTACGTTCGCCGATAGACCACTGTGGTACTTGCTTGATCACTTGGCATAACCAGGACGTCGTGAATGCTCACGTGCGGCGGACGTGTCGCACAGAAGAGCGCGACTTCTGCAACATCTCGTGCCCGAAGTGGCGTCATGCCCGCATAGACGGACGTCGCCCGCTCGGTATTTCCACGAAACCGTACAAGGGAGAACTCCGTTTCTACCATCCCAGGCTCGAGATTTGTCACTCGCACTCCGGAACCGACCAAGTCCAGCTGCATGGACTCGCTGAGTGCGCGGACAGCATGCTTGGTGGCGCAGTACACATTGCCGTTGGGATAGACCTGCCGCCCCGCGATCGAGCCGATATTGATGACCATTCCACGCTTTCGCTCAACCATTCCCGGAAGGACAAAACGCGTTACGTTCAGCAGCCCGACCAGGTTAGTTTGGATCATCTCATCCCAATCGTCGAATGCACCTTCGTGGATCGGGGCAAGTCCGCGTGCCAGGCCAGCATTGTTGATGAGCACGTCCACTGCTTGCCAGCTCTGCGGGAGCTGGCGCAATGCACGCTCGACTGCACCCCGATCGCGAACGTCGCACGCCAGAGCATACGTCTCGACACCATGGCTTTTTGTAAGAGCGCCGGCAAGCTCTTCGATGCGTTCCTTCCGCCGTGCCATTAGGATGACATTGGACCCTGCTTCTGCGAATACTTCGGCACATGCCGCCCCAATGCCACTCGACGCACCGGTTATGAGTGTGATTGTTCCTTCAAGTGCACGCATGGAGATGTTCTGGAAAGTGATGTGCGAGCGTCGAAAATACTGCCCTTCGCACGCGATGCTATCTTTGTGCACTGTCAGCATGCACGCACGCTACCGTCGAACGATGGCACGATCACCACAACGAGAGATCCTTTCCTTCCGCTTTCCCGAACCGATCCAGCGCGTCACCGCGCGCGGCAGCCGCATCTTCGTGCTACCGATGCAACAAGCGACAACGATTTCCATCGGCGCTTACGCACTCATTGATCCAGCGGCTGTACCGATCGCAGGACTGGCACACCTTACTGCAACCATGCTTTCGCGCGGGACGCGCCACCGCAGTGAACGCCAGTTCGCAACGCGCGTGGACGTACTCGGAGCGAGCTTCCAGGCTGGCTCAACCCATCGGAGTATTGGCGCGGAGATCACCGGACTACCCGAGACGGCCGATGAGCTGATCGCACTGCTTGCTGAATCGCTCAGCGAGCCTCGATTCGATCCTGCCGAATTTGAAAAAGCCAAGGAGCAGCATCTTGCCTCGTTCCCCATCCGCCTTGCGGACTCATCCTACCGCGTGCGGAGAATTTTTCAGAAGCTCCGTTTTCCGGGACATCCGTATAGCGCATCGCTCTATGGCTGGCCGTCGAGTGTTGCTCAAATCACTGTCGAAGACGTCCGCCAGTGGTACCAAGCCATCGTTGAAGGTCAGCCCTGGCGCATTGTGGCGATCGGCGCACTTGATGCAGCAGACGCTACCGCTGCACTGGAGCAATCCTTCGGGGCAATCGGCAGCAGTGGAGATGCAACGATCTCACCTCCGCCAAGTCCACTTGCGGCCATCGGCATTGGGCAGGGTGTGATGACCGAGCAGGTCGAACTTCGGCTTGGGCATCCTGCGCCCTCGCTCACCAGCGAGGACTACGCCGCAACGATCCTCATTGCGACCGCATTTGCTGGACACTTCCGCTCACGCATCAACATGCTCGTCCGCGAACAAGAAGGTCTGACCTACGGTGCATACGGCGGTGTGACAGCAGGGAACGACCACGGCACATTCATCGTCAGCACAAGCACGACGCCCGAAAATCTTCCGCGGATGCTCTCGCTGCTCTATGCCGAATGGGACCGCCTCGTCCAAGAACCACTGCGCGAAGACGAGCTTCACCAAGCGCGGCAAACGCTCTACAACAACTTTTGGCGCAGCATCGAAACACCCGACGGCACAGCAGCAATTGCGCTCGATCTTGCAATCAACGATTTGCCGCCTGACTACTACACCCGACTGCTTGCAGAGATTGACCGACTCGATCCAGCAGCTCTCCTTGCTGTTCAGCAGCGCGTCTTTGATCCATCGCGTCTACTCATCGCTGCTGTCGGGGAGCTCGACATCATCGCTCGTGCACTGGCGCCCTACGGCTCACCGCAACACGTTGTGCTCGAAGAGGAGCAACAACAATAATTTGCCATGCATCGTGTCAACGCACCCGTTGTACCACTGTACCACGCATGATTCCATCTATGGGTTCAGACATCGAACAGCTCGCCGAACTTCGAACGGCAATCGAACGTGTTCGGCGTGAGATTGCAAAGGTGATCATTGGTCAGGAGCGAATCATCGAGCAGGTGCTGATTGCACTCTTCGCACGCGGGCACTGTTTGCTCGTTGGTGTTCCGGGGCTTGCCAAGACGCTCATCGTGCGAACGATTGCCGATACGCTCACCCTTGCCTTCTCCCGCATCCAGTTCACCCCCGACTTGATGCCAAGCGACATTACCGGCACAGAGGTCATCGAAGAAAACGTCTCGACTGGCGAAAAGCAGTTCCGCTTTGTGCGCGGGCCGATTTTCGCAAACATCGTCCTTGCCGACGAAATCAACCGTACTCCGCCGAAGACACAGGCAGCACTACTCGAGGCAATGCAAGAGCATCGCGTCACAGCCGCTGGCACCACGTATCCGCTCGACGAGCCATTTTTTGTCTTGGCAACTCAAAATCCAATTGAACAAGAAGGAACGTACCCGCTCCCGGAGGCGCAGCTCGATCGGTTCATGTTCATGCTCGAGTTGGACTACCCATCCTTCGAGGAAGAGGTGCAGATCGTCCAAGCAACGACACTCGACCGCATGCCGAGCGTCGAGAAAGTCCTCAGCGCAGAAGACATCATCCGCTACCAGAGTTTCGTGCGGCGTGTCCCAGTTGCAGAGAACGTCGTTGCCTATGCCGTTCGTCTTGCACAAGCGACCCGACCGCAGACGTCACGCTTCGACATTGTCCGGCGCTACGTGAGCTATGGCGCCGGTCCGCGTGCTTCGCAGTACCTGATCCTGGGTGCAAAAACACGCGCTGCGCTCGACGGACGCTTCACACCAGAGATCGCGGACGTCGAGGCTGTTGCTCCCTCCGTTTTGCGACACCGCATCGTGCTCAACTTCCAAGCAGAGGCCGAGAATGTCTCCGCGACAGCGCTGGTACGCGAGCTTCTTGCGTCGCTGGACTAATGCAGTTCGGCGTGCCATGTTCTCGCTTGCACTTGCGTGTGCACTTGCAATGGCTCGTTTTGACCATCGCCACGTTGGACGTGAGTCTCTCCCTGTAGTCCACATAGCAAACTGGAGGCCGCACATTCCACCACTAGGGCGGCTACGCTCGTTCCGCCCGATCTACGTTTAGGGTCTGCGTGCTGCTCAAAGTGTCACACGCCTAAATCAATTGAGCTTTGCTTGGAGGTTCAGCAGAGCCAGTGCTGCGGGATGGTAACTTGGCTCCATCATCAGAGCTGTGTAGTATTCGTGAATTGCCTTCATCCAGTCCCCCTTTCGTTCGTAGAGGCGGCCGAGATTGTAGTGCGCATAGTGTGGCGTTGCATAGCGTGGGGCCGCAAGTGCCCGGTGGAACCAGTGCTCTGCCTCGTCGAAGCGACGAAGCTCCATCAAGTACACGCCGATGTCGTTGTAAGGATTACCGTAGTGCGGATCGAGTTCGATTGCGCGAAGGCACTCAGCGATCGCCGCTCGATAGCGTCCCAGCGAAGAATACGCCCATCCCAAGAACGTATGCGCTTCTGGCGTCGGGTGCAGCGTAATACTCTCGCGGTAGAGCTCGATTGCTTCTGCAATACGCCCATCGCGATGAAGGCGATAGGCTTGGTTGCACATTTCGAGTGCACGAGTTTGCTCAGCATGGGCGGAGAACTGTTGCTCCATCGGTGCGTAGGTAGCAGAACGTTCGACATCGAGGAGCGCATCCATTCGCAGGCGTGATCCCGTTGAAACCCCATCCGTTGGTTCGTCGCTACAGCTTCGATTGCTATAGGGAGCGCCATGTCAGCCCATCCATTGGTCAGTCGAAGAACGACCAGCCGACGCTCAGCGTTATATGTCGGTCAAGTTGCGGGAAAGTTGAGAGCGTTGCATAGTATGCCGAGAGCACATTCCCCATCGCGAGCTTTACGGTAGCGTTCCCGAGCTGTGCCCAAAGCATCACCGTCCCGCCATCGGTCGCAGCCGAGAGCGGGATCTCCATCGGCAGGTAACTCCACGATTGCGGAATGAACCGATCAGCGAAGACTTGTGTTCTGGCTCGGAGGAACAGCTCCCCACCGATACGGTTGCGTCCGATGCGATGCTCGTAGCCGAGCGAAAGTGTTGCGTAGAGGAACGGAAGCTCACGTGCTCCGGTGAACGAGAACACAAGCTGCGGGCGAAGCTGCAGGCGGCCAATCCTCCAGAGCGTCTCTACCGTCAGACCGCTCCGGTGCATCGGTGAAGCCACTGCACCAGATGTTGCGATGATGGTATCTCCTCGCACAATCGGCTCGGCGACGATAGGATTGTCGTACCGGCGCCAGTATCCTGTTACTGCAACACGAACAGCTGAATCGAACGCAGTCTCCAACCGCACCATCAACAGCCACGCACGCTCTGGCGGCAGCAATCCTTCCGCAAGAGAAGGGATGCGAACTGTTCTGCTACCATCGAACGTCACTGCAAACGCGCGATCTCCAACGCGCACTGCCGCACCAGCAATGGGGAAGAGCTGACCACGCGCCAGAAGTAGCCGCAGCCCACCCCGGATGACAACGGGCGATGCATCCCAACGAACGTACCCAAAGCCTGCACCCTGGAAGCGATCGCTCCCTGTTTGCGGGGCAGTGTAATCAGAGCCTCCCGCGGCAACTACACTTGCTTCAGCGCCAGCGATCGCAATTAGCTCTGAAGCGAGTTGCTCTTCCCATCGCACAAATCCATTGACTGCGTCGTTGCGCCACAGAACGTGCGTCGAGGAATCCGCTCCGATCGCAAGCGCTGGCGTGCGATAGAGATTCCACTGCTCAAGCTGGACTGCGATGCCTGCGCTCGCTACACGGTGAGGCGAGAGCTGATATGTCCCCAAGAGTGCAACATCATGGCGGAAGAGTCGCTCATCGAGTTTGGAATAGAACACTTGTGCGGTTCGCTCGTTGGTTGGGTCATCGCTGATGGTCGGATCAACCCCGCCGTTGGCGCCAAGCCCCCAATTAGCAAAGCGATGGACGAGCGAGAGATTGAGCACCGGCGAAACGTTCCAGCGCAGGAGCGCACGGGTGTTCCAGACATCGAGCCATTGGTTGGGATAGCGACCTGGCGTGACCATCCGTCGGAAACCGAGCGTTGCATTGACGTTGCGCGCAACGTTCTGCGAGAGCACACCATCAGTGGCCAGGAAATCGTAGGCCGACTGGCAGTACCAGACACGCGTGTAGGGAGTGCGCGTATTGTACCATGGCTGTTGGAACCAGTACGCAGTTCCAGAGCTCGCGCCAGCGAGAATCGTTGCATCGCTGCCGACCAGGAGATCGACTTGCTCCAAAAACTCTGGGCTCATCATCGCTGGAGGAACGATGCCCACCGCAGCACTTGTCATCGGCATACCATCGGCACGCACAGCATGGTCACGCGGGCGTTCACCGAAAAGGAGCGGCACATTCCAATCGCCGATCGCACCGGTCGAGAGCGTGTACGAAGCGGTCCGCCAATCCAGCACATCCTCGAGCGTTCGATAGGGAAGCCCAGCGATTGCATCGCGGGTGAACGTCCGATAGACATCGAGCCTCCCAAGTGCCGAGACCGCGCCATGGAATGGAAGCGGTTGCACCAATGAATCAGCGGCGCTTGAATCCGATACCATCGGAGCTGCAATCGCGCAAGCGGACGCAAGGATGAGCCAAGCAAGGAGGCACATCCTCAGCCTCCTTCCATGGGAAGGGCAGTATCGCTCCTCGGTGGCTGTGGCTGTGCAAAGCCAAGCTGGAGCCACCAGATCCGCCCGCGCAGCATCACCTCGGCTGCCTGGTAGAGAGCGCTGTCGAGCACAGCGTTGCTCCTGCGCTCGGCGTGTGGCTGCAAGCAGCGAGCTATCCAGAGTAGCGTCGCTGGGATACTGTCACGAGTGAGCGTAAGTGCGATGTCGCGATAAAACCAAAAGCGCTCGGCGCTCCAGCCGTAGCGGTTCAGCTCAGTTGCAAGACGTTGCTCTACGCGACGACGCAGCACTTCCACACGCTCACACGTTGTATCGCGGAGTGTAGGTGCAGAGTGCAGTACACTCAGACAGCTATCACAGATTGCAGCAAACACCACCACGTCGCCAATGGTAAGGTGCGCTGGATTGATCCTATCGTGACGGAACACTCGCTCTTGAAGCGGAAGACGCCGCTTCTCGGAGGCAAACATCAACGGTCGGAGGACGTCGCGGAGCCATAGCAACGCAATGAATGTTCCAGCAAGCACCACAAAAAGCACAATCGCGACGACATTTCGAAAGTACCCTCTGCCTACTCCCCACCAGCGCACCGGTCTTACTCGACAGATTGTGGTACCGATGGCTGTTCGGCAAAGAGAGCCTCGACGAATGCGATCGCGTCGAATGGGTGCAAATCGTCAATGCGCTCGCCCACGCCGATGTAGCGGACCGGCAGTTGAAACTCTTCTGCAATTGCGAGTACAACGCCTCCCTTAGCAGTTCCATCAAGCTTGGTGACAATCAATCCCGACAGCGGCGCAACTTTGGCGAACTCCCGCGCCTGCACGATGGCGTTCTGCCCCGTTGTTGCATCGAGGACGAGCCAGACGTCGTGGGGTGCATCCGGAACAAGTTTTTTGAGGACGCGCGAGATCTTCTCCAGCTCCTGCATCAGGCCACCTTTAGTATGGAGCCGACCTGCAGTATCAATCAAGCAGACATCCATCCCGCGGGCAATTGCTGCGTTGAGCGTATCGTAGGCGACAGCTGCCGGATCAGCGCCGCGTTGCTGCTGCACAATTTCGACACCCGCACGCGCTGCCCACGTTGCTAATTGCTCATTGGCTGCGGCTCGAAAAGTATCCGCTGCTCCGATGATGACACGTTTGCCTTCGCGCTGGAAGTTATAGGCAAGCTTGCCGACAGTCGTTGTTTTCCCTACCCCATTGACGCCGACAATCATCACGACGTACGGCTTGGGAAGCTCTCCCTTCTGCGATGAGCGTTCACCGACAGCGAGCAGTCGCTCGGCAATTTCTGCTTTGATTGCATCGAGCACTGCATCGGGGTCATCGGTATTGCTTCGGCGCCAGCGTTGGCGCAGCCCTTCCAGAATGCGGTCGGTTGTTCGCACACCGACATCGGCTAGGAGTAACGCCTCTTCCAGCTCGGCAAGGAGCGCATCATCGAGCGTGCGCCCCCGGACGAGCGAAGCCAGCCGCCCAAAGACTGCCGACCGCGTTTTGGCAAGTCCTTCTTTGAGGCGATCGAACGAGAGCGTATCACCAACTTTCTGCGCTACAGCTTGAACTTTTGCTTTGAGGCTATCGAAGAATCCCATTGGCGCGATTTTCAGTCTCGGTGATTCAACCTGATGCGTTCAAGGACGAAGAGCACGTCGAAGACGTGCAGCATACACAACGAGCGACCATAACAGCAGTACACTGCTTGCCAAAGCAAGTCCAGTGATCACAGCGCCTGACACACCAGCGATCGCCGCAAGCAACACGACACCGATACTGGTTGCTGCCGCTTTGCCGATCGGCAGTGATGGCGCAATGACACCGATTCGCCGCCGGAGCACAAAACCGCCAGCAACGATGAGCAGATCCCGTCCGATGACTGCTGCAACGTACCACAACGGAATCATCTGCCGCACAAGCAACGCCAGCGCCATTGACGCTGCCAGCACCTTGTCGGCCAGCGGATCGAGCAAACGGCCAAGCTCCGATTCGACGCTATACCGGCGGGCGATCATGCCATCGAGCGCATCGCTGGCTAATGCTGCAATGCCAATCGCAAGTGCGACTGCACGCTCATCGTGGGCGATTGCCAACACGAGCGGAATCGTCAGCGCCAGTCGCAGGATCGAGAGAACGTTCGGCAAGTGTCGCATCCCATTTCTGCAGTTGTGTGCGGTACCATGCTACTGTATGCTGGATGCCATCATCGAATGCCGTCTTCGGCATCCAGCCCGTCGCTTGCTGGAGACGTTGTGATGAAAGCGCCACGTGCGCCGGCTCACGTCGCGGTGGCCCAAAGACCGGCGCATAGGGAGCATCAAGTGTGCGTGCAACTGTTGCGTAGACATCGAGGACACTCCGCTGCTGCCCTGTCCCAACGTTGAATACACCACTGATTGGCTGCTCGAGTACACGGCAGTTGAGCTCGGCAACGTCGCCGACATAGACGTAATCGCGCGTATGCATGCCATCGCCGAAAATCACCGGCTGCTGCCCTCGGTTTAACCGCTCGATGCAGACAGCAATCAAGTTGCCTTCACCATAGACTTGCTGGCGCGGACCATAGACGTTCCCATACCGCAGAATGACGCTCCGCAACGAGGAGTACTGTTTGGCATACATCTGGACATACAATTCCGCAGCAAGTTTGGAGGTGCCGTACGGATCGCCCGGCCCGACTGGATGGGTTTCTTCGTACGGTAAGTGCCTGCTTTCGGCATAGACTGCGCACGTGGAGATAAAGATGAACGTCTGCACGTGACTTTCGACCGCAGCTTGCAGAAGGTTGACGGTTCCAACCACGTTGACATCGGCATACTCGACTGGCCGGCGAAACGAGTCTGGCACATTGATGAGTGCAGCGTGATGGTTGATCGCATCGAAACGTTCCGAAGCCAGGAACTCCCTCACACTAGGAGAGCGAACATCCATTTCCACCACGCGAATGCCGCGGGGAACGTTTTCACGCCGTCCTGTCACGAAGGAATCGAGCACAATGACCTCGTGTCCGCGCGCGCAGTAGGCTTCCGCAACGTGCGAGCCAATGAATCCAGCACCACCGGTAACGAGCACTTTCACGGGCCGTCCTCCAGCAACTGCAATCGCCGCAGTGCACGTGCACCAATATCGCTGCGGTAGTACATCCCTTCGAACCGAATCGCTGCAACTGCGCGGTAGCACTGTTCGATGGCCGCAGCGAGTGTCGCAGCATGAGAAGTTACATTCAGCACACGGCCGCCAGCGGTGATGAGTCTGCCGTACTCATCGAGCGCGGTGCCGGCATGGTAGATGCGTGCGTATTGCTGCGCCTGTTCAATCCCTGTGATCGGAAAGCCTGTCTCGATCGCACCAGGGTATCCCTTGCTGGCAAGGACAACTGTGCAGCTATACCCTTCTGCAACGGTCTGGATAGCATTGCGTTCCAGCCGTCCGCGGGCTGCGCTATAGAGTAGCCGTGCGAAGTCACCGCGGAAAACCTCCAGCACCGATTGCGTCTCAGGATCGCCGAAGCGAACGTTGTACTCGACCACATATGGTTTCCCATCGGCAATCATCAAGCCAACGTAGAGGCACCCGACGAACGGTGCATTCTCGGAGATCATCCCTTGCAGCGTCGGCACAACAATACGCTCCTCAATTGTCCGGAGTAGTTCCGGACGCAGAAGTGGCGCTGGTGCGTACGCTCCCATCCCGCCGGTGTTCGGACCGCGATCGCCATCGTAGAGCCGCTTGTGATCTTGCGCTGGTGCAAGAAGCACGTAGTCGTTGCCATCGCAGATTGCAAAGACCGATGCTTCTTCGCCCTGGAGAAATTCTTCGATCACAACGCGGCTGCCTGCCTGGCCGTATGTTCCGCCAAACATCCGCTCGAGCGCACCGAGCGCTTCTTGATGACTTGTTGCAACGACAACACCTTTCCCTGCTGCCAATCCATCTACTTTGAGGACAATCGGCAGTGGATGCTGCTCGATATACTCACGCGCTTGGTCGGCGTCGTCTGCGCTGAAGCTTGCCCACTGCGCCGTCGGGATACCATAGCGCTGCATGAAACGTTTGGCGTACCACTTGGATGATTCCAGCCGTGCAGCAGCTTGGGACGGACCGAAGACGGGAATTTCCTTGAGCCGAAGCACGTCGGCAATTCCTGCAGCAAGCGGTGCTTCGGGGCCGATCACAACGAGGTCAATGCTATATTCATGGCAAAAGTCTGCAACTGCACTCCCATCGAGGGAACCGCTCAGCGGTGCCTTCTGCGCGTACTCGAACATGCCGGGATTACCTGGAAACGCCCATACGTCGGGGCGTGAATCCGACATCACAAGAGCACGAACAATAGCATGTTCTCTCCCACCAGAGCCAATGACAAGCGTACGCATCGCGGAGCAACCTAAAATGGGACATCGTCGCTAGTGTCAAAGGGGCTCGAAAGGTCTTGCCCCATCGGTGCATCTTTGAGCGGCTCGATCTTCCATGCATCGAGGCTGGTAAAGTAGAGCGGTTCGCCATCCTTTCCTTGGACTTCACGTCCGGAAATCGAAAATGTCACCTTCAGCTCCGCGCCGGGCTTGTAGCCTTCGATGAGGTTGCAGCGATCTTGCTTGAGCGTGAATTTGACCAGCTGGACGTACATCCCGTCCTGAACGCTCAAGATGAACTCGCGTTTGCGAAAGCGCTCGGTTATCTGTTGCTCAGGGAAAACTTTGTAGAGCGTACCAACTGCTTCGTAGGGCATCGTCTCACCGTCCGATTAATCGTGGGTACTCCATTGTTCGACGAGGTGTGGGAACTCGCTCAGCACCGCATCGAGTTGCTCAACATCCCGCGCACCAGCTGTTGCAAGCGTCGGGCGGCCGCCACCTTTGCCACCAAGACGAGCTGCAATGGTGCTAACAAGTTTGCCCGCATGGTAGTGTGCGGCTAAATCATCGGTCACTGCGCAGACAAGCTGAAGCTTCCCATCGAGCTGAGCCGCAAGCAATCCAATGCCACCATGCGCCAGTCGCTGCCGCAGTGCCTCGGCAACCAGTCGAAGGTGCTCTGCTGACTGGACCGGGACGGTCCCCGTCACTACTCGCACGCCACCAACGCTCCGCGCAGAACTCAAAAGCTTGGGCAGAAGCTCTGCAACCATTTGTTCGAAGCGGAGCTTATCGAGCTGGCGCTCGAGGCTGTGCATGCGTTCGGTAAGCTGCGCATGTTCTGCCGCTTTCTCCTGGTAAGCTCCGCGCAGGCGCTCGATGTACCCTGCAAGACCCCAACCGGTCACTGCCTCGATGCGGCGCACCCCTGCAGCAATGGCGGATTCATCAGTCAGTGCAAACAGGCCGATCTCACTCGTATTGTGCACATGCGTACCGCCGCAGAACTCAACGGAAAACTTCTCATCCACGACGACCACGCGGACGATGTCCCCGTACTTATCACCGAAGAACATCTTCACGCCTGGAATCTGCCGTGCCTGATCAATTGGGAGAATCCGCGTTTCGACGGGTACTCGCTCGAGGATTTTCTCGTTGACAATCTGCTCGATCTGCCGCATCTGGTCTGGGGTGACTTTCCCAAAATGGGAAAAGTCGAACCGCAAACGATCTGGAGCAACCAGTGATCCACTCTGTTTGACGTGATCGCCCAAGACACGACGCAGCGCTTCGTGGACCAAGTGCGTTGCCGTATGGTTGCGCTGGATGTTCCAGCGGCGCTCTGCATCTACACGTGCACGTGCACTGCTGCCCCGCAGGGATAGCGGCACAGGACGGTCGCAGATGTGTACTATCGCATTCCCAACGCGCTGCACATCGCCAACGATGAACGTTTCACCCTCGACCTCAATCGTACCTGTATCGCTGACCTGCCCGCCAGACTCGACGTAGAACGGCGTCGCAGCGAGCGCTATCGCATTCCCCTCAACTGCAACGATGCGACTTTCACACTCGAGAGTATCGTAGCCGACGAACTCGCTCTCTGCCTCGAGCGCAGGCACGACGACCTCTGCGTGGTAGCGCTTCTGTGCTTGGCGTGACCGCTCGCGTTGCTCTGCCATAAGCCGCTCGAAGCCGGCGTGATCAACAGCGAGCCCTTCCTCGCGTGCCATCAACTCTGTCAAGTCGAGCGGAAAGCCGAAGGAATCGTAGAGCAGGAATGCATCCTCGCCACTGAGAACACGCTCACCGCGCGCTTTCGCCCGTGCAGCGATCGTCGCAAAGCGCTCTAATCCTCGATCGAGGGTGGCAAGGAACATCTCCTCTTCTGCACGGATAACGCGTTCGATCGTCTGGCGATGCTCGCGCACCTCAGGGAACGCACTGCCCATAATCTCTGCCAGCACTTCCACCAAGCGGTAGAGCGCAGGCTGCTCGAACCCAAGGTTGCGCCCGTAGCGCACAGCGCGCCGGAGAATGCGGCGCAGGACGTACCCACGACCTTCGTTACCCGGTAAAGCTCCATCAGCAATTGCAAAGGAAAGTGCACGGACATGGTCTGCCATCACCCGCATCGCTACGCCGATTGGTGACCGAAGTTCCTGCTCGTAGCGTTTGCCGGAAAGCTCCTCTAATCGTGCAATGAGCGGAGTGAAGAGATCAGTGTCGTAATTGGACTGCTTACCCTGGAGCACTGCAGTGATGCGCTCTAGCCCCATGCCAGTATCGACGTGCTTACGCGGTAGCTCGTGGAGTGCTCCATCCGCAGTGCGGTTGTATTGGATGAAAACATTGTTCCAAATCTCAATGACCTGCTGCGTCCCTGCATTGACGAGCAAGCGTCCACTGCAATCAGGGGTGCGGTCGTAGTGAATCTCTGTGCACGGCCCGCACGGCCCGGTCTCCCCCATTTCCCAGAAGTTGTCTCTATCGCCGAAACGGAGGATGCGATCGTCCGGCAGATGACGGCGCCACAGCTCGAACGATTCATCGTCGGTATGGTGGACCGTTGCGAAGAGTCGCTCCGGCGGCAACTGCCAGACGCATGTGAGTAATTCCCACGCCCAGGCAATGGCTTCTGCCTTGTAGTAGTCCCCGAACGACCAATTCCCCAGCATCTCGAAGAAGGTGTGGTGGTACGTATCGTAGCCGACTTCTTCGAGGTCATTGTGTTTCCCGCTGACGCGAATGCACTTCTGCGTGTTGACCGCACGGGTGTAGTCGCGCGTCCCAGTGCCGAGGAAGACGTCTTTGAATTGGTTCATCCCGGCATTGGTAAATAGCAGCGTCGGATCGCCATGCGGAATCACCGGACTGCTCGGCACAACTCGATGGCCGCGTGCAGCAAAGAACTCGAGGAAGGAAGATCGAACATCATCAGCGCGCATGCTCAGAGCATCTGCGTTAGTGAGGAACAGCACTGGCAGTATCGAAGAGCCGTGGCAGCGCCGTTTCCCAGACCATGCGGAGTTCGCCAAGGCTCCAATGCCCTACGTGTTCGATGGCAAGCCTATCGCCACCGGTCGTACCCAGCCGATGCCATGGCACGCCGGCGCATGCCATTTCACGCTCGAACTGCTCGGCATCGTCCGGTGCAACGGTCACGATAACCCGCGACTGCGCTTCGCCGAAAAGATGCCCGAGCGTAGCCGGAAATGGCAGCTCGATCGTCGCGCCAACGCTGCCGACAATTGCTGCCTCCGCAAGACCAACTGCAAGGCCACCTTCGGCAGTATCGTGTGCAGAGCGAACCAGCCGCTTGCGGATTGCCTGCAAAAGAGCACGCTGCAATTGCACTTCGTGCTCAGCATCGAAGGGCGGCGCAGTGCCGAGTGGCTCTCCTGCAAGCATGACAACCAGCTCGCTTCCATCGAGACGATCGCTGTGCCAGCCGATCAGGTACACAACATCTCCGCTGCGCTCGAATCCCGAAGGGGTAATATGTTCGAGCGACTCAATGATGCCGAGCATGCCGATCGTCGGTGTCGGGTAGATTGCGTTGCGCTGGGACTGGTTGTAGAAGCTGACGTTCCCGCCCGTCACCGGTGTATCAAGGAGACGACACATCTGCCCCATACCGAGCACTGCTTGTCGAAACTGCCAGTAGACTTCCGGATCGTATGGATCGCCGAAGTTGAGGCAGTTCGTAATTGCGACAGGCTGCGCACCTGCACACACGCAGTTCCGTGCAGCTTCCGCCACGGCAATCATCGCACCGACGAAGGGATCGAGATAGACGTAGCGGCTGTTGCAATCGGTCGAGAGTGCAAGCGCTTTCCCAGGCACTTCTTTGAGCCGAACGATTGCAGCGTCGCACGAACGCTCGATGGTGTTCGTGCCGACGTGCCGGTCATACTGCTCGTAGATCCAGCGTTTACTGGCAATCGTC
Source organism: Candidatus Kapaibacterium sp. (assembly GCA_026003495.1). GTDB lineage: Bacteria > Bacteroidota > Ignavibacteria > Kapaibacteriales > NICIL-2 > NICIL-2. The sequence goes on along the minus strand of BPHK01000001.1, from coordinate 762,775 downwards.
GGCCGTGCTAAAAGCTCCAGCAGGAGTGTTGCTGCAGCCCGTCCTGCGTACTGCTGTTCGAACGCTGCTTGGTCGAACTGGCGCTTATACGCAAGGTATGTTGCCTCCTTCCACTGGCGCTCATAGACGGGTGCTCCACCACCGACGACGAGGGCATCAGCGGGCACGCACGCCACACATTGACCGTGGCGCCAGAAGCGGAGCATACCGTCACTGGTGACGACACCAATCTGCACAATCGGGACATCCCATTTCTGGCAGATGCGCTCTGCCAGCTGCTCTTTCCCACGCTCGATGACAACGAGCATACGCTCCTGCGACTCGCTGAGCAAAATTTCATAGGCGCTCATATCCTCCTCCCGCAAAGGAACGCGGTCGAGGTCAATATCCATCCCCACGCCACCTTTTGCGCTCATTTCACTCGTCGAACAGGTGATGCCCGCTGCCCCCATATCCTGCATCCCAACCACACAGCCCGACTCGATCAGTTCGAGTGCTGCTTCGAGCAGGAGCTTTTCGGCGAACGGATCGCCCACCTGCACCGTCGGACGCATATCGGCACTCGACGCATCGAACTGGCGTGAGGCAAGAAGCGACGCACCGTGGATGCCATCGCGCCCGGTGCTCGATCCCATGAGCATCACCGGGTTTCCCACACCGACTGCTGTCGCTGACACCACGCGATCGGCTCGAACAATTCCCACTGCCATCGCGTTGACGAGCGGATTGTCGCTGTAACACGCATCGAAGTACACCTCTCCGCCGACAGTCGGCACACCGAAGGAATTGCCGTAATCGCCGATCCCCCGGACGACACCGTTGACCAAATAGCGTGTGCGTCGGTCGCTCGGATCGCCAAAGCGGAGTGAATTGAGCGCTGCAATCGGCCGGGCACCCATTGTGAAAATATCCCGAAGAATTCCTCCCACGCCTGTTGCTGCACCCTGGTACGGCTCAACAGCCGATGGGTGATTATGCGATTCAATCTTGAACGCGACCGCCCAGCCTTCCCCGAGATCAACAAGTCCAGCGTTCTCTTTGCCGGCTTCGACGAGCAAGCGTCCGCCACTGCGGGGAAGTGTCTTCAGCAGCAATAATGAGTTCTTGTACGAGCAATGCTCGCTCCACATGACGCTGAACATCCCCAGCTCGGTGTACGTCGGCACTCGACCGAGCAGTTCAAGGATTCGGGCATACTCTTCGGCGGTCAGCCCCAGCTCCAGTGCCAGCGATTCTGAACCAGGGATCTCGGTTTCCAGCTCGATACCCGTCGTCTCCGGGTGTGAATTCATCGAACGCATCAGGATGAGATTGCATCGCGTGCTGCCAACGAGCAGCGCTGCAAAAATACCGCAGCCTCCGTTCTAGTACGCCGATTGCTGGAGAAACTCCTCTTTGGTCAACAATACAATTGGTTGCTGGCCGTAGCGGGCAAGCTGGCGGTTGACATCCGCAAGGGTCGAACCGGCCACAGACTCAACCCATCGGCCCGCACGCTCGATCTGCGCCAGGTATTGGCCGATGAGCCGTTCCTGCTCATCAGTCGGAGAGCCAGGATAGGATGCGATGGCGCTGTAGAGATCGGCGAGCTTTTCCCGAAGCTGCGGCTCTGTATCTGCAAAGAGCGATGTCTTCCGCGCTACGAGCGTGTAGTATGCCGAATCGAGTGTGCTGGCAAGCTTCATCATCCTCTGCGCGAGTGCAGAGTCGCCGACGCCACGGGCACGCACCGAGAGGGTATCGCGGAGCACAAGGATTTGCTCGACAACGAACGCCAACTCCTCGATTCCGCGATAGAGCCGCTGTAACGAGCTGAAATTTGCTCGGCGCTCGGCAAGGCTGAGTCCGGCACTCGTATCATGGAGAATCACCAGCCGGCCGGTTGCAACGCGATCGCCCTCAACCACCCGTACTGTGTAAACACCTGGCAGTACCGTCGGCCCAAATGCTCCGCCTCCGGGATTCGGCGACCGCGCCACTCGCGGGGGATTCATCCGCATGCCCCACCCAATCCGGTTGATGCCTTTGCGCTTTCCGGGTGGTAGTGTTGCGATCACCGCTCCACTGGAATCAAGGATCTCAACTCGCATGGGACCGATGAGGTGCCTCCCACGAAGGTAGTACGCAATTAGCGCATCATCGCTCGGCGAGGGTGCGACAAATTCATCCGAGCCACTGAATTCCTGAAAGCCGCTCTCGAACCGCTGAACGGTCGGCCGGGTCGGGAGCATAACTAGCGGGCTATCGAGAAGCTCCGCACGCATCGCGCGGAGCGGTGTGATGTCATCAATCACATAGACGCCACGCCCGTGCGTTGCAACGATGAGGTCGTGCTCTCGCGGGTGAATTTGAATGTCTCGGACGGGCGTTGCAGGTATGCCTTTGTAGCGCGCAAACGTATTGCCTCCATCGAGAGAAACATACAACCCCAGTTCGGTGCCAAGGAAGAGCAGATTCGGATTGACCAAGTCTTGGCGAATCACGTGCGCAAAACCACGCACACTATCGGTCTGCAATCGCGTCCACGTCTTGCCCAAATCCGTTGTGCAATAAACATACGGCTTCATGTCGCCACGGGTGTGGTTATCGAACGTCACAAAGCATGTCTGGCGATCATGCCTGCTCGGCTCGACACAGCTCACCCACGTACCACGCGGTAGCGAACGTGGCAGCCACTGCACGCAGTTCGTCCAGGTTTTGCCGCCGTCGGGTGTTCGCTGGAGATTGCCATCATCGGTCCCGACCCATATGAGGCGCTCATCGAGTGGAGAATCCGCAATCGTGTAGATCGTGCAGTGATTTTCAGCACTCGTGTTATCGCGTGTTACCCCGCCGCTTTCCTGGGGGTCGTATTTCGTTGAATCGTTCGTGGTCAAATCCGGCGAAAGACGCTGCCAGGTTGCGCCGTGATCAGTTGAGCGGTAGAGGTACTGCGCTCCGATGTACAGGTACCGCGGGTTTGCACTGCTGAGCACAATCGGCGTATTCCAATTGAAGCGGAGCTTGGGCATGCCCACCTCTGCACGAGGCTGGATTGAGCGTGTCTCGTTTGTGCGGAGATTGCGGCGTACCGCATCTCCACCTTGTGACTCAAAGTAAATGAACTCCGGACGTACTCGATCGCGAACGACCGCAAAGCCATCTCCCCAGCCAGTTGATTTCCAGTCGCAATTGCCGATAGAACCCCCTCGGACACGGTGGGGTACCATCCACGAGCCGTTATCCTGCAGTCCGCCCATGATGTTGTATGGGTCATCGAAGTCGTAGCTGACACGGTAGAACTGCGCCAGTGGGAGCGAACGGAACATCCGCCATGAACGTCCACGGTCGAAGCTTTCATAGACTCCCCCATCGGTACCGATCAAGAGATGCTGCGGGTTGATTGGATCAATCCAGAATGCATGGTGGTCGGGATGAAGTGCACCCCCGTACGAAAATGCGTTGAAGGTTTTGCCGCCATCCTCACTAATGGCCAATTGAAACGTCAGCCGATAGACGCGATCTGGATCGTAGGGGTCCACTGCCATCGCTGCAAAGTAGAATGGGCGCGCCGTCACGTTCACTGCGGCTGAGCGTCTCTCCCAAGTTTGGCCACGATCGGTTGAGCGGTACAGCGCGCTCTGGCGCGCTTCGACCATCGCATAGACAATCGCAGGATTCGAAGGTGCAATCGCCAGTACGATGCGTCCAAGCTCACCGCTCGGCAAATCATTCGTCAAGCGCTGCCAGGTCGTTCCACCGTCAGTGGATTTGTAGAGTCCGCTGCCTGGACCACCGGAGGAAAAGCTCCACGCCTTCCGCCGAAACTGCCACATGGCGCAATAGACAACTCGTGGATCGGCAGGATCAACGGCAACATCTGCGCAGCCGGTTTTCTCATCCACGTAGAGGACGCGCTCGAACGTGCGGCCGCCGTCTGTGGAACGGTAAAGCCCACGGTGGGGCGAATCGCTCCACAGCGCGCCAAGCCCAGCGACGAAGAGTGTATCTGGATTGCGCGGATTGAGCGCAATCTTAGCGATGCGCTCGACACTATCGAGCCCCATCTTCTTCCACGTCTTGCCGCCATCGGTTGTGCGGTAAAGCCCGCCACCGATCGAAACGCTGTTGCGCACGTTCGATTCCCCTGTGCCGACCCAGAGGACCGAGTCTTGATGGCGCGGATCGAGCGCCATTGCGCCGATCGAAAGGTAGTCTTGCTTATCGAAGATTGGCTCGAAGGTCAGTCCGCCATCACGGGATTTGAAGACGCCTCCGGCAGCTGATCCAACGTAAATGACAAGCCGCCGATCGTTCGGATGCGCAGAGTCAATCGGCACGTACGTCGCTTCGATTGCGGTTACACGTCCCGAGCACGTCGCAGGACCGAGCGCACGCGCCGAGAGCCCACCAAGAACCGCAGGCGATATTGCTTGCTGTGCAGCGACAGCAAGCACTGCTACCATGAAGACAAGCAAAACCAACCAAACGAGTCTCTGCATCATCGCGCATTCTCCTGTGGTGGTGCAAACAGCGTTTGATCGAGGAGAATATCCAGTCGGTACCGCTCGACGAGGATCATTCCACTCGACGTTGCAAGCTCCATCGGCATCATCACGCCATCAACAGGGGCGTAGTTGCCCAGTGTGGCTTCCCAGCGGACTCGATTCCCTGCAAGCTCTGATTCGATTTCTACTTTGACGAGTAATCCGCTGTCGGGATCTGTGTAGTACGTTGCAACTGAGCCATCGTCTCGATAGGCACGGAGCTTGAAACAATCGGAGCCATCGAGTTCCTCAGTGCCAAGGTACTCCAGGCGAGTGCGCGGCGACGGTGCGATCAAATCATTGTGCCAAAGCTGCGCAAACCAGCTCACCTGACGCAGCTGCGGTGCATCGAGCGGTTGTGGGACCAGCGACTGTGTCCACGGCTGGATCGTCCAGCCACGCGTGCCATCGGACCAGGTCGTGGCAACAATTCCTGGCTGGAGCACTAACTCCCAGCGCGCTTTGTTTCCTTCGAACCACGCCCGGTACGTACGCTTCCAGCTACCATCGGAGCTAACGAGCTTGCCCTCCAGACTCCACGAGCGAAGGTTCCGCAACTTCGATACATCGCCGAGCGCATGGTGGTAGGCAGTGATAATCTTCTGCACCTGGCTTGAATCGCTGGCAAGGCATGTGCTGCACACTGCCAGGGCTATCACAAATGCCGACAAGGTCTGCTTCATAGGCAAGCGATCGAAAGTGAACAGTACTGCCAAAAACATGCTTTGATACGCAGAGCCACGCCAACGGTTGCACTACTGCTCAAGGAGAAGCTCAGCGACACGGAAGATACACTCGACGTAGTCGCGGCTGTTGTTGTAGTGGAAAAGTGCTGCTTCTTGAGCACGGCGCTCGCTCGACCACCCGTTCGAACGTAGGTAGTTTGCAACGCTGGCAACTGCATCAGCAAGGTTGAACAAGTCCACTCGCCCATCGCCATCGCCATCACGTGCCCATCGGAGGTAACTCGATGGAATAAACTGCGGCAAACCGAATGCTCCTGCCCACGAGCCGCGGAGAGCAAGGACATCAAGCGCAGAATCCCGCGACATCTGCCAGAGTGCTTCCAACTCACCGAGTGCCCAGGCTGCTTTACGCTTGGAGCGCACTTCAACTAGTGAATCAAGCTCGGCCAGTCGCGCCGGATCGGCAATTGTATCGCGGTACGCTGCTTGATTTGCTCGGATGTTCTCCGGTTGATCGGCAGTTGCAAGCGTTGCATAGACGCTCCAGACGTGGTTTATCCCTGTCACCCTCCCGAACTTTGTTTCCACCCACAGAACCGCGGTGATGATCTCTGCTGGCACGCCATAGTCGCGCGCAACGCGATTGAGGAGTGCGCGATTCGAATCAAGGAACGCTCGGCAGGCGCGAATCGAAGCATCACTCCAATTGTGCGAGTAGTCCACTTTGCGCAGAAAGCCCGTCACATTGATCCGCAGCATCGGCGGAAGAAACGCTGTCGCTGAATGGTGAAACGCGTGCCAGAGAAATGCAGAATCAACGCCGCGCTCGAGCAGACGATACACCGTCGGGGCAAATCGCTCGTCGCTGCCTTCAATGATTGCGCGCGTTTGCTCCATTCGGCGCCGCACGACAGGATCGAGCGTCGAGCAGCCTTCAAAGATGCAACATGCAATGACAAGCATGCTCACCCATCGCACAAGGCTACCGCGCGCTGCCATTTGCAATCGGCGTTTCGATGGTAATCTGCACTGTGCGGCAATACGAGCGACCTTCAGGGGTGCTATTGTCGTAGAGCAGTTCATCGCTTCCTTTGGGAAGGATGGTAGCATCGGCAAGACCGAGTGCACGCTGAACCTCAATGCAACGGCGCCGCGCAAGCTCCCGATTGTAGTCGGGATCACCGCTGCGGTCGGCGTAGCCCGCAATGACGACCTTCGATCTCGGTTCAATGCGGGATTTGATCTCGCCGAGGAGCTGCCGATGGATTGGCGTCAGCTCTGCTTTGTTGAAGTCAAAGACAATCAGCGAGAGGCGGTCAATGCGTTTATCGTCACGTTGCTCGAAGCGCTTCTGGCGGACGGTCAACTGTTGCACATCGAGTGCAAGCGATTTATCGAGCGTTTGCCCAGTGCGATCGCGGACAGTGTAGGTGACCTCAATGGGACGGTCGAGCTTGGGATACGGCGGCTCTGCAACATTCCAGCGATATGGCTCGAGCGTTGCGGAATCTCCGCGCAGTGACCGAAGCGGCTTGCCATCCTGCTCGATTGTCGCTTGCCATTGCGCAATTCCTGCCTCCGACTGCACCTGGGGTACCAGTTCAACAAGTGGTGGATTGGATGTGACGCTCACCGTTGCGATCGTGACGGGCCGCAAAATCTCGGGCACGTTCGAAAGGATTTCTACGCGGCGATTTTCCTCCTGCCCCTCGGGAGTGGCATTGTTCGAGGGGGATGCTGGCAAGTTCCGTGCACGAATCGCGATGCGGCTTTGCTCGATTCCCCAAACACGAGTCAGGTAGTTGCGCACTGCTTCCGCTCGTGCTTGAGAGAGCGCCAGATTACCTGCTTCGATGCCGACAGCGCCGTTGGTCCCAACGAGTGTCAGCTTCGCCGCGGGGTTGCGTCGCATCCGGCTGCCAACGATGTTGAGCAGATGCCGGTAGATGTCGAGCGTCGCCGGGGAAAGGCGCTTTTCGTCAAACGTCGCAGTATCAGGAGGTTCAAGAAGCACAAGTCTGGAAAGCTCCAGCATTGAGCTTCCCTCGGGGAAAAACACGTACGGCAGCAATGGGAAGCTTTCTTCGACTTCGGTTTCTTCGATGACCACGCGCTCGATACTGTCGAGCGGTGTTCCATCAGCACGCAATGGGCGTACCTTGACATCGAGTGCAAACAGTGCCGGACGTGGTGTGCGGCGTTCGTAGCGTTCGGTGATTGTTGTCGTCGAATAGATAGTTCGCTGCTCCCCGATGCGCTCTTCGCGGCGATCGGTTTTCTCTTGGCGTTCGAGCAAAATGATTTCTTCCCGTTCCAAACCGACGAGCGCGACCGTGCTGGTATCGCGGACGTACACAGTATCGAACAAGTAGCGGGGCGGGGGTGGCGGATAGAGTGCGTATCGTAAGCTCGCTCCGATCGCAATCGGCGAAATCTGCCAAGACACATCGCGGGTGACAGGAACGAGCGAATAGTAGTAGCGAAGCTCCGGTGTCAGCGTCAGCTCTGACGTCAGTGGAAAATCTACTCCGGCCGATAGACTCAAGTGAAACTGCCCGCGGTAGAGATTGCCGACTGCCCCATCGGTACGATTCCGCTGCCTCGAGGAATCAGGCACATAGAACACATAGTCTGGCTGCGTGAGCGTCTCGACTTGTTCGAACCGATTTCCGACGATGTAGGAAAGCCGTACCCCAAAGCCTAGGCGCACTCGATGGAAGAGCAGCGCTCCAATCACTGGTTCCGCAACGAGCGCAGGGAATGATGTAAACAGCTCGTGCATTGCTTCCACCGGCGTTGTTTGGTTACTGCCACCGATGTCAGCCGTATTGCCGATGGTTTCGTTGCGAAAAAGTCGCCCGCTCAGCGGTGCGTACCCCGCGCGGAATTCGATGGCAAGTGGATCAGCCAGTGGATACGTCGCCAAAAGCCCAAGACTACCAACTCCACCAGTCCCCGTCGTGTAGTTCGGTCCGCATCGGAATGCATTCGGCAAAGATTGGAAATCAGCAGACTGGATGTTGTTTTGATAGGCTGCCCACCCACCAACATAGATCCACGGCCGACGCTCCTGCGCAACAAGGTGGATCACTGCGAAGACTGCAAGAGACACGGTCCTCCGCAGCAGAGGAACATTCATGCGCTCGTTCAATCGTGTGAGTGGTAGCACTTCGTGGGGCAAATATACCAGTTCCTCTCTGCCAGAGCAGCCCGCGCCAATTGGAGATGCAACAAGTGGACACCGCGTGTGGAACCTCGACCCTACTTAACCACGACAAACGATGTTCGATAGCTTCCGATGGGGGTTTCGACCGTCAAGAGTGCAACGCCGCTTGGGGCACGATTGAGCGGAATCTGCACTAGTTCTTGCATGCCAGCATTGAGCGTAATGGTGCGACGCTCAAGGAGTACGCCACCAGTAGATCGAAGCTCGAGCGTGTAGGAACCTTCGATGGGATTTTCGATCGCGACAGCCACGTACTCGGATGCCGGGTTGGGGTGCAAACGTAGTCGGAGTGCGCCTCCGAGCACAATATCTCGCGCAAAGCAGTATGGGTCGAGCGACAAAAGACCGTTGACCGTTCGCACTACAGGGGGCTTGAGCACATCGCGAACTGCAACTGTCACAATACGGACCGAATCGCGCAGCAGACGTGAGGCTAAGCCTCTCCCTTCGATTGTACCCAGCAGGTATGGCTCAGTTGTTCGGAGTGTCACGCCTTCGCGAACGATGCGGATGGTGTACCATTCATCGCCGCCAATGCTCGACTCAAGGAGCCTACCATGAGAAATACCCGTAAAATCGAACAGGCGGGCATTGATGCGGACAGCGTAGTCAACCGTTGCATCAACGATCGAGTCCTGCTCACTGACAAGCTGCAGCGTGATCGGGATGCTGAGCGGCTGTCCAACTGCTCCGTGCGTATCTATTGCTTTCGCGATGGTGGTGATGCGCTTATCGTAGGACGAGAGCTGCACTGGTTGAATGTAGGTCCATGGGCACGGCAGCAGCACTTCCAACTCAACCCGGACGACTGTTGTATCTGGCACTTGCGGTGTGTACTTGAGCTTGACATCGAGCCGCTCCCCAACCTGGAGCACTTGGCCATTGATACTTGCAACTTGCCGCCCACTGATAAAAAGCCCTGCTATGCGAAGGTCGGGATAATACGGTGTGATGCGAATTGCGCTGAGTGTCAGTGGTTCATCGTCGGTGTTGACAAAGTAGATTGTCTGTTCGGGGTAGTCAAGCAACGTTTCGCGATTGAGGAACTGTGCATCACCGCCACCACTCATCGAAACTGGATTGAAGACCGTCGTAAACGGCGGCGAGCTTCCCTGACAATCAATGCTATCGAAGACGGTTACCGTGTACGTTCCTGGTTGGCTGACGGTAATCGTTGGCGTCGTTGCACCGGTGCTCCACTGGTAACGCGTGAACCCTGGTGTCGCACGCAGCTCGATGGTTGTTCCTGCACAGAATTTGGTCGGTCCTGTGATTGCAGGCTGTGGAGTTGTATTTGCACGGATAATTTGTGGTGGAGAGGTATTGACACACCCATTCGAGTCGGTCACGGTCACGGTATAGGCGCCGGCCTGTTGGTCGCTGATTGTAATCCGTCGTGAGCGCGCACCGTTCGACCACGCATAGTTGGTGAATCCTTCGCCTGCATCGAGAGTAGTGGTTTCACCAGGGCAGAGGTGGGAGCGCCCTTCGACTGTAATGCGAGGTTCCGGCAGCGGATGCACACGGACTGTTGCATCGGCGTAGTAGTCGCAGCCTTTTTCGCGATCGCGGACGCGCAACGAGACGGTCGAACGCCCACTGGAATCCCACCGGATGCGCACGACATTCGACAGTGGATCTCCGACGATGACACCCCCAGCACCTTCAATTTGCCAGAGGTACTCATAGAAGCGATTGTACGCCGTGCCGAAGATGATAGATTTGCCTTGACAGATTTCTGGTGGTATGGCAAAGCTTGCAATGGGGGGTTCAGTGACAGTCACACGCAACGACGCACGTTGAACGCACCCTTGCGCATCCCGGACGAGGAGGCGGTAGAGCCGCGTTGCCGGTGGCACCAGCCGCTGCACTACCGCGTGTCGATCGAGCGTATCGCTCGCTGGCCGACCTTGTTCATCGAACACTTCCCACTCGAACTGGTACGGTGGGACTCCGCCGCTGACCATTGCAGAATCGCCAAGCTGGATTTCCTTCCCGAAGCAAATCGAAGTATCGCGGAGTTGCAGCGTCATTGCAGGCTTGACCAGCACGAGAACGCTATCGGTCCGCGTGCAGCCCTTTGCATCGGTGACGGTGCAGTAGTAGCGCGTCGTCGAACTGGGAAACACCGTTGGATTGGGAATATCCGGCGAGCTAATCCCGGTCGGCGGTGACCATACAACGCGGTACGGCGGTGAGCCGCCCTGTGCAAGTGGATTGGCCCCCACCTGCACTGGCTCACCCGGGCAGATTTGGAATGATCGCTGTGCTAGCGTAACAGTAATTGGCTGGGTCACTGTGATGGATGCAGTATCGAGTGCAACGCATCCCCTCGCATCGGTGACCCGAAGGATAACTGAACGCTGCTGGACGCGATCGGCTGGGAACGTCGGATTCGACGAGGTGGCATTCTGCGCAGATGGCGGCAGCCCAATCCACTCGTACGCGTACGGTGGCTCACCGCCGTATGCAGTCGGCGCTCCGCCGAGGACGACATCTTTCCCCACGCAAACCTCGATCGTCCCACCAGCTGTAATCCGTGGTGGGATGAACATGAGCAGAAACACCGTGTCGCGCCCGACTGCGCCGTCGGCATCGGTGACGGTGAGAACGTAGCGCTGATTCGATCGGAGCGCGGTCAAGATCGGATTGGGGGAACTTGGATCACTCAATCCCAGCGGAGGGTCCCACTGGTAGCGGTATGGTGCGCGTCCGCCGAGCGCTGTCGGCGAGCCGCCAAGTTGCGCTGTCTGTCCTTGACACAGCTGAAGGGTATCCTTCCCGGCATCAACAATGATCTGCGCGTGCAGCGCTTGGGAAAGCAGCAGCACGCACAGTGCGGCAAGAAATGTCCGCATAGCGTGCCCGGGAATGGTGTGCAAACGTTTGTTGCTTGAGGACAGCATAAATTGTGCCAAGCTCTAGTATCCAACAACCAGCGCACACTCGACACACAAACATACGCAAGCATCGTTACGTTTGATTCTCCGCGACCAGTAGCACAAGACGTATGCTGCCCTTGCCCAATATCGGCATCATCGAGCAGAACTGGACTTATGGATCAGGACTCCCGAACAGAGCGACAATCACTGCGGCACGGTAATCAAAAATTCGCTCAAGCTGCCGCTTGATCCAAATGCGGTGGGCAATTTTCCCCAGCGGTCCAAAGGGCAAGAGGTAGAGCACTTCGTCTTCGATGACCGTTGCATGCTCACCAATCGGCGAAAAGCGATGCGTGTGATGCCAGAATGCATAAGGCCCGCGCAGTTGCACATCAACGAACATGTGCGGCGGCTCATAGCGAGCGATGTACGTTGTCCAGCGAAATGGAATGCCTGCAAGCCGCACACGGTAATCTATCAATGCGCCCCGCTCCATCGGAATTGGCGACGGCGTCAATATTTCAAAGCCAAGCTCTGGTGGAGTGATGCGCTCGAGATTTTCCGGACGCTCGAAAAACGCAAAAACCTCTTCCAACGGCTGGCGGACAATCTGGCGACGGTAGAGACGTTCCATCGGTCGAACGCAGGCTACGTGTTCCTCCCTTGCAGAACTTCAAGCACTGCGGACATAGTTCCGCCGAGCGTTCGGTGACGCACTACTTGCGAACCTGTTCGATCAGCTCGATCGCTTCCGGCAGCGTCAGCTCTCCCTCATGGACGATACGCTGAGCGCCTCGCTCAACGATCGTCATTGGTATTGCACCGGACCATACCGGGGAAATTGCGTCAATCTGCTTGGTACGTAAGCGCTCGACAAGGTGGAGAACGCGCACACCTCCGAACCCACGCCGCTGCCAAAACGCACGCACTCGGATACTATCGGCAGGAGCGTCGAGGCTGACCAACTCGATGGTAATCTCGGGCATTCGCCGGGCGAGCGTGTCGAAGATTGGCAACTCTTCGATGCAGGGCTTGCACCAGGTGGCCCAGAAGTTCCGCACGTACACGCGCGTGCTGTCACTTCGCCCTGCAAGCAACTCAGCGATGGTGATCGGCTGAATCTGCTGTGCGACAACCGTTCCTACTCCCAGAGCAAGGGATACAGCAAGCTTGATCATCTGCCAAAGCGATAGTGGAATGTTGTTCGAAGAACACCGCGGGCGTCGAACCGCTCCTTGAAGGCGATCAAACTCAGAGACGGAGTCATGGGATCTGGGGATTTGGTGTCCTGCGATACTCCAATGTCCACCCAACGATAGCCTTCTGCGTACGCGCGGCGGACGATTTCGTACATGAGGAGGTAAACCGGTCGGTAGTGCTCGTACTGATAGCGCATCATGTTGTAGAAGCAGAGGACAACGCGCTCGTTTGTCAAAAAAAGAAGCGAGCCAGCAATCGGAATTTCCTGCGCATAGACCATGAGTAGTCGCAGATGTTCTGGCACAAGCTGACGCAAGCGCTCCAGGTCGTCGAGTGTGTGCGTTGGACGTGCACCATGCCGTGCTTTGTTCTCGAGCAAGATGTCGTAGAAGGTGGAGTAGTCCTCGCTTTCCTCGACACGAAGGATCCCCTCGCGAAGAATTTTCCGAATACTCTTACGGGCGGTTTTATCGAAGTAGTCGAGGAAGCCTTCGCCCCGAACCAACGGGATTACATGCGAGATGTAGTGTAGCTCAAATCCGAAGCGGCGATAGAGCATGGCATACTCAAAGTGCTGGTTCAGCTCGTGGGCATAGATGATCGGCGGTGGAATGATGAACGCATCGCTCCACCCTTGCCTGCGCCCGTAGTCGAGGAACGCATCCACAATCTCCAAACACATCGCAAACGGCAAGTCAGGCGCAACAAAGCCGCCATAACTTGCTCCGACGGGAGACCAAAACTCAGTGGGTCGGTCGGGGAAGAATCCTCCCGGCAATACAGCTACGAGCCGATCGCCAGCGTGGAACATCAAGTGGTGGAACTCGAACTTCCCTGGGGCGTGGTAATCGAGAAACGCCTGACGGTGAAACATCGTCGCATTATTGCAGTGATGGAGGAACGTCTCCCACTGGGTACGATCTGCAGGTGTGTAACGGCTAACGGTAATCGGCTCCATCAGGGGCTTCCTCCTGCACGTGCGCCTCGAGCAGGAATTTGCTCGCGAAGCTGTTCGATGCGCTCGCGAAGCGCACCATTGGGAAAGAGCTGGCGGTAGAGCACGCACGTCGAAAGCGCTTCGTCGTACCGCTCCAGGTCAAGGAGCACCTCGACTTTGCCGACGAACGCTCGTTCGATCGCGTCAGTATCTCCATAGTCATCGAGCACAGCATCGTAGTAGATCAGCGCTGATTGTGGCGAACGGAGGACGCGATACTGCTCGGCTATCGAAAGCTCACGCTGAGCGAGTTGATTGCGTAAGCGCCGTATCTGGCGCTCAGCTTCACGAGCAAGCGAATCCTGGGGATACTCACGGATGAAATCGCGAGCGCCGCTATTGCTTTCCGTGTGTACTCTTGATCGCGGTCGTAGGGTGGTGCAAGCTCAACGTAGCAGAGCGCTGCCTTGTAGAGCGCTTCCCGTGCACGCGGATGGGTCGGGTACTGGCGCCGCACCATCGAGTAGTTGAACGAGGCCACCACATATTCGCGCCGACGGAAGCTAATCTCCGCAAGGTAGTATTGCGCATCCGGTGCGAACTCACTGGCGGGATACTGCAGCCGGATAACGTCGAACAAGCCGCTGGGCTTCGTAGAGGTCGCCGTCGTTGAATGCAGCGACGGCGTGGTCGAAGATCTCGCGGGGAGTGCGACCGGTCGCATCGAAAGCCGAGCCGCAGCTTCCGAGCAGTAGCGAGGCAACGGCAATCAGCCAGGGGCACCAGTTCATAGCCCGCAAAGTTACGCTGCTTCGTCCCACGAATCGCCGACGGTGATATTGACGACGATGGGCACATCCCCCAGCGGAAGCGCGCGTTCCATCTCTGTGCGCACGAGCAATTCGATCTGGGTAACTTCCTCCGATGCAACCTCGAAGACAAGCTCATCGTGGACTTGGAGAATCATCATCGAGCGCAGCGAGTGCTCTTCCAGTCGTGCAGCAATAGCAAGCATCGCAAGTTTGATCATGTCGGCTGCAGTACCTTGGATCGGCATGTTGATCGCCGCGCGCTCAGCGGCGGCACGAACGGTCGCATTGCGGCTAGTGATGTCGCGGAAGTAACGGCGCCGACCAAGCAACGTTTCGACGTAGCCGTGGGTGCGTGCGAACTCCAGCGTCCGCTCGATGTAGTCGCCGATCGCAGGATAGCGATCGAAGTAGCTCTCGATGATGCGCCGTGCCTCAGTGCGCGGAATGCCCAGCCGCTGTGCAAGACCGAACTCGCCAAGTCCGTACATGATGCCAAAGTTGACTGTCTTGGCAGTGCGACGCATCATTGCATCTACGCTCGATTCCTCCACGCCGAAGAGCGCAGCGGCCGTAGCAGCGTGAATATCTTTCCCCTGCCGGAACGCTTGCCGCAGCCCTTCGTCGCCACTGATGTGCGCCATGATGCGAAGCTCAATCTGCGAGTAATCAGCCGAGAGAATCTTCCATCCGTTGGCTTGGGCGATGAACGCTCGGCGTATTGCGCGCCCAAGCTCTGTACGAATCGGGATGTTCTGCAAATTCGGGTCGGAGCTCGAGAGTCTTCCCGTACTGGTCATCGTCTGCGAGAACGTCGTGTGAATACGACCGGTACGAGGATTGACCATCCGCGGCAAAGCTTCGACGTAGGTCGAGCGGAGCTTTTGGAGTTGGCGATAGTCGAGCACAAGTTGTGCAATCCGATAGTGCGGTGCAAGTTCACTCAAGACCGCAGCATCAGTGGAGTAGCCTGACTTGGTCCGTTTGCCTGGTGGCAACTGCATTTTCTCAAAGAGAACTTCCCCCAGCTGCTTAGGAGAGTCAATGTTGAACTCAGTTCCCGCTTCCTCGAAAATCTGCTGGCGGAGAGATTCAATTTGTTCGGCAAGCTGCGCAGAAAGCTTGTGCAGTTGCGCAGTGTCAATCGCAACGCCGTTGAACTCCATCTGGCGCAGGACGCGCACGAGCGGAAATTCGATTTGACGTGCGATTCGCTCCAGCGGCGGGGTACGCCTGAGCTCCTCTGCCAGACGTACGCACAGACGGTATGCCACATCAGCATCCTCGCATGCGTAGCGGCTTGCCGTTGGGATCGGCACCTGGCGCATCGAACGTTGGGATTTGCCGCGGGCGCCGATAAGCTCTGCAATCGCGATTGGTTTATAGCCAAGCCACCGCTCCGCCAATGCGTCCATGCCGTGTTGCGCGTCGGGGTCGAGGACGTAACTGGCAAGCATTGCATCGAAACCGATCGGGCGGACGTCAATCCCATAGCGCCGCAGGATGAGGGTATCGAACTTGAGGTTCTGCCCCCACTTGGGTAAGCTTCGAGCCTCCAGAAGAGGTTTTAGCAGTGACAGTACGTGCTCGACAGGCAATCCACACTCTGCTTGCGTTGAACCATCGAAGAGAGTTTCTCCACCAATGCAATCTGCATCAGCGACGGGGATATACCACGCGCTGCCCGTGCTGCTACTTTCCTTGCCAAACGCGATCGCGATGCCAACGAGAAAACACGTCATTGGATCGAGTGACGTCGTCTCCAAATCGATTACGAGCACTTCGGCTTCCTGCTCGATACGCCGGCATAGCGCCGTGAGTGCGTCGAGCGTCTCGACTGTTGTGTAGCGGTGTGGTGTGTTCTCAATCGTCGCCAGCGTTACACGTGGCTCTACCTGCGAGTGGTTCTCCTCAAGGTTGAGGATGCGCTTCCAGTGCGTCGCGTGCGCGCGAAAGCCGAGCTCATCGAAGAGCGCAAAGAGCGTTGGTACGTCTGGGGAGCGTCGCTTGCATTCTCCCACTGTGATCGGAAGATCAACGTCGCGGTGGATCGTTGCCAACGTTCGAGAAAGAAACGCACTTTCACGTCCCTCGGCAAGTTTTTTCCGAAGCTGCGTTGATGGGATGCTCTCGAGCTTTGCGTAGAGCTGCTCAAGGGAGCCGAATTCGCTGATGAGCTTTACTGCGGTTTTCTCTCCGATGCCGCGCACGCCGGGAATGTTATCGCTTGCATCGCCCATGAGCGCAAGCACATCCACGACTTGATGAGGCTCGACACCGAAGCGCTCGCGGCACTGCTCGACGCCATGCACTTGGTAGTCGGATCCTCCGCCATTGGGTTTGAGCAAGAAAATTCGATCGCTAACGAGCTGGTAGAAATCTTTATCGCTCGTGACACACCAAACCGTAAAGCCTTGACGCGCTGCCCGTTCAGCAAGAGTGCCGATGATATCGTCCGCCTCAAATCCGGGGAGCTCTACTCTCGGGATGCCGACGGCATCAGTGATCTGTTTGATTCGCTCCAGTTGTGGAACAAGCTCTTCCGGAAATGGTTGGCGGTGCGCCTTGTAGTCGGCGAATGCATCATGGCGATGTGTTGGCTCGCGTGTATCGAAGACGCTGGCAATGTACTCAGGGCTATACCGCTCCAGCAGCGCCGTAAGCATCGCGGTATAGCCGAAGACCGCTCCTGTTGGCTCTCCATTAGGCGATTGAAGCGAACGGCCGCTCCGCATCATTGCGTAGTAGGCGCGGAAGACAAGCGACATCGCATCGAGCAAGTAGAGCGCTGGTTCCATAGCTGCAAATTACCGATTTGCGATTGCCAGCAAGAGCAGATGCGCAGTAGCGCAGCTACTGCTTGACCGCTGCACTATCGAGCTCGATGACCGCAGGGCAGTGATCGCTGCCGAGAACGTCTGGCTGAAGGTACGCAGCCTTGAGAAATGGAACAAGCGACGAGGAGACTAAGTGATAATCAATTCGCCAACCGATATTCCGCTGCCGAGCACCGCGACGCTGGCTCCACCATGTGTAGTGCCCACCCTCGTGTACGAACACTCGGAAGGCATCAACAAGCCCCGTTGCAAGCAAACGATCGAACGCAGCACGTTCCTCAGGTAAAAAGCCACTGGTGCGTTCATTTTCCTTCGGGCGTGCAAGGTCCAGCTCGCGGTGAGCGGTGTTGAAATCTCCGCTGAGCACAACGTGCCGTCCTTGGCTGTGCAACGAGCGGACGTAGCGCGCGAGTGCATCGTAGAAGGCGAGCTTGTAGTGGAGACGTTCGATTTTCCCTGGATCGCTCCGCGCATCATCGGGACTATATCCCTTCGGGCAGTAAACGCTGACGACGGTCAACGAGCCGAAATCGGCTCGGAGCAAGCGACCTTCCTGATCAAATTGCTCAACCCCAATGCCCTCGGTGATCGTGTCCGGCGCAAGGCGCGAAAAGATTGCCACACCACTATACCCTTTCCGTACGCGCGAAGGTGCATAAAGCTCGTGATACATGCTCGGTGGATGCATATCCGCATCGAGTTGCTGCGGATCGGCTCGGATTTCCTGGAGGCAGAGTACATGCGGACGCTCCCGCTCAATGTAGGATCGCAGCCCCTGCCGGTATGCAGAGCGCAAACCGTTGACGTTCCACGTGACGATCTTCAGCCTCACAGCAGATCGTCAGGCTTGGTAATGGACTGCAGCTTTTCCTGCACTGCTTCTGGTGATGGTGGGCGAAGCGTTGTGGCAACAAGGTAGGGACTGACGTCCTGGAGTAACCCAATCATCGTTTCCTCATGGATGTAGCGCGCTACTGCTTCGAATGAGTTTGTCTCTCGCCAGACTCGGAGTTGACGCTGCGCTCCGG
This sequence comes from Candidatus Kapaibacterium sp., assembly GCA_026003495.1. GTDB lineage: Bacteria > Bacteroidota > Ignavibacteria > Kapaibacteriales > NICIL-2 > NICIL-2. The sequence continues at coordinate 744,644 of BPHK01000001.1, read as the reverse complement.
AGCCCATCTCGAGAATTTGGTAGATGTACTCGATGTACCGGCGTGTCCCGAGTTCATCGACAACATCGTCAACAAACTCGATGAGCTCGCGAATCAGATCTGGCGCTGGCAGTTCTTTTTGCTTCCCAAAGTCAATGAGCTTGCCTTCGAGGCCGTAGCGAACAGCGCGCCATTTGTTCTCCACCAACAGGATGCGCGGATAGACTCTGAACGTGAGATTTTTCGCAAAGAGCTTGTAGAGCTTTGCCACAATTGCCTGGATGAGCGCTGCAATTGCGATGGTCTCATCAACCCGCATCGGAAGATCGCAGACTCGGATCTCCAGGGTGGGGAATTTCGGATGCGGCCGGACATCCCACCAAATTTTCTTCGGATTATCAATGCAGCCAGTTCGCATGAGGATTTCCACATAGCTTTCGAACTGCGCCCAGCTGCTGAAATAATCGGGGATTCCTGTGCGTGGGAAGCGCTCGAACAGTTTCGAGCGATACGACATCAGCCCAGTTTCCATGCCCATCCAGAAGGGCGAGTTTGTCGAGATGCAGAGTAAGTGTGGCAGGAAGTAGCGGATAACGTTCATGATTTGAATTTGGGTCTCGCGATTTTCGATGCCGATGTGGACGTGCATACCGAAAATCAGGAGCGATCGCGCGAGCATTTGCATGTCGCGAACGACGTTTTGGTAATGCTCATCGGGATAAATCGGCTGGTCCTGCCACCGCGCGAAAGGGTGCGTCGACGCTGCGCCGATCAGAAGCCCGTTTTGCTTGGCAATGTGTGCGATGATCGAACGAATTTTGACAATCTCGAAATGAGCTTCTTGGATCGTGCGACAAACACCCGTGCCGACCTCGAGCATCGAGCCGTGCATTTCAGGCTTGACGTGCTCGTGCAGCACCATGCGCCCTTTGGAAATGAGCTCCATGTCAATGTGCGAGCGCAAGTCGAAACTCTGTGGATCGAGCACCATGTACTCTTCCTCAATCCCAACAGTGAGCGATGGGGGCGCATCAGGATTTGATGCAGCCATTGGCGCGGCAAATGCATCGGTGGCTCTCATGGCAACTGGCGACGGTAAATCCCTCAGGGACGAATATACAGCACGCTGAATCCGGCAGAGGTAACCTTTGCAACAACCGCCAGGAAAAATTTTTTGCCTGCTGTTACTCCCTCCTTCAACCGTGTGTTACTGCTGCCGAGTCTAACGAACGCAATCGCGTTCAACGGATATGTTCCACCAACAATTTTCTCTAGCTATGAGAAGTTCGCAGATGCGCAGACTGTGGCTCAGTGCCGCAGCGCTTTGTGCAGCAATTGTTCCGCTCCTTCTATCCAGTTGCTCGTCGTCAGGCGACATCGCAACTTCCCCAACACTGGGCACCAGCGATGAAGTGGCAGCAACGCTGTTGGTATCGAACCAACCCATCGAGCAGTGGCAACAGGAGGACAACGACGCGCTGCCATTGACTCCTCCCGTCGGCCCAAACGGAGACGAACATGATTCTGACAGTCTCCGACGCCCAGACAAGGGAAACCGCATGCGTCCGCTCCCACTGCCCTGCCTGGGACTGACCCCAGAGCAGATGGCGCAGATTCGCCAATTTCAGGCGCAGCTCGATTCTGCCAATCGTGCGGTGATGGCAAGCATCGAAGACCAGCTTGCAGCACTGCGCCAGCAAGAGCAAGCCGCGTGGGAAGCCTATCGCCAAGCAACTGCCAGCCAGCGGGAAGAACTTATAGCCCTCTATCGCCAGTTCCGGGCACAGGTAGATTCGATCCGCAAGCTTGTGCGGTCCGGTGGGATGAGCCGCGATGACGCACGTGCCGCACTCCGCCAGCTTGCGCAGGACTTCCAAAACGCACGGAAAGCGATCATTGATTCGACCGCCGATGCACGCGCGCAATTGAAAGCCGCACTCGATCAAATTGCACAAGCACGGAAGGCGCTCATGGATCAGATCCAGCCGCAGCTTGATGCGAACTATCAGCAGTTCTTGAATAACGTTGCTTCGATCTTGACACCAGAGCAACTAGCGACTTGGCAAGAATGGCTCGCAGGCAAAGATCCCTGCAAGGGTCGCGGTCGGCGCCGATAGCGCATAGCCGGCGTTCCGTGGTGAGGGCTTCCCCCAACTTGGAGGAAGCCCTTCGTTTCTTTCATGCGCCGTATTTTCGCGCCCGCGGGCTGTTAGCTCAGCTGGTTCAGAGCGCTACTTTCACACAGTAGAGGTCAGAGGTTCGAATCCTCTACAGCCCACTCCTCCTGGGTGCAGAAACACTCCTCTACACGAAAGCACGCCGCTATTCGACTATTGCAACCGGTTTATGTTCAACGTTGGTGAGTTGCAACCTATGCCAACCTATGCCTATCGCTGCACAACCTGTGGACAAACGTTCGAAGTTTTCCAGCCCATCAGCGCAGCACCGCTGGAGCACTGTGCGGAGACCGCGTGCTCTCACCCAACTGCAAAGGGACAAGGAAAGGTTGAGCGCCTCATTAGCGGCGGCGCAGGGCTGATCTTCAATGGCAGCGGCTTCTATATCACCGACTACAAACGCAGTAGCAGCACTGCTGAGTCGAGCAAATCTTCTGCCTCCTGCTCGAACAGCACCTGCGGCTGTAGCAATACCGACTAATGCTCATTCGAGGCGGGCTTTATCGTTGCATGCGGCACTATCGCGATGATAGTGCCGCCACTGTTTCCGAAAAACGTTCTGTTTTAGGTCTTAGAAGGTGATCGCCAGGATATTTGTCTGCGGGTCGAACGTCGCGCTGAACCGCTGAAGAGGCCCCGTCGGCCCACGCCCTGATGGCGGCTTTGTCTGCGTGCCTGTCTTCGGATCGAATTCAGCACGATGACACGGACAAACCAGCGCTCCATTCTGCTGCGCCGGTAAGCCTACCTCACACTCATCATGTGAACATCGGGAAGAGAGAACAACGAAGCTTGTTTCTCCCATCCGGACGATGAACACTGGCATCCCGCCGTTATTCGAACCGAACGTGCGCTTGACAACGCCTCCAACATTTGCCAACGCAGGTTCGGTGCTTACATCGAATTGCACCATCTGCCCCGTCGTAGACGGCTTCGTTGTGTCGCTCTCGCACCCTGCAATCAGGGATGCAAGTGCGCTTGCGGAGAGAACTGCACCGATACTTGCCGCCGCACTGAGCAAAAACTCACCACGACGGCGATCGCACTTCGTGGACATCGCCAACTCGAACGAATGGTGGAACAACCTCACTTGGAAACGCCGAACAGTGTTGCCTCGACGGTGATCGTCTCGCCGACACGGCTACCGATGATTGTGCCCTTGCCTTTGACACCGAATTGTACCAGTGGAACGCTAAACGTAGCTTGAACAAGCACAAGATCGCCATCAGCGATACTCTGCGTTTTTTCGGAACGTGGAAGGTATGTCATCGTCACCTGTGCGGGAAGTTCTTTCGTCGTGCCATGCATGGTGAAATCTCCGACTGCAGTGGCTTTGACGACCGTTCGCTCGCTTTCCCGCGTGATGATTGGATTATCCAGCCGCTTGAGAGTGTAGCTGATCGTTGGATAGCGCTCGGCATCGAGCCAATCGCTGCTGTACATGTGGCCATCACGCGTAGTGTTTCCGGTCTTCATCGAGCGCACAGTCACGCTAACCATACCACCTGCACGCTTGAAATCTGTGACATCGAGGGAAAATTGACCGCTGAAACCATCAGCTGTGCCGACAATTGTTTCGAGTGGTGCCGAGCTGGTAAACTGCGCTTGGTTGCGATACTTGCCTACAGTGGTCAGGACAAACGTTTTCTCCCCTGCCCAAGCTGTGGCAAGACTGACAAGCAGGAGAAAAGAAAGTTTCCGCACCATGATGTCTCTCCGGATGAGTTATGGAACATGCGTTTGCGATCGTTTCCGCAGCCACCAACCGATTGCTCCAATCCCAAGCCACACGCCGCAAAGGGGAACTGCACCGAACGGTGGTGTTGCATCGAACAACCCCAGCCACCGCCCAGGTTCCAATTCCAGTCGCTCAATCTTCTGACCGAAGAGAGGATCATGTTCGACGATCTTAACCTCCCGCGCGGTCTTCGAAAGGACAAGCGGTTTGCCATAGTCAATCGAATCATACACCCACCAGCCAATGGTCGCAACAAACAGCACTGCTGCAATCAGCATCAAGACCTTACCGAGCATTCTAACGTCCCGCATCAGTAAAACACATGAAATTGGACTGTCCAGCGATTGAGACGATAGCGTGGCAAGTCAATGATTCGGTACTCAGGTCGCAGTTCAACAAAGGGCAGTACGAATACTTGCACGCCGAGAAGGTACTGTTCTTGTCGGAGTGCAGTTGAACCGGTGACGGTTTCTCCCTGTTCAGCACGTGCGTATAGGTACACCGGTTCGGCAAGGTGGAGCATGAGCTCAGCTGAGGTTGCCGTGATAGTGCGCGCACCGGGAGTTGTTTGTTGCATCGTTTCGATGATCACTGACGCGACGTCTGCGTAGCCGATACCGCCGAAGACATTCCACAGCGAAAACTCTCGATGCTGGAGCGTTGAGCCTCCGGCATTGATTGTCAGGCGTTCTCGGAGCAGACGTGGGGAGAACAGCACGCGTCCAACAGCTGCTGGTGCGTTCGGTTCGGAAAGAAGCGGTCGTGTTCCGCCGCTTGCATCAGAGAGAGTCGCATCCTTGAGACCGGCAAGACTTGTGACCCCAGCAGTAAGTGTTAGCCACTCGAGGCGGTAGTAGTTGAGTTCAGCGCCCCATTCAGCCCAGTTCGGCGCAAAAAGGTAGTCCTGACTGCCGGCAGGAATGCGACGAACGAGCATCGTGTGATCATCGAACCGATAGCCGATAGAGGGCTGAAAAAAACCAATGCGCAACTGCGGGTAGTCCAAACTTGGCTGCACTGCAATGCTCCCCGACCATGACTGCTGTCCTGCATACGCATAGACACGACGGCCGAGATTATAGCTCCCCTCCGCAAGCAGCCAATCAAGCGGCTTGTACGATGCGTAGAATGCCCCTTGCATCGGGAAGAGCCGCCGCTCGGAGGAAGTATCCCGCAGCGAACGTGAACTCTGCAGGCGGAAGTCAATCCCGACCGTCAGCCGATCACCAGCGAACGTATTGGTCGAAAGCACTGGTCGGAGTCCGCCTAACCCGATGTCCTCGTACTGCAGAAGCCCGACGCTCTCCATTGCGTACCACCCTAAATCGTTCCGCAACCCACCGCCCTGGACATTGACGTGGCAATTGATACAGCGGTTGCCTGTGAGCAGACTAAACTGCGGCAGGGCATCTGCCTCCACAACGCACAATGCTACCACACTAAGTGTCGCATGAACTACCCAGCAAGCACGCATTCGGAGAAGAAGTTGTTGCAACAATGGTTGCCGCAATAATACAGAAGGCGGGGTGATCGTTTCACCCCGCCTTGGTCGGCAAGACGACAATAGCGCGCGAGCAGCTTAGCGCACGATCACAATGAGTCTCCGAATGACCGAACCATCCTCGGTGCGGAGTTCGAGCGAGTACGTACCCGATGGCAGATCGAGTGCCTGCGGCGAGAGCCGAAGCGAAGATTCACCCGCTGCAGCATAGCCGCTTGCAAGGAGCGCTTGTTGTTTGCCAGCAGCATCGTAGAGCGCAAGACGTATCGTCCCAGCGCGCGGAAGGACATAGCGAACGACCGCGTCGCTGGTAACTGGCATCGGTTCGACGCTCAGCATCGCTCCGCTTGCTAGTGCGCTCTCCTCCGCACTGGTGATAATCGTCACGCCAACCGCACGCGAAGTCACCGACCCGCAATCGTTGCTGACGACGACCTCGTACGTTCCTGCATCTGCACCCTGGGCATTGAGCTTGCGGTACGTGCTGCTCGTGGCGCCGGGGATGTTCTGCCCATTGCGCCGCCACTGGTACCGCAATGCCGAACCTTGCGCAACGACAGTCAGCTCGAGCGTCTCGCCGTCTGCGATGCGAACTTCTGCTGGCGGCTGCTGCGTGATCGTTGGCGGCACTTGGACTGTGAGAGTTACCTCTTGTGAGGTCACTTGCCCGCATTCATTGCGGACGATGCAGCGTGCTTGGCGGCCATTGAGCTGCATCACTGCTTGTGGCACACGGACGGTGGCATCCGTTGCGCCGGGGACATCTTGTCCATCGAGCTGCCACTGGTACTGCAAACCTCCGCCCGTTGCTACGATGCTGATTTCGAAGGGCTGCCCTTCACAGAGCACACCGACTTGCGGCTGCTGCGTGATCTGCGGCAGGGTATGGACGGTTATACGCGCAACTTGCGAGCTGACTTGATTGCCGCCAGGCTGAACGGTGATAACACACGTGTAATCGCCCGCATCGGCAGGCGTAGCTGTAAGGATCCGCAACGTCGCTGTCTGTGAGCCGAAGATATTGCCTCCATCACTGAGAGGCTGGCCGTTTTTCATCCACTGAATCGAGATCTGCGCTTGTGTCACCGATGGATGATTCGGCACGTAGTCAATCGTCAGCTGCACAGGACGACCCGCGCAGACTGTCTGCGATGCTGGTTGGCCTGTGATCTCGACCGAGGGGACAATGATTGCAAAGTTCGGTGAGCGGACTGTCCCGCACACTCCGGAAACGACCACAGAATAGTCTGTTCCAAGGTCTGACTGTCGGATGTCGCGAATCGTAAGCCGCGAGGTTGCAGCACCAGTAATCCGCGGCCCATCAACAAGCTCTTGGCCGCCCTTGTACCAACGATAGACAAGATCGCCGAGCGTGCCCAGCCCCGTCCCCTCCGCTTGCACTTCGACTGTGACTGTTGCACCGAACGCAACGAGCTGATCGGTCGGATTGCGCGTAATTGCCGTCGGTATGGCAACGTCAATGACGAACTGCTGCGTCGTAAGCGTCGGTGTGCCGCAGACGCTACTCCCCGTGATTACGCACCAGTACGTTCCTGCAGTAGTCAGCAGTGCACTCGGGATGATGAGTGCAGGGCCGTTCTGCCCAGCCAATGGTGCACCGTCTTTGTACCACTGATAGCCTTTCACCGTCCCGAGCGTTTTGACGGGCACGATCACTGGTGACCCAACGCATGCAACTGTCGAACGCGGTTGATCAGTGATGGAGGTCGGCTGCTCGACCGAAAGCGTTGCAATCGCTGAGCGGCTCTGCGAGCACGTACCCGAGATGAGGACGTCGTAGTTACCCGAATCGGCAACACTCGCACTCGCAATCGCATAGACTGCACCGGTTGCGCCCGGAATCGGCTGCCCGTTGCGATACCATTGGTATTGCGGTGCTGTACCGGTCACCAATGCGTTCAATTGCACCGGCGACCCAATGCAGACGGTCGTATTCTGCGGCTGCTGCGTGATGCGAATATTTTGGTTGACGTTCAGTTGCGCTGTGTTGGTTGTAACACCATTGGTCGAGCACGTGCCCGTGATGCGGCAATCGTAGCTGCCTGCATCGGCTGCAGTGACGTTGGTTAGCACCAGCGTTGCTGTCTGCGCTGTCGGATTGCCGGTGATTGGCTGACCGTTCTTGCGCCACTGGTAGCTCGGCCCGTCACCACTAACCGTTACCGCAAATGTGACAGTCGCGCCTTCGCAAACAGTTTGGTTCTGCAGTGGATTGCTCGTAATGCGAATGATCGGCCGCACCGAGAGCGTCGCATCTTGCGAGCGTTGTGGATCACCGCAGTCGCCCCGAACGATCGCATAGTACGTTCCTGCATCGCCAAGTTGTACTGAGCTAAAGTTCAGCGCAAACCCCGTCGCTCCAGGGATTGCGGTGTTGTTTTTGTACCACTGCACCTGGAGGTTGGAACCAATTGCTCCAACGACGAGGCTCAATGCACTCTGCTCGCAGACGGTTTGAGACTGCGGCTGCTGGGTGATTTGTGTTATCGGATTGACCGTGAGCGATGCTGCCTGCGAGGTGATACCGTTGGGCTGGCATGGCGTCGTAATCACGCAGCGATATTGTGCGGCATCGTTTGCACTGACGTTGGTCAGTACCAGCGTCGGTGAGGTTGCCGTGGTGTTGCCCGTGATGTTGATGCCGTTTTTCTGCCATTGGAAGGTTGGCATCGTCGCATCGCTGTTGATTTGTACCCCGAAGCTCACCGTCGCGCCAGGACACACCGTCTGCGACTGCGGATGCTGCGCTATCGTCGCGCTGACGTTGACTGTGACAACTGCGGTATTACTGGTGACGCTGTTGCACGTGCCGCTGACGACGACGGAGTACGATCCCGCGTTCGCCGTCGTTGGATTTGCGATCGTGTAGGTCGCGCTAGTGGCACCGCTGATGGGATTGCCGTTGAAGCGCCATTGGTACGCAAGCCCTGCACCCGTCGCATTGACGCTGAGGACGAGTGGATTGCCCGTACAGACACTCTGCGATTGCGGATGTACCGCGATGCGCACCAGCTCGTTGACCGTGAGCGTCGCTGCATTGGAGAACACGCCATTAGGTGTGCAGGGCCCGGAAACGAAGCAGCGATACTGCCCTGCTTGCGAAGGCTGAACGTTGGTTAGTTGAAGCGTCGGTGTCGTCGCTGTGGGATTCGTGCCTGGGTTGATCGGCGCGTTGCCCAAGAACCATTGGTACGAGGGCTGCGTCCCTGTCGCAGTCACAGCGAATGTGACGTTCTGCCCTTCGCAGACTGTTTGACTCGTCGGATGAGCAGTGATCGTAATCGGCTGGCGAACGACCACGGAGACGACATCGGAATAGGTCGGTACATTCGAGCATGAGCTTGTGATCGCCACGCGATAGTTCCCATCGTCGGCAGTGGTGATTGCGCTCTTGGTGAGCACATTGCTCGTTGCACCAGCAATATTGGTCCAGTTGCCAGTACGGCTCGGATCGAATTGCCATTGGTAGAAAATCGTCAAGCCCTGCTGAATCGTCGCTTGGACGCTGAGCGTGAACGATTGACCCGGGCAGAGCGGTTGCGGCGCTTGTGGTTGCTGTGCGATCGTCGGCGGTGAGCACGTATAGACGCTCACGACGTTGGTTGTCTGCGCACCTGGTCCGCACGGACCGGTAACGATGCACCGGAAATTGCCCGAATCGGCTACGCTGGTAACGGTGAATTGGTACACGTTCGAGTTTGTGCCGACGTTGACCCAGTTTCCGTTGCGGAATTGGTCGCGTTGCCATTGGAAGTTCGCTGTGCCGGTGTACCCGACGGTAAGCGTAACCGTCTGCCCCACAGTAACCGGTGTGCTTGGCCAGGAAGGTTGCGAGGTAATTGTGAATGGTTGCTGCACGTTCACAAGCGCAGGGTTCGATGGAATTGGCGTTGCTGAACAATTCCCAACGATGACCAGCCGGTACTGCCCACTATCAGCTACGGTGGCGTTGGTTTTCGTGTACGAGCTGCTCGTTGCACCGGTGATGTTCGTCCACGTGCTGCCAACAAGACGCTGCCATTGGTAGCTAACAACGGTGCCGATCGTTTGTGCGCTCAGCGAAATCGTCCCTCCCGTGCAGAGCGTCTGCGGCTGCGGATGCTGCGAAAAGTCAGCGTTTTGAATCACTGTTAGTGTTGCGATGTTGCTGGTTGCCTGTGCGGCACATGGCCCAGTGAGGATCACGCGGTAATCGCCTGCATCGTTCAGTTGGATTGACGTGAGCGTCAGTGTCGGGCTATTGCTCCCAACGTTGCTCCAGTTCCCTTGCCCTTGGGGCGAACGTTGCCATTGGAAGATTGTCACTGTGCCGCTATAGCCAACCGTGATCGTTGCTGATTCGCCGGTGCATCGCGTAGCCGACGGTGACCACTGCGGCTGCTGCGTAATCGCATGGGGGACGTTGACCGTGACAGGAACGGACACGGAGGTATCGTTACCGCACGCGCCCGTGACGATGAGCCGATAGTTCCCGCTATCGCTTGTCGTAGCATTCGACTTGCTGTACACAAGATTCGTCGCGCCGCTGATGTTCGCCCACGCTCCTGTGTTGCCAGGCCGGAATTGCCATTGGTACTGCAGCGAACCACCGGTTACTTGCGTCCCACCAATCGTAATGGGGTCTCCAATGCAGAGTGGGTTCGGTGGTGTCGGCTGCGTCGTGATTGCGGTGTTGGGAATTAGCGTGACCGTAACCGAACTCGATGTCACGCTTCCGCACGTTCCCGTGACGATAACGTCGTAGCTTCCAAAGTCGCTCGCCTGTACATTGGTCTTCGTGTACGTGCTGTTGGTTGCGCCGGTGATGGGCGTTCCCGCTTTGCGCCACTGGTAGGTGAGATTTGCGCCACTCGCCTGGACGCTGAGCGTGAACGTCCCGCCAAGACAGAGCGACGATGGCGTCGCAATTGGCTGCTGTGTGATGATGGTTGGCGGAATCTGCGTGACGGTAACAGAGTTCGATGTCACAGTCCCGCACGTCCCTGTGACGACGACATCGTACGTCGCAAAATCAGCGCTCGTTGCCGATGAGACAGTGTACGTTGCGTTCGTTGCACCTGATATCGGCGTTCCGCCTCGTCGCCACTGATACGTCAGGTTATGTCCAACAGCTCCAACGGTGATTGAGAACGATTGTCCAAGGCATACCGAACTTGGCGTTGCGACTGGCTGGGCGGTAATCTGCGTCGTGCGGCGGACGTTGACAGTTACGGTGTTCGAAGTTGCAGTTCCGCAGGTCCCGCTGACGACGACGCGGTAGTCACCTGAATCACTCGGTGCTGCACTTGCAACGCTGTACGTGCTACTTGTCGCACCGCTGATGTCGGTCCAGGTACCGCCCACGAAGCGCTGCCACTGATAGGTCAGGCTGACACCGCTTGCAGTGACCGTGAGGATGAACGGATACGGTTGACACAGCGTTACCCCGCTTGGCTGCTGAGTGATCTGCGTCTGCGGGTGTACGGTCACCGTTACCGTCCCTGATTGCACTGAATCAATCGGGCTGGCATAGACGCGGACAAAGTAGCTGCCGGCATGGGAGAATGTAGCATTCGGCACCATGTACACCGCGTTCGTTGCTCCAGCAATCGGATTCCCGTTTTGGAACCACTGATAGCTCAACGTCGGCGTCACTCGGCCGCTAATACCATCGTTGTACTGTGCAGATGCTGCAACCGAGAGCGTGAGCGTGCCGCCATCGCAGAGAACCGTATTCTGCGGCTGGGTTGTGATGGTGACGTTGATTTTCACCTCGTCGGCGCCCATCGTAAAGCGAGTGCGCGTTTCACCGTCATAGTCCGTTGAGACAGACGAGCTGACCGCACTTGTACCGAGCAAGGTCGGATATTGCTGGACAAGGTGCACATCGGCAGTGAGTGTGGTATCAACAAACCGCACCGACACGGTCTGCGAATTCTGATCGCGCCCTATCGCTGCGCGGAGTGCACTCAGGGAGGTCACATCTGCACCGTTCGCATATGCAAGCACACCCTGCGCAGTCGCAGAGACATCGTAGTTGTTGTAATCGAGTGCTGCAATGGGGACTCCACTCGGATTGGTGGCATGGTAGATGGCATAGGACTTCGAGCCGCTCGCACCGTACATCCGGTTGTGGAAGATGTTATTGCGCACATCAATGTTTGCAGTGCTCGTGTTGATGAGCAGTGCCGCGCTCTGTCCTGAACTCGATGGCACAAAGTACGAGCCTCGGAGGAACACAGAGTTATGATAGACCTTGACGTTCCCAGTTGAGGTGATGCGAATTCCGTAAGTGCTCCAGGTTGTTGACATCCCGTAATCGTGTGCGACATTGGATATCATGTTGTTGGCCAGGAGGATGTTCGCATTTCCGCCGTTGGTTGTGACATCAATACCATACGCCGACCAGTTTCCACCTGCAGTGTAGAAGATGCGATTGATTCGGTTCTCAAGTACTGTCGTGTTGGCGACTCCGCTCGAGAGCCCAATGCCATAGACATTGTATCCGCTACTGGAATAGCCGAGCACGCCATCAATAACGTTTCGTGCGAGTGTACTCCCCGAGATGTTATCAACAAAGATTGCCGCACCAGATGATGCTGCCGGCGATAGGTTGAGAAATGCATTGTCGGTGATCGAGAGGTTGCTCACCCACGTTGCCATAATACCACGGTAGCGAACGGTGTCGCTGGTGCCATAACTCGATCCACTTCCGCCAATTGTATTCCGGGCGATCGTAATGCTATCACTTGGGAAACCAGTCCCCCCAATGATACGCACGCCATAGTAGGTAGCCGAGACTTGATTATCGCTGAGCACGATCCCACGGTTACCATAGCCGGCAGAGCCAACCGAGGTCCCTCCGATGAAGATTCCGTATGCACTCGTGTTGGTATTGCTCCCCGTCTTGATCGTGCAGAACCGTACAGTATCGTATGCGCAGCCTGGCAGTGCAGGATTGTACGCCGACTGCCCCATGAAGTGAATCGCAGCGATCGAGCCGCTGCTTGCATTGTTGACGATCGTGAGATTGTTGCCACTCGATTCACCCGGACGGCGGCCGTCTATGATGACTCGCTGCGCGCTATTGAAACGGAGCAAGCCGCCAGAGGAATTGGTACCGCTAATCGTTGGGCTGGTGCCCGATGCCGGACGAATGGTGATTGTGTACGTACCAGCGCCGGCGCCCTCTTCTGCAAAGGCATTGAGTGCAACCGTACCGGTCTCACTCGTCAAATCCCCAGTGACGAGAACGGTGACGTTGCCCGTCACAACGCGATTGTTGATGTACTCGAAGACGCCGCCGGTGTTCGTCAGTGACGTCAGCGACTCGGTGGGCCCTACTGTGATCGTCCCACTGACGCCCTGCGCAATGGTGTAGGAGTAAAACGGCGTTGCTGGGAAGTTTGCATTCGTGAGGGCAACGCTCGTCGGCTGCGTAGTAAGGACTGCACCACCAACTGCAACGTTCGGCGTCGAAGCTAAATCCTGCGCGACGAAGAAGTACTGGATCACATCCCCAACGCTGAGCGCACTGGTGAGCAGTGAATAGTTGATAACAAACGTAAACGGTGAGCTGGTATTCGACGCTTCGACCCACTTCCAGCCGTTGTCGGTACTGGTATTGCCGACGTACTGGTTCGCTTCCGTGGACTTTTTGAAGTAGAGCCGTGGACGAGTGCCGCTCGTTGTGTTGACCCCACTTCCGCCGTCAATGATGATGATGTTCGGTACTGTACGTGTGCTGGTGACGGTCCCGTTGGTAAGTGGAGTGAACGCGATCGCAGGTGGCACAATATCACTAACGGTAAAGTTCCCCGCATCGGCGCCAATATCAATCGGTGTAAGTGACGAGCGTGATTGACCGTCAAAATCATCGGTCACTGCTGGGCCGAAGACGATCGGTCCGCCACCGCCTTCGACTGGTGTCGAGCCAGTTGTTGAGATGTGTAAATCACCTGTGCTCGCACTCCCATTTGGATTGACAAAGTTTGCATCCCCGTAGCCGCTGGAGGCATCCATCCCGGATCCGGTACGCCATGCGGCAAGCGTTTGGTAGAGGGTGATTGTGGATGTGCCAATACCACCGACGAATCCGCCTGTGCCAGGTGTGTAGAAGAGGTTGTTATCGCACGCAAGCGTCGTCGTTGTACCGAGGACGATTGCGACGTGGTACCCGGTCCCTGAGGACGTTGTGCGATTGACTTGGACGATGTTGTTCCGAATTTCATCGGTGCTGGTTTGATTACGGAAAAGGCCAAGAGAATAGAGCACCCCACCGGCGCCCGATGCAACACTACCGCCGATGTAGATGCTGTTGTGGTAGATGCCCGTCGGTGATGCATTGTTTTTGTAGAGGCCATAGAAGCTTACCTGCCCAGTTACTGCGTTTCCGTTCGGATCAAGGCCGAGTCGAATCATGTTATTGCGAATGTTCGTCGCTCCACCGAAGATGAGCATCCCGGTTCCGAGCACTGCAACCGAGGTACTCGATGGCGTTGCCGCCAAGGTCAAGGTGTGGACGTAGTTTCTCTCCACCAGCGCAATGCCTCCACTACTGGTAGATGCAGAGTTGATCCCCATTCCAAGCACCCAGTGCGAGGCTGTTGCAGTCGCTGTGTTGAGACTGCGGAGACTGTGGACGACATTCCCTCGCACAATGTGACCGCTCAAGCCGCTCAGTGGCTGCGTGGTCGAGTTGACGGCGATCCCGGTGAGCGCCATCGAGGGGAAGGAGGTGCTGCTGTTGAGGGTGGTGGTTGTGAAATTGTACACCGTATTGTTCTCCACAGTCACCACCCCGGAATTGATGAGGATGCCGCGGATAAACTGCGTCCCAGAGCCTGTCGAGGTGCCATTGTTGTTCAGATTCGCGACGGTGTTACCCGAAACAATCATCCGCACATGGCTTGCACTGGCGCTGATATTTATGCCGGTAAGCTGCTGGGTGCCTGTTGCGCTTGTAGCAGCGTTGATGCTGTTGGCCGTAGAGGTGCTCCCGATGAGATTATTGGTTACGTACGATTCAGCACCAATCGTCGAGGCAACGTTGATGCCAATGAAATTCCACCCCGATGCAGTATTCTCGGCATTCATTGTGATTCCACCGACAGTATTGCCGCTGATCGTCACCGAGAACCCTTGGACAGAAGAGGGGTAACCATAAATCCCATTGAATGTCGGAGGTGTGCTCGTCGTCGTGCTCTGGAGCGTAATCGCGTTCGTTGCAGTTGCGCTGCCGACGACGTTATTCTGGATGATCAAATTCCCGCCGAATGCATAGATGCCGTTGCAGGCAACCGTTGACGTACTCGCTGTGCGGAAGTAGAGATTGGTGATGACATTGCCGATGATTCGCGTTGTATCGAACGTGCTTGTGACCAGCGAGCAATAGATGCCGTACATGATTGGTGTAAGCGTCGTGGTGCTAATGTTGTACTGCATCTGCGAACCACCGGCAGTAGGTTGAGTGCCGCCGATGTAGTTCCCACTGATCGTATGACCACCAGAATAAGTTGATCCGACCAAGTAAATGTGGTAAAACGTAACGCTTGAGGTGAACGTGCGGGCAGTGGTTTGGTAGAAACTATTCCCCGTGATGATCCATCGCGTATAGCCAGTGGAACCGAAGATTCCATAGTGCGTCGAGTTCGCAAAGTAGTTGTAGATGTTGCAGTTGCTAATCGTGTTGCTATCGCTAAGAACAGTTGTTGTTCCGACGGCGTACACTGCTCTTGCAGGCTGCGTTGTCGTCAAGGTGTCGCCGATGTTGCAGTTGTCGAAGGTATTCTTTCGGTTGCCGACGGATGTGCCGGGGCTGCCGAAATGGATCGTCCCAGTTGATGTCCCCGTCGTCGCACCGAGAATTCGGCAGTACTGGAACGTGTTGTTCGTCGCACCGTTGGAGAGGCGTATCGTTCCTGCCGACGCAGTAGTACTCACATTGGCAATCGTCAGCGCACGGGTTGTGCCCGTACCGCCAGGCCGTCCATCGAACATGACCCAACTGACCCCGTTGAGATCGAGGATGGTCGTGCCATTACTGGCACCGATGACAACACTCGACACACCCGAGGCAGGACGGAACGTGACGGTGTTGGTGCTCGACGCCCCAGGAATCGGCCCATTGAAGACCAGTGGGAATGCAGGCTCGCTCGTACTCGAATAACTCGATTGTAACTCGAACACAACTGAGCACGCGAGCCCTAACGAATAGATGCTATCGATTGCCGCTTTGATGTTCGGGTAGTTCGTACTGGGAATTTGCCGTGTGCCGCACAGGAGCGGCCCCGTTGTCGCCTGCGTTCCACTGAGAGCAGCACTGGCTTTGCCTTCGGACATCGCATAGATTCGCCAGTAGTATGTTGTACTCGGCGTCAATCCTGTTGCAGTGTAAGAGGTTGCGTTTGGCGAGGTAAGCACAACATTCGTGTAGTTTGTTCCGTCCGTGGAGCGCTGGATCAAGTATCCAATTTCATTGCTGGTGTTATCCTGCCAATTGAGCGTCATCTGGCCGGGGAGCACGTTCGTGAACGTCAAATTCGTGGGGGCATCGAGCGTAACTTGCGGGGGCGTGAACGTCAGCACAGTATTGGAAGGTGGAATCGTGGTAATTGTAGTTGTCTCTGTCGTCGAACTTACACCATTGAATGATGAATTCACCGAAAGGAAATTGCCACTCCCTGTATTTATTGCGGTTATACCGATTGATGCAGATCCGGCATCGCCATTTGTGTTATCTTCATACCGATAACGAAATTCGATAATTCCGCTTCCTTCGTACAGCTTAACTTGATATGAAAATAAGTCGCCATTACCACTCAAAAATTCGACGCTATACCACTCTGCGGTAAAAACTCGATTAGGTGCGCTACCATCAGTGCGGTAGGAAAAGTACCCAACGCCACTAGTCATGAACAAATCGTCCCAGAATGCACTAATGATTGGTCTGGGAGTTTGTGACGTTAAATTGTTGCTCCACTGATTGGAAGCGGTTGAACCAAGACAAAGGACGCCATTTGTGCTTGCAGAAACCTGAGAGTAGAATTGCCCCATGTAAACAAAATCGAAACCAATCGGGATCATTCCAGTGACAGCATCATCACCCGAAAGTGTCGTTGTCGTTGTACCAGACTGCCCATAAATCTGGCTGAACGTGGCTGTTGAGTAACTAAAGGCGTAGTTCGTAATGCTCTGCCCGTAGAGGGATGGCGCAACGAGCGCTGCGCTGATAAGCGCGCAGCAAAGGAAAGCAACGCGTTTCATGGTACACTCAGACTGATTGTGAAACAAAGACCAGTACCTCGTTCTCTCATCAACAATGCGCGCAGGCCCGCTCCAATAGGAACGGTGAGTGCGTGTCGGGCGTTCCTCCTCCGGACGCAAACATACAGCGCCGAAGGGAATTATGCAACAGGTGCTGTACAATGCACAATTTCGGCTATACGTCAATGGCAAAGAACGTTGTACATTCCCCCTTGCAGCGCGTGAGCAATCGCATGCAACAACCTGGACGGAACGAATCCCCCACCGGACGCATCCTCCGTTCGATTCTGGTGTGGATGGGTATTTTCCTTTCGATCATCGTCATGTACGTCCTGCTTCATAGCGGGCAGCGTCCTGAATGGAACGTCCGCTACACCGATTATCTGACGTTCCTCGATGAAAATCTCATCGCATCGGCAACGATCACCAAGAGCAACCTCAACGACTACGAATTTCATGGTGAGCTCAAGCAGCCCGTCTCGATGATGGTCGAAGGGCGGATGCGGCAAGTCAAGTACTTCGTCACACGGCTCGGCACGATCGATAGCCGCACCGAAGAACTCTGGCGCTCCAAAGGCATCACCTGGACGTATGAGCAGAGCGATTCGAGCTGGCTGGGGACAGCATTGACGGTCCTGATGTGGGTTGGGCTCTTTGCTATCTTCCTCCTGATGATGCGGCGCATGCAAGCAGGCAACTCCACCCGAACGATCTTCTCGTTTGGGAAGGCGCGGACACGAACACTGGCGGACATGACCAAGCGCATCACATTTATGGACGTCGCTGGTGCGGAAGAAGCGAAGTTCGAACTCCAAGAAATCGTCGAGTTCTTACGCGAGCCGCAGAAGTTCCAGCGCTTGGGCGGGAAAATTCCCAAAGGTGTTCTGCTGTTGGGTCCGCCGGGAACGGGCAAGACGCTCTTAGCACGTGCGGTTGCAGGAGAGGCGAACGTACCGTTTTTTTCGATCTCGGGCGCTGACTTTGTCGAAATGTTTGTCGGCGTCGGGGCAAGTCGTGTGCGTGATCTTTTCGACCAAGCAAAGCGCAACGCACCCTGTATCGTCTTCATTGACGAAATTGATGCAGTCGGGCGTCAGCGGGGCGCCGGACTCGGTGGCGGACATGACGAACGCGAGCAAACGCTCAACGCGCTGCTGGTCGAGATGGACGGCTTCGAGCAAAACAGCGGCGTCATCGTCATCGCAGCCACTAACCGCGCCGACATCCTCGATCCTGCGCTGCTCCGCCCCGGTCGCTTCGATCGGCACATCGTCGTTGATCGTCCGGACGTCCGCGGCCGCGAAGGGATCCTCAAAGTGCACACGCGCAATATTCCCCTTGCCCCGGACGTGGACCTGAGCGTCATCGCGCGCTCGACACCAGGCGCCTCGGGCGCTGATCTGGCGAACATTGTCAACGAAGCAGCTCTATTTGCTGCACGACGCAACAGCAACGTCGTCACGATGGACGATTTTGAGCAAGCAAAGGACAAAGTCTTCATGGGCATTGAGCGGCGAAGCCTGGTGCTCAGCGAGCGCGAAAAGCGCACGACTGCCTACCACGAAATGGGCCATGCGCTGCTTGGCAAGCTTCTTCCCAACGCCGATCCAGTCCACAAGGTGACGATTATTCCGCGCGGGCCTGCGCTCGGTGTGACCTCGTACCTCCCCACTGAGGATCGCTACACCCTTTCGAAAGATTACCTTGAAACGCAGATCATCTGCTTGCTCGGTGGGCGCGTTGCAGAGAAAATCGTCTTCAATCAATACACCACCGGCGCTGCAAACGACCTCGAACGCGCTACCACACTGGCGCGAAAAATGGTTACCGAATGGGGTATGAGCGATCGCATCGGACCGGTCAACTACAACTCCTCTCACAACGAAGTGTTTCTGGGACGGGACTTCGGACACGTTCGCCCCTACAGCGAGCAGACTGCACAGCTGATTGACGCGGAGGTAACGCGCATCGTCCGCGAACTGGAACACCGCGCCGAAGACCTGCTGCGCCAGAACGAAGCACTCATGCACCAACTAGTCAAGCACTTACTCGAGAAAGAAACGCTCGATGGCGCAGAGCTCGACCGTCTCATTGCAGAATTCAACGAGCGCACAAGCCAGAGCGACCGCCACGAGCCAACAGCATCACCAGCCGCAGACAGAGACGCGCCCGACACGGTCGCTGCACCATAGCGAGAGAAATGGCACTACTGGCTGGCCTGAAGAAATCAGCTTCGGAGCTTGCGTTCGAGCTGTGCGACTGCCTGAGCAATGGCAGGATCGGTCGCCACGTAATTTTCAACCATCGAGATTGAGTGGAGTACCGTCGTATGGTCGCGTCCGCCGAAGTGTAGGCCAATGGATTTGAGTGAGAGCGAGGTTAGCTGCTTTGCCAAGTACATCGCGATCTGGCGTGGGAGCACCACTTCGTGCTTGCGTGTCTTTCCCTCCAGCAGTTCGACAGCAATCCCGAAGTATGCTGCCACTGCGCTTTTGATGTCATCCATCGTCACCGCCAGCGAATCAATCGGTCCGAGCAGTCCGCGCAGAACTTGCTTGGCAAGTTCAACCGTCGGCGTGCATCCATCGAGTGAGACTTTTGCGATGAGGCTAATGAGGCACCCTTCCAACTCTCGCACACTCGTGCTAACATGGCGTGCGATGTACTCGAGCACATCACGCGGAAGCTCGACGCCTTCGTCTTGGCTTTTCCGCTGGAGAATCGCCAATCGCATTTCGTAATCGGGCGGTTGAATGTCGGCAGTCAGGCCCCACTGGAAACGCGAAATCAAGCGCTCATCCACATCGCGGAGTTCCTTCGGCGGACGGTCGCTGGTTAGGACGATTTGCTTGCCGAGCTGGTGGAGTGCATTGAAGGTGTGGAAAAAGTTGTCCTGCGTTTTTTCCTTGCCTTCGAAAAACTGGATGTCGTCCACGATGAGCACATCCACGCTGCGGTAGAAGGCGGTGAACTCGTTGGTCTTGTTGTTCTGGATAGCGTTGATGTACTCCATCGTAAAGCGTTCGCTCGTAGTGTAGAGCACGCGCATCGAACGGTTACGTTCAATGATGCGGTTGCCAATCGCTTGGACAAGGTGGGTTTTCCCAAGCCCAGTAGCGCCGTAGATCACCAGCGGGTTGAAGCGCGTTTTTCCCGGTTGGTCAGCAACAGCGCACGCAGCCGAGTACGCCAGTTGGTTGCTCTCACCGGCGATGAAGCTCTCGAACGTATAGCGGCGATTGAGGTAGGCTGCAAAATCTGCCGCTGGCGGTGCTGCTGGAGCAAACGGTAATGGCGGCTGGACCGCGGTCGTCGTCGCATGGCGAAACGCAGGCAGCCGGATCGTCCGCTGCTCGAGCGATTCGGTGCTTTGCTCGACGACGACTTCGTACTTGAGCCGTGCGCCAGTGCCGAGCACCTGGTAGAGCGTCTTTTGGAGCAAGCCGTAGTAGTGCTCTTCGAGCCATTCGTAGAAAAACTGGCTTGGTACCTGGAGCACCAGCTCACGGTCTTGGCAGCGCACGGGTTTGATCGGCTCGAACCAGGTATGGTAGTGCTGGGCAGAAACGTTGTCTTTGATGATCGCAAGACACCGCTCCCACACTGCCGGAGCATCCTGGAGATTGCCTGTCGGCAACGAGGGACGCTGCTGTTCTTGCTTGAGCGTCTCGAGCTCAGCACCGCCGAAGAGAGTAAGTCCAGGTGGTTGCTTTTTCGGCAAGGCATCCTCCCGAGCGGAATGAAACGTACACCACAGCCCGCCTCCCTGCCGGTACGGTGTGGAGCATTCGATGCGCTGATCCGATCGTTGCGCACATCTCTTTGGCACCGATCAGAGCAACACACAGAAGGCAGCGACCGTCCGCAAGTAAACGGGCGCAAAAATCGCTTATTGACCCCTCGACTTGCAAGAGAAAATTTGTCAGATGCGAAAAATGTTCGACTGTTTGCACAGGATCGTTCACCCAGATGAACTGCCTATCGCGAGTGCTCCCTCCTCCCTACCAGCGCGTTTCATGCGGTTTGAAACAAAACGCGTGCTGCCCTCGATGAACGCTCATCGAAGGCAGCACGCAGACGTATGGAGATTGCCAGTGGTTACTTGAGGTCTTGCGCGACAAACGGCAGCAACGCCAGATGCCGCGCGTACTTGATGGCACGCGCGACTTGCCGCTGTTGGTATGCAGTCAATCCTGTCACTCGACGTGGCAGAATCTTGCCTTGGTCATTGATGAACTGCGAGAGGAATTTCGCATCGAGATAGTCCACAACTTTGGAATCACCGAGTGGGGATTTCCGTTTGCGGAATGCGGACTGGCGACCGCGAAACGGCGATACGATCGCCGACATCCCTTCGCCGTTGGCTTCTGGATCGAGCTCCTGACGACGACGTCGCATTGCTTATGCTCCTTGTTGTTGTTTCCGAAGTTCCTGCGTCTTCTGCATCCGCTTGTTGAAGCGATCGACACGGCCTGTCGTATCAACGAGCGTTTGTTTGCCGGTGTAAAACGGATGCGATTTGGAATCAATTTCCAGCACAAGCCGATCGGATTTTGCGTAGCACGACCGGGTCTGGAACGTGGACCCATCGGTCATGACCACAGTGATTGGGCGGTATGCTGGATGAATACCTTTCTTCATGGCGTTATGAACGAGTGATGTCAATACTGTCGAGCTTTGATACATCGGGCACCTTGACGAAGCGCTCGAAGAACTTGACTGTTCCTTTTGCCGAGCGATAGGCTTTGATGACGCGAACCGACACAAGACTCTCGTCGCGGTGCAACTTCTTGACTTTGTCGGCAAACGATTGCTGTTTTTTTGCCATTGGCGGACGTCCGTAATGAAACACACTGTGGGTGGTGAGAGAGTCGAACTCCCGACCTTCTGCTTGTAAGGCAGACGCTCTAAACCACCTGAGCTAACCACCCGCCCTGTGCGTGCGGGATGCAAAAATACGGAGCAGTGCGGCATTATCAAACGACTTCCATCCGTCGGACCGCGGGCACACGCAACTGAACGAAGCGCTCGATCCCCGCACGGAGTGTCATCAGCATCAACGGGCACTCTGCGCATGCACCGAGGAAGCGTATCTCGGCAGTTTGCGTTTCCGCTTCGTAGCGAACAAGTTCAACATCGCCTCCATCTTGCTGGAGGTACGGCCGACACTCTTCCAAGGCTGCGATGATCGCGCGTTCGGTTTCTTCGTCCCGCACGGGAAGCTCCGCCACCGGGGGTGGGGTTTTCCTCATAGGCAAATCTCGACTGTTGGCTGTTGCCGTCGGCGCGCATTCTGCTGACGGAGGCTCCGCAAGAGCGCAAGCGTCAGCGTTCGGTACGCATCGCGAATAGACGCACTGCATTCTGGATCGAGCACAGCGGGGATGCCGCTATCACTAGCTGTGCGCACGTCATCGTGGATTGGAATTTCGCCCAAAAATGGCACTCCTGCTTCTTCGGCAAGCCTCCGGCCGCCGCCCTGGCCGAAAATGTAGTAGCGCTTGTCGGGTGCATCGGGCGGAATGTAGTAGCTCATGTTCTCGATGATGCCGAGAATTTCGACGTTCAGCCGGCGGAACATCGCGATACTTCGGCGGACATCGGCCAGTGCCAAACGTTGCGGCGTCGTCACGATCACTGCACCACTGAGCGGAACCTGCTGGGCCAGCGTCAACTGCACATCGCCTGTTCCCGGCGGAAGATCGAAGACGAGTGTGTCGAGTTCACCCCAGTCAATCTGTTCGACGAGCGTCCGGAAGTAGCCTGCCAACATTGGTCCGCGGAAGATCGCTGCTTGGTCGCGCTGCATGATGAATCCCATCGATGCAACCTTGATGCCGTACTGCTCGTGGGGGTACCCGACAATCGTGCCATCGTCGCGCTTTTCTGCAGGGAGTGTTGCGCCTTCCAATCCGAACAGTGTCGGAACGCTCGGGCCATAGATGTCAGCATCAAGAAGACCGACGCGCAGCCCTTCGAGCAAAAGCGATGCAGCAAGATTTGCAGCAACCGTGGATTTCCCGACGCCACCTTTCCCCGATGCAACGGCGATTGTATCCTGGACACCGTCCAGCAACCGCTTCGGTACAGCAGGTTCTACCGTTAGTGGACGTGCGTGGACGACACACTGCCGATCGGGCACGATGCTTCCAGCAGCTGCAACAATGTCGCGGTCGAGCTGCTGCGCAAGATGGCGATAGATCGGAGGCACAAGTTCAAGGTACACGTCGAGCGCACTGCCATCACCTTCGGTGATCGAGTGGACTGCACCAAGCTCACCGAGCGACTGGCCGAGGTCTGGATCCACGATCGCCCCGATACGCTCTGTCAGCGCACGGAGGGTAGCTTCTGCGAGCATAGGTCTCAAGCGCAATAGTTCGAAGATGCAGTGCGGGGCAGCACACAACTGGCGTTGCTACTGCCCCGCACGATCTGGTGTTCGCATGTATTGGGGTGCAATGCTCCTTTGTGCTTAGCGCACAATGAGCGCAGGTGCAGCTGCCAGTACGCTGCCCTGGACGCGAAGTTGGACGCTGTAGCTTCCGGCTGGCAGCGTACGGACGTCGAGCACAGTTCCTTGTACGCCATTCGACGGCGAAAGTGTACGCTCGAGCACAATCTGCCCAAGTGGATTGACAACGACAAGCTGGCCATTAGTGGTGATCCCAGCACATGCAACTTCAATCTGATCGCTTGCTGGAGTAGGGCTAACGGTAAGCCGTGCCTGGGATACTGCCGCCGTTGGTTCAACGCTCGATACTGCACTGACCAGCGCATAGCTCACATCGTGCGGTATGTCGTAAATGCGGTTGACAAAATCTTGCGGAGCGCTTGCCAGCAGCCGACCTGCAGGGGATTGCTGGTTCCAATCGCTGGGTGCAAGAGAGCGAAGCGCGAGCAAGGGGATTTGAGAAAGCGACGGCACAATGCGTGGAATATGCGTGCCTTTGTTGAAGTAGCGGTCTTCGGTGAGATTCTTCGGTTGGCTCCATCCAGCATCGCTCAGCGACCGGTACGCCAGGAAGATGTTGAAAACTGGCAGTGAATCTACTTGCACTTCGCCAGTCGGCTGTCCAGTTTGCTGGTCGTACCTAATCGCTGTCTGCGGTGGATTGATCGTGATCGAACCAGCGCTCGGTACCGCATCAATCCACTTGACCACAAGCGCAGCACCATCGGCGGTGCGGGCAACTTCGATCTCATTGCCAAGCGAGGAGATCTCCTCGTCGCATACGAGTTGTTCGTAGTTACGCGCTTGCGATGCAGAATCGTTGTAGCCGTAGACAACAGGGATGTCTGTAATCGGCGCAATTAGCCGAATCGTCCAGTTTCCAGCATTGTACTCGGTCTCGACCAAGTCAACCCCAGCAAGTTGCTGTTGCGCATCGAGGAGTGCAATGCGTTGGATGTAGGAAAAACGATTTTCGCCGGTGACAGCCATGTCGTGTTGGTCATACACGCGGAATGGCACTGCTGCGGCTGCTCCACGATTGGTCGCATAGGCTTGGAGAACGCTCGCGGGCATACGCTCGAACGCTGACCACGTCTGACCCATATCCGATGACTTCGAAACGGCAACGACGCGGCTGTCCTGCGCATCAGCAAAGATTCCATTGATGACAGCATAGAGGTTCCCATTTGCATCGGCATCTACGTACATCGGAGAGTTGTACGTGCTGGTCGTCGCTGGTGCCGAACGGAAGACGGAGCCGCTCCAGCTATCCGGGATCGAACTGATGAAATCCTCCGTTCCTGCCAACCGTGCGTTGATGACCAGAGAACCGTACTGCCCATATTGCGTTTGATTGTTCGGTGGTTGCAAGATGCCGCAGTACGCAAACCCGGAGCGATCCGCACCAGCAGTAAATCCCGCGAGCTTTGCGCTGCCGAAGTAGTAGCCCTCCGGATTGTTCTCGATTGGGCCGAGTTCATTGTACTCGAAGATCTGTCCTTCGGTCCGCACAAAGATTGCGGTACCACGGCGGTAATAGTTTGTCTCCTTCGGGTACTGGTAGCCAGTGACGCAGAGCTTTAGATCGGTCGCGGAAGTTACATTCGAAGGATTGGCCAGCGCAAGCTGCGGGACACCGTAGAAGGTCGAGCTGTTATTGGCGATAAGCTGCCGTGTCCATGTGGTGCCGCGATTTGTGGAGTAGCGGAAGTAGAGCTGCGCGCCGAGATCGCCGCCCGTCGCACGGTTGTCCATGGGCACATGCTCGATCGTTGCCAAGACATTCGACCCTGGCTCATAGACGATCAGCGAGCTGGAGGGGAAAAAGTAGGTGATGTTGGTGAAGTTCGAGCGGAACAGGCGTGTAAACGTTACTGCCTGAAGCGTCGGATCAGTTCTGTGTTCAGCCAAGGGGAATGCCAATTGGCTCTGGAATGGCGCAATGCGCTCCAGTGCCGGCACTACCGCCGAATTTTCAATTGCAGCGCGTTCGATCGCCCGCTGCTGCGCAACCGCTCCTGTCACACCAAGAGCGAGAAGAACTACGACGAAACGTCGCATGACCGACCTCATGGAAACGTTGAACATACAGTATGACTGCTCGTCATCTTATTCAAGGGCTGCCAAAATACAAATCACCGTGCAACAACAACCGGATAACACCAGCGCTGCTGGCCACGGGCAAGTTCAAGGATATACAATCCGCTTGGCAGCTGCACGAGCGGGCAGCGGTATTCCCACCAGAGCGTACCATGTTCTCCCCGTGTGCACTGCACACACTCTGGGCCGAACGCACTGCGAAGGCGAACTGTAGCATCCTGTGTTTGGACAAGCGCTCGAACTTCGTCCTGTGCGGGATTGGGATATGGTGGGACTACCAACAGACCTGCGATGTCGAACGTTTGCGTTTGCGCTTGTACCCCAACGTTGCAGCTCGATGCGGCAGTATAGCTGTTGGCTGCGCAGATCCCAACAACGGTCAGCGCGCGCCGGCAGTAGTCGGCAGCATCGCTTATCCGAAGCGTATCGCGTTGCTCTCCCAATACCGATGGCTGAAAACATGCAATAAGCCACCGTTCCTGTCCGGGTGGGATCACCACCGGCAACTGTGCGAGCGGAATGGAAAACTCGATGTTACGCTCCAGCCGTGCGCTCCCGATCACCAGCGTCTGGGACGAGATATTCCGCACACGAAGACTATCGCATCGCACAGCTGTTGCTGCGGTAGTGTCAAACTGCCAGAGGCTACCAGCAGTACCGACAATCTCGATGGGATTGGGATCAACATCTACGCGTACGGTATCCGACCTGCCCGAGCAGCCAAATTCATCGGTTGCGTCCACCCAATACTCGCCTGCTGCGGTCACGACAATGGTTGCCGACTGCTCTCCAGTGGACCAGCGGTATTGCTGGTACGAGCGATCGGTGCGCAACACAATTCGGTCCCCGTCGCAGAAGCGCAAACCACGGTCGGAGAGCACCTGCGGTTTGACTGTATCCCCCGGGGCAATCTCAACGGGCTGGCTTGTTCCACTGCAAACGTCTGCGATGGCGCCGGTGTTCACCGTAACCCAAAAGCGACCAGCCTGGTGAACAACGATGCTCTGCGTTGTTTCTCCCGTGTTCCACTGGTAGGTAGCGAAGCCATCGGAGGCGCGCAGAACCACCTGGTCGCCTGGGCAGAGAACATACGCGCCATCGGCACGGACTGCCAGTTGTTTGCTGAGCTGAATTGTTGGTTTGGGTCGCGGCAACACTTCGATAGCAACAGGGCCAACTACCTTCTCACATCCGTTGACTCCACGCGCGCGAAGCTGGAAAGTAAGCTTCCCAGGCTGCGCAATGAGAACCAAGCGCGGCGAACGTTCCGTACGGCCAATCCATTCGTACTCTGCAATCGCAACAGCGGAGGAATCCAGCACTGCTTCAACGATGATGGTATCACCTTCGCAAATCCGCCCGGGTGGAAAGATGCGGATATCCACCTTCGGTGAAGGTGCCTCCGTAACGTTCACAGCGAGTGCTTTTCCATAGCAGGCATCCGGATCGCGCACCTCGACCCAGTACGTTCCTCCCCGCGTTACCGTGATTGTTGGCGTTCGCTCACCTGTGGACCAGAGGTATTCCGTGTAGGGCTGACGAATGCGATCGCCTTTGACGACGCTGAGCGTAATAGCTTGGCTATCGCAGACAACAAACTGCCCCGTGTTCGAAACAATGATCGGCTCGAGCAAGTCGCGCAGCGTTGTCCGGTAGATACCATCGCCGACAAGGTATCCGAGCGTATCGTTGACAAACCACACATCGTCGAAGTTGCTTCCTGGCTCAAGCCCGCACCGATAGGGCGTTACGCTCACTTGTCCTGTGCCTCGATCGCGCGCGACCCGATAGACCGCACGATTCCAGCCGACAGCCCATCCGGCGTCCTGATCAACCAAAAACGTACCGAACATTGAGGCTCCCGTTATGTAGCGCGACCACGTTTGCCCTCCATCAAACGACCAACGGATGTCACCGATGGTGCCAGTGCCGCCGGTACACGTATTGCCAGCAGTCGCGACGAGGAACGTCGTGCTTTTATTGGCAAAGTTCTCTTGCCAAAATGCAGGCCCTGTCACCGAGAAGATTTGCCACGAGCGCCCCCCATCGAAGGAACGCCAGAGCCTGCCGCTGCTGGAGGCGTAGCAGAGACCATCGGCATCGTACATCAGCACATGGGACATTCCCGTTTGAGGCTCGTATGCAACGAAAAGCGACCAACTTGCACCACCATCGGTTGTGCGAAAAAAAAGTTGAGGCAAGCCATCGCAACCGCCCCCGACGACCATGCCAACATTTTCATCAAGGAAGTAGCATCCCCACAGCGGCGCACGTTGCAAGACACCATTGAGCGTGATCACTGGTGTGATCTCCCGCCAAGAGCGACCGCCATCGGTACTCTTATAAATGCCACCAAGATTCGGATTGCCGTTGTTTGTCCCGGAGCAGTAGCCGACACGCTCGTTGACGAAGATGATGGACTCGAGCTGATCGGCATTCGGAATAGTCGTCCCCTCCCACGAATTTCCACCATCGGTTGTTCGCACAACGTAGCCACCGAACCCACACGCCCAGCCATACTGCGGATTCGATGGCAAGAACATGACGTCCAGGTAAAAGCCACGGTCGTAGGGCGGCGGAAGCACGAGCTTTTCCCAATTCCACTGCCGCGGTTGCGCCAGGAGTGTCGCTGCGGTGCAGAACACTACCCACCACACGAGGCTAAGCATACGGTGCCTGTCCATCGCATCTTCTGGAGATGATGTTACGCCATCTGTGCAGCTGCGCGAGCCGCCACAATGCCACTGGCTGCGGCGCTCTCCAGTGTTGCAGGAAGCCCTGTCGCCGTCCAGTCGCCAGCGACGTAGAGCCCTGCAATACCACTCGAAGCGCTTAGACGTACCCTACTCGTTTTCGGTGTAAGCAGTGGTGTGGCCGACCGCTCTTTGATCACCCGCCAGTGTAGAAGCCGGGCATTCTGCATCTGAGGAAATACGGTGGCTACCTCACGGCTCACCTTCGCGACAATCGCGTCAGCAGGTTGCTGTGCAAGTGTGTGCGCTGCACTGATCGTCACTTCAACGTGTCCCGGATACTGCCGCTGCTGGTCATCGCTACGCTCAAGAAATGCTCCACGATCAAACAACCATTGCGCCGTCGTTCCCCAAAGCCCAACGACTGGTGGAAGTGCCAGTGTGCGATCGTACCACAAGTACACCGACACAATCGGCATCGCTTCCAGCTGTGCAAGAAACGCCACTGTCGAACGGTATCGCTGCGGCAACAATCGCACGTATGCCTTCGGCGGCACTGCAGCGATCACGGCGCTACCGCGAATTTCCTCACCCGAGCTCGTTGCTACACCGATGACCCGATCGTCCAGCCAGACAAGTTCCTCCGCACGTGTTCCCAAGCGAATCGTACCGCCACGCTCGCTAAGCCAGCGCTCCAGCGGCTGCCAAAGCTTCGATAGTCCCGCACGCGGCACAAGGAGGTAGTGACTATCCCCCCCACCGAAGATCGCACGCTGAAGCACAGCACGGAGTAACACCCCATCGGCAACAGTGGCCGGTGCATTGAGCGTTGCGAGCACGAGCGGCTCCCAGAATCGCTCCACCAGCTTCGCCGGCTGCCGACATGCCTGGAGCACATCACCGGCTGTCAACCCCTCGCAGGAGCGGAGCGATGCACAGATTCCCCCCATCAGTAGCTGCAAGCGCTCCGCAAATGAAAAGCTCCGCAGATGAAACAGTCCATGCACCGCCCCTAACCGACCTCTCCACCGATATGGGTTGAAAACATCCCGCTCTCCACCTGCCGAGGCAAAGGCAATAGGAACTGGATCGTTCGGTGCAAGGAGTGACTCAGTCCCAAGCTCGCGAAGGATATGCCGCAGGTTCTGATAGCAGCCCATCGCAACATGCTGTCCGTTATCGAGCTCATCGCCAGTTACCTCATCGCGAAACGATCGCGCGCGCCCCCCCAGGAAGCGATGTGCCTCCACAAGTACGACATTCATTCCCAGCAGTGTTGCTTCCACTGCCGCAGCAATTCCAGCAACACCGGCTCCGATCACGATACACCGAGGCTTATTCGCAACGGAATCCATGCCACAAAAATCGTTGCAACCTCCGAACACCTGCTGCGTAATTTGTCACCAGCATCAACACCACAATAGGATTATGGCATTCATTGAGCTGCAGCATGTCTCCAAACGCTACGGCGCATTCTACGCCAACCGCGACATAAGCTTTGCAGTCGAGCAAGGAAGACTCTTCGGGGTGCTGGGACCCAACGGCGCAGGTAAAACAACACTGCTGCGCATCATTACACGCATCTTGCTTCCCGACGAAGGGAGCATCCTCTTCGATGGCGAGCCTCTTGCGCAATACCACCAGTGCCGCATCGGTTACGTTCCTGAGGAACGTGGTCTCTACAAAAACCTAACGGTACTGGACAATCTCCGATACTTCGGCCAACTCAAGGGTCTTTCAAGCACCGAGGCAACGCGTCGCGCACTCTGGTGGCTCCAGCGGATGGACGCCCACGGCTGGGAAAAGAAGAAGATCCGCGAACTCTCGAAGGGTATGAGTCAGAAAATTCAGTTCATCGTCTCTGTACTCCACGACCCCCCACTTTTGGTACTCGACGAGCCGTTTAGCGGCTTGGACCCGCTCAACGCTGAGGTCTTCCTCGACGTTCTCGCTGAACTCCGCGCAAAGGGAACAACAATTCTGTTTTCTACGCACGTGATGGAACAGGTCGAGCAACTCTGCGATGACATTGTGCTCATCAATCGTGGACGCATCGTGGAATCGGGCAGCCTTCGCCAGATCAAGGCGCGGTACGGAATCCGCAGACTCGAACTTGCATTCGACGGCGATGATTCCTTTTTGGAGAAGCTCGATGGCATCTCCATCGCAGAACGCCGCAACGGAAGTATTTCGATTGAACTCAGTGGAGGGATCGAGCAGGCACAGCGCATCATCGCGTGTGCGTTGGAGCACGGAACACTCAGGCGTGCTGAGTGCATCGAGCCGACGCTCCGGGAGATTTTCATCGAAACTGTTCGCCGCACAGAATCGCAAGAGGTGAGCTCATGAATACCAGTTGGCTGATCGCACGGCATGAATTTCTCTCCCGCGTGCGAACGAAAGGATTCATCATCAGTACGCTGCTGGCTCCGGTCGGACTGCTCGTTGTTTTAGCGCTCCCAATCCTCGTTTCGGAGCTTGCCCAAACGCAGGGAACGCACCGGATCGCTGTGGTGGACCAAAGCCCGCACGCGATCGCTCCAATTCTGGTTGCAAAAGACAGTTCACTGTTTTTCCCAGCAAATGAGCCGATTGCAACACTCCGCGCACGTGTTCTCGCCGATTCGCTGACGGGATACTTGCTCATTCCTCCCGATGGACTTGAGCGCGACAGTGTTGTGCTCTTCACCCGTGGTGGCGGTGGGCTTGGACTGCATGAGACAGTCAGCGATGCGGTTCGTGCAGTCTTCCGTCGCGAGCGCCTACTCGCACACGGCGCAGACACGACGCTGCTTCGCCTTGCCGAACAGAAAACGAAAATTGAGCGCATCAAAATCACGCGGGAACGCACTGAGCGCGACCAGACGGCGCTGCTGACAATTGTCGGCTACGGGATGAGCATCATCGTGTACGTGCTGCTGTTCATCTACGGCGGTATCGTCATGCGCTCAGTGCTCGAGGAGAAAACCAACCGCATCGTTGAAATCTTAGCATCGTCAGCTCGACCGTTCGACATCATGCTCGGCAAAGTACTCGGCGTCGGCGCAGTAGGACTTTTTCAGATGCTTCTCTGGATCGTGCTGGGAATTGGGGTCAGCATCGCCGTGGGCACCACGCTCGTGTCACTGAGTGGAGCACCAACGCAGGCAGGTGCACTTGCGCACTACCGCGCGCAGGAGAGCGACGTCGCGGTGCTCCTTCTCCAAGTGCCGAGTTTATCGTTCGGGCACATCGCAGCGTTTGTCTTTTTCTTCCTGAGTGGGTACGTGTTCTATTCTGCGCTCTTTGCCGGTATCGCGGCTGCTGCCGATACCGAGCAGGACATTCAGACTCTCCAAGCGCCGGTGAGCATCTTCATCGTGCTGCCGATGCTGGTAATCCCGTTGGTGATGAGCACTCCCGATGCGCCCGTTGCTGCTATTCTTTCGCTCGTTCCGATGTTCAGCCCCGTGCTGATGCTCATGCGACTATTTGCAACGGAAGTGCCGTGGTGGCAGGTACTGCTCTCGGTCGTGTTGATGGTGGCTTCGATTATTGGAGCGGTGTGGATTGCTGGCCGGATCTACCGCATTGGAATCTTGCGCTATGGTCAGCGGCCAACCTTCCGGCAGATTCTCCGTTGGATAGCGGAAGGATAAATAGCGTGCGCCGCCCACACCTGAGCGGCGCACCATAGAGATTCCTACCCACACTTAGCAGAGTGGCGCGACGTACTGTGCATCGGGCCTCATCAGTGCCCGGCGCACCCACGCACCACTTTCTTCGACCCAGCGCCGCACTGCAAGGCGCTCTTTGTTGCACGGGCCATTGCCGTTGATGACGCGCCAGAACTCATCCCAATCGGGGTCGCTGTACTCCCATTGACCGGTGTCGGGGTTCTTCCGCAGATTCGGATCTGGAACGGTCAGCCCCAGCTCCCAAATCTTCGGCACGTAGCTATCGAGGAATTGCTGCCGCATTTGGTCGTTGGAGGCAATCTTGACTTTCCACCTCATGAGCACCGCCGTATGCTGGGAGACAGTATCTGGCGGGCCGAAGAAATGCATGATCGGCTTCCACCAACGATTGAGCGCTTCTTGCACCATTTCCTTTTGCTTTTTCGTACCTGTTGCAAGCGTGACAACGTTATCGTAGCCGTACTTGAGGTGGAATGACTCTTCGGTGCAGATACGCTCCAATGCGCGGCTATACGGTCCGTACGAGCCTTTCGCGTTGGTCACTTGATTGATGATTGCAGCAGCATCAATGAGCCAGGCGATGACCGCGGTATCAGCCCACGTTATCGCCGGATAGTTGAAGACGTTCGAGTACTTTGCTTTGCCGGTCAGGAGGTCTGTAAGCATCTGCTCGCGCGTTTTTCCAAGGGTTTCCGCGGCGCTGTAGAGGAGCTGCCCGTGGCCGATTTCGTCTTGCACCTTTGCCATCAGCGCCATTTTCCGCTTGAATCCCGGTGCACGCGTAATCCAGGTACCTTCGGGCAATGCGCCGATGATCTCCGAGTGCGCATGCTGTTCGATCATCCGCAGAAGCTGGCGCCGATACTCCCGCGGCATCCAGTCGGTTGGCTCGATCTTTTCGCCGCGCTCGATCTTTGCCTCGAACTCAGCGAGCTTTTCGGGATCTTCCGCAAAACGATCGGCGCTGGCCGGCTCGGTGATACTCAAGTTGCCGTACATCGCGCAACCTCCGTACGTAATGGTACTACTGCTTGCTGCAAAGATAACACGCGCTATCGCAGCCGCGTTCCATCTCCTTTGACGTACCGAATCGTGTAGTAGTTTGTCACGGAACGATAGTCCGGCGAGGTCGGTGCATCCTTGTAAATGCTCAGAAGCTGGAACTTGACGTAGCGGTTGCTCTTGGTACGCACCAGGAACGTCATGTTTGGATTGATCGTCACAGCGTGGCGGGTGGTCCGGTGTAGCCAAAGTAGTTGCTACCACTCATGCCGAGCAGTGGAACGATACGATTGCTTGCGCTGGTGTCGTCGTTGCGGAGTTTCGACAGGTATGGCGTCGCATCGGAAAGTGAATCAAAGGGCACATCGAGTAGTGCTGCTTGCGTCTTGCCATTTGGATTGACCGTTCCTGAGTTGAAAAACATCGGCCCTCGCTGTGTATACACCGCGACGAAGTACCCAATGCCAGCCTGCGAGGTATCGTAGGGGACGTAACGGAACTTGACGTCCCAATCTGCACCATCGCGCGAGGAGGAATTGATGGCCGTATCCTTATCGAAGGAGTAGTAGAGCCAGCCATCCTGTGCTGAGGGAGAAAGGTTCGATTTGACCACAACCTCCAGTGTAGTTCCGGGAGGTTGAGTCGGCGAGGAGCTTTCCTTGCATCCGACAATGGCGGATGCAGCAATGCACGAGAGCACGATGAACAGCCGTTTCATCGAGAAATGACCTGAAGATGTGAAACATACTCACTCGACCCAGTCGCAGATGAAGATGTTGGTTTCGCCGGGTCGGGATCCATTTCTGTTGGAGCAGAAGATGAGCTTTTTCCCATCACGGGAGAACATGGGGAAGCCATCGAAGCCTTCGTAGTAGGTGATACGCTCCAGGCCTGTTCCGTCAACGTTGATAATGTAGAGATCAAAATTTCGCGAGCGCGGATCGGCCATGTTCGAAGCAAAGATGATCCGTTTTCCATCGGGATGAAAGAAGGGTGCAAAGTTTGCTGCACCGTTGTTTGTCACCTGGCGGATGTTAGAGCCATCGGCATCCATGACGTAGATCTCCAGCGCGCGCGGACGCACCAAATGCTGTTGGAGCAATTGGGCGTATTCGATAGAATCCTTGCCTTTCGGTCGTGAAGCGCGGAAGACAATCTTTGTCCCATCAAAGCTGTAGAAAGCTCCTCCGTCATAGCCGAATGCATGCGTTAAGCGGCGGACGTTCGTGCCATCCAGATCGCACGAGTAGAGCTCAATATCCCCATCGCGGGTAGAGGTAAACACGATTTTGTCTCCCTTCGGCGAAACCGTAGCCTCTGCATCATAGCCATCGCTGCGAATGATGCAGCGAAGATTGGATCCATCGGCATTTGCGCGGTAAATTTCGTACTGTGGATAGAGTGGCCACGCGTAGCCGCGCGAGCGATCGGGGACAGGAGGGCAGTCCGGGGAATGCTCGTGCGTACTTGCGTAGAGGATTTCACCATTCGGCAGAAAGTAGGAGCACGTCGTCCGCCCCTTGCCCGTGCTGACCAAACGTTTATTGGTACCATCAATGTTCATCACGTAAATTTGGTCGCACCCTTCGTCTCCGTGTGCTTGGTAGATGATGTGTTTCTCATCTAAAGAAAAGTACGCTTCGGCATTTTCACCGCCGAATGTAAGCTGGATGATGTTCGCAAGGTGTCGCTCGCGTAGGTCATGCCATTGCGATGGAAGGGGCTTGCCACCACCATCGAGTGCCACTGCTCGATAAAGCACGAACATCATCGCCAGCGCAATGCAACGTCGCATACTCGACAGCGAGAGGTTATGAACACGTCGCAAAATTAGCAATACCAACATTTGTTTTTACACTTTTTTGGTGATATGCCTGTTCCGAAGCAGAAAGCAACACTCGAAGCAATTTTGAGCGTTCGCCGTGCCGCGCGTGCAATTGACGACATCGTTGATAGTGCCTGCTCTTCGCTCGGAATCACGGGCTCGCAGTACAACATTCTCCGCATTTTGAGCAGAGCTCCCGCTGAGGGGCTATCGCGTTCGCAAATCGTTGCTCAGCTCATCGAGCAGCACGTGGACGTCACACGCGCAATTGACGGCTTAGTTGCTGCCGGCTACGTCGAACGCGAGCACGCATCGCATGACCGGCGTGTGGTCTTGCATCGTATCACGCCTGCTGGTCGCGCTGCCATTGAGCAACTCGACCCTTTTCTCCTACGTGCGCTTGAACTGATGGGACGCTCGTTTACTGCATCGGAGCTGGAAACACTCGCCACACTTTGCAAGCGATTCCTCGATGCAGCCGCCGAGGCTGACAAGCTACGGGCTACCGAGCAATAACGTCGTATGTGACGAATTCAGATCGCATCGGTGGCTCTTGGCCTTGCTCTCGTGCGCGGCGCACATCTTCGAATCCTCGCCGGTGCCCTTCGAGGAATTCCGGTGAGCCAGTCCAGGCCTCGAAGGCTTCCTTGCTTTCCCAGAAGCTGACCACTAAGTAAGGCTCACCCTCGCGTTGCGGTCGAAGCACTTGCATTCCCAAAAACCCCGGCATGCGGTCAATCGCATGTGCGCGCGTCGCGAAGAGCTGCTCGAACCGTTGGCGGTAATCCTCGCGACAATAGATGCGGTTGATCGCCACAAAATTGCTCATCGAATGCACCTGAGTTGATGTTAGAAATTCACTCGTAAACCGCCAGTCACTACACGCCCATCGGCAGGAATGATGCCTGGTCCAGGATAGCCTCCTGCGCGACGAGTAAAGTACCGTCGGTCAAAAATGTTGTTGATGTTGATCTCGGCAGCAAGCCACCAGGTTATGCGTACTTGTGCGCTCATATCCCAGACTGTGTACGCCGGAATGAGCCCGTTGATGCCGCTTGCAGTGCTTTGAGTGTTACTTGCATCGGAATAGCATTCGCTAACGGAACTTCCTTGCAAGGAGAGCACAAGGAGTGCCTTCCATCGGTAGCGCAGCCCGCTGCGCACAATCCACTTAGGCGCATACTCGACCAGCTTTCCAGCAACCGGTCCACTGGTATATCGTGCATCGGTGAACGCGCCAGCAATAAATACCGAAGCACCATGCTCGCCAAGCCGAACGAGCCGATCAGCGAAGAGTTCAGCGTAGAATTCAACCCCGCGATGTTCGCTGGCACCCACGTTCCGTCGGAGCTGACTTGCGCCGTTGGTAAGCAACACCGTATCTGCACCGAGTGCGCTACGCGCAATTGTCCCAATCCGATCGCCGTAGTAGAGGTAAAATCCAGAGACGTCAATGCTCAGTGCATTCGCAATCGTACCGCGCACGCCTATATCCGTTGAAACTCCGCGCGACGAATGGAGCGACGGATCAACTTCAACGGTGGGATCACTCGGAAAGAGTTCGCTGAACTGCGCCGGCCTCCAACTTTGATGGGCATTGGCGTAGAGCTCCAGCTGACTGCTCATCGCCCATTGCAGACCGATTCCAGCAAGCGGGAGCACTTCGCGCGCTCGTTTGTCAAAACGGAACCGCGTGCCTGCAGTGTCGAATGCATCCGGATTCGATGCCGGTTTCTCCCGAGAGAATGTCCCCTGCCCAATCATTCCCAGCCACTCGAGTCGCGCCCCAGGGGTTACCGTCAGACGCTCAGCAAGCCGCAACTGCCACTCGACAAAGGCAGCAGCATTATCTGAGACAAATTCCAAGTCGCGCGTCAGCGGTGCTACGAACGTCGCACTGAATCCATCGCCATCGGGACCGCGCCCTTGCCTGCGGAGCGTCGTTCCGCGATAGAGCCGCAGACCTGCTACGAGCGGATGCCGTGCAGTACCCATCGCCACATCCGATCGCACTCGAAGTTCTAACCCTCCGTTCCGGTATTCATCAGCATTGACGCGGCGGGGATTAGTGCCACTATCGGGAATACTCGGTGGCGTAGTCAGTCCAATGCTATTGCGCTCGCCAAGCACCCCAAAGAGTCGACCGCTGAGGTAAACACCCTCGCTGAAGCGATGCTCAACCATCAGCATTGGCACAATCCACCGTACACCGAACCAGTCCCGATACCGCATCGCCTGGCGGCCATCAGTTGCAAACTGTGCAGAGTCGAGACCGCCCGGCTGTTGCATGCGATACTGCATCAGTGTAACTTCGGCAGTGATTCGGGTCCAGTCTGAGGGACGGTATTCAAGCTTCGGCATAACCGAGTACTGCCAGAATTGGTCGCTTTCCCGCTGCTCCCCGGTAGCAAGCCTTACCGGCAACCGCCAGCCATCCGAGCGCCGATAGTTGCCGAACACGTAGTACGACCACCGTCCTTGCGTTCCACCGAATGCAGTGTAGGTCGAGTAGTAGCCGTTCTGTCCACCCATCTGCGAAGATTCTCCTCCGAGCGCTCGATCCTGCGGCCCGGTCTTTGTGACGAAATTGAGCAACCCACCAAATTGCGGCCCAAATTGCAACGCTGCTGCTCCCCGAATGATTTCGATCCGCTCGAGCGATTCAAATGCAGGCGTAAAGTACGCTTCGGGATAGCCTGCGATGTCTGCGGCAATATCAGCGCCATCCATCCGGGTGTTGAACTCCCACGAGCGATTCGGACTCAACCCACGAACAGCAACGCCGGCCTGAACTCCTGTCCCGTCATTTTCCCAGATCATCACTCCTGCGATCCGTCCGAACGTCTGGCGCGTGTTGTTGGTAGCAAGATTTGCATCGGCAGACGTCAGGTGGAGAATCTCAGCCTTCTTGCTGGAAAAAAGCTGTGTCCCCTCAACAGACGGTGGCACTCGTCGCACAGGGAGCGCACTCTCTTCAACGATGACTGGTGCTTTGACGATTTCTATCGTGTCAGCACGCAGATACTGTCGCCGCACAGGCTTTTCCGCACCGAACAGAAGCACAACCGAACTCACACAAAACACAACACAACCTCGAACCACAGCGTGCAGAATACTTGGTGATACAATTTAGACCAAGTCCAAATTACGAAACCGGACTAAATATGTCCGATTTTTGTCATCCTGATGCTTTTGAGTCGAACCCCTCAGGGTGAGGATGTATCACGCGATGTGGTGGTGTCTCCTTGTCGAGTCAGGATAATCGCGGGTGCACGTCCGAACCGCTTTGCTGCACTGTCATTTCGCACAGCAATTTCAATAAAGCCGCTACTGCCGATGTAGGCGAGCGCTTGCCCGTGTTCTTGCTCGCCGTAGGTGCGGACAATCGGAGGTTCACAGCCGCTGACGCGGCAACACCATTTGGCTGCTGGCGTAATACCCCAGCGTGCTGCCTCGACGTTCGTCACAAGATTTCCGAACCGATCCACGTGGAGGACGCTCGCGTGCAGTACCTGCCCATCCGAGCGCGGCTCTAAGGCTAACTGAACAAGGCTCGTCACTTCGATCGTCTCCCCAAGCTGCTCAAGTGTCAGTTGACCACTGGCAAGGTATGCTGCTGTTGGCGCAAAAACATCTCGTCCGTGGAAGGTTGCACTCGGCTGTTGAATGGCTACACGATCGTTCTCGACAGCAACCGCACGCTCACATCGAAACCGGTCCAGCACAAGCGTCGCGATTCCATTATCCGGTGCAAGCAGAGTAAACTGTTCGAACGCCAGCGCTACAATTCGCCGCTCGGTCCCCACCCCAGGATCAACAACTGCAACGACAACGCTGCCTCGAGGTACATATGGGACCGCGGTGAAGAGCACGTACGAGGCGGAGACTACATTTTGTGGCTCAATGTTATGGCAGAGATCGACAACTTGAAGCATCGGTTCGATGCCAAGCATGACTGCTTTCATGACGCCGACATAGGCGTCCTGATCTCCAAAATCAGTCAGAAGAAAAATTGGTGCCGATGCCATTGCAATGATGCTTGATGGAGTGGACAACTACAACCTAAATTCGCGGAGAGCAACCGCCAATGACAGGCTTCTAGTAGCCTTGTTTATCCCGCCGCTACTATAGCGGAGCGATTCGAAAAAACGTTCCACCTCTTGCGCAGCGTTGCGAACGTTACCGAGCTGCACTTCGATCCCTGGAGCCATACTGCTGCTCGTAATAGCAGCGGTACTCCCCAGAGCGAACTGCATCTACCCATGCACGATTGTTCTGGTACCATGCAATCGTCTCGGCCAACCCATCCTCGAACGTCACATGTGGACGCCACGCCAGCTCACGTTCTGCTTTGCTACAATCGATTGCGTAGCGGCGGTCGTGTCCGGGGCGATCAGTGACGTACTCAATGAGTGACTCCGGTCTGCCGAGCAGTCGCAGAATCGCTCGAACGACGTCAATGTTGCGGCGCTCGCTCCGCCCGCCGAAGTTGTACGTCTGTCCGATACGCCCATGCTCATAGGCAGCAACCAAGCCTCGGCAGTGATCGGTGACGTAGATCCAATCCCGCACTTGCCGACCATCGCCATAGATGGGGATGGGTTGCTCATCAAGCGCATTAGCAATGGCCAGCGGGATAAGCTTTTCGGGAAACTGGAAGGGACCGTAGTTATTCGAGCAGCGCGTAATAATCGCCGGTAGGCCGTAGGTATGAACAAACGCCCGAACCAAACAATCTGCACCTGCTTTCGATGCTGCGTAGGGCGAATTTGGCGCAAGCGGGGATTCTTCCGTAAAAGGTGGGTCGTCGGGGCCAAGTGTGCCATAGACTTCATCGGTCGAAACGTGGATGAAGCGCTCGATGCCATATTTGCGTGCTGCTTCGAGCAGCACGAGTGTCCCTCGCACATTCGTTTCGATGAAGGGCGCTGCAGCAGCGATGGAACGATCCACGTGACTTTCGGCCGCGCAGTGGATGATTCCTTCGACGTGATGCTCCTCTAGTACCGCATGAACGAGCGCCGCATCTTCGATCCGACCGTGAACGAACCTGTAGCGCTGGTCAGACTCGACATCGCGGAGATTCGCCAAATTGCCCGCATACGTGAGTGCATCGAGATTGACCACGCGCCAATCGCGATTGGACAAAATCCAGCGAATCAGGTTGCTCCCGATAAAACCTGCCCCACCAGTGACCAAAACGGTTTTGCTCATCGCACGCGTGCCCCGTTCCTATTGAAGAGTGCACGGAAGACATGCCCAGCAACCTGCGGATTTTCACGGAGGCGCCGCAGCGAGTAGCCATACCAGTCCTCGCCGTACGGGATGTAGATACGCACCGGATAGCCACACGCGAGGAGTTCATCCCGCTTCCGCTCGCGTACACCGAGCAGCATTTGGAACTCGTAGTGATCGCGTTGGAGCTTGCGTTCTGCGATCAGCTGCTCGGCATCGGCAATCAAGACGTCATCGTGCGTTGCAATGCGGACGGTCATCCCAAGTTCGACGATGAGCCGTAGCAACCTCCGATAGTTCGCGCGAATCTGCTCGCGATCTTTGATGGCAATCGATGCATCTTCGTTGTAGATGCCCTTGCAGAGGCGGATGTCTGCCTTGTAGGGCGCAAGTTCACGGATGTCCTGCTCGCTGCGGTAGAGATATGCCTGGATAACAACGCCGAGATTGTCATAGCCGGCATCGCGCATGCGGCGGTAGAGATCGAGCGTTGCAGTCGTGTACGGCGAGTTTTCCATATCGAGCCGAACGAAGAGTCCACGCATCCGTGCATGGTCGAGGATGCGCCGCAGGTTCTCTTCTGCAAGCACCGGATCGAACGAAAGCCCAATGGAGGTCAGCTTGAGCGACAGGTACGCAGGAAGGTGGTTATCGGCTATCGCATCGAGTGTCGCGATTGCTTGTGCAGCCTCTCGATCGGCGTGCTCGCGTGTACGGACGAATTCGCCGAGTGCATCAATTGTTGCATACGCTCCGCGCTCTGCAAGCCGACGTGCGCACGTAATTGCATCGTCGAGCGTTGTGCCCGCGATGTAGCGCCACGCAACGCGGCGCACGATAGGCTTGGGCACCAGTGGAAGGGACCGCGCAACAAGGTGATCGAGAAGACTCATCGCCACGACACGTCAATGATGCAGCGCAAAATTAGGTCAGTGCTCCACGGTGAATCTGCCGGAGCCGCTCAAGGACAACAGCACAAACGCGCGAGTGGATCATCTCCACCGATTGTATGCCATCGAGTACCACAACGCGCTCCGGCTCACGGGCTGCAATAGCCAGATACCCTCTGCGAACCCGCTCGAAGAACGCTTCCGGTGCATCTTCCATTCGATCGGTAGTACGCGACTGGCGCACTCCCCGACGCTGGAGTGCAGTGGCAACGTCCACATCGAGTACGAACGTCACATGCGGTACAACCGACCCAATTGCATAGCCGATGATGCGCTCGACCATCTCCAGGTCTAACCCTCGCCCATAGCCTTGATATGCAACTGTCGAATCTGCGTAGCGATCGCTGATGACCACTTGCCCTTGAGCGAGTGCCGGACGGATCACATCTTCGACAAGCTGACGCCGCGCTGCACAGAAGAGCATCAGCTCCGCGACAGGATCAATGCGAAGCGTTGCATCGAGGAGGATCTGCCGAATTGCTTCCGCAAGCGGCGTTGCACCTGGCTCGCGGAGAAGCTCGACGCGATGGCCTCTGGCGCGAAGCCACTCTGCTAGTAACCCGGCATGGGTGGATTTGCCAGAGCCATCTATTCCTTCGAACGTGATGAACATTCTCCGTGCGTAGTCGTAAGTCGCCCGTGCAAAAGTACCACGAACTCTCCGCGGAGTGGGATCGTCGTGCCAAGCTCAGATGCGATCGAGCCGAGTGTGCCGCGATAGAATGACTCGTGGAGCTTCGTCAGCTCACGGGCAAGGACACACGGACGATCTGGGCCGCACACCGCGAGTAACTCTGCAATCGTTCGCTCCAGGCGGTGTGGCGATTCATAGAGGATCACAGTTTCCTCCTTTGCGGCAAGCCAATCGAAAAATGCACGGCGCCC
Organism: Candidatus Kapaibacterium sp.; assembly: GCA_026003495.1. GTDB lineage: Bacteria > Bacteroidota > Ignavibacteria > Kapaibacteriales > NICIL-2 > NICIL-2. The sequence goes on along the minus strand of BPHK01000001.1, from coordinate 703,166 downwards.
CTTGCGGTGCGGAGGAAAACCAACGAACGCGAACGCATGAACTGGTAGCCCGCTGGCAACAAGTGCAGTGAGCGCTGCATTCGCGCCAGGGAGCGGTACCACTGCAAGCTGCCGCTCGATGACCTCGCGAACGAGCCGAAATCCAGGATCGCTCACGATCGGCATCCCTGCTTCACTACAGAGTGCAACGGACTTTCCCTGTTCGATTGCATCGGCAAGTCGCTGGCTCTGCACGCGTTCGTTCTGTTCATGGTAAGCAACCGTCTGGCGAGGTGTGATGCTGTACATCGCCAGGAGCTTCCGCAGCGTTCGGGTATCCTCCGCAGCGAGAATGTCGGCACTTGCCAGCACACGGAGCGCACGGAGTGTGATGTCCTCGCGATTGCCGATCGGCGTGGGCACAAGGTAGAGTGCAGCTTCCAGAGGAGAGGGCGTTTGCATAGCACTCAGCGGCAGTGATCACGGAAAAATGCATTCAAGATCGCCTGTGATTGCTCGGCCAGGACGCCACCACGCACCGCTGCGCGATGGTTGAGCCGGGGATCACTCGCAAGTGTGTAGAGCGTCTCGCAGGCTCCTGCCTTTGGATCATGTGCGCCGAATACCACACGGGCGATACGAGCAAGGACAATCGCTCCTGCGCACATCGGACACGGCTCGAGCGTCACGTAGAGCGTCGCCCCATCGAGCCATCGAGTTCGGCGATAGGCAAGCGCCTGCCGAATCGCCAGCAGCTCGGCATGTGCTGTCGCAGCGCGGAGTTCCTCGGTGCGGTTGTGCGCACGCGCAATGATTGTCCCGCCGAGGGTGATGACGCATCCAACTGGCACTTCGCCGCTGCGGGCTGCACGCTCGGCTTCAGCGAGCGCAATGCGCATGAACCGCTCGTCGTCGCTTTCGAAGGATGCAGCAAGCGCAGGCAATATCGCACGGTTAGCTTCGAACATCGCATACGACGGAAGTTCCTCAATGCTCACCCACGCAACGCGTTCCCAGAGGTCTATGTTGAACGTCCCATGCCACTGTTCGACCCGATAATACCAGACGCGGAAGGTACCCCCATCATCGTAGCGATGTTCGACTGTCCCAAGGTAGCGTGGCTCGGCGATCTCGATACCAAGCTCTTCACGCAACTCCCGGCTGAGCGCACGGGCAGGCGACTCCCCCCGCTCGATTTTTCCGCCGGGGAATTCCCACATGCCGCCGTAGCGCGCGGTACCACGCCGTTGACCAATGAAGACGCGCCGAGCTTCCACGAGCACACCAACAGCAACTTCTTGCATCCGGCTAGCCGAGGCTACAGTTCGACTGACTCACCGCGCGTGGGAATGCGAACATCCTGCCAGCCATCCTCCCGGAGTCGCTCTGCCATCAGCGTTTGCGCAGCTGGCTCGCCGTGGACAAGGAAAATCGTCTCAGCGCGACCGCGGAGCTGGCCTAGATATGCTGCGAGCTCCTCTTGGTCTGCATGGGCGGACATCGAGTGGAGCTGCTCGATGCGCGCACGCACGCGGAATTCCTCGCCAAGGATGCGAACGCGGTCAGCGCCGTCGGCTAAGCGTCGGCCGAGCGTGTGCTCAGCCATAAAACCCAGGAGCAATACGGTGGTTGTGTGGTCCTCGATTGTATTGCGCAGGTGGTGCAATATTCTGCCACTTTCACACATTCCCGATGCGGAGATGATCACCATGGGTCCATGTTTGCCGTTGAGCGCTTTCGATTCATCAGCACTGCGCGTATAGCGCAGCGACTCGAACCCAAATGGATCGGGGTCGGTGAGCATCGCCTGACGCACTGCTGGATTGAAGCACTCTGGATGAAGGCGATAGACATTCGTTGCGCTTGACGAAAGCGGCGAGTCCACAACAATTGGCACATCAGCAAGCGCGCTTCTGCTGTGGAGCATATTGAGGTAGTACACAAGGTTTTGTGTCCGACCGACACTGAACGCCGGAATGATAAGCTTGCCGTGCTCGGTGATGATGCGTTCAATGAGGCGTTGGAGCGTCTGGATTGTTGTTTCTTGCGGCTCGTGCGTTTTCCCACCGTACGTGGACTCGCTGATGATAACATCTGCTTCTGGAAGCCAGTCCGGCTGACGGAGAAGGACAGGCGCCGGGCGTCCGACATCACCAGTAAATAGGATGCAACGCTCGCGATCACCTTCCCGGAGCCAGACTGCAATCGCTGCAGAGCCGAGGATATGTCCAGCGTCGTAGAATGCTGCTTCGATACCTGGGAAGACAACAAAGCGTCGGCGGTAGGGAATCGTGTGGAATAGTTCCATCGTTTGGGTGACATCCTCGAGCTGGTAGAGTGGATCGGCAGCATCCTTCCCATGCTTGCGGAGGAAACGAGCGTCGCTTTCCTGGATATGCGCGCTATCGGCAAGCATGATCGCGCAGAGATCGCGCGTTGCGGCAGTCGCATAGATCAACCCTCGGAATCCCTGTTTGACCAAGCTCGGAAGATTCCCCGAATGGTCTATGTGCGCGTGCGAAAGTAGCACCGCATCAATCGTTCGCGGGTTGAAGGGAAAGGTGCTATTTCGCTCGTAGGCTTCTGCACGACGTCCTTGGTAGAGTCCGCAATCGAGCAGAATGCGGTAGCCATTGCACTCGACCAGGTGCATCGAGCCTGTGACAGTCTGCGCAGCGCCCCAGAAGGTAATCTTCACACGCGCCTCTACTGCTCGATGGCTGTTTCGTACACAGAGGAATTGCTCGAATCGAGCTGGCGGAGTATCTCGAGAACTCGTTTATTCCGCGTGCCGCCGAAGACTTCGCACAGCTCATTCATCTTCGCATCAAAGAACAAACGCAGCAGATAACTCGATTGTGTCAGCTCGCGCTTGAAGGCAAGCATCTTCGCGAGCACAGCTTCGATTGCACTGCGGGCGGAATCGGGCGCCCACGCAAAGCGATTGATGCCATCGTAGTGGTAGTCGAAGACGAGCTTCCGGAATGGCTCAAATCGTGGGTTGAGAAGCTCGGTCACGAGCGAAATCCGCGTCAGCTCTCCTGGCTCCTGGACGACCTGGCTGTAGCCTGGCGCATTGTTGGATGCACCCAGGAGGCAGAGTTCTTGCGCACGCTGGTAGTACTGCGTTCCTCCCAGATACTCGTACGAATCGGCATCGAGTCCGAGCGCGATGAAGTTGTAGAAGTCAATCAGCGTCGAGAACGGATCAAAGCGCAGTGATTGGAACGTCAGCTGCTGGTTGAGCGTGTAGGGAAACGTCCACTGCTGATCGAGCACTTTGAGGATTGGCGACGTCCGTCCGCTGTCGAGATTGATCCGCGAAGCGTACAGCAAACGTGCGGTGTATCGCCGGTTCGCAAGATTGCCGCCTGTGATGTAGATCGTCAGCTCGATGGGGATTTTTGGTCCTTGCCACTCCTTGCCGGTAAAACTCTGCTGCCGCAAGTACGTCAGCACGTCGCTCTGCATCGTCGAGACGTCCTGGCGGAGCTCCGGCGCAAGCATCGAGACATCCACAACAACCCGTGGCTCGAATTCCTGTGCGCGGAGAACATGCCCAGCAAGTACAAGTATCACCAGAGACAGCAGTATTTTCGGCATAGCGGTCGGTGTAGTGGTTGCCATGGAACACGCATCAAAAATACTCTTGCCGGCTGCTCTTGGGATTTTGCTCAGTTCGGCAAGTAGCTCGCAGGGGCAAACCGTCCTCGGTTTTCCACCCACAATTGTCACAGCGACAGGGCGAACGCTCATTACGCCACTCGGCTATCGCATCGTCCCCGCATCGTCACAGATCGAGCATGCGCCAAGTAGCGTTGCTGCATGGATAGTGCCATCGCGTCTGGGGGTTCGGGAGTTACAGACAGCACACGCACTGGCGCTCTTCCGTGCTGACACGTGGTCTGCAGGTGCAGAAGTCGGCTCACTGGGAATGGATCGTTACACCGAAGTTGCACTGACGACATTCGGAAACATTGCGCTAAGCGATTACCTCACCGCTGGCCTTGCGCTGGGATACATGATGGCGCGGGCACGTGGCTTTGCCACAGAACACCTTCTGACCATCAACGCACAGATGGTCTTTCTGCTCGATAGTCTCACGGCAATCGGTGTCGCTGGAAGCAACATCGGTCAAACACGCCGTGCAGGTGCGCAATCAGGTGCTGTCTCACAATTCCGTATCGGTGCCAGCAGAGCCGTTGCATCGGGGCTGCTCTTCGATCTCGACCTGGTATTCCCACTCCAAACTGCAAGTGGTGTGGCAGCAGCACTGCGCTGGGATGCTGGAGAGTTCCTCTCGCTTCGGGTGGCCTACGCGACGGTACCGCAGAGCCTCGAAGCAAGTGTTCGTCTGGCAGCAATCGAACAATTCGCCGTTCTTGCAACGGTGCATTACCATCTTGCACTTGGGGCAAGTCCAAGCGTCGGGATTGCGTACCGATGGTGAACCCAAGACCAATCGTAATCGTTGTCACCAGCACGATGCTCTGGGCACAAGATGCCGTGCTCGAACAAATCACCAGCGACGCACTCTCGACACCCGATCTCGATCGAATCGAATTTTACAGTGACAACCCCCTCCTTCTCGACTCAGCACGCGTGGAGGACATTCTACAGCTACCCCTTCTATCGCGTACAACTGCACGCCGCATCGTTTCAATACTCCGCACGAAGAAACCTCAAACGATTGCTGCGCTCTGCGATGCTGTCGGCTGTAGCCAAGAGGAACGGTACGTCCTGGGACGGTGCGCAAAACTTGGGGGCAGTTCTCGTGCGAAGGTACCGCTGAGCGTGCGGTCGCGGGCTATGCTCTGGGCAACTCCTCCCAGTGCCGCCATCGATGGGCGTTTCCGCGGCAGTCCGCACGAGCTTTACACTCGCGCGCACATGATGGTTGGCAACACTGCTGTTGCAGCGCTGGCAAATAAAGACGCTGGCGAACCGCTCGTTGCAGATTTTCTCTCCGCCTCGATTGCAACGCGCCTGGATAACATCGGGATCATCATCGGCGACTACTACGCTGAGCTGGGGCTGGGGCTTGTTCTCTGGCGCCCCTTCGGAGCGCGAAAAGGAACGGACGTCGTAACACCATGCACGGAATTCGGACGTGGTTTCCAGCAGTATCGCTCGGCGTTGGAGTATCGATTCTTTCGCGGTGTTGCAGTCGAATACCCTCTCGCCGTTGCCGATGGAACCACGATCTTGGTTCGTGCTGGGCTTTCTGCATTGCCGCGCAGCGCGTCGCTCGATACAGTCGGAGGCGTGATCACCTCTCTGGCGACTGATGGCTACCACCGTAGCAGTACAGAGATCGCGCGCCGCCGAAACGTCACCGAACGAGCAGCGCTCGGCGCTCTCGAACTGCGAACGAGCCAGTTCGTCGGTGGGATTGCTGCATTGATGCTCGAGTACCCGATGCCGGTGACAAGCAGCTCCACACTCGTCATGCCCGCCCGGCGCGGACTGTTTGCATCTGCCTACGCACTCCAGAACACCGACAATACCACCTGGACAGCAGAGCTTGCTCGCGACTATGCGGGCAACGTTGCCACTCGTGCAGGTCTTGAGTTTCGCACCACGCCAGCAACTATCGCACTCGGCGGACGTTGGTACGCTCCAATGTTCCGCGCCCCGTATGGCTACAACTTCGGTGAATCCTCACAGCCCACCAACGAGGCAGGCATCTATCTCAGTGTTCGCGCACGTTTGGCAACAGGAATGGAGAATCTCTTCTATGCTGATGTCTATCGTCACACTGCACCCATCGGCACGCTACCCCGGCTGCGGCGCGGGGTGGACGTTTTCAACGAAACACGGGTCCGCGTTGGGAAAGGAACGACCGTCTTCATTCGCCTGCGGCAAGAGCATCGCACCGAAGACCGCTCAACTGATGCAGGTACTGTTGCCGAAGAAATCCTCCGCAGCACTCTTCGATGCGAGCTGCAGCACAGCGACGATGCGGGTGTGACTGCGCGCTTCCGCATTGAAGGCGTCTGGCGGGTGCCGACCGAGAGCACTATTTCAACTTCAGAGCATGGGCTTGCAGCCTTCGGAGAGTTGAGCATTCCGCTTAGTGCGCAGCTCAGCATCGGCGGTCGCCTGACGGCGTACTCTACAGCCTCGTTCAACTCAGCAGTGTATACGTTCGAGCAGTTAGCACCTGGCTTGCTTGTGAGTGTTCCCCTCTACGGTCGAGGGACGCGCTGGTTTGTGTACATGCGGTGTACAGTGACCGAGAGCATCACGTTCTGGGTGCGGTATGGGTCAACCGAGAGGATAAACGCAGCATCTCTGGGCAGTGGTCTGACCGCAGTGCCAGGCACAGTGGACCAACGAGCATACGTTCAGCTCGACGTACGGATGTGAGTGAAAAACTGCGAGATAACCCCGTCGTGAAAATCGAAACCTCCTTGCTGCAAATACGCTGGTATCGCCCGTGTGCTATCGGTCAGTGTCGTTGCCATCTCCCCGAGTGCAAGACGAAGAATCACGTTCGGCACGCGAAAAAACACAGGACGGTGGTGGAACTGTGCCAGCGTACGCATGAACGTTTCCATCGTCACCGGCTCAGGTGCGACCAGATTGACAGCGCCGCTGATGTGCTCCTGTTTGATGAGCCATGCAATAGCTCTGCAGACATCCATCTGCGAAATCCACGAAAGCCACTGCGTACCTGTCCCAGGGATCACAGCGCCAAGCCGTGAGACGATCGGCACAAGCCGCGCGAGCATACCACCTCCTTGCCCGAGCACGACCCCAAGCCGCATCCGAATGACCCGACAGTAGGGCTCCGCCTGACAAGCCGCTACTTCCCACTCGGCGCAGAGATCCGCCAGAAACCCATCCCCTTTCGACGAACGCTCTGTGAGGATCTCATCGCCACGATGCCCATAGTAGCCAACTGCTGAGGCGTTGAGCAGCGCTCGTGGCGGCCTGGTGCATCGCGCGATCATTTCGACGATGCGGCGAGTTGGTTCGATGCGGCTGGAGCGAAGCTGGCGCTTCCGACGCTCCGTCCAGCGCCTGTTGGCGATACTTGCCCCAGTGAAATTGATCACTGCATCGCTGCCTTCGAGCGTATCAGTATCGAGCACGGTCCAGTCCACAAGCTGAACTGTGCTTCCCAACAGTGTCTTGGCTTTCCCGAGATCGCGGACGATCGCCACAACGTCGGCGCCCTGCTTGTCGAAGTACTCAACAACGGCGCGGCCAAGGAAACCAGTTGCTCCGACAACGAGAATTCGCATGGGCAGCAGTTCTGATGATGCTACGTGAACTTACGGCTGCGATAACACCACACGCTTGCGTTCGATTCCCCGATCGCCGATGCGAACTTCGAGCACGTAGTCACCATCGGGCATTCGGCGGCCGCTATCATCGCGGCCGTCCCATTCCAGTTCGTACACGCCGGGACGCTGCTCTTGGTCGAGCAGGCGTCGGACAATCAGCGCGGTGGTCGAATAGACAACTGCAACGACACGCGTAGATTCACGGACGCGGTAGCTAATCCGCGGCGAGACATCCTCGCTGATACCGAGGAACGACCCAATCGCACTCATCGGAATGCTGACGGTACCGATTTGCCCTCCGCGGCTCACCGGTATTGCTGTCGCACTGGCGATCGCAAGCTGCCGTTGCACCATCTCGCGCCCATCGGGAGCAAGTGTGCGTGCTGAGAGCGTCATGTTGCGGAGCGCTGCCTGCCAGGGGGATTCCAGCTCAGGTTTGCGGCGAACAATTTCGAAGTTGCTCATGATGCGCTCGACATCAAGCGCTAAGCGTACCGATGGCGGCACCTGCAAGCGCAATGCACGCAAGTAGAACGTATCCTGCTCAGGGAGATACTCTGCTGCTTTGCCCCCAGGTAGGCTATCGGGTTGAATGACAGGATACGATCGCTCTTGAAGGACCGAAGCAGGTGATCGTTCTTCAGGTCGTAGCGGAGGTTGTACCTGCTGTGCTCGAGCGACGGGGAGCATGATTGCTACCGCCAGTCCGAGTAGTTGCCAGGCGCTCGGCATCTGCGGCACCCCGTCGTGTTCGATTCCTACTGGGAGCCGCCGAACAGGCGCTGCCGCTCTTCCTCGCTCAGGAGCTCACCGAGCGTGATCTTCCGTGGGTTACCGCTACGTGTTGTCTCCTGTTTTGAGGGATGCGCAGCTTCACGCGGTGGACCAAAGAGCTCTTCTTCCGGCTCGACGCGAGGAGCAACGATGAACGACTCCGTCTCAACTGCAACGTCTACGACAGTGACTGCGACAATGTCGCCGACGCTGTAGGGAATCCGTTTACCCTTCAGCACTGCACGCATCTGCGAGCGCGGCATGAATGCATCCACCTCGCCAGCGATGGTCAGCAGTACACCAGGTCCACTGACTTCCCGCACCACTCCGGTAGTGTGCATCCCGCGAGGATACTTTGCTGCAATCCCAGGCCATGGATTTTCCGTTGTGCGACGCAGCGAAAGATCAATTTGTCCGCGTTCAGGTTTGATCTCGAGCACAATAACTTCAACGTTTTCTCCTTCACGGAGAATCTCGCTGGAATGGCGAACGCGCCGCGTCCACGAAAGCTCACTATTGCGGATAAGCCCTTCGACACCCGCTTCCAGCTCGACGAACGCACCAAACGGCGCAAGTCGTGTTACCACGCCGCTGTATCGCTCGCCGAGGCGGAACCGTTCGAGTGCTGTTTGCCATGGAGATGGCTCGAGTGCTTTTATGCTCAGCGAGATCTTGTCGTGCGAAGGATCAATTTCCACAATTTGTGCACGAACCGTATCGCCCACCTTGAACGCTTCTGCAAGATTTGCAGGCGGACGGTGCGAAACACGGGAGATGTGCACCAGCCCATCGAAGCCACCAATGTCAACAAATAGTCCGAAGCTCTGGACAGAAGTAATGACACCTTCGACGATATCGCCGACCTTGATGCGACGGTAGAACTCCTCCCGCAGTAGGTTTCGCCGGGAAACAACGAACGAGATACGCCCTGCTTCGTCTTTGACGATATCGGCAATCTGCACGGGAATATCGCTCCCAACAGCAGCTTGGAGTTCCTCATTCGATGGCGTTTTTTTCAGGAAGAACTGCGACGCTGGCAAAAACATCTTGATACCGTCGTAGAGTACACGCAAGCCTCCGCGAATCCGTTGGGCAACGTGGACGGTGATAACCTCTCCACGCTCCATGATGCTTTGCAGACGAGCCAGCAGCTCATCAGTAACAGCCACTGGCGCAGGCTTTTCTTCTGCTGGAGGAAGCTCGATTTTCTCAAATGGCTGTGGCTCTGCGTGCGATGGCTGAGCTGAAGCTACCTGCGCTGTTGGTGGTGGCTCGGCGACCGTCGGTGCTGTCTGGCTTGTTGCTCCTGTTGAGCCAGCGGCGCTGACTGGCTGGGGATCGGGCGTGCCACTGACCACTTGAACTGCATCAGGTGTAGCGACTGTGGCCTCTGGGGCCGGCTGCTGACTTGGCGTAGCAGCGGGAACAGACGCTTGTTCCTCGATCGGTTGCGGTGCTGCGTGCTCAGTTGCCGTGGGCAATTCTGACGGAGTTGAATCGGATGTCTCAGCAGATGCTGCTGTGTCGGGACGGAGTTCGTGCTGGCTCATTGCTCTTCGAATACCGATGGTGAACGACTACGCCGCAGTCGAAAAGGACGCGGGCTGCGAATATACAACGCACTCTTGCGCTAAGCGACGATACAGTAAAGCTGGCGAAGTTGTGGCATGCGATGCTGCTCGGTGAGCAGGTAGTCAAAGGCTGCAACTCCCTGCTGATGCGCTGGTACAGCGACGATCGCTCCTGCTGCAGTCGGCCGCAGCCATCGGTACGTGCAATGCTCAGTCAGTTGCGGCTCGGCGCCGGGAGCAACCACCGCACCAAAGGCTGCAACGAAAACCAGCGACTGGAGACGCATGTCGTAGAACGACACCGAAAGCGGCAAGGACCACCATTCGATCGCGGTCAAACCAGTCTCTTCTGCCAGCTCTCGCTGCGCAGCCTCAAATGGCGACTCATCTGGTTTCGGACGTCCAGTAACGACTTGCCAGAGCGAGGGGAGCTCCGCGTCATCCTGGCGACGCCGCAACACTAAATGTTGCCATCCTCCCTTCGCAGAACGTACCAGATGAACTTGAACGAGCAACTCACTCCTGCTTCCCATGGAGTGGGCGATACCAGCGGTTGTAGAGCGCACGCCACGGTTCTTGCTCGGCGAGCGGTTCGATGACTGATGGTGGGACTGCTGCAGGGAAAATTTTCGCCAGCTCCACTTGCGTTAGTCGTCGCCAGGAACCTGGGCTGAGTCCATCGAGCGTCAGCGTCCCGATGCGATAACGGTCCATCGCAATCACCTCGAGTCCTGCACCTTTGAGGATGCGGAAAAGGTCGTGCACGCCGGCCTTCGTCACCACGATCGAAAGCCACGCATACCGCTTTGTCTTGCGGAGCAGCTCGACGCGTGCTACACCGTCGTTTGCTGGATCGAGTGCTTCCAATTCAGCTGCGATCGTCGCAAGAGTACGCTTGGCTGGCGCTTTGTGTACTTTGACGTGGTACTCTTTCTCCATCAGGTCGAACAGGCTCTTGCCTGGCACACGTTGCTCGGCGTCATTGGTGACGACAACCAATCCACCGACACTTTTTCCGAGTGGACCGATGGGAATGTACCAGTCGCGCTTTTTCATCAGGAAGTTGAAAACATGCCGCGTGTTCGGCTCGCGGCAGCCTGCATGCCGACGGGGCTTGTTGATGATGATGTAAATGTTGTGCGGCGTATGGTGGAGCAAGAGCCCATCAACGCGTACGGTGTCGTAGAGCAAGCGGACCGTGTAGATTGGTTCACGGACGATGCGATCGTTGACGGTGACAACGTGCTCGTTGATGGCGCGTTTAGCAAGTTTTCGCGAGCAGTAGAGCAACCGCACCAGCGCACGGACGATCGTCGTCGGTCGTGGCGTCAGACGGTTGCGATCGGCAGGTTCGATGTACGGTATGCGGCGGCGGAAGCGGCCATGTCCGCGACGATCGAATCCTGGTGCTCGATCTCGACGGAATCCCCGATCGCGGTACGGGCGGCGTGCCGGCACATAGCCTCGATCGTACTGACTCGCCGGTGGTTGGCGGTAGTCCCATGGCGAACGATTCCAGCGTTCTGGCTGCTCCGGTGGGAAAAAGCGGCGCTGGTCATCAGCCGACGGCTGAGGGGGCTGGTTTGGATCAACGCTCAACACAGAGCGCAGGATGCGGCGCCGCGGTGGGCGGTAGGCAGGCTGGTCATCGGACCCCTCGTGCCCATTCGATGGCATGTCCGCGTCGTTGTAGTCTTGCAAGTTCTCCATCATTCCTCCAATGCAGAGTGGTTCACATCTCACACATACACATCATCGGCGAACACCACACGGGAAAGTTCCATGGGGCATCTGCTCTGCCGGAGCTTTCCCCTGCTTTGCGCTGCGGTGGTGGATTTTCGTGGTGCGACGAGCACGTGCTCGCATTGTCCATCATGCAGGCGTAGCAACGATTGCCCCGCGCATTTATTGTTCGACGGATAGTTCTTCCCACACGCCCATTCGTGCAAATTTTTCATGCCGCCGCTTGACGAGCTCCTCCGGCGGCACCGAGGATAACCCCGAGAGCTCTTCGAGCAGAATGTGGCGCATCGTTGCAAACATCGTTTGAGGATCGCGGTGCGCTCCACCTACCGGCTCGGGAACGACGCGATCAATGATTCCATGGCGCTCTAGATCGGTTGCGCACAGTTGCAGCGCCTCGGCAGCTTGCTCTTTGTACTCCCAACTGCGCCAGAGAATCGAAGAGCACGACTCCGGTGCAATGACCGAGTACCATGCATTTTCGAGCATCACAATTCGGTCACCGACACCGATGCCGAGCGCGCCACCCGATGCACCCTCGCCGATGATAACGACGACAATCGGCACCCTCAGCTGCGCCATGATGAACAGGTTCCGCGCGATTGCTTCCGCTTGACCGCGCTCTTCGGCCTCGATCCCTGGGAACGCACCAGGTGTGTCGAGAAACGTCACAACCGGACGCCCAAACTTTTCCGCCAGTCGAAACAGTCGTGCAGCTTTGCGGTAGCCTTCGGGATTCGGCATTCCAAAGTTGCGGTAAAGGTTCGATTTTGTGTCGCGCCCTTTCTGATGCCCAACAGCAACGACGGTGAACTCCCCTATGCGGGCAAGCCCGCCGACAATTGCTGGATCATCCCGGAAACAGCGATCCCCATGGAGCTCGATGAACTCATCGAACGAATGCGCCAAGTAATCCAGCGTGTACGGTCGCTCTGGATGCCGTGCAATCTGGACGCGTTGCCAACGGGTGAGTTTCGAGTAAATCTCCGCACGCAGTTCCTCGATGCGGCGTTCCAGATCGGCAATCTGCTCGTCGAGCTCCAATGTTCCCGCGAGCGCTTTCATCTCGGCAACTTTCTTTTCAAGCTCGAGGATTGGCTTTTCGAATTCGAGAACGTAACTCATCGCCGTATCGATCGATTTTGCAAACTTCGGATGATGATCTCCAGGTCGAGCGCTGGCGTGTACTCGGTGACGTAATACTCGTTGAGCCGGGCAATGAGCGCCTCTGTCCGTACCGACGGCGGCACAAGCAGTGGCAAACTGAGCAGTCCATCCCGGATACCAACGTAATGCGACGCCGCGCTCGGATGCAATCCCACAACTGACCGCATTCCACGGAGAACGCTCCACCACCGCTCGAGCCACGGACGCAATGGCTGGCGGTTCAAAAATACCACGAGCCATCCGACCATGAGCACACCCGTCGCGATGAACAGATCTGCTGCGCGTTTGAGCACACGATACCGCAACCGCAACAGTGGCGGAAGTTCCGACCGCCGTGCCGATACATCCGATAAAATCCGCTGCGCGTGGAGCTCGACATCATCGTAGGCAAAGAAAAAACGGACGCGTCGCGGCGCAAGCCGCGAGAGCGTTGCGATAACCTCACTTCGGGGAATGGTGCGATCGGTAATCACTACTTCCGATGCTCGCGTGCTTTCGATCGTGCGTTCAATATAATCCCAGTAGCCAACGATTGGAAAACCTGCGAAGGTCTCCGATTCCGTCGGTTCGACAGCGACAACTCCCGCGATTGCAACTGGCGAGCCTTGCCCAATGAGCGCTTCGATGACACGCTCCGACGCTGCCGTTGTCCCAACGATGAGCGCTCGTCGGTGCGTCCGCGCTGAATATCCGCGCTGGCGATAGCGCATCGCAAATCGCAGCAAACTCGACCCGAGCATCGAGAGACCGACGGTCATGAGCACAATACCACGGCTGAAGGCGTACTCCTTCCAGTAGTACGTCAGCGACGAAAGCACAAAGAACGTCGCCAAGTACCCCATCACAGCATTCCGGACGCGGTAGGTGTACTCGAAGTACTCACCGACAGCAACCATGCTCGCGACAACAACTGCACTGAGCACGATGAAGACCGTCGGATAGGCGTAGTCGGGAAATCCCAGAGGCGAGCCGAAGCGAATTGCAGTCGCCAGAAGAAGCATAGCATTGGCGATCACCACATCAGCGGCGAGCAAAAGCACCCCTTGACGATACTGCGCTACGTGCGCAACCATCTCGCGGAGACGAATCCCAAGCTGCAACAGCCGAAGGAGCCAGCGTTTCGAACCATAGTGCTTGCGCGTAAACTGCACCATCGCATCGTAGAAGACTCGCACATCGTTGATGCGGCTTCGGCGCGTGCTTTCGCCTTTGAAGTGGATGATGGTCGTCGTCGGCACATACGCAGTCTTGTAGCCTGCCTTGAGCATCCGGTAACACAGGTCCAGATCCTCGCCGTACATGAAGTAGTCCGGATCGAAGCCGTTGATCGCGCGGAGCTGCTCGGTGCGGCAGAACATGAACGCCCCGATGACCGCATCCACGTAGTACGTTTCGTCCGGACTGCGGAAGGATTGGTTGTACTGCGCAAACAGACGCGAGCGCGGAAAGAGCGCCTGCAATCCGAAGAGCTTGGTGAACGCAACCCACGGCGTCGGGAAACCGCGCCGGCACTGCGCTTGGAACGTTCCGTCGGGATTGAGCACCTTGCACCCGCAGATGCCGACCTCTGGATGCTCGTCCATGTAGCCAATCATCGCGGCAATGGTATCTTCCGAAAGGATCGTGTCTGGGTTCAGGATGAGCGTGTAGCGCCCACGTGCGCGTTCGATCCCGATATTGTTCGCACGACCAAAGCCGATGTTTTCCGAAAGCGCAATGAACTCCACCCATGGGAAGAGCGGCGCAAGCAACGGCACCGTACCATCGTGCGAGGCATTATCAACGACGATCACCTCCAGCGCGTGCTGATGGCGGCACCGCTCGATGGATTCTAAGCACTGCCGCAGGTACTGGCGGACGTTGTAGCTGACGATAACAATCGTGACATCAACAGTCTCCATCGCTTAGAGCTTTCCCAGCAGTGCGAGCAGTTTCAGCTTCCAAACGATCCATGCGGCCTCGTAGATAATCGAGCGGCTCATCTTCGAGACCCCATTGGTTCGGTCAATGAAGATGATGCTCAGCTCTTCGATCCGCGCGCCGAGCTTCCAGGCGCGGAAGTTCATTTCGATCTGGAATGCGTAGCCGTTCGATGCAATTGCGCTCAAGTCAATTCGGCGCAGCAGTTCTGCTCGAAATGCCTTGAAGCCTCCGGTTGCATCGCGAATCGGCATCCCCGTCACAATCCGCGTATAGACGTTCGCTGCATAGCTGAGCAGAAGACGCCGCATCGGCCAATTGACGACGTTCACCCCGCTGATATACCGCGAACCGATCGACCAAATCAGCACGGTCGAGCGCTGCGATCAAGCGAGGGAGATCATCAGGGTTATGCGAGAAGTCCGCATCCATCTGGCAAATGATGCGATACCCGCGGTCGAGCGCCCAGCGAAAACCAGCGCAGTAGGCAGTTCCGAGTCCCAGCTTCCCTTCGCGCTCCAAAAGGTGAATACGCGCATCATCGCGCGCCATCGAGCGGACAAGCTCTGCGGTCCCATCCGGCGAATGGTCATCAACGACTAAAACATCCAAGCTCGGCAGCACACGCCGAAGCGCTTCGATCAAGCGCCCGATGTTCTCGCGCTCGTTGTAGGTCGGAATGACAACGATTGCTCGCTCCATCATCGGCTCCTACGCAATCCCGTGCCCGCGGAGCATCACACCGATTGTCCGCACAATGATCTCGAAATCCAGCCGCAGCGACATGTTCTCGATGTAGTAAAAATCGTCCCGCAGCCGCGAGCGAATCTCTTGAATCATGTCCGGCAACTCCTGCCGACCGCATCGAACCTGGTTCCACCCCGTGATGCCTGGCCGGACAATATGCCGGCGGTTGTAATACGGCACAGCACGAACAAATTGCTCGACAAGGACCACTTGTTCCGGGCGTGGTCCGACCAAGCTCATATCACCACGGAGCACGTTCCACAGCTGCGGGATTTCGTCAATGTGTGTGCGCCGCAGAAAGTACCCCACTCGCGTAACTCGTGGGTCGTTGAGCTGCGTCCATGTGCCGTCCCAGCGTCCATGTGTCATCGAGCGAAACTTGTAGAGTTTGAAGGGACGGTTGCCCTTCCCGACGCGATACTGTGTAAAGAGCACCGGGCCCGGAGAATCGAGCTTGATCGCCAGCGCAATCAAGAGCCACACGGGCATCCCAACGACCAGCACTGTCGCACTAACGGCGATATCCACTGCACGTTTGACCAACGCTTGCCAGGGTGCGAGTAAATGCGGCGAAATCTCGATGAGCGGCACTCCGTAGAGCGAAAGCGTCCGCACAGACCCCATCACGACGTGGTAGAGATCTGGCACGATCATCGTTTGCAGCCCGTGCTCAGAAGCAGCGGTGATGAGCTCGAGCACAGCGTCTGCATCAGCAGAAGCGAACGCAAAGATGCACGCATCGAACTGCCCTTCCGCAAACAGTCGCGCTGCATCCGAACGCCCACCGACGATTGGAACGTTGGCAATTTGTTCTGCTGTAGCCCCATCGGACACAAGCGCTGCCACGATCACGTAGCCAGAGCTGGAGGCGCGGTCATACTGGGCAAGGAAGCTCGCAATTCCTTCACGATCGCCGACAATCAGTGTCGGGAAAACAATCATCCCCTGTGACCGCAGCCGCCACTGCACATGTCGCACCCACGAACGCAATGCGATGACGACAACTGCCAACAGCAGCGCGTAGAAAATCAACTTGTAGCTGAACCACCCGCTATCGAGCAGTATTGCCAGCACGGGGATCGCAACGCCGACTGCGGTCGCTTTGAGCACCGTGTATGCTTCCTCGAACGGAGAACGGACAAGCCAGTTCCGGTAGAGCCCTGTCAGCCAGAACACGAGGACCCAATAGACAACACTTGCCACGAGCACGCTGGCGAAAAACTCTGGCGACCGCACCGCTGGATGAAAGCTACTCTCGCGCAAGCGGAGAACGTAGAACACCCCCATCGTCACGACGATGGCAACGACATCGGCAGCTAACTGCCAAAGCACTGCGTTCGCAATGATTGCCTGCACACTACGCCGCCTGCGCAACGTGCGGATTGGTGTGTGTTCGGTTCGTTCGATGTGTTCCAGCGTAGGCATCAACGAGTTCGCAAAAAGTTAATCAGCGAGAGGATCGAGAACACCAATCCCGATAGCCCGCCTGCAATACCAATGTACGCACTCAAGCGCTGGAGCTTTGTTCCAAGCGGTTCATCAGGTGGATGGGGAACGTAGATTCGGTCGCCCGGTTCGACCGTCGTTTGATCGAGCGGTACCCAAAGTCCGTTCCGTCCTTTGATAACACGCTCTCTGCCGCGATCGGCAAGCTCGGTTCGCCCACCTGCTTGTGCGATGTAATACTCAGCATCTTTCCCGGGAGCATATTCGACATATCCCGCCTTCGCCACTTGACCATAGACGAAGACTGTCTGCGGTGACGGTGGCACGACGATAACGTCCCCATCTGCAAGAGCAACGTTATCATCTTCACTACCACGTTCAAAGCATGCGCGAAAGTCGCACGCAACAAGCGGACGCTGCGCCAGCTCGTCGATGAAAAAACGGAGCGTGTCTTCGGGGATAAGGTTGCTGTACTGCAATCGGCGCAGTCGTTCCACATACGGATTTGGCGAGACGAGTTTACTGCCACCATCTTGGTCCCGACGGAGTATGTACGCCAGCCCAAGAGCTGCACGATCGGTGAAGCCACCCGCTTCCTCGATCACTTCGCGTAAGCGAGTTTTCCACTGCACGATTGGATATGCACCAGGGCGCTGCACCTCTCCGATGATACGAACGCTGCCGGTGTTGGAAACCGACGGACGCACCCGCTCGACAAGGACCACCGCCCCAGGCAACAGTTCCCTATCCTCCGACAGCAGGTTCATCTGCGCATCAGCACGGACCGGGATTCGCTCGCCACCCTGCACAAGCCAGATCGCCCCGCTCTCCGGAAGCAGCCCAACACCCAGCTTGAGCAAAAATGAAAGGCGATCACCTGCGCGATAGGCTGTCGTCCGTGGACGCGCCACTGCACCTTGAATCGTAATTCGCGGTTGGTCGAGCACCTGCTCACGGGGAACGATGACGACATCACCCTCCCGCACGTAAGGATTCGCCGAACTGTCCGGCTGCAACAATGCCAGTTCGCCATCAACGATTTCAGAGCTGCCATCGCTATGCCGCACGACAATCGAGCGGAGCGATGCCGGTGGGAGAAACTCGTAATCCCGCCAGAGGAGCTGATCTTCCCGCGTCAGATCGGCAATCTGACCGAATGCCCGTTGTACCGCACGCTGCAGTTCCGGCTCGGTCCGTTGCTGCGGCGTGTTGCCTTGCATTGCAAGCCGAAGGAGTGTCATCAGCCGCATGGAAGCCGGCACTGTGTACACTCCAGGGAAGAGCACATTTCCCTGCACCGTCACGTACACCGATCGTGAACGCCGAAGCCCGATGTAGACTGGAATATTCGGTGTACGCTGCCGGTAGAGCCGAGCGATCGTATCGCGCACTGCATCGAGCGTCATTCCTGCAACGGAAATCATTCCAATGCGCGGCACAAGAACCAGGTTTTCAGGTGTAACCGTTGCGTAGTCTTCCTGCGCGAGTGCGTCGAGCCGCTGGATGACAAGCACATCTCCTGGCCCAACGTGGTACTGCGATGCTCGCACGACGTTGTCACTTGGTGTTTGTTCACCGCGGAGCTGCGATTCGGTCTGCTGGCGCTGAAGCTGCGGCGAAAGCGGACCAAGATCCGTAGTGGGAAATCCTGCAACCTGTGCCGAAACACTCGCCACAAAAACGCTAGTGAGGAAGCCGAGAAGGCTACTGCGCACAATACACTTGCTTGGTTGTTGGACGAAACGCGCAAAAATATCCAGCAGCACTCGGCGGAAGCCGCTACCCATGGAGGATTTGCTCGGCGATAATGCCTGCAATGCGTTCAGCGGCATGGCCATCCCAGAGCGGAGGTATGGTATGCTTTGCTGGCGGTGCAGCGAGAACTTGCTCAATTGCCGATCGAATACGCTCTCGCTCAGGTGGCACGAGCAGATTTGTGCCATACTCGATCGTACTCGGCCGCTCCGTAGTCGTTCGGAGCGTAAGACACGGTACACCGAGCACAGTTGTTTCCTCTTGGATTCCACCGGAATCAGTCAGCACGAGCGCAGCACTCCGCACAAGCGCGATGAAGCGGATGTACCGCTCTGGCTCGATAAGACGTAGCTGTGGTGCACTGCGGAGAATCTGCTCAAGCCCAAAGCGAAGGATATTCTGCCGCGTCCGTGGATGGATCGGAAATACAACTGGCATCGTCGAAGATAGCTCGGCAAGAACTCCCAGCAGCATTCCCAATTGCTCAGTGTCATCAACGTTGCTGGGCCGGTGGAGTGTGACCACTGCATACCGTCTCGGCTCTAAGCCAAGCTCTTCGACGACCTGGCAGCGCTCAATGGCTGGCATGGCAGCAAGCAGTGAATCAATCATCGTATTGCCAACCAGGAAGATGCGCTCCGGCCGAGCACCTTCGCGATGGAGATTGTCCACACCGCTCTGTTCTGTGCAGAAGAGCCAATCGCAGATTGCATCGGTTGCGATACGGTTGATCTCCTCCGGCATTGTGCGATCGAAACTGCGAAGCCCAGCTTCGACGTGGGCTGTTGCGATACCGAGCTTGACGGCTGTCAGTGTACACGCGATCGTGGAGTTGACATCACCGACGACGATGACCAGGTCCGGGCGCCACTGGAGGCACACCGGCTCGAAGGCAAGCATAATCCGGGCGGTTTGTTCCGCGTGGCTGCCACTGCCGACGCCCAAGTAAAACTGAGTGTCGCACAGCTGGAGGTCTTCGAAAAATGCTTGGCTCATTGCGTAGTCGTAATGCTGGCCGGTGTGGCAGATCGCGTGCTCAATGCGATCTGCATAACGCTCCATCGCTCGCGCGATGGGAGCGACCTTCATGAAATTCGGTCGCGCTCCGACGACGGAGAGAACACGTCGCTTCACCTGCCACCCCAGCGATAGAGCAACCCCAGACGGAGCGGAAGGAGCAGCCCTACTCGGTCACCTGCAAGGCACTCAGCTTCGACAGCCCATTCAACGTGCTGCGCAATCATGCCCCGCACACCAATGCCCCAGAAAACAGCGAACGATGGGCGACGTTGCCATTGGAGCGGCGAGGCTGTGTCCCACTCCACCGTCCGCGCATAGCGCTCGCCGAACGAGGCGCCGCCACCGAGCCGCAGATACGGTGCGGTCCCACGGGAGGCATACCACACGAGCGACCCGCGCAGAATCCAACCGCGGTAGTCGTCGAGCAAGTTCATTCCTGATGCAGTGGGGCGGACGTACTCAGCACCAACAGCAATGCTGAGTGGCAGATCAAACAGCATGGATGATGTCGGAAGCTTCAGCGTTGATTCGATCGCTACGCATGCACCACGCCAAAGTCTATCGTTGAACAGTCGAGGTGCGGCGGGTGCGCTCCCGGCCCAGATGCCGATGCTTCCCTCGGTGGCAAGGACTGTCACTGGTGCAAGCAGTAGCAGCAACGTCCGCACGCAGCCTATTGCTCGACGGTACGACCGTTCTGCATGCGCTGGAGACGCTCCAGGTAACGTTCGATCAGCTGTTCGTAGTCTTTGGTGTACCCCAACTGGGTGTTGCGGAGCATATCGCGGTACCGTTGGAGCTGCTCGAGCGCTTTCAGCCGCAGTTCTGACGGGCTTTCGCGAACGACGTCTTCCCCCGGCCGAGACTGGCGAGTTTTCTCGTAATCGCGCTCGTGCATCGAACGGGTTGCATCGAGCAACCGCGAAAGAATTCTGTCGAGTCGGCGGCGAGTTTCCGGTGTGATGTTGCCGCTCTGCATATCGGCGAGGACCTCCTTCATGTCTTGCCGAATCCGGTCGAGATCGCCGAGTGCTTTTCGCGCACCGGACTGCTTTTCTTCGAGTTGCAGTTCTTCGAGTGATTTCATCACGCGTCCTTGTTGTGCTGCGATGCGTCCGAGCTGTTCGCGTTGTTCCTGGGAGAGCTGCCCCTGGGCGCCGAGTTGCTCCATCGCGTTGTTGATTTGCTGCTGCATGCCGGCAGCTTCCATTAGGCGCTGCATGAATCCGGCACCGGGCTGCATTCCTCCAGGGCGCATCTGGGGGCTCTCTCCTTGTCCTTCGCCTTCGCCGGGGTTGTTGCCATTCATCTGCTCGAGCAGTGCTTGCATCTGGTTCATCGCGCGGTTGATCGAACCCATCGCCGATTGCTGCATTTGGCATGCACCGTAGGAATTGCGCTGTTCAAGCGTGCGCTGCGCCTCTTGCATCTGTCGGAGAGCCTGCCCAAGCTCACGGGCCATCTCCGGTGGCATTGCAGTTGTCCGCTGCGAGAGCGCATCGAGTCGGCGCGCCAGGTTCATCAGCTGCTCGCGGAGCTGCTGCTGTCGCTGCATCGCACGGTTCATCATTGCCGAATTCGGGTCCAGTTGCTGCGTTTCTTTTGCCAGCTCCTCCTGCTCTTTGGAAAGATCGGCCAGGTCCTGGAAGGCTTGCTGCATCTGGCGAGCCAGCTCGCGCATTTCGTTTTTGCGCATCTCCTGCCGTGCACGCTTCATCGCGTTGGCAAACTGCTGCATGCGCTGCGCTGAGCGTTGCATCGTTTGCCGGGCACGGTCGAAGTTGCCTTGTTCGAGTGCTTGCTGGCTTTGTTCCATCGAGCGGTCAGTTTGCTCCGCCTGGAGCTGCTCGGCAGCCTGGCGTAGTTGCTCTTGGACGTTCTGCCGCTGGTCGAGCCGCGCCTGACGCGCTAATTCTTCGAGGGAGCGGAATTCCTCCTGCAGGCGGCGAAGTTCATCGGCCAAGCGCTGCTGCTGCTCGGCGAGCTGTTTCCGCTGCTCCTGGTTTGCTGGGTTGGAATTCTGCGCTTGCGTTTCTAACTGGCGCTGCTGCTGCTCGAGCTGCTCTGCGCGACGCTGAAGTTCGTCCATCTTCTGCTGCGCTTGGATGCGTTTGAGTAGTTCGATGGCACGCTCGACGTTCTTGCGGAACTGCTCTTCGTCGAAACGGAAGTTGCGCATCGCACGCTCGACATCTTGGGGCGATAGTTGCTGGAGCGCCCGCTGCATCTG
Organism: Candidatus Kapaibacterium sp.; assembly: GCA_026003495.1. Classification (GTDB taxonomy): domain Bacteria; phylum Bacteroidota; class Ignavibacteria; order Kapaibacteriales; family NICIL-2; genus NICIL-2. Next base: position 681,522 of record BPHK01000001.1, on the reverse strand, counting down.
TTCGATGGCGCGGCGGAGTTCGTCCGAATTGATTTGCTGGAGCAGTTTCTGCAGCTCAAGGTACTTCTGGAGCGTTTCGGGAGAAATTGCTGTGTGTTCGTTGAGCAGCTTGGTCATCTCCTCGAGCTGCTGTTGGGCTTGCTGGAGCTTTTGCTGAAGCTGCTCCTGCTCGCGGAGAGCGTTCTCGAGCGATTTTTCGTTCTGCCAGCTCGGCTGTTGCTGCTTGAGAAACTCACGCTGGAGCTCTTCCATCGAGCGAGCCAGCTCCTCTGCTTTTCGTTTGACTTCTTCCAAGTCCCGCTGCGTCGAACGCTGCGCTTGCTGCGCCTGGCGAAAGACCTCATCGAGCGATGGCAGGCGAACCTGGAGCGTCATCGTGCGGGCACTCTTCGGACCGGAGACGACGTCGTTGTCGAAGACTTCAACGTAGAACTCGTAGCGGTCCTCCGGAGAAATCCCCAGCAGGTTGAGATTCCACGTGTAGGGCACGTCGAGCGCGGTGCTCGAAAGTGTCGGAAGCGGAATCTCGGTTGTGCGCCACTCGCGCTCCGGCTCTGCGTAGCGGGAATGAACTAACCGCGAGCGCAGCACAAGCCGCGAAAAGCCGTAATCATCGGTGATTGCAACCTTCATCGGAAGCAGTGCCTCGCGGCCAAGTGCAGCATCGCCACGGGGCTCGATGAGCGCAATCGTCGGCGACGCATCACTTTCGACGCGGAGAGTGTATCGCACGGGATCTGGGGTGCGGCGTCCGTTGCTGTCCTCCAGTTCGATCCACCAGGTGCCGTTGCGCATCAATTGCATGCGTCCGTTTGCGCGGTCCTGCTCGACGGTGAGGGGAACCCGGAGCGTATCCCGCACGGCAGCAGAATCTCCCGCAGGAACGAACACAACAGTAGCCCGCACGATCGGCTTGTTGGCCAGGATGCGGAAGTACGCTTGCGAGCCTCGAAGTGCGACGATGTCGGCAGTTGTTTCGTCCAGCTCCAGTGGCGAACGCCCGCTGTACCGCGGCTGTTCGACACGGAGCTGAAACGAGCGTACCATCGGGTAATCGCTCACCGTGATGCGGCCGACGTTGGAGCGAACCTCTTCGTCGTACCATGCAGCAGCTGCGTAGAACTCGATGCTGCTTTTGAGCGCTGAGAGCTCGAGCACGTAGCGCCCGATACTATCGCGGCGCGGTGAGAAAACATCCGGCTGGGCTTGCTGCTGCTGACGCACGAAGAGTTTTAGGTCAGCAGGCTCGATTCCTGCAACGTGGACCGTCAGACGAACGGATGTATTGCGAAGAACATCGGCTTCGGCTGGTTCTACTCGGAGCGAAAACGGCGGCGGTGGAAGAAAGCGCTCGTTCCAGTGCAGAATGCGATACGCGGCGTCCCGCAGTGGCGCGACACCGAGCAGGATTCCTGACCCAACCACAGCTGCGGCAAGCCACAGCAGTAGCCACCGGCGACGCTGCCGCTCGATGATGACATCGAACCGCCGCCCGGAAACAGCACGCTCGACTTCTGCAAACGCTGCCTGGGCAAGTTCAGCTGAACCTGCGTGCGCACTACCAGGCGCTACGAGCTGAAGTGCGTTGAGCAAACGATCCCGGATGTCGGGATAAGCAGCGCCCACGCGCAGCGCGATCTGCTCGAGCGTGGGGCGCTGAGGAGAAACCATTCGCTCCCAAAGCGTCCGAAGCGGGAAGGCAACAGCAGCAACTCCAACGCCTATAATCCAGAGCACCGCAAGTGTAGTTCGGAACGGGATTCCACCGTGAGCGACCATCTCGATTGCCGAAAGAAGCAATCCCAGACCCACTCCAATAGCAACAGCTGCCGCAAGTGACCCCAGGACGAGCACGACCGTTTCCTTCCGGCGCGCTGATCGAAGGCGAGCGAGGATGCGACTATATGCGTCCATTGGCATCATGGTAGTGCGTTACGTTGGCCGAGAGCGTACACGACGATGTTCGTCCCGAACTTGAGCGCAGCTTCGCGCTTTTCGGGCGGGTCGTGGTGAACGTCGGGATCTGCCCACCCATCGCCGGGATTCGATTCGTAGGTGTAGAGCACGCAGAGACGGTCGCCAATAAACAGCCCAAAACCTTGTGGTGGCTTGCCGTCGTGCTCATGGATTTTCGGTGGACCGTAGGGTAAGTGAAAGTGGCAGTGGTAGATGGGATGGGAAAACGGCAGCTCGATGAACTCTTGGTCGGGGAAGACTTTTTTCATTTCGCGGCGGATTGCGCTGTCGAGGCCATAGTCGTCATCAATGTAGAGAAACCCGCCACTTTCCAAGTAGGCTCGTAATCGGCGGGCCTCAGATGGACTAAAGTTCACGTTCCCATGGCCAGTTAGGAAGAGCATCGGATAGAGGAAAATGTTGTCGCTGGCGATGTCCACGTATTCATAGCGTGGCTCGACGGGAATATTCGTGTTCTGGCGAACGTACTGGAGCAGGTTCACCTCCGCGGAGGGATCGTTGTACCAATCGCCGCCGCCGCTATACTTGAGCCGCCCGATGCGGAAGCTACTCGACGGCTGCTGCTCCTGGCCAAGGCCGGGCACTTGTGCAGCAGCAGCCATCGTGGCAAGGAGAACCATCGCAGCTACTCTGAGTGCGCGCATTGGCTTGTGTGCTGAGGATGTTCGCTGTTTGACGTGCTGCGCCAAGTAACGATGAGGAGCTTTTTTTGTTGCTCCTCCAGCCACGGCAGTCCGCGCAGGCGGAGGGGTCGTTCGACAATCGAAGCATCGGGGAAGGTGCGCTGGGCTTGCTCAATTTCGTCGGATAGGTCGCCGCCTTTGAGGAACAGATGCATCCCACTCGGCTTCAGGAGTGGGCGTGTCCACTCGAGCAGTGTCCGCGTTTCGGCGACGGCACGCGCCAAGATCACATCGAATGCACCTCGGAACGAAGGCTTCTGGTCAGCCAGTTGCTCCACACGCGCGCAGATTGCTTGGCTGAAGCGGTGTCCGGTGTGCTGCGCGAGCATCTCGGTTGTGCGGAGTTTTTTCCGCACTGAATCCACAAAGACCATCCGCAAATCCGGCCGTGCGATGATGAGCGGAATACCCGGCAATCCGCCGCCCGTGCCGACATCCATGCACTGCGCTTTTAGTGGAATTTCCACGGCAGCAAGGATCGCCAGCGAGTGCAGGATATGCCGTTCCCAGAGATGCTCGATGTCCTTCCGCGAGATGAGGTTGATCCGCTCGTTCCAATACCGAAGTTCACGTTCGTACCGCTCCAATGCGCGAAGTTGCTCGCGATCGAGCACAATACCATTTGCCGAACAAATCGTCCAAACCGCTGCCAGGTCCACGAACGTGTCTATGGTAAGTTTGCAAGCCGAACAAAAATACACGGCTGCAATGAGCCAACGCCCGGAACCGATTTTCTCTGTCATCATCCCAACCTACAACCGCGCGTGGTGCATCGAGCGTGCAATTGAATCTGTCCTGCAGCAAACCGAGCAGCGCTGGGAACTCATCATCGTGGACGATGGCAGCAGTGATCGCACTGCGGAGATCGTCCGCCCCTTGGTGCTACGCGACGAACGCATTCGGCTCGTTGTGCAGTCCAACCGCGGCACCGGTGCTGCCCGCCAGACAGGTGTTCGACTGGCGGAGGGAGAGTTTGTAACCTTCCTCGACTCGGACGACCAATACCTGCCCGAGCACTTAGAGGTGCGGTCGCGGTACATCGTCGAGCATCCGACAGTGGATTTTTTCCACGGCGGAGTCATCGTTGATGGCTCCCCGATGGTTCCAGATCGGCATAATCCTGCGCAACGTATTCCCATCGAGCAGTGTGCTGTCGGAGGAACGTTCGTCATCCGACGCTCGATAGCAACTGCGCTTGGATTTGCGCCACTCCGCTTCGCCGATGACGCAGATTTCTTCGAACGTGCCAATGCCGCTGGCATTCGGATACTCCGTGTTCGAGAGGCGACATACCGCTACAATCGCACCAGCCCTGATTCGCTCTGCAACCAGCTCCAGCAGAACGGGAGCTTGGTAACCACCCACAACATTCATGGCAGCCATGAGTCAGCAGCATAGCGAGCTTCGCCCACGCCTTCCGGATAACGACGTTGTTTTTGTTGTCAAGAACCCGCATCGCCCTGGCATGCTGGGGCGTTTGTGCACTGTCATTGGCGAAGAAGGCGGACTGATCGGCGATACGCGTGCCGTCTTCATCGGCCATGACCACATCATTCGGGAACTCACCGTCGCTGTCTATGATGCTCCACACCTGGGTGCGATCGAGCGTGCAATCCGCGAGCGAACTCAGGCGGAAATTCTCGAAATCAAAGATGTCGTCTTCGAACAGCATCGCGGAGGGAAGATTGCCATCACCCGCACCAGGTCCGCAACAACGGTCGGCGAACTGCGGAACCTCTACACGCCTGGGGTTGCACGCGTGAGCAAAGCGATCCAGCACGATCCTGAGCTTGCCTACGACTACACGATGCTCGGCAACACCATCGGCATTTTCACCAATGGAACGCGGGTTTTAGGGTTGGGCGACATCGGGCCACTCGCATCGCTGCCAGTGATGGAAGGCAAGGCGATGCTCTACCACCAATTCGTTGGACTGGGAGCGATGCCAATCCTGGTGGATGCGCGCGATCCGGAAGAATTCGTCCACATCGTCGAGAAAACGTCCCTTGGATTTGCAGGAGTACACCTGGAGGACATTCGAACCCCGGATTGTTTCTACATCGAGGATGAGCTTGTCGCGCGATTGAAAAAGCCAGTCATGCACGATGACCAGCACGGCACTGCAACAGTCCTGCTCGCCGCAGTGATCAACGCACTCAAGAAAGTCGGCCGCCTTGGCGACGATAAACTTGTCTTTGCGCAAATCGGGCTTGGTGCTGCCGGCTACGCGATTGCGCACCTGCTCCGAGAGTATGGGTTTACGGTCGTGGCATACGATCCAAACACCGAGGCTCACGCACGCGCAGCAAAAGTTGGTGTTGATATTGTCTCATTTGACGAAGCTGTGCGGGCAGACGTTGTGATCGCGACCACGGGGAAAGTCGGCCTGATCGAACCCTCGATGATTCGCCCTGGACAGATCATTTTTGCGCTGTCGAATCCAGTCCCGGAAATCTTTCCCGAAGATGCGCTCGCCGCTGGTGCGTCATTTGCTGCTGATGGGAAATCTGTCAACAATGCTCTTGCATTTCCAGGTTTATTCAAAGCAGCAATCGAGCTTCGGACTGAGGCGATAACAAGCGCAATGAAGATCGCCGCCGCCGAAGCAATTGCGGCACTGGCAGCACCAGACGAGCTTGTGCCCAGTCCGTTCAATCCTGCCGTTCATGCAAACGTCATCGCTCGCGTCAAAGCAACCGTCGAAGCAGCAAAACCAGTGGTGACTTGATGCCTACCCGTAGCGGGCCCGATGGTAGTTCAATGAATGATTGTTTGCTATATTTGTGCAAGAATTGTTCAACAATAGCGCTCTCAGCAAGCGATGCGTTGGTTCACATCAGTCGTCATTTTATTTCTGTGCCACGTCTGCATTGCTCAGCAGGGGGCAGAGAAACTTGTACTCACAGTCACTCCACAGCACCGTGCAAATTTCCGTGCATTTGAACAGTGGTTCGACTCACAGGAATCTCTCCAGCCCTACACGCAGCTGTTGGAGGCATACAGAGTAGCGTTCAACGCTGCCACTGTAAACGACGGTGTGCAGTATCGTCGCGCGATCTCGGTCATTGACTCGATTCTCACTGGCTTGCCAGTCTCTATCAAAAAATCTATCGGAGAATTTTTTACGAAACTGCAGCGCCCCGATTCATCCCCAATTGTGCCTCACGGTACCGCGGGAGGAAGTTGTGGTGCGAATTGCCTCTTTGGCACCTGTACTATTGAGTGCCCACAGGGAACAAAGCCAAAATGTTTCTGCCAATGGGGTGAGCCACACTGTGGGTGTGAGCCCTTCAATACCCCCTAACGCTGGTGTTATGAGGCGGCGATGTGCCAGAGTAAGACCAATGCGAACACGAACACAACCACAGCTCCAATCCGCCGCAATAGCATGATGTGTCGCAGCGAAAAGCGACTGTGGTTGCGCACGATCAGCCCGACGACAACCGCCAGCCACGCGAACGTCCCCCCGACAAAGCCGAGTGCCATCAGGAATTTCCCCCCAGTCGTGATCGTACCGCGGTGAGCAAGGAATGACAGAGCTGCAGCGAATGCCCCCGCAAGTGAGGGTAAGAAGGTTGGGTTGACAATGTTTGCTACTGCTGTCGCAGCTGCGGATACCACCGTGCCACGGACTGATTGCCCAAGTTCATCGCGGAGTTCCGACGAATGCCGTAGTACACTACTTCGCCCCAGACGCACTGCATAGGTTACTAGCGCAGCAACAACAGCAATCTCCCCCACAACCGCAAGCGCAGGATGGTTGGCGATCATTTGCGTGAGCAATTCCACCAGGGCGGACGAGGCAAATAGGACTCCCAGAGCGAGGACTCCATCGGCAAGCGATGCCCCCGCTGCTGCCGCAAGACCATGCCGCCACCGTCCCCGCAACGCCGACGCCATTACGGTTACTGCCACTGGTCCTGGCGGTAGCGCCAGCACAAATCCAATCAGCCCGCCGAGCAGAAGTGAAAGCACAATTACCAGGATGCAACTCGTTGTACTACGCAAATATCGCGATGCACACGCCTGTACACTGAGCTGTCGGACTAATTCCGATATTTGCGTCGAGTGTCCATCTGCAGCTATGGAATCATCCGCATCCACAACTATAAGCGTCCGCTCACCAGCAGGATCGCCATCGGCTATCGCTGCGTTGATTGTCGAGGGCGATCCCTTGCTCCGTGATGCACTCGAGCTCCACTTTCGCTCCCACCCGACGATCGGCATCGTTGTCGTTGGTACCCCGGAGCTGGCAACCAGGGAGCTCGAGCACTCACAGTTTGACGTCGTCGTGCTCGATACCACTACACCGTCATGGATGGACATCATCAGTGCTGCCCGCCGGCAGAGCACACCGCCTTCACTCGTTGTTGCAGTTCCGCTGGCAGAAGCATCGTTGCTTGAGCAGCTCCCTCTGAACTTCGGTGTGCTTGCACTTACAAAGCCAACACCAATGGTCGTGCTCGAACGTACAATCGAATGCGCTGCAGCGTACCATCGGCTCAGGAAGCATCACCAAGAGAACAAACAGCTCGAAGGGAACTACCTGAGCATGCTCGAGCAGCTACAGCAGACTCACAACCAACCCCAGCAACGCCTGGAGCGTCTTGGTCAGCGCTTTCAGATCGCTATTCACGACCTGCAAAATCCGCTTGCGAACCTTCTAGCATTGCTCGGTGATCTCCACAGTCGGAGCAACGAGCTTCCTACGTGGATCCGCGAGACCATCGAGCTGAGCTTCCAGTCTGTGCAGCTCTTGCAAGCACTCGTGGAGGATATGCTGAACCTTTTCCACGTGGACAGCACCGAAACAATCACCACCAACCCAGTGGACGTTGCGCAGCTTGTGCGAACAGTCGCTCGGCGGTTTACCCCGCTCGCTGATCGGAAAAACATCTGGATCAACGTGCTGACGCTCTCCCAGAGCTCCCATCAGTGCCTGCCGATGAATCGCTCCTTGCGAAAGCGCTCGACAACTTGGTCAGTAACGCCATCAAGTACACTCCGCCGGGCGGCGCAGTGACGATCGAAGTTGAAGCCGATCGCAACTGGCTCCGTCTCTGCGTTCGCGACACTGGTCTTGGCATGACGGAGGACGACCTTGCCCATGCATTCGAGGAATTCCGAAAGCTTTCAGCACGGCCAACCGGCGGTGAACCAAGCACTGGCTTAGGGCTTTGGATTGTTCGGCGCATTGCAGAGCTTCACGGAGGACGTGTCTTCGCGGAAAGTCCAGGCAGAGGGAAAGGCTCGGTCTTCACCCTGGTGCTCCCACTTCGTCAGGAGAACAACGCCGGTACCGCCTGATGCAGCCGCTCATTCTCCCCATTCACCCTCTCACGCCGGAGCAACGGTATCTGGCAATCATCACCGAGCAACTGCGGAGCGGCAGCCTCTTGCTCTACCCTTCGGATACAGGAATGGCATTCGGCTGCGCGCTCCGCAACAAAGCGGCAATCGAACGCATTCGCCGGATTCGGAACTTGGAGGAAACCAAGTACATGACGTTTCTCTGCCCGTCGCTATCGAACTTGGCCGAATATGCACAGGTCAGTAACCGTGCGTACCGCATTATTCGCCGCCTTGTGCCCGGGCCTGTCACGTTCATTTTGCCGGCGACGAAAGCAGTGCCCTCGTACGCCCACGACCCGAAGCGCCGCACCGTTGGGATTCGCGTGCCAGCGGCGATCATTCCCCGCAGCATTCTGGAATCACTCAACGAACCGCTCATTTCAATCACTGCCAAGCGAGATGATGACGACGCTGTCCTCCTCCCTGAACAAGCCCTTGAGGAGTTCGGCGCATTCGTTGATTGCGCGGTGACGGTTCAGCATCATTCGTGGCATATACAGCCGCTCTTTGCTGGCCCTTCAACTGTGCTGGACCTTACTGGCGATAAACCCATCATCCTCCGCAAGGGTGCAGCAATCGAACATGTCGAGGAAGTGCTCGCGCTCTTAGGGTGAGGGAAGAACCTCCCAACCTTTGGTGTCGAGATACTTGGTGTCGAACGTCCCGGCGATGAAGTCGGGATTGTCCATCATTGCCCGATGGAATGGAATCGTCGTTGCAATGCCCTCGATGATGAATTCATCCAGTGCGCGGCGCATCTTGGCAATTGCCTCATTTCGAGTCGGTGCGAATGTTATGAGCTTGGCAATCATCGAGTCGTAGTACGGCGGGATGGTGTAGCCCTGGTAAATGTGCGAATCAATCCGGACCCCATGCCCACCGGGAAAGTGAAGCGAAGTAATCTGCCCCGGCGAGGGTCGCCAGCCGTGCCGCGGATCTTCAGCATTGATGCGGCATTCGATCGCGTGGAGCGCAGGCTCGCGTTCGGCAAGACTCAAGCGTTCGCCCATCGCAACCAGGATTTGCTCTTTGATCAAGTCCACGCCGAGCGATTGCTCAGTGACGGGGTGCTCAACCTGGATGCGCGTGTTCATCTCCATGAAGTAGAAATTGCGGTACTTATCCACGAGGAACTCGATCGTCCCAGCGCCGACGTATCCGACTGCTGCAGCGCCACGTTTGGCTGCTTCGCCCATCTTCGAGCGAAGTTCTGGGGTCATGATTGGCGATGGTGCTTCCTCGATAAGTTTCTGGTGCCGCCGTTGAATTGAGCACTCCCGCTCGTTGAGGTGGATGACGTTCCCGTGCTGATCGCCAAAGACCTGGAACTCGATGTGGCGTGGCTCTTCGAGAAATTTTTCCAGGTACACGTCGGGATTGCCAAACGCAGCGTCGGCTTCATTGCGAGCGGTGATGAACGCCTGCTCGAGTTCAGCTTCGCTTTCGACGTAGCGCATGCCTTTCCCACCGCCACCTGCAACAGCCTTGAGCATGATAGGATAGCCAATCTCGCGCGCCAACGCCGCAGCCTCTTTGTAACTGGAGACGACCCCTTCACTGCCTGGGATGACCGGCACGCCAGCAGCACGCATCGTTTCCTTTGCGACGGACTTATTCCCCATCGCAGCAATCTGCTCGGGCGTCGGACCGATGAAGGTAATGCCGTGGTCACGGCAAATTTCCGCGAAGGTTTCGTTCTCCGCTAAAAAGCCGTAGCCTGGGTGGATCGCGTCAGCATTTGTAACCTCAGCAGCAGCGATGATGTGCGGAATCTTCAGGTACGATTCTTTGCTCGGTGGCGGTCCGATGCAGACTGCTTCATCGGCAAAGCGAACGTGGAGCGATGTCTCATCCGCTTTGGAATAGACGGCAACCGTCTTGATCCCCAGCTCTTTGCACGCACGGATGATGCGGAGGGCAATCTCGCCACGGTTGGCAATGAGCACTTTTCGGAACATCGTTCCTCCGTGAGGGTGAAATCAACACGCCCAATCGTTAGTCGAGCGCAATCTCGAAGAGCGGCTGGTTGTACTCGACGGGCTGGCCATTTTCGACCAGGATTTTGACGACCGTTCCGCTGACATCGCTTTCGATTTCGTTCATGAGCTTCATCGCTTCGACGATACAGAGCGTTTGCCCCGGGACGACATGATCACCAACCTTGACAAATGGCTCTGCATCTGGCGCTGGCGCACGATAGAACGTCCCGACAATTGGCGAAACGATCGTGTGTGTCTGGGCTGATGGGGCAGGTGCTGCAGCAGGCAAAGGTTCATGGGACGGCGCAGTAATCGGCGCTGGATGCGATGGTGCCACAGGCTGCACCATCACTTGTGGCAGCGCAACTGAGGCGTTGTTGCTACTTTCCAACCGCCGGGCAAGGCGGACGGTCACTCCCTCTTCCTCGATGGTGAGCTCCGTCAGTGTTGATTCATCGAACAGCTTGAGGAGACGGCGTAAGTAGTTGAGGTCCATCGTTCCGATTTCGAGGGTGTACGACAAGCGTAAGTTACGGCACTACTCTTTGACTCGCTCGACGTATTCGCCCGTGCGCGTGTCAATGCGGATGAGATCGCCGGTGTTGACAAAGAGCGGCACGTCGATCGTAGCTCCTGTTTCCAGACGTGCTGGCTTGAGTACGTTCGAGGTCGTATCGCCCTTGAAGCCAGGCTCTGTATACTCGACTCGCAGTGTAACATGTGGCGGCAGCTCCACCGAGAGCACTGTCTCTCCCTCGAACATCAGCTCTGCGTCCTGCCCTTCAGTCAAGAACCGTGCAGCATCGCCGACGACTGCAGCATCCACTGGGATTTGCTCGTAGGTTTCCTTCTCCATGAAGACGAAGACCTCCCCATCGCGGTAGAGGAACTGGTACGGACGTCGTTCAACACGGACAAGATCAATTTCCTCGCCGGATCGGAAGCGATTTTCGAGCAGTTTGCCGCTCCGCACAACGCGCATTTTGACTTGGTAGAATGCGCGCAGATTTCCCGGCGTGCGATGCTCGGATTCGAGAACCTGGCAGAGTTCGCCATTGAAGCGGATGAAAATCCCTGGTCGCAGATCGGACGTTGTTGCCATAGGAATTGGAAAACGTGGGACACACCGAACGTACGCTGCACTCGACGAGAGTTCCCGACAGCGCACAACGATGAGGTCCCGGGCGGAATCGAACCGCCGTACGAGGTTTTGCAGACCTCTGCATAGCCACTATGCTACGGGACCAGCGACGCAAAAATACTGCACAGCCTCCTGCGAGCTATTGGAGCAAGCCGCTCTCGTCCTCTTCGAGCGGTGCGAAAGCTTGATCGACATATGGGCACGCGACAAAGTGCGTTGGGCTGTGTTCTTCCAAGGCAGGGGTAAAATGAGCACACTCTGGACGTGCAATCGGACAGCGCGTTCGGAAGCTGCAGCCGCTCGGCTTGTTGATTGGGGTGGGAATATCGCCTTCGAGCATAATTCGCTTCCGTCCCCGCTGCCGCGGGTCGCTTGCGGGTACAGCGCTCAGGAGCGCTTGGGTGTAGGGATGTTTTGGCGAAAAGTACACTTCGTCCTTGGTTCCGATTTCGACGATCGAGCCTAAGTACATGACCGCAATCCGATGCGAAATGTGATACACCACCGAAAGGTCATGCGCGATGAACAGGTAGGCGATTCCAAATTCGGCACGCAGGTCCTCCATCAAGTTGATCACCTGCGCTTGGACGGAGACATCGAGCGCCGAAACGGGCTCGTCGCAAATAATGAGCTCTGGGTTCGTTGCCAGCGCACGAGCAATGCCAATGCGCTGCCGCTGACCACCGGAGAATTCATGCGGATAACGTTCCGCGTATTCCGGTTGAAGTCCGACCTTTTCGAGCAGCCACTCGACGCGCTCATTCCGCTCGCGCAGGCTCATGTCGCGGCAGTGCAGATCAAGCGGTTCGCGGACGATGTCGCGCACCGAGAGCCTGCTGTTGAGCGATGAGTACGGGTCCTGGAAAATCATCGCGATCTTCCGACGGTACGCTGTCATCTGCTTGGTTGATAGCGAAAGCAGATCAACCGGTGGACCATCCTGCCGGTGGTAGATCACCGAACCTCGCAAGCGCACATCGGGCGAAGAATGTCGCAGGACGTTGACGATTGCACGGCCGACAGTTGTTTTCCCACAGCCACTTTCTCCGACAAGCCCGAGCGTTTCTCCACGATGGACGGTGAATGAAACACCATCGACAGCTTTGACATCGGCAACACGGCGCTGCAAGACGCCTGAATAGACGGGAAAGTACACGTGCAGATCCTTGACTTCCAGCAGGACTGGTTCGCTCATACCGATTGTGCAAGTGGTTGACCATCCAGAATGCGCGGTGACGGTAGCGTTGATTCTACCAGATGACAGCGGACGAAGTGGTCAGCGGTGATCTCGACCAGTGGCGGCTCTTCGGTAAAACAGCGCTCAATTGCTACCGGACAGCGTGTGCAGAACTTGCACCCCCGCGGTAGGTTGAGAATGCTCGGGACATTGCCGGGAATTGCGACCAAACGCTTCCCGCGGTACTCCGGCAAATCCGGTCGTGGGATTGATGCCAGCAGCCCTTTCGTGTAAGGATGGAGCGGATTGCCGAAAAGCTCGAAGACATCGGCGATTTCTTGGACTTTGCCACCGTACATGACCATAACGCGATGGCACGTTTCCGCGACAACGGCAAGGTTATGCGTGATGAGGATGATTGCTGCATCCTGACGCTGTTCCTTGAGCTCGATCATAAGCTCCAAGATCTGCGCCTGGATGGTCACATCGAGTGCTGTCGTCGGTTCATCGGCGATCAGCAGGCTTGGATTGCAGGCCAGCGCCATTGCAATCATCACGCGCTGCCGCATCCCACCGGAGAACTGGTGCGGGTAGTCGTCGAGCCGTTTCTCCGCATCAGGAATCCCGACGCTTGTCAGCAGTTCCGCTGCGCGAAAGCGCGCCTCGTCCTCCGAGAGCCCTTCGTGCGCTTGCAAGACCTCCGCGATCTGCATGCCAATGGTAAAGACCGGATTGAGGGAGGTCATCGGCTCCTGGAAGATCATCCCAATTTCCTTGCCGCGAATTCGGTACAACTGACGGTAATCGAGCGCCGCGAGGTCTTCCCCCTTGAAGAGGACCTGCCCATCCACGATACGCCCTGGTGGATCGGGGATAAGCTTCATGATTGACAGTGCTGTCACGGACTTACCTGAACCGGACTCTCCCACAATGCCGAAGACTTCGCCGGGATAAACATCGAAACTGACGCCATCAACTGCCTTTGCCCAGCGACCTTCGATGTTGAAGTACGTCCGCAGGTTGCGAACTGAAAGCAATGGTTGCCTCTCCATACTGCTCCGAAGTGGTTGGACCTGTTCCATGCATGCGCTACCGCAAACGGCTGAACGTTTTGGGGTCGAAAGCTTCGCGTACCGCCTCGCCGATGAAGACGACCAGCATCAGCGTCACAAAGAGTGCTCCCAACGGCACCAGAACCAGCCACCAGTAACCATTCGTGAGGTTATCCATGCCGATGCTGACCATCTCGCCCCAACTCGGCGTCGGAGGCGCAAGGCCAAACCCAAGAAAATCCAAGCTCACCAGTGCCCCGATGTCCCCAACAACAGCGAAGGGAAAGAATGTGATGATCGGCACAAGTGAGTTCGGCAGAATGTGACGCAGCAGAATTCGCCACGTCGGGACCCCGATCGAAATCGCTGCTGCGGTGTAATCGCGCGTCTTCTCGCGGTAGAACTGCGCTCGCATCTGCTGTGCAATCCCTAACCACGAAAAAATTACCAGCAAGAGCACCAAAACAAAAAAGCTCGGTCGAACAATCGAGACGACAATGATGATGAGAAACAGAAACGGCAGCGACCCCCAAATCTCCATGAATCGCTGCATCAAGAGATCGAACCATCGCCCAAAGTACCCCATAAGTGCTCCGAGTGGTACACCGATCAAGTAGGAGAGCGTGGCAACTAAGAGCGCAAACGAAAATGAAATCTGGAAGCCGTAGGCCATCCGCGCGAACACATCGCGGCCGCGGTCGTCGGTACCAAACAGCCGCAGCTCACCGAACGCAGTCCGGGACAGTGGCGGCATGAATGGTTCGTTCCCTTCGACGGAAATATCCTCGATCGGCCCGAACGGGTACGGCGGCATGATGACGTAGTTGCCTTTCCCCTCCTGCTCGTACTGCCGTTTGAGTGCGCGGTAGTTGCATTCGCTTTTATTGCCTACCTGTCCGAGCTCCTCGCCCGCGATGAAGGGAGTTCCCCCGAGCTGCCCCACGATGGGAAGATCGAGTAGGTCTCGAACCGCGGGGAAGTAGGTCTTCCCGTTGTAGTGCACCACGAGTGCACGGTTGTTGACAAGCAGCGGGAGGAGAAACGAAACGATATATGCAGCGAGCAGCACAAGGAGCGAGTAGTACCCTCGCTTGAGCGAGCGGAACTTGCGCCACCGCCGCTGCTGAATCGAGAGAATCTCCTCGCTGCTTGATTGGAGAGCGCTGGATTGCTCCGTTGGTTGAGAGTGGATTTCTGTCATAGCCTACTTGAAGCGAATTCGTGGGTCAACAAGGGCCAATGCCAAATCCGACAGGATCGAGCCGATGAGCGTAACGACAACGCTAATGACCGTAAAGGCAAAAACGATCGGGTAGTCGCGTGCAACGAGCGCTTCGAACGAGAGCTGCCCGATGCCTTGGATGTCGAAGACACGCTCGATCAGGTACGACCCGGCAAAGAAGATGCCGATGACGTAGCCAATGTTCGCGGTGATGGGGATAATGGAGTTGCGCATCGCGTGGAGCCAGATGACCCGCTCTTCGCGAATTCCCTTTGCGAAGGCAGTGCGGATGTAATCCTGCGAGAGCGTCTCGATGAGCGAGTTCTTCATGAGCATCGTCAGCAGTGCAAAGCTCCCGGCGGTGTACGCAATCGTCGGCAGCACAAAGTGCCAAGCACGATCCCAGATTTTTTCGAGCAGGCTGAAATCTGCGTAGAGCGGATCCTCGAAGCCACCGAGTGGGAAAATTGGGAAGAAGCGATCGGTCGCAAAGAGTACCAAGAGCACCGCACCGATCGCCCAGCCCGGGATAGAGTAGGTCATGAAGACTGCGCTCGAGGTTGCAAAGTCGAACGGCGTGTTGTGGCGGAGCGCTTTCTGGACGCCTAAATAGACGCTGATCGCATAGCTGAGCACAAAGCTGATGATACCGAACTGAATCGAAACCGGCAATCGTTCTGCGATGAGCTCGATGACTGGCTTGCGAAAGCGGTAGGACCGACCGAAATCGCCCGTCAAGATACCGCTGTACGCCTCACGATAGACGCGGTATCGAACTTCCCCAGTCTCTTCGTCGCGTTCCTGGCGCCATTTCCAATCGCCAATCGGACGGGAAGGATCATCTGCGTTGCGGAGGACAAAGCTCTCGCCCTCCTTGACCAGGATGAGCCGCTCATTGTCCCCCACCAAGCGTGGCACTCCTGGCTTGATGCGGTAAGATTTTGCTTCGCGTTTCCAGACTCCGAGCCAGATGAGGTACCGCTGCCAAATCGGTTTATCGAAGCCGTAGAAGCGTTTGAGCTCCTCGATTGCGTCTTTCGGCAACGCTTGCTCGCCAACCAGGCCAGCCCCTGCAGTTTCGCCACCACGCTTGAGCGCTTGAATTTGCTGCTCGAGCGGTCCGCCGGGAGCAAGCTGAACGATGAGGAAGACGACAAAGGTGCTTCCAAGGAACGTCGGAATCGTCAGCAGCAAACGGCGTATAAAGTACTCGACCATACCAGCCTTCGAATCAGTGAAACGGTGTCGGACTCAGAACTGAAACCCGTAGCGCGGATCGCGCGCGGCAAGCTCTTTCCAGTAGCGCACCTCCACAATGCCTTTGGGACCGCCAAGGTCCTCTCCTTTTTGGATTGCGCGCTGCAGCCGTGCAGCTTTTTCGGGATCGTACCACCACGTCGCTGCAATCGTTGAATACACGTAGCTCAACTGCGCATAGCGCGGCAGTACGTATTCCGGCATGCCGAACTTATCCCAATAGGCGATCCGGAGACCGCGTGGATTCCACGTATACACGTTGAACCACATTAGCGCACAGATGCTGTCGATCGCCCGAATGATCCGCACCTGGTCGCGGAAGGCAAATGCTGTATCGTATGCAGCGATCAGCGCGTCAATCTCCTTGCTCTTGACGCCTTGGATGTTGTTATTGTCGGTTTTATCAGCCAAGTCCGATCGCAGAGAGGTTTCAGGGTTGGGGATGAGGAGTCCGGAGTAGCCGAAGTAGAAAATCGTGAAGTTGCGCGCATCAATGTTCTTGATGAGCGTCGTCCAGTCCTCGAACTTGAGCTGCAAGTCGATCCCCGCCTTGCGAAGCTCTTGTTGGTATGGAGTCACGTACCGTGCCTGGGGCGGAGTAATCGAAAGCTCGATGCGGAAAGGCTGCCCGTTCTTTATGCGAATGCCTTCCTGGTTGCGGTGATTCCAGCCAGCTTCATCGAGCAAGCGATTCGCAAGCTCAGGATTGTACGTCACCTTCGGATTGTTGGGGTTGGCGTACACTTGTCCAGGATACTGTGTATCGTACGGCTCATACTCCCCGAAGAGCAACTTCTCGATGATCTGCTCGCGTGGGAGCAAGTAAGCAAATGCCTTACGGACTCTGATGTCGTCGAAGGGAGGCTTGCGCATGTTGAATGCATAGCCGCCCGTTCCCATCGGACCGTCGGTATAGACGCGCACGCGACGAATCCATCCAAGCCGAATGGGCTCGCTGGCAGTATCGCCGATCCACTTGAGCGTCGTTGCCATGGTGAAACGGAAGACGTCGGCTTGTCCCTTCTTGAAGCGTTCGTACTCGACGATTGGGTTGTCCGTAATCACCTCGTAGATGATGCGGTCGAAGTTCCCTGTATAGCGCGCCATCGGATAATCTTTCGCCCAGTAATCGTCGCGCCGAGTGAGCACGTACCGCTTTCCGAGCTTGACATCCTGTTCGAGGATGATGTATTCCCCACTTCCGGAGGGCATGTTATAGTTGTAGCGATCGAGGAATTCATCGCCAGTCAAATTTCCGATCTCGGCTGCACAGAGGATCTGCATTGAAGCAGCAAAGTAGAGCAGGTTGCGAAAATTTTTCGTCTTGCACCGGACACGGACAAGATACTTGCTGAGCACCTCCGGCTCTTCATACTTGCTGTAAACCACCTGCAATGCAGGCTCGAGGATACTCTCGTCCATCAGCAAGCGCCACGTCGCACGGACGTCTTCGGCTGTTACTGGCAGCCCGTTCGAAAAGCGCGCATTCGGATCAATCCGAAACGTGAAGGTCATCTTATCGTCGCTGATCTTCCAGTGCGAAGCAAGCGCGGGGATGAATTCCCGCGTGACTGGGTGCGTCGAAAGCAGCGTTTCGTACACGAAGTTGTTGATCTCAGTGTTGTAGACAGTGTTGCTGTTTTGTCCGACTGGACGGAATGTGGGAGGGAATTGATTCGAGATGATGTGGATTTCCCCGCCAGTCCGTGCCTGCGGATCGCCGAAGAACTTCATCTCCTCCGGCTTCGGGGTGTAGGTGGCAAAGCCCAGCTTTTCTGCGATCAATTCAAAGCCAGCCCCACCAAGCGAATCTGGAACGGAGGGATCGGCACCGGGCGGAACGGTGTACTTTCTCCACAGCTCAACTTTGTTCGACATGCTCTGCTCCATCCCAGCGTGCCGTTGTACTGGGCATCCGGTGAAGGTTAGCGCAATTGCGGCAAGCACAAGTATGCTTGCCATTCCCGTTCGTCTTCGCTCGAGTGCCATGCGTCGAGTGATTTGCAGTGGTTGAGGCCTACTACGCAAAATAGGAAACGCACAAGCATTGCTGATGTAAGCGGCGTGTCGTTGCGCCGAGTCGAACTAACCTGCCGCGAAACGTTGGTCAAGAGCCAAGGAGGCTCGCCGCTTCGACGAGCGAACACTCCACCCCATCGAAGACCGCAACACGCGGCGAGCTGAGCCAGTCGCCGAGATTGATGTAGGTTCCGCGATGCTGCGTGCACGAATATTGCTGCACCGTCGGACGGTGACGATGCCCCATGATGACGTAGTCGAAGCCGCGCTCACAGATCGCATGGCGGGCAAAGTCGGCTAAGCTGTCGCGTGTGCCGTCGTCGCGTTCGGAGGTGTAGTTGCGACTTTTCCGCGAGGAGAGCGCTGCCAGTGCAATGCCAATATCTGGATGGATCCACCGATAGAGCTTATTCGCAAGCCGACTGCGCAGAAGCTTACGCAGGACAAGGTAGCCCCAATCTCCTGCGACTTTGCCATCGCCATGCGCAATGTAAAAGCGCTTTTCTCCAAGCGTCCGCTCGATGTCATGCCAGTGGACTGGAATGCCCAACTCCCGCTCGAAAAAATCTCGATGCCCGAAGTCATGGTTGCCGACGAGATAATCAATGGCAACGCCGTGCGAGCGCATTCGATCGAGCGCAGCAAGCGTCCGGTAGAACTGCCGGGGAAGTACCGTGCGATATTCGAACCAGTAGTCGAAGATATCCCCAACGAGAAAAAGCTGCGTTGCCCGTGGTCTTATTGCCTCGAGGACCGCAATGAGCAGCGACTCGCGCTGGCGCGTTTGCTCAAGCGTGCCGTAGCCTAAGTGCACATCAGAGAGAAAGTACACCATCACACTGCGAACGCAACATCGAGCCGCATTTCGACTGCATCCCCAAGCCATGCGCGCACGCGATCGCCCTCAGCAAGCGGACCGACACCCTCGGGCGTTCCGGTGAAAACAACGTCGCCTGGCACAAGGATGAACCACCGTGAAAGGAACACAATCAGCTCTTCTACTGACCAGATCATCCGCCGTGGCGTGGCACGCTGTCGAACAGTCCCGTTGACCTCCAGACCGAACTCGACATCGCCAATGACTGGGATTGCCTCAGCTGGCACAATACGTGAGATTGGCGCGCTCGTGGCAAAGCCTTTCGCCAGCGCCCAGGGTAATCCATGCTTCTTGGCGTGTGTCTGGCGATCGCGCAACGTGACGTCAATGCCGACAGCGTAGCCAGCGATTGCGCGATGCGCATCGTCGAGTGATGCATTGTGCAGTTCGGCGCCAATCACTGCGACGAGCTCGACTTCATGGTGTGCATTCGTTTCGTTCGGTGGAATTCGGATCGTCCCCCCATCGCTAATGGCAGACGTTGGAGGTTTGAGGAACACAACAGGCTCGTTCGGCAGCTCAGCGTTCATCTCGCGCGCGTGATCGGCATAGTTTCGTCCGATGCAGTAGATCGTTCCGAGAGGCAGCGTCTGGCCCGAGAGCATCTCAAGGAGAAATCCAACCGGCATTGAACGCGTCCGCGTTAGAGTGGTTTGAACTGTTCGAACGCTTGGCGGCAGTCGTTGCAGAAGTAAATCGCTCGGCAGAGCGCAGGACCAAACGGGCTCTGCAGTGTTGTATTGGTGCTGCCGCAATTGGGGCATGTGGCATTGAGCAGAATTTCCGGTTCGAAATCACCGTCGAATCGCGGTGGCGGCGCAAAACCGAGCGATGCAAGTGCTGCCCGCCCTCGTTCAGTCATCCGGTTGGTGCTCCACGGTGTCGAGTAATCCACCACAACCTCCACGCGCTCGATGGGTAAGTCGGCAAGCCGCGTTCTGATGGCATCTTTGATCATTTCGAGCGCTGGGCAGCCGACAAACGTTGGAGTAATCGTGACGGTTATGCAGTCTGGGGTTACATCAAGTGCTGTTACAATCCCTATGTCCACGATCGAGAGCGCGGGAATTTCGGGATCGTGCACTTGCTCGAGCGCAGCCCACACAGCATCGGTTGTGATAACGTCCATCGCACGCATCTTACCACTCCGCCGACGGGTCAATACGAAAGACTGCCGTCATCTCATCGAGTAACGGCTGCAAGTGTTCGGTGTGGTAGCCGGAGCGCCCGCCGTAGCATGGTTGGACGGAATCAAGGGGTGGAACGCGATACCCCGCCTCTTCGAGCAGCGGGATAATTTCATCGAGCCACCGCCGACGAAGCTCTTCTTCGCCGGCAAAGATTCCGCTTGCGCGAAGTTCATCCTCGTACCGGCTTGGTTCGAAGATGCCGAGTGCATACGGGAAGAGCATCTCAAGGGCTGCTTGCATCCGCGCGCAGCTTTCATCGGTGCCTTCGCGCCCGAGCAGGCGGAGCCACGTGCTTGCGTGGAAGGTGTGGTACTTGATCTCGCCGCGCACTTTCTGCGCTAATGCTGCAAGTGGGGCAAATGAGCTTTGCTCGAGCAACCGGTAGCGGTTGCGTTCGGCGTAGTCGAAGAGTGCATGGCGCATGAGCGCAACGGCGTAGTCTTGTGTAGGCAGTTCGACCAGGTGGCAGCACCGAAACTGGCGCTCCTGCCGTGTGAAGGCAAGTGTATCCGGGTCAGGATGTCCCAGCTGGCCGAGCATGGTGTAGAGTGCCAGTGCGTGGCCAAGCTTATCCTGCGCGATGGAGGAAAACGCGATGTCCTCTTCCAGGATGGGGGCAAGCCCTGTCCACTCACTGTTGCGATGGCCGTAAATGAGCGCATCATCGGCCATACGGAAGAGCAAATCATCGAGCGCTGCGCGGTGTTCCATCATGAGCTGCTCGACGGTTGATCAGTGTCTTTCTGCTGAAGACGCTGCTTCCAGGCGAGAATTTTCTGCATGACTTTGTAGCCGCTTGCGTCGCGGTAGGTTTTCTCCCGCGTGGTTGCGAATAGATCAGCATCTTCCGGCGAGAAGGTGATGATCTCACTGGATTTGACCACCCAGAGATTGACGCATTCGGAGCGGCGGGCGTACTGCTCTTTGGCAAAGACCATTGCCAGTTCCGCATTCGGTGCGTGAATGCTGCCGACGTGGATGTGGCGTGCACCGCTTTTGGCTTGGTGGAACACTTCGAACGTCTGAAGGTGGGTTCCTTCGGGTACTCCCTCGAATGCAGGCTGCTCTTGGGGGATTCCCAGTCGCTCTACCCGCGGATCGAGGGAGCGCAGCGTTACCGAATGACTCATCGTTGACGTTCAGTTAGTTCGACATGTTCAGCATCGTCGGTTACCATGACAGTGCGCTCGATGGAGATTGTACCGCCGTACTTGGCATTGTGCGCTGCTTGGAGCACCGGTGCGAAGTCCTTGCGGTACTGTTCGTAGTGCTCAAGCGTTGGCGCATAGTACTGGATGCAGTAGCGGACGAATGCCTCGTCCGACGGCTTGATGACGCGCGCAACCATGACACGCTCGAACATTTCCGTATTCATCACATCGCGAATGTGCTCGCGCAGCATCCAAAGCCGCCATTCATCTTCGATGGCGCGCGGGACGGTGCAGAGAACTTGGTAGATGATCATCGAGCGCGCTGCACGTAGGGTAACCGGTGCAAAAATAGGAGTTTCCAGTACGATACCCTGCGCAGAGGTCGTGGGCGCGGTTTTCTATGGCAGCTCAATGAGCGAGCGCTACTTTTTTGAGCGCGCGTTCAGCAATGCTTTTGGGAAGAGGAGCGTAGTGCAAATCTGCGCAGTAGGCTTGTCCCTCGGTCAGTGCCCAGCGCAGGAAATCTGCCAGTGCTTTACCCTTGGCAGGATTACTCTGCTTGCGTGGGATGAGGAGCCAAGTAAAACCTGAAATAGGGTAGCCTCTCGGTGAATTGGTGATCGAAGCCCGCAAGTCTTCCGGAATAGTGCCGAGCATGCTTTCGGCTGCCCGGGTAACCTCACTCAGCGAGGGGAGAATAAATTCCCCAGCGTAGTTCTTGATCGCTGCATATGGCAAGTTGTTCTGCTCTGCGTATGCAAGCTCGATGTATCCAATACTGCCGGCAGTCTGCTTGATCTGCCCTGCGACGCCTTCGTTACCTTTTGCACCGAGTGTTCCCTTGGGCCAGCTTACCGACGTTCCCTGTCCGTATCGTTGTTTCCAGTAATTGCTGATCTTGCAGAGGTAATCAGTGAAAATTGCTGTCGTACCACTGCCATCGCTGCGATGGACGACAACGATCGGCTTGGAAGGAAGGCTGATTCCTGGATTGATCGCTGCAATGCGCCGATCGTCCCAGCGCTTGATGACTCCCAGGAAAATGTCCGCCAATACATCCGGGGTAAGTTGCAGCGGTTTGGGGAGTGCAAGGTTGTACGCGATCACGACTGCACCGAGTGTTGTCGGAACGTGCAGGATATCAGTACCACGCTTTTGGCGTGCGAGCGCCAGCTGCTCGTCGGTCATTGGACCGTCGCTGGCACCAAAATCCACCGTTCCGTCGGTAATCTGCTTGATGCCCCCGCCAGAGCCAATGGATTGGTAGTTGAACTGGATTCCCGTTTTCTTTTTATACACATCGAACCACTTCGAGTAGAGCACGTAGGGGAATGTCGCCCCTGCACCGTTCAACTGCAGTTGTGCAGGCAGGTTGCTCGACAGAACGCAAACGCAAAGAGCACTCGCAAGGAAAAATCGCATTGGATACCAAGAAATGACAAACCACACACGGCGCGAAACTACCGATTTTTCTCGATCGGGGAATGTTACGAATTACTAACAGTTGCAACAGCTTCCTCCCACAGTACCTGGCGATCAGAAAATGGCCAACGCTCATTTCCAATGAGTTGGTACTCTTCGTGTCCTTTGCCAGCGACGACGATCCAGTCGCCAGCGGCAGCCATTCCAACTGCCAGTGCAATTGCCGAGCGACGGTCCAGCTCTTCGATGAACGTTGCGCGGCGTTTTTCCGCTGGCACCAATTCAATGCCGGCGCGGATATCGGCAGCAATTTGGGCGGGATTCTCTCGGCGGGGATTGTCGTTGGTAATGATCGCGTAGTCGGCGTAACGCGCAGCGATTGCTCCCATCAGCGGACGTTTGGCGCGATCGCGCTCTCCACCACACCCGAAGACACAGAACAATCGCGCAGTTGGCTCCATCATTGCCCGGCATTGCTGAAGGACCCGCTCGAGCGCATCGGGGGTATGTGCGTAGTCCACAACGGCATGTGCACCCGTAGGAAGCGCGATCTGCTCCATACGCCCTGGCGGGGCTTGCGCTGTCCGGAGTGCTTCCGCAAGACGTTCGAGCGAGTACCCACGCGCTGCCAGCAACACCAGCGCAAGCGACGCATTCTCGACGTTGAATCCACCAACCAGTGGTGTGCTGATCTCGACACTGCGACCGTCTTCCCATTCCAACCGCCACTGCGTGCCACTCCCGGAGCGCTGCTCGGCAACGATCCAAACGTCTGCTTCGTACCCTCTTCCAACGCGGAGAACCGTTGCTTGCGTATCGGCAACCATGAACTGACTCCACTCGTTATCGGCGAAGACGACAGCAGGCACCCCAGCAGGCAACATATCGAAGAGTCGCTTCTTGGCACGCGCATAGTTTTCCATCGTGCGATGGAAGTCGAGATGGTCTTGGGTCAGATTTGTAAAGATTGCCCCAGCAAACTGCGTCCCCTCGACGCGCCGCCACCAGAGCGCATGCGAGCTAACTTCCATGGCAACTGCAGTAGCTCCACGCGAGAGCATCCATGCGAACATCGCTGCAAGTTCGGGCGCTTCGGGTGTTGTATGGCGTGTCGGCTGGTGTTCATCGCCATAGCGAGCGCCGAGTGTGCCAATCACTCCCGATCGCTCCCCACATGCCGAGAGAAGTTGCGCAAGGAGAGCTGTCGTGGTGGTCTTCCCATTGGTGCCGGTGACACCATAGACAGCCAGCTGTGCTGTCGGATTGCCAGAGAGCGCATGACTCCAGCGTGCCAGCGCGCCCAGCAGGTCATCGCAAAGGATGAACGTGCAATCAGATGGCAGCGCCGATGGCAGTCGGTCGGAGGCAACAACACGGCATCCCCGATCGTATGCATCGCGCAAGAACGTGAGTCCATCGTGTTCTTTGCCGCGACGCGCAACGAAGAGCGTTCGCGCTGCTGCCTGCCGCGAATCGAGGACAATTCGTTCGATGATCTGAACGCGGTCGCCGATAACCTCACGCACTGGGAACACAGCGAGCAACTCTTCCAGCAAGCGCATTGGCTGATCACCCAAGTAAGTTTGCGCGGCAAAACTACATGGCATCCACTGCATCAATGGAGACTCCTCCCCAGCGCGAGATGGGATTTCTCGACCACCTCGATGAGCTCCGGCGCCGCATCATCAGCGGACTTGCAGGCATCATGGTTGCATCCATCGGCGCCAGTTTCTTCATCAATGACATCGTCGAGCGCATTCTCCTCCGCCCTGCAATCGAGGCAGGGCTGCGGTTGCAGAACTTGCGTCCGTTCGGCCAAGCGTTCCTCTACTTCAAGCTCATTTTCATCTGTGGCTTCATCATTGGGTTCCCCTGGGTTCTGTGGAATTTGTGGCGCTTTGTTGCGCCAGGGCTCTACGAACACGAGCGCCGCTGGGCACGGCAAATCACGGTATGGACAAGCATCTGCTTCCTTGCAGGCGTTGCGTTCGCATACTTCGGTATGATTCCCTCGATGATGGCATTTGCGAAAAGTTTTGGCTCGGCGCAGATCGAGAACATCATTGACGTCAACGAGTACTTGGGTTTCTTTGCAACGGTGATGTTGGCGTCAGGACTGATCTTTGAGCTTCCGATGATTATGTACGTCCTGGCGCGCGCTGGGATCGTTACACCGAAGTTCCTGAGTACCTATCGCCGCCATGCGATCATCGTGATTTTGATCATCGCTGCGGTGCTCACACCAACGCCCGATCCCATCAACCAACTGTTTTTCGCTACTCCGCTCTACATCCTCTACGAACTGAGCATCGTCATCTCTAAATTCGCAGTGAAACGACGCGCTGTCGCCACCGGCGACCACCAATGAGACATCCGACCTTTGCACAACCGATCGAAGCACACCTGGAAGAATTCAACCGCACCCTCCCGCAGCGCGTGCGATCCCAGGTGCCGCTCCTCAATTTGGTTGTCCGCTACCTACTCCGTAGCCGCGGCAAGCAACTGCGGCCAATGCTCGTTTTCGCCAGTGCAGGAGCGTGCGGCGCAATCACCGACCGAACGCACATCGGCGCTGCAATGGTGGAGCTCCTCCACACAGCAACGTTAGTCCACGACGACGTCGTTGATCAAGCGCCAATGCGCCGCGGCCTGGCAAGCATCAACGCGATTTGGAAGAACAAAGTCGCTGTGCTCGTCGGGGATTATCTGCTGGCGCAAGGGTTACTCCTTGCCGTCGAGCAGGAGGAATTCGACTTCCTCCGAGTGACTGCGCAGGCCGTTCGACGCATGAGTGAGGGCGAACTGTTGCAGGTGCAACGCTCCCAGAAACGCAGGTTCGACGAGGAAACCTATCTCCGTATCATTCGGGATAAGACCGCTGCACTCCTTGCTGCCTGTTGCCAGATCGGCGCTCTCAGTGCAGGCGCTGACCAATCCTGGCAAGAGAAACTCGCTACGTTCGGCGAGCGCATTGGGTTGGCATTCCAGATCCGCGATGACGTGCTTGACTACACCAGTCGCAGTACAATCCTCGGGAAGCCGACCGCGCATGATCTCCACGAAGGCAAGGTGACACTTCCACTGCTCCGTGCACTCGAGCAGGCTCCGCCATCAGAAGCACAAGCGATCGCCAGGCTCCTGCAGTCGTCGGCGCGACGCAATGGCCATATCCAGCGCATCATCGCATTTGTGGAGCGCTACGGCGGCGTCGAAAGCGCTATAGCAACAGCACGCACGCTCGTCGAGGACGCAATAGCCGAACTCGACAGTCTGCCACCAACGGAATTTCGTGACATGCTCATCGCACTTGCACGCTACACTATCGAGCGAACCAAGTAGTCTTGAAGTGCACTGTTCCACCACTACCGAACTGATGCCATGCGAACCGACATTGCCCAGAGCAGCTTCTTTCCACTCGGCAGCGATGAGCTCACCCAGCAACGCCTGTTCGTTCAAACCGTTTACGCCTGGATGACTGGCGGATTGCTCGTGACGACACTGGCAGCATGGGCAACGCTTTCTATCCCGGCCATCTTTGAGTTGAGCCTCTCGCTCCGCTGGGTCTTAGCAATTGCGATGATCGGACTGGTCATCTACCTTTCAGCACGCATCGAACAGATGGCGCCCAGTACTGCAAAGGCGCTCTTTCTGCTCTACTCGGTGCTCACCGGCAAGACGTTGGCGGTACTTTTTTACGCCTACACAGCCGAATCGCTGGCAACGGTCTTCCTCATCACATGCGGAACATTCGCAGCAACGGCACTCTACGGCTATACCACGAAACGTGACCTGAGCAGCGTCGGCAGTTTCATGCTCATGGGCCTCATCGGCGTCATCCTTGCGTCGCTGGTCAACCTGTTCCTGCAGAGTTCAGCGCTGACGTTTGCCACTTCGATCGTAGCGGTGTTGGTCTTCGTCGGTCTTACGGCCTACGACATGCAGCGAATCAAGGAGATGTATGCCATCGCTGCTCAAAATGAAGCGCGTGCGACCAACTATGCGATCATCGCAGCCCTTGCGTTGTACCTGGACTTTGTCAACCTCTTCCTGAACTTGCTGCGACTGCTCGGACGCCGACGCTAATGGGAACGGTCCACTTTACACTCCATGCACAGCGGTTGCTCGGAAGCGGCAAGACCAGCCAAGCAGTCGCAGTGCTTGAAGAAGGGCTGAAAGAGTATCCGGACTATGCGACCGCCTATGCGCTCCTGGCACGGGCGTACTTGCAGTTGCAAGACATTCCTACAGCCTACGAGATTGCAGCGCATGCAGTGCAACGTTTCCCGTACCATCGCGGTCTTGCGCTGTTGCATGAGCAGCTCCAGGAGCTTTTGCGTTCGGATCAGACCTTTGGCGCAATTGTGGAAATTCCCTCCTCTGCCGAAGAGTCCGGTTGCAACGCAGCATCACTAGACACGTGCAGTGCTTCCGCTGAACCCAGTGTGATCACGGAATCGAAGGACCTCGGCGCTGGAGAATCTGTCCCATCGCCCGTCCCAAGCGAGGATGAAGCCTCGAATCTGGCGGCGGAAACGGAGTACCCTCTGCCGCGTGAAACTGAAGCAGCACCTGCTGAATCTGCCACGCTGGAACCACTTACCGCGTTCGAGATCAAAGAGCCACCGTTGGCTTTGGCAGAGGATGCACTCGGCGAAGAACCGCTCGCAGCGCTCCAGGACGCAGAACGTATGACTGCTCCTGCTGGTGATGATGCACAGGAAGCTACGGTTCCATCGGCTCACTTACGGGAAAACGATTCACCTCCCACGATGCGAATCGTCGAAACAGCAACGATTGATAGCCGCGCGATGCGAATGCTCCGCAGCAGCAATATCCGGCTTATTCCGGGATTGGAATTTGCGCCTCTTCGCATCGAATCCTCCTTGAGCCAAAGAAATGTTGCAGCAGTTGAGTTTCCCCCCTTCCGCACTATCCGAGGTTCGGAACGCCAACGGCGCGTGCGTTCTGCCGCCTCGGTACCTTCAACGCCTTCGCAGTTAGAAGCCGAGCTTCGCGCACGCCATCCTGGTATAAAACCAACGCGGGTTAGCACACAAGATTCTCCAGAGCAAACATCGCTCGAGCTCCTTGCCGAGCGGCTGGAACACGCATGGATCAAATCCCCAGGGTCGCTCGCAGCAGTGGAGAAGCATGAATCCGATGTCGAACGCAGCGAACCAACCGTTGTCAGTGAAACAATGGCTGCCATTTATGAGATGCAAGGCGCCATCGAACAAGCAATCAAAGCGTACATGATCCTTGCGCGCCAGTTTCCGGAGCGTCGTTCGTTTTTCGAGGAGAAGATTGCGCAGCTCCGCGCAAAGCAGTAGCCATGTTGATTCTCCCACGCTACATCATCCGTGCGCATCTCCCACCATTCCTGTTCGGAGCAAGCGTGGTCATGTTCCTTTTTTTGATGCAGTTTCTCCTCCGAGTGCTCGATGAGCTTGTCGGGAAAGGGCTCAGTGCTGTGGTCATCGCGCAGCTTATCGTGCTCAACTTGGCGTGGATGGTGGTACTGGCCGTTCCGATCGGCATGCTCTTTTCCGCACTCATTACGTTCGGTCGGCTGGCGCAGACACACGAAGTCACCGCAATGAAAGCAAGCGGAATGAGTTTGCTGCAGAAGATGCTACCGGTGATTGCGATGGGAGGAATGTTGACGCTTGTGGTCTTTTGGTTCAACGATAGCATCCTTCCCGACGCAAACCACCGTGCGAAAACACTGCTGATGGACATTCAACGGAAGAAACCGAGCTTTGCGCTGCAAGCGGGGCAGTTCAGCACGCAGCTGGAAGGGTACACAATCCTGGCACGAGCGATTGACACTTCGCAGCAGCATTTACGTGGGGTGACGATCTACGATCGGCGCGACATCAACCGCCTGACAATCGTCAATGCCGACAGCGGCTACTTGCGCTTTTCGCCGAGCTATCGGTACGTGCTGCTCGAGCTCTACCGTGGCGATGTGCATCAGTACTCCCGCAGTCGGCGCGGCGATTACCGTTACATCCGCTTCGAGCGGCAACACGTTGTGATACCGGCGTATGGTTTTTTGCTCGAACGTTCGCAAGAGGGAGCCATCGCCCGCGGTGACCGCGAAATGCGCATCGCCGATATGGAGCGCATTGTCCGCGCAGCACGAGAGCGACAGCAGACGCAGTGGCGCTCGATCGAACAGGCTGTTGAGGAGCATCTGGCGCGGTTGCTCAGCGACACTGCATCACTGCCTCCCCACAGCTGGGCAGAACACGTCGCCATCGTTGCAAGTCAGCTTGGCACCATCGGTGGGCAGTACAACGACGCCGACCGCCAAGCGCGGCAATACGAAGTGGAAATTCAAAAAAAGTACGCTATTCCCGTCGCGTGCGTTGTGTTTGTCTTGGTCGGATGTCCGCTGGGGATACGCACGCGTGGTGGATCGTTCGGCACCAGCGCTCTCATCAGTGTAGGGTTCTACATCCTCTACTGGGCATGCCTCATCGGCGGCGAAAAGCTTGCCGATCGGCAGATTCTCCCTCCGGAAGTCATGTGGAGCGCAAACGTATTGCTCGCCGTCATTGGCGTCGTGCTCATCATCACGACAAGCAACGAATCTTTTCGCCTGCTGCGCCGC
This sequence comes from Candidatus Kapaibacterium sp., assembly GCA_026003495.1. Lineage (GTDB taxonomy): Bacteria > Bacteroidota > Ignavibacteria > Kapaibacteriales > NICIL-2 > NICIL-2. Next base: position 652,407 of record BPHK01000001.1, on the reverse strand, counting down.
TAACGAATTTCTCGGTGGATCGTGTGACGGCGGAGAAATGGGTTGTACTTGCGCAGCTCCAACCGCTCAGGGGTGTTTTGGCGATTTTTCGTCGTCGTGTAGCGGGATGCTGGCTTTCCTTCTTTTGCCGCCTCGGTACATTCGAGGGTGATGATAACTCGTGCGCCTTTTTTCTTTGCCATGGGGTTGTTGTTGCAGATGAGGAACAAAAACAGTGGAGCTAAGGAGATTCGAACTCCTGACCTCTGCAGTGCGATTGCAGCGCTCTACCAACTGAGCTATAGCCCCACGCTGTGATGCAGCGCAAAAATACGAGCTGCATCACAACATCAGTCGGACTGTACCGTAGGCTTAGCGCGCCTTTTCAAGGCGCGCAGGCGATGGTGCGCATGTTGCGTTTCACGCTCCGGGGTATCCCCGGACGGCATTAGTAGCGACGATATCCGCCGCGACCGCCGCCGTAGCCTCCACGTGGGCTGTGACGTTGTGGGCGTTCCGCTTGTGGACGTGCTTCATTGACGGTGATAGTACGCCCCATGAACTGCATTTGATTGCATGCAGCGATGGCAGCTTCCGCCTCGTCGTCGTTGGGCATATCCACAAATCCAAATCCGCGGCTGCGCCCCGAATCGCGATCAATAATCACGTGCGCATCGGCGACCTCGCCATAGGCGGAAAAGAGCGACTCAAGGTCGCTGTCGGTGGTGTGGTAACTCAAGTTACCAACGTAGAGCTTCATCGGACCAAACCAAAAAAATAAAACAAGGAACTCACCCCGCACTCGGCGTTGCCATGGCTTGCTGAACGATCGCTGCAAATGCAGCGGGGTGGTTCATGGCAAGGTCGGCAAGCACCTTGCGGTTGATGCTAATGTGCTTGGCATGGAGCGCAGCGATAAGACGCGAGTACGTCGTCCCATTGAGCCGCGCTGCCGCGTTGATGCGCACAATCCAGAGCCGGCGGAACGCGCGCTTTTTCGCTCGGCGGTCGCGGTAGGCATACTGCAAGCCCTTTTCAATGTGGTGCTTGGCAATTGTCCACAGCTTCGACCGAGCGCCCCAGTACCCCCGGGCACGCTTGAGAATCCGGCGGCGTTTGCGATGTGCTGCTGCTTTATTGACACTGCGTGGCATTGGAATGCCTCCAGTCAATTGGTGATACACTCAACACTGCAGCGCACGGAGAGCAGTCAACCCGTGCAGCCAGCAGAACCATTTCCGAACGTTTGCCCAATGCGCCCATTACCAGGCTCAACCGAGAAGGAGCTGCGCGCGAACGAGCGCCAGATTCGCACGATCAACGAGTGTGGCCTTCCGCAGCGACCGTTTCCGTTTCCGATCCTTGCTCGTGAGAATATGGCTGCGGTAGGCCTTCTCGCGCATGATTTTGCCTGTTGCGGTCACCTTGTAGCGCTTTTTCGCGCCGCTATGGGTTTTCATTTTTGGCATCGTTAGTCCTGCTCGTCGTTGGACTGTTGTTGCATGAGTTTTTGGTACTTTTTGATTTTCTCTTTGTCGGGCGCAAGGATCATCGTCATCGTTCTACCTTCCTCACGGATGGGCTGATCGAATTTAGCAACATCTTCGAGCCGCTGCCAGAACTGCTGGAGAATCTGTTCGCCGAATTCTTTGTGCGTGATTTCGCGACCGCGGAAGAGCACCGTCACCTTGACCTTGTTGCCCTCGAGCAGAAACTCGCGAGCATGACGCGCTTTGAAATCTAAGTCGTGGGTGTCGGTGACGATTTTGAGGCGAATTTCTTTCAGCTGCGTTTGGTGTTGCTGCTTCCGCTGTTGCTTTTCGCGTTTGTGCTGCTCGTACTGGTACTTGCCGAAGTCAATGACCCGACACACGGGCGGATTTGCCTGCGGGGCAACTTCGACAAGATCGAGCCCTCGGTCGTAGGCAATCTTGAGCGCATCCGAAATAGCCATGATGCCGAGCATACCGCCTTCGGCATCAACGACGCGCACCACTGGTGCTGTGATTTCGTTATTGATTCGAACCTTCCGCACAGAATGATCCGCGCTTGAGCTACCGTTCAATACAGCGATACACCCGTATGTGCAGAACCCCTCCGCTTCCTCTGGTGCAGAGAAATGCTCGTCAACGTTGGGCGAAAAGCGTCCACAATCACGTTTACAAACAAACAGTACAGTAAAACCTCATCGCAAAGATAGCACATCGCGTCTCCAAAATCACAACGATGAGCAATCTGCGGTACAATTGTTCACCTGGAGACTGCCCCGATGTAGATTTTTGCGAATACCTACCCATGACCAATGCTGCGCTATCTCTTCGTTGATTTCAACGCCTACTTCGCCTCGGTCGAGCAGCAGCTCCGGCCGGACCTTCGCGATAAGCCAGTTGGCATTGTCGCGGTAATGACCGACCGTACGTGCTTGATTACGGCAAGCTACCAAGCGCGCCGTTTTGGGCTGAAGACAGGGACTCCAGTCAAGGAAGCACGCAAGCGATGCCCAGAGCTCGTGTTGGTCGAGGCTCGTCCGGCAGTCTATGTCGAAATGCACCATCGCCTACTCGAGATCATTGAGCAGTGCATCCCCATCACCCAGGTTTGTTCCATCGACGAGGTTCTCTGCACGCTGCACGGACGAGAACAAGAGCCATCTCGCGCATGTGCACTCGCAACGCAGATCAAGGATGCACTACGCAGCCAGGTTGGTCAGTACATCACCTGCTCGATTGGCATTGCACCGAACCCATTTTTGGCCAAGACTGCCAGCGATCTTGAAAAACCGGACGGACTAGTCGTCCTCACCGAGAACGACGTTCCAGACCGGTTACTCCACCTGCAATTGCAGGACCTGTGCGGTATTGGACCACGCATAGCAACACGCCTCCACCGCAGTGGTATTCATACGATCGCAGATCTATACCGTGCCACACGGCAGCAATTGCGGGCGATTTGGGGGAGTATCGAAGGCGAACGATTCTATGCACACCTGCGTGGTGAGTGTACTGATCGCCCGTCAACCAAACGCCGGAGCGTAGGGCACTCCCACGTTCTCGAACCAGACATGCGGACCGACGAGCGAGCATTCGCTGTCCTGCACCGACTCATGCAGAAAGCGACGGTTCGAATGCGGCGGTACGGTGTTCTCTCCAGTCGAATCACTGTAGGATGTACGTTCCTGCCAACACTCGAGTGGACCGCAGAGATGCGTATTCCGCCGACAAACGACCCGTTCATGCTCGGCACCGTGCTTCGTCGCCTTTGGGATCAACGGCCGCACGACCGCATACCATTCCATGTTCGGATACACTTTACGGAACTCTCGCACGCAGAGCTCCAACTCGAACTACCGCTGTTTTCCACCTATCCACAACGTCACCAGCTCCTCGCAGCACTCGATCGCATCATCCTCCGGCACGGTCCAGGTGCAGTATACATCGCAACAGCGCACCCTGCACGAACGAGTGCACCAATGCGTATCGCCTTCAATGCAATTCCTGATCCATCCATCGAAGATGATAGCCAGTAATTCCCCACCTTGGCAAGGCGTTTGCAGCAGACTCTCTGCGATGGAACGAACTCTATCCTCCTCCGATGGAACGACTGCCACTGACCGTCTGCATTATCGCACGCGATGAGCAGGAGCGATTAGGCAACTGCCTCGAATCAGTCGCTCCGAAGTCCCCATCGGGTTGGCATGAGCGGCAGAGAAACCCACCGCGGTGCCTATCCCCGACTGTTTCGCAACTACGGCTATCCGCGCATTGCATTTCGCGGACGTGTCCACGAGCAAATCACCCCTGCGATCATCGAGTGCGGCGGCGCGATCGTTCACACGCCGATCGTCATCCACCATCGCGGGTACAATATTCCGCCTGAGCAATTGGAAGCAAAAGTCCGCCGCAACTACCGCTTACTCATCCAGCATGTGCAAGAAGAGCCACTCAATGCCTACGCATGGTTCCAACTGGCGCAAACGCTCGCGCGGATGCAGCTTTTTGCTGAAGCAGAACGCGCATTTGGCTTTGCGCTCCAGATCGGGCATTCGGCACTGCTGGCAGCATCGGCAGCCACCGCTCTTGCCTACGTGTGCGGCGTCCAAGGCCGATATGAGGATGCACTCCGCTGGGCAGAAGAATCACTCCAGAAGGTCCCCGACCAAACGTTGGCACTCAATTATAAGGCACATGCCCTCGTTGCACTCGGGCGCTACCACGAAGCCGCCCAAGCCTTCGAGGAATTGCTTGCGAGACTTGATCGGCGCTTGCCACTCTCGGTCGGCTTCGAAATCGAACTCGACCGCCAGCAAATCGAACACCATCTGCAGCAGGTTTTGAAGCGGAACAGCGGGGCAATTCTGAATGCTGGCTAAACGCAAACTAAAATGTTAGTGCACGTGTAACGTTGCCGCTGCCAATTGCGACTAAGTGCTCGCGCCAAGAGCACGCAAAACACACGGCGTGCCAGGAATATGGCGCATGTGTGTTTCACTATTTCTGTTTTGGAGGGTCTTCGCTATGAAGAAGCTCGGACTGGCAACGCTCGCCGTTGCCCTCATGGCAGCCCAGGTGATGCTCGCTGCCGATCAAGGAAAGAGCGCTGCAAAGACAGCGCCTGCAAAGCCTGCTGCGGAAGCAAAGGTTGCTCCCGCAACAACGCCCGCTCCGACGACTGCCCCAGCGGACAAAGCGTCGGAGCCAATGGCAAAGAAGGGCAAAAAGCATCACCACCACAAAAAGTCCGAAAAGCCTGCCGAACAACCCAAGTAAGCACGGCAGCGCTTCACCGCTGGAAAGCGGCTTGCACGTTCATCAGTGCAAGCCGCTTTTTTAGCTATGATGATGCATTGAACCAGGTGCTGCCTATTTTTGCACCAGTGCGTCTGTGCTTTTGCATTATGTTCCACACTTTTCACCGATTCCAATGAAGCATCGCGTTCTTGCGCTAATGCTCGGTGCATTCGGCGTTTTTCTGACTGGGTGCGAGGATACCACCACCAACACTCCAGTCACGTTCATTCCAGCACCGCCATCGAATCTGATGGCTCTTTCGATAGACGAAACGACCGTCCGCCTCAAGTGGACTCCGTCACCGTCTGAGTCGAACGCAGATTTCAAAGGCTACCGCATCACCGTAACAAGTGGTACACAAACATTCAACCCGATTACCCTAGGCAAAGGCGAAACGATCGTTGACATCAAGGGCCTTGACGCAAATAAAACTTACACCTTCACTGTTGCTGCCTACACCAATGACACTGTATCGTCGGGCATCTCGATTCAATGGTCAGGTGCGAAGCGTTTCCGTGGCATCCGCGCATTCGAAACCGCATCAGCCAACGGTAGCGGCATTCGCCTGCTCGATGGCACCAACCTGACTATTGCCAATGGTACCGAGTGGGACGTCTGCCTCGATACTCGTCCCGATAGTAACCAGGTAAACTGGGCATTCGGTTCACCGCGAGCAAGCACGTATACCGACAATCAAGGGCGCTTCATTCGCGGAGCGCAGGCAGGGCAATTAGCCAAAGCGACGATCATTTTCAGCGATAGCACATCCCAAGGGTACGTACCCTATTTCGTTGTCGCTGACTCGCTCGAGGCAGTGTTCGAATCGCAAGCACTTGGCACAGGGAAAAAGCAAGCGCAAATCATGATTGAAAATCTGCAGAACCAAGCCAAGAGCATTGTTTTCTACGCAATGGTTGCACCAGACAACTCCGCCAACCCACCGGCAAACCAATACCGCTTTGCAAAGATCTTGCTGAAAGCAGCCGGCGGAAGCATTCTCCAGGGTACATCGCCGAATCGGTACGTCGAGATTGACTACTCGATTCAAACAGCGGTTGGCGTGCCCTATGCGTTGGTCAAAGGCATGATGTCGCCTGTCAACGCCCCTGTTGTGAAAATTGGATCGCAATCACTACGCTAACTGTGGAGGATCCGATGAAAACGACACTTGCACTCATTGTAGCACTTGCCTTGAGCGCCGCTGCGCAAGCGCCCGTTGTGAAAAAGGGCAGCACTCCTCAGCCAGCCGAGCAGCATACCACTGAGCAAGCAGTGCCCACAGTGAAAAAAGGCAGATCCCAAGGGCAACAATCTGAGCAGGCAGCGCCTGTCGTCAAGAAAAGCACTGCCGGCCAAGATAAAGTAGCTCCGGCGAAGAAGAAGAAATCCAAAAAGAAGCGCTCGGCAAAACAATCACAGCCCTAACAGCTCACAAGACATTCACAAGACGTCACCGGTAGCAGCGCGTCGCATCACCGCGACGCGCTGCGTTATTTGATGGGCTCTTTCTGGACGTACTGTATTTTTGCGCCTCGATGCACCGCTAGCTCAAGTGGTAGAGCAGCTGACTCTTAATCAGCGGGTTCGGGGTTCGAGTCCCTGGCGGTGCACACCCAGCGTATCGCACCATATTGCCCGTGCGTCAGCAGTAACAACTTGCGCCACGACGGTTGTATCCGCGCGGCATGCAAGGTACACGAACCCACCGCCTGTCCACGCAACCTTCGTAAACGCGCCATAGCGTGTCCGTCGCGATTTTCCCCCATTGCCCGAAACGACACACACGAAGCGATCACCCGGATGCTCAATAACCTGGACATCGTGATCGTGGCCGCAGAGGTAGAGCATTACCCCATGGCGCTCGAGAATCGGCTTGAGCTGCTCGACGAGCAGCTTCGTATCCCCGTAGAGGCCATACGAGCGGAGTGGATGGTGCCCGACGACGATTTTCACCGTTGCAGTGGTCACTGCAAGCGCACTATCGAGCCAGCGGAGCTGCCGCCGCCGGCTTGAGCGATCGGAGAGCAGTTCGTCAGTATCGAGCACATAGAGCGCGACCGCCGTCTGCGCTGCTGTGAGCGTGACCGCGTAGTACGGTGCGGGAAGATACCACCGCCGATTCTGCCGCCCATAGGCAATCTGCGCCTCAATACTGCCGCGGTGGTCATGGTTCCCAAACGCAATAATCCACGGTACGAGCAGCGCACTGTCCGCATACACTTGCTCCCACCGCTCACGGAACAGCGGATCCTGAGCCGACGCAACACCGCTGGGGTAGAAATTGTCGCCGGTAGAAACCACTGCGTGCGGACGTTCAGTGCGGGCAACGAGAGCCATGGCTCGTGCTACCGCAACCTGCGTTGCCATGCCGCTCCCCCAATCACCCACCACAAAGAGACGAACGCACGTGCTCTCCCCACCGAACGAGCAAAGCGACCGAGCCTTGACCGGAGGAGCATCCTCGACCACGTGGGAGTTCTCCCCATCGAGGACAACACGGCTGTAGTACCCAAGCGACTGCCATTGGATACATGCCCCGAGTGCAAGGAGTGCTACGATTGCTGCAACAACTTTCATTTGCATGGAACGCCAAGGTAGAGGGGAATCGTACGCAAGCAAGTGTTACGAAGAACAGTGGGGCGTATTATTGCGCGGAGCATCCCGGCACACTGTGCCGGGTATGTTTTTTGCAGCGTCCCGATCAACCGAATACGGAGCAATGACGATGCGAATATGCGCCGCTGTACTGCTCAGTCTGGTGGCAACCGTTCATCTTGCCGCTGTGGGACCGTGCGATGGTAATAAAGCCTGCGTGGGGCGTGCCTACACCGGGAGTGTCGCAACGGGGCAGAACCACCACTACATCAACGTTGCAGCCTCGCCCTCCTTGCGGAGTATCTCCACACAGTTGACTGTTGAAATGTGGATCAACGCCTCGCGACAGAGCGGCGGACGTGTCATCATCGCTGGCATCTGGGGTCCCTACAGCGACGACAACGATGTCTGGCTCTTTTCGATTTCCCCCAACGACCAACTCACCTTCGAAGTCAACGGGCCACAAGATCGTGGCAGCCAGGACAACACTGTTGCCAGCACACCCTTTGGCAGCTATTACGGGCGATGGACGCACATCGCTGCAACGTTCGATGCTGGCGTTGTCCGCCTCTACATCGACGGTGTGATGCACGACTCTGCCTTCAATGCGCAGTACCCTGCCACGCGTCTTCGGCAGCCGCAGAATCCAGCATCCGCACTGAAAATTGGCAGCATCAATGGATTTTTCGACTCCCCGCAGAATCGAGCATTCGTCGGCCAGCTCGACGAATTCCGCATCTGGAACCGGGCACTCGGACGCCAGGAGATTGCCTGCAATCGCTTCCGCTCCCTCGAAGGGAACGAACCAGGGCTTGTGCTCTACTTCCGCTGCAACGAACAGGAAAACGACTTCCTCACACCGCTCTGTGACGCATCGGGCAATGGCAACCAAGGGCGCCTGTTTAGCGGGGCGACCTGCCGACCACCCTCCCCACCGCGGACAATTCCCCGAAGCACTACCGTAAGCCCGCAGAGCATCGCTGAACAGGTGGACTGCGATTCAACGCGCACGTGGCTCATTACGATCGCGGACACGACCGAGTGTGGCAGCAGTGTGACGCTCTCGGTCGGAGGTCGGGATCGCTCGTTCTTTCGCGTCAGCCCTGCCTCGCTGGTGCTTCCACCTGGCGGGGTGCCACAAGTAGCATCGGTCACCTACAGCGGGTACTTGACCGGAAACATCCAAGCATTCGTCCGCATTGCCGGCACCAATCGCTGCAGTGCAAGTGACACGGTGCACATTCAACTCAACCGCCGTACTGAACTGACCTACCGCCCCAGTCGCATTACGTTCGATACGCTCTTTGCGCGCTGCCCGAGCCGCGCGCTGCTCGATACGACCATTCGTATCTGCAACGAAAGTGCGGCTCTCGGCACTCCGCAACCGGTCACGATCACGGGCGCAATGACGCGCCAGCCAGCGATTTTCCGTGCGTTCCCCGCCAGCGGAGGCTCGTTTCCCATTGTGCTCCAGCCAGGCGAATGTGCCGACATCACGGTCCGCTTCTTGGCGCAGGATACAACGGCGCTATTCTTGGACACCCTCTACATCCTTTCGACCGATCGCTGCCCAGGCAATGGCATCATCCCCCTTGCTGGGCGCACACAGCAGGTCTTTTCGATTCGCCGCGCAGATGGACAAACGCCAATTGGTTCACTGCAATTTCCTCCAACATGCCCTGGGGATCTATCATCACCGCAGGCGTGGAATTGGTACAACCTCACCAGCCGGCCACTCATCATTGATAGCGTCGTCTTCCCACGCGTGCTCGTTGCGATCCGATTACCTCGACTGCCGTACACCCTTGCTCCATCGAGCCAAGCAGGTGAGTTCGAAAAGTACTTCCGCTTTCGTCCGCTCGTGCCGGGTGTTGTCCGCGATTCGATCGTTTTCTATGCGCACCTGCCCGGTGAGCCATGCCAGTTCGTCATCGCAATTCCATTCAGCGGTCGCGGTCTCGACAACGACGTTCAATTCACCACTGGCGCGATTGATTTTGGCAACATCATCGTCGGCCAAGAAGCTCGGCGGGACGTCGTGCTCCGCAACAACAGCACAACTGACGTGATGACCGTTTCGCTCTACCTCAAGCGTGGCGAAGAATTCATCCTCCTGCAGCGGAACATTCAACTTGCGCCGCAACAAACGCGAACGCTCAGCAACATCCTAGCATTCCGGCCGACCGAGCCGCTCGACTACACCGATACGCTCTGCCTCTTCGAACAGCGCTGCTACATGACTGCGTGCATCCCTGTCCATGGGCGGGGAATTCTCGAGCGATTTCGCTACGAGCCGCCGGTGCTGCGCATCGAGCGAGTACTTACGTGCGATAGCAGCACGGCAACCATTGAGATCATTAACGAATCAAGCATCGAGCAAATCCTCAGCAACGTCCGACTCGATGATCCTTCGGGGTATCTCTTCGTTGTCGATACACTCACTGGCCAGCGGACGATGCTTCCACTGACGCTCCGAATTCCAGCGGGGGGACGAGTACGCATTGCAATCCGTTTCGTGCCACCAGCCGGTGGACAGCAAGATGTAGCTGTCATCGGATTGATCCGCTATCGGTCTGCCAGCGGCGAGGAGTGGCTCGTCCAAATTCGCGCGAATTCTGTCACACCGAAACTCTACGTCACCCCCACAACCGACTACGGCACGCTGGAGGTCGGAGAGACTCGCGATGATACGCTGGCTGTCGAGAATCTTTCGCCAGTTCCTGTTCGCATCAGCCAATTGGTACTCCCCGCAGGGTACGCTCTTCAAGGCACAATCCCACCGCTGCCTGTCGTTCTTGCTCCGCGCGATTCAGTGCTAGCAATTGTGCGCTTTGCACCGACAAGCGTCCAGACGTACAATGCACCGATCACCGTCGAAAGTGACTCGCCGTGCGTCAACGTTCGCTCAAGCGGCCAGCTACGTGGGCGTGCAGTCATCTACCGGTTGGATGCTCCGATCAGCATCCAGAACTTCAGCTACGTCCGCCCATGCGAATGTGTGTCGCGTGAAATTCCTCTAGCAAATAACTCATTCGTCCATCCGATGACCATTGATACGCTCCGCATCGATGGTGTCGGTATCCCGAACGCGACACCGCAGCTGTTCTCGTTCCGCTCGACCTACTATGACCGTGGAGGCGGTCAATTGCCCTACACGATTCCGCCGCAGACGACCGATACACTCACGATAACGTTTTGCCCACGGACAGCAGCGGACACCACGCAATTGCTCGCAAGTGCACGGCTCCTGATTGCAGCGCATGGGGTCAGCTGGAGCGATACTTACACGGTGTTTCTCATCGGACGCCGCGCATTGACCTTCCGTCCACAGCCGACGCAGTTCACGTTTCCGGTTACCCTTGTGGATGTGGATGCTGCTGTCAATCCCAACTCGCCACCAGTAGCACGGCTGACAATTCCATCGCTGGCGCTCAACCCATTCCAAGACACCGTGCAAATTGATTCAATCGCGTTCCTTCCTGATGAGCGGGTCTTTCGCTACACGCTCACGAACGAGCGGAACCAACCGGTCACACTTCCGGTGACTCTTCTTCCGAACGGACAATCTGCACTCAACATACGCTTCGACTTCCGACCGCGCGCGCCGCGCACTTACCGCGCACGAGTTGCGCTGTACTACAGCAAACCGTGCGTGGACGTGGACACCACAATCCTCCTTGTCGGCGTCGGTGCAGCGGGGTTCCCCTATGCGATGTACATGCAATTCGATTCAGCAGCGGTTGTGGTGGATACTTTCCGCGTCGTTTCTTGTGATACACTCCGCGTGCCAGTGTACCCCTCCCGTGCATTCCCGAAGACCTCCCCACAGCGGAGCATCGTTGATCTGACCTGCCGCTTTGCATACGATACAACGAAACTCCACCTGGAACGCGTGACCTCGGCGTACGGCAGTGTTGTCTCCGTGATGGAGGATGCATTGGGAGCGACGGTACAGCTTGCCAACCTCCTCAATGTGGATTCGCTCGGGCAGCTCATGGTCGCGCATTTTACTGTCCGTCGGCAGCAGAGCGACACCGCAACGATCGAGCTTCGGGATTTCGACTTCAACACCACTGAGATTCTGCGCTACGATTTGAGCACAACCCGCGGCGACCGCGCGATCGTTTTCATCGAAACCGCGGCGATTGCGCTTGTGGCGCCCCCCTCGCAAGGGGTACTCTCCTTCGATAGCGTGCGCGTCCTCGACTGCGAGCAGCGTCAGATCACTATCCGCAATACCGGCGATGTTCCTGTTCTCATTGACTCAATCCTGCGCTTGCCACCGACAGTTCGAGCCATTGCGTTCGTTCCTGATCGCACCGTTCCACGCATGCCAGGCGAAGAAACAACCATCACGCTCGAATACTGCCCGCGAGACTTTTCGCAAATGGACTCACTCGCCATCGTTGCAAGCACTGTTCCCTGTTGGCGCGACGACTCGATCCGCATCGTTGGGAGAGGTTACGCTCCGCCATTTCCCCTGCGCATCACGACCGACGCCGCTAGTCCGACCGCTCCGCAGACTCGCGGCGGGACGCTCGGCGACATGCTCAGCATTCCGCTCCTGCTCGACCGCGACGTGGCGGCGACCTATCGCAGCAGGACGTACTGGCTGCAGGATTTCTCATTTGGCTTCCGAGTGCGGTGGAATCACACGATGCTGAAATTCCTGGGCATCACGCCACGAATGTCAGTCGGGATCATTCGTGATAGCTTCGTTTTCCCCAACCAGCTTCGCGTGAGTATTGAGCACGCAACAGCAATGCGCGCTGATACATTCGCCCTGCTGCACTTCCGCATCACTGTTCCCGATACCGCAGCCGATGTACTCGTCATCGAGCCTACTGGCCCAGTGCAAACTGACTCGCTGCTCTTCCTCGATGTGCAGCTGCTCGGCAGCACAACGCCGATCGTAACCAGTGGAAAGTGCGGAACAACGATCGCGCGATCAAGTGGGAGCGGCTTGCAGTCCATCGAGCCGAATCCAGCTGATGATGTGCTGCGCATCCGCTTTGCGCTCAGGGAGGAGGCATCGCCAGAACTCCAGGTGTACTCCACTCGTGGCGATTGCCTATTGGCGAAGGCAATACCGCAGCTGCTGGCGCCCGGCACGCACACGATCGAGCTGCCGCTTGAGAGGCTCCCAGGAGGGGTGTATCGGCTTGTTCTGCGCGCAGGGATACTCCACGATGAGGGCACCTTCATTCGCATCCGCTAGCAGAGGCTTTCTCACTGCCGCGGGCAATGTTTGCGCCCTGCAAGCGCGTAGCGCACTGCGCGCTACACCCGCACAAGCTCACCGAGCGCGAGAAGCTCTTCCCACTCGGCTCGGCCAATCGTAGGAAGCTCGTGCTCCAGCAACGCACGGACACTTTCGACGTAGGTGCTCCGCCGCGCACCAACGAGCGTGCACGTTACCCCTTGCGTTGCCAGCGGTACTGCAATGGCAAGCTGCGCGATGTTCATTTCATCGAATGGCGAGCCGAGCACTTGTTTGGCACGCGTGGCGATAGCGTCCAAACGTGGCAACGCGCGGTGTGCCCAGTAGCGGGTGAGCATCCCGAAGACCTGCTCGATTGCGGTGCGGTACCGCTCGACCCACTGCCGTACCTGCTCTGTTGGATGACGCATGATTGCATCGAGTGCTTCGCGAATGCGCGGTAGGAAGTAGTGCGTCTCGGTTTCGTGCCACTGCTCGAGACTGTCGAAACGATCCCAGAGTGTTGCCAGCTGCTCTGCAGGCGAAAGGTATTCGGTGAGTAACGCTTTGCTTTCAGCATTGAAGGGAAGCCCGGGTAGCAACGTGGATGCGAAATGCTCCTCCATTTGCATTGCCTCCGCAAGACGAGCGGCGATGTCGCTTTCAGAGGGAACAGGTTCCGAACTGGCAGCATGGACAGCAAGTCGCACGAGAGAATTCTGAACAACTGCGTTGAGTGCTCGATTCGTCATTACTACAAGTCCACGCTTCTTGGCAAACTCGAGGAACGACTCTCCGCCGTTGTTCGGCTCGGTTGCGATACCGGGCTCGAGCAGATTGAGCGGAGCTTGGACAATCCGAAAGTGATGCTCTGGCCCACCAATGCGCTCGGCAACATCCCACAGAAGCTCCAGGCTCACAAATCGCGGGTCGTCTGCCGGCAAACCGAAGGTATTCGACGAAACGCCATACCATCGGATGCGTCGCGCGCGCGCTTCGTTTTCGAGGTAGTGGAACGCCAGCTCAATGTGGTACGAAAATTCTGCGCGTGCCTGATCGAGGGGCATTCCTTCTCGGTGTGCGTGGAGCAAAAAGTACTCGGGGTTGTGGAGAAGGTAGCCATCGAGGTACGGCGTTCCGATGTGGCGGAGGGAGCGGTCGAGCTGATCTTGGAGAAATTCCGGATGCATGCAATGCCAGAGTCCCTCCTCATACTTGACCACTTGCGGGAATGCATGCCCTTGGTGCTCGCGTTTGAGCGCACGGTTAAGATTGCGCCCTTGAATGTACCCTGCTTTCGATACGATGACGAAGTGCTCGCGCGAAAATCCCTTGTGCTTTGCAACGGAAGCGATCACCTGCCCGATGAGTTCTTCTGCACTTCCGTCCGAATACGTTGCAGCCGTATCCACTACGTTGATACCGCTGGTGAGGGCACGCTCAAGTGCAGCGTGGTGCTCTGGGTCGTGGAGGTGCATGCGGTAGGTACCGATCCCGACAGGCGAAGCGTGGATGCTGCCGTGCCACCGCACAAATGGGATTGCAGGAAACCGCTCTGCGTACTCTTCGGTCAGGCTCATGGGAGGCTCCGTCGTAAATGTGGTACATCTCGCCGCTAGTAACTTACGACATCAGCGGGAAATTGACTCTTCGACGCTCCGCAGGCGACCAGACCGCTACGCGCAGCTGAGCTGGTTCGGGCATCGAGCCAAGACAACAACACGGATCTGGCCGCGCTCGGCGTACTTGCGTTCGAACGGGGTCAGCACTTCGTCGGTGTCAAGAGCCCCAGTTGTGTATTCCCATCCGAGAACCGACAGTGCCGCACAGAACTCCTCTGCGTACCACTCTTGGTTGGTCCGAAGCTCTATCGCACGTGTTGTCGCAAGCATCACTGGGAAAATCGGATGCCCATGCCACCGCCGCTGGAGCTGCCAACTCTTCGGATAGGGATTGGGATAGAGCAGATACGTTTTCGCAAATACAATCCCGGCGCGCTGCGCAAGCAACCAGAACTCCTCTAACCGCGCACGGAGAAGCAATGCGTTCTCCGGCAGCGGCGGTGCTTTCCGGAGTCGGACTTCCGAACGGTCAACGCCGATAACCGTCGCATGAGGATGGAGTAACGCAAGAGCACGAGTGCTTCTCCCGGTTCCACATCCTGCGTCGAGAAGGAGCGGTCGCCGGCGGGCAGCATCCATCCCCAGACGCTCAATTGCAGGCGCGATCGCTCGTTCCATCGTCGCACTGATTGGCAGCCGAAACTGCGTGCGCACATGCTTGGTGACAAGCGTCACGATGCGCTGGCGGCTGTATTCGCTAACTTTGCTCCGTTGTTCAGGCATCGCACATGCAGAGCCAGTGGACGACCGAACGTTAATTGAACAGGCAAAGGCAGGCAACAAGCAGGCTTTTACCGAACTCTACCATCGCTACCGTCAAACGGTGTACAGCTTCTCCTACGCCGTCTGCCACAACAAGGACTACGCTGAAGATGTCGTCCAGGACACCTTCATCAACGTCTTCCGCAAGCTGCATCAATACGACGGCCGGGCAAAATTTACAACGTGGCTCTACTCGATCGTCGTCAACAACTGCCAGATGCACAACCGCCGCACACAACTGGAGCAGGCGACGATTTCCTTCG
Organism: Candidatus Kapaibacterium sp.; assembly: GCA_026003495.1. GTDB lineage: Bacteria > Bacteroidota > Ignavibacteria > Kapaibacteriales > NICIL-2 > NICIL-2. Next base: position 637,199 of record BPHK01000001.1, on the reverse strand, counting down.
AGGACTTCGCCGACGCTGAACACCAGCGCGACCACCCCATCGAATTTCCCGACCGCGAAGACTATCACCCCGATGTCATCGTCGCAGCAGAAGAACTCCGGGAAGCGCTCTATGCGACACTCCAGAAGCTACCACTTGAATACCGACTCCCTTATATCCTGCGGGATATCGAGGGACTCAGCAACGACGAGGCTGCAGATGTGATCGGTATTAGTTTACCAGCGTTCAAATCTCGGCTGCACCGTGCACGCGCATTCGTTCGTGAGCAACTCCGAGACTTCTCACCCTGATGGTTATGGCATTCGACATCGGACAGCTCAGTGTCATTGCACTCATTGCCTTTGCGACATCGGTCGTCGGCGGGATGGTTGGAATTGGGGGCGCAGTGCTTCTGATTCCCGCTTTCCTTGCCATTCCACCGCTGTTGGGATTACCCGCGCTCGATATGTACCGTGTCAGTGGCATCACCAGTGTGCAGGTGTTGGCATCGTCACTTTTAGGGGCAGGTCTCCACAGCAAACGCGGCGCATTCGACCGTCGGCTGCTACTGGCAGTCGGTGCTCCACTTATGCTTGCATCGTTCCTTGGAGCAAAGCTCTCACGCGGTGTCAGCGCGCAATTCTTGGAAGCACTCTTCGGAGCAGTAGCAATCCTCGGCGCTACGATGATGCTGCTTCGTCCGCGGGATACCGAATCGCTCGACTACACGCTCTCGTACCCCAAAGCGATTGGTATTGCTCTTCCAGTCGGACTCTTCGGTGGAATGGTCGGCATGGCAGGCGGATTTCTCCTGGCACCGTTGCTGGTAACCATCGTTCGCGTTCCGCTCCGTGTGACGATTGGTTCGACACTCGGGATCGTGATTATCGGTGCCATCGCGACCTCGGTTGGTAAAATCATGGCAGGCATGGTTGATCCAGTTCCTACTGCTGCCGCGATCATCGGTGCACTACCGGGCATGTGGCTCGGCGTCAAGATTAGTCATCGCTTGCATATCACGCAGCTTCGACGCATCCTCGCTGCAATCATTACCGCAATCGGGATCGCGATGCTCGTTCGTGTCGTAGGGTGAATCTCCTCCAAGGTTGCTGCATCGTATTCGGCAGCGAGAGTACCCACATGTTTCACTAACCCAACGCACAACGATGTTCTTCCGTCAGATCTACGAAAAAGGCTTGGCGCACGCCAGCTACATGGTCGGTTGCCAAGCCAGCGGGACGGTAGCAGTCATTGATCCACAGCGAGATGTGGATGTGTACCTCCGCATTGCTGAGCAAGAGAAGCTGCGCATTACGCACGTGCTCGAAACGCACATCCATGCAGACTTCCTCTCCGGCTCACGTGAGCTTCAGCAAGTAACAGGTGCAGAGCTTTACCTCTCCGATGAAGGAGGCCCCGAGTGGCAGTATCAGTTTCCCCACGTTGGACTCCGCGATGGCGATACCTTCATGGTGGGGAACATCAAGTTTGAAGTCTGGCACACTCCAGGTCACACGCCTGAACACATCTCATTCCTGGTGACCGATACTCCTGCGTCCTCGAAGCCCATCATGTTCTTCAGCGGCGACTTTGTGTTCGTCGGCGACGTCGGCCGCCCAGACTTGCTCGAAAAAGCGGCAGGCTACGTTGGTACAATGGAACGCGGGGCGCGCCAACTATTTGCCTCGCTCCAGCGCTTCAAGCAACTTCCCGACTATGTACAAGTCCACCCAGCACATGGTGCCGGCTCCGCGTGCGGGAAAGCTCTCGGCGCAATTCCACACTCGACGGTCGGCTACGAGAAAATCACCAACTGGGCACTCCAGTTCGATGACGAAGACGCATTTGTGCGTGCTCTGCTCGAAGGACAGCCGGAGCCGCCACGCTACTTTGCTATGATGAAAAAGCTCAACAAGGAACCGCGCAATGTGCTGCCAGATGGGAAAGTGCCAGTCCTTGCTCGACTCAATGGAGAGGAAGTCGAGCAGCTTCGAAGCAAGGGAGTGCTCATCATTGACACACGCGATAAAGTCTCGTTTGCCGGCGGGCATATCCCTGGCAGCATCAACATTCAGAACAACAACGCATTCTCCACCTGGGCGGGGTGGATTATCCCCTACGACCAATCGTTCGTTTTAATAACTCCGACGGAGCAGCTCGAAGAGGTAACGCGCAAGCTCATCCGCATCGGGCTCGACCACGCAGCCGGATATCTGCCAGACGTTACCGAATGGGCAGTAGGGGGACGCGAATTGGTCTCACTTCCTCAGATGAGCGTCCACGAGCTTGCTTCCCGCATCGAGCAGGGTAATGTCGTTGTCCTCGACGTCCGCAACCAAAGCGAATACGATGCAGGCCACATCGCCGGTGCATTGCACATCTTCGCTGGTTACCTTGAGCAAAACCTCGACCGCATACCACGTGACCGGCTCGTTGCGGTGCATTGTGCTGGCGGCGACCGTTCCTCGATTGCAACGAGCTTGCTCCACCGGTACAATTTCTCGAATACCGTCAACGTCACAGGTGGCATCAATGCGTGGATTGCAGCAGGGTATCCTGTGGAAACATCAACGCAAGCGGCCACAGTCACACTCTAAGTTTTTTCATCACTTGACTTCCGATAGAATGGAACAGCACCTGACAGCAATTAAGCCTGAACCGCTCACGGCGGAGAGTTTTCGCGAGAAAGTCTTCGACTACCTCACCGAGCGGGAATGGAAGTACAAAGGTTCGCTCCCCTGCGTCATTGACTTCTGGGCGGAGTGGTGCGGCCCATGCCGGATGCTTGCGCCGATCTTCGAAGAATTGGCTGCAGAGTACGCCGGTAAAGTGCTCTTCTATAAAGTGGACACCGACGCCGAACAAGAATTGGCGATGGTCTTTGGCATACGGAGCATTCCGTCACTCCTGTTCGTTCCGCTCGGTGGAAAGCCGCAGATGGCAGTCGGCGCTCTTCCAAAACCTACGCTGAAGGAAATCATCGAAAAAGAACTCCTCCCAACACTTCCAGCAGCCGAGCAAGCGGAGGAACCCACGCTTGCTGAAGAAGAACCGCTTGCAGAAGACGAGATCTCCCCTGCAGAGCTGAAGGCAATGCTCGCCAGCGGCGATCGCTCATTTCTCCTGCTCGACGTTCGCTTCCCCGACGAGCATGCCCAGCGACGCATCGAAAGCGAAGAGCAATTGCTCATTCCCCTACCCGAACTTGAAGAGCGCATTGCAGAGCTGGAGCCGTACCGCAATCGCCTGATAGTCGCGTACTGCCGAAGCGGCGGGCGAAGCGAACACGCAACGGAGATTCTCCGCTCGCACGGCTTCAACGTGCGTAATCTCCGCGGCGGAATCCTCGCCTGGACTGACTAACGCTCGAGAAAATTCCAGCACCACGTGTCCCCAAGCTTCGCTTGAGGGACACTGTTTTTTTCTATACTGCTGAAACAAAGCGTCATTGCACTGAATTATTGCAGCGGACTTCCATTCGAACAGTTCCCATGCATCTGTGGCGTGCGATAGCATTGGCATTCTTTCTGACAGCAACTTCGATAGCCCAAGTAGCAGGCGACCACCACACCAACGAACGGCTTATCCTGCGTGTCCTTTCTGCGCCCGGTGACCTCGATCTCGATCGGCGATGCATGTACTACCCCTATCCGTTTTCGCCGATGGATTCAATTGCTGCCTTCTATCGTGCGCGGTGCTCGGCGTATAGCCTACGGCTCGATGGGTTGCAGGAACTCGAGGTATTCCGTGCTGCACTGGCATGGGTAGGCACGCGCTGGAAACACAGCTCCGACAATACCGTCGCACCCTCCGTCACGACGCTGGAGTTACTCGAGCGCGCGCAGCACGGCGAGCAGTTCACGTGCGTCGAATATGCTCGGCTTCTGGTAGATGTGCTTGTCGCATATGGCTATCCAGCGCGAATTGTCGGACTGAGCAAAGAAGACATCGAAACTCGCCCGCAAGGCGCACGGCATGTCGCCGTCGAGGCATGGTCCACCACATACCACAAATGGGTCTTCCTCGATCCGCAGTGGGGCTGCTATCCCTGCATGAATGGCACGTGGCTCTCTGCGTACGAACTTGTCACCGCAATCATGAGAGGCGAGGTGGAACAGATCGAACTCATACCCGCGGTAGAAGTCTGCGCATACTACCGAACCAGCCCCGATGAGTTGGTCGAGCAGTATCGGTCCTTCCTTGCTCCATACACAGGTTATCTCGACTACCCCTACGTGTACGACGGCACATACACTCTGCTGATGTACATCTGCAAGGATTCGCTCCCGCTCCCACTTGCATTCCAAGGAGTGCCACTGAGTGGGCTCTTCTACACACGTTCTTGGCGGAAAGCCTATGGTGCGCTCGATCAAACCCACGTGACCTTCCGCTACGCAGGCGATTACCATCCACAGCGAGGCTTTACGCAACCTGCCTACACGGTGGACATCGCTACTACGCTTCCATGGGTGCAACACTTCGAAGTCCGACACGACAGCGGCTCGTGGCAGCTAGTTCCCTCTGCGCGATACCAGTGGAAACTTCACCGGGGAGTGAACACAATCGAGGTGCGAGCTGTCGGCTATAGCGGCATTCGTTCTCGCAGCACGTCCGTCACTGTCTTCTGGGGGCTTCCTCGGGAAATTCCCAAGCTTACCAGCACGCAGTAGCTCAAGTTTTTTTCTGCGCTGCCGACAATACCGCCTGGACACTGAGAAAAGGGGCAGGGAAGCCGCAGTTAAGTTCCACTTCCGTTCAGGGAGGTTCTATGCCATCCTCAATCTCCAACGGTGCACGCATCCGCACCAACACGCCCGCCGAGAATGCGTACAACGCACTCGATGCTGCCAACCGGGCGATTGCACTCCACCAGCTCCGTCTTTCGACCGGCAAGCGCATCAACTCTGCGCAAGACGACGTAGCCGGTTACATCACCTCGCGTGCACTGAAAGCACGCAACGGCGCACTCCAAGCGGCGCTCAACGCCGTCGGTGATGCCTCCAGCGTCACGAACATCGCCCAAGATGGGCTGGACAACATCAGCAACCTCGTCCAGCAAATCAAGGACGCCGCCTCGACCGCATCCTCGGGCGCGCTGGGCACCGACGAAAAAGTCGCACTCGCAAAGAGTGCCTACCGCCTTGCCCAGCAAATCCAGACCATCGTGGATTCGACCGTCTTCGGCGGACGCCAGCTACTCAAGGGCACCTTCTCGGCCGAGTTCGTCATCGGCACCGGGGCAACGAACAACCTGCTGACACTCTCAGTGGACCTGACCACGGGGAATGCGGACTTCGACATCAGCGGTAGCGTGGGATTCGACATCAACGCAACGTCGGCAACCAACTTCGCTGGTGTGTCGGGACTCAACCTGCAGTCGCTCAACAGCGTCTCGTCGAGCAACCTCGGCATTTTCAGCGCGACCAACATCCAGACGACGCTGACCAGCCTTGCCACAGCACTCAACAACATCAGCAAGGTGGCATCGTACCTGGGCGGGTTGACATCATGCAAACGCACGAGCAACCATCGGCAACGTGACGGCATTGACTTCGGGCGGGAAAAGCTCACGCGGGCTTTTCCCACGAACTCGCTCTGTGGTCAACTGGCCAGCAAGTCGGCCTTCGCGCAAAACGTAGATTGGTTCGCCATCGCTCTCCCGCCGACGCAAAAGGATTGTCATCGTCTGCAGGTTTGCAACGATGTGGCGCAACTCTGCCGGCAGATCATCGTCCTCGACGGTAGCCATCAACTGCTCAACTTGGCGCAGAAATAGCTCCAGTCGCGAACGCGTCACACCGCGCACGCCGAAGTACTGCACCACCAGATCGGCAATCCGTTTGCGCCAATTGTCCATCGGCACTGTTGTATGCACTATCGGAGACAACCCAAGTATCGGCAATTCCAGTGCCAACTGCAAAGGTAGCAGTTCCACCAGCTTCCGCTGCGTTCGCCTCGGGGCATGTTCGTACATTTGCGCCCTCTCCATAAGCGGATTTCACCATCTCAACCCGAGAGCGATATGTCTTCCTCGTACCCATTCGAACGCATCGAAGCAAAGTGGCAACGCTATTGGGATGAACATCAAACATTCCGTGTTACCGAAGACGCCGCCAAACCTAAGTTCTACGTTCTCGATATGTTCCCGTACCCGAGTGGTGCAGGTCTTCACATCGGGCATCCCGAAGGCTACACCGCAAGCGACATTCTTGCGCGGTACATGCGCATGCGTGGCTACAACGTGCTCCACCCAATGGGCTGGGATGCATTCGGGCTTCCGACCGAACGCTACTCGATGACCACTGGCATTCACCCGCAGGTCGCAACTGCAGAGAACATCGCCACCTTCAAGCGCCAGCTCACGATGCTGGGCTTCAGTTACGATTGGTCACGCGAGATCAACACCACCGATCCTCGTTACTATCGGTGGACGCAGTGGATGTTTCGGCTCATCTACAACTCGTGGTACGACCCCGAGCAGCAGCGCGCACGGCCAATTGAAGAGCTCCCCATCCCGCCCGACTGCGCTGATCCCGAAGCGTGGCGCGACCAGCACCGATTGGCGTACATGGCTCTTGTGCCCGTCAACTGGTGCGAGGAACTCGGTACGGTACTGGCAAACGAGGAAGTTGAGGAATGGCGCGAGAAAGGGTACACCGTCGAACGCCGCCCAATGCGCCAGTGGATGGTTCGCATCACCGCATACGCTGAGCGGCTCCTGGAGGATCTCGACCTGGTGGATTGGCCCTCGAGCACCAAAGAGATGCAACGGAACTGGATCGGCAGAAGCGAAGGCGCAGAAATTGCCTTCCCCGTCATTGGCTCGGAGGAATCCATCATGGTGTTCACCACGCGCCCCGATACAATCTTCGGGGCGACGTACCTGGTATTGTCACCGGAGCATCCGGCGGCCAGACACATCACAACGCCCGATCGGCGCCAGTTCGTCGAAGCCTACATCGCCCAAGCGCAACGGAAAACCGACCTGGAACGAACAGAACTCAGCCGCGAGAAATCGGGAGTCTTCACAGGCAGCTACGCGCTCAATCCAGCGACGAAGCGCGAAATCCCAATCTGGATTGCCGATTACGTCCTTGCGCACTACGGCACCGGCGCCATCATGGCAGTACCTGCCCATGACCAACGCGATTTTGAGTTTGCACAGACGTTCAGTCTACCGATCGAAGTCGTTGTGCGTCCAGAGAATAGCGACCTTCCTGAGCCGTTGGATGCCGCATTCGTCGCCGACGGTATCGCGTGCAACTCCTCCAACGAGGAAATTTCACTCGATGGATTGCCAACACCGCGAGCGAAAGTCCGCATCATCGAGTGGCTCCAACGCCGCGGCCACGGTCGTCAAGCAATCCGCTACAAGCTCCGCGACTGGCTCTTTTCGCGTCAGCGCTACTGGGGCGAGCCGATCCCCATTCTCCATTTCGACGACGGAACTCGCCGCGTGCTCGATGAAGACGAGCTCCCCTTGCGGCTGCCTGACGTCCGCGAATTCAAGCCGACCGGTACAGGGGAAAGCGTCCTGGCAACAGTTCCCGAGTGGATGGATGTCTGGGATCCCAAAACCGGCAAGCACGGCCACTACGAAACGAACACCATGCCCCAGTGGGCAGGCTCCTGCTGGTACTACCTGCGCTTTTGCGATCCCCACAACGACGAGCGATTCGCCGATCTGGAGCGTCTTCGCTACTGGCTCGGGAGCGACTCCAACCGTGGTGGTGTTGACGTGTACATCGGTGGTGCCGAGCACGCGGTCTTACACCTGCTCTACGCGCGCTTCTGGCACAAGCTGCTCTACGACTACGGGCTGGTTCCCACAAAAGAACCGTTTGCCAAACTCTTCCACCAAGGACTGATCCTCGGTGAGGATGGACGCAAGATGTCCAAGTCACTCGGCAACGTCATCAATCCCGACGATGTTGTCCGTAGCTACGGCGCCGATGCGTTGCGGCTGTTCGAGATGTTCCTCGGTCCACTGGAGGCAACCAAACCGTGGTCGAGCAACGGCATCGAAGGCATCAAGCGTTTTCTCGACCGCATCTGGCGGATGTACACAAACCCCGACGGCACGCTCAGCAGCGCAATTGCGGAGGTTCCTCCCGATCCGGCGCTTTCCCGCTTACTTCACCGCACGATCAAAAAAGTGCGCGAGGACATCGAGTCGCTTTCGTTCAACACTGCGATTGCGCAGTTGATGATCTTCGTCAATGAATGCTCTCGGCTTCCGCAGCGGCCACGCATCGTGATGGAGCACTTTGTACTGCTCCTGGCGCCCTTTGCACCGCATCTTGCCGAAGAGCTGTGGAGTTTACTCGGTCACCACAAGTCGCTCGCCTACGAGCCATTCCCCGACTGGGACGAGCAGGTGTTGCAGGAAGAAGAGGTAGAAATTGTCGTTCAAGTCAACAGCAAGGTTCGGGCAAAACTGCGCGTCCCCGCTGGCAGCGATGGCGAGGTGCTCCGCAATGCAGCGCTGGCACATCCGGACGTTCAACGTTTCATTGCCGGCAAGACGATTCGGAACGTAGTCGTCGTCCCCGCCAAGCTTGTCAATGTTGTCGTGGAGTAATCGAGCTAGATGCACCTGTAACTTCCTCTCCAGCCGAGTCGCGGCAGAACTGCGCGGGGCACGGCTTCCCCCGTGCCCCGCACGTTTGCTCCTTTCCGCCTGCGTTACCGACCGAGCAGCACCACGACTGTCTGCCACTGATCGCCGCGCCTGATGCGCACAAGGTACATCCCACTGGCCAGCTCCCCAACCCAGAGGGACCGACCGCTGCCCCGCATCACCTCCCGACCATCCACTGTGTAGAGCCGCACTTCCTCGACTCCGCTTCCACGGACTTCCACTTCCTGGTTCCGCTGCACGACCTGCACCGGCTCGACGAGCCGCACCCGTACTAACGCCTCAGCGCAGACATCCTGCCGCTCTACCTCCCCGCCGCGCACCTGCACCACAAAACAACCCTCACCCTGGAACCGCACCTCTACTGGACCGCTGCGATCACCTCCTGCGACCCCAACAATCTCCACCCTCCCAAGCTCCTGCTCGGCTCCACCGACCGTCACATCCCCCACCGCGAGGGCAACCTCCTTCCACTGACCGTCCAACTGTCCTCCCTCGACATCTGCCACCCCAACCGGCACCCGAACCCGCACGACACCTCCACGTAGCCTCGCCACGCCCGACGACCGCGCCATCACTCGAATGAACGCGCGCTGCCCTGCGCCAACCTCCACCACTGCAGGCTCGACCCACACCTCCACGACCGCCGGCTCGTCCACCACTACCTGCACCTCCACCGACGACCGACAACCGTTGCTATCCTCCATCACTCCCACGTACCGTACCGTCTGAGTCGGCGCCACTCGATATCGACACGACTGACTCAGTACTACGCCTGCAGTATCCTCCCACCAACACCGCACACCGCTCCCCTGGAGCGTCAACTCTACCTCCTGTCCACGACACACCCGCTGATCCTGCGACCGAACCTCTCCGTGCGGATAGACTCCCACCACCACCGTATCCCACCCCTGACACGCACCGCGGACGCCGTGCACCACGTACACCGCAGCTGTATCGGCAACCACCGTCACCTCTGCCCCGCGCCCAATCTCCTCCCCACCTTGATACCACACATACTCGGCATCCGGCGCAGCGCTACGAACCGCCAGATGCACACTGCTCCCACGACACACGACAGTGTCCCCCACCGCCTCCACCGCTAACTGCTGACCAACCTCTACCCGCACCGTATCACTGCCACGACATCCCGACGCTGTCCGTCCTTCGACAACGTACCACGTGCTCTCGACTGCCTCGACTTCCAGCGACGCACCCTCGCCAATCACCTGCCCGCTTGAATCTCGCCACACGTACTCGGCTTCCGCTGCCGGGCTGAGCACCCGCAGCAACTCCGGCAGGTGCAAGTATCCTCGCCAGAAAAATACACGATGAATGAGTTCGAGGAAATCGATCGGTGGGAGGAAGTAAAGCAGAGCGTGCGGTCGGACAACTCGTATAACGTGACTAACGTATGGTCTAACGTGCCGCTTGGGGTCTATTATGATCGGCGCGATAGTTCGCGATGGATTGCCCGCCGTGTGAGGACAAGTGGGCTCTATTATTACGACGCCAATGAATTTTACCGCTGTCATGAATACGTGCGTTGGCTTATAAGCCAGCAGCTAAACCTCGATTCCGAAGATTACATCGCTCCCGCATATATGGACTGGTCTGAATTGCCGCCGGAGCGACCAACGGAGAAGTGTTTGAAGTGTCAATCAATCAGCACATACGGTCGTTGGGCGGCGAAGCTGCTGGTCGCATTATTTGGGAGCGACCACCAACGCACGATTGATGTCGAGCTCCCCTATAATCAACCGATCATCGATCACGCACAGTTGATAATGGGACGTGCATTGCAGATTGACTCCATCATGCATGTCCCTCTCTCGATAGAGATTGATTTTGCAGCGGAACAAGTACGAGGTACCTATTATGCCGTCCAGTGAGATTTTGAGACCCTCAGCGATATTCGAATACCAGTTGCCTCCCCATCTCCGGGGTCGTCGTGGCGGCAGTGTTGCGACCTCGAGCGGCGGCGATCCTGATGTCATTGTCGGCATAGCCGGTGAGGCGATCAATGCATATATGCTTGTATCACGAGCAGCAGACGGCAGATATATACGTGCATCATCTGCGGACACTATCCCTGCGCATGCAATAGCGATAACGTCTGCTGCGGCGGATGAGCAGGTCATGCTACGAGTTGGAGGCAGTATCACATGGCAATCAGATATCGCCGACGGCTGGCATTATCTTGGGGATAATGGCTTGCTCGATAGCCCATCAGGACCGCTATATCAGATCGTCGGTTATTCGATTGGGGGGCGTCTTATCTTGACGATTGGTCTTCCTATGGTGCGCGAGAGTGATTAGTTTCGCGCTAATTGGCGAGCATGATGCTATGTCATCCTGGCAGACGCGATAATGAAAATAAAATGAACGGCATACGCAGGATTAGCATAATTGGAGAATAGCGCTGGAAAATAATTGGATAGTTCACAGTACGGTCCGCTCCGTGCAGGAACGGTCATCACCGTCGAGCCGGGGATTTACATTCCTCCCGGCAGTCCATGTCCGGAGCGCTGGTGGAATATCGGCATTCGCATCGAAGACGATGTGCTCGTCACCGAGAGCGGTCCGGTGAACTTATCGGCTCGACTGGCTCGCCATCCCGACCAGATCGAAGCGCTGATGCAGAAGCGATAGCCGATGCTGAACTCGGTTTGGCTCCTCCCTCCTCCACCGTCACCCTGAACTCGGTTCAAGGTCTTTTCTTGTCCCCTGTCACCCTGAACTTGTTTCAGGGTCTTTTCTTGCCCTCTGTCACCCTGAACTTGGTTCAGGGTCTTTTCTTGCCCTCTGTCACCCTGAACTTGGTTCAGGGTCTCACTGCACAAGATGCCGAAACGCGTTCGGCACGACAAACAGCAGTGCAATCAGATGCCGAAACAAGTTCGGCATGACAGGGGGTTGCGCATTCCCCAAACGCACGTCACCCTGAACACACACCGTCATCCTGAACTTGGTTCAGGGTCTCACTGCACAAGATGCCGAAACACGTTCGGCATGACGGGAAAGGGGATATGCCGAGCACAACCCAACGTACAGGCACATCGCCGCTGCCATGACCACTAGAAATGGGTCAGGGACGACCGAACAGCCAGCCGCCCCCGACAACACTACGCAACAGACAGCGCTCAATCAACTACCACAAGTCGCACCGTCCGAACGTCACCGCCCCGCCCCTGCAGACGAAGCGTGTACACTCCCGCACTCAAGCCTGCCGTCGGAACGACTGGCAATCCACCATTGAACGCAGTGGTGCTCACTGTCCGCCCAAGCCCATCGACGATGTCGAGCTGACAGTTCTCCGGTATCGTCCCCAATAGCAGCGCATCCTCGCCACGCTTGACAGGATGGGGAGCGACCGTCAGCGATTCCTTCGGCTCGTCTTCGACCGATACCACCGTTCGCTCGATCGCAAACAATCCATGTGAACAACCGACCAAACACCGATTGGAGTCGAGCCAGTACACCTCGTGAAAATTCGTCGGACCTCCGAGCGATAACGTCCGAACCGACGACGTTGCAGTATCGCCGAAAGTAAACTCGAATACATCGAAACCGCCCTTACTGACGAGCGCTCGCGTACCGTTCGTCCACAGACCCAGACCAATACCTCTGAGTGTGATCATCATATTCGGATCTTCGACTGTGTTGTAGAGTTTGAAAACCGGCGGTAGATAGGTAAGAGCGTTTTGCTGTAGATCGAGCCGGGCGACAGTCATACGGCCTGTCCCGATGTAAGCTAAAAGATACAACTGCCCATCGGCGCCACGCGTCAATATCCGCGCTGATCGGTCGAAATCTATCGGCGGCGTAAAGGTAAACCGCCGATGCTCGATCGTTCCATCTGCAGCGACATGGACGAGCACTACTCCGGTGCAGAAATACAACCCACCCTGCCCATCGGGAACGAAGGGCGTAGCTTCCTCGGCGTTATCTCCGAATAACGTCCAACGACTGATCAACTCCAGCCCCGAACGACCGACGCGGAAGAGTTCTGTGAACCTCTGGGTAATCCTCACGGAGTTGTTGAGTGTATCAATCCACGAAAAGAGGTAGGAGTCGGCGGTCACATAGACTCTCCCGCTACCATCCACTCCGAACCAGAGAAACTTCCGTGTCATCCGGAGCGAGTCTTCGAACGGCGTCAACGGGCTTGGAACGTAGCGGTAAGTATGCCACTGCTGCTCGGCAACACGGAACACCATCACGCGAGACTCTGCCACGCGAGACTCTGCGTCACGGATTGTACGACCGGCAACGTAGATATTGCCTTCGTGATCCGTCTCGATCGGCGCCCAAAAGCTATAGTGACTGAAGATCGGTTGGTCGAGTGTATCCGCAGGGTAGCCGTACTGCGGCAACCCGATCGGGTTCCATTGCTGCCCATCCCACACGTGAACCGAATGAAGTACATTCATCATACCCCACCGCGGGAGGCGGTAGAGGCTACCGCTTTGGACAGCATAAAGCTGACCATTGCGCAGACAAACACGACCGGCAGGTTTGTCGAAAAGCTGGGTTACCCGCCAGGCAGTTTGTGCTTCGAGCACCCACGCAGCGCCGATCAGCAGAGCGATCACAGAAAAAACGTGTCTCATAAGTACCTCCGTTAATAGTTCAACAACCGTCCTCACACTGAGCCGAATTGGGACCTGTGCCGTACTTCGACTCTTGCAGGCTGCAGGGATAAATTCGCTGCTTGCTGATCTGACGTGCACGTATGACCTGATCCCCGAATTGGGGAAATGTCTCGATGCAGTATTCGAAGACCCGCTTGCAGCATGTGGTTCCGCAGTCCTGCCATTTGTACGAGCGCACACGTAGTTTGCCATCGGGACCTCGAAACTCAGGGAAGGGTGGATCGAATCCCTGTTGGCACCATTTCTCCACCGATTCGTCAACAGCATACTCGCAGTACACCCAAACTCCACAACGTCGTGTGTAGTAATGGGCTCGTGGCGTACCCCAACCAGTCGAACAGGGAGGTACTGATCCGGAGTAGAAACCCCTTTGAACAATCCATTCCCAGATATTCTGAAGACCTGCCTGCACAGCCATTTCTGCTGCTGCGTCGAAATCGAAATGGAACACACTGCGTTTCTCGAATGCTTCACAAATGCCGATCAACTCACGAGAGACCTCGTAAAATTCAACCACGCCATTGCAGATGCGATACATCATGTTGACCTGAAGAGAACACGAGGGCGCAGCAATTTTGAATGCTGTACCGATCGGTCCCTGCCATTGTGCTGTATCGCAGTCTCCTTGAGGCGGGCACGGTTGCGCTTTCAGACCGGACAACATTGTGCAGAATAGCGCACCCGTGATCAACCAACAATTGATGATAGCTTTCATAGGTATTTCCTTCACAGGTAGTGGAACATGAAAAGAGCATTGTTCTCCTCCATCCCGACACAAGCGATCTCATGTTCCACATGGCGGTGGGCGCTCTTCATCGAACAGCAGCCGGCGTGGAATGGTGTGTGTGTGTGTGTCAGCTTCTCAGCGGCGAAGCAGCAGAGTGGCACGCGTTCCCCAGGCTGCGTTGCCAGACGCAGTGCACGTGCATCCCAAAACAGGTTGTCCAACATGGTGAGCATCGGCGTACTGCCCGTGTCCGATTTCCACCCTAAAATAATGCAGAAATGTTTACAAACCAAATGATTTTTTCAAGGCGGCGGCAGACAGCCTACTGCTCAACAACGAATTCCCGCACCGGAGAAACCAGCTCCCATGCTTCACCTGCACTGCGCGTGAAAATTCCCCAGACGTATCGCGTCTTCGGCGCAAATACCTTTGCATGTAGCGAGCATTCCCATGCTGTCTGGCTACCAGAATCACGTGTACACTGAACGATCGGTGCATTCACCATCAGCGCGTACCACGCCGATTGCCCCAGGCGGCGCGGCGCGATGCGAAGCTCCCACTCAATTCCCTCCGCACCTGCTGGCGCTTCGATCGTCCACTGAAAATGCAGCAGTGCAGTATCGCTCGCCCTGACTGTACCTGTAGCTCCGGTTGCCTCAACATGCGGAACGCCGCGAATCCATACCGTCCGGCAGCGCACCGGCGCAACCTCCCTTGATGAGTCGTTCGCATCTACTACGCGAACACAGATCCGGCACTGACCCTGTGGCAGAGAACTCCGATAGGGAAACGGCTCCGCGGAAGCGAGAAGCTCCCCAATGAGCGTAGCGAACGGTAGGCGAAGTGAATCAGCGATCAGTGTAATTGGTTGGCGTGCGAACGGTGTGCAGAGCGTATCCATCTGCAATGGCTCCAAGCAGACAAGAATACGCACTGCACCACGTGTCCGAAGAAGAACATCCCCTTGAATACCTTGCCAGCGCAGCAACTGCGACGGCAGTGTATCAGGGATGGTGATCTCTACCTGCGCCCAAACGATAGCAGGAAGCAGTCCAACCATCCACCGCATCACGAGACTAAAAGCTTTGTGAGCCTCGAGATCAGCTCAGGAATCTGCTGGCGTTCGAGCCGAAGGCTGCTTGTTCCATCGGTAATCACGATCGTCCCACCGGCTTCAGTTCGGCACTCGATCACTGCGTGCTGGGTGCGAGAAGGTTCGGTGGAACCAAGGAGCTCCTGTCGATGAGCTATGGCTGATTCATATCCTGCATCAACACCAGTTGCATGCTCTGCTTCCTGGCGGGCAATCGCGTCACAGCGTTCGTTGAGCGGATCGCCGTTGTGGGAACGAACCCACTCGATCCGTACACTTCGGCGTTCGAGCTCAGTCAAGAGCTGCTCCCAGAGGTCACTATTTTCCGCGCGCTCACGGCGATTGCGCTTCCAACCATGCGCACGCCAGCGTTCCGCCCAGCCCTTTTCGATTGCATCGGCAAGGTGACGCGAATCGGTGCGAAGGAGCACCCGCGCTCCCTCTGGAAGGGTTCGGAGCGCTTCGAGTGCTGCGATTAGCTCCATGCGATTGTTCGTCGTGCGCACAGCATTGCCCGCAAGGATACGCTCGCTACCGTCACGGCCACGAATAATTGCAGCCCACCCACCAGGTCCGGGATTGCCAATACATGCACCGTCAGTGTACACAAGGTAATCGTAGTCGCTCATCGCAGAGTCTCAGCTCGGTATGATCGAATTTTCCCGACAACATGCCCGATGACATCTGGCTCTGGCAGCCCCTCGTACCGATAGAAAATCCGGCTATCGCTACCAACAGCGAGCACGGTTGGCACACCAACGTTGCAACGGAGGCGCTCGAAGAGCGTACCATCCCAATCAAGGAGCAGCGGTGCACTCGTTACTCGATCGCGAACACGCGCCCGCACATACCACCGCAGGAAAAATGGAACGCCAGCGAAGTTTGCACATCCCAGCACTAGTACATCGTTCCCGAGCCGGCGCCCAAGTTCAGTACCCCATTGCAAAGCGTGCTCTGCGCTCTCACGATCAGCGAGGATGAGTACGTAGGGTTTGCCTACAAGCTGGCTCGATTCCCAGCGTGTGCCCCATTGATCTTCGAGCGCAAACGTAACGATTTCCTCGCTGCGCCCGAAAGCAAGCAACCATGCGGTGGTCAGCAGCAGGAGGAGTTTCATCAGACTGTTACCAGCCGCTCCTGACGTTTTGCCGCATCGCGCAAGAATGCCTCCAACCCCACATCCGTGAGCGGATGCTTGAGCGATTGCATGAGCACTTTGTAGGGCACCGTTGCGACGTGTGCACCCGCTTTTGCTGCGCGGACGATGTGCATCGGATGCCGCACCGATGCTGCGATGATCTGGGTTTCGATTCCCTGCACATCCCATATCTCGGCGACATCCTCGAGGACGCTGATTCCGTCGTGTCCGGTATCATCGAGTCGCCCGAGGAACACGCTCACGTACGTTGCACCCGCATTTGCAGCAGCGAGCGCTTGCACAGGCGAGAACACAAGCGTGACGTTGGTTGGAATTTCTTGCTGGCTCAGCCGCGCAACAGCTGCCAGCCCAGCAGGAATCATCGGGATTTTGATCGTTGCCTCCGGCAGCCAGGAGAGAATCTCCTCGGCTTCGCGGATCATCCCGTCGGTGTCGGTTGAGACAACCTCCACGGAAATATGGCCGCCGACGATCTGGTGAATCTCCGTGATGATCTTCTCGACCGGCGTTGTTGGGTCTTCTTTTGCGAGCAAACTCGGATTTGTCGTCACACCAGCGATAATCCCAAGCCCAGCGGCAGTGCGGATCTCATCGCGGTTGGCAGAGTCAATGAACAGTTGCATGGCAGGCTGATGGTGATTGTGTTGGACTGCGTGCAAAATTACTGCCCTGTCCAGGGCACTGGCAGCCGAATCATCGCGTCGCTGCTTGTGCCAATGAGCCAGTACGCACCCGGTGGGAGGCGTTCCATATCCCACCGCGCGCGCGTGCCTGTGATTTGAGTTTGCCAGAGCAATTGTCCACTGGTTGCATAGAGTGCAAGCTGCCAATCGCCGCTCGATGGCAAGAGCAGCTCGATACTGCCGCCATCACGGATCAGCGACGGAGCATTACCGGCAGGGGGCGTAGCGACAACGACGCCACATGAACTTTCAGCGCTGTAGCTTGGCTCGGTGATTGTAATCTCCACAGGCATCCGGCGGACAAAGCAGCCGACCATAAGCTCGAGCGTATCCCGGTAGATGTTCTCTGCACCAGAGCGGTATGGTGGCAACAATGCACACACCGGCACACGCACCCGCTGCCCTGGCGCGATAACAAGCGGCACATACAACGGTGGCGGTGCGAATTCGATACCACGAACAACAAGTTTATCGAAGCGCTTCGGATAGCTGCCATAGTTGTACAATTCGAGTGTGTCGCAGAGGAAACTATTGCTTGCTGCACGAAACGTTTGAATGGGGGCAAGCGAATCTTGGTTGGTGATCATCACCGTGTGGCCTTCGAAGGCGCCGCTGATCGTATTGCTATTTCCAGAGGAATCAGTGACACGGATGCGATACCAGCTATCAAGCCGCCAATCTCGTTGAGTGATGCGGAGCATCTGCTGCTCAGCTAACCAATAGCCTCCCTCGCCTCCACCGACGGGTTCGATCGTAACGTTGACCGAATCAAGCACTTCAATTGTTGCAATTCCGCTTTCAGATGTGCCGGCTTCCATAATCGTCAGAGTATGCACCGGCGGGCATGGCTGCTGAGCGATGAGCATCCGCGGCGCGACTGTATCCACGATAAACTCGATCGTGAAGATTGCCGCAGCGTAGCGTCCGCAGGGAGTTTCAAGCCACAGTGTATCGGTGATGGTCACTGTTCGATCGGCGCGGTAGCAAACATGCAATTGGAGGGTATCTCGTCGCCCGACGACCGCTGGCAACGATGCGTTACGGAGGCTTCCCCTGGCGCTCTCTGCACGGAGGACAGTCTGCGGGGAATTTCCTACGTTGACGTACTGCAGCGGGAAGCACCAGGTCCGTTTGGTCGCGGTTCGGTACGTGTAGCGCAGCGGCAACCGCTCCACCGTTGCGCTTGCGCTTATGCCGCGCAGCGTCATGCCTGGGAGCTGGAATCGCTTGACAGTAACGAACCGCTCTGCATCTTCAGCAAAGATTGTCACAACGCCGTCCTCGTAGGGATCGCGCAGGTTCACGTACACGATGACCGAGTCTTCTGGGAGCAGAGTCTTGCGTTCGATTCGCCACTCTACGTTCGTGGAGGAATCCTCGAGGACACGCACCACATCAACACGGCTGTCCATCGGCAGCGTGTCGTACACTGCGATGCGGTATGGCGGACACGTTGCCGTGGAGAGAATTTGGGGTGGATCGAAATCAAACCGTCGGTATGCCATTCCACCTGTGTAGCCGTAAGAATCAGCAAAGCCGTAACCGTACACGTGGATACCAACTGGTGCACGTGCGCGCACCGAATGGACCCCCGCATCGAGCCGATACCACGCATAAACGTAGCTGCTTTTGGGAATGGGTCGAAAGAGTTGTTGCGGTACCATCTGGCCATCCACCTGTACGGTGGCTTTCGCTGAGTCTGGCGCAATGATTGTCACGTAGTGGTACTTGTAGACCTCCCGCGGAACTGAGTAGAGCGTCGTGATCGCTGAATCCTCGTAGATCCGCGGACAGATGAACTGGTAGCTGTCCAGAAACTGCTCGGTCGGGGGGACAATCACCATAAATGGATCGCCAAGGTAGTAGGTCTCGTAGCCCACGCTGGCTGGTGTCGAGGTACGCCGAAATTGTGCGACAAGGATCGGACGGTTGGCGTTCAATGTTGCTGCTTGACCGAGGTCGCCTTCGTAGTACTGCCCTGCGTTGAGCACGACCAGAGGAACGCTGTCGCGATAGACAACCGTGCTGTCGCGCGCTGCAAGGATGCGAAAGCGGTCTTTCGAACGCTTGAGATCACCGGGTGGGTCGGGGTACGGCACAAGGAATATCGAACGCCCCCACGTATTGACCGAAGGCAATTGCTCGATCAGGCAATCGCGTGAGGAGATGTACCCTCCACGATCCCGATTGCGATCACCGAGGGGAAGGCGCACACGTTGATGCCCGCCGAAGACTGCGATTGGACGATTAGAGCGGACACGCGATCCTGTCAGGTCGTAGGAATCGTTCGACGTTTGACTCTGGACAAGGTACACTTCTCCACGCTGCAGCATAATCTGAGTGACCGGCCCATCAACAGTCGGTGCTGTAAGGCGTGCGATTTCTACCAGCGTTGAGTCTTCCGTGGCGACTATCGCAAATTGCGATGGCGTCGATGGATAATCCCCACCAAATCCTGAGCTGTACAGGTCTGCGTTGTAGCTCATGATGAAGTAGTCCTTCCCCAGCGCATCGGTCGGTAGAACAAGGAAGGCATCGCTGGTTTTATCCGCATGGCACATTGCATAGACGGTGACGTCTTCATCACTTGTCAGGTGAAAGGAATATGGCACTGGTCGCTGTGTGTGCCGCTGTTGCTGTGGAACCGTAACGCCTCCGCCATTGATTCCGATGAGCTCAACTCCCCAAAAGCCCATCCCGATGATGAGCATCTGCCGTGGGTCTGCGATCTGACGCACAAGCCGTTGCGGTGGGCGGCCATCGTACGGAGTGAACTCCAACGTCACTGTTGTGGGCTTTTCGGCAGCAATAAAAACAAAGACAGAATCACGTTGTTGGGCGGAAGCATTTGTGAGTCCACCATTGTGGTAGTTCGGCATGAAGCAGAACCAAAAATCTTTCCCCTTGCTATCGGGAGACTCTTGGGCACTGACCGCCAGCGCTAAGCAGAGCAACGTAAGCACAGGTTTCATCGCTGCCTCCATGCGGAGTTTGGACGTTCAAAACTAGCATTAGTAACACAACTTCGCGACGCAGCGTTTCACTCCTTCCCAAAATCAACAAGGCATCCGCAAGCGGATGCCTTGCTGCGTGTGTGTGGTTCTCCCGCTCGGGGGAGAGCAAGAGAGCGTCGAGAAACCTATTGCACTACCGACGGAACACGATCAGCGTACAATCACGATTGGCGTAACAATGCTTCCACTGCGCTCGGTCATAAGCCGGGCAAAATAGCATCCGCTCGGAAGCCACTCGGCTCGGAGCGGAACTTCGTATATGCTCGCATGCTGCATGGAGCCACTAAGGTATCGCACTACTTCGCGGCCTTGCGCATCAACGATGCTCAGCGTGACCTGATCATCCGTCGGGAGCGTGTAGCGAAGCACGCCAACGTCTGCTATAGGATTGGGCAGCACCTCGAGTGCAAGGCTGAGGTCGGGCTTGTCATCACCGACCGAGAGCGTGTAGTCTGCGTTGATGGGGTCATATTCCGCCCACGGCAAATCCCAACGCTCCACTGGATACGGTGCAAACGCACCGCGATACGAAACCGGCGTCAGCCCGCTCAGATCCACCTGCGGTGTGCTCTGGTACGATGTGCTTTGTGAAGCTACGGGCGAATTCGCCATCGGTTGTGGGTTGAAGTCCAAGTTCGTCGCAAAGGGATTCATCAGCATCGCCAGTGCAGGCGAGCTTTTATCGAGGATATTCCCAAACTGTGGTTGTTCGATCCATGCAGTCGTCATGCCTTGCGGCGGAGTACCACCAGCGAAGTTGAGCCATGTCCCTTTGATGCCGTAGAACGAGTTGTTGCGAATCAACAACGAATCAGCTGCCGCTGCTGCCATCGTGTTCGAGCCTGCGATTTCAACTCCGCGCGGCCAACCCAGGAACACGCTGTTGATGATGCTCAAGCGCGAGTTACGGCGTATCTGCGCTGCGGCACCGAAGCGTGAGTTGAACGTACTCGGCGTTGTCCCAGTCCCGGGAGTCCACGAGGTATCCTGCAGTGGACCGATGAGCGTCATGTTGCTGAATACTCCCGTCGTGTACGGCCTGTTGAAGGAACCACTGGCGTCATTGTCAGATTCGAATGCCTGGGAGATGGATTGATCAGCACGATTGCGGAACCGCTGCCCAACACCGAATTGCACGCGACCGCTCCAACCGTTGTCGGTATCGAAGTCGTCGTCAATGCAACCGATCGAGATCAAATAGCGTCCGTTGACACTACCACCGAACCACTCGAAGGCATCATCGTTAGCATAGCTGACTTGGACATACTCGAGCACTGTACGTCGTCCGACGCTGCCAAGGGTTAGACCGTTGAGCTCACTGTTGGGCGCGGCGGCAATGCCAGCGAACTCGATCCGTAGGTATCGGAGGACACCGCTGGAATCATCATCGTCATTGCCGCCGAACCAACCTCGCACTTGATTTGCATCGGCAATGCCCCCTTCGAGTGCAGCCTGACCTCCGGGGTGATTCGTCCGGGCACGTCCGCACAGGAGCAGCCCGCCCCAATCACCCGGCGCACGCTGCCCGGGTGGTGCCGATGAGGTCATGATAATCGGACGCTCCCGCGTCCCGGCAGCGATGATTTTCCCTCCGCGATTGACGCAGAGCGCTGAATTTTGCCCCACCGTGTCGCCGATGATCACCGTGCCCGGCT
The DNA here is from genome assembly GCA_026003495.1 of Candidatus Kapaibacterium sp. Lineage (GTDB taxonomy): Bacteria > Bacteroidota > Ignavibacteria > Kapaibacteriales > NICIL-2 > NICIL-2. The sequence goes on along the minus strand of BPHK01000001.1, from coordinate 615,596 downwards.
CGATGACCAGTACTCCACCCTCGTCAACGAAGACGTACCCATCCAACCCGTAGAGCTTTTTATTGCTCAGTTGAACGCGCGTTGTAATTGGCGTTCGCAGCACTGAATCTGGACGCAGCGACTGCGGCTGCTCGATGGTAAATGGCTGCTGGTTCCGACTGGTCACCGTTTCGTCGAGCGTGCCATCAGGGCGGACAAGCACCATCCGCACGTAGCCATTTGTCGTTGGGATTGCTGGAACGCGGAAGCCACCGAGAAAGCGTCCGCGCCGGCTTGCGGAGTCTTTGACTGCGGTCGCCCCCTGGAGATCGATCCACGGACCAGTTGGACTGGTGGCAAATTGGAACCGCCACGTCGGATAAATCCCCGGATAGCCCGTCGTGTCCCAAACGAGATCTTCTGAAATACCTGGGCGGAATACTTCTCCGCCGGCAGGTTTGAGCAAACGAACGGTGATCTGCTGTGCCGTTGCATCAGCAAGCACAAGCGCACCGAGAAGGAGAAGGTACACCAAACGTTGCATGGAAGAAACACTACGAGTTGTGAAACAACACTACTGCTCGCCGAAGCGATAGCTGACGCCAACACCGATGGAACGGCCGCGAATGGTGGACTGCACAATTGTGCCGCCCTGCTCCCATCGCAGCGGTTGGTTGAGGAGATCACGAAGTGAAAGTCGTAGCTCGAGATTTCCAAGCCGTTTGGTCACCGCAACATCTACGACATCGCGCGGCAACTCGTAGGTGTGGGGATCTTCAAATAGGTACGCATTCCGCAATCCCACCAGTACAATCCGCCGACCGAACACGTTATACCCGATGCTAAGCGTGGCTTCCCATGCGGGAATCGAAGCATAGGCCGATACATTCAACGTATACGGCGATTGCCCCCACATCGGACGGCGATCGAGCTGCCCACCTTGCGCAACTTCGATCTCCGAAAAAATTCGAGCATAGTTTGCCGAGAGCACTACGTTCTCTCCCCAACTTCCGAAAAGATCGAGTCGTTTGCGGACCTCAAGCTCGATGCCGTAATTGGTGGCCGGTCCTTCTGCATTTCGGAAGGTGCGAGCAATCTCTTGTTGCTCCAAATAAATGGTCTCCTCGATTGCATCGAGAAAACGTTTGTAGAAGACGCTCGCCGATAGTACCTCGCCAGGCGATGTGAACCATTCCCAACGCAGATCGAGGTTCGTAATTCTCGAACGCGTCAGATTCGGGTTGCCCATCACTTGGGATTGGGTCGAAAAATCGTAGAATGCAAACGGTGCAAACTCCCGCAGCGACGGCCGCGCAAGGGTTTGTGAGCCAGCAAAGCGCAGATTCATTGCATCGCTGAGCTTGACAATGAGCGATAACGCTGGCAACCAGTCACGCGTCAGGAGATTTACATTGACCGGCCGATCGCTCAAATCGTAACTCGAGAGCACCTGTTGGTTGTTCTCGTAGCGAACACCACCGATGATTCGCAGCGGGAGCCCCAGCTCATCGAGCGACCAATCAGCCATCACATACCCCGCGTAGAGCCGCTCACTTGCATCGTATGCATCGGCAAGACGCGAGTCTTCGGAAATACCGATTCCCTGCGGGCCAAAGTTTTCCGGTTGGAAGATGCGCGAGGGATCGGCCCACTGAACCGAGTCTGGAAGCGTGAAAACATCGTAGTCGAGTGAAAATTCCGGGCCCGGCACGTAGGTGAACGACCGCGCTGAAAACGAACGCTGCCGATGCTCGGTGAGGAAGCCAGTCTTGACTTTCAGCTCTCGCAGTGGCAACTCGACGTTGAATGCCCCTGTCCATGCTCGCTCATAGAGCGAAGAGAAAAAGCGCCCTGCGCGAACCCCATCGCCTTGGGCTAGTGGCGTGAAACTGGGGATATCGGAGCTAAACGGTTCGACGTAGCCATCGCCACTCGGGGTTTGGCGAGCAAAACGAAAGCGCCGGTAGTCGGGTTCGTTTCGTCCTGACTGCGAATAGCCAATCTTCCAATCCAGCGCTGCATTTCCCAGCCCCACAAGCGTATGATCCCCTGTGAGCACCGACGAAAGGAGCATTTTCTCGACGTACTGCATCGAAATCTGTTTCGTGTCGAAAATCCGCACGTAGTCCTGCCCATCGAGCACGACCACGTCTTCATCGGCGCTGTGGTTGAAGACCGTCCGCAGCGCAATCGTCGAGTAACTGCTCGCCTTGAGCGCAAGATTGAGCATGCTTCCGAGCGTGGTCGTCCGAGAGGGATTGAAGCCACTATTGACAAACCAACGGGAGCGATCGGCTAAGATGCCATTACGCTCGATGGTTGAGGCCGACCAGCTATTCGAGTACGTCAGGCTTGCGACAACCCCAAGCTCAGCTCCGAACAGTGATGCAAGGTTCGAATACGCCAGTGAAATCGAGCTGTTCGGCGTCTGAAGCGTCCGCTGGGTGCGTTGCCAGTTCTGGTTATTGAATGATCGGCTGATCGCGGTCCATCGCTCTCGTGCGCCGGTTGTGTCGTAGGGATTGCGGACAGCACTCAGCAGCGCGCTCATCTGGCGGCGATCGGCAGGCATTCCCTCCGGGAGTTTCGAGCGGGTACCATCGTCGAAGCCGAGCCAATCCCACCGCCCACTCGGTGAGCTGATATAGCGTCCCGGTTGCATGAAAGCATTATCGTTGACCGATGAGCCAAAGCTCACACGGAGCATTGATTGCGATGGGAACTCCACCGTGTTCAGCTCTACCATCCCACCGGTGAAGTTGCCTGGCAAATCGGGTGTGAACGTTTTGGCGATCGTCGCGCTTTCGAGGAGTTCGCTCGGGAGAAGATCGTAGGTGAAGGCTTTCCGATCTGGTTCGGTCGAGGTCAGCACGACGCCATTGAGCATCGCGTTGTTATAGCGGTCGCTGGTGCCACGGACGACCAAGAACTTGTCGCCTGCGAGTGTGACGCTCGAAACACGCCGCAATGCCTGCCCTGCATCGGTATCAGGCAGCTTTTTGATCTCCTCGATACTGACGCCATCGCTGACCTGCGCACTGTTCTTCCGCTGGGCAAGCAGTGCTGCTTGCGTCTCCGTTGTCCTGCGGGCTTCGACGATCACATCTTTGGCAACGACCTGCCGATCACGGTCGAGCACCACCGAAAGGGTGGTTACCTTGCCCGGCGTGACGACGATGTTCGGAATGCGTTTGGTTTCGTAGCCGACATACCGAACCGTGATCGAGTACGTCCCAGGAGGGACATTTTTGATCGTGAAGTTCCCCTTCGGGTCACTGATTGCACCTTTTTTCGTACCGTCAAGAATCACCGTTGCACCGCGGAGAGCATCGCCAGTAGAGGCTTCGCGGATTCTGCCGCTTATTGTACCTGGCTCTTCAGCAGAATGTGCAAGCACAGCAGCAAGCACCACACACACGAACACACGAACAGCCATCGAGCTGGAAGGAAGTGATGAAACAACCACACACAGAACCGCTGCGAAACTCCCCTCCACCTCTTACCCCAGTGCTATAGCACTGTTACCGATTTGTTACGCTCAGTGAGAAGGGTCGAAATCGGCATTGGTGGCGAATCTTCCACTCGAAGAGAAGGCAATCTCACCCTTGTTCGAGCCGCTTGGCGGTAGGGGAAGCAGTCTCTGTGCTGGAAATCCGTTGCCTAGCCCCGTGGGAAAAGGCTCGCGGGACAGAAAAAGTGGGGCCGTTTCTACCGCACCACAACCACTGCCACAGGAGACAGCGGCGAGGAACCCAGCGCTGTCATCACCCGCACGGCATAGCGGTAGCGTCCGCGTCCGACCAGTTCCCGGTCCACAAAGCGCCGCTCGCCTGGCGCCACGGCGCGGTACTGCGTCAGCTCGCCGTCATCCACAGCGCGGTACACCACGAACCAGAATTGCTCAGCAGGCTGGCGCGGAAGTGCCCACTCCACAACAACCGCCCGTGTACTGGTGTCGTAATCGGCGCGGAGGTTCTGCACCGGCTCGCGGACACCGGGATCGAATGGACGTGCTTGCACAGGCAACGCCCGCTCTGAGCGCAGCCCGCTCCGGTCAATCGCCTCGACTGTGTAGGAGTACGTCGTCCGCTGCACAACGGCGGTATCGACGTACATCTCCTGCTCGGGCGCCAGCTCGGCGATCTGCCGCCAGGCTGTGTCGCCTCCGCCGCGACGGTAGAGCACCTGGCGCGCGACATCGCTGCTCGTGGAAGGCTGCCAGCGAAGTTGCACGCGGTCCTCGGTCACGTACACGTCCGTAAACAGTGGCGCCACCGGTGGGACGATGTCCGGGCGCTTAATCGCAACGATCGGCGAGGGATCGGAGTGGAAATGGCGCGTATCAACTGCTACGACGCGGTAGTACACGAACTCGGTCAGCGTATTGAGCGCAACGGTATCGGTGAACACCGTATCCATCCACACCAGGTTCGTGCGCTGGGTGAATTCATGCGTGGTATCGTTCGCCCAGAGGACGCGGTAGCCCAACAAATCCCGCTCGCTGCCGAGATTCCATTCAAGGCGAACAACCCCGTTGGTGTCAATCGTGCCACGCACGTTCGTCGGTGGTGCTGGGGGGATCGTGTCGTGGATGTCAACGTAGATCGGCAAGTACTCGCTCCAGTTGCCCGCCGTGTCGAGCGCGAAGACAGCGTAGTATGCCAAGTCCGGATCGGCGAGTGTGTCGAGGAGGGTACGCTGCGTGGGCGGGAGGGGCTGTTCGTGGAGGGCTCGCCAGTCACGGTCGGGCTTGTCGCTCTTCATGACCACAAAGCCGCCCAGATCGGGTGGAGCGGTGATGCTCCATTCCAGCCGCACCATCGTCATACCGTAGATGGTCGGCTTGCCCAGTACTGGCGGCGGTGGCGGGGTGCGGTCCCGAAGCATTGCAACGATGGTGGCGGGCTCTCCCTCTTCGGCAAACGGTGAAATACCCCGCACTTCGTAGGTGTAGCGGACGTTCCACTCTGCAGTGGTGTCGCGAAACCATGGCTCGATACGCTGCGTCCAGCCACGTGGTGTCGCTGAAACAATCGGTGTGCTGTTGAGCTTTCTGCGCTGACCATCGGGACCGGTGCGGTACACATTGAACGCCGTGTAGCCGCCTCCGGGGAAGTTCTTCCACCGTAGCGTGATTTCCCGCTCCGTCTCTTCAGCTTCCAGACTCAGCACCGGTGGCCACGGGCGGTAGGGTTCGACATCCACGACGAGGACCGCCGTGTCGAGCACGAAGACGGAATCCTGTCGTGCGGGAGAGACACGGTAAATCCACGTCTGCCCGGTGCGCACCGCGCGATCGACAAAGCGCAATCCCAGTCCTGTTGCAGCATGCGCATCACAGTCGGCGGCGAAGAGTGCAAAACCGAAGCGATTCTCCAGCTCCGTTGCTGCGTCGAGGATGCTCTCCGCTGTGTTCGGTTGCGGGATCGAGACTCTGCCGTAGAGGCATTGCGCTGCAATTGCTGCGAACTGTTGTTCGGGGCGGCTCCGCCGCTTCCATTCCTCGAGTGTCCAGGGTTTGAGCGGCTCTTGGGTCAACCGCTCGTAGCGGAGCGGCGTTGGACTGGTTGAGTCCAAGAGTGCGCGCTCGACATGGTAGCCGATGCGGTTATAAGCACGCCATGCCGGTGCATTCGATGGTGCCCAACGCAGAACAACCGAATCACCGGAGGACTGCGCGAGCAGTTTCAGTTCGGGGAAGAAGAGCCTGCGGTAGGCATTTGCTAATTGCCCACTCGTATCAGCCTCCTGGGCGTACACCACCAGCGAAGACAGGAGAGCCAGGACAAGACGCTGCGCGATCATTGCTGTTCCTCCGGCATCAGTAGCGGAAACGGAATTGGTACGAGACCGGGCGGTCGGGGTCTTGGCAGCGTGGATAGCTCGCAGTGAGCGTGTAATCCCCCCGGTAAGGGAACTCAAACCGGCGCGCTGCCAAACGGCGAAGCCGTTCACATGTTGGCGGATCATAGCCAACATCCCCACCAGAGCACCACGATAATTCACGTGCTGCTGCGGAGCGTAAGGTCCCGGCATCGGACGCAACGTAGAAGGGTTGGAGATAGCTGACCACTGTCGCACGTGGCGGAGGAGGTTGTGCGACCCACACGCCAACTCCCCCACCGCGAGTGTACCGGTAGGACACCGACATCGTTTGGAGTGCAAGCAGCAATCGGTACATTGGGTCGCCACTGCTGGCAGCGATTTCAGCGTTGCTCAGCTCCCGATTGCTCGTTTGTTCGACGGTCGCCATTCCTTCCCGCACCCCTCGGTTCCACCACCAACGGTTGGGTCTGAGAAAGAGAGAGCGTGTAAGGCGGTGCAGCCATTCGAGTTCGTCGTACACCTGAGGATTGACGTAGAGCGTATGCCAGCGGTCGGTGCGGGTGAGCGCGCTCAGGTGGATAAGTGGAGGAAGACTGTAGCTCTGCGCTCTCCCGCTCCCTGTTGGATCGGCGGTGATGCTCTGCCATTGTACGTCGTGCGGGTCGAAACCTTCGGGAGAGCGAAGGTGCGGGACCAGGGCAATGACCGGGACAAAGAGCGCAATTTCCTGGATCGAATCGGTCCGCACCGTTTCGAGCTCCCGGACTTTCTCTGCAAGCCGGTTGTGACGACTGGTGCGGAAGAAGTACACGTAGAGCAGTTTCTCATTACTCGCTACCGCCCGCGCGACGTCGAAGCCACTGGGGCGATAGGTGCGCCGGATGTTGAGCGTGCTTCCCTCGCGACTGAGCACCTGGCGATTGATCGTTGCGGAGAGATAGGTGCTGAAACGCCTCATGAGTACTACGCGGGCAAGGGCATCGCCATCACTGCTCACGCTACCCCGCTGGACGACAGAATCCCGGCGAATGACTTGGGCCGCGTAGATTGCTTCATTCGCAAGGCGTGGGATGGTGAACAGAATTTCCCCACCCCGCTGACCACTGGTCTCGCCAGGGCGGGTGGTGGCACGGTATCTGAGCGGTACCTCCACGCGCTCGCCGGTCTGGAGATTGATGAAGCGTACACGGAAGAGACGATGCGTATCGGCGACCGTCCCGCGCGCGAGTTCGCTCATCCGAGGCGGGAAGAGCCACGCAGTGTTGTTGAAGAGCCAAATCTGTCCTTGGCGGCATTCATCCTGCAGGAAGAAGCGTTGCCGCGGACGTGGATAGGCAACGTACACCCACTCCGGTGGGATTGTATCGGGTAACGCTTGCGTTCTGAAGGTCGTTCCGACTCGTTGCTCGATGCGTCCACCGCCACTTCGGCGCTGAACATCCTGCCATGCAGTCGTGCTGCTGAGCTCGCGTGCAGCACGTTGGCTTGCCTCTTCGATGGTCTCGCCCCGGCGCCGCGTAAAGCTCCCAGTAAACTCCTGGCCAAATGCCATGACCTCGGCTCGGTAGCGTGTTAGCGGCTCAAGCACCTGGTCGGGGACAAACGCCACTGCCGGCGCTTCACGAGTCGAGCGGTTGACAGTCGTTCCAGGAACGTTCTGGGAGCGCGGTCCGCCAAGCTGGGTGAGCGTAAAGCTCCCTACCCGAATGCGGAAGATTTTCGTGACCGTTGAGCCATCGTCCCGCATTTCTTCCAGTGCGAAGGGGCGATCGGGCTCCAGATTGAAAAATGCGGTCGGCTCAGCGAAGAGCGAGACGTCCCGTGGAACCATCGTCGGGGGCGATGTCGCTGATCATGTCAAGGCTCGCAAGCGCTGATTCGGTCACCGGTGTACAGCGCTCCCCGAGTGTGAAGCGGAAGTTGCAGTAACCACTGACTGCGCCACCGAGAATACTGTAATGCCCGCCGCAGGCTCCGGCGATCCAGGTCGGATTGGGCAACCCTGCCTGTAACGCTGCACCGACCCGAAGCCCGAGAATTTCAAATTTGCCCGAGGTGAACCACAAGTCAACAAAGAGACCGATCGAGGCATCCAGCCGCGCGTACATCTGTCCGGTAGCGTACCAGCCGTTTGCACCCATCGGGCGACCCTCGCTACACTGCGCCGTTGCTCCGTAGTTGAGCAGCGCAACATCGAAGCCGATCAGGAAGCGGATTGAGGCGTAGAAGACCAGAAAGCGGAGCTCGGGTGGCGCAAAATCGGCACGGGCACCGAAGAGAAAGCCATCCCCACGCCCAAGGGCAGCTGGACGCACAGGGGCGGGAATCGGACCGGTCAACTCCAGGACCTCTCGCTGTGGAATGGGAGGCATGGACGGCAGGTTCATCCCGGTAGCAAAGTACGCTTGGAGTTGAATGAAGCTCAGCACATTGATGGTGATCCGTTCGCCCTGAGGGTCGCCAATTTTGATGTACCAAAGGTCAGGTGCAAAATGCGTGACCATGCGTCCGCTGGCGGTCACTGCCTCGAGCCGAACGCTCACCCCAAAGTCTCCATGGAATGTTCGCTCAGGGAAGTTGTACGAGATATCCGCGGTGAGTCGAATCGGGGCACTGGCACGCTCGAGCAGACCGGCCATCATCCAGCCATCGCCCCGCAGGCGAATCTCATGGATGCCTCCACCGACGAACTGCACTTCCAAGCGCACATCGCAGTTGAAGGCATTCGGTGATGGATGCGTCCCGAGCGTTACAAGGGCATAGCAACCGAATGTCTCCCCACTGGGTGAATACGACGGGATGTACCGCGTACCGGAATTTGTTGAACCAGCAGAACCTGTGCTAGCCGTGGTACTACGCTCGTCTCTGCCGGTGGGTGGAATGCTCCTCGGCTCGCCTTCCCTCCGCATGTTATACCAGGCACCGCCACCAAAGCCGTAGATCCCAACCCCGCTGAACACAGGGATTCCCGAAGCAATGAGTGCCCGTGCATCCACGTACCAGTAGCGGTAGGCAGGCGGGCCACTTATGGAACCAAATTGGACCGTTGCACTCACATCAACCATCCGCACAAACGTCGCTTGCACCGCGCCGCGGAAGCCAGAGCCGTAGGTGGGATCGTTGCGGTAGAAGACAACCGAGCCGCGGATATCGACTGCGCCGAGATCGGCGCGGATGCCGATGGAATCGAGGTCAATGCCGCTGAAAACAAAGGAGGGTGGACCATCGGTACGACTTTGGAAAGCACCCCAGACGGTGATTGTCGTTCCGCCACTGATGCCGTTGCCACCACCCTGGAGGTTGACATCCACGCCGATTCGGACCCCAACACCCGGACCCTCAGAGCGAGGACCGCTTGTCAGGTTGAATTCGCGGATGCTCACTGGGAAGCCACCCGCGCTGTGTGAGCCGCCTGAGGAGCTGCTTCCCCCATCGGGCTCCGGCGGAGCCAGAATGCTATGCGGTGGCGATGCAAACGCCCAGCTCTCGACCGAGATGTAGGGCGTCTGATGCGTCTGAATGCGCATGTTCTGAAAGCGAATTCCACCAAACGAGAGCGGTATGTCGCGTGTCCCACCGAACGTGACCTGCCCACTGAAGTTTGCCCGGGCAACAAAGCCGCTCCCCCCACCGGCTTCCAGACGCACCCACGAGGTCGGTTCGAGCCGGAGTGATGCTGCCCAAAGCGGAATGTTGATCGCCGCCCGTGGCTGAATGGCGAATTCAAAGCGGATGCCACCGACGGTATCGCGCAGGATGGCACGGTACAGAAGCGACGAGTCACTGACCGGCACCTTGATCTGCCCGGACATCCACCCACGCTGGAGTGAGCTGGATACCAGCCGGAGCCCGAGCGTATCAATGCTCGCACCCCAGGAACCGAAATTGCCTTGCGGGTAGCGGATGACGTTGGTCACTTGTGCATCCAGTGTTAGACCGCTTCCGTCAATGAGCAGATTGGTCACCTCTACTATCGGCGGTCCGCTGGAGAACGTCCGCAACGCTTCCGGTAACGTCATCCGGAGCCGTCCGAGGAAGAAGCCGCGCCAGCTGTTGTCTGTGGTACCTCTGTACCCTGGCGGGAACACAATCCCTGCGGGGTTGTCGTTGTCCGAGAGGTCCACGGTCACACGCTCGCAGGAAAACACAAACCCTGACGCACCGGCTGGGCTAAAGGGCGTGATGGTGGCGTCGGCGATGAAATCGCCTGTCCGGCGAATGCGAGTGGCGAAGCGGAGTGTGACCTTGCTGCGCCCATCGTCGGGCGAAGGAACAACCCATGTCCGTGGGAATTCGACTTCAGCGGCAATCCGCACGTGATCGAACCCACCACAGGTGATGCGGACGTAAGTGCCTGAGTCCGCCGGCAGACCTCCACGTGCGTCTCGTGGCGCGATAAAGTTGAACGACCAGCTACTGTCACTGGGGCGGTAGCCGAGATCGCTCGCCAGGTAGATGTCCAGCGAGCGTCCCAAACCGTTCGGCGAGAAGCACACATTTCGCACCCCGAAGCCGAGCGCTTGTCCCGGACCGAGCCACGGCAGTGGTATGACAATAGCAGCATTGAGTCGCGCCCCTGTCGGCTGAAAGACCATGCCGATGATGCCGACCGTGATGCGCTGCCCTTCAATGACGCGGTCGAAACCGACAGGCATCTCGACCGGTTGATTCGCCGTGAGACTGCTAATTAGCCGAGTGGCATCACTGGCAAAGGCGTGCACTGCTTGGAGTTGGTCTTGAGACAATCCAAGCGTTGAACCGAGCTGATTTGCAAGGTCTTCCGACAGGGGCGAACCGCTTGCCTGCACAGCGCGAAGCTCACCCGAATACACCTGCCGGTCCGTATTGACGCTGACGCCGGAAAAGCGCGTTCGCACTCGAATGCCGAACCAGGGTAAGCGCACGAGCGCTTCGCCGATGAGACTGCTGGGGGTACCGGAGACGCGCGTCAATTCAGCCTCGAAATGTCCGATTCGGATGACGTCCCCGACGCGGAGCTCGCCAGCGAAGGGCGTCCGGTTGCTCGGTACCGATGCTTCGCAGGGGTCGTTGCACTCCCCGGCGCGGAACGTGAAAACGCCGCTGCACTGTTTTTCCGTGATGGTGCACGCTGTGCCGTCACTGCGGATGCGGTCGCTTGCAAATTGTAGCGTGCATTCCCAGAGGTAGGTCTGCCCGTTGGTTGCTGTGAAGCTGTAGAGCGCCCCCGTTCCGTTGATGAAGTCGAGCTGGTAGCTGACGCTGCTGCCGCTCCGGCTACCTTCTCGAATCGGAATCGAGCCGCCTGAGGGTGTGACGGTCGCATCGAGGATCGGCGATCGGCTGCGGACGGTGGCGGGGTCTTCGTCAGGTCTACTGATTTGCCAGATGCGCACGCGGCAACTGCGAAGTGCTGCCAGGTTGATTCCCGGATTGGTGCGGATGGAGAAGACGAGCCGCCCATCAGATGGACTGGTGACGGTGGAGCGGTGCTCGGGTACGAGTGGGCTCAAGGCAAAGCACTCCTGCGGGCTCGCCCCGCCGATCGTGAAGCGCCAGATCGGTCCGCGGCGGTACGGACGGGCAGTGTCTGCTGGGTCGGCATATTCGACACGCCAGTAGTACGTGCCTGCAGGGAGATTCAGCCCAGACCAGTTCTTACGTCCGAACAGCTCCCGGGCGCTGAGATCGTTGGTGCGGAACAAGTCAGTGGCGGGAATCCTCCAGCTCTGGGATGCCACGCGATCGCGGAATGCCGTATCGCGGGCGAGCGTGACACGGATGAATTCCCCGGCTGCACCGAACATCATGCCGGAGGAACTACCACCACGGAGCGTAACGAGGTCGGGTGGGTCGTAGGTCAATTGCTCTGGCGCAGGGATCGTCCACGAGAGAGTAATCCCACCGCCTTCAGTGAGGGCGGCACCGTCGGCAGGGCTTGGGTCCGACGGCATGCGTAAGCCGAGATTGAACGTGTGCGCACCGCTGGTCAGGGAATACACTGGTTCGTTTCGCCCCTCGCGGCGAGTCAGAGTCGCGTCCACGCTCCAGGTGTACGATGCGCCGCGGCGGAAGCGGTCGTTCCAGCTAACCCTTCCTCCTGCTGCATCCCATTGGTTGACGATGATCAGGCGTGCGCGCTCCGCAGCGTTGCTGTACCCACGCAGGTCCTGCCCTTCGATGGGACCGCGGGGCCAGTTGAGTGTGCGGTTGTTCGTTCCCAGTGGCGTTCCCTCCGTTGTGACCCGGACGGTGTACTCCATCCGGATGACATCGTCGCAGTACGGTCCCCACTGGACGATCAAATGCGGCGGAAACCAAGGGATGGTATCGCCGGGATGGGGATAGTATGCGACGAGCGTCATCGGTGCGCTGCACGAGCTGGCGGTGGTGCTCCCCGGACATTCAATGCTGAAGGTACCGATGTCGCTTTTGCCCCGCGTTCCGCCACGCGTGGCGATGGGATTCCCTCGACTGTCGAGCGCCTCCACCTGCCAGGCAAGCCCGGTGCACCGCGGAGAGCGGCGCTGGGCAAGATCCACAAGCACGGGGTTATTCGGCGCGATGGTATAGCTCGTTGCACTCGTGCGCTCGTCCACGACCGTTTCTGTTCTGGTGGCAGATTCCAGCGCTTGGCGTGGGAGCTGCCCCTCGAAGATCCCGACGACACGGACGCGGTACTCCACCATCCCATCGGCGGGCGGTGGCGTCAGCGGCTGCCATTGGAGCAGGATTGCTTGGTCACAGCGCTGGGCGGGGTCGCGGCTGAGTGGGCGGATGAGCACCGGAGGCTCAGGCCAGATAACCCGCGTAGTTGCACACCGCAGACCGGTAGTCACAAGCTCAGTTCTGCGATCGTCTGCGCGTAAGACGGTTACGCAGAATTGGTAGTCACCTTCCGGTATCGCACCAGCTGTGAGCACACTCGTGCGAAGTGCAGCATCAATCTCCAGGGCATTCTCACAGATGAGGTCGGGCCCTACAATTGTCCGCACCTCTCCCGGTGCAAGCCTGAATGTCGGCATGCACGGGTGAGAATTATTCGTGCGCACAGTCTGGCCTGTCGTGGTGTTGGTCAACACAATCCCCAGGACGACCTCCTGCGAACTACCACTGCTGTTGGTTAGTACGACACGAACTACCGTTGGATCTCTCCGCCATTCGTCGAGCTGGCTCGGTGCAGGGGTACGAACCAGCACAGTGATGCTCATCGGTTGTGCACCTGCGGAGATTGCGAACGCAAACACAACGAACGCAACGAGTAACCAACGCATGGGCGCCTCCAAAAATTGGGAAACATCCTTGCTACCTGGTCAGTAGGCACCATCCGCGTGGTTATGGTGCCCGCTTATCCCAGATAACCCTTACAAGCTGATCGCGTACTGCAGGCTGCCGAATAGTTCAGTGTATCGGTTACCTTGCTGGGCGGTCAGGTCGAAGGTGTTGTTCATCACTTGCAGCGTCAAAGAACCCCACTGCTCCAGTGAGTAGCTCAGTGCAGCTCGTAAGAGCAGCTGGAAGGTGCTCTGTGTAGTGTGAGTCATGTTGAGGCCAGCAGTCCCACGCAGCGTGAAACGCTCGGCGAAGGGATAGGTCACCGATTCACTGAGCGTTGCGAAACTGACATTCTGCAACGCGGTTTCGGTGCGGTTATAACTCAACGAAGTGCTCAGCCCAAGCTTCGAGGGGAGTTGCATCGAATGCATGAGCGTGGAGCTGAGCATTGAATTGTTGCCGTACCGTCCGGTGATGATGTTGTTATCGCGCGTCTGTTGGTAGGTCAGCGATGCGGACACGAAATGACTTGTGCCCCCGCTACTCCACTGCCACGTTGGGGTTAGAGTCACAGTTTGCATAACGTTATCGGCGCGGAGTGTGTCGTTTGTGTGGTTTGACTGCATCGTGTACTGGCCAAGTTGGACGTCAATGCCGATGGCGTCGCTTACCTTCCAATACACGCCAGTATTGACAGTCCAGCGCTCGATCGTTGCGATCCGCGTTTGGCGGAGGTTATTCGTGCGCCGCCCAACCGTTGCACGGAAGGAAAGCGTACCATCGAGGATCCGTAGGTACGGGGAGGCCGTCAAATCGAGCACATCGTTGAGCAACTGCGCATACCCCAGCGTGACAAAGCCCGGTCCGATCCACTGCCCATCGAGCATGAGCCCCCAGGTCGGGCTCGGTGCAATGGTGAGATTCAGCCGCGCGGCACCATCGAGGTTAGAGGTGGCATTGGTTGGAACAATCTGTTGCAGGAGCGAAGGGATGTCAGCAGCAAGTGCACTATCGGTTCCTGCACCCGTGTTATTCGTGAACAGTCCGGCAGCGACCTCGCCACGCAGGCGAACTGCGCCACTGAACATGTTCGTCCCTGCAGCGAGCGAAATGACAGCATTTGCTTGTGGCGTAGGCGTGAGGCTATCCCGACGGATTGTGCCTGGCTCATCTTGCGATGCCATCGCCTGAAGGGTCACAAAGTTTCCATCTGCTGATTCGTAGCCGAGCTTACCGAGCACGATGCGTCGCCGATATTCGCCCCAAAACGCGAACGCACTATCTGGGTTCCGGGCTTGGCGCGTGTAGCCGTAGTGAAAGGCAAGTCGAAAGTTCCCAGGGCTGAGTTCAACACCACCACCGAGAATGCGCAAGTCACCGAAAGTGAAATCCGACACGCGTGTGGAATACCACCCGCCGAACAGTTGCAGCCATTGCCCTATACGTGGTGTGACCCCAAATTGGTTGAATGGCTGTAGGTACCCAATCTGACCGCTGTTGAGGTACAACTCGAATGGCAGGTCAATTTGATCGAAGAGCACTACGTTCAACCGTGCAACTGCACGGTACGTCTCCGATGGTAAACGCGCTGCATTTCCATATGCACGATAGATGTCTGCTGAGCTCCCAAGCGAGCCACTAACCCGCACAGCCTGTGCATACAGTCCCGCAGTGCATCCAACCAAGAGCACACCTGTGGCGATCACGCTACGCATGAGACAACCCTTGTAGTTGTACAAAGTTACTCATTGGCAATCAAATCGTGTGGTTCCATCACGGAAACTATCATGCTGCTCCAACGAGTCGGATTCCTTCCCGCAGCAGGCAGGGTGTATTTTTGCTCGACGTTACGTTTCGCCTCGATGGAGCAACGCATCGGATACCTGCTCGTTTTCGTGTTGACCAACGCACTCATCGCCCAGACCATCGTCAGCATCCCCGATACTACGGCGTATCGCGGGTCGGTGCTGAGTCTTCCAGTTCGGATAGACCGGGCTGTTTTGCAGGATGATACCGTCACGATCACTATCGAGTACTCGCAAGCGTCACTGCGTATCGAGCAAATTGCCGCGAGGTTCCCCGGCGAGTTGCGCATCCTGCGTTCTGCTGTCAACACAGCACCGAGCGCTGAGCGCGGCACTGCTACAGTCGAGGCAATCGCAGTGAAGGTGTTGCCTTACCTGGAACTTGATATCCTCTGCAGCGTGCTCTGGAGCGGCTCGTCGCCTGCATCGGTGACCGTAAGCGCTCTGGAGATCAATCACAGCGCGCAACTACTCTCTGTCAACGGTAGCCTGATAACACTGCTGCCTGCGCAAGCGCTCACGGTAGAAGGAAGAGCATCGCTCGGCCCACTCCGTCCGCAGCCGCTCTACGAGCCACGCCTTGAGGTTGCGTACTGGCTTGGGGAAGATGGACAGCAGCCATCGTTTGTTCTCTTCGATCCACTCGGCAGAGAATACGGCCGGTGGAACGCACCGCCTCAATCGGCAGGTCCGCACACAATTGCGCTGGAACTTGATCGCATGGCTACTGCTGCTGGCGTGTACTACCTCCGTATGCAAGTTGGGCCGCACATCCTCATCGCACCATGCGTCATTGGCAAGTGAACCGTATCCTCCTGCTGAGCGGTATGATTTGTGCAGTTGCGCTCTCGAGCAGGGTAGCATCCGCACGTCAGCAAATCAACACCCCCTCCGACACAACGATAACTCGCACGCTTACCTCAGAGGGCACCGAGTTTTGGCTCTGCTTCATGAAAAACTTCCGCGAACGGGATCCGGAGAAACCTGGCACCTACGAACCAGCGGTTCTCGAAGTTTTCTTGACTGCCGATGACGACGCTGACGTACAGCTTGAAATTCCAAGCCTCGGATTTCGCCATCGGCTCGGCGTCCCTGCCGGTGCAATTCGCAACGTGCAAATCACTCCTGAGGCGGAGCTGGACACCTTCCCTCGTCCGCAAGCTCGCGCGCTCCGCATCGCGAGCGATCGGCCAATCACAGTCTATGCGCTCAACCACCGCATTCAAACGACGGACACCTACTTGGCGCTGCCCATCGGCGTTCTCGGCAAGGAATACCGTGCACTGTGTTATAGCAAGCTCTCGGCTGCGCTTGCACCGATCTTCGCGATCGTCGCGACCGAAGACGATACCCGCATCGAAATCACCCCTACCTCCCCAACAACTGACGGTCACAACGCAGGCGAACGCTACACCGTCGTGCTCGATCGCGGGCAGGCGTATCAGGTGCGCGCAAGTTTTGCCTCAACTGGCTCCGGCGATCTGACAGGAACTGCAATTGTTGCCTCCAAACCAATTGCTGTCTTCAGCGGGCATACGTGCGCGTATGTTCCACCGGGCGTGAAAGCATGTAACCATCTGGTCGAGCAGCTCCCACCTGTTTCGACGTGGGGGAAGCACTACTTTCTCGGCAGACTCCAAGGGCGGAGCAAATACACCTTCCGCATCTTGGCAGCGTTCAACGGAACACGCGTCTTCAAAAACCAATCCCTCATCGCTGTGCTCGATGCTGGCGAGTACTACGAAGAACCAAACGAAACCGCCAACATCCAACTGACAGCAGATAAACCAATCCTGGTGGCCCAATACGCTCAAGGCTTTGCCAACGGTGATCAAGTTGGTGATCCGATGATGATTTTAGTTTCCCCGACGCAGCAATTTGTCCGGCGCTACCGCATCGCAACGCCCATCCAGGGGCAGTGGAACCACTATGTCAACATCATCGCACGCGAAGAAGCACTTGGGACCATTCGGCTCGACGGGCAGCGTATCAGCCGCAACTTATTTGAGCGCATCGGCGTGAGCAGCTACTTCATTGCAGCTGTTCGGCTTGATTATGGCGCGCACACGATTGAAGGCGACAAACCCTTTGGCCTCTACTCCTACGGTTTTGGCTATGGCTACGATGGCTATGACGCTTACGGAACGATGGGCGGGCAATCATTTCTGCTCCTCGACACCTTGCGCGATCGCTT
Organism: Candidatus Kapaibacterium sp.; assembly: GCA_026003495.1. Taxonomy (GTDB): domain Bacteria; phylum Bacteroidota; class Ignavibacteria; order Kapaibacteriales; family NICIL-2; genus NICIL-2. Next base: position 598,538 of record BPHK01000001.1, on the reverse strand, counting down.
GCCACCAACGACGGCATTTTCTCGCGCGCCGAACGGCAAGGCACTCCATGTGATTGCTCGCGACGACCGCTCGACCGACCGTGGCCTTGCCAGCATCGAACCGCTCCTGGCGCTGAATATGCGGGCATACCTCCCCCGCATCGAACGTGGCCAGCCGCAAACAGAATTCGACGTTCACCCACTCGATCCTGAGCAGGACGGCCAGCTTACTCTCCGCATCACCGACGTTGCGGGCAACAGCACCACTGTCACCTACACGTATTGCTTCAACCCCGCACGCGGGGGCTTCGAATTCATCACCAATGATCAATGTCCACCGGAGCGCCCGTGGACACTCACCCTCGCTGGGATCGCATCTGCACTCTACCACACGGCGTCGTTCCGCGCAACGGGCGACCTTGCATTCGAACGAGCCACTGGCAATGCGTATAGCCCTTCGTTGAGCGTTGGCGTGCTTGTCAGCTACGCGCTCGGTTCCCAACTCCATCTGCGCGCTTCTCTTTCGCTAGAGCCATTTGGGCGTGGAATCTCCGCACCAGATTCAACGCTCACCGCAGCACGGCTTCCCAATGACACACTCATTGCAGTCCAAGCCGAAACGATTCTCTCACCGCACCTTCCTCTTCTGGCGCTTGGGCTCGGCGTGGAGTGGACGATCGTTGCTCACCAGGTCGGCACACGGCGCTACGAAATGTTCGCCTGTGGTGGGGGTCGAATAACAACGCTCCTTTCATCGCAGATCACCCTTGAACGACGCTTTGTACTCCCGTCCCCAGCTGCGTCGGAGAGCGCCATGCTTGGAGATGTGCAGCAACGCACGCTCTCCACACTGCGAAGCATCAATGCGGAACTATGGGGCGGTATTGGATTTGCGCTGCCAATTCCGCAAGCGCCTCGATGGTCAGCATTGCTCCAAGTGCAGTACATCTACCCCCTCGGCAGCATGCTCCGCGACGCAGAGTGGTCAGTCGAACGGCTCCAAGCACTCCTCGGTGTGCGGTACAGCTTCTGAGCATTGCGGTGGGATGAGAAACGACCGGCTGCTTACTCTTCCGTTGCAAACTTGCTCATGTCGAGCTCGATTTCGACGGGGTATTCGCCCGTAAAACATGCAGTGCAGTAGCCGATGCCTTCATCCTTCGGGACCGCATCGAGCAATCCTTCAACAGAGAGATACGCCAGCGAATCTACACCGAGCGCCCGCCCAATGCTTTCGACGTCGGGATGGTGATTTGCGATGAGCTCATTGCGACTGGGGAAATCCATGCCGTAGGCGCATGGATTGGTAATTGGTGGCGAAGTAATGCGCAAATGCACTTCGGCAGGTCCTGCGCTTCGGAGAAGCTGTACCAACTGCTGCGAGGTTGTCCCCCGAACGATCGAATCATCCACGACGACAACCCTCCGCCCCTCAAGCACACCGCGGACGGGGTTGAATTTTGCTTTCACCTTCAGCGCGCGTTCGTCCTGCTCCGGCGCAATGAAGGTTCGCCCGACGTAATGGCTGCGGATCAGACCGATTTCGAAGCGCGTGGGGATTTGGTTCTCTTCTGCGTTGACCTTCGCGTATCCCAGCGCCGCAGTGTTGCCGCTATCGGGGACTGCGATGACGGTGACTTTATCGAACGGCTCGTTCGAAACTGGGTGCTCGAGTGCCAAGTTCTTCCCAAGCTTGCGGCGGACCTTATCCACGCTATGCCCGAAAATGATGCTGTCGGGACGGGCAAAGTACACGTACTCGAAGATGCAGTGCCGTGCCTGAGGTGTTACGTCCTCGATCGGGTATGAATGAATCGTTCCGCGCTCGACTGTAGCCTGGTCAATGACAACCAGCTCGTTATGACGGACGTCGCGAATGTACTCGGCGCCGACGATGTCGAACGCGCACGTTTCGCTGGCAACGATGTAGGCATCTGTTCCTTCGCTCGTCCGAAGCCGGCCGATCGCAAGGGGACGAAAGCCGTGGGGATCGCGTGCAGCATAGAGCGCAGTGTCGGTCATCATCACAAGCGAATAGGCCCCGCGGGCCTGCCGGAGCGCATGACGGATGCGTTCCAGTTCCGTTGGCGCTTTGCTTCGCGCTACAAGGTGCAGAAAGAGTTCGCTATCGGAGGTGGATTGAAAAATCGCACCCTCGGCTTGGAGCTGGCGGCGGAGCGCTTGCGTGTTGGTCAGATTGCCGTTGTGTGCTAGTGCGAGGTTACCTGCATGGTACCGAATCGCAAATGGCTGGATGTTTGCTTCGGAGTTTCTCCCAGTGGTTGAATAGCGGTTGTGCCCGATTGCAACTGTTCCAGCGAGACGTTCGGTGAGAATACGGCTATCGCTGAAAACATCGAGCACAAGTCCCTTGCCTTTGTGCGACCGAAAGCGTTGGCGGCCATTGCTGCGATCGCTCGAGGACGCAACGATACCGCACGCCTCCTGGCCGCGATGCTGCAGTGCATGAAGTGCGTAGTAGCAGATGACTGCTGCCGTCGGGTGGTTGAAGACGCCGACGATGCCGCAATTGGGGCGAGCTTTATCCTCTGGCGACGTGGGGGGCATCGAAGGGTTGGCGTGTTGAGGAAATCGTTCAGCGCAAAATTACAGCTTCCGTGCGGTGCGGCTTGCCTCCCCTGCTGGAGCGCGGAGCTGCACAAGCAGTTCGAAAAGCTCCCGCTCGCGGTCGTAGAAGCTTGGTCGGATGCGGATGGGAAGCCGCCGTCCACGCTGGTAGATACGCACGCTCCGAAGGAGCCGCCAGCCGGCGCGTTCCCGGCGAATCACCACACGCCGTATTGCAGAGCGTTCGAGTTGCGCGCTGGCGGAATCGCGTTGCAAAAATCAGACCGTCCGGGAGCACAACGATACGACGCTGGAGAAGGACATTGATCCCCAGCGCAACAGCGCTGACGAGCACAAATGCCGAAAGCAACCAGAAAATCGGATCAGCAAGGACGACTTCGATGCGGCCATCGCTTTGGAGCGTACCGGCAATGAGACTTCTTCCTACCCCGTAGAGGAGCAGCGCTACCGCATAGATTGCCAACGAGCGCCAGTATGTATCGAGGCGGTAGTGGAAGACGTGCTCGCTGCGGTTCATCGTCAGTAACCCTCGATTGGTTCGTACCTCCTGGGCGAATCTGCGCGCTCTGCTCTGAGCACCTCCGACAGCGCGGCGTGGACCGAGTCGGGACCATCGAGTGCCGCAGCCCGATAGCAATCGCGATGGCGGTACATCCAGCTTGTTACAATCCGGAGCACAGCCAGCTCATCGGCGGAAAGCTCTGGCTGCTTCGGGTTGGCGGAGGGCATTCTGCAGGAGCGTTGGTCATCTCATCGAGCGACGCGCGACGCCCGACGACCCGCTGCACCACAAGCCGCCCCCGCACAAACGCAAAAATCTCTGCCGTTGTAGGCTCGTATGCTGTCGGTACGGCGATGACGGCGGACATGTACGTCAGCGATGCAGATGGAACTGGCAATCGCACCGAGAGCTGCTCAAGCTGCTGAATACGTCGCCGGAGCTGCTCTGCGCGCTCGAACTGGAGCTGTTCGGCAGCGTCGTTCATCTGCGTGCGGAGACGCTCGATAATCGACCCAACGTTGCCATGCAGGATCTGACGGACACGATCTACGTTGGCAGCGTATTCATCAGCGCTCTGGAGGAGTGCACAGGGCGCCCCACAACGCTTGAGATGGAAGTAAAAACACGGCCGTGCAGCCTCCGAAGGCGCAAGTGCCCCACAGCATCGCCGGAGGTGGAACATTTCCTCGAGCATGGAGCGAAGCTCTTCTGCCACTCCACGCTGCGGAAACGGACCGAAGAACTCCCCACTGCCATCGTGCTGCAGCGTCAGCTCCAAGCGAGGAAACGCATCATCAGTCAAGCGCAGAAGTGGAGCTGGACGCACTGAACGATAGAGCACATTGAACGGCGGCTGCAACGCGCGAATGCGTTCGTACTCGAGAAGAAGAGCGCTCAGCTCAGACGGAGTTTCTTCCCATTCGATATAGCGCACGTGCCGCACCATATTCTCGATGTGGCTGGGCAGATCGCTGCTTGGCTGAAAGTATGACCGAACCCGGTCGGCAAGCACAGACGCTTTCCCAACGTAGAGCACGCGCCCGCTCCCGTCGTACATCGTGTACACACCTGGCGTCTCAGGAAGTGCATCCAGCAACGGCCCGACTGCTCGCAGTACTGCTTTCGGTAACGTGCGCGAAAGCCGCCGATGCTGAAACGTCAAGAGTTGATCGAGCGTCTCAATACCGCTGCGCTCGGCTTCCTCGAGCAAGCACAGCAGAATACGCGCCGTCGCTTCAGCATCGCCGAGTGCGCGGTGGCGCCGCTCGATTCGAATCCCGTAGTAGGCGGAGAGCGCATCGAGATTTTTCTTCCGCGCTGCCGGAAGAAGGCGCCGTGCAAGGCGGAGCGTACACAGCCGCGGCACTTGATCAATGGATATCCCACACCGCTGAAAACCCTGAGCAAGAAAGCGCCAATCGAACAGCTCTTGGTGCGCAACGAAGACTGCACCAGGCTGCGAGAGCAACTGCGCAACAAGAGGCAGCACCTGGTGCTCATCTGGGGCGGTGAACACTTCAGCATTCGAGATGCCAGTCAGCTGCTCGATAAATGGCGGAATGAACTGGTGCGGATTGATGAGCGATTCGATACGTTCGGCGATCACACCACCGCGAACGACGACGCAGCCGATCTCGATGATACGGTTCTCGATCGGGTGAGAACCTGTTGTCTCGACATCGGTGACGACATACGTGGCATCCCAGAGCGATTGCATCAATTCTGGCTGGGTTTGGTGGATTCTTCGACCCATGCTGCGTATGCTTCGCTCACAGCGAAAGGCTGGAGAACGATAACCTCTGGTACGTTGTATGGATGCAGCTCCAGGATGCGCTGCCGGAGCTGCTCGACCAAGTCGCTCCGTGTCTTGAGCAGAAGCACAGCTTCCGTTTCACTGGTAATAGTGCCGCCCCACCAGTAGTGCGAAGCAGCTGCACCGATGACTGTCGAGCAGGCAATCAACCGTTCCTCGAGGAGTTGGCGCGCAAGCGTTTCCGCGTGTTCTTCCGTGCTGATTGTTGTCAGCACCAGGGCTACCGAGGCCGTATCCTCCATAACTTTGTGCTGCGACTGTTCGACTACGCCAAAATTACACGATGCTCGATGTGTTGCTGTTTTTCGTCGAGGTATACGTTCTCGCCTATACTGCGGTCCACCAGTGGCAACGGCACGGCCGCGTTCGAGAGGCAGCGCTGGCAGTCGGATTATCGGCGTTTGCGTTTGTGATCATCTGGGCGATCGCCAGCCCGCTTGCGCGCATGGTGGTTCCAGCAATCGAGCAAGGCATCGCCGTTGGTCCTGACTCGTTCGGCGTTGTTCTGACAGTCGCAGCTCACATTACTTTCGTTCGGGCATACTTTTTCGGCAATAGTCGTTCTCTCTCCTCTGCGGAGACTACGCAATGAAAGGACTTCTCGCTGTTGTGCTCGCGATCGTACTTGCGTACGCAGCTGTGAGCCTGTTGCTCTGGGTTATCTGGAACATCTGGTGGCTGAGTATTTCGCTTGCGAAGCTGTTTGTTATCGCCATCGTTGCGCTTCCATTTTACGTGATCATACGCAAGCGCTTACTGCGCGGCTAAACTTCGCACAAGGAACCACACACCGAATGCAGCAAGGAGGATACCGTAGCTGAGCTCGAGTGTCCGACCTTTGAGCTGTAGTGCAAGTCGTGCACCCAACCACGATGCCGGAATGGCTGTCAGAGCAACCAATCCAGCAGCATCCCAGGCAATGTGACCCAGCATGCCATGGACAAGTGTACCTGGGAGTGCCATCGCTGTAACACACACAAGGGAGGTCGCAAGCGCTCGATGGACAGGAACACGGAGCCAACGTATGTACACTGGGACTAGGACTATGCCACCCCCAATAGCCAGAAACCCAGCTGCAAATCCTGCAGTTCCAGCTGCGATTGTTACACGCATGCTGCTGGCTGGCGTATGATCGGCTGGCAGTTGACGCTGCCGACGAATCATCGAAATTGCAACGTATATGAGCACCACTGCAGTGGTAACCATCAGGACGCTGCCCGGTGTCCAGTGCGTGATGACCGAGCCGAGCAGCGTCATCGGAAGCGCAACACGGAGCGTCCGCCAGGCAAGAACGCGATCAACCAAGCCACGCTTCCAGTAGGCAAGTGCCCCACTGACCGCAGAAGGAATTGCTACGGGCAGCGGTGTTGCCAACGCCAGCAGTGGAGGTAGCTCGCCCAGGATGCGGAGCAGTGGCGTACCAATGAGCGCACCACCGATTCCGAAAAGTCCTGCACTGAAGCCAGTCAGAAGCCCGACAACGAGAAATGCCATTGCTGAACGTGTCATTGCTTGCACTGAGTCAGGAGGCGCAGCATCCGATAGAGCAACTCTACCGGCAGTCCTACGACGGTATAGTAGCACCCTTCGATAGACTCGACGAACACAGCGCCACAGTCATCCTGGATGCCGTACCCACCTGCTTTGTCAAGCGGTGCACCGGTGGCAACATACGTTTCAATCTCTTCGTCGCTCAGCGATCGGAAAGTAACGCGCGTGCTCCGGCTGTCGACAAATCGCAACGATCGCCAGAGCACCGCAACGCCAGTGATGACGGTGTGTGTCCGCCCACTTAGGGCACCGAGCATCGCGCGTGCATGTTCGGCGTCGCAGGGCTTGTTGAGCACCTTCCCATCGAGGACAACGGTTGTATCGGCACCGATGATAATCGCCTCAGGATAGTGCCTCTGCACAACCGAGGCTTTGCGAAATGCAAGTTCTTCCACCATGCGACGCGGCGGTAGATGTTCGAACCCATCTTCATCAATTGCTGCAGGGATAATCGCTGCCTCGATGCCCAGCATACCAAGGAGCTGCTTCCTCCGCGGCGAACTCGACGCAAGGATCACAGGAGCCGACAGACCAACCAAAACATTCGCGCAGGTACCCATCGTTACAAGCGCTGTGCAGGGTACAACACAACGTGCGATGGTGATGCGTCGCTCTCCAGTGGCAAGATGCCAAGTTGAACAAGGTAGAACCCATCAGCGATTGCATCTGGAATGTAGCACAGTTCCGTGATCGTTGCGTGCAGTCGAGATGCCCCAGCTGCATCCCAGAATGCCCGGTGTGCGCGGAGTGCTCCGCCATCGGACTCAGGATCGATCGAAGGCAAATCAACAAGCAAATGCTCGATTCCACGTTCGACAAGCAACTGCGCTGCCTCTTCGGTAAGGTACGGTGGATTGGTACCAGACCAATCCCTATCGGCTTTAGCAGAGTCGTTCGGAAGCGTGCGCAGGATAGCTGCAGATACCCCTTCCACTTGACCTATCGCTGCAAGTTGAACCGCTGTGATCGTAGCTTCTGCCGTGGGTTGTATCGTCAGCAGCTGCCCCAGCACGAGAAAGGATCTCGGCGCGTCCGCGATCCACAACGGGACATCGGCAACATGGCGGAGACATTCCGTATGAGTGCCATTGCCATGGGGAGAGAGCACAATCTGATCGCAATTGACTGTGCCGCCCTCAGCAATTGAGCCGATAAAACCCTGCATGCGAACTGGAGCGATTTGAGATGGTGGGAGAAAATAGGCACGGCGATTGCTGGAGTTTCTCCGTAGTGGCAGCGTAATGTTGAGCGGCCGATCCAGTTCGACCGACCAGCGCTGCCCGCGATGCTCTATGACTGCATACACACTGGCGCAGATGTTGTGTTCTTCGGATGCAAAATTAGAGCAGGAGCAGTGCCCGGCTAAAGTTTTTCTGCAGTGCTGCCGATACATGCATCCGAGCAATAGCTCGCGCTGCACCCTTCCCTGCGACTCAAGGAGCGCACGAAGGCGTGCGATCAAGGACGAACGCAGAAACCATACACGGAGGTACAATGCCTTCTGCGATCACCAACGGTGCACGGATACGCACCAACACTGCGGCGGAAAACGCCTACAATGCCCTCGATACTGCCAACCGCAGCATCGCTCTCCGCCAGCTTCGACTCTCGACGGGCAAACGGATCAACTCTGCTGCCGATGACGTTGCGGGCTACATTACCGTCCGTTCACTCGGCGAACGGAATAGCTCGCTCAAGGCTGCACTCAATGCCGTCGGCGATGCAACGAACGTCACCAACATCGCCCAAGACGGGCTCGACAACATCACGAACCTGATCATGCAGATCAAGGAAGCGGTGGCGTCAGCCGCCTCCGGCGCAATGGGGACTGATGAAAAAGTCGCGCTCGCTAAAGCAGCGTATCGCTTCGCCCAGCAGATCCAGACAATCGTTGATTCGACTGTCTTCGCTGGCCGACAACTGCTCGACGGCACCTTCACAGCGAGCTTCGTCATAGGGTCGCGTGCCGACAACACACTCCTGACGTTGGGCATTGATCTTTCGACGAGCAACCCTGAACTCAACATCCCCTCGAACAACTTTGATCTACGACTCGTCTCGCTAAATTTTGCTGGGGTGACGGGCTTGAGCTTGGCTTCGCTCAACGACGTTTCTGCCACCAATCTTGGAATTTTCGACTTTTCAGTAATCCAGACAACGCTGACAAGTATCTCGATAGCACTGACCAACGTCAGCAAAGTTGCATCGTATCTGGGCGGCATCGCCAACCGTCTCACTTCGCAGGAAGATGCGCTCAAATCACAAATCACCAACTACAACGCTGCCATTTCGCGCATCGAAGACGCAGACGTTGCCAAAGAGCAGCTCGAGCTTATCCGCTCGCAATTTCTCCAACAAGCTTCGATTATTTCGCTGGCCCAAGCAAACCAAACACCGCAGACCTTCCTCCAACTGCTCCGCGGATAAGCACGGCACCAGTTCTCTACGGGTACGCACCTTGCGGAACGCTCGCCCCTTCGGCGGGCGTTTTGCGTTCATAGTTTCGCATAGTGTTCACTGACGACAGTCCATACGATGAACTCTCCGCTGGCGATCCTCTTCCTGACAGTTTTGCTCGATCTGATCGGTTTTGGGATCATTCTGCCGGTGCTTCCGCTCTACGCACGTGACCTCGGCGCCAGCCAGCTCGAAATCGGGCTTATTGCTGCAAGCTTCTCACTGATGACGCTGCTGTGGTCGCCGATTCTCGGCCGATGGAGCGATCGGATCGGTCGCCGCCCGATTCTCCTAACGTGCATTGTGATCAATGCAGCTGGCTATGCACTCTTTGCCAATGCCCGAACACTTGCTACCTTGATTGCTTCGCGGATGCTCAACGGAATTGGCGCATCGAACATCAGCGTCGCTCAAGCGTACATCGCCGATACCACCAGCGGTGCCGATCGCGCGCGATCGCTCGGACTGATCGGCGCAGCCTTTGGTCTTGGGTTTATCGTTGGTCCTGCGCTCGGCGGTTTTTTGAAAGCGCAGTTCGGGATCGCTGCTGTCGGGTACGTCCCCTGCGTGCTGAGTTTGCTCAATGCCCTGCTGGCATGGGTTCGTCTTCCAGAGCCGCAGCGCTATGCACTCGCTCAACGCCCCTCCTTCGGTACAACGGTCCGTACTGCATTGACGCATCCGCAGCAACGTCGGCTTGTCCTGCTCAGTTTCGCGTACTGGTTTGCCTTCGTGATGATGCAAATCACCTTTGCGCTCTTCGCTAACGAACGATTCTGCTGGCGTGAGGATGCAATCGGTGGTGTCTTTGCACTCACTGGCCTGATCGGCTCAGCAATACAAGGCGGCGCGATTGGAAAACTTGTCAAGACGTTCGGCGAGAAAAACCTGCTCAGCGGAGGGTTAGGGCTCTTCGCCGTTGGTATGCTCGCGCTGCCGTGGATGCCATCGAGCGCGCTTGTCGTCGCGACGCTGGGAGAAATCGCCGTTGGCTCGGCCCTTGTCACGCCAACGTTGAATGCGCTGCTTTCTCTATCAGCAGATGCCAGTTCTCAGGGTGCGATTCTCGGTCTATCCCAATCGGCAGCATCGCTTGCGCGCATCGTTGGTCCGATTGTGGGGATGGGACTCTACGGAGTACGCCACGAAGTGCCCTACGTCGCCGCTGGCCTGATCGGTTTTGCCTGTTTATTTGTGCTCGCGCTGCCGCTGCACGGCATGGAGTAGTACGCTCGATGCCTCCTGCTATTTTTGCCCAGCATTGTTGACTTACCCCAGAACAGCTGATGACGCAGCGAGCGCTTGTGCTGCTTGCTTTACCCATTGCGGTACTCTCTATCGAAGGGTGTTCGACGCTCTCCCTGCGTGCCATCCTCACTCGAACGGAGCAGGATAAGTACACCATCACAGTCCGTGATACCACGCAGCAGACCACGTATCGCAACGCACCCGGTGAGCGCGGCATCATCTATCCATCCGATCGGGCGATCACGGCAACGCGCCGAATCGAGCAGTACGATTCAACAACGGAGCGGCACTATCCGAATTTCATTCGCTTCGGGGCGTTCGAAACAGTTGGACTGCTTGCGACTGCCTCAAGTGATCGTGGCGTTGGTGGCGGAATCTTCGGCATCTACCTCGATCCGAACGAAGCGTTCAGCTCCGAGATTCGCCCGAAGTCAGCGCTGCTGACAGGTAGCCTCTACCGCTTCGGTATTCTGGAGATGCCGCTCTACTGGTTCGATGATGCGCCAACGTGGTCGGTGGGAACATCGCTTGGTGAGATTTTTCAGCTCGAAGCTAATAACAGTCGCGCAGTCGTCGGCGTGTTCCCACTGTACATTCGGAAGCGTTTCTACCTGCGCGAAGAAATTCCGTACGTCGCAGTTACTGCGGCAGCGGGGTTTGGCTTTCTTCCATCACAGTACCTGAATCTTGCTGGCTCACTGGATGTTGGCTCGATCGGCGGACTGAACATCCGCACGTATGCTGGATTGCTCATCGCCCGCAGTATCGAGCAGCAGAGCCTTGTCCAGCCATATCTGGGATTGGGCACTTCAGTGCTGGATTTTCTCAACCACCCGCGCGAACTGCGTCGTCAGTGGGACGACCACGAACATTCGTCCTGGAACATCGGAGCACTCCGCTTGACACCGTTCCTGCTTTTGAGTGGCGCCCCTGCAAACTCGCAGCAACCAAGCATTGGATTCCAACTGCAAGTAGCCCCGACGACAATCGCCCTCCCGATCGCGGACAACCGCATCTGTGCGGGTGTGGACCTGTTCAACGTTGTCTTTGCCTTCCGTCAGAAGCAGACACTTCAGGATGCAGTCGGCTTCGGCTATGGCGTGCTCCCACTGCGCATTGGGTACTGGCTCCCGTTCGGTGACAGTCGTCTTACGGTAGAGTCGTTTGCGATGTATTCCTACTTCCCCCACTCGATGTGGCAGGTTGCTGCGACCCTGCATATTGGTGCACTCGAATGGCTACCAGTTGGCATTTCCGTTGGGTACATTTCCAGTGCAGGCTTCACCGTCAATCGAGGAACTATTCGGGATGTCGTGGATGCGACCATTTTGGGCTTTGACATCGCGTACCTCGGCATCAGCATAGGCATTGCCGAAGAGCTCTTCCGTCCCAGTCAGCTCAGATACAATCGAGCGGTGCAGTGATGGCAGTAGCGCTCTTTCTCCTCACTCTGGCGACACCGATCGCTGTTTGGCAGCTCGGGACGTCCGACCCCTTTCGGTTCTGGCTCAACGAGGATACGACCGTTCCGCTCCGCGTGTGGTACCGGGGGGAACGCACTGCAGTCGTAAAAGAAAACTCGCATAGTATCCGCATCCATGGCACACCGCGGGTTGTGCTTGCAGATCCTTCACACACGCAGGTTCGAATGGCGATGGTCTTGAGCGGTGGTGGAGCACTCGAGGGTATCCGCATCCGCATGCGAACAACAGAGCATAACCTTTCCACGAAGGGAGACGAAGGCATCGCGCTCATCTTCGATCGCACCGGCACTCGCATCGTAGATGGAAGCACGCTGCTTGTCCAAACCGATACGCTCCGCTACGAGCCCTCGCGATCGCTGAGAATCGCCGTCGAGCATGAGGGTATGGAATCGCGCATTGCGATTGGATGTAGTGTCTTTGGTCCCTTTCGCACCAGGCACCCTGCAACTTCACAGACCATCATCGAGCCACTTGGATCCGCCGATGCACACGTGCTCGTAAGCGACATTGTCGCTGAAGGAGTCTCCCCCTAAAGTTTCATCACCATTCCGAGCCGACGGGAGAATTCGCGTTCGAAGGATTCATCCTGCTGACGCGGCTCTCCTCGTTGCATCTCCAAAAGCCGAGAGAGCGCGCTCCGAACTGCGGATGCAGTAATCTTCGGTGCGATGTAGATACGTTCGTTAGGCAAGTCTGCTACCATCGCAGGTGCAAGTTCACCGATAGCAAGCAGCGGCAGCCCTGCACCAACCATCCGCTCGATGACGCTGCTTGGCGTCGAGCACCATCGCGTTGCCAGCGCAATTGCGCCATCGCTTGCGGCGATCCATTCATCGAGGTGGCTCGACGTAAGCCCACTGACGTGGTGGACGTGCTCGCCAAGCTGCCATGTATTGAGAAGTTTTCCAAGAGACTTCGGGGCGCGCCCAACGATGCTGAGCTTGAGTTTCTGCTGATTACGCACCGCTGCCAAGACAGGCCGCACCAGCGGAGTAGCAAGTTCATCGGCAACGAGAAAGAGCCGCCGTCCTTCATGCACGTGTGAACTCGAAAGCGGCGTCTGCACGCGGTGCGGGAGGATGCCGACTTCTTCGTGGGTAAGAACGTCGAACCGACGAAGGAGCTGTTCTTTCTCACGCCGACTGGTAACCGTCACATAGAACGCCTTGCGGAGAAGGTACTCGATCGTGCTCTCCTGCGAGCGTCCAGCATAGGAGGGCGCTCGGTGAGCCAGAAGGTCGAGTCGTTCGCCCAGATCGAGTGCAAACGGCACACCCAGCCTGCGCGCGATCGCCTCTGCTGCATGTGCGACACTCAATGGAGGCGCAATTCCAAGCACAAGGTTGAACGGTTTCTGGCGAGCACGGCGCTCTGCAGCGTTGAGTGCCTGCTGCTCCCATCGAGCGTAGTAGTCGCACGCTGCACGGAATAGACTGCGCACTCCATATGCCACTCGGACCCGTAGCATTGAACTACGCGCCAGTGATGGCACCGCAACTGGTTCGATCGCAACACGCTCAATACCGCATGCTTCGAGTTCAGCAGCCCACAAAGCGTCGGTTGGATCGTCGCGGCCAGGCACAGCATGGAGAACGCACACATTCCACTCGCGCTCGGCAAGCAATGTCGCGACCTGCGCCGCGCGCAAACAGGCTGCAACTGCCATTGGAGGGAAATGGTACGCCACAATGAGAATGGAACGCTCGAGCTGGCGTTGGCTCATCGTCAATGGGTTCTTCATGTAGTGACAAACATGCAAATTACAGCGACTACTGAACGCTGCCCGTAGTAGATTAAATGCGGTGTAATTTCGCAGTGTGTTCCACTATCACCAGTGCCAGCTATGATCGAACTGGAAAAGCCTACTGCAACGGTCGAGGAAGACTTTCTGCCGATCCTCGGCACCGACTACATCGAGTTCTACGTTGGGAATGCAAAACAAGCGGCATACTTCTACCGCACCGCCTTCGGATTTCAACTGACTGCCTACGCTGGCTTGGAAACTGGTGTCCGCGACCGTGCCAGCTACGTGCTCCAACAAGGCAAGATTCGCTTTGTGCTCACCACGCCGTACCATCCGAACAATCCAATAGCTGAGCACATCTCCACCCACGGCGATGGCGTCAAAGTGCTAGCTCTTTGGGTCGAGGATGCCCGGAAAGCATGGGAAGAGACCACCAAGCGCGGCGCGATAAGCGTTCAAGAGCCAACCGTTCTCCGCGATGAGCACGGCGAAGTTGTCGTCGCGACGATCAAGACCTATGGCGATACGGTCCACACGTTCGTCGAACGGAAAAACTATCGTGGTGTCTTCATGCCAGGCTACGTGCCGGTGGAAACAACCTATGCCCCGCCGCCGATTGGCCTCAAGTACGTTGATCACTGCGTTGGGAACGTCGAGCTCGGCAAGATGAACGAGTGGGTCAAGTTCTACGAGGACGTTCTCGGCTTCAAGCTGCTCATCACCTTTGACGACAAAGACATCTCGACCGAGTATTCTGCGCTGATGAGCAAAGTCGTTTCCAATGGCACTGGCTACGTCAAGTTCCCGATCAACGAACCGGCACAAGGGCGGAGGAAATCGCAGATTGACGAATTCCTCGAGTACTACCACGGTCCAGGCGTCCAGCACGTTGCACTCGCTACCGATGACATCGTCTTCACTGTCAGTGAGCTTCGCAAGCGTGGTGTCGAATTCCTCCGCGTACCAGCGACATACTACGATGACCTGCTCGATCGTGTCGGCTCAATTGACGAGGATGTCGCGGTACTGCGCGACTTGAACATCCTCGTGGACCGCGACGACGAAGGTTACCTGCTCCAAATCTTCACCAAGCCAGTGCAGGATCGGCCAACGCTCTTTTTCGAGATCATCCAACGGAAAGGTGCACGCTCGTTCGGCAAAGGAAACTTCAAAGCGCTCTTCGAAGCGATCGAACGCGAGCAAGCGCTCCGGGGCAACCTCTAACACGCAGGACAACGTTCATGTCTCCTTGCGGCGAGCATCCAAATGCTCGCTGCATTCGTTTCCGGAGATGCCCACTATTTTTGCGCACGTCTGGACAAGTTCAGCCAGGCACAAGCAAGTTCCACACCGCAGTATCTACCATGCCCACGGCTGTCAAGAAATCGAACGCTCGCCATTCGAAGCGCAGTGCTACTCCGCCCCCACCGACGAAGGAAACGATGGGGGCGCGTTTTTTTGAGTCGGTCAATACCTACTTCGACCGTGCCGCCGCACACACCAAGCACAACAAAGGGATCCTCGACCAAATCCGTGCGTGCAATACAATCCTGGAAGTGAAGTTCCCTGCACGGATCGGCGGCGAGATCAAGGTTATCACTGCCTGGCGAGCAGAACACTCTCAGCACAAGCTTCCCTGCAAGGGTGGCATTCGCTACAGCGAAGATGCCGACGTCTATGAAGTCATGGCACTGGCAGCACTGATGACGTACAAGTGCGCCGTCGTCAACGTGCCCTTCGGCGGTGGCAAAGGCGCTATCAAGGTTGATCCACGCAAGCTTACGGTCGAAGAGCTCGAGCGTATCACTCGCCGATACACCGTCGAGCTCATCCACAAAAACTGCATCGGCGCTTCAATTGACGTCCCAGCGCCGGACTACGGCTCCGGACAACGTGAAATGGCGTGGATCGCTGATACCTACATGTCCTACCGCCCCGATGACATCAACGCGCTCGGCTGCGTGACGGGGAAACCAGTTGGTCAAGGCGGCGTGCGCGGAAGAACAGAGGCAACCGGACGCGGGGTGTACTTCGGCGTTCGCGAAGCACTTGGCGATCCAGAACTGACGAAGCGATTGGGCATCACGCCAGGGTTGAGTGATAAACGCGTCATCGTGCAAGGTTTCGGCAACGTCGGCTATCACGCAGCGCTTTTCCTCCAAGAAGGTGGCGCTACGATCACGGGAATCATCGAGTGGGATGGCGCCGTCTGGAATCCCAAGGGTATTGACGTTCGTGAGCTTGCTGAATACCGCCGTCAAACAGGCAGCATCACCGGCTTTCCCAAAGCCAAGACCATCAAAGATGGTAGTAGCGTCCTCGAATACCCCTGCGACATCTTGGTTCCAGCTGCACTTGAATCCCAGATCCACATTGGCAATGCTGAACGCATCCAAGCGAAAATCATTGCTGAGGGAGCCAACGGCCCAACGACCGCGTACGCAGAAGACATCCTGATCCAGCGCGGCATTCTTATCATTCCCGACATGTATCTCAACGCTGGTGGTGTCATCGTCAGCTATTTCGAGTGGCTCAAGAATCTCTCCCACGTTCGCTTCGGGCTGATGGATAAACGCTTCGAAGAGCAGATGAACTCCCGCATCATCGCAACGATCGAAAAACTCACAGGGCAGTCCCTCGGCGAAATCGAACGCACGCTCATCATTCGCGGCCCGGAGGAAGAAGACCTCGTGAACTCCGGCCTTGAGGAAACGATGGTGAGCGCGTACCATGAAATCATGGACGTCTGGCACCAGCACCCCAAGGTCAAGGACATGCGCACCGCAGCGTTCATTTCGGCAATTGACAAGATCGCGCAAGCATACTCCATGCTGGGCATTTTCCCCTGAGCGCAGGTGTCGCATTCACCGTGCGGAGCAACTGGGCACTATCAACCACACGAGGGTTATGCAATGAGATACCGACGCATTGTGCTACTCTGCTCGATCGGGCTGATAGCGGCAGCAACTGCCCAAGTTCCTCCCGCAAGCAAAGTTGCCATTCCTCTGCGGGTGATCATTGATCGTGCGAGCAATCCGCCGCAGGTGACGCTGCGCTGGAAGCACGACCCCGACTTCCAAGCTCCAGACACTGTCCTTATGCGCCAGCGGCAGAGCGATCCGCAGTTCTACCGAGTCGGCATCGTACCTCCATCGAGCAACGACTCGGTCGAATTCTCCATGCCGATGAGCGATGGCATCCTATACGAATTCGCCGTCGTCAATAGCTTTACGCGGAGCATCAACAATCAGACTGTTCTCTTTACCGCCGCTGGTTATACCTGCGTTGGGTACGATGTCCCAGTGCCACCCTACCGCGGACGTGTGTTACTGGTTGTAGATTCGACAGTAGCGACCCCGCTTGCCCAAGAGATTGCGCAACTTACCGCTCAACTCGATCGGGAAGGCTGGCGGGTTGAGCAAACGATTGTCCCCCGCGCAGAGCAGTTCGATGCTCGAGCAGTTCAGCGCACAAAGGATAGCATCCGAAGCTGGTACAATCGCGGCAACCTCGATGAACCTGCCAGTGCATTCCTCATCGGTCGCGTTGCAGTGCCGTACTCGGGCTTGTACTACAATGGCCAATACGTTCCTCCTCCCGACGGCCATAATCCAGATCATCGTGGCGCATGGCCGTGCGACGGTTACTACGGTGTACTTTCCGAAAGCGGGTGGAACGATGCCATCACCGACACTGCCGGAGTTGTACGGCAGGAAAACCGTAATCTCCCAGGCGATGGGAAATTCGACAACGTCTTTTTTCCATCTCCGCTCAGCATCCGCATTGGCAGAGTTGACTTTTACAATCTTCCTCGCCTTGTCCCGCAAGGCTCTAACGCATCGGAAGCGGAAATCGCGATGTTGCGCGATTACTTCGCACGTGACTACGCTTACCGAACTGGGAGCCGAAGTTATCGCTGGGCCGCGCTGATAGACGACAATTTCCCGACCTATCCGGAACTATTCGCTCGATCGGGTTGGACGAGCTTTCCACCAATTGTTGGGGCAGCGAACGTTCGCGTGGAAAAGTGGTTCCCAACGCTCGACACTTCCGATCGCCTCTTTGCGTATGGGTGCGGTGCCGGTTCGTACACGAGCGCCAATGGCATCGGGAATGTTGGGGACTTTGCGACGCGACGTGTCAACGCTGCGTTCACGATGCTCTTTGGATCGTACTTCGGGGATTGGGACTCACAGAACAACCTGATGCGTGTCGCAGTGGCACGCGGGGCGCTGACTTGCTCGTGGTCTGGGCGGCCGGTGTGGTATCTCCACCCGATGGCTGCGGGCGAAACCATCGGCGACATCGCGCTGATGGTGCAGAATTTTTCCCCGTTCGTTGGGCAGAGTCTCTACGTCAGCTCCTTCGCGCAAGGATGGGTCCACGTTGCACTCCTCGGTGATCCAACGCTGCGGGTACGGTTCGATCAGGAAGTAGCACCACCGCGATCACTCGCAGTACGGCAAGACGGCCGCCGCATCGAACTCTCGTGGGAGACTCCCTTCACACCTGCTGATAGCATCGTGGGCTACTACGTCTATCGCACACTGCCCGGCGGGCGTGAAGTTGCGTTGACGCCGGAACCTATTACGGAAACGCGATTCACCGACTCCTACCGCGTCGAAGGCGCGGTTCGCTATCGCGTGCGCACGGTCGGACGTGTGCAGCGACCGAGTGGGGTGATCTGGGAACTCAGCCCTGCAACGGAGAGCCAAATCGTAACCACCAGTGTGGAAAAAGGCCCGGAAAATCCCCGCATCGCACTCGAGGTTGTACCGAATCCAGCGAGCGATTACGTCAAACTCGCCCTTGAAGTCTCGCTGCCCACGATGGTTCGTGTGGACATCGTCGCACTCGACGGTCGGCAGATGGGCTGCGCGTTCGATGGCTATGTTGTTGACCGCATCGCCACATCCTGTGATGCCCACCTAGTCCCAGCAGGAACGTATTTCCTCCGGATACAGAGCGCTGGGCAGGTCATCACTCGACCCCTGGTGATTGTCCGATAGCCGGTGCCCATTAGTGGAGCGGCACTGCTCGGCCTAACGCAAGCGATGCAGCCAGTGCAAGCGAGAAGAGCAAGTGCAATTGCGCCGTAAGCAAATCGAGAAAGCTAAATGCAACCCGCGCGTGGTTGAACGCAACGCGAATATTGCGCCACGCCAGTGGAAAGGTTAGCAGCACAACCAGTGCCCACAGCGGCAGCCACCCCAGCCAGATGAACAGGAGCACGCTCAAATACACCCCCGCCAGAAGCGCAACGTAGTAGTACGCCGATCCACGCGGTCCGAGCAGGCTCGCCACCGTGTGGTACCCGGCAGCACGGTCCTCGGCAATGTCGCGGTAGTTGTTGCCGTGCAGAATCGCAATCGTCAGCAGCCCAATCGGAATCGAAAGCCACACCGGAAGCCAATCGAGCGAGGCCGTCTGCACGTAGTACGCGCCGAGTGCCATCAGCGGACCGAAGGCGAGAAAGACGGCAAGGTCACCCAGCGCGCGATACTTGAGCCCAATTGGCGGAACGGTGTAGAAAATCCCAATGGCAGCCCCCAGCGCCATCAAGAGCCAAACAGCTGGACCACTGACGGTCACGAGAACTGCGCCGATGGTTGCTGCAACGACAAGGAGTGCAATGCCGAGTGCTCGGTGCGATTGCGGCGACATGATGCCATCTACCAAAACGCGGCTGGAACCCAGCACCCGCCAGGTATCTGCACCGCGCTTCCAATCCATGTAGTCGCTGATGACGTTGACACCTGCATGTGCAATCATCGTACCGAACAGGACAAGCAAGAACTTCCACCACACAAGCGTTGGTGCAATTAGTGACCCAACGAGCACAGGCGCCAGCGTTGCAGGAAACGCAAAGGGGCGAATGGCTTTCCAGAACAACCGCCACCACGAGTAGCGATCGCGGTGCTCGCGGAAGAACGCCATCACTGCATCGGTGACGGCGACAGTCGCCCGTGGTTTCCATTCACGGCTGAAGTCGGAGATATACAGCTCCGTCGGTCGAATGCGGAAGAGCATCACCCCAGGGATCATTTTAGCGTAGAGCACCAGTTCGAGCGCTTTGCGAAAAATGATGTGCGCTTCGGGGCGCTCTTCGATCGGTCCCAAGCACTCGGCAATTCCTCGACCCTGGACGAAGCGATCCGGAACGCCGCGTTCGATCACGAAGAAGACCTCAGGATTTTCCATCACATTCCGAAAGTTCCGCCCTTGTTCGAGCGCGACGTAGAGGTAGCCATCCTCTTCACCGAAATAGGCCTTTCCTGCCCACTGGCCGGATGAACCCGCCGTCACAAGAGTGAACGCTTTGTTTGTGCGGAACACATGCTTTGCAACACGGAGCGCATCAGTATTCATCACATCACCCACGATATTGACCGACTATTCGGTCGGCAAAAATACAATGGAGCAACGGTGTTTGAGCATTCAGTTATTTCGAATTGATCAGTTCGTTTCCGCCTGTCTTTTGTGCTCGGAGAGCATCGCCTCCATGTGCTCGGTGGCGAAGATGATCGCCTCTGGAGCTATCGCTGAGATGCCGCGAGGATTGCACTGGAGGACAATCTGAAATTCCGTTCGGTAGGGATACCATTCGCATACCGTCAGCGGGCGATGGTAAAGACCGATGACTGGTACGTGTTGTGCAGCTGCAACATGGACAAGTGCAGTATCGGGCGTGATCACCCACTGTGCGGAACGGAGCAGCGGGATCATTTCGAGAAAACCATTGTGGTAGTAGTACACAGGCGGACCAAGCTGCGCGGCAAGGTATTCCCCCATCGTACGATGTGCGGGTGATGAAACGATGATCACGGCATAGTGTGGGAAACGCTCCCGCAGCATCGTGCAGGTTTTCAGAGCTTGTGGAGCGGTAAGACTTCGCTCCTGATCATGTGCCGAAAGATTGAGCACGCAGTATTGTTGTCCGGCTAACAGCTCAGGAGTAGTTGAAACTTCGGCCTGCAACTCATAGGAACGGAGAAACTTGCTGACATTCTCTTCCGCCGAGGGGTGATATGGTACCCAGAGAGAAGGCATCGTTTCGAGTGATACGTCAGATTCGACTGTGGCTGGTCCAGCTGAATAGTAGGTTTCGCACCAATGCTGTTGCCAGGGATGATTTACTACCTGCCGATGAAAGACTTGTCCATAGAGCGCAGCAGAACGACCATTGAGAATTGTCACATAATCAGCATTGGCGGCAAGGACTCGCGAGGTGAATGCTTGGCGAGTCATGTTGTTGTTAACAAGTGCAAAAACAAGATCGTAGCGACGCGTTCTCAGCACAGTATAGGCACGAGCTGCTGAAGGATGGAACTGAGGCCGATCGCAGATCGGGACATGTACACACACGTGAGGATCGACTGTCGCAAGGAGATCGTTCCGCTGGGATGTGAGCACGTCAATCTCTGCGTGCGGTACTGAGTGCTTTAGCCATTGCAGGAGCGGCGTTGTCAGAATGTAATCCCCTAACCCATCATAGCGGAGAATGAGGATTCGCCGAAGTAACGATGCTGGGATCTTCTTGTCCGGTGGATAGCGAGGAGGACGATGCAAAAGCCGATACACCGCGCGTTTGACGAGCGACGGGTGTTTTTGCTCAGCAGGACGATAGTACTGTTGGCGCAGTAATGTCCGCGCAGCATCATGGTGAGTCGAGGGAATGATGAGCGCCGAGTCATCGAGCAGGGCGTTGAGGTCACTATTCGTCGGGAGTTCCTCAGGAAAGAGGATGTACTGCCCCATCTGTTGTGTTCCAGAAAGTACGGCCGCAAAAATACTCAGCGCCTTCTCTTCCAAGAAGGCGCTGCGTACCAACCGTAAATCGGCAGTGAATTACCTTTTATCAGCGGTCTACGCTCATGCTAATAATCTCCAGCTCCAGCTCGTACTTCTGCGCCTCTGGTCGCAGCGGCTTCGAACCGCGGATCATCAACCAGCGATACACTGCCACTGGGCGATCTCCTGGCTTGCCTTGGGGCCAGCAGACAACAACTCTACCACCGGTGCCGGCCGTATCGTGACTGATGGCAGGACGATTCTGTGAGGGCGCCATTCGAAAATCAGGGATACCAATCTCGCTCGGCTTCGGCGGTGGGAGTACTACCCCCCTCACAATCTGTGTTCCTGTCGTCGACGGTCCTGCCTGGCGTGTGACTCCCGCTAATGTCCTACCCGATGCCCGCCCTGCTCCTGAGGCAATCGCCTGGTTGATGACATAGCCAGTCCATTTTGCTTGAGGTTCTCTTCCGCCCAGTGTGTCCCCTGGGTGCAACGTGTCCCCAGGGTGCATCTCGTAGAGGAAGTAGCCACCGGTGTATCTTGTCCTATCCACCTGCCCCAACGTGTCCCCTGGGGACGACCCGTAGAGGTAGTAGCCATTGTAGACATATCTGCTGAGCTGCTGTCCGCCTTTTTGGTCTGGGGCATAGTAGTAACTCGTCCCCCGCGCGCCGAGGACGGGCACCGGGATGAGGACGCTATCGGGGCGCAGCTGACCGATGATGATGCGACCATCGTCATCTTCCAGGATCGTTGGCCCGCCGAGCTTAGGAAGTGCCGCGGGATATTCCACCTCCAGCTCCACCAGCACAGTATCCGGTGGAGTCCCTGGCGGTAAATCACAAACATAGCGGATCGTGTCTGGCAGATATGGCTCGTCAAGCTTGATTTGTGCGATCGCATGCGCCCAACTGTGCGATGCAGGCTTTACTGGATCGACGGCCATTGGTGGAACCGTGAACCACTCGATTTGACTGAGCCCACGATTTCGCCCATACGGACGGCCGTTGAGCAATGCCTGCACTTGCCAGACGTGCCCAGCATAGTTCGGATCGGCTGCATCTACGCCCAGTTGCTCAGTGACTGGGACCTGGTAGCTGGTCGTCGGCACATCCACCTGCAACCGGATAGGGTTGCTCGCCATCGCCTGGGCTGGTGTCTGTCCCCGATATCGTACCTTGAGCGTGACGCGATACTGGAGTCCAGGTGCCGTAGGCGAGCTCGGGGACCACTGCAGGTGCGGCATCACAGAAACCTGCACCCCTCCGATTGGTGAGAGGAGAACTGGTGGATCGGCTAAGATCACGGTGAACGTCCCACACCCCGGACGCCCAATTGGTCGCAGCCGAGCATCCAAGACCTGCAAGCAAAGCTGGTAGCTACCAGCGGGAAGCTCACCGGCAGTCAACACCTGCTCAGCGATGCTGCGGTCGTACTCAATAGCTGCCTCTGCAATCACCTCACGCCAGGACAGTGCGCGCACTTCACCTGGCGACAAGTCGAACCGCGGTTGTGCCGGGTGACCATTCCGCGTCGCCGCGATCCTGCGTCCATCCCGCTGGAGCTCGGCGGAAATGATCAACCCAGTGTAGCGTTCCTTGCCCGTGTTCTGAATCAGAACACGGATGAGAGATTCGTTCTCATGCCACTCGGTAATCTGCGGTGGCATCTGCTGCGCAAAGGGCAACTGCAGCGACACGTCAACCTGGGAGAATGCAACAATCGCTCCTCCAAGCAACACCAACCCGCATCGTGCAATGTGTAACAACATGGTCGAACCTCTAAAGATGTTGAACATGTTGGACAAATTCCGGTGCCCTTCGACTGCGAATACCATCAAATGTTCCCAAGTCGTCCGAAGACAAAACACCACGCGGCTCCCCGTGACTCGAGGAGCCGCGTGCGACAGTGCGCAGCGTTCGAATCGTTACCGCACAACGACCAGCTTCTTCGCTGCTGTCCCAGCGCTACTGCGCAGAACCAGCAGGTACGTTCCGTTCGGCAGTGACCCGACGTTGACAGGCACTGCCGTCGTGCCGGGCACAAGCTCTGCATGGGTGAGTACCGTCGCCACTGGACGCCCAAAGGTATCGACGAGCTCCAACGTGACATCCCGTGTGGGGACCGACGCCTGGAGAGCAACCGTTACTACCTCGCTTGCCGGATTGGGGATAACAGAGCCGATTTCGATTCCCCTCACCAGCGATGCTTCCTCCTCGCCAGGCTTGATGCCGGAGACGGCGCCTTCGAGAATCACACGCCCTTTGCCGATCGCGGTACCCGTCTCCCCATCGCGGAGGACGTACTCCAACTCGACGGCATCAAGTCCATCCCGCTTGGAGCCGGCAACGGTCATAAAGAGCGGTCGGATCATTTCGCCTGGCTCCACTGGACCCTCTATGCCGTGTTGGCATCGAACTGGACAGCAGCTGGTGCACTTGATCGTAATCTGCGGTGCATCCACTGGACCGATTGCGATGATTTGCGGCACGGTCCCATCCGGCTGCGGGAGCGGTGTGAGCTCGATTTCGAGGCGATTTGCAGGAACTGGACCATTGACGAAGGCCAGAGCGAAGGTGCGCACGTGCGGCGGCAAACTCTCGCGATCCTGCACAATTGTGCCGATCGGTCGAACCGCATCATAGATATCGCGGTCGGGTATGGTGAGCGAGCGTGTTTCGCTGACGGTTGCAGTTTCACCGGCTGCGTCGGTTTCCTCCCACGTCCAGGTGGCGATGATGGACAGGCCGGTATCGGGCACTCCTTCCTCCATTGTGATGCGCAACTCATATGCAGTCTTACTGCGCTCGCCGAAAATGACCACGCCGCCGCCTTCGGTGATCCTTGTCTGGACTCCGGATGCTTCTTCGCCCTGGTCGTCGACGACCCGAATGTCCTTGAGTTCAATGCCCCTTGGCCGAATCTTATCCCTTACCCGAAACTCGAGCATCTGCAGTTGCGCATACTCATCACTGGCTTCACTTTCAACTACGATAGCATCATTGTATGCGAGATGGAGCCGATTGGGAGATGGGCGGGTGATGGATGGTGTAAACCAGGGGAAGTCAGGGAATTTCTTCTTCCGCGCCACGCAGTACGTGATGAGCGTATCACACGTGCGGCATTCACAATCGGTGAATGTATAGCGCACCGTGAAGCAGAGCGAATCGCCACACTTCAGCCCTGAGGCTGCGGGGAAGAGCATATTGAGCTGGAACGACGCAGGACTTGCTGTTGGGAACCAACGCTTGCAACTATCGGGCACAGGACCTTCCCAGCTGATCTGCCGCGAGAACGGCGTCAGCGTGACTCCCGCACCGGGTGCCGGCGAGAGCCATCCACCGGTAATGTCGCCGTAGATGCGCTGCCAACTGCTCGGCGGCGGTGGAACGACGGGACACCAGCGCTTAAGCTGCGCATTCACGATCGCCGCTTTGAAGGCGGAGATTGGCGCTGTTGCGGTCGCCGTTCCGGTGATGACAGCAGTGCCGTTCGAGAACCACTTGACCTGCGTCTGCAGCGTGCGCTGCCAGAGGTCGCAGCAGTTGCGCGGCGCCGGTGGGCACTGCGGGAGCTGAAGACGAGCTGAGTCGCGGCAGAGCACGACACCTTGCCCGATCACAGCGTAGTGAATCGTGATAGCCCCCGATGATGTTGGTGGCAGATCCGTAAAGTCAGTGCAAATGGTGAAGACCCCCGGACCAGCCCAGAATGCCGCTGGGGTGAAGCTCCCATCCGGGCTTGTCAAAACAATCGATGCTTTGCACGGCAGCGTCCCGCTGGCACAGAGTTGATAGACTTGGTTGCCCGAGCTATCGCGCCCTTTGCACTTGATATCTACCCGCTCAAAACGCGGGCAGCAGGTGTCGGGTTTCGGGCAGGGCGGCAGGTCAACGCAGAGCGTATCGCACGGCGTGCACACGCCTGCTGCATCGAGTGTGCCGAAGTAGAAGCATGCCACCTGATCCTGCGGCGGGATGTCCACGAAGGTCAGCGTCAGGGTGGACGTGCCCGTCGGGAGCGTGAAGCTGCTCGGGGTCACTTGTCCCTGCGGCGAGCTCACGCAGCCCTGGGTAGCCGGACCAGGGTTTGTAACCGACACGGTCCACTGGTACTTGCAGGCATCGCCCTTTGGCGTTGAGACAACGCCGATGGGTGTGGGCGGGGTCCCTTGTGGACTGACGCGGTAGCAGCGTGATGTAGAGTCCACCGTCACGCACACCGGGGCGGATTCCAGCGCACCGATCGCCACATCTTGGATGGTGCTGCTATTGAGCAGGTGCCGCACAGCTCCTCCCGCAGCAAAGGTGTTGCAGGCAATCTGCAAGGGCTGGGCTTGGGCATCCAACTTCACAGCGAGTACCACGGTAGGCTGCGAGCCAGCCCCGACAGTGCCGAAGACGAAACCGAGGTTCTTACTCCCGGCGGCGATGCCACTACCCCAGCTTCCTGCACTTCCACAGCTTGTCGGGAAGAGCGCCGGTGCACCAATCGCCGAGCTGATTGCGTTGGCGCTGGCAAGTGTCGTAGCCGCATTCGCGTAGCCAGTGCTGGCGGGTGTGCTCGCAACGGTGCTCTGATACGTCAGGCTATACTGGCTGCTGCGCGGAGCACAGGCTTGGAGGATTTTGCCATCGCTCGAGCCATTGTCCATCGGGAGCAAATCAACGAACGTGGCGTAGCGCAGCGGCGCAGTGCCCGTCAGATTCATCCGCAGGCGGTAGTTGACTGTCGAGCCGGCGCTTGTGGTAAGCGAATTCTGCCAGTTAGTGGTGTCGGAGGCGACTTTCTTTTCGAGCGTGAAGCCCGTTGTGCCTGTCACGAGCAGATAGACCGTGTTCGAGGTCACCGGCTGCGACAATCCACCACCGGAGAGCGTGTAGTTGTTGGGAATGTTACCCAGCGCTGCAGTGTCGGCAATCTTGGCGTCGAACTCAATCCAGTAGAATGGCACGCCAGCATTGCCGTAGTAGCCGCAACTGTTCCAGAAGAGGTTCTGGCATGTCGCCGGGATGGTGATATTGCTCACCGTAATGGTTTGCCCGCTGACCGAAAGGGTCGGCGCAGGTGTCCAGGAACTGGTGCCCGAGGTGGGATTGCACGGCGTGTTCCAAGCATTGCTGGTGTAGAAGCTCGGGTTGCCGACATACTGCAAACTCGGGTGGAGGTTATCCACCAGCGTTGCGCCGTTGATGGATTGGCCGCCAATGTTCTGCAGACGGAAGCGCACCCGCACAATTTGCCCTGGCGAGTACGATGCCTGCGGCGAGCAAATCTCTTTGCCGATGCAAGCGGTCGGGGCTGGGGCTTGGACAACAAAGGAAGCACAGGACTGTAAGGGTTGCAGACCTGGAATTTGCGCCCAAGCGCAGTTGGTGATGGTGCTGTTTGGCGTCGCCGTCGGCGAGACGGTGAAGTTGACGTAGAACCAGCGGCACTGCCCAGGTTGGAGAGCGCCGTTGAGCGTTGCAGTGATGACACCCCCGCTTTGGCTTACTGTCAAGCCCGGATGCGTATAGCCAAAACTCGTAAAGCTTACGCCGCTGGGCAGTGTATCGGTGATTGTCGTCGAAGAGATCGGAGTCTGCCCGGTGTTGCACAACTGAATGGTGTAGGTGCCCCCGCAGCCTGGCTGCCCGTTGGTAGAGACCCACTTCCAGAGTTGTGCCGTTGTGGTAGGCGGTGGTGGTGCCACTTTCTGCCAACAGAGCGTGTTCGGTTGTTGGATGGAACCGCACGGCGCCTGCGGGCTTCCAGTTTGCCCGCTGAGTGTGACGGTGTTCGTGATTTGGGAATTTGCGGGGAATGTGCTCGGCGGATAGTACACTTTCAGCGTGCAGCACTGGGTATTATACGGTTGCGTAGCGGAGAGATTCCCCACGTTCCAAGTAATCGTCTGCCCACTCACACTCACAGGGCACGAGGCGCTGATGAACTGCGCTCCGCTCGGTAGCACGTCCGTCACAGTGCCATTGACGAGATTGAGCTGTCCGTTCCAGCCCCATTGCCCAGGATTATTTGTCAGGCATACCAGGTAGTTCGCCGTATCGCCGGGGAACGCACGCGGACAATTGCCGCCGACGGATGTCGAGCCGAGCAATTGCTTTTGAATACTCCAAGTGCTGGCCGCTTGCGCGGTCGTGCTGACGTACGGTGTACAGAATTCCCGGAAAATCTTTTGCCCGTTGATAAGTACCGAACCGGCAAGGCATACGCGATTGCGTGCGGCCGCACCATTACACGTGATGCCATTCGGGAACGATACAACAATTGTCATCGAGCCGGAGCAACCGTTGGGAAGCGCCCCCCAGCTAACCTGCACGGTGCCGGTGGTGCCTGCCGTTGGCAGTGATGTGCTCGATGGCGGGCAGGCACTCGTCACCGAGAAGCTCTGGAATACCACTGCTGGTGGGAGCACATCGGTAATGGTTACGTTCTGCGTCCCAGCGGGGAAGGAAAAGTAGATCGTGTACGAGAACGTCACCCCGGAGGGAATTTGCGTGTTGCTGACGACCTTTTTGATCCAAAAGCCCGTCAGTGAGTCGGAGGCTTCGGCGATGTTGGTACTTTGGGCAGAGAGCCGTGGTGACAGTCCGCCCAACAGCACTACGCTAAGCAGGAGCACAGCTCTGGAGAAATGCCAGAGGAGTGAACACTGCGCACAGAGCGCAGTAGCAGAAGCTTTGTGTGACCGTATCATAGGGACACCATCGGAAAAGTGGAACAAAACCCTCATCACATTGCATGCAAGGTGAACACGCGTCGTGGTGTCCCCCTTGGATGCACAGGGCGCGTATACACACGTTCGGCACCTGGTGTTCCCGACGCCCAGTCAAAAATAGGCATTCGACAAAAAAACGGGCAGCCAGTGTTCACTCTTCCCGATAAAGCTGCACCAGATGCTTTACTACGCCGGGATCGGCAAGCGTTGTTGTGTCACCAAGCACGTGTCCTTCGGCAATATCGCGCAGGAGTCGTCGCATGATTTTCCCCGAGCGGGTCTTAGGAAGCTCTGCGGTGAAGTGCACTTCCGCCGGCCGCGCGAGCGCTCCTATCCGTTCGACGACGTAGTCCTTGAGCTCATCGGCCAGTCCTGCATGCATCGGGAAGGATTCCCGCACCGTGATAAACGCAACCGGCACCTGTCCCTTCACTGCGTCAGTTCGACCGATCACCGCCGCCTCGGCAACTGCCGGATGCTCGACGAGGATGCTTTCGAGTTCCATCGTGCTGAGCCGATGCCCAGCAACGTTGAGGACATCATCTGTTCGTCCAAGAAGCCAATAGTAACCGTCTCTATCGCATGTGGCTGCATCACCAGTGAAATACTTGCCTGGGAAGCGTGACCAGTACGTTTCCACATAGCGCGCGTGGTCGCCCCAGATTGTGCGCGACATCGCTGGCCATGGATGCTCCAGGACCAAATAGCCGCGCCTACCAGGAGTCACCCGATCGCCGCTATCGTCGAGCACAGAGGCGCGGAACCCTGGCAGTGGTCGTGTTGCTGAACCTGGCTTGAGTGGTGTTATTCCAGGCAGCGGCGCAATGACGATACACCCTGTTTCCGTCTGCCACCACGTATCCACAACCGGACAGCGCTTGCCACCGATGTTCTCCCAATACCATAGCCACGCTTCTGGGTTGATCGGCTCTCCCACGCTGCCAAGTAACCGAAGACTTTCAAGATTGTGTCGCCGCACGTACTCTTCGCCCCAGCGCATCATCGTTCGAATCGCGGTCGGTGCGGTGTAGAGGATCGTCACACCGTACTTTTCGACGAGCGCCCACCACCGATCGCGATCGGGATAATCTGGTGCACCTTCGTACATGAACACCGTCGCACCATTGGCAAGCGGCCCATAGATGACGTAGCTATGACCGGTAATCCAGCCGATGTCAGCTGTGCACCAATAGACATCCTCATCGGCAAGGTCGAAGACCCACTGGGTCGTTGCGGCAACACCTGTCAGATACCCAGCAGTTGTATGGAGCTGCCCTTTGGGTTTCCCTGTTGTCCCGCTCGTGTAGAGGATGAACAGTGGGTCTTCGCTCTCCATCGGCTCCGGAGGGCAACTCGGCGGGACCTCCTCCATCAGACGATGCCACCACTGGTCGCGCCCACTCTGCATCGGAACATGCGTGGCATCTTCCACTCCGCGGTGGATGACCACCACATGCCGAACACTTGGGCACTGCTCGAGCGCTTGATCGGCGTTACGCTTGAGTGGGACGATGCTCCCTCGGCGCCAGCCGCCATCGGCGGTGATGAGCACACTGCTCTGCGAATCATTGATTCGTTCTCGCAGTGCCTCAGCGGAAAACCCACCGAACACAACGCTATGGATCGCGCCAATTCGGGCACACGCAAGCATTGCAACAGCAGCTTCGGGGATCATCGGCAGATAGATCGTCACTCGATCCCCTTTGCGCACACCGAGCCCGAGTAGGACGTTCGCAAAACGCTGTACCTGGCGGTAGAGGTCGAAGTACGTGAGCACACGCACATCTCCAGGCTCGCTTTCCCAGATGATGGCTGCTTTGTTCCGTCGCCATGTGCGAATGTGGCGATCAACACAGTTTTCTGCTACGTTGAGTTCGCCATCGCCGAACCACTCGACCCACGGCGGCTTCGACCCAGATTGGGGCGGCTGCCAGCGGAGCGCCCGCGTAGGTGGCACGATCCAGGTGAGATACTGTTGTGCAATGTGGAGCCAGAATTGAGCGTGGTTGCCTTGCGCGCTGTCCCTAAAATCAATCTGCAACGGCGTCCGACGTTGCCAGTGATCGAGCTGAATAACCACATCGCTTGAAAAATCGAGAGCGGAACGCTTCTCCTGCTCCATTGGTGCTCCAGCGAAGAGTAGTCAGAGGCAAATTTAGCGATGCACGTTAGAACAACCACTGCACCTCTACACCAACCGTACGTGGCTGCGGCGGCCCCCACACATAATTGCTATCGCGGTAGCGGCCGCGGTCGAAGTCTTGCTGGTATGCATCGAAAATGTTGCTGACATCATGTTGTGAACAAGAATATCTACCCCGTGAGCAACTATTGCAGACGATTTGCAATGGTGGGCGACTGACGGCAACTCGAAGATGCACTGACCAGCTACGCGCAACTTGGAAACCGTGACGACGCCATCCATGTTGCCTCGACACTTGCTGGGCTTTACTTCAAGCTTTCCCGCTTCGATAAAGCACTCCTGCATCTGCACAATGCCCTCTCGCTGTGCGAGCAAAGCAACATTGTACAGCCACTGGCTGCACTGCACTCGAATATTGCGTCTATTTACCAAGAGCTCGGACAGCTCGACTTAGCACTCGAGCACTACCTCAAAGCGCTCGACATCAAAGAGCAGCATGGAAAAGCACCCGTCAGCATCGCGGTGACGGTCAACAACATCGCAAGCGTTTACTACCGCCTCGGACATTACGAAACCGCTCTCGACTACACCCATCAAGCGCTTTCCTGGCTCGAACACGAAGGACAAGAGCAGGAGCTTCTTGCTACTCTCGAGAACATGGGGCGTATCTACCTAGCAATGCAGCGCTACGACGAGGCACTCGAGTATCTCTCGAAAGCCCTCAGCAGAGCCTACAGAAATGGTGCCGAGTACAACATCGCAATGGCGATCTTTCTGATCGGGAAAGTTCATCGTGCACGAGGGGACTCCGCAACGGCACTCTCATACCTGGCAATGGCGCTGACATTATTCCGGAAATTGAATGCACAAAGTGAGGTCTCGTATGTCCTGGATGCCATCGCTGAGTGCTATCGCCTGCACAATGCACCCCGACGCGCACTCCGCTACTACAAGCAGGCAATCGAAGTAGCACGCCAGACGCAGTCAACACTCCTTGAGGCAGAGCTGGCAGAGAATGTCTCGCAGATTCTCGAGCAACTTGGACACTACCAAACAGCGTTGGTGTTTTTCCGCCGGAGTACTGAGCTGCGACGCCGCATCCTTGCAGACGATGCGCAGAAGCTTATCGCTGTCATGGAAACCCGCCACAAAATCCAGCAAGAAGCCCGCGAAAAAGAAATCTACCGGCTCCGCAGCGTCGAGTTAGCCAATGCACTCAGTGAGCTTCAAGAAAAGACCACAGCACTCCAATCGGCGTACTAAGAACTCGAACAACAGCAAGCAATCACCGCACAAATCAACGCACAACTTCAGCAGGCGAACGAGCAACTCGCCGCTCTCGACCGCGAACGCAGTGAACTCCTGAGCATCGTCACCCACGACTTGAAAAATCTCGTCGCCAGCATCAAAATCTCCGCCGAGACGCTCCGCCACCCCAAAGTCGTCAACAAACTCGATCAGGTGCAGAAGCTGGCAGCACGTATCCTGGAAGTAACAGAGAACATGCAGCACCTAATCACCTCCCTGCTCGACGTCAGTGCACTCGAAGCAGGCAAACTCAGCGTCCACCTTCAACCAGTGGCAGCGCATTCTCTTGCGTCGAAACTTGTCGAACGCTACCAACCGCACGCCAGCGCAAAAAGCATTACGCTCCTTGCCAGTCTTGACCAATGCTGGGCAATGGCAGATCCTGTCCGCTTAGAGGAAGTCTTCGATAATCTCCTTTCCAACGCGATCAAGTACACCCCACCTGGTGGCGAAGTTCGCATCCTCCTCGGCCAGCGCGGCGATGCAGTCCGCTTTGTCGTCAGTGATACAGGCCCGGGGTTTACAGACGAGGATAAACAAAAGCTCTTCACGAAATTCCAGCGGCTGTCGGCTCGGCCGACCGGAGGCGAAAGCTCAACCGGTCTTGGATTGGCAATCGCCAAACGGCTCGTCGAACTGATGAATGGCCGAATCTGGCTCGAAAGTTCTCCAGGCGAAGGAGCGATTTTCTACGTCGAAGTTCCCTCGGCGGAGCAATCGTCCAGCGATACAGTTGCATAAAACCTCCACCGTAATTTGCACTGGAAAAATTCCACGTGCAATCCCCATAGGCTCGTTATGCGTGCCGTCATCCCTGTTGCTGGCTATGGAACGCGGCTCCGTCCGCACACATACACCGTCCCGAAAGTTCTGCTCAACGTTGCAGGCAAACCGATCATCGTACACATTCTCGATGCTCTCATCAGCCACGGCATCACCGATGCAACGTTCGTCGTCGGTCCAATGGGCGAACAAATTGAGCAGTACGTCACACAACGGTATCCCTCCCTTCAAGCAGCGTTCGTTGAACAAGCCGAACCACTCGGCTTGGGCCATGCCATTTGGTGTGCACGCACAACGTTCGATCATGAGCCAATCATTATCATCCTGGGCGATACGATCTTCGATGCCGACTTAGAGCGCTTTGTGCACTCCCCTACAAGTGCAATTGGTGTCAAGGAAGTCGAAGATCCACGCCGCTTCGGCGTCGTCGAAATTGCAAACGGCACGATCGTCCGTCTGGTTGAAAAGCCCTCTGATCCGCCCTCGCACCTTGCAATTGTGGGACTCTATCTTATCCGCAACAGCACGCTGTTGGTCGAATGCTTGGAACATCTCATCGCTCGTGACATCCGAACCAAGGGCGAATACCAGCTAACCGATGCTCTCCAGTGCATGATCGATCGAGGCGAACGCATCGCTGCATTCACCATCGAGGGGTGGTACGACTGCGGTAAACCAGAAACGCTGCTCGAGACCAATCGCTTTCTCTTGGAGCGATACCAGCAATCAGTGATGCCACCAACGAATGCAATCGTTCTGCCGCCCTCCTACGTTTCACCAACTGCTACCATCGAACGCTCGATCGTCGGTCCGTATGCGACGATCGGGGACGGCGCAATCGTCCGTGATGCACGAGTAGCAAATTCAATCATCGGTACAGGAGCCCGCGTATCAGCAGTTGTGCTCTCGGGCTCAATCATCGGCAACAACGCTACCGTCTGCGGGAGCTTCCACACCCTCAACGTGGGCGATTCCAGCCAAATCAGCTACGCTTGACGCCAACGTAAATGTACGAAGCTCCTCCCAGGAGTGGGTATGCATCAATACGTGTGAACGCAGCAGTATCAGCCATCATCGCCACAAACGCTTCCCCAGAAGGAAATGCAGCTGCAGTCCGAGGTAAGTACTCGTATGCACTCCGGTCCCCAGTGACAAGCTCGCCAATCATGGGCACAATGCGGCGCGTATAGAGTGCGTGCAATGCTCCCAGAAGAGGATGCTGCGGCATCCCAGTTTCCAGAATCACAACGCGCCCCCCAGGCTTTGCCACACGCGCCATCTCCGCAAGCGCACAGAACGGATCATCGGCGTTGCGAACGCCATAGCCGCAACTGACAATATCGAACGTCGCATCCGCATAGGGCAAGGCGAGCATGTCCGCAGCCTCGATCGTGAGGTTCGGGTACCCACGCTCAACCTTGCACCGGAACACATCGAGCATCGGCTGGCAGATATCAGCGGCGACGACTCGCCCCGACGGTCCAACCACACGGAGGAATTCGATTGCAAAGTCACCCGTCCCCGTTGCACAATCGAGCACGTGCATGCCGCACTCTGCGCCACTGAGCCGGACAGCGCGCCGACGCCAACGGCGGTGCAACCCCACAGTGATCAGCGTGTTCGCGCGGTCGTAGCGCTTTGCGATGCGAGCGAACATCTGCTCGACAGTAGCGCTCATTGCTCTTTCGATCCTCGTTGTCCGATCCAACCGATCAGCACCAAGAGAAGCATCTTCGCCGCTTCGAATGCCGTTGCCCACGCGTGGACACTCGATGGCCCTGGCTGAATGCCTTCCAGCAAAAGCTTCGCCCGCACCGCAAGGAGAGGAACAACGATCGCATGCTCGGCACCCACGATGAGCCCGAGTCCACCAACGGCAATCATCAATGCTTTCCCTTGCAACAGTATTGCTGCCGCCATCAGCAGAACAAGCAAGCAAAGCTCAACGTACGCCAGCGCATGAAAGATCGCCACGCCGAGCATCGCAGCACCATCGCGCGTAATCGGTGGAGTGCGGAAACGTATTGGGGTTTCGATCAAGGAAATGCCAACAGCGATTCCCAGCCAGAGCCAGGGAACAACCCGCACCATAGCCGCGGCGAAGGATCGAAACTGTGCACGGAGTATCGAACGCTGCGCTGCCATTGCTATCGTTACACCATTATTCCGTTCCAAAGGCACGGTCGCCTGCATCGCCAAGACCGGGGCGAATATACCCGCGCTGGTCGAGCTCGCGATCAATCGCTGCAGTGACAATCCGCAGCGCTGGATAACTGGCAGACAGCCGCGCAATACCCTCGGGAGCTGCTAACACACACGCAAGCGTAATATCACGCGCGCCGGACTCGAGCAATACCTCTACTGCCGCAGCTGCACTCCCACCTGTGGCAACCATCGGATCGAGCAGCACGACGCTCGAGCGTTCATCGAGTGGCGGTAACCGGCGGTAGTACTGCTCTGGTTGCAACGTGGCTTCGTCACGCCGCAGCCCGAGATAGCCTACACGTGCTCCCGGCACCAGCTCCAGCATTGGCTCCAGCAGCATTAGCCCTGCTCGGAGAATTGCCACCGCAACGATCGGTCGCGCAACAATCGAGCACGTCGCTTCCTCAAGTGGAGTTTCCACGTTCGTTGGCTGGGTCGGAAGATGCTGCGTTGCTGCAAGACAGACGTGAAGCCCAATGCGGTGCATCGCGCGGCGGAACGTTGCACTATCGCTTCGCCGATCACGTACGATCGCAATATCGTGCGAACAAAGCGGGTGCTCAACGACGATCAGCATGTTCTACCACTTCGGGAAGTACAGCAGCGTAAAGCGCGGGATTGAAAAAAATGTCGAAATCGTCGCAATGTAGCGCTCGCCGTTGCTCATCGTGACAAAGCGCCGCTCATCGGCAAGCATGAAATTGAGCCGCCACTCTCCACCTGGGACAATCATCCCATACGGAGTCGGAATGTTGATGAACAGCCCAATGCCTGGTGTTATACAGATGTTCGGAGCACTCAGCGGTGATCCATCGCGACTAATCCATACACTTCCAGCCCCTCCAAAACCGTAAAACACAACACGGCTGTAGGGATTGAGCATCCAGCGTGCACCGAGCTCGAGAAAGTGGTAGCTATCGGGGTTCCGCTGTCCATAAGGGTTTGTGACTGGATCATAGACCACTTTGCGGTTGACCGAGTAGAGGTACGCAGCTTCCACCATCAGCCGGTCGGTGAGTTCCCAGACGGCAAGTCCGCCGAAGGCAGGAATGCCCTCGTAGGAAAGTGGTTGGGTGCGGTTGAGTGCTTCGAACGTTTGCGTCTCGACAATTGTATTCGGTCCAACAAGCCCACCGAAACCAACGACCCGTGGATAGGGATGAACGTATTCAAACTCTGCGGAATCTGTCTCCTGGTCTTGCTGTGCTGGGTGAGCAGCTCCAACAGTCGCCAGGAAAACGAGCATGCCGATGACTGCAAGGTTGAATAGCCGCTTTGCAGTTGCAGTGGTGGTCATCACAATTTCTTCAATGGTTGTTTGGCGGATTACAGCAAGGCGCTCAGCAATCATGCGAACAAATGCAGGTTCGTTTCGCTTGCCACGGTGCGGCTCTGGAGTCATGTACGGCGAATCGGTCTCGAGCATGAACCGATCGCTCGGTACAGCGCGCAGGAGCTCAACATCCGACCATCGCCGGAACGTTATGTTACCAGTGAACGAAACGCAGAACCCAAGCGCGAGTGCACGTTCAAGGACAGGAAGTGGCGACGAAAAGCAGTGGAGGACGCCTCGAAGACTGCCGTCTTGCTCTTGCTCGAGCAGCTCGAGGACATCGCCGTCTGCCTGGCGATTGTGGATGATGACCGGCATGCCTGCGTGCTTTGCAATTCGGAGCTGCGTGCGGAAGACCTCACGCTGCACTGCAGGGGGTGCATAGTCGTAGTAGTAGTCCAATCCAATCTCACCGACGGCGACAACTTTCGGGGCTGTAACGCTACGTTCGACTTGCTCCAATAGTGCAGGTGTTGCGCTTGCTGCGTGGTGTGGGTGAATGCCGACGGCGCGATAAATCCATGGGTATTCTGCCACAAGCTGCTCGGCCACATCTGTGCGTTCAATCGTGATGGCAGGGATGATGATCGCTTCGATGCCTGCTGCCCGTGCTCGCTGGAGCACCGCGTCACGATCGGTATCGAAAGCTTCTGTATCAATGTGCGCGTGGGTATCAACCATAGCAGCGCTCGTAACGGAGAATGCTGCAAATCATTGTAGCAATCGGCTCGCAATCAGTCCACCAATGCCCACAGCCAAGCCAATTCGGTACACCGCGAACACGGCTAACGAGTGTCGCCGAAGGTAGGCAAGCAAGAATGCAATCGAAACGTAGCCACTGAGCGCTGCGGTCAACGTGGCGATGCTCAGCAGCCAAAGGTCATTGAGCGGAAGCACCCGAAGTGCATGCACAAGTTCCAGCATACCACTAGCAAGGAGTGCAGGGATACTGAGCAAGAATGAAAATCGGGCTGCCGCCGCTCGCTCGATGCCAATGAGCATTCCGGCACTGATGGTCGTCCCAGAGCGTGATGACCCAGGGATTAGCGCTAGTGCCTGCGCTACACCGATAATGAGCGCATCGGTGATGGAGAGCGATTCTATCGGACGTACTCCCCTCCGCCGATCCGCAACGAGCATCACTACCGCAACTGCAACGAGCATCACTGCGATGATCAATGGATCTTTTGTGAGGTTCCCTTCGATGATCGTGCGAAACGCAAGCCCAAGCACCCCGATCGGCACACTGCCAACGACAATGAGCCAGCCCAGCCGTGCAAGGGGCGATTGCGCAAACGGCTGCTTCCGCTCCCGAAATGTTTCGACCGCCATTGCTGTGGCGATCGAACGGATGTCACTCGCAAAGTAAACAAGCACGGCAAGCAGCGTCCCAAGCTGTACTACAGCCATCGTAGCCGTCCACTGCTCCGGACGACGGAGATCGAGCATGCCGCTCAGGTGCCCAAAGATTGTCATATGTGCGGTGCTACTGATGGGAATGAACTCTGTCAAGCCCTGGATCAAGCCCAGCAGGACTGCAAGGAGAATAGACATGGAGATGCTGTGCGATTTTCATAAGCAGGGAGCAAAGTTACAAGGATGATGGCGCCGCCCCATGTTGAGCAATCACTCAAATCGGAGGAGGAATTGCTCGCTGATGAGCGCTGCAGCCGTCAATCCACAGAGAGCGCCCAGGACGCCAATTTGCAGCGGTGCTGCTGGGGTCAGGAAAATTCCCAGTGCTGTCCCGATGAAAAACCCACCGACACTTCCCACTGCAACTCTGCTTCCGCTACGGGGATCACTTCCTCGAACCGTTGCAACATATTCCAACGGGATTGCAAGCGTATCGCGCTCACCGGCCAATTCAAGCGCCCGCGCTGTCAGTCGAGCGCGACGGCGCTGCTGGAGTGCCGGTGAGGTTGCACCCCCGCGCAGCTCCACTTCAACATCTGCACCTTCGAGCAGCACGTTCAGTCTTGCAAGGGAAGCACTGTCGAGCTGGTGGCGATGGATTACCACGTGCGTCGTGCTGCAACCTCCCACCAGGACGGCAGCAACAATGCACACAAGGGCATACGGCAGCTTTCCTGCAAGAGTGATATGGTGCATACGTTCCCAAAGTTAGGGTTTTGCGTAGTCGGTTAGGTCTCTCTCCATAGCACGTTTCGATGGCAATCATACCTTGGAGTGCTTTGCAGCAGCATTTCAGAATTGACACCAGCCGCCGATACTGCATATGAGGCATCCTCTGCATGCAGTGATGGATCAACAGACTGCATCGAACAACGTGCTACGACTTCCTGATCAACCGCGACTCTGGAACGAGCTCCAGGTCAATCGCTACGAGTTTCCCGTTTACGCCCTCGGGACCGATCCCGAACAAGCTCGATCAGCAATCGTGTGTGTGCACAACCGTACAAGTAGCCCTGAGCGTTTTATCAGGCTTGGGCAGTCTCTCCTGGCGCACGAAGACGCTGGCAACGTCGCAATCATTGCACTTGGTGCACCGGAGTACTCCACGTTCTGGTATCCCAAAGAAGCATTTGATTCTCCACTGGAAACCCAGCATCCCTACCTGGAGTTCAGCCTTAGCAGCGCTCGAACAGCTGTGCCTCCGCCTTGCCGACCATATCTCGATCGAGGAGGTCTCGCTCTTTGGGTTTGCCGATGGCGGCTGTCTTGTGCTCGAGTACATGGTGCGGTGTGGCTATCCGCTCAATGCTGTTCTGGCACTTTCCGGTGTCCTCCTTGGCTCCAGCCTCGAATCGAGCGACCGCTTTAGTACTGCATCAACACGAACGAAAGTGCTGCTGACGATCGGCGGAGGAATTTCTGCAGCGCTCCGCGTCCGATTCCGTCAAACGGAGCAACTCCTCAAACAGTTCGGCTACAAAGTCATCGCACTCAGTTACGAGCGCCGCCCCGACACAATCGCACCCGATGAGTTAGCCATGGCACGCAACATCATCTACGGGACCTTCGCAGCAGAGTAGCGCGTTCATCCCCGCCGCAATCGCCGCTCGAAATGAAATTCCAAATAGCGC
This sequence comes from Candidatus Kapaibacterium sp., assembly GCA_026003495.1. Classification (GTDB taxonomy): domain Bacteria; phylum Bacteroidota; class Ignavibacteria; order Kapaibacteriales; family NICIL-2; genus NICIL-2. Next base: position 559,837 of record BPHK01000001.1, on the reverse strand, counting down.
TCGACGATACCTCTGCACTCTTCAAGCACGCTGGATTCGAACTGCTGATCTCCAAGGCGCTCCAGCGGCGTCCGGCCAAGTGTCTGCAGCGCCGCAAGTGTTCTGCGCTCCACGGTGTGGGTACCGATGCTCGATACATCGTCTGCGTGCGATCCTCGATGCGCAAGGTCAAGCACGGCGGGCTCAAACGTGCCTCGGTCGAGACGGAGAATGTACGGCTGTGACTGGTGGTTGACTGGCGGGAGCGCATCGTGGACATCCAACTGCAACGAGAATCCGTGGACCGCAGCATAGCGCAACGCAAACGCAACAGGGAACGCGGCTGCCGACTGCGCGGCATCGAGCACTGCGAGGGTCTCCTCGACAAGCTTGAACACCTCGGCGTGAGGATGTCCGGGTAGCTCCAAGCACAAGACAAGTTCGGCGATGCGCAGCGCAGCGACGGTGTGTTCAAAACTTGATTGGATTGAGCGCCGTAACCGTGTGCGTTCTGCGGTTCGGAGAAGCTGGAGTTCCCGCCCGGGCTTGACGTAGTATTGCACTTCGATTTGTTCGAGTGGCTCCAGCACCGCTGCCAGCCGACTCCTCGGCGACCGTGCACCTTTGGCCAGGACGCTTTCGACACCACGTCCCTCTGTCAGAAGCGTTGCAATGATGCTCGTATCGCTATAGCGCAACCGCCGAAGTACGATGGCATTGGTCCGAACAAGCATCGCTAGGATTCCTCTTGAGCTAACAATTGCTCTGCCAGGAGCCAATCGAGCGGTGTTGTGATTTTGATGTTGGATTCCTCGCCCTCCACCGCAAGGACCGGATAGCCTGCATACTCGACCACACTCGCATCGTCGGTTGCCTCGAACCGATCGCCTGCAGCCTGGCGATGTGCGTCGGCGATAATACTCCGCTCAAATGCTTGGGGAGTCTGCGCCATTCCGATGCGAGAGCGCGGGAGTGTTGATTCGACACGACGTTCGTGGTCGAGGAGTTTGACAGTATCTTTCGGAGGCACCACAGGCACTGCCGCCCCCTCACGCTCGGCTCCATCGAGGACGCGCCGAAGCAACGGAGGCGAAACAAACGGGCGCACAGCATCATGCACGATAATCAACTCTGCATCGCCAGCGGCAGGATGCTCCAGGGCATTGGATACTGATTCTTGTCGAGTACTGCCGCCGTTGATGACCGCAACGCGCTCGGCAAGTCCAACGTCTGCGAACAGACGCTTAGCATAGCTGGCCCATCGAACATCAACAGCAACCACAACTGGCGAATGCTCACATACAGCAAGGAGAGCGGCAACCGTCCGAACAATGACAGGGATTCCTCCCAGGAGGCGATACTGCTTGGGGAGCTCACCGCCAAAGCGCTGCCCACTGCCAGCAGCAGGGATGATGATAGTTGTTCGCATAGCCACCAGAACACCGATGGATGGCTCAAAATTACCAGCAGCTGGCGATGCCCTAAGTTTGCCGCATTGTCCGTTCAAGCATTCTTCAACCACCAATGCATCGGCGAATCCAAGTTGCAGTGTTACTCGGCTGTGTGGTCGCTGCCTATTCAGGCTGCAGCGCCACGCAAACTTCGACCAGGACCGTCACAATTGGAACGTTCAACATTGAATGGCTCGGCGACGGCATCGAGCCAGAACAGAAACCGAGAGCAGAGGAAGACTATGCTGCAATCGCACAGCTCATCGCCCAGAGCAACGCAGATGTGCTGGCCGTCCAGGAAATCGAAAACGATAGCGCGATGCGGCGGCTTCTGCGCTATTTGCCTGGATGGAGTGGCTTGCTCGGTCATGGAGGACATCGGCAGAACGTTGGCGTGCTCTACCGCTCCACCGTCCAATGCACACCGTTGGGTGATTACTATCCACTTGCAGTCAATCCAGAACGCAATCGAGCGGGGTTTGTAGTCGGGTGTCGGGCAGGGAATTTCGACTGGCTCATGATGGTCGTCCATCTCAAATCCAGCTCCCGCTACGATTCGACAGAGGACCTTCGACGTACAGCAATTGAGCAGCGACGACAGCAAGCAGCAGTCCTGGCTGCGTGGATAGATTCACTGCTGGCTCATGGCCGCGAGCGAGACATTCTCATCGTCGGCGATTTCAACGACTTCCCTCGGCGTTCGCGGCTGCCGACGCTGACAGCACTCGAACGCGACACGGCCGTCGTCTTCCTCACCGAAGGGATGACCTCTTGTCTCGACCATCGTCGGAAAGCAATTGATCACATCGTCGCAACAACAAGCGCCGCACGCCGCTGGATCGCAGAACGCCGCCGTATGCTCGACCATCGCGCGATGCTCCCCGACCGCGCAGCCGACCGCATCAGCGACCACTGTGTCGTCGTTGGGGAGTTTGAGATCAGCTCTCCCGACAATGACTGAAAAAGCTTTTGGTTCTTACGTGTTTTTGTTGTAAGTTTGGGATGGAGTAATAGCACCACGAATGCATTCATCACTGTTTTTGACGATCCAGAAAGCACGCGCCGCGTGTAGAGTTTTGCAAATGTTTCACCTCTTGGAGCACTGCAATGAAGCAGTTCGGTTCATTCTTGATGGTACTGTTGCTCATTGGGGCAAGCGCCATTGCCCAGCATCCACGCACTCCACTTTTCGAGGAATTCACCTCGAGCACATGCCCACCGTGCGCGGCTGTCAAGCCATACGTGGAGCAATTTGCTCATCAGAACCCTGACGTGGTCGTGGTTACTTACCACATGGATTGGCCGGCGCCCGGCGGCGATCCATACAACGTGTACAACTACAACGACAACATGGCCCGGCGCAGTTACTACAACGTCTCAGGAATTCCTGATGGGTATATGAGTGGGACGAAGGTATACCCAGGCAGTGTTGCCGCTCTCCAGCAGGCTGCTGACCAGGTCAAGATGCAATCATCACCGCTGGCAATGACCATCAGCGAGGATCGCACGAAGAACCCAATCGAAGTTACCGTCACGATCAAGAACGATGGATCGGCACCAATTTCGGACGCGACATTACAGGTCATGGTGCTCAACTACTACGCAGATCTCACGCAGCAGCTCCAAGGGCAGAGTCAACATGTTTACACAACCTTTGAATATGCACTGCTCAAATCGCTCCCCAATTCAGGTGGGACAGCATTGACACTCGCTCCGAATGAGCAAAAAAGCTACACGTTCACGTACAGCAAAGGCACGCAAAGCGTCTGGACACCAAACGGTCAGTACGTGATCGCTTTTGTCCAGATGAATAGCACCAAGGAGGTACTCCAAGCCACATCGAATCTCTCCAGTGTTCTCAACCGAGTAGAAATTTCCTCGACACAACCGCGATTTGGACTCATCGCACGGAGTAACAACCTTACCCATCAACTGACGATCTCAAACCCAACCGACCGACCGTTGACCGTTGCACTCCGACTCAACTCGACCTACACCGTCCAGCCACAAGGATGGAATATCACCATCTCACCCTCGACTCTCTCGCTCCAACCTGGGGAAGAGAAAACTGCGACGGTGCAATTTACAGCACCCAACGCCGGGAGCTTTGCGCTCGCCTACGTGGATGCATTCCCCCAAAATAATGGCATCAACGATACAACGTCGTACTATTGCGGCTACCTCACTGAACAAACGAAGTACGCCGTCATCTATGGCCTGATGGGCTCAGGGATCGCCCCATTGTCGCAAGCAATCATGAGCGGTGCAAAATATTCGACAGAAACCGCCTTGATGCCGCTGGTCGCTACCGTCGAACTTGGCACGCTGCCCTGCGAGGCGATCGTTCTGCCCATTGACTATGCTGGGCGCGGTGCGCTCAACAATCAAACAGTCATTGACCAAGTCAACACATGGATTCAACAGAAAAAGCGCCTGTTCATTTCCGGACAAGTTGAGTCTTACATAACATTCTTCTCCCAAGGCGCAAATCCTTCCACCCGCAGCTTTCTGACGAACACGCTTGGAATTCGCCGCGTTCGAACATTCACCGTAACTGTCCAAGGACAGCCCTCTACCGTACCATACTACCACTTCAACTACGACCCCAATACCGGAGCAGTTACATCCCTGAAGCCCTTCACGATCCAAGGTGTCAGTGGCGATCCCATCAGTGACGGCGTCAATGTCACCGCCAACCAATCGAACCAGTACTATAACCTGTACACCGACGTACTCCAGCTGGCACTTGGAACCAATGCAGTGCCGATTTTCAGCTACGACAACAACGCGCAGTACATCGGTGGCGTTCGGGTCCAGACTAACGATACACGGATTGTCTTTACCACCTTCGGGCTCGAAGCAATCTCGAATACGACCGCACGCAATCAGATCGCGCAGAAGATCATGGATTGGCTCACCGCCACAATCGCACCCGAGCCAAAACTCGAACTAATACAGACAACGACCGAAAATGTCATTTCCTTCGATCAAGTCGAGGTCGGCAAGAGCAAGGCGCATACCTTCAAGATCCGCAACAGTGGCGCTGCTGACCTTGTCGTTACCGAGATCGCAATGGATGCTGCCGATGTCGCCGAATTCGGTGATGTCTTTGTGATCACCGATGGTGGGCAAACTCCCATCACAATTGCTCCAGGCGAGGAACACCTGGTAACGATCGAGTTTCGCCCGAAGAAGGTCGAAGACGTTCAAGCGGCTGTCTTCCACATCCGTTCCAACGGCGGCGATGTGGATTTGACGGTAATGGGTGATGGCGTGCGGGCCTTGAGTATTGAACCAAGCGATGTTTCGAATGCTCGTCTGTCACTCCGCGTTGCTCCGAACCCTGTCTCAAGCGAAGCAACAATCATGGCAAACGTCAACACGACTGCCCCGGCAGATCTTATGCTGCTCGATGCACGTGGCAGCCAGGTGCTGCACGTTGCACGTTCTCTTCGCGGAGAACGCAGCATCAGTCTCGATGCGTCGAGCATCCCCAGCGGTGTCTATCGGCTTGTGCTCCGCAGTAGCACCGAGCATGTTAGCGTTCCTGTGGTGGTCATAAAGTAACCACGATCACCCTCCGAAACACCGGCGGAGTCTCCTGCAAGCGGGAGACTCCGTCTTTTTGAGGACTTGCTCTGCATGGAGACGAGGCGATGCATATAGACGAGATCTGCGCGTACTGTCGAAGCTTCCCAGGCGCATGCGAGCGTTTCCCTTTTGGTCCTACTGCGCTCGTCTTCGCAGTCGAAGGGCGAATGTTCGCTCTGATTTCCCTGGGCAGTGTACCGCCATGGGTCAATCTCAAGTGCAATCCGGAGTGGGCATCGGTACTCCGCGAACACTATCCCGCAATTAGACCTGGCTACCATATGAACAAGCGGCATTGGAATACTGTTGTGCTCGATGGCAGTATTCCGCACACGCTGATTCGCGAACTGATTCGCCATTCTTACGAATGCGTCATCGCTGGATTACCCCGCACACTACGCGAATGTTATCGCAAGGAGGTTTCCCGGCTCCAGCTATAGGCTATTTTTGCTTCCATGAAGCGCAGCTTCTCACTTGTTGTCTGTCTGTTCGGCTGCATTTCCCTCGCCTTTGGGCTGGATACGCTCTGGACAGGCGAGCGATTGCCGCCGCTTATCCGAATGGTCCGAGTCTACGGTGCAAGCGATGAGCGTCTGCCCCCGATTCTGGTTGTTTCTTCTCAAGGCGCACAGGGAATCAGTGCACTCGCCTCTTCGTCGCTGACAGTTGAACTTGACGTAGCATCAAGTGTCCCGCCCGGCCTTCTGGCTGTGCTCCAGCATTGCACCGCAGAATGGGATGCCGATCCTAACCCCTTCGTGCTCGATCCGACCGCTTCCCGTGCAGTCGTGCTCGATTGGCAGCTTGCTCCACCGCAATCACGCTACTACACGTACCGCGCCAAACTGCGGATTCCTTCGACGACGCTGAAGGTGCCTGTTGGTGGAAATTGGAAAGTGTTGTTCTACGAACTTGGCTCTGAGCACCGCCCGCTTGCGGAAGCACGGTTTTTCGCAGTTGAGCCTGCAGCTGACTGCCGGCTCGATGTTTTTACGGACTTCTACCAGCCCCGTCGGAACGCTGCGCCCTCGGCACGCATCCTCGAAGCAGTTGTCTCTAACGTGCGTGGATACACAGATGGACAGGTGACAACGGCCGTCTTCTACCGCATGCAACGGTGGAACCAGCCCTACCGCGCCAGCGGCACGCGCCGTGCATCGGGGTCATCGCTCTCGCTGCAGACGACACCTACGATGACCAGTGGAATGGTCGGTGGAATCAAACGCTTTCGAATCGAAGGCATTCCATGCGAGAACGACTATCGCCGTCTCGATGTGCAGAACGTTGGGCTTTTTCCGCGCTCACCGACACCAGTGCGCCTTCCGCTTGCTGATGTTCGCCGGCGCGGACAGTTCGGACTATGGTCCACACCCGAAGCCGCACTCATTACACGTGATGTTTCTCCACTCGATGATGAGTACGTTCCCATTGAGTTCATCCTCGATCCAGAAGGTGTGCCGGTGCGAGATGAAGACGTGTTCGTCGTCGGCTCGATGAACAGTTGGCAGCCAACGCGCGACTGGATGATGAGCTATGACTCGACCCAGCGGCTCTACCGCTTACGTCAATGGGTGCGCCGCGGCCAGCATGCCTACATGTACGGCACCGGCACGCTCGATGCCGATACGGGAACAATACGCAACCTTAGCTTTGAAGAATTCGAGGGCAACAATAGCGCCTCTGGGCAGACGTTCCTTGCGCTTATCTACGCACGGTCGCTCAACGCAGGTGGCTACGACACGATTATTGCCGCGTGCAGCAGTGCTGCACTGTAGCGTAGTTCAGCTTTTTCAGGATTCCCATGAGCATTGACATCCTCGGCTATATCGCAGCAACATTCTCGACGTTCGCGATGCTTCCCCAAGCACTGCACGTCTGGCGCACAGGGCGGGTCGAGCACCTCTCGCTGCGTGCATTCGGCATGGCTACGGTCGGAGCAATCCTCTGGCTGATTTATGGAATCGCCATTGCCAATAGCGTTATCATCGCAGCCAATCTCATCGGGCTGTTCATCGTGGGCTACATCACACTGCGCAAGTTGCTGTGGCTCCAACAGCAGCAGCAGCTCCGACGCACTGGGATTTCCTCGCATCCAGCGCCCAATGCCTAAGCGCGTAGTTGTTGTCGGTGGTGGCTTTGGCGGACTCCAGGTTGTGCGTTCGCTCCGCAATACTCTCTTTGCAGTGACGCTCCTTTCCCGGAGGAATCAAGCTCAATGGACTGCTCGCGTGGCTTTTGTGGGCAGGTGTCCATATCGCGTTCTTGATCCGTTTTCGCAATCGCATTGCTGTCATGACCGAGTGGCTGTGGTATTACCTCACGTTTCAACCGCGCGCACGGCTGCTGATCGCGTATAGTGCTCGAGGCAGCGCTAATGCAACCTCGAAGACATAGTACTACTACCTGCGATCGCTCACCGCATCAGCTTTACTATGAGGTTACGACGAGTCGTATTCGTTGCCCGCACCCGCGGTTAGTAATCGTCCTTGCCGGTGAGTTCCAGTTCTAACTCGTCGGCGGTATTGGTCACCACTAAGACTGCATGGAGCAGCGGCCCGAACTCCGCATCGGCAGCGATCTGGGTTTTGAACAGCACAATGCTGACGTCGTCCTCCCGCTGGACCGCCCATGCACCGATTTTGGTGCGGTTGTTCTGTTCCAGCAGACGCTGCATCAGGCGCGGATCCAGATTGCCCGTGGTCTTGTAGGCAACCGACATCACATCGCGTACTTCGATCTTGCCGTAGGTCGAGGTGCGCGAAATGATCCACGCAAGCTGGGTTCGCGTGCTGTCAATGCGATTGATGACCCGAAAGTCACCGTCGTCGTCAATGGTGTACTTGACCTCTGCCTCGTCGAGCAGCTTTTGGACGCGCGGGTCCGGCGTTTTTTTCTTTGCCGACGTCCCCAATTGGGCATGGACACTAATTCCCAGCAGTGCCCCAAGCACCGCTATTGCAAGTATTCGCATTTCAACACCTGTTGTATGTGAAAAAGATTCACCGCCAGTCGATCAAGACCAGCAGTGATGGATTTATCGGGTCAACTCCAACTGAGCATCCTTGAGCGGGGTTTGGATGACGATCTGAACGGTGCGATTGTAGAACCGCCCTTCGGGCAGGTTGTTGTCGTAGAGCGGATCGTCCTCACCGACTCCACGTGCAGCTAATTGTTTGACACCTCGTGTTCGGGTTTTGATCGCACGTTCGACCGTCGCAGCCCGGTTGGCCGATAGCTTCTTGTTGTGTTCATAGAGACCGACAACGTCGGTGTGGCCAACGATTTCGACTTCAGACGACGAGAAACATCGTGGGAGCACGTATTCGTTCAAGATGCGTTCGTTCCGTGGGCCAGTGTCGTAACTATCGAAGGGGAACAGTATCAGGTTGTATTTCTCGAGCGTTTTTTCCTCGCCGTATTCAGCACCGAGTGATGCTGTTGAAACGTACTTGACTGGAATTGTAATCGGATCAGATTCGCACTCCTTGCCGCTGGTGCTAGTAACAACGAGCTTTGCAGTAAATGGCACAAGGGTCGAGACTTTCGGTCCTGGTTGGCCGATGCGACTTGTCGAATCAGGGTACTCGCCCTCCTCGTTTTGCCAGTCCCATTCGACTGTCGGTTCGGTTGTTCCACGTGTGAGGATTGTTTTCCACGGCTTGTCGCCACGGGTGATTTCAATGCGGCGCTTGGCGACAAGTTTATCCTCGATACCGTTTTTCAGAACGAAGGTCATCGTTTCCGGTTGTGGTACCACTTTCGGGTCCTTGTCGAGGATTGGTTTGATGATTTCCCAGTCCTCGCAGAGGATCTCGACCCGGCGATTCTCCTCGATGCCCATAGAGTCCTTCATGTTCGATGGGCGTTTCGGGCGAGTCAGGAAGGTGAGCTTCATACGCTTTTCGCTGATGCCCCAGATGTCTCGGAGGTAGTTGTACACATTCCGTGCGCGTGCTTCAGCAAGCTTGAGGCCACCCTGCCTTTCCTCCGGGTTGACATCATCAGTGGTGCCGACGATCTCGATTGTCGCATTGGGATGTTTGCGGAGCCGATAACCGAAGATGTTGAGGATGTGGTAATACTTCTCGAGCGTTACGCCAGGAATGCGTTCATCGGTAAAGTTCGCCGTCTGTTCTGGGCTGCGGAAGAGGATGTAGCGCTTGGGAATCTCGCTTGACCCAACGTCGAAGAAGACGTAGTTGAGAAGTGGGTACAGCGTAATCGTCGCAATTTGTCGCATGACCAGACCCCGGAAGTTCTGCATCTCGGGATCATTAGGATTTTGCTTGGCATACTGGGACTCGGCGATATCGGCATCGAGCACCGGACGTTGCCCTAAACGAATGACGACGTCGTACTCATCCGGCTTGGAGGCTGCATCGCGGTCGCGTGTGATCTTGGGTTTCGTGATGCGCTGGGCAACTTTCTTCGAGCTGTACAGGGGATTCGATGCTTCGATTTCCAAATCAATGGTAACGTTGGGATCTTTACTTGTGCCGAAAGCTTCATTCCCGAAGACAAAATCTTTGACTTTTTCGGTGAATGTCACGCTATCGCGCACAACGCGCCCAGTAAGCGGATTGCGTATCGTGAGCGTTGCAGGAATGTTTTCGCCGGAGCACTCGTCAACCACCTGGACGCGCACTTGGACTGCGCGGAAGAATGTCGGCACAAATGCCATGAATAGGTCGAGCTTCCCTTGATTGCCAGGAAGGTCCTTGCGCGTCGAAGCAAAGTACATCACATCGCCCGAAGCTGGCATGGACAGGAAACTCTCGTCACCGGATGTATTCAGTGGTGCGGGCAAATGCGTTGGTTTCGACCAGGTGTCTTTCCCATCAGGGCCAACACCGGTCTTCTTGACAAAGTAGAAGTCGAGCCCACCGAGGTTCGGCTTATGTCCATTGGAGGCAAAGAAGAGGGTGATGTTGTCCGGAGCGATGAAAGGCGACCAATCAGTACCATCGGTGTTGATGGCAGATCAAGTTCTGTGCAGGTTTCCACTGGTTGGTTTCTTCATCGAAGTCGGTGTACCAGATGTCGATGTTTTTATCCCCATGCGGACCGGGTCGGTTGGATGCAAAGTAGATGCGGCTTTTATCGCTGGTGATCGAAGGCTGCGAATCCCAATACTCGGAGTTTACCTGCCGACCAAGATTGCGGGGTTTCCCCCACTTATCGCCTTCGATATCCACGATGTAGAGGTCGCAATCCCCGAAGCCATCCGGGCGATTGCAGCCAGTAAACACAAGTGTTTGGCGGTCGGCTGCGATCAAAGCCACGCCTTCGTTGTAGATCGTATTGACGCTCAGCTCTGGCCCATAGGCGTGGATCGTATCAATGTTGAATGGAGGGAAAAAATTCGTGTCGAGATTTTCGAGTTTCTTCGTAGCCCAGAAGTCGTGTGACGGGTCACCATCTTTACTGAGCATACTGCCAGGACGGTCCGAGACAAAGTACAGCGTTTTCCCGTCTGCTGTCACGGTGGGGGCATAATCCAGCGAAGGTGTGTTGACCACTGGCCCAAGGTTGATGATGCGGATTTTTTTGATGACCTCGGGACTAGTCAAATCAATGCCGCCTTCTTCATCACCATCGTCAAGAATCGTTGCAGCGTAGAGATAGCGCTGCACCGATGCATGCTCGGAGCTTGCGCTGGAATTGGCACGCACGTGCGCACGGCTTACCACTGTTGCAGCAATGAGCATGAGAAAAAGCAATTGCACTCTACTGCGTCGCGTTTGCATAGTATGTCTCACAGCAAGTGATGGAACAAACACTCATAAGCACCAACCAGAGGAAGGTACTGACAAACCGAAAAAGCTTCTCCTGCGTTGTACGGAATGCATCCTTCTGCGTCGCCCCATGGTTAGCGAATAATCAGGATGGATTGCCACTGCCTTCCTTGTGGGCTTGGGACGACTACCCAGTACACACCTTGCGGCAAGGATTGTGCAGGAAGCATCACCACGGGCTGCTGGCATTGGGTTTGGAGCAAACGAATACCTTGCGTCGAATAAACCTCGACATGTTCAGAACTGGATCCACTGCAGCAGCGGACAACAATTGCATCGCGTCGTGCATCATACCAGGCAGCAAAGGAATCGTTGTCCACACCCGGCGGCTCCAAGACAGCTGTCGTCGGACTAATGGTGAAGAACCACTTCCACGGCGTAGTAATGGTTCCTGTAAGGTCGTAGACGGCCACGTGCCAGTAGTAGAGCCGATTGTTTCTCTAAATGGACGCTCGGACTATCGAGCACGAAGACGGTATCCTGATCCGTTGGCTGATCGAAAACAAGCTCGTAGGTTGCCGTATCGCTGACGATCTCGAGCCAGTACGTATCAACGCTTTCGCCTGCCGAGGTCCATCGGAAGCGGATTGGACCAGCAGCGAGATTGACAGTATCGCCTGGTTCAAGAAGGGTTGGCACTTGCAGCGGCAAGGCAACCCGAAAGCTCGAACGCGCCGAGAACTCGCTCCACCCCAGTGTTGCATGGTGCCCGCGAACACGCCAGAAGTACATGCTCCGATTCGCAAGCGAACCAAGCAGATATGTTGTGTCGCGGAGGGTCGAATCGTTTACTATCAGCGATCGGAAACTCGAATCGCTTGCGACTTGGAGATGGTAGCGTTGAGCCTGTGGGATGCTCCGCCAGACGAGCCGAACCACCGTATCGCCGATGGTTGCAGCCTCTGTTGGTTGCAGCGGCAGTGGTATCGGTGCCACGTCTTGCGTAAAATCAACTTTGATGTTCTTCCCAGTCAGTGTTACGGTCTTGGATGCTGTGATGCCACCTCCTTCCGCGGTGAGCGTAATCGAACCGGTCAAGCCCGTCACGGGAATTGCGTAGCCACCGGAGGTCGAAGTAACGGTGTAGTAATTCCCTCGCGAGGGCGTAATCGTAACGCCAGCAAGTCCTTCGCCAATGTCGTAAAAGCCGTTCCGATTTCGATCGCGATAGACAACGCCAACAATGTAGGCTTGCCCCGACGCAGCAAAATCTTGCGTGACGATGTACGGGCCAACTTGCGTTGCAGGATTATTGTCCTGAATAACTCCGATTCCAATTTCGTTGTAAACGATGGTGCCGTCGAAATTCATGATGTTCCGGCGATGCCCAAGCGTTTGCTGATTATCCGCACCCCAATCCACGTTGAAGCCGCAGTGCGCATGCCACATGCTGCGCGCGTACGCAAAGACGTTCTCTCCAATTGCACTCCCTCCCGTGTACCCTGCCCGCTGGAGACGCTGTTGGAGCGTGCTTCCATCGGAGCCATTGTGGCCTTGAAAATCGTTTTGTTGCATATCCCGGCTGTGATTCCGCGCTGCCTGGATCAGCCGCGGGTGGAATGCCAACGGTGGGCGCACTGGGTAATTCTGGAAATCCGAACGCACCTTGTTTTTGTCAACACCAAAGTACTGATACGACTGCACAACGTCTGGGTCCGTTGTTGTTGCCAGTCGGTCACCTTCTGCAGGAGGATTTGCCCGCGCACGGTTGATGTATTCCAGCATCAACTGTTCCTCTGGCGTGGGATCGCCATGGCTGTAAAGTTGCTGCGCTTGTGGTAGTACTTGGTGCGGTGCTGCTTGCCTTGTCTGCTCGAAGGGCACTGCATAGAGCGGATTGCTCGCTGGAAATTGCGGAATATCCTGTGCCTGCAGACCAACGACCCACAGAGCAAGACACCATGCGAGAACCATCTGCATCGTCGGCATCTTCTTCGGTATGGTGAAGTCATCGTAAAATTACAGCGAAAAAATTTTCGAACAAAGAACTTTCTTTCCCGCGCAGTCTGGGGGCCGCGTTATGGCGTAATTTGGCATTGTGTTGAGTTTCTTTCGCATGTTTCTCCCATGCAACGATGCTTGTTTCAGCGCAGTGTTCTGCTAACGGCGATAACCCTCGGCTTCGCTCTTTCCGCCAATGGACAGCCGAGCGAGCTGGCCGATCGTCTTCGGCAGCATGTGCAAGTACTTGCCTCGCCGAAGCTCGAAGGCCGGGAGCCTGCCACTCCTGGGAATGAGCAAGCTGCTCGCTACATCGCCGAGCAATTTCAGGCGATTGGTGTAGCACCGCTCGGCAGGGATTACTTCCAGCGCTTTTCGATTGCCTCGCGCATTGAGCTGGAAGGCACAAATTCTGTTAACATTCGAATGCTGCTGGAGCGACCGGGTATCCCGCGCAGCGCACTCAAGCCCGTGCAGATCGCCTGGAAAGCGCTCCAGGACTACGTTCCGCTCGGCATCAGCGATACCGGTACGATCACGGCACCCGTGGTGTTCTGTGGATTTGGTCGGCAGCAAACGAATGGTCCCAACGACTTCGCCGGGCTTGATCTGCAGGGAAAGATCGCCATTGTCTTGACGGGCGATCCCGACCACTACAACCCACACGAACCGTTCCGCATCAACTACAGCGAACTGCGGCGGAAGGTGCTACGTGCCCGTCGCGCTGGTGCCCGTGCGGTGGTGTTCGTCCATCCGCAAGGAGATTCCAGCGAAGTGCTCATGCCGCTGCGCTACGACGGGCGCTCCCCGATCGGCGGCATGTTGGCTCTTCATGCAAAGCGCAGTATCGCTGCACGCTTGTTTCCCCGCGAGCAGTCTCTATTTACGCGCGAGCAAGAAATTGTCAAGACCAAGGCGCCACAAAGCTTCCAACTCCCCGACGTCGAGATGACCATCGAGATTCGCCACCAGATTGATAGCAGCACCATTGCAAACGTCGTCGGTATTGTGCGCGGCACCGATCCCACGCTGCGGGATGAATACATTGTCGTCGGTGCACACTTCGACCATCTCGGCTGGGGCGATGACAACTCGCTCTACACCGGCGCAGAACGCAAAATCCATCCCGGCGCCGACGACAACGCATCGGGCACTGCCGGTTTGCTCGAGCTGGCGCGATCCATCGCTGCACAGCCCCTTGCACGGTCGGTCGTCTTCTGTGCCTTCAACGCCGAAGAGCGTGGACTACTCGGTTCGGCATACTACGTTCGCTCGCCACTGGTCCCGCTCGACAAGACTATCGCAATGCTCAATCTCGACATGATCGGGCGGCTGCAAGGAAAGCGGCTCAATATCCAGGGCGTAGGCTCTTCGCCGCTGTGGAAGCCGCTCATTGATTCGCTTGCCGCGGCAGCTGGCTTTGAACCGAGCTACACCGACGACGGCATCGGGCCGAGCGACCACACGTCCTTCTACCTCCGCGGCATTCCTGTATTGTTCTTCTTCACAGGGCTGCACAGCGACTACCACCGCCCGACCGATACGTGGGACAAGCTCAACTACGCCGGCGAGGCTCGCGTCCTCGAGCTTGTTCAGCACGTTATCGAGTCCATCGCAGCTCTTCCAGAGCGACCTGCATTTATCAAGGTTGCCTCTACACAACGACACACTGGGATGGGCACTGCAAAAGTTCGCCTTGGCATCATGCCAGACTATGCTGATCACCCGAAAGGACTTCGTATCGCCGGCGTCATCGAGGGCTCCCCCGCACAGCGTGCCGGCCTCCGCGAAGGCGACATCATCGTGCAAATCGGCACAACGGCGATACGTTCAATCTTCGACCTGATGGACGTCCTCTCGCGCGCGGAGCCTGGAGAAGAAACCGAGATTATCGTCCTGCGCGGACCTAACGAAGACCAGCGCGTGGTGCTCCACGCCATCTTCGAGGCGCCGCGGTGAGTCTCCAAGGCTAATTTTGCACACTTGTTCCACTGTTGCTCTCAACACAACTAATGGCAACCATCACCACTCGGTTCGCGCTACCAGCGCGAGTAGCAAACGGAGAGCTGGCCTACAAGGAAGGGCACTACTGCGTCCGCGATCTTTCCCTTGCTGACTGGGGGCGCCGCGAGATTCACCTTGCCGAAGCCGAGATGCCCGGACTCATGGCAATCCGCGAGCGCCACCGCGGCAGCAAGCCCCTTGCCGGCGCCCGCATCGCCGGATGCTTGCACATGACCATACAAACGGCAGTGCTTATCGAAACGCTCGTCGAACTCGGCGCCGAAGTGCGCTGGTCCTCGTGCAACATTTTCTCCACGCAAGACCACGCCGCTGCTGCGATCGCTGCTGCAGGGATCCCGGTCTTTGCCTGGAAAGGCGAAACCGAGGAGGAATACCGCTGGTGCATCGAGCAAACGCTCTTTTTTGGTTCGCCGGACCGCCCACTGACGATGATTCTCGACGATGGCGGCGATTTAACCAACTTGGTGCTCGATGAGTACCCGGAACTTGTTCGGCACATCCGTGGCATCACGGAAGAAACAACTACCGGCGTTCGGCGGCTCTACGAGCGGATGAAGCACGGGAAGCTTCCCATTCCTGCAATCAACGTCAACGATTCGGTGACCAAATCGAAGTTCGACAACAAGTACGGCTGCCGCGAGTCCTGCGTGGATGCTATTCGCCGCGCAACCGACATCATGATCGCCGGCAAAGTTGCTGTCGTTGCTGGCTATGGCGATGTCGGCAAGGGATCGGCAGCATCCCTCCGCGGTGCTGGTGCGCGCGTGATCATCACCGAGATTGATCCCATCTGCGCGTTGCAGGCTGTCATGGACGGCTACGAAGTTCGCCGCATGCGCGATGCAGTTCCCGAAGCCGATATTGTCATCACCGCGACCGGCAACTGCGATGTGGTCACCGGCGAGATTTTCAAGCTGATGAAGGATAAAACCATCGTCGGCAACATCGGGCACTTCGACAACGAAATTGACATGGAGTGGCTCAATCGCAACTATGGGCACACGCGAGTCCAGATCAAGCCGCTTGTTGACCTCTACAACATCGACGGGAAAGAAATCATCGTGCTCGCCGAGGGTCGGCTGATGAATCTCGGATGCGCGACAGGTCATCCATCGTTTGTTATGTCAGCATCCTTCACCAACCAGACGCTTGCGCAGATGGAGCTGTGGCAGCATGGTGATCGGTATGAACCGGGTGTGTACACGCTCCCGAAGCATTTGGATGAAGAGGTGGCGCGGTTGCACCTTTCCAAGCTCGGTGCGCACTTGGACGTGCTGACCCCGAAGCAAGCTGAATACATTGGCGTTCCGATCGAAGGTCCATACAAGCCAGAGTACTATCGGTACTGAAATAATAGGCCTAAGAACTTGAAGATGCCACCATGCCAGGTCGTAGCAGCGCTAACAAAAGTGGAAGCAATCTCGAAAAACGAGTAGTTGAACTAGCTTCTAAATTGGGGCTTTCTACCAAGAAACAGGTACGAGCCGGCCATCGCTTATGGGGAAAAGGGCGAAGAATAGACGTAGTAGTCTATGACAAAAAGAGCGGGAAATCTCTCGGTATTGAATGTAAAGCTCAAAATCAACCTGGCACCGCTGAAGAAAAACTCCCAGCAACAATTCAGGATATTCAGTCATGGCCTATTCCTGGGATTGTTGTGCTGGATGGTAAAGGTTTTTCAGAGGAAATCAAAGCATTCCTGTTCTCAACAGGAAAGGCAGTACTACTGGATGAACTTGAAGATTGGCTACGACTATACTTCGGTCTGCATGATGAATAGAATAACTGTGATGAATAGAATAACTGTACGCAAAAGCTATCCTCGCCCGTTTCTCAAGTGGGCAGGCGGCAAAACTCAAATTGCCGAACAGATAATTCGGCACCGCCCCAGTAATTTTCGGACATACCACGAGCCATTCGTTGGAAGTGGTGCAGTTTTTTTCGCTCTGTTTCGCCTTGGTCTGGTTCGTAGAGCTACTCTCTCGGATACGAATTGGGAATTGATGGAAACGTATCATGCGATTCGTGATTGTCCAGAAGAAGTAATGAAAATTCTTGCAGAGTTTCCCTATTCACGGGACTTTTATTACGCTCTGCGAGAGAAAGATCCTCGTGAATTGACCCTAGCAGAACGAGCAGCACGGATGATTTACCTCAATAAAACAGGATACAACGGCTTATACCGTGTCAATCGCCAGGGTAAGTTCAATGTCCCATTTGGTCGGTATCAAAACCCCTCATACTACGACCCCGAAAATTTGCATGCTGTTTCCATCGCCCTCGCAAATGTTGAATTACGGTGCGAGAGCTTTGAGAATGTTAAGATGCATGCAGCAGAACAAGATTGGGTGTATTTTGACCCTCCCTACGTTCCCCTTTCGGCAACAGCAAATTTTACTTCTTATCAACCCGGGGGCTTCCACTTATCAGACCAACAGCGGCTTCGTGATTTGTACATTGAATTGACCAATAGAGGAGTCTATGCCACATTATCCAATTCCGACACGCCAGTAGTTCACAACCTTTATCACTGCTCAAAGTTCAGAATTATTCACCTCCATGCCCGTCGCGCAATTAGCTGCAATGCATCAAAACGGGAATCGATTACTGAATTAATTGTGCTGAACTACCCTTCGCACCTTGAGCCAGAAAGTCAGCATTTTGATCGTAGGGAAGCTTTAGTTCCTCTACTTCCTCCGGAATAGCAACGAAATCGGAACTCCCTCGAACGGAAAAAGCTGGCGGAGTGTGCGTTCGACAAATCGCTTGTAGTGATCGGGGATCGAATCAGGAAAGTTCGTGAAAAACACAAACAGCGGGGGGGCAACACCGCTCTGCGTGACGTAGTTGATGCGTACATCACGGCCGCGAACTGCCGGTGGCGGAGTCCGCTCCAGGATAGGGAGAACTTGCTCGTTGAGCTGCGCTGTCGGCACTCGCTGCAGTCGGCGTTGTTGAATCTGCTCTGCCTTTTCGATGAGCGTCACCAGACGCTGTTTAGTCAACGCCGACGTAAACACAATCGGCACAAAGTCTGCCGTTGGCAGCTCGCTGCGAATGCGCTCAATAAAACGGTCAGCAGTTCGGGAATCTTTTTCGACCAAATCCCACTTGTTAACAGCGATTAGTATTCCCTTACGCGCTTCGATGACGTCGGCGATAATTTGCTTGTCTTGATGCTCCAAGCCGCGCGTTGCATCGAGTACGACGATGGCAACATCGGAACGCTCGATCGCGCGCTGCGTCCGAATCACGCTGTAGAGCTCGACAGACTCAGCAATGCTACTTCGCCGCCGCAAGCCAGCAGTATCAACCAGAACGACGCTATGACCGTGGAAGCGGAGGAGGCTATCAACTGCATCACGCGTGGTACCTGCAATCGGAGTAACCACCATTCGCTCCTGCCCAAGCAGCGCGTTGACGATCGAGGATTTCCCCACGTTCGGTCGGCCAACGATTGCGATTTTGAGTAGGGTGTCTTCGTCCCCAGCTGGGGCTGGCTCAAGATAGCTGACAATCGCATCGAGCAGATCTCCCGTCTGGCGCCCACTCATCGCCGAAATGCCGAAGACACGCTCAAATCCCAAGCGATAGGCATCGGCAACGTTTGCATCATGCTGGGGATGATCGCACTTGTTGACAGCAACGATAACAGGCTTGCCCGCAGCGCGCAAAAGCTCAGCCACTCGGTGGTCAAGCGCAGTGACGCCAACGCTCCCATCGAGCACGAACACAATCACATCGGCTTCTGCAATTGCAAGTTCCGCCTGCTCGGTGATAGCGCGTTCGAAAAGCTCCTCGCTATCAGGAACGATTCCGCCAGTATCGACAAGATGAAAATGCACGCCATTCCACTCAGCACGACCGTAGAGGCGATCGCGCGTGACACCCGGCGTTTCCTCGACGATTGCTTCTCGTCGCTCAAGGATACGGTTGAACAGCGTTGACTTGCCAACGTTGGGTCGTCCGACAATCGCAACTGTGTTCATCGTTGCAACGCACGGAGCGTTTCAAGAACCTGCTCGACATGCCCGTCAACCTTGACCTTCGGGAAGATCGCAGCAATGCGTCCATCGGGCGCAATGATGAACGTCGTTCGCTCGATGCCCCAGGACATCCGACCGTAGAGCTTTTTTTCTTTCCAAACGTCGTATGCTTGAGCAATCTGATGGTCTTCGTCGGCAACCAGTCGAAACGGAAGGCTGTACTTTTCAGCAAAGCTGCGGTGCGACCGTACTGAATCAGGACTGACGCCAACGACGACCGCACCCGCGGTTGTTAGCCCCTCCATTGCATCGCGGAATGCGCATGCCTGGCGGGTGCAACCGCTGGTGTTGTCTTTTGGGTAGAAGTAGAGCACAACCCACTTGCCGCGATGATCGGCAAGGGAGACTGCGTGCCCGTCTTGATCAAACGCAGTAAATTCGGGTGCCGTTTGACCGACTGATAGTGCCATGGCTGCTCGTCTGTGGTGGATCGTTGCAATTGTCGTGCTCCTCGGTAGCTGCAAGAGCTCAC
Source organism: Candidatus Kapaibacterium sp. (assembly GCA_026003495.1). Taxonomy (GTDB): domain Bacteria; phylum Bacteroidota; class Ignavibacteria; order Kapaibacteriales; family NICIL-2; genus NICIL-2. The sequence goes on along the minus strand of BPHK01000001.1, from coordinate 540,537 downwards.
CCACTGAGCCAGCGCCTACGGACGAAGCATTTACCGTTCGCATTGTGACAACGATGCCCGGCAATACGGAAGGCTCGCCGGGTATTTCCTACTCGTTCCGCGCCGAGCATCCCCCCATCGAAGGCAGCCTCGACTACCTATGGGATTTCGACACCACTCGAATCCTTAGCCGCATGCCGACTGTTGAGTTCAGCTACTCCGCCATTGGATGGTATGGCGTATCAGTCACAGTGCGAAAGGATGGGAACACCTTGGGAACTGGTTTTCTCCTGGTCAATATCCGCACCGCTCCTCCGGAGATACCGATGATGTTCATTCCAGCAGGAACCTACCTCCGCGGCTCAACGCGCGGCAATTTCAACGAACAACCTGTCCTCCGCGTACGAATTTCGGTACCGTTTTTCATCGGCACAACCGAAGTTACACAAGCACAGTGGGAGCAAGTGATGGGGACAAGTCCCGCTTACCATACCGGGCCGTCCCTTCCTATCGAGAGCATCTCGTGGATGGACGCTGTGGACTTTTGCAATCGGCTTTCGATTCGCTCTGGACTGCGGCCCTGCTATCGCATCCGCGGTGATACCGTCGAGTGCGACTGGACGGCCAATGGCTTTCGCCTCCCAACCGAAGCGGAGTGGGAATATGCAGCACGGGCTGGCACGACCACTGATGTCTATAGCGGGCAGATCGGCAATCCTTATGGAGGATGTCTGACAAGCGACACGCTCGACCCTGCACTCGACCGCATCGCATGGTACTGCATTAACTCGAACCTGCTCCCACATCCAGTCGGTCAAAAAGAGCCAAATGCATGGGGACTCTACGACATGATCGGCAATGTCGCTGAGTTTGTCTGGGACTGGGACAGTGGACTTCCCTACGGACCTGCAGACACACTCGACCCTCGCGGCCCAGCAAATGGGTACTACCGCCGTGTGCGTGGGGGCAATTACCTGACCGGAGCGCGTGACAATCGCGCAGCATCCCGCCAGTTCTCCGTTGCACCGACGCGTCGAATGCTCGGGGTCGGTCTCCGTCTCGTACGGACAGCAGAGCAATGACTCGGCACATTGGCGCTCCACGCGAACGTTTTGCACGCGTGCCGTTTGGCACAATCCTTGCACTGGTCCAGGTAATCCATCCTGTATTCATAAGGCACTATGCCCACACAAACGAGGATCACTCTGTTTGATTCACCTGCACGCATTCGCATTCTTCGCGATAAGCATGCGTGCACCATTCCATCACGCTGGTCGCAGACCCAGCGGTTGAACCAGGCGGCTGCATCCTCGAAACAGCGCTTGGCACGTTCAACGCGCAACTGGCAACGCAGCTCGAGCGCGCACGTGCGATCATCGCTGAGCAACTGCGCACGCCACCACCATCCCCAGAAAAGCAGTCCAATGCTGTCTAAGACAATTCGCCTTTCGCCGACGGAACTCATCGAACACAGCGGGACGATCGCCAACGTCGTCGGACTGACGATCGAAAGTATCGGCCCACAAGCTGCCATCGGCGAAATCCTCCGCCTCTGCACGCCGAAAGGAGAGTACGCTGCTGAGTGCGAAGTCGTCGGCTTCCGCGATAACCGTATCATCGCGATGGTGCTTGGTCAAACGCACCATGCAGAGCAACGCTGAAATTAGCATGAATGGTATACATCAGTGAAGCTGGGTTTTAGAGGTTGAGGCACAATCCGGGGTAAATTCACCTCTAGAGAGTTCAAGCTGTAGAATTGCACTTGAGAAAAATGTCATCAGTGTAGGAATTGACATTAACCTCGTCGCAGTGACGCTGCTCCCCTGTAGCGAATACTCGAGCACACGTTCTTGGACCACCGCTGTTGTTCGTTGAACCGCACTACAAGCCCCAGGCTTCTGGACATCAGTTCAAATGCTTTTTCTGCATCCAGAGCACATTCGCTCAGGCTATGCCATAGAGTGTTGCACTGATCCACTACAAAGCAGTGATGCTCCATCTGTACTGTTAGGGTATATGCTGCCTGCGTTTGCACCCTTCCACTCAGCGCAGAAATCTTCGGGTGCTCCATGCACTGCTGGCGGCACGTCGCTACCTTGAGGAGAATTCCTTCCCCCCTTCGCGGACGTAGTCACCAGCGGAGACACTTACAACCCACGCCCTCTTCCGCCGAACATTCCCCAGGCGCGTAATTCGTCTTTGAACTGCGCTGGAAGTAAGTTTGTAGCATGGTGATAACGTCCACGTTACGGCAATGGCAGAATTCGAAACGTTGACGCTCTCCCCGCCACACGTCAACGGTCACCAAATGAGCAGCACTCGCGCCGCTGCCTACGATGCACTTCGTGCCGAGTACGAGCGCCTCCTTGCCCAGCTCGAACCCGACGTTCGGAGTCTCTTAGAACGCTGGAAGGAAGAACTTGCCGCCTACCAGGGGGAAGAATTCGTCTACACAGTCCGCGGACGAGAGATTCGTGTCCGCAATCACCACGAATCCCTCTCACACTTGAAAATCCCCAAGATCGCTACGCCACGATTCCACGACTGGGGCGATATTGTCCGGTGGGCGATGCAGGAGAACTTCCCCGGCAAGTTCCCCTACACTGCAGGCGTCTATCCTTTCAAGCGCCAGAATGAAGACCCAACGCGCATGTTCGCTGGCGAAGGCGGGCCTGAACGCACTAACAAGCGCTTCCACTACCTTTCCTACGGCATGCCTGCCGCACGACTTTCCACGGCGTTCGACTCGGTCACCCTCTACGGCGAAGATCCTGATCGCCGGCCGGACATCTACGGCAAAATCGGCAACTCTGGTGTCAGCGTCGCCACGATTGACGACGCCAAAAAACTTTACTCCGGCTTCGATCTCTGCGCACCGACAACGTCGGTCTCAATGACAATCAACGGCCCTGCGCCGATGATTTTAGCGTTCTTCCTCAACGCCGCCATTGACCAAGAGTGCGAAAAGTACATCCGCGAACAAGGACTTGTCGAACAAGTCGAGCGCCGCATCGAAGAGATCTACCGCGCGCTCGGACTGCCCCGTCCGGTGTACCGTAACGTTGCAGCGGGCGCAGCAGCCGGTGAACTTCCGCAAGGGCACAACGGGCTTGGCCTTCTTCTGCTCGGCGTGCGCGGCGATGAGGTCCTGCCGGCAGACATCTACGCAGAATGCAAACGCCGTGCACTCCAAACCGTCCGCGGCACTGTCCAAGCAGACATCCTCAAAGAAGATCAGGCACAGAACACTTGCATTTTCTCGACCGAGTTCGCGCTCCGCATGATGGGAGATGTCCAGGAATACTTCATTGCAAACAAGGTGCGCAATTTTTACTCCGTCTCGATCTCTGGCTATCACATCGCTGAGGCAGGAGCAAATCCAATCACCCAACTTGCGTTCACGCTCGCAAATGGCTTTACCTACGTCGAGTACTACCTATCGCGCGGCATGCACATTGACGATTTCGCGCCGAACTTGTCGTTCTTTTTCTCCAATGGTCTCGATCCTGAGTACTCGGTCATCGGACGTGTCGCGCGGCGCATCTGGGCAAAAGCGATTAAGTACAAGTACGGCGGCAACGAGCGCTCTCAAATGCTCAAGTACCACATCCAAACATCGGGACGCTCGCTCCACGCGCAAGAAATTGCCTTCAACGACATCCGCACTACGCTGCAAGCGCTCTACGCCATCTTCGACAACTGCAACTCGCTCCACACAAACGCCTACGATGAAGCAATCACCACACCGACGGAAGAATCCGTCCGGCGTGCCGTTGCGATTCAGCTCATCATCAACAAAGAGCTGGGTCTAGCGAAAAACGAGAACCCCTGGCAAGGCTCGTTCATCATCGAGGAGCTGACCGATCTTGTCGAAGAAGCGGTGTACATGGAATTTCAACGCCTCAACGAGCGTGGTGGCGTGCTCGGCGCCATGGAATTGATGTACCAACGCAACAAGATCCAGGAAGAATCGCTCTACTACGAATCGCTCAAGCACAGCGGCCAGCTTCCAATCATCGGCGTCAATACCTTCCTTGCAAAGGATGGCTCCCCGACAATTGTCCCCGGGGAAGTTATCCGCTCGACCACGGAGGAAAAAGAACAGCAGATTGCCAATCTCGAAGCATTCAGGCAGCGCAATGCTGAGCGTGCACCTGCAGCACTGCAACGGCTCAAAGACACTGCACGACGCGGTCAGAACATCTTCGACACGCTCATGGACGTCTGCAATGTCTGCTCACTTGGGCAGATGACGCATGCCCTCTACCAAGTCGGTGGGCAGTATCGGCGCAACATGTAATCAGCGCACTACCGGCGTCGGGTCAAGTCGCTCTGCACCACGCCAGAGTTCGAAATGCACGAATGCACCGCCGAGTGTCTCGCCGCTGGTGCCGATCGTTTCCCCTGCTTCAACACGTTGCCCTTCACGGACAGATGCTCGCTCCACATTGCCATAGACGGTGCGAATCCCGTTGCGGTGCTCGATGATGATGACTGTATTCATTGCCGGCAGCCATCGGACTGAGACAACCGTTCCTGCTGCTGCCGCCTTGATGGCTGTGCCAACCGGCACCGCAATATCCACCCCGGAATTGAACGCACGCGCGCCCGTCAATGGATGCCGATACTCGCCATAGCCGCGGAGGATTGCACCGCGGGCGGGTGGCTGGAGAAATCCAAGATCAGCTTGCTGCATGCTTTTCCCTTTCGAAGCTGAGGAGCGCTCGGCGTGGCTGAGACGTTCGATGCTCTGCCTGATGATCTCGAGACTTTTCCGCAGTTTGCCAAGCTCGTCAGTAATTGCTTGCCGATTCTTTCGGAGCTTTTCGAGGAGCTGCGTGCGCAGCTGAAGCATCCGCTGCAAGCGCTGCTGTTCTCGCTGCTGCTGCGCAAGCAGGAGCTGACGCGCCGCACGGTACTGTCGCAAACGGTCGAGAGCGTCGGCAGTACTATCCCGCTGCTGTTGCGTCGTGTGGAGACGCGCTTCCATCGCACGCACCGCTGCGCTGATGATGGCAGTATCGAGTCCGGCATCATCATCGTCACGCATGTCTGCGGCGACAAGGAGCAGGATGAAGCGCCGCCACTGCTCGTAATTGCGGCTGTAGGCGCTTCCGTAGCGCTGATGCTCGTGTTGGAGTGCGCGGAGTTGTTCATCGAGTACGCGGAGTTCACCATCGAGCAATCGCAAGTAGCGCTGTTGACGTTCGATGAGCTGGCGGAGCTGCTCGGCAGCTTTCGCGGTGGTTTTCTCCTTCGCGGCAAGCTCCTTGATCATCTGCTCCCGCTGTTGTATGCTGCGCTGGAGCGATAGCAGCTCTCGCTGGCGTGCCTGGATACTGCTTCGATCCGAAGACGTACGGTGACGGGATCGCTGAGCATCAGCAACAGCCGCTGAAAGACTAATCAACACCAGCAGAAGGAGCAACCGCATTGCTTAGTACTCATCGGTTGGAACACGCACAATCTGCCCGCCGAGTTGCTGCAGACGTTCCTCCATTCGTTCGTAGCCGCGGTCGAGATGATAGACGCGGAGAACCTCCGTCGTCCCTTCTGCAATCAGACCAGCAAGAACCAGCGATGCACTCGCGCGCAAGTCGCTCGACATTACCGTTGCCCCTTGTAACGTGGCCCCACCGGTAACAATCGCGGTGCTGTCGGCGATTTCGATCTCTGCTCCGAGTCTGCGGAGTTCCGGTACGTGCCCAAAGCGCGTCGGGTAGATCGTCTCGGTTATCCGGGAAGTGCCGCGCGCAGTGAGCATGAGGGTGATCCACTGCGCTTGAACGTCTGTTGGGAAACCGGGATACGGGGCCGTGGTTACGTTCGTTGGACTGATCTCACCATCGCAGCGAAGGCTGATTGTGCTCCCATCTACATCGAGGGTGCATCCGATTTCCTCGAGCTTATCGAGCACTGCTCCAAGATGGTAGGGATTGGCGTGGACCAGCCGCACTGATCCACGGGTTGCTGCTGCGGCAATCAGATACGTCGCTACTTCGATTCGATCGGGGATGTTCTCGATCACCTCAAGGGGCGTAAGCGCAGGAACACCGCGAATGCGCAGCGTGGACGTTCCGATTCCTTCGATCTGGGCTCCCATCGCAACGAGCGTCTGCGCCAGTGCCGTTACCTCTGGCTCGATGGCAGCATTCGTGAGGATCGTTTCGCCTTCGGCGAGCGAGGCTGCGTAGAGAATGTTCACTGTCGCTCCAACTGAAGGAACATCCAAATGAATCGTAGCCCCGCGCAAACGATCAGCACGTGCGTTGATGTAGCCATGCTCAACATCAATTTCGGCGCCGAGTTTTTCCATTCCTTTCAGATGCAAATCCACCGGACGCGGACCGAATGCACAGCCACCGGGAAGCGAGACACGAGCGCGGCCATACCGTGCCAGTAACGGGCCGAGAACGTAAATCGAAGCACGCATTTTCTTGACGTGCTCATACGGCGCTTCGAATGAGGAAATCGAGCGCGTATCAAGGAACAACTCGCCACCAGGAGAGAGCTCGACGTGCACACCAAGCCGTGCCAGCAGCCGGGACATCGTCCATACATCGCGGAGATTGGGCGTCCGACGGATGCGATAGACACCCGGCGCAAGCAGTGTCGCGGGCATCAGCGCGAGCACTGCATTCTTCGAACCTGCAACGGCGATCGTGCCACGAAGGGGGCGGCCACCTTCGATGATAAATTTGTCCATTGACACAAGCGGGTAGAGTATGACAGCTCGCGTCCTCGTCTGGAAGGAGCGCCAGATGGAGTGCCGCACGAAATTACGCCACCTTCAACGACACGGAACCAACTGTTGATGCAACCGAACTGGTTTGTCGCCATCGAAGCTGTAGCCGAGCACCCCCTTTCGTTTCCGCCTCTTGTCGAAGGAATGCGATTGCTCCATCCAGCCGATTACCACGTTACGATCGCATTCTTTGGACAGCTGCCCTCTGATCCGAGCGATCGCATCGCTGGGCTGCTAAGCCAGATACGCTCCGGGCGTTTTTGCGCTGTTGCAACGGAAGCACTGCTCCTGCCGCGGCGGGACTATGCCAGCGTCGTTGCGCTCGGCTTCGGCGAGGGCAGTGATACGCTGCGGAGTGTAATCACACAGTGGCGCGATCGCTTGCGTGGAGCGCTCCACCTTGATCCGGAGCACCGACCCGTACTTCCGCACCTGACCGTCGCACGCATGAAGCCTCGCCGCGACCACTGCGCAATCCAAGAGCGCAGCAGATGGGCAACCGCACTCGCAGACGAGCTCCCCATCACGTTCTTCTTCCGGCGGATCGGACTCTACACCTGGCAGAGTGAGCGCAAGCCAAATCATCCGCAATACCGAGCGACGCACTGGGTCGAGCTGGAATGATTCCTCGCCTCCTCTGCATGGAGGGAGTGCGTTTACTTCGCGCTGAGCGCACGCATGAGTTTCCGCTTCGCTACAGGGAGAATCGTTTCGGCATACGGGAAATCCAGCTCGGTCTCGCACGCGAACGTTGCGGGATTAGGTAGCTCTGGATACTGCTCAATTAACCGATGCTTGACAGCCTCGGGTGCTTCCCAGACACCGCGATTGCCAAGTGAGAGAATCTCCGTCGTGCGCAGGGCGCGGTAGCGGTCCCCATGTTCGACTAACTGCGCGCTTGTATAGCGTAGCACATGGAGCGTGCACGTCCGGTGCTCTGGGATGAGAATGTAGCCTTCGCTGGTGTACATCGGCAGCAGTCCGACGCTTGTGATCGTGATGTTTTCTTCGACAAAGTCGAACAGTGCTGCCCCTTCTTCGATTGCATCTGCAAGTCGCGGCATTGCCCATCGAATCAACTCGAAGAGTTGCTCCAGTGAGTCGTGGTGGGAACGCTCGACCGAGCGATTCTCTTCTGGAGCTGGCAGCAGCTGCAGTTGCTCGCTCGGGTGCAGCTGTTCGTGCTCTTGGAGGATACGCTCGAGTGTGCGATAAATCCCGATGAGCTCCTGCAGTGCTGGGTAGAGCTGATTGCGACGAAACTGCGCAACGTGCCAATCAATCGCAGCACAGATTTCGTACTGCCGCCGCTCAAAATCGTCGAACGGCTGTGTGAAGAGTTCTAACGACAGGTGATACATGGCAGAACCTCCGTCGTTGACCATCGTCACATACAAACATATCGGCACTGTACGGTTCCGACAATAGCACTCGCAGTGCAACTGTGCTGCTGCTGGCACGTGCAGCCTCGAGCGGGGCAGGGATTCCGAGAGAAAGCGGCATGTATATTCGCGCGCACCTCGATGCACACAGCAGCTGACCCATTCACCGAGACAGTATCTGGCGATGCTTTTCGAACTCCTGCTCTGGATTGATCGCGTCTTTGCCCCGCCTGGTTTTGGCGTTTTTCGGTACGTAACGTTTCGTTCCGCGGCAGCAGCGATCACCGCGCTCGCGATTAGTTTCCTGGTTGGACCACGCATCATTGCGTTGCTTGCCAAACGGCAGATCGGCGAGCGTGCGAAGGAAGAGCTTGCAACGACCGGCAACCATGCAACGAAAGCCGGCACCCCAACGATGGGCGGTCTGATCATCCTCCTTGCTGTGGTACTCCCTACAGTGCTCTGGGCAAGCGTCGCCAACGTATTCGTGTGGGCAATCGTTGCAGTAACGCTCTGGCTCGGTGCGGTTGGCTTTCTCGATGACTACCTCAAGGTCGTTCGGAAGCTCCCGAAAGGGTTGATCGCACGCTACAAACTCATCGGACAGATCGCAATTGGCCTTGCGCTCGGTTCGGCGATTTACTTTTTCCCCGAATGGTTCAGTGCAAGCTACGCCCAGGTCAAAACGCTGACGACCGTCCCATTTGCAAAACACATCAACTTCGACTGGGGAGTCTTTTACATCCCGATGGTCGTGTTTGTGCTGACGGCAACCTCGAATGCCGTCAATCTCACCGATGGCCTCGATGGACTTGCGATTGGTACCGTCGGCATCGCAGCGCTTGCGCTGGCACTTGTTGCGTACGTCAGTGGCAACGCAGTCTTTGCGCAGTACCTGACCATCATGCACTTGCGCGGCGCTGACGAACTGACCATCTTTGCATCCGCATTGGTTGGGGCGGCGCTCGGTTTTCTCTGGTTCAATGCGTATCCCGCACAAGTGTTCATGGGAGATACAGGCTCCCTTGCGCTTGGGGGCGCCATTGGCGGACTGTGCATCCTCATCAAAAAGGAATTCCTCCTGCCGATCCTCGGTGGAGTCTTCTTCGCCGAGACCCTGTCGGTCATCGTGCAGGTTGCGTACTTCAAGTACACCAAGCGCCGTTACGGCCAGGGGCGGCGGATCTTTCGGATGGCACCGCTGCATCATCACTTCGAACGGTGCGGGTTGCATGAAGCGAAAGTCGTCGTGCGGTTCTACATTGTCGCCATCATCTTAGCCATCGTTACGATGGCAACATTCAAGGTTCGCTAACAATCGCACCTAGTGCTATGGATCGCTTTGCACAGCTGGAAGAGTATCGCCGCCAGGCTATGCTCGGTGGCGGAGCTCAGCGAATCGAGGAACAGCATCGCAAAGGGAAGCTCACCGCCCGCGAACGGCTCGAGGTTCTGCTCGACCCTGGCTCATTCGAAGAGTTCGATATGTTCGTGCGGCATCGCTCCAGTGGCTTCGGGCTGGAGCGTCACCGTCCGTTCGGCGATGGTGTCGTCACTGGCGTTGGAACTATTGGCGGACGCACCGTCTGTGTGTTTTCGCAAGACTTCACTGTCTTCGGTGGCTCGCTCAGCGAGGCACACGCGGAAAAGATTTGCAAGGTGATGGACCTTGCGCTTAAGATTGGTGCGCCGATCATTGGCATCAATGATTCCGGTGGCGCGCGAATTCAGGAAGGGGTCGTCTCGCTCGGTGGCTATGCGGACATCTTCTTGCGTAACACGCTTGCCAGTGGCGTCATTCCCCAGATCTCGGTCATCATGGGACCCTGCGCAGGCGGTGCAGTCTATTCGCCCGCAATCACCGATTTCATCTTCATGGTGCGCGGCACATCGTACATGTTCGTCACCGGACCGAACGTCGTCAAAACAGTAACGCACGAAGATGTCACCTTCGATGAGCTTGGCGGCGCCGACACACACGCGACCAAGTCGGGTGTCGCGCACTTTGTCTTCGACAACGAAATCGAAACGCTCCTTGCAGTGCGAAAGCTTCTAGGGTTTCTGCCATCGTCAAATAGTGCGTCGCCTCCGCGCCTGCCAACGCTCGACATCCCCGACCGGCTGTGTCCACGGCTTGATCGAATCATTCCTGCTGACCCTACGCAGCCTTACGACATGAAGCAGGTCATCGAGGAAATTGTGGACGAAGGCGACTTTTTCGAGGTGCACGCCGACTACGCGCCAAACATCATCGTCGGCTTTGCAACGCTCAACGGCCAGCCTGTCGGGATTGTCGCCAACCAACCGAATGCCCTTGCAGGAGTGCTCGACATCAACAGCTCTGTGAAAGCTGCGCGTTTTGTTCGCTTCTGCGATTGTTTCAACATCCCACTCATCGTGCTCGTTGACGTTCCAGGCTTCTTACCCGGCACTGATCAAGAGTGGAACGGCATCATTCGGCATGGTGCGAAGCTGCTCTACGCGTTCTGCGAAGCAACAGTCCCCAAACTCACCGTCATCACGCGGAAAGCATACGGCGGTGCATACGACGTAATGAACTCCAAGCATATCCGCGGCGACTACAACATCGCGTGGGTAACAGCTGAAATCGCCGTCATGGGTGCAAAGGGCGCTGTCGAGATTCTCTTCCGCAAAGAGCTCGAACGCGCAGAAAACAAAGAGGAACGCGCACGCCAACTCGAACAGGAATACACCGAACAGTTTGCGCATCCCTACCGCGCTGCAGAGCGCGGATATGTTGACGATGTCATTCTCCCAAGCCAAACACGGGAACGACTCATCCGCGCACTCGAGCGACTTTCGAGCAAACGCGACACGAACCCACCGAAGAAGCACGGCAACATTCCACTCTAAGCACCGCATGCGATGTCTTGCATCGAAAGAGTGCATCGCCTCCAATGCACACTCTGATGCGGCTTTCAGAGCATGTGTCGTTGAGAATGCTTTCGCATACGCTCTCCGACTGCGAAGATTTTTCGTTGCATGAAAAAATTCTCTTGCAAAATCACTTTTGGTTTTGTAGTATTGCAGTGCATTTTGTTTGTACCACTTTAGTACAAAGAGGTCGCTATGGCAACTGCCAAGAAAGCGGCTGCGAAGAAGCCAGCCAAGAAGGCGGCTGCGAAGAAGGCGCCTGCGAAGAAAGCTGCAGCGAAGAAAGCTGCACCAGCCAAGAAGGCGCCCGCCAAGAAGGCGGCTGCAAAGAAAGCAGCGCCAGCAAAGAAAGCAGCGCCAGCAAAGAAAGCAGCGCCAGCAAAGAAAGCTGCGAAGTAGTTCAGTTGCTGGCTCTCTTCTTCCAGAAGGCTCTCGCCGTCGCGAGAGCCTTCTGTGTCAATGGGAGTAGTCCGTTGCAATGGTTGCCGATGCAGTTTCTGTTGCTACACAGGACCCGGCACTATTTTCGCACGAGCGCACTTACGCTGGCAATGCACTACGGAAAATGTCACAACCAACGACCATCGAACGATTCCTGCTTCTCGGTGCGCCGCACATCGTTGCGGAAACGGCAGACTTCCTCGCTCGCAACCATGCAGAGTTTCGCATTCTCGATTGGGACGCAACGCCGGATGGCTCCAGCGCATTTCTCCTTCGATCAGCTCCTGCACTGCCGCTGTTGCGCAACAATCGCCTTCTGCACCCACACCTACAACGCATCGTCACCTCTCCTGGTGAAATCGACGATGCCGAGCAGCCCACGGTGATTTTAGATCTCTCGCTGCTGAGGGCCCAGCACCGGACACCGGTGCTCCAGGTTGTGCACGAGCTCTTCCCGAACGCTCTCATTCTCAGTTCGACGCTGACGTGTACCGCAACGGAGCTTGCTGCACTCGTGGGCACAGCTTCATCCCTTGTTGGATTCAACGGCATGCCTGGCTGGACATCGCTGGGCAGGATTGAACTTGCTCCAGCACTTCAAACCTCCCAGGAGGCAACTGCTCGCGCACGCAGCATCTTTGCCCAGCTGAGAATCGAAACCGAACTGGTTGAAGATCGCGTTGGGCTTGTCATCCCGCGTATCTTGGCAACGCTGATCAACGAAGCAGCATTTGCTGCGATGGAACAGATCGCAACGCCCGAAGACATTGATCGCGCCGTAAAGCTTGGCGTCAACTACCCGCATGGTTTGCTCGAATGGGCGGACATGCTTGGGCTCGATTGCACCCTGCACATCCTCGATGCACTCTTCGACGAATACCAAGAACCTCGCTACCGTGCATGCCCGCTGCTGCGGCAGTATGTCCGCGCTGGTTGGAATGGCAAACAGAGCGGCAAAGGTTTTTTCGAATACTCGGAAGGTACCCACTAGCCCTATGCGTCCCTCTGTCGCACTGCTCGATGAATCGCTCGGTGCCAGACTCAATGCGTTTCTGCGTCCGCTGCCACCTTCCTGGCAGCGATGGATCGTAACACCATCCTCGAGTGACATCGGTGCACACGCAGTGCCTCGGCTGTCCGCCACCACAAAGAGCCAATCGTGCATTTGCCAAGAGGAAGCGTGCATTCGCGATGCCGTACTTGCCGCAGTACCCGATCGCGCATTCATCGCAGCAGTGATCGTGCAGCCTGCACTGGCGTGCCTTTGTCTCTGTGCCGATGCAGTGTTTGTGCCGAGCAATCTTGTTGCCTGGTGCCGAACTCACGGCATTCCCACAACCCACGCTCGTACACTTCCAGAGCTGGCATTGCTCTGGGAACGGTTCCTGCGTGCAGCGCAGTGGCGCACGCGATACCAGGCGCATCGCTATCGTCACCATTGTTTGGAGATCGAATGAAGCCCTCTGTGCGCATTCGAGCCATTGCGCTAACTGTTGCGATGCTCCCATCGGTTGCACACGCACAGGACTACATCACCATCATCCGCACCGCGATAGTCAATGGTCGGAGTATCTCAGACGGTGCATGGAAAGCGGGAATCGAAATTCGTCCGGAAGACTACATCCAGTGGATCGCCGCTGTGCGGACGACAACAGGCGACACGATAGACGCGGCAAGCTACCTAACCGAGCTAAGTCGCGGCGACGTTACGCAACAGCGCCTGCAAACTACGCCCACGATCGAATACAAAGGGCTCCCCAAGGGAGACTACACGCTCCGCATCCAAGCGCAACTTGCACCGGGCAACAGTGCTGCGCCTGTTCTCCTTCGCTTTCGCGTTGGACGGACTCTTGCCCTCGGCGATGAGCAATCACCACCTCCATCAGCACCAGACACTACAGCCAGCACTGAAGCACCAGCATTTCCAATTCGCTTGTGGATTGCCGTTGCACTTGCATCGAGCATCATCGGTTTGATACTGGCGACACTGCTTCTCCAACACCGCCGGCGATACAAGTCCAATTTGAGGAAGAGCTCCTGCGATGTAGACTTGCCCCACGTGGTAACCCCAAAAGTGACAAGCATATTAGCTTTGGTATGCCTGATACTAACGAGGTAAGCCCGAAACGTGAAGATGAAGCAACCCATGAGCCGAAGGGGCTTTTTGCTGGCGAATCACTTGTCAAACGTGGATAGAGAAACGCGCAAGATGGTGTAAAATCAAATCTGATTCCGTATAGTAGCGCGTCTGACGTAGAGATACTTCAATGGACTCCAAGGGGCAATTATAAGGTACACCACAATAACATCACGGCGGTCGCACCTTCCAACAAACCAGAGCGCCGAAGTCCTCGAGCGCTTTCCCGATGACCTTCGCACTGATGTGATCATCCGCATTGCAACGCTCGGCAAAGTCTCCCCGACGATCGTTCAACAGATCGAGCAAGTCGTTGACCAGATCGCCGAACAAACGCTATCGCAAAACTTGGCAACTGCGGGTGGCGCGCAGATCGTTGCTTCGATCCTGAACCTTTCTCCGCCGGCAATTGCAAAAACAATCATGGAACAGATCGAGCAAACCAATCCGCAGCTTGCGCAGGACATCAAGCGTATGATGTTCCTCTTCGAGGACATTCTCCTGATAGACGATCGCGGGATTCAGCGCATTCTGCGCGATGTCGATCGGCGAGATCTTGTCCTCGCGCTCCGTGGCGCCGATGAACGGCTCCGTGCAAAGATTTTCAAGAACATGTCCGAGCGCGCTGCCAAGGTCGTCAAGGAAGAACTTGAACTGATGGGACCAGTCAAGCTCAAGGACGTCGAGGCCGCCCAGCAGCGCATCGTCGAAATTGTCAAGCGGCTCGAAGAGCAAGAGGAAATCACCATCAGCGGTCGCGGTCGGGAGGAAGTCTACATCTAATTGCTCGCAGAGAGCGTCAGTGCTGCAGTCGAAGGTCGGCAGCGATCGCGCTGAAACTAAGTGCAGCGCTCAACCGCTCTGCAGTCTCAAGTGCGATTCTCTGCTGCGGATGACCAACGCGACCGAGGATGAGCGCGATATTGGCAAGCGCAACGCACTGGACGTGCACGGAAGCCTGGCGAGCGTGCAGCGCAGATTCCACTGCATGCTCCCAGGCATGGGCAATGCGTCCATCCACACAGTCTGCAACGGTGCGCATCGCTGCGACAAGAGATGCAAGTTCAGGGACCTGGCCGATAGCAGCACCTTCCTCTGCTGCAAGAGCAGCAAGCTGCGTTCGCGCGTGCTGGGTCTCGCCAAGATCGAGCGCTATCCGAATCCGCACTAACTCGCCGAGCAGACGCTCTAGCGGCGAGCGTCCATCGAGCACAAGCTGCTCTGCAGCACGGCGAGCATCCTCAAGGTTTCCAGCATACCACAACGCGACGACCGCGCCGAGCTCTTCGAAAAAGTCCTTCCTACTTTCGGCACTGAGCAGAGAGTCCGTGTGTTCGTTCTCCCCGATGTTCTTCTGCGCAAATGCAGCAACGAGCGAATGTCCAGTTTCGAGTGCGGTGCGGTAGAGCTGTTCGAAGACCTGTTCGGCGGCAACGGTGTTGCCCGCCTCCACCAAGTGCGCCGCTACAATCGGTGCAAGTTGCTCTGCGAGCGCGTCATCTGCTGCTGAGCGCATCCTCTCCTGGAGAATTGCTGCAATCCGCGAATGCACTTCGACACGCTCCTCGTGCTCGAGGTACTCGACAAAGTAGCGGTAGTACCCCGCATGCGTGAAGGTATAGGCGGTCGTCTCTACTCCATAGAGCCGGCGCATCCCGAGACTGCGAATGACACCGCTCCGCTGTTGGAGCGAGCGTAACAAGCGCACCGTCCCGATCGGATCGCGCTGGAGAAGTTGCGCAACGACGAACACCGTGAACGTCATCCCTTCGGCAGCGCAAAGGGCCAGCACCAGCTTCGTTTCCTCGTCGAGTCCACTGAGTGTCTCTTCGAGCATGGCATAGAGCGATGCGGGCCGGTAGTCCGTTCGGAGCACGGAAAGATCGAGGCTACCATCAGCTTTGAATGGCGAGTGCTGACGGAAGTACTGCAAGTATGCGACCGCCACAGCAGGAACACCCCCCGTCTGCTGGAGCAACCATTCATCGAAGGGCGTATCAGGGCGGTAGTGCTCCAGATGCAACTGTGCAAGCTGACAAAGTTCGCCGCGTGAAAGGAGCGGCACTTCGACTTGCACGATCTTGTCACTACTGGCAGCAGCCAGGAAACCTTCGAGTGCAGGGTTTTGGGCTTGTGTGACCGATGGCTCATATGCGAACACAATTGCAAGCGGAACACTGCGGTTCGTCTGGAAAAGTTGCTCAAGCAGCTCAACTGATGCTGCGTCGAGCCACTGCGCATCATCAACAAGGAGGACAAGCGGGGATTCTGCTGCAAGCTCTTCGAGCGCATAAGCGATTTGTTCGGTCTGGGTTGCTGGCTGCTGCCCTGCTTCGCGTCGGTACTCGCGCATATCGCGCAGTACTTCCTTGGTCACATCGAAAATTGAGCCGACCAGCGGAATCATCCCCAGCACTGAAAGCCCGATGTTCATGATCAAGCGCCGTTTGGCTTTCTCCTGCGGATTGGCCAGGAGCAGCTCGATTCCTTTGAGGAACGGATAGAGAGGCTGCACTAGCGGAACTGATTGTTGCCCAATTGGCGCAGGGCATTCGACAAGCGCTGTGCGCGCGGCAGTGGCAAGCCTGGCACGGCAGCACTCAAGTAGGGTCGTCTTTCCATATCCACTTTCCCCAGCAAGCGCAACAAGCTGAATCCGCCGCTGCGCCAGTGCTCTCTGCACTGCAGTTACAACATGCTCCACCAGTGCAGCACGATTCGACGTTAGCACCCGTTCCATCACACCGCCACGTTCATTGTTCGACGCCCCTGACGGAGAAAGCGCACCTGCAACCAGGATGCACCCGCAATCAGAACGACGACCACGACCGCGATTGCTGCAGCATATCCCATCCCATCGCTCCGTTCGAGCGCGTTGCGGTAGAGCTCGTAGACGAGCGTCGTCGTTGTTCCCTCGAGCGGCCCGCCACGCGTCATCACGTACACCTCCACGAACACTTGGAAAGACTTGATCGTGTTCATCACGATGACGAACGTCAACGTTGGCCGTAGTAGTGGCAGTGTAATCCACCGCAGCTGCTGCCACGAACTTGCTCCGCTGAGCGCTGCCGCCTCGTAGAGCTGGCGCGGTATCGTCTGCAGTCCAGCAAGGACAATGACCATGTAGTAGCCTGTTGCCATCCACACATCCATCGCCATGATTGCCGGAAGCGCCGTTGTCGGCTCAAGCAACCACCCACGCTCAGGATACGGCAACCCCAACCATCCAAGTACAATGTTCAGGTAGCCATCACGTGCGTAGAGGTTGCTGAACACCAGCGCAACGACGACAAGCGACGTCACCGTTGGGAGAAAGTACATTGCACGGAGAACCGACCCGATGCGGCGTTCAGCTATTCGATCAAAGAGCAGCGCGAGCACAAGTGCGAGCACCGTCGTCACAGGCACTGTCCCGAGCGTGAACACGAGCGTGTTCGAGAGCGCCTTCCAGAAGAGTGGGTCGTGCGCAAGTGCACGGAAATTGGCAAGCCCGACCCATCGCTGCTCTCCGGTCAACGTGGAATAATCGCTCAAGCTCAAAAGAAACGCCGATGCAATCGGATACAGCCAGAACGCCACAACGGTAATAACCCACGGCAGAACAAGGATAAACCCACTGCGATACTGTTGCCGTGCAATGTCTGCGTGATTCATTGCTTTCGCCGATGGTGGTGATGAACTGGCCGTGGCGCACGGCTCGGCGGGGCGACGGTGAATACTGCAGGTAGGCTATAGCCATCGCTGGTAGCAATTGGCAACTCGCTCTGCGCATCAACAGCGCGAATGGTCCAAACATACCTGCCACGGGGCAAGTGTTGTGTGTGCCACTCAAGCGACGTTGCGTTGCAAATGCGGCGCTCCACCAGCGGTGACTGCCCTCGTACAGCCTCGGCAATGTTGAGCGAATCAGGTAAGGCGTAGCAGCGCACGATGTAGCACGTTCCCGGTCGCGGTGGAAGGACTGGCATCCACTGGAAGCGAGCAGTTACCTGTTTTCGCTGCATAGCTCTGAGCGTATCGCTCAGTACTGGAGCGAGTGGGATCGGCAGTTGGTAAGAAAAAACGTAACGCTCCACACACACAGGCGCAGTAAAATGCTCCACTCCCATCGAGTCTGTGACATGGATGCAAATGGTGAGGGTGCCGGTGTCACTGAGTGCTTTCCAGCGCGGGTCGAGATGGCGGGGATCGTCCGGGAAGACAAGCTCGCCCCAAATCTCATTGCCACGGAGACGTAGCCGCTCTCCTGGCGAGATCGTCCATACGCGAGTCCGTGGCAGCTTCGTGCGCGCCAGGATTTTTCCAGCTTTCGTTACAACAACCCGCGGGACGCAACGAATGCTTCGTTTCGAACGGTTCTCGAGTTCGAGCGTTGCATGGTTCCATTCAGCGATGTAGCTGGAGAGCACGCTGTCAAGCTGGAAACGAACTTCGATTGGATAGGCTATCCCCTGCAGTCCGTAGGCTGGCACTAAGAGGATGAGGGCAATGATCGCGGGAAGCCACATGGCGCACTGATTACGTCGGTTCCTTATCATTGCGTGCAAAGATAGCAGCACATGTCGCATCACTTCTGCACGGCTAATGGCATCGAACACCCACCCATTCGACTACGATCGCTCGAACATGCGAGCGGTGTTGCGCACCTTTCCAGAGCAAGTGCGCCATGCATTGCAAATCGCGCAGACGGCACCACCCCTCGAAGGGGTCGAGGTTCGCTCGGAGGTTGTCGTCGCAGGTCTTGGAGGCTCTGCAATTGGTGCTGATCTTGTCCGCGCGTATTTGGCAGCAGTAGGCGGTGCCGAACGGTTGCGGATGCACATTTGGCGTGGCTATGGCGTCCCCCCGTTTCTGGACCGCTCGAGCGTGCTCATCGCCAGCTCCTATAGTGGCCAGACAGAAGAGACGCTCTCGGCATTTCGCGAAGGACGCAAGCGCACCTCCCACCTGCTCTGCATTACCACTGGTGGGCAACTTGCCGCACTCGCCAAACGGCACAAGGTACCTTGCATTCTCATCCCCGCGGGCTTTCAGCCACGATGTGCACTGGGGTATTCGCTCTTCCCCTTGCTGATGACCGTCTTGAGCCACCCTGCCGTTGAAGAGCGAACGCGCCAGACCACCGAAAACGCGCTGCCGGAAGTAATCAGCATCCTCGAGCAACTTTCGGAGGAGTGCGCAGAACCAACCAGGGCCAATCCAGCCTACGACCTTGCAAAATCGCTCCACAACCGGCTACCGGTGATTTACGGCGCCTATGAGCGTACCGATGCCGTTGCGCTTCGCTGGCGTGGGCAAATTCAAGAAAATGCAAAGCAGCTTGCCTTCTCCCACCTTCTACCGGAGATGAACCACAACGAAATCAACGGCTGGCAATTTCCTCCTGCTATCGTCAAACAGTGCGCTGCGATATTGCTTCGCGATCCTGATGACCACCGGCGCGTCAGTCTCCGTTTCGATGCACTCGCGCAGATTCTTCGCAAGGCACACGTTCGCCCTATTGTTGCGCTCGAGGGTCGCGGTCGGAGCCTCCTGGCACGGATGCTGAGTTTGGTCTATTTGGGCGACTGGACGAGTTACTACCTTGCACTGCTCAACGGCACTGATCCAACGCCAGTTCCCGTCATTAGCCACTTGAAGCAGATCTTGGCCTCGTCGTAATGAGCACGCCCCGCATCGTTTTTTTCGGCACTCCAGCGATTGCCGTTCCAACGCTCGAGCGGCTCCACCTCGAGTGGGGTGTCTGCGCGGTCGTCACTGTTCCGGATGCGCCCCAAGGCAGAGGGCGGAGCTTGCGTCCATCGGCGGTCAAGCGTGCTGCGCTCGAGTTAGGAATTTCTCCGATTTTCGAGCCGACTTCTCTCCGCGATGCATCGTTTGCCGATGCACTCTCGGCACTTGCGCCAGATATTTTCTGCGTGCTGGCCTTTCGCATACTCCCGCAATCGCTGCTTTCGATTCCACGCTTAGCGTTCAACGTTCATCCGAGCCTGCTCCCGAAATTTCGTGGTGCAGCTCCCATTGCGCATGCAATCATCGCCGGCGAGCGCGAAACGGGCGTCACAACGTTTGTCATGAGCAACCGCGTGGACGCTGGCGCCATCCTCCTGCAAGAGCGCTTGCCGATCCCAGAGGGCGCCACAGCTGGCGAGTTAGCCACACTGCTTGCGCCGCTCTGTGCGGAGCTTGCCCACCGAACCATCAAGCTCTGGATCGAGGGAGCGCTCACGCCAATCCCTCAGGCAGAGGAGCTTGCAACCTCGGCGCCGAAGCTCCATGCAGAGCACGCGCAGATCGCCTGGGACCGCGATGCTCGGAGCGTGCGGAATTTCATTCATGGCCATTCGCCCGAGCCTGGTGCATGGACGTTACTCGATGGTGGCGTTCGGCTGAAAATCTACCGCGCCGAAATCATCGAAGAAAGTTCAATGAGTACCGCTGCCGGCGCCTGGCGCATGGAAGGGGAGCGGTGGCTCGTTCAGTGCGGGCAGGGTACGCTCAGCCTCGTTGAAGTGCAGCTACCCGGCAAGCGCAGTATGACCGCCGCAGAGCTGCTTCGCGGCTGGCGCAGCGATCGGACCGGCACTTTTGCTCTCCCCACGCTCGCACCACAACAATGAAGCCGCTGGCAGCATTCGTTCGGGAGCATCCACGCTTTGTGGTTGCACATCGCGGCGCTTCAGCGATTGCGCCGGAGAATACGCTCGCTGCAATCAACACTGCAATCGCCGCAGGCATTCCGATGGTTGAAGTGGACGTTCAGCTCACCAGCGATGGCCACGTCGTACTCTTCCACGATCGAACCGTTGGGCGCACAACAAGCGGCCGCGGACGGATGCACCGATTTCGTTACAGCGAGCTGAGCGCACTTGACGCTGGCGAATGGTTCGATGCTACCTACCGCGGCGAACGTGTCCCATTACTGGAAGAGGCGCTCCGACTCCTTCGCAGTGCGAAGACTTACGCAAGTATCGAGATCAAACCACCCGCCGAAGGGGAGAATCTCTCCACACGGCTCGAACGCATCGCTGCTGTCGTCGAGGGCTGCCAGATGACCGAGCATGTGCTCTTCAGCTCGTTTCACCACGAGTCACTGCGCCTGCTGCGCCAGATTCTTCCCCGATGCCACACTGCTGCGATCAACATTCCTGGAGATCGGCGTGCACCGTCGGAGATTGCTCGCGCGGTCGGCTGCGAAGCTTTCGTCTGCTCGCTGCGAGAGTGCACGCGTTGGCGTGTCGAGGACGCACTCGCAGCAGGACTCTACGTCGGCGTCTATACGGTCAACACCGTCGCGCAGCTCGAGCGTGTGCTGCGGTATCCTATCACGGCAATTGTAAGCAATAACCCTGCAGCAATTCAGCGAGAGCTTACGATGCGCGCTACGGAATGAGGGTGCTTCCGTGTGATTAGCGAGGTTGCAAAGATTCCCAGCGGTCGAAAATCTCGCTGATGCGTTGTGCACCCTCGGTCAGCGCTGCTGGCCCTGGCTGCAGAATTATCGCCGAATGGATCTCGTACATGTGCCCATTGGCAACCGCGGGCATCTGCTCCCAGCCAGGGCGCGTTCGGACACGTTCGGGTTTGAAGGCTTTGCCACACCATGATGCAAGCATGATATCCGGCGATCGGCGCACAACCTCCATCGGATCAGCGACGATGCGCCGCTTGGCATCGGGGTACTGGCGATGCTCGGCAAAGACATCATCGCCGCCACAGAGTTCGATGAGCTCGCTCACCCAGCAAATACCGGTGATGATGGGGTCGTACCATTCCTCAAAGTATACGCGCGGACGGTGGCGGCGCTGCTCAGCACGCTGTCGGTGCCGCTCCAATCCCCCAATGAGCTGCTCGACGTAGCGTTCAGCTTCCGGTAGCTTCCCCACCAGCGCTCCAAGCCGCACAATCATGCTCAGAATCCCTTCGATCGTGCGGTGGTTGAAGCAAACCACCTCAAATCCTTCCCGGACAAGCTGCTCGACAATCGGCGCCTGAAGGTCAGACCACGCAAGGACAACGTCCGGCTCCAATGCGCGGATTTTCTCGATGTTCGCTTCTAGATAGGTGCTTACCTTCGGTTTGGTTTTCCGTGCCTGTGGCGGCCGCACGGTGAACCCCGAGATCCCGACGATGAGATCGTCGGCACCGAGGGCGTAGAGTGTTTCGGTTGTCTCTTCCGTCAGGCAAACAATTCGGCGCGGCAGCGATGGTGCGTACATCGTCGACACGTGCTCTCGAGGTCAACGTTTGATGCATCGCAAGCGAACATACGGAATGCCTTTGGAGCGGCAGAAGCGCTCGTGATCTGTTTGCTCGCGAAACCATTGGTCATCGCTGGCGATTTCCTCGATTGCGAACCCGCCGTGCTGGCGGAGGATTTCCCGCTGGTACTCATCTACAGCGGGGACGTCGGTCATCAGGTAAAGGCCGCCGCCTTGCTCGAGCACGCGCCAGATTTCCTGGACAAGTGCGAGAGTGAACGCACGTCGTTTGGCGTGGCGCTTTTTGAACCATGGGTCAGGGAAAAAGTACGTCACCGCTCGCAAGGAGTTCGTCTGCAGAAAACCCAGTCCATTGGCGACTGAATACCACACAGCCGCTGCATTCCCGATCCCCTCGCCAGCAATAACACCAGCGATCCACTCGACAGCGGGCTTGCGCACTTCGAGTCCAAGGATGTTCTCTGCCGGGTGATTCAACGCATACTCCAGGAGGAATCGTCCCATGCCGCAGCCGATGTCGAGCACAGATGGCGCTCGCGCGTTGGCGAAGATCGCTCCCCAATCGAGCTGCTCAATGAGCGGTGGATAGTTCGGCGGCACAACGCGGAGCTGTCCCCGTGGCAAATACACCTGGGGATTGGTGTGGTGGCGGATGCGTGGCTGGGGATATTTCCTCCAGTCAATTGTGCACATTGCCCGCAGAACGCAGCAAATCGAGCAACTCGGTCACTTGGCGCCGCTGCTCTGGCGTCAGAACAGCGATGCGGTCGTGGAAACGCCGCACGATGGGATCGAGCGTTTCCAGAAGCTCTGCACCTGCCGCTGTCAGGCGAACCTCGATGCGGCGACGATCGTGCAAGGAGCTCTGCTTTTCGACCAACCCCTTTTCGACGAGCCGATCCACAATGCGGGAGGTATCAGATGCACGGTCAATCATGCGGCGACGTATGTCGCAGGTCGAGAGCGGCTCGCTACTGCCCCGGAGAATCCGCAGAACGTTGTACTGCTGCTGTGAGATGCCGTATGGCTCCAGCTCGCGGTTGAATTCGTCGCACAGCCACGCGCTCGTCCGCATGATGGTGACTAAAAGTCGCTCCTTGTCCGATCGAAATGGGCGGCGCTGAAGAAGGTCTTCTTCAACACGAGGCATGGTAATCCCAACAAAGTAGTGTGCAAAAGCAGTGCGGGCGCAAAGATAGCGCCCGCACCCGTACCATTCGATTGCCCTGCAGCATCATTTGCTCGATGATTTGCTGGCTTCCTGCTTTATAAGCTCGAGATTGACACGGACGCGCACATCCTTGCCGACGATGAGGCCGCCCGTTTCGGTCAGGTTATTCCACTTCAAGCCGAAGTCGAAGCGGTTGATCGTTGTCTCAGCGATGAAGCCAGCGCGCTGATTTCCCCACGGATCCTTGGTCTGTCCCTTGAACGTCACATCCCAAGTGACTTTCTTGGTCGTCCCGCGAATGGTCAGATCGCCGGTGAGTTTGTACTTGTTCTGCCCTACCTTGCGCATTCCCGTTGCCTTGAACGTCGCTTTGGGATACTTTGCTGCATCGAAGAAATCCTCGCTCCGGAGATGGTTGTCGCGTCGCTCGTTGTCGGTGTTGATCGAAGCGACATCAACGGTGAACTCGATTTGTGCATCGCTCCAATCGGGCTTCGAAACAGTGACGGTGCCATCGAAAACCTTGAAGTAGCCCGTGACCTCCGAAATGACCATGTGGTCAACGGTGAAAAGAACATTCGAGTGTGACTGGTCAACCTTCCAGGTTGCTGCCTGTGCAAGTAAGGAACCACATGCCAGAACAAACACTGCGAGCGTACGAAGAACACGCATATGCAATCTGAGAAAATGGTGGAACAACAACGACGGAGCCTCAGAACGAACGGATGAGCTGTTTAGTGTTGCGCCATCAATTTTTGATTCTAGCGATGTATGTTTGCAGCGGAATGTTCAACACCTTCTGGGAGCACTATGCGCGCCATTGCAGCTATCGTCGCTGTGCTGCTTGTTGTGGGCTCGCTGGCAAGTGCACAGCAGAGCGACACATTGAACGTTCGCAAGAAAAAGCAGCGCGCCGCACATATGGCATCACCAGCAAAGTCTACACCTGATGCAGCTGCTCCGAGCACATCAGACGCACGCGTTGGGACCACCAAGAGTGGACAGGTTGTCTATCGCGGGAAGAAAGGCGGCTACTACGTCCTGACGCCGAGTGGCCGGAAGCGCTACGTCAAGGAATCGGACGTCATCTTTGACTCCAGCAAGTAGCCAGTCACTTCCGGTTGATAGGCAGCCCTCGCGCCAAGCAGCCGTCGGTCTGCTTGTTGCGGCAGCAGTACTCTGGAGTTTGGGCGGTGTGCTCATCAAGCTTGCCCAATGGCATCCGCTCGGCATTGCATCCGTGCGGAGCGGCGTTGCCGCGCTGACGATTGCTTTCATTGTGCGCTTGCACTACCGTCGTTGGCCACGCGTGCTCCCACAGAATATCGCAGGCTGGGGTGCTGCTGTTGGCTACGCAGGTACTGTTATCCTCTTTGTCCTTGCAACAAAACTCACAGCTGCAGCCAATGCCATCGTGCTTCAGTACACCGCTCCGCTGTACGTTGCTCTTGGTGGAAGTGTGTTCCTCGGCGAACGGCTTCGCATGTCGGAATGGGCATTGCTCGGATTGATGCTTGGTGGGACGGCACTCTTTTTCGCTGGAGAACTGACGCCAAGCGGGATGCTTGGGAATCTTGCGGGTATTGCAAGTGGGATCGCAATGGCAGCGATGACGCTCTGCATCCGTGTCGCACGCGATGGATCGTCGCTCGAGGCGCTCGTCACTGGCAACCTTCTCGCCGCCGCAGCAGGTGTATGGCTGTGGTCGGATCTCTCCTACTTAGATGGGCGGACGCTAA
The DNA here is from genome assembly GCA_026003495.1 of Candidatus Kapaibacterium sp. Classification (GTDB taxonomy): domain Bacteria; phylum Bacteroidota; class Ignavibacteria; order Kapaibacteriales; family NICIL-2; genus NICIL-2. Next base: position 515,826 of record BPHK01000001.1, on the reverse strand, counting down.
CAGCGTTGGCGTTGCTCGGTATTGTGCAGCTTGGGATCCCCTACGTGCTCTTTGCGCGGGCGCTACGCTCAGTCCGCGCAATCGAAGCAGTGATGCTCACGATGCTCGAGCCGATCGCCAATCCACTCTGGGTGATGCTTGCACTTGGAGAACATCCCTCTGGTTGGGCGCTTGCTGGTGGAGCGCTCGTTGTTGGCTCGACGGCAGTGCGGGCACTGCTGAGCTACTCGCGATCGTCGGGCGTGGAGTCGTCGGCATCATCAGTTTCGAGTGGCGGGACGTCCTCTTCGTGCTGTTGGTGACGGACAGTCTGCGCTTCGGCAAGGAAGATGACGTTCTCCGCGATATTTGTTGCGCGGTCAGCGATGCGTTCGATGTTGTGAAGCCCGATGATCAATCGCGTCCCGCTCTTGATGAGGTGTGTATGAGCCTCCATCTGCGCGATGATCGCTGCCGAGAGCTCGCGTTCGAGCGCATCTACGATGTCATCGGTTGCGAGGACGTGCTTTGCCAGTTCGGGGTCATTCCCCACAAATGCATCGAGGCTCGCTTTGACCATCGTGAACGTCGCTCTGGTGATGCGCTCGAAGCCGACGCGTTCGGCGAGCATGTGCGCATCGCTATCGAAGGCCAGCCGAGCAACAATGACGGCATAGTCGCCGATACGCTCGAACTCGTTGTTGATCTTGATTGCTGCCAACAGCAGCCGTAAGTCACGCGCGACTGGCTGGGAAAGCGCAAAGATGCGCTGGACTTGCTTGTCAATCTTCAAATCGAGCTTATCTACTTTGTCGTCGCGTTCGATCACAAGCTCCGCCAGCGTCGCATTGCCTTCCAGAAGCGCACGGAACGCAAGCTCTACTTGTTCCTCAACCAACGAGCCCATGCGGATGAGCCGCGTGCGGAGTTTGTCGAAGTCTTCCTCGAACTGTCGGTACATCGAACCCTCGCCGGATAAGTTCTGCATCGTCGGGATAGCAATAGTGGCATCGCGTCTGGATGCCACACACACGCAGAGTTGCACCGCGCCACTTTTCATCCGAAGCGGCCGGTGATGTATTCTTCCGTCTGGCGTTTGGACGGATTGGTGAAAATTTTTCGTGTTTTGTCGAACTCGATAAGCTCGCCTAAGTACATGAACGCTGTCCAATCGCTCACGCGGGCTGCCTGCTGCATGTTGTGCGTGACGATGACGATCGTGTACGTGCGCTTGAGTTCGTAGATCAGCTCTTCGATCTTCGCTGTCGCGATTGGATCGAGCGCGCTCGTTGGCTCATCCATCAAGAGCACCTCCGGCTCGATCGCAAGCGCACGCGCAATGCACAGTCGCTGCTGTTGCCCGCCGGAGAGTGACGTTGCCGGTGCACGCAGTCGGTCTTTGACTTCATCCCAGAGTGCAGCACGCCGCAAGGCCTCCTCGGCGATTTCCTCCAGCAACGAACGCTTCCGAATCCCGTTGAACCGAAGCCCAGCAACGACGTTATCGAAAATGCTCATCGCCGGGAACGGGTTCGGTTTCTGGAAGACCATCCCGATCCGTCGCCGCACAAGCGTTGCATCCAGCTGGGTGATGTCCTCGCCGTCGAGCAGGATGCGTCCTTCGACACGCGCGTTCGGCTGGATGTCATGTAAGCGGTTGAGCGCGCGTAGGAACGTGGATTTGCCGCAGCCCGATGGCCCGATGATGGCAGTGACTCTGTTTGTGCGAATTGCCATCGAGACATTCCGAATCGCTGCCTTCCCATCGAAGAACACGGTGAGGCTTTCAGTTACGATACGGAAGCGCTCTTTGATGTGATCGTCGCTTTGGGGCATCGGCGCAGAGCTGTCTTCACGCATCGTATGCGTTTGCTTTTCCTGTTGCTGGGATGGCTCCATCACTGCTCATGCTCAAGGTGTGTTCGCGAAACTACCAGCCGCAGGATGATGCTGAGTACAAGCACCAGCCCAATGAGCACCAGTGCTCCTGCCCAGGCTTGGCGATGCCAGTCCTCGTAGGGTGCGACTGCATAGGTAAAGATCTGCACCGGAAGTGTTGCAATCGGTTGGTCGAGCGTGGTATGCCAGAAACGGTTGTTGAGCGCCGTAAACAGTAGCGGCGCAGTTTCGCCGGCTGCACGTGCAACGGCGAGCAGAATGCCCGTGACGATCCCACGCGACGCTGCTCGGAGGACGATGCGCAGCACGACGACCCACTGCGGGATACCGAGCGCAAGCCCTGCCTCGCGTATATGTCGCGGCACGAGACGGAGGATTTCCTCGGTTGTCTTGATTACAATCGGCAACATCACGATTGCAAGCGATACTGCACCAGCATACGCCGAAAAATGCCCCATCGGCTTGACGACGACTGCATACGCAAAGATCCCCAGCAGGATCGAGGGCAGGCCGAGCATCACCTCGGTCACAAAACGAATCGCCGCTGCCAGACGCGCAGAGGCATACTCGCTAATGAAGATGCCCGCCAGTATCCCCAGCGGGATTGCTACAATCGAGGCAAGCCCCACCACAATGCCACTGCCAACGATTGCGTTGGCCATCCCACCGCCCGGCTCACCGACAGGCTTCGGAAGTTGCGTGAAAAAGTCCCATGTCAACCCTGGAATTCCTTCGCGGAGCGTGTACCATATCACAGCTACCAGCGGAACGAGCACCATCGCTGTCGCAAGCGCAACCGCACCGTGACCCAACGCGTTGACAATGCGCCGACGGCGCTCCACCCACGGCGATGGTTGCAAGCGGCGTTCGTTCATTGCTGACTGTAGCGACGAGCGATACTCCACACCAACAGGCGCGCGACGATGTTGACTACCAGCGTGGTCAGTAGGAGCACAAGCCCGATCTCGATGAGCGCACTGACATAGAGCGGCGTTGTCGCTTCGGTGAACTCATTGGCAATGACCGAGGCCAGCGTATAGGCAGGCTGGAGGATGCTTGCGTGGATCGAAGGATCATTGCCGATGACCATCGTCACCGCCATTGTCTCGCCGAGCGCGCGACCAAGTCCGAGGATGATTGCCCCGAAGATGCCCCAGCGGGCTGTCCCGACGACCGTTCGAATTGCTTCCCACCGCGTCGAACCGAGCGCCAGTGCTGCTTCGCGCTGCGAACGAGGAATCGCAAGCAGCACATCTCGCGCTACCGACGTGATGATCGGCGTTACCATGATCGCCAAAATCACCGCCGCGCTGAGCATGCTCGGTCCGGTCGCCGGTGGTGCAACGAGCGGGATGGCCTCGCCCCAGGTTTCCGCAAGCGGCATCGAAACATGCTCCAGCAGCCACGGCACGAGCACAAATATGCCCCAAACACCATAGACGACGCTCGGCACCGCTGCCAGTGCCTCGATCAAAAATGACAGGACGCTGCGCACCCACCCTCGTGCGATCTCGACCAAGAACACTGCTGCACCAAGACTCAGCGGTACCGCCAGAAGCAGCGCAAGCAGCGAAGAAACAAGCGTCCCGTAGATAAACGGCAGCGCGCCGAACTGCTCTGCAACGGGGTCCCAAACGCTGCGGGTGAGAAAGCCAATTCCGAACGCCTCGATCGAAAGTCGGGATTCAACCACAAGCTGCGCAATGACTGCTACGAGCGTTACGAGAACGGCGATGCCCGCCAGCAGACACAATCCGAAAAACACGCCATTCCCTACCGCACCACGCCATGGAAACGCAAAACGCCGTCCCTGCGGCTCAGTACGAACGCTGGAAACTTCCGCTGCCATCGTCACAGAGAAGGTGGATGCTCCGCGAAAATACTGGCTCCGCACGCCCTGGAGCCGCGCCCCGCAGGTAAAATCACCGTAACATCGCTCGAGCGCAGAGAAAACAACCGCGCCCTGCCGCAAAAGGCAGGGCGCCTACGTTGCACCCGCTACGCTCACTTCACCGCAGAACAACCAGCGGTACAAACACCCGACCACCACCATCGGTCTGCAGCTCTAAGCGATACACACCACCAGCAACTCCACCAAGCTCGACCACCGCACCACCAGCCGGCTCCAATCGCCACTCCACCGGCAACCGGCGACCGCGCATGTCCCAAAGCACTACCTCCGCGATCCCAGACACCCCAGACACCTTCACCCGACCATCCATCACCGGATTCGGCTGCACGACAATACCTCCCACACCTTCGGGCCCCTGCACCAATGTTGTGGTCGTATCGAGCAACTTCTCGACATCCATCACGTACACTCGACCATTATGGTTGCTCACTAACGCTGGGCTACCGCAGGTGAGCCCGACTAAGTAGCTCAGCTCTATCGCCAAACTATCGCTCAGCCGCACCGACTCCCGCGGCGAAAATCCTCCGCTCGGCCACGGTCGCCACGAATGGATCGCTTCAAGCAATTTCGGCGGTCTAGTCATATCCGATGATACGAACATCTTTTCGCCCAAGAGCGCCACCCACCGCGGCTCAGTCCGACGTGGCTCACTGATTGCGTCTATCCGCAAGTGCTCAAGATCATAGCGGATGATCACAAAGTTCAATGGCTCTTCTTCCTCTCTAGGGGTGACCCGTATTATCCGATCATTGATGAAGTAGATGTACCGATCATCGCAATCAGCAATCACTGCACTCGGGATCGGATACCACGTGATGTCCTCGAGAATCTCACTCCACGGTATCTGGACTGATATCCACTGCCCTGTTTCCATGTCCAAAATCTCCGGATTACTCGGCGTCGGATCCACACTCAAATCTTTACTCAGCCACAACACAAGCTTGGTCCCATCCCTGGTAAATGCAAATACATCCCATCCGATCACCCATGACCGACGACGCAGCACCGGCTCCAACCGATCGCTTTCTACTTTGTACAGCTCAAACCAGTACGTATCGAGCCCATAATCAATCGGATGGATATACTCCGCGTGTGCCGCAACGTACACTCCTCGGGGCGTGACTGCTACCCGGGTAAAGTACCGCAACGTCGGCTGCTGCGACGTATCGGACTCCCAGTACTCCAGTGGCTCCAACCACCGATTCTGCGATACTGAAAAACGATCAACGCGCGGCCCTACTGCGATCACAAGGTCTCCATCGCTCGCAATATCAGTGTAACTCCAAAAAGGGAATCGTATGCGTCTGTCACGTGCATTGTACGGTGGACTGTACCGAGGGTCAAACTGCCGCGCACGCTCGTTGAACCCATAACGGAATCCGTAGGGTAAATTCTTGCCGACCATCCATTCACCATCAAGAACATCGGGGAATGTAGGCGTGGGCTCTCCTACTTGTCGGAGAACACGACTGTACAGACTATCCTTAGGCTCATAGTTACCACCGAAGGTTTGGATCCACCACCACCGCCCAGTGGCATCCTGTGTGGCAGTCAACTTTTTAACTGCATCGCTGTTGGCTTTCCAGATGAATTTCTTCAGAATCTGTCCACTGGTATCAGCCGCTGCAATAGAGAGCAGCGCGATGACCGTCCAGGCAAGGTACGCTCTCATTGCTCGTGCTCCAAATAAGTTCAACAACCGTCTTCGCACTGCGTACAAGAGAAGAGAAGAGAAGAGAAGAGAAGATGGCCTCATGACGTGGGGTACATTGCGTCGCCATGGCAATCTCCTTGTAGAATGGTGGAACATACCCGAGGGTTCACGCGCAATATACTACGCAAATCGGCAATAACCAAATATTTTTTTTGCCATCCCTCCACTGCCAGTTGGCATGGTAGTTGAGGCAACCGCGCCCTGCCGCAAAAAGCATGGCGCCGTTGCGGGATTTGCCCTCCTTGTGCGCTGCGCTCTCGTGCGTTTTGGTAACGGTAGCATAACCTCCTCGCTGCATTTTTGCATCGGTCGAAGCGTTCTGCAATTGCTCATGCTCCTTGTTCGCGTAGTATTTCTGTTCGCACTCAGCTGGGGCATTCTCCTTGCCCAAGCATTCATCAATGCCGGCCCGATGGTGGGCTTTGCAGATATGCGCGAAGTCCACCTGTGGCTGCAGACGACTGCACCAGCGCGCGTTGCTGTCCGCTACGCCGACACCGCCGAACCGCTGCGTTGGTATTGGACCCAGCCGCAAACAACCAAACGCGAAGATGGCTTCACTGCACACATTGTCGCCGATAGCGTCCAGCCGGGCCGGGTGTACCGCTACGAGGTCTACCTCGATGGTGCCCGCATCGAGCGCCCGTACGCCCTGCTTTTCCGCACTCCGCCGCTCTGGCAGTGGCGAACCGACCCGCCAGCATTTCGATTTGCGCTCGGTTCGTGTGCGTACATCAATGATCCGCCCTACGACCGGCCGGGCAAGCCCTACGGCGGGAACTACGAGATCTTCCGCGCAATCGCAGCAGAGCAGCCGTACTTTTTCCTCTGGCTCGGCGACAACGTGTACCTGCGCGAGCCGGACTGGAACACGTGGACCGGAATACTGCACCGTTACTCGCACGACCGCGCAATCGAAGAGCTCCAGCCATTGCTTGGTGCAAGCTCGAACATTGCGATCTGGGATGACCACGACTACGGCCCTAACGATGCCGACCGCGGCTTTTGGAATAAGTACCAAACGCGCCGCGCATTCGATCTGTTCTGGGCCAATCCACCCGCTGCATTCCCGGACGGCGGTATTACGACCAAGTTCTCCTGGGGCGATTGCGAATTTTTCCTGCTCGACGATCGCTGGTGGCGCAGCCCGAACAATCGCAAAACCGGCAAACGCAGCTACCTTGGCGAGCAGCAACTCCAGTGGCTCATTGACAACTTGGTCTATTCGACGGCAACGTTCAAGTTCGTCTGTGTCGGCGGGCAAGTGCTCAATCCGGTTGCACGGTTCGAGAACTACGCAACGTATCCTGAGGAGCGTCGGCGTTTGATCGAGGCAATTCGGCGCGAAGGTATTCGCAATGTCATATTCCTGACTGGCGATCGCCACCACACCGAGCTGAGTCGCTACGCCGAGGGCGATAGTCTTGTGCTCTACGACCTAACGGTATCGCCGCTGACTTCTTCTCCTAACGTCAATGCCGCCAGCGAGCCGAACACGCTGCGAGTCGAGGGAACACTTGTGATGGAGCGCAACTTCGCAACGATTGACGTCGAGGGACCGGCAACTCGCCGTCAGCTCCGCATCCGCGTCTTCGGTGCCGATGGCAGCCTCAAGTGGGAACGCATCATCCCCGCCCAGCCTCGTTGAGAGCGTCAGGAGTACACCGACGAGCGGCTCTTCTTCGTCCTTGAGCGACCACGAGCTCACTTACACGAGTTTCGATGCACATCGGCAGACTCTTTTTCACCCACGCTGCACCGATCATTGCCATCGGGCGCAGACGCGGTATTACACCCGACGACATGCTCCCCTTCGACGAGCGGCTCAGTCCAGCCGTGGCAGAGCAAATGCTCGGCTCAGTAGAATGGCGTTCCCCTTGGCGCGCGCTATGGCAGAGCTTTCGGTCCGCCGGCACGCCCTCCCGCCGAGCACTCGCACTCAGCCTTGGGCGCCTTCCGCTTGTGCTCGGAGCGCCGCTACTGCTCCGCGTATTGCTGGAACACCTCACACTTCTGCAACAAGGCGCCACAGCAATCGCACCCACACTTGCGCTCGGCATCGCACTTGCACTCACTGTTGCTGCCGATGGCGTCGGCATCCAGCACTACTACTACAACGCACTCTGGACCTATGCGCGCATCAGCGGCGGACTCAACATGCGCATCTACCGCCACGCACTCGCGCTCGACCGGCGAGCACTCCAGCGACGCCATACGGGTGACATCGTCAACCACATGGCAAGCGATAGCGAGGGCATTGCGGAGCTATCGTTCATCCTACCGGAACTGCTCTCGAGCCTTCTCTTGATTGGAGGAAGCCTTGCGGTTCTCGGTTCGATCCTTGGCGTCGCTGCGCTGGCTGCAATCGCTGCACTCGTGGTGCTTGTTCCGCTCTCCCACACAGCAGCGCGCCGCTTCGCCCGGACCGATAGCGAACTCTGGACCTGGCGCGACAAGCGCGTCTCCCTGGTCTCGCAAATCTTGAGTGCAATTCGCTTGGTCAAGTACTTTGCCTGGGAACGCCCAATCGAACGCGAGATCAGCTCCCTCCGCCAAAGCGAACTTGCTGCTGCTCGCCGTCTTGTACAGAACGAAGCGCTCAGCACGGTGTTCTTCCTCGCATCAACGACCATCGTTGCGCTGATTGGTTTTGGCGTGTATGTGCTTCTCGGCGGAGAGCTCAGCGCTGCCGTGGTCTTCCCGACGTTACTTCTGCTGATGCAGCTGGAAGGTCCCGTTGTGCACCTGCCGCATTTTATCAAGAACACCGCGCATGCCTACGTCGCTGCAGAACGTCTCGGTGAATTCTTCCGGCTGCCAGTTATCCCAAGCTATCCGACAGAAGCGGTACCGTGTCCGGCGGCGCCTTCCCTCCGCCTGGAGAACGTTTCAGTCCACTACGACGACGGAACACGTGCGCTCGACTCCATCCGGCTCCACGTCGAGAACGGTAGCGCTCTTGCAATCGTCGGCCCCGTCGGGAGCGGGAAGACAACGTTCCTTCACGCGCTCTTGGGCGAAGTGGCTGCAGAAGGACGCATCGAGTGGCAGTCCAGCGACGGCACGCCCTGTCTGCCCCGTATCGCATACGTAGCGCAAGAGCCTTTCATCCTCAACGCAACTGTTCGCGAGAACATCCTCTTCGGCAACGCCTTGGACGAAGCCGAGCTTGAGGCAATCATCCGTGATGCTGCACTGACAGAAGATCTTGCGGCACTTCCAGCAGGCTTGGAAACCGAGATCGGCGAACGCGGCGTCACGCTCTCCGGCGGTCAGAAAATGCGGATTGCGCTCGCACGGGCTGCTGCAGCAGAGCCGAACGTCGTTCTGCTCGACGATCCACTCGCCGCGGTAGATCCGCGCACCGAAGCGCACCTTGTCGAACACTTGTTCTTCGGACGGTGGCAAACGATTACACGCATCGTCACAACGCACCGCTTGGAGCATCTGCGACGTTTCGACCGAATCGTCGTGCTCAACGCCAATGGTTGCATCGAAGCAGTCGGCACCTTCGCAGAACTACTCGAGCGCTCCGCGAGCTTCCAGAGACTTATCGAGGAGTACCGCCAGACCCAACAGCCGCACCAACAGCCACTGCAGACAGGCGCCGGCGTGGTCTCTACTGAGCATCGGTGGAACGGGAAGCTTGTCGAAGAAGAGGATCGTGCCGTCGGGGTTGTCAAAGCCGAGCTGTTCTGGTACTATCTGCGTTTATTCGGCGGTAGAACGCCCGCACAGACGGCGCTTATCCTGGGCGGGATGGCGCTGCTTGGAATTGCGATCGTCGCGCTGCCAATGCTGCAAAGTCTCTGGCTCGGCAGTAGTGGGCAGAACATGTCGCCCTGGACAGTACTCGGCATCTATGCGGCATTAGGGCTTGCCTCGCTTGCAGCGCACTACGCCGAACGTCGCGTGTGGATGGAACGTGCACTTGTCGCAAGCGCCCGAATTCACGAGCGCATGCTCCGCGCTGTACTCCACGCACCACTGCGGTTGTTTGATTCAACTCCGAGCGGACGCATCCTCAATCGCTTTGCGCGCGATACCCAAGCAATTGACGACGAACTTGCCTGGAACTTCGAAAGCGCTGTGCATTCCTTTGCTGCAATGCTCGGCACGCTGCTGCTCATCACAGCAGTTGCTCCGCTAGTGTTGCTGATTTCGGCGCCAGCACTGGTGGTGTACAACCGCATCCAGCGCGACTACCGCCGTGTCGCTCGCGAAGCCAAGCGATTCGAGAGCATCGCACGCTCCCCGCGCTACGCCTTGTTCAAGGAGACGCTCAGCGGTCTGCTCACGATTCGAGCATTTGCGCAGCAGCGGTCATTCCTGGACCGATTCGATCGTGCAATGCGCCACTACCTGCGGATGTACTGGAGCAACATTTTGATCAACCGTTGGTTCTCGGCACGCGCACCGCTTGTCAGCAGTGTCATTGCTCTGGTGACAGCGATCGTTCTTGTTGCGATGGTTGCAAGCGGCTCGCTGAGCGCGGGCATCGCCGGCGTTGTGCTCACGTACACGATCACGTTCTGGGGGAACTTGAACTGGTGCGTGCGCGCGTTCAGCGAAGTCGAGTCGCGCATGACCTCGCTCGAACGTGTCCACGCCCTCGGGAGCGTCCAGCCAGAACCGGACGTGACGTGCACGCCTCCGCTCGAACCATCGGCGCCGTGGATTGATACGCTCTCTTCCACCGCTCGTGGCGCAGCGATTAGATTCGACCGCGTGTGGGTACGCTACGCACCGCACCTTCCGTGGGTGCTCCGCGACGTAAGCATCGAGATTCCTGCCGGCGCGCACGTCGGCATCGTTGGGCGGACAGGTTCTGGCAAAAGCACACTTTTCCAAGCGCTCTTCCGATTTGTCGAACCAGAGCGTGGACGCATTCTCATCGGTGGAATCGAGCACTGCCGCATTCCACTAGAGCGGCTTCGGACTGCACTCAGCGTTGTTCCGCAGGATCCAATTCTCCTGCTCGGCACAATCCGAAGCAATCTCGATCGGTGGGGACGCTGCTCGGATCGGCAACTGTGGCACGCGCTGGAGATGGTTGGTCTGTCCGATACAATCGAGGCGATGGGCGGGCTTGATGCCCCGATCGGGGAGCAAGGCGGCAATCTCAGTCAAGGACAACGCCAGCTTCTCTGCCTTGCACGGGCGCTGCTGGTCAACGCGAAAGTAATCGTACTCGACGAGGCAACCGCAAGCATTGACGTGCTCAGTGATGCTGCGATTCGCCATACGTTGCGCCATGCCTGCCGAGACGTTACCGTCCTGACGATTGCACATCGCCCTGCTTCAGTCTCCGACGCCGACATGATCGTCGAGCTTTCTGGCGGCAGCGTTGCACGTATCTGGACAGCGCCGGAGGCTGCTACCCCTTGGCCAGATCGAGCAACGCTCGATACTCTTCCGCCGTCAGAGGCATAACCGACAGGCGCGCTTGCCTAAGCAACATCATCGAGCCAAGCGCTGGTGTCGCTTTGATCGTCGCAAGCGATACAGGGCGGCCGAACCAGCGCTCAAAGGAAAGATCAACGCAGTCCCAATCCCCTTCTGCCGTCGGGTCAGGATATGCCGCCTTCGCAACGCGGGCAAGCCCCACCGCTGCTCGCTCATCGCCACTATGGTACACGACGACGCGATCGCCGACCCGCATCTGGCGGAGATAGTTGCGCGCTTGGTAGTTCCGCACACCTGTCCATGCAGTCGTGCCCTCGCGCTCTAAATCGGCAAATGAATACTCCTCAGGGTCGCTCTTGACGAGCCAGTACTGCTGCATGCTCATTGTCCGTTCAAGGCTTGGACGATAAGCTCCTCGATTCGTGCGTTTGGATCATCGGGAGGCTCAATCGTGCGAGTGCCCCCCCCACTGAGCACCAAGAAAAACGTCGGCAATCGCTGCACGTGGAACCGTGCCATGTGGGCATGCTTGGTCGAGGCCGTACGCATGGAAATGATCGCAATCTTGCTACTGCTGAAGCCAGCAAGCTCCATACACCGAACAAAGTGCGGGAAGTGCTTCTGCGTTCCGTTGCAGCTACAGGAAGGGTTGACGAAAAGGTAGCAGGAATCAAGCGTGCCAAGCTTTGCTTGGATCTGCGCAACAAGCGCAGGATCGGGCTGGTAGCTGTCCTTTTCCTGGAGAAACCACGCATAACCTGGCTGGCGTGCAATCTGGGAAACGGTGAATTCTTCCGCGACATATTCCGTTGGGGAATCGCTACAGCCAATCCACACGACCATCAACGCGAGAACAGCACCGAGCGTCTTCATAGTTTTGCCCATTGAAGCGTCCAACAACCGATGCAAATATCGCACATCCGCCTGCACAAACCAAACACTCCCGAACGATGATCCGCACGCACCTGGCCAGAGGCTTTCTGCTTGTGCTCCTTGGGGGAATGGCATTTACGGGGCTCGAGCGTGCACCAATCGAAGAGCAACCGTTTGTTCCGCTGACCGTCCTCCTTGCGGCGATCGTGGGCGGGTTGCTGCAATTTGCATTGGCGGTGCTCTCTGTATCCAGCTCTGATAGCCGACGTATGCGGAGCATCGCGCTGGGTATCAACGTTACGCTGCTTGCTGTGACTGCTCCAACAGCCATTGGAGCATTCGGTCGGATGCTCACCGGCTCAGTAACGTTTGGCCATGTCGTTACCGCTGCCGTTGTACTGATGCTTGCGTTTGCAGCTGTTGGCAGCATCCGCTCAGTGCGGCAGGGGAAGTAAGCGCCGGATGCTTTGCCATCCTTCCATCGCACGCGCCGGTAGTTTTGCAGCATGAATGAGCTTCCCGTGCTTCGACTTCGCGCGGGCGAGCACCGATCGCATCCGCCACGGGCATCTGTGGGTGTACCGCGATGAACTCGAGCCGCCACTTCCTTCGCTCGAGGCTGGATCGCTCGTCCGCGTGGAGACGTCGTATGGCTACAATCTCGGCATCGGGTTCTACCACCCAACAAGCAAGATTGCCGTTCGGCTGCTGCTCTGGGATAACGCAGTCAACGAAGATTTTTTCGTCGCCCGCCTGGAGCGTGCGCTGGCACTCCGACGCGCGTTCTACGGCGAGAGCACCGTGTACCGGCTTGCGTTCGGTGAGGCAGATTTCCTCCCTGGCCTTGTCGTGGACCGCTATGGGGATGTCGTTGCGGTGCAGTACCTTTCAGCAGGCATGGACCGCCGCTCGCCCCTGATCATTTCGGCGATACGGCAGGTGCTCCCTTCGGTACGCGGAATTGTAGCAAAAAATGATTCCGTTCTTCGTGAGAAAGAAGGGCTGCCACGGCAGGAAGCGATTCTCTGGGGAAGCGTGCCCGATCGCATCGAGCTTGCCATTGGGAGCATTCGCATGCACGTGGACATCCTCGGTGGGCAAAAGACAGGGCTCTACCTCGATCAGCGTGCGAACTACGAGCTCGTTGCGCGTTTTGCCCGCGGGCGACGGGTGCTCGATTGCTTCACGCACCAGGGCGGCTTTGCGCTGCACTGCGCTCAGAGTGGCGCTACCGAGGTGGTCGGCGTTGATAGCTCCGATGCCGCACTTGCCTTGGCGCAACGCAACGCTGCACTCAACGGTGTTGCCGATCGCTGCCGATTCGTCCAGGCAGATGTCTTTGAGTTTCTGAAAGCCGCAGTTGCTCGAAGGGAGCAGTGGGATATGGTTATTCTCGATCCGCCCGCGTTCGCCAAGACCAAGCAGCACATCCCGAGCGCTCTCCGCGGCTATGCGGAGATCAATCGCCGAGCGCTGCAGTTACTCGGCGATGGCGGTATTCTCGTGACAGCAAGCTGTTCGCACCATATCAGCGAGGCGATGCTCGCTGATGTCGTCGCCCGCGAGGCGCAGCGCGCTGGGTGCCGCATTCGGCTCATCGCACGGGGAATGCAGTCCCCTTGCCATCCGATCTATGCTCCCATGCCCGAGACAGCGTACTTGAAGCTGCTCATCTACGAGGCTGTGCGGCTTGTGGCGCCGTAGTTTTGTGGTATCAACTCACACTTGCAGTGAAGACATCATGCGACATCTTCTGGCGGCGACTGCCATTGGCTTTTTCCTTGCTGGATCGGTCCTGGCTCAGCAGGGCGGCGACCAGCTCGGTGAAATCACGTTCGAGGAGCTGCAGGATAAACAATCCAGCTCGGCATACTTCGGCATCGGTGCAGGGTACGTCGGCGGTTTTTGGTTCTACCCTGCCAAGGATATTAGCACCAATCTTGTCAAGCCGTACGCGATGCACGGCGACTACACGGCACCCATTTTCACCAGCGGCATCAATGCATTTCTGACGTTGAGCTTGGTTGGCAACCTCCGGGTTGGATTCGAGGCACTCAGCGGCTCGCAAACGCACACGGAAAGCATGGGAGGCAGCCAGTATCGAGCTGCACTCTCGCTTTCGAGCGCAGCGCTGCAACTTGACTACGCCTTCCCTCTCCTGCGAGGGCTCATTGTGGCGCCTGGGGTATATCTCGGCCGAGGGACGCTCCAGTTCGAGCATACCAGCGGCCCAAGCAGCGCCGACTGGCCCAACGCCAACGGTAACTTAGGGCGGGCTGTCACCAGTACGCTTGCGGCACCGTTCTGGCTGGTGCGCCCGACACTTGCTGTCGAGTATGCGGTCAGTGGGTACGCAGCAGTTCGTGCATGGGGAGGCTACAGCGTCAGCGCGATGGGCACCTGGCAAGAAAACGGCATCACGACGGTCAACAACGTCCCATCGGGCCTTACCGCACGTGGCTTTGTTGTGGGTTTTGGTGTGTTCATCGGTCTGTTCCGCAGCGAGTAGCAGGCCAATCGCTGGATGGGACCTTAGCTCAACGGTCAGAGCAGCGGACTCATAATCCGTTGGTTGGGGGTTCGAATCCCCCAGGTCCCACTGCCCTAGAGGCAAATGCCGGCAACGATGCGAATCACGTAGGAAACGCAGGGAGAATGTACATGGAATGCTCGCGTGGGGAGGAACCGTTGAAGTAGAGCGCACCTCTCCCCTTTCGCGATGCGGCAGCCGGAGCCGTGGCAGGTCACGGATGCTGGCGTGGCTTGCTCTGCGTCCAACGCGCAGCGCTCAGGGCTTCGAGAGCTCCAGCATACGCTCCAGTGGACGTCGGGCGCGCTCGATGAGGTCGGGATCGAGCTGCACTTCCGGTTCCCCGGTCAGGAGGCAGCGATAGAGCTTTTCGAGCGTGTTGAGCTTCATGTAGGGGCACTCGCTGCACCGGCAGCCTTCTTGCTCTGGGAGTGCGGCAATCAGCCGCTTCGATGGCGCTGCCTTTTCCATTTGGTGGATGATCCCCGGCTCAGTGGCGACGATGAACGTCTGCCGCGGCGAGGTGGCGACATAGCGGAGCAGAGCGCTGGTCGAGCCAATAAAGTCCGCACGCTCGAGGACGACATCCTCGCATTCTGGATGGGCGATGAGTTCGGCGTCGGGATGCTCGGCAAGTTGCTCTTCGATGCGGCGAATACTGAAGCTTTGGTGGACGATGCACGTACCATTCCAGAGAATCATCGGCCGGCCGGTCTTCCGTTGCAGGTATTTGCCTAAGTTGCGATCAGGAGCAAAGAGGATTGGCACATCGTCCGGCACACTGCGGATGATACGCTCGGCGTTGCTGCTTGTGCAGATGATGTCGCTGAGTGCTTTGACTTCTGCGCTGCAGTTGATGTAGGTTATCGCAACATGGTTGGGGTACTGTTGGCGGAGTTCCTCGCGCACTCGGCGATATTCTTCGGCTGGAGCACTCTCGGCGAGCGAGCATCCTGCATTGACGTCTGGGATGAGCACTCGTTTGCTGGGGTTGAGAATTTTCGCCGTCTCTGCCATGAAGTGGACGCCGCAGAAGACAATCACGTCGGCGGTCGTTTCCTGCGCTCGGCGGGAGAGTTCGAGGCTATCGCCGATGAAGTCGGCTAAATCCTGGATTTCCGAGTACTGGTAGTAGTGCGCCAAGATTACCGCATTCTTCTCGCGCTTGAGGCGGGCAATCTCGGCGATGAGCTCTTCATCACCAAGCGTCGTAACAAGCTCGGTACGCTCTTCCATGGCTACCACTGCCCAAGGTGAACACATCGCAGCACCTCAACGTTGCTGCACGTGACAAGACGAACGTAGCCCGCACCTCGTGCGAGCGTGCGAATGTCAAGCAAGCGTGTGGTGCTGGGTATCGCGCGTTGGCGGTGCGAGTCGAGTAGTGGTGCTTACCTGACTGCTAAGTGACGTGCGGTTAGGATTCTCAAGTTCAGGCATTGCGCGTCTTCCCATAACCGGAGTTGCCAGGGTTGATATGGGTTTGCGGTGGATGTGCGGCAGCATGCCGTTCACTGCAACAGGATATTCCGTGTGGAAGGGGCTTTCGTGTACTCATCACAGTGATTCAAACCACGTTTTGATCTTCTGTGCCATAAGGGACCGACGTCTTTCCAAAAATTCGTAGTATGGCGGGATCTCCCCGTCGAGCAACGATTCGGGCAGAGAGTGCATGCGCAGATTTGCCCTGAGTTCTGACATGTCAGTGATACCACCGTACTTTTTCTTGCCACCGCTACATTGCTCGACGAGCTCTTCGAAGTACCGCTGCGGCGGCTTGTCACCAATGGCGATATTGATTTCACTTTGCGCGAGCACGAAGTTGGCGATCTGATTGTACCGCCCGCGGGAAAAGCCCTGCGCCTTCAAATAGTTCTTCGGATAGACGTGATGCACATCGCTGCGATTCATCAGCAGGTCGCGCACGGTAATATCACGCGACAGAAACCCTTTGTCGCCGAGCTTCACCTGCGCAGCCTGATACGCGAGGAAGTACGGGCTCTGGGCAGATGAAGTATCCATCAGCTGCGGAAGCATCCCAGTCCAGAAGCTATCAGGAAGTTCATTTTCGATGACCGATTCGCAATAGCTGGCCAGGCCTCGCTCCTCGATTTGACGGATATCGAAGTCGAAGGCCGAATCAGGGCTGCTGGTATAACGCCCGCGCAACACTGACATGGCGTACCAGCGCCGTACAAGCCGTTCAAGATCAGCCGGTGGCATCCCTTCGGCTCGTCCACGCAGGTAGAGGATATAGGCGAAGTTGATCGCGTTGTGACCACCAATTACGTCGCTCGTTACGAAGCCGGCCGAGCGGAGAATCATGGTGAACCGCTCAAAGTGCGTCTGGTTGATGAAGGCGAGGATGCCCTTTTTGAGACGGCGGAAGGATTCTTCAGCGATCGCTTCCTCATACTCCTTGGTCTCGAAATTCCGGCCCGATAGCAGCGCCACCAAGTCTTGCAGCCTGCCGCGCTTGAACTCCGATGTAAATGCCACACGCAGCATGTCGGTGTAGGTTGGATCGTAGAGGTCGTCGTTGACATCTCTGAGCCACCGCATCTGGTGGAAAAACTCAGAGGACGCGAATTCTTTGTCATTTTTTTCGATGGTCTCCAGAAACTCAGGCGCAACGGCGAGATGGCAGAAGTAGTCAATCGCCCTGCGAAGGAGATTGCCACCGTAGGTCTCATTGACCGCGATTTTGGACATGGCAAAGTCTGCTTGGGAAAGCTCCATGCCAGCCGAGTTTACGCGGATAAAGATTTCGGTGACGGTCTCGATATCGAGGTCCCCGGCAAGCTCGATAACTCCAACATGGTTGTTGATAATCTTGCGGAGTTTTTCAATGGTGGTAAAGACGGCGTCCTGCGACACTCCCGGATTCTTCGCGCAGTAGTCGCTGACGAGCTGGAAAAGACTTGTAGTTGGCTCGAACACTTCAGCGATGTCTGGCAGCCAAGCAACATCCTTGCGAATGGCAGGATTGGAGACTTCGAAGCGCTCTTCTTGTGGGTGGAAGGCAATCCGGATGCGGACTGTTTCGTAGTCTTTCGTTAGCACTTCACGACCGAGAAGCGCTGCCATGAGCGCAGTGACCCGCTGCTGCCCGTCGATCAAGATGCGTTTGCCCGCTGATAAGGTGCCATCCTTGAGCTTGACCGTTGGGTTTCGCCACGTAATGAGGTAGCCCACCGGATAGCCCTGGTAGAGAGAATCGAGGAGGTTACGAACCTTGCTTGTATCCCAGACAAACGGACGCTGAATCTCCGGGATGGCGATCTCTCCCGATTTGACCCACGTCAAAATGGTTTCGATTGGATGCGGCGTTACCGAATATCGCTGTGTAGCCATGCTGGGTCTGTCGTCGTTACAATTGTAGGCGTATGGAGAGGAGAACGAACAGCCGGTTCAGCATCGGGGACGCTGTACATCTCTCGCTTGCAGAAGACACACAAGAGATTCCTCACGATTAATTCATCTTACTGCCGAACGTACACCATCGTTTGTACTGCGATTGCCAACAGTGTCACACGGTGCAAGCAGGGTGGATACTACCCAGGCAAAAATAAACGCAGCTCTTTCTGCACTCCTCCGTCTGCACACGCTGCAACGTTCCACGATCATCGCGTTCGGCTTGAACTCCTCGATTACAGTGATTTGCGCCGCACTACCAAGCATTCCGGCGAGCGCAGCAACATCTCCTCCTGCTACCACTGCCCAAGGTGAACACATCGCAGCACCTCAACGTTGCTGCGCATAACAAGACGAATGGTGTACACCCCTCGTGCAAGCGTACCAAAGTCGAGTATGCGTGTAGAGCCAACACGCTCGACGTTCGGTAGCGCAATGCGCTCTCCCAGCGGCGAGAAGACCTCGACAGTAGCATCCTCGGGCACATCCTGCACAAAGACAATCCCACTCGTCGGGTTCGGATAAAGCATAACGCTCGCAGCAGACGACTCGACGCTCAACTCCGAACTACCCTCGATCACAAGATCATCAATGAACCACCCATCATCTTGAACGGAGAGGTTCGAACGGAAGCGAAAGCGCACCAAGACGTCCGTCGGCGCCGACGGCACCGGAACACGCACAGTGGCCAGCTTCCAATCAGCCGGACTGCGGATGCCATCGCTCCACTCTGGGTAGAGCGACCGATTCAGTGAAAGGATCCGCTGCCAGACGACGCCATCGGTACTGACTTCGACTATGGCACTGTCGCGCTCCTCGACCAGCGCCGCCGTCATGAAGGCAATCGTCAGTGTATCGCGCTCGACGCGGATGGGGAACAGCAAGAGTGTATCTCGCTGGCTCGGCGCATACACGCGGCCGGGTGACTCCGTCAAGCTGCGGGGAGGAGAAAACGCAAACTCATCAGTCAGCGCCCAGCTGCCACCGACACGGTACCGTCGCATCGTCGCATCGTCGAAGGCATCGCTATAGCGTGCCTCCACCGGCCCGATGTATGCGACAAATGCAGCGCTGGTATCGCTTCGATTACCTTCTGCATCGAGGATGCAGACTTGCACTCGCCAATAGCCGCGCTCTGGCGCAGCGAAGGGAATATCCACGATCGAACCTGTGTCGCCAGGACTCAAGGGGGCCAGCGTTTGCTCTCTGCCATCGAGCAGCAGTGCAACGCGCGCAAGATTGACCAGCGGCGTGATCCCATCGGCACGTCGCGCTGGCAGTTGAATGCGGGCTGTCGCGTCGAGCGTCGGTTGACGGGCATTCCAGACCTCAAGGATCGTCGCTCCAGCGGGCTTGCGTGCACCGCCAGCGTACCCCGTTGCCCAGCGGGGCGCAGAACTATCGCTGCCTGCGACGGTGATTGCGGTATAGCGATGTACCGTGTAGGGCGGCAAGTCGCGGTCCGTGTACGTAGCAGTGCCTCCGGGGAGCGTCGCGATGAGCGAATCGTTGCGCAGGAGGATGATCCGATATTCGTTCGGGTTGAGAGGCTGCCCAAAGCTCCGCTCCACCGGCGGTTGCCACGAAAGCTCGATACGTCGGGGATCGTCGGCGACTGTTGTTGCGCGAAAGTTCCGGACCGGAGCAGGCGCTCGCACTGCGATGGGCGCAGAGTACACATCGCTATCGAAGATGTTCTGCTCGGCATTCCGCATATCAACGCTCGAGGGGTAGATAGTGCCATCGAAGAAGGCACAGCCATTGTAGTCACCGGCAAACACCCCCGAAAGACCTCCACCAACGAAGGGGTTGCGCCGAATATCGAACGCGGTATCGCTGACGGGACGCTCCCACCACGTATCGCCGCCATCGCTGGAATAGGCAACGTACACACGCGAGTAACGGTTATCGGGATCGTCACGACTGTCGAGCCACATTAGCGCAAGGTCCCCCGTTGTCCCATCGAGTGCAAGCCACTGCCAGAATTGATCTCGGCTGGTATCGCGGTGGACAATGCTCGGCGTTGACCACGTACGCCCGCCATCAGTCGAGCGGGAAAAGTACACGTTCGGAACCCGATCGGCAGCCCACGCGAGGTAGAGCCAGCCACGACGCGGCGAACCGGTGACGGTATCCACCACAAGCACAGGGTACGTTTCCGCACGTGTGCCGCCTTTGAGCGTGTGGTTGTACTGCGTGCCGGTGAACTTCGTCTCGCCTATCCACTGGTAGGTGTGCACAATGCGCGGCTCTGACCACGAGCGCCCGCCATCAGTCGAGCGGGCAAAGCCAATGCCGCGCTGCGTGCCGGAATTCCAGACCACATAGACTTCCCCATTTGGTCCGGTCGCTGCCAAGGGGAAACTCTGCCCAAAGGTTGTATCAAGCGACGTTCCCGGCAGCACAGGGCTAACGCGAACGGGCGGATGCCACGTCGTACCGCGGTCGTCGGACCAGGTGACGACAATCTGCGTCGAAGAATCCCGATCAATGACCCGCTTCCACGGAACGTAGAGCCTGCCCCGGTAGGGAGAGCTTCCCGCGTGGTCAACCGTGATGTAGTACTTGTCCTCGAAGGTGGAATCAGCCGTCATGGTGCCGGTGTGGAGAATGATGGGAATGTGCGCCTGCCACGATCGCCCACCATCGGTCGAGCGGGCAAGGAAGACGCCGTTTTCACCGCTTGGGGGCGTGGAGCGATTGAATCCGCCATAGACAACGTATGCAGTGCCATCAGGCCCCCACGCGACCGACGGATCGTTGCCAGCGGTAAATCCCGGAATGTTCGGCTTCCCCAGCAGGATGTTCTGCCACGAGCGACCACCGTCGCTGGAAACATACACCCACGCTGATTGGCCGGAGCGATAATCTACCGCCGATGCAATCAGCTGCCGCCGATTGAGCGGGTTGACTGCAATACTCGATTCGTTCTGCATCGGGGAATTATCTTGCTCTGGCTCGATGAGATTGACATTGAGGAAATCTGTCTCGAAGAATCGCTGCGCAAGGAGGACCGGCGGGATGCTGGTGCTGCGCTCGATTGCCGAGGGACGCGCAGCCTCAACGTAGCGCTCCCAGCGTGGCTGATCTGAGGGGGCCAGTGTAAGCACAACAGCAGAAACGAGCGGAACGATGACCATTGGCGGCTATCCTCCACATTCGACAACGTTGCGATTTACGAAATCCGGCTGTGAAATTTCAACACCCCCTTCTATCTTCGCTGCGCAGTCGCACTTCATCCGTCACCCGATGCTGGTCGAATCACTGCACGGGCTTCTCCGTGCGAAACAGTTACCGCGCGTCATCTTCCTTTTTGGCGAAGAAGAGTTCTTGGTCGAAGAGGCAGCTGCCGCGATTGCCGAACGCATGCGCCAGGAAGGAACCGATCCGGTGGACATTGAACTGCTCGACGGCGAGGAACTCTCCATCGAGCAGATTGTCCGCCGCGCCGAGGCCTTTCCGATGGCGAGCACGCAGCGGCTCATCACCGTACGACGCTTCGATCGGACGGCAGTTGGCAAAAAAAACAGCGCGGAGCAGGCACTCTGGTTGCAGTACTTGGCGTCACCATCCCCTGCAACAGTTCTCGTTCTCATGGCAACGGATGGTCGCGTCGTGAGCGAAGAGCTGAAGGGCATCGCTGCAGCGCTATCGAATCCGAAGCAACGTTCGAAGGCAGAGGCGAAGCTTGCAAAGCTGCGATTCCCGTATAACGCACTCCTTACGCATGCTGCATGGCTGGAGATGCCGCGTCTTCCCGAACGCCGCATTCCTGAATGGGTCATCGAACGTTTCAAACAGTATGGCTACGACTGCACACCCGAGGCCGCCGAATACCTCGTTGTGCAGACGGGACCATCGCTTCGGGATTTGGCCAATGAAGTTGCCAAGACGATACTCTACGCAGGCTCCCAGCGTCGCATCACACGGGAGCACGTCTTAGCTGTTGCCGGTGCTTCGCGCGTGTACAACATCTTCGAATTGCAGAGGGCACTTGGGCAGAAGGACCGTGCCCGCGCGCTCTCGATCTTGCACTACATGGTACGCACTGAGCGGCAGGATCTGCTCATCGTAACGATGCTCGCACGTTACTTTCTCATTCTCTGGCGGCTTTCTGAGCTACGGGCTACGACGCCGAACCATAGCGAATTAGGGCGTGCCGTTGGAGTTTCGCCGTTTTTTGTGCCCGAATACGTAGCCGCGCTCAACCAGTACACACCAGCCGAGATCGAACGCGCGCTCGACGCACTCCACTCTGCCGATGTGCAACTGAAGACCACCTCGCTCGATGCGCTGACAGTCCTCGAGCACACGCTCGTGACGATCACCACATAACCTCGGTACACACAAGCATTCAAAAACAAAGAGCGCCGCGTTTCCCAACGCGGCGCTCGTGTGAGGGTACCATGAAACGCGTGTCGCTGTCGCACCTGTTAGCGCACGATGACAAGTGGCTGTGTGCGCACCCCACCTGCAGTTGTGATCCGCACTGCATAGACACCTGCACTCAATGCCTCCGTGGGAAGCACAACGTGGGGTTCGGTTGTCTCTTTAGTCGCAACGATCGTGCCAAGAACGGAGAGCACCTCGATTCGGGTAGAACCTGCAATCGTACCGAGCTCGATATGCACCGCGTTCGATGCTGGGTTTGGCGAGATTGTGACGGCGCTGAGTGCATCAGGTTCGACAGTGCTCACCGACGCTGGGTCCAAGGTTGCGTTTTGGGATTGCGTTGATCCATTGCCGATCGCAACTTGGCTGATGGAAGATTCATAGTCGGGATGGTCCACAACAAGTTGCCCTGTCAGCGGCACCAGTCCCTCAATCGCGTAGTAGCCATCATCTTGGGTAATTGCGTACCCCTCAATCCCTGCACTTGAGACAATGGCGACCAGCGCACCGGCAACCGGAACATCGCCCTGCTCAGCCGAACCAATCTTGATCCGCTCGCCACGACCCCGGACCCATCCATCGAGCCGCACAATGCCACGCACACCCGCGCGCGGACGGAGCTTGATCACGTACTGCACCGAGAGCATCGCATCGCCAACTTCGATGCGGGTCGCGTTTCGCCAGCGGAGCGTTGCAAAATCGCCGAGCACACAGAACCCCGGCACAAGGTCACGCGACTTTGGAATCCCAAGGACGACGTACACTCCCGGTTCAAGTCCGCTGAAGCGGTAGTTGCCCAACGAATCTGTCTCGATGGTTCGGAATCGCCGGATGCGATCACCTCGCTCGTTGCTATTTGTCAGAATACGGCAGGCAATAGCCCATCCTGCCACACCGTTACCGGCTGAGTCCACTAGTTGTCCGCCGAACCCTCCGGTATACGCTGGCCGATTTGGCAATGCAAAGTTTACTCCATCGCGATTGGAGCTAAGTGTGATCTGAGTCGCTTCAGCAATGTTGCTGGTACCATCGTAGTAGAGCGGCAGATATGCATCACTGCGTGGAATCGCCCGTGCGATGTACGTGTAGCGATTCGATAAGCGGATTTCGTAGTATCCCTCGGCATTGGTTTCGGCAGTGAAGGTGAGATCCTGCTGCCCGTCATCATCGGCATGCTCATCGTGGTGATTGATCGTCGCCATGAATTTCACCCATGCAGCGACACCACTGCCAGACTCACGCGATGTTACCCGTCCGCTGACAGTGAAGAAGTGCTCCGCTTCGCGTGGGGTGACAACGAAGACGAGCTCGACGGTCGAATCAGCACCGCATTCGAACTCGAGCACCCGCGCCTCATCGGCGTTTGTGCTGTTTTCGTACCATGTGGCTCGATAGTCGCGTCCTTCAGTGACGAATTTGTAACGACCAGCAGGCAGCCGCATGTGGAATGTTCCCAGATCGCCGACTTCCGCCCGAGCAACATTGACCCAGACGGTTTGGCTGTCGCCTCGATCGGTCACGCGCGTGATTGCGCGGTATGCAACGACAACGCCCGACGACATCGGCGAATTGGCAGTATCGAGGACGATACCTTCGACGAGGATGCAGCCTTCGTGATCGTCGTCACCACCGACGACAATTGACCACTCCTGCCCGACGGCGACGGTCATGCCGTTTACTTGGATCGTGGCTTTGATAGCAACGCGGTACGTTCCCGCACGTTGGGGTGTCCACGTCAGCAATCCGGTGCTTTCGTCGATGGTCATGCCGTCCGGACCGCTAACGAGTTGGTAGCGAATCGTCACTCCTTGAATCGGCGATTCGGCGCGCGCCTGATAGCGGTACTGTTGCCCGACGCGTCCTTGAGTCGGTGGAGTCGTCACAAAACGCAGCCATCCGTTCGGTGGCGTGTTGGGCGGGACGACCACGACGCGGATGTTCGTGCGCGGGCTTTCGCCGTCGCTGTTGAAGGCAGTCACGAAATACGAGTACGTTCCCGCTTCGAGCGGCTCGTCGGTGTACGTATAGACTGTGAGTGTATCGTTCGATGCCGATACGGTAGCGATACGGCTGAATTGCGAGAGGTCCTCGGTTTCTCCGGAGGCACGGTACACGTAGTAGCCTGTCGGGCGATCGGCATCGCGTTCGACTTTGCTTTTCCACCAATTCAGAATCGCTTTGTATTGACCGAGGGTGTTGGTGTAGTCACCCTTCGCGCTGAATTCGCGCGGCTTGCTCGGCACGCCGGCAATGGCGATCGCAGCGAGCAGCATGGTGCCGACTGCGGCAAAGAGCATTGTTCGACGTTTCATCGCAAAAACTCCTTGGATGGTGAAACAACAGTGGATCGGTACTTCCGAAACCGCCTCCAGTAACACCGCCGATGTGCGATGGTAACAGAGAGAGGAAAAATTCTATCGTTTGGCGTCTGTTTCGATACGGACCGACGCACCAGTCCGACAATGGCTTGTGTACAACGTCATTCCACCACCAATGGGAATGCACGTGTGCCGTCACCGGTTCGGACGACGACAAAGTACATCCCTTTCGGCAACAGTGCCGTGGACAGTAACCACTCCGCAGCATCCGGTCCGATGTATTGCTGCTGAGCCAGTACAGCTACGTTGCGTCCGAGCAGGTCGGACAGCCACGCGTCGGCAACAACTGGTCGTGGACTTGTCGCGACAACACGAGCCCACTCCGAGGCAGGGTTGGGAAAAATCTCTATGCTCAACCGTTCTGTTTGCCGCACCGCGTCAGCATGGCTGAGCGGTATTCGTCGGACAACGATTCGCCATAGACCGAATTGCGTTGTCGCATACGCTGTCGAATCGTTGTCCACGCGCACCGAATGTGATATACCCGTCACACTGGAAGGTAAACCGCCATACGGAGCAATCGCAGGATCGTAGGGACCAAGCGGAATGATCGGCCACCAACTTCCGCCGAAATCCTTCGTTGCAAAAAAGCCCGGAGTATCGGGGTTGTTCAGTAGCATTCCCAGCGAACCATCGGGCGCAAAGGCTACACTTGTGAAACCACCCAACAGAAGAACCGGATTGGGCACTTCTCTCCAGCTTGCTCCTCCGTCACCGGAGCGGAAGACCGTCGTCGCATAGGTAGTGGATGGTCGCCCCGGTGGACGATATTGAGCGACGACCATAATTCGATCGGGCAATCCAATTGCTGCCTGAACGACTCTGGGGTAGTAGAACTGCTGGAGGGGTTGGAGCGACTGAACCCGAAATGTCCTGCCATTGTCGTTGGAAATGGCTGTAGCGAAATATCCCGCTCCTGTCGCACTGCCGACCTGCATGAGCAACACGATCCGACCATCAGCCCATGCACTGGCAAAGTAGAGGCGACGAACCTCTACGATACTGTCAGCGTCGACCAGGATGTTATCGCCGACTCTCAGTACAATGCTCTCCCACTGGGTACCATCGGCTGAGCGAGACCGGACCAGCGTCGGGACAATCGTACCACTCGACTGGGTCGGGTTGGCAGCGACGTACCACGTATTGTCGTTCCCTTTCCCGATATAGGCGATGAGTCCATCGCTGCTGGAAGAAGGTATCGCAATGTCTAACTCCTGCCATGTTCTCCCCAAGTCGGTAGTGATTTGCCATCGATTTCTTCCAGGGATTGTAACGATAGTGGCTGAATCGATCACCATGATGCCGCTCGATGAAGCACGTTGGAATCCAGCCGATAGCCACGTGAATCCTCCATCGTTAGAGTAATACCACTGGCTGTTCGAATTGACTCGGAGATAATGGGGGACTCCCTGGGCGGTGAAGGGGAGCGCATACGATCCCAGGTAGGCGGTTTTGAGAAAGCCGCTGATCACATTTCCAGTCTTCCGAAAACGGTACACGAAGTGTTGGGGACCTATTGTGTGACCGACCACCCATCCGGTTTGCCTTATCGGATCGTAAGTGGCGGCGGCTCTGCCCACTTCGGCTCCCCTGGGAAAGGGACTCAGTTGCTGTCCATCCTCATACGTCAACATCAGCCAATATTGCCAGCTGCGCCCGAAATCAGTCGAGTATGCAGCCACCATGTCCGTACCGAAACAGATGATCGTATCGCCCTGACAGACGATTGAATGAACCGACATAGGGAAATCATAACCGGGGAAGTTGCCGAGCGAACCGGGATACACCAGGCTTCGCTGTTCCCACGTTTGTCCCCGATCGGTGCTGACAAACAGAACACCTCTGCCACTACCGAGGCCTCCGATGACGATTCGATCACCGGAAACTGCCATGGCTCCACCGCTGACGGATTCGTTACCGGAGATGACCCGCATATCGAATGTTTTACCGCTGTCGGTACTGATCGCGAACACGATTTTGTAGTCATCTATTTCACCGACAGTAACTACCTGCTCGATAGCCAAGCACACGGTTTGCGAATCCAGTCCAGCGATGCCGAAAAACCGTGCTCTCGTCCAGTCGTAGCTGGACAGCAGTAGAAGACCCGTCTGCTCCCACGTTGCACCTCCGTCTGTACTCCGGCTGACAAATTCTTTCGCACTGATACCGATCAGTACCGATGGTGTCAAGGCAACGACATCCAAAATGCGAGTATCGAAGACGTATCCACCGGTACCGGCTCGATACCCTGAATACACTGCCCCTTGGAAAATCCGGTTCCATGTCAGACCGCTGTCGACGGACATGTACAGGTAATCGTAGTCAGTGCCCGTCAATCCGTATTCTCTGGCTTCGGCAAGAAAAATACGTCCGTATCGATCCGCTGACAATCGCAACACCTGCTTGTTCACATTGCTGCGAAAACACGGACTCCAACTGTTTCCATTGTCTGTGCTGCGATAGACGACACCGTGCCGATTAGCCAAGAGCACGATCGTGTCGAGCTGGACGACACCGCACCAACGCTGTGTCAGTGGCTGCCAATCGTAATCGAGCGCTTGCCCGCTCAGCACGCCACTCATCACCGACAACATCGCAAATGTTCGAAGAATCCGTACCATTGTTCACCTCCTGATTTTGTTATGGACAACCACACGGTTGGATGCACTCGAGACGGTCACATCCGGCTTCGCGACAAATTTGGTCGAAGCGAGCGACATCGCCCGTCGGCTGGCAATTTCTGTTTCCAGAAATCGGGTCACAGCATATCTCGTATCGGAACATGCACCAACCACGCACATCGCACACTCTCCAAATCGTGGTGCCCGTAATTGGCTCCACTACTCTCTTCCAGCACGATCCACGGACCTCTTGCCAGTACGAATGTGAATCAGGACACGGCGGACAAGGGAAATTGGCTGGGTTGTACTCGAACAACTTGCGGAAAGCAACACAAACGACCTCGCTATCCGGCGGACAATTGCCTTGCAACATGATTTCTGTGATCGTGTAGTCATGGTGATATTGGCTTGTCGTGCGGTAGCAATAGCAGATTTTCATCACGCACGAATCCCCGAGTGGGATCGTGATTTCACCCGATGTCCACGGAATGTTCACTGGTGGAGCATCGGTCGGACACGGAACAGTACAACTCGGCATGGTTCGTGGGTTGAACCACGCGGGCAAAGTCGCCGCCTTCGATAGTGCGTAATTCGTCGTTGCTCCAACGGGTGGATCGAGCAAGCTCGTCGTGTGCACATGGCGCGGCTTGCTCGGCACGCCGGCAACGGCGATCGCAGCGAGCAGCATGGTGCCGACTGCGGCAAAGAGCATTGTTCGACGTTTCATCGCAAAAACTCCTTGGATGGTGAAACAACAGTGGATCGGTACTTCCGAAACCGCCTCCAGTAACACCGCCGATGTGCGATGGTAACAGATGAATCAAAAAATTTCTTCGGTGTAACGATAGCTGCTGTAGTTTGGTTATTGCCACCGACTACGACCGGTCGAGACGATGCGCGAGTTGGAAGCGTTGAGCGATGCCGAGCTGTATCGGCGCATGTGCGACGGTGAACTGTCGAAGCGCGAGCGCGATGCGGCATTTACCGAACTCTACCACCGCCATGCACCGCGGGTTTATGCCTACTGCCGCCGCATCATGGGCGATGACGACGTCGCTAAGGACGCCTTCCAAGAAGCGTTCATGCGGTTCTATTCGACCGCTGACCCAACGCGGACAATGACCAACGTACCGGCGTTTCTCCTCCGCATTGCACGGAACGTCTGCCTCAACATCAAGCGGAGCGCTCGACCGACACTTGAGTTGGAAGACTACCACAGCATTACCCGTGAGCAGCCCTATGAAAACGATGAACTGGCAGAGCTCCTTGCCCGCGCCCTGGAGCTACTCCCCTTGGAATATCGCGAAGCCTTTGTGCTCCACGAGTACGAAGGACTTTCGTACGCAGAAATTGGTGCGATGACTGGCGTTAGTGCGGATGTAGTCAAGGTCCGAGCGTTCCGTGCGCGGCAGAAACTCCGCGGCATTTTGGCACCATACTTTTCTGATCGAACCGAGGATATGAACACCACTGATGAATGATCAAATGGACTACACCGAGCGATACTCCGAATGGCTTTCGGCATATCTCGATGGCGAGCTGGAGCCCGCGCTCGAGGAGCCACTCTTCAGCGCACTAGCCACGCATGCTGACCTGCGTCAGGAAATGCGCGAACTGCTCGCCCTCCGCCGAGCAGCATGCAACGATCTGGTGGCGCTCGTACCACCGGTGAGCACGACCGCTGCCATCTTCCAAAGTCTGGGCATTGGGATGGGCGCAAGCATTGGCGCAAGCCTCTTGCGTCGGCTCTGGCTCCCGGTTGCAAGTGCGATTGCTGGTGGTGCTCTCACATGGTTGGCAATGACGCTGCTGTCAACCCCGCCGACACCTCCGCCCGTTGCACAGCAACAAACTCCTCCCCAACAACCAACACCGGAAACAACGGTCGTTGAACGTATTGTCTACCGCACACGGACAGTCTATCTGCCTGGTATTCCGAGCACCGCACGCGCAGAAGAGGCAAACGCAGCTACCCCAGAGCACGCAACTCCTCCAGCAACAGCAACAACGCCCGCAGTCCAACCATCGCAGCACCAGCAGGAGCTTGCGCTCTTGGATGATGTCCAGCCAATCCGCTTTACAGCCGCGCCATATACAATCCGCCGTTCCGAGCAACCGCAGTCACCGCGCGACGTAGCCATTGAACAGTCGGCGCAAACGCCACTGCTCCCCACGTACGAGCACTATCCTCAGTTCCGACTCCTGCTCCGTGGGTTAGCGACAAGCTCGCTCGTTACCGTCCCACAGCAGCCGGACCGCAGCTCCGCGCTGAGCACCAGTGCCGTTGGGCTCTTCTACACGCTCAGCGACCACCACGCCGTCGGTATCGAAGTGGGCCGCGAACCGTTTGCGATGCAGTTCTACGGCTACCAGGAAGACACACGCCTACGCTACGAAGCGTACCCAGCATTGCTCTGGGGCGTCGCCAGCTACCAGTACCGTACACAGCTTGGACCCCAGTGGGAGCCATTTGCGCAGCTGGGGGTGGGTGCAACAGAATTCGGTCTGCTCGGTCGAGCAACAGCTGGTGTGGTATATCGCCCTGCTCCTTCGGTTGGTGTCATGCTCGGCTTGGAAGGTGCGTTGATGCGGTACGTCTATCAGTCCACGCCATACCTGACGCCGAATGTGGGCATCACGTATGGAATCATGTTCCGTTTTTAGGATTGCAGCAATGAAGACACGGTTGTTGTTCTTGTCTGTACTTTCGATAGCACTCTGGAGCTGTGCCGATCCAGGCAGCGTTACCGAACCCGTCGTCGAAAACCCCAAGCCCATCGAGCGTACAATTTTGCCAGAGCATCTCGATGAAGCCTCTGGTGATGACCGCTTCCTTACTGGTGGCGATGGGCAAGAGTATGACTACGTCCTGGCAAGTACCCCAGGACTCCCGTGGTCAGGGCAAGATGAAAGGAACACTATTGTCCTCGATACCGTTCGAAATCGTGTTCTCCGTTTGCGGCTGAGCTTGATTCCCAAAGTCAACAGCGGGCGTGATACGCTCGCACTGCGCGTGCGTCGCTTTACGCTCGAGCTCGATAGCGCAGCAGAGATCTACCTCGATCGCGGAGAAAAGCGGCTCGTCCGCGGAGAGGCTGTCTTCTACCTCCGCGAAGCAGGAATGAACGGGTGGCTCTACCGTCCAAGCAGACTCACTTCGACTAGCCCAGAGATCCCTCCGGAACTTCGCGATTCAGTATTCTGCCTTGTTCGCATATGGCGCAATAGTAGTCACGCCGTTGTGCTCAAGCTCACGGTGCAACACTTCGTCGTAACCAACGACCAAGGTCAACAACGGAAAATCCGCCGGCTTCGGTTGAGTGCTCTGCTGGAGATCCCGCTGGTGCGATAGTCCGTATTTTTGCCCCACACGCTGGCGGGCATAGCTCAGCTGGTTAGAGCACCAGATTGTGGCTCTGGGGGTCGCGGGTTCGAATCCCGTTGCCCGCCCTCTATTCCGATGACGCGGCACGTCGCATCGTCCGCTCCGCGTCACGCGCTTTGATGTCCTCCCGCCGATCGTAGAGTTTTTTCCCGCGCACGACACCAAGCTCGACCTTCACAAACGGGCCGGAGAAGTACAACTGGAGCGGAACGATGGTCATTCCTTTTTCTTCAACCATCGAGCGGAGCCGCACAAGCTCTCGCCGGTGCAAGAGCAATTTCCGCGGGCGTGTCGGCAGATGATTAGCATACGAGCCATGGGAATATGGCGCAATGTGCAGATTGAACAACCACAGCTCGAGCTTGTCTTTCTCGCGGAAGGCTGCATAGGCATCCGTCAGATTGACCTTGCCCTCGCGCAGTGATTTCACCTCGCTCCCCTGCAGGACAATCCCCGCTTCCACACGGTGCAGGATGTGGTAGAGATGCTGCGCCTTACGGTTGGTGACAATGACGCGTCGTGGCCGCTCCACGGGTTGGCTCATGGACGTTTCCGCTTGCCGATAAATTCGCTCCAGGTATACTGCGTGGGCACTTTTCGTCCCCGCCGTGCAAGCTCGACCAAATATTCCGCCGTTGTTTGCACAACCCATTCAAAGTTCTCCTCCTGCACCGAGCTTCGCTCCGCATCGGGCGCGGGGTTGAGAAAATCAATCGCGTAGGGGACATCGTCCGAAACTGCAAACTCGACGGTGTTGAAGTCGTAGCCCAGTGCTGTGCAAATTTTCAGCGTAAGATCCTCGATCTGCGCCAGTCGCTCGACCGTTGGCGTCCACGAGGCTCGATACCGCTCGTGGTGCGGGTTGCGCGGCTCATAGGGCATTACGCGCACCCATCGCCGTCCGATACAGTAACACCGGTAGTATTCGGTGAACTCTACCGCTTGCTGCAACACCATGCAGAGATCGCCTGTTTGGTCGTAGGCTGCAAAGAACTCCTCCGGCGAGTGTACTTTGTAGACGTGCTTCCAGCCGCCTCCTGCATGTGGCTTCAAGAATGCCGGGAATCCCACGTACGCAAAGATTGCATCCCAATCGAGCGGATACACCAAGTTGCGCATGGACTCGGACGTCGTTCCTGGCGGATGCTGCTTGTGCGGCAAGAGTACGGTCCGCGGAATCGGCACACCCATCCGTGTCATCAGTGCGTAGTTGAAGAACTTATCGTCGGCGCTCCACCAGAAGGGATTGTTGACGACGACTGTGCCGCCAAGCGCTGCAACTTTTAGCAACGAGCGGTAGAATGGAATGTCGTGAGAAATCCGGTCGAGGATCACATCGTATCCGAGCAGCGCATCCATCTCAATTGCTCCAACCTTGACAAACTCAGCACGTACATCTGCTTGGTGCATGCTGTTGATTCGCTCGACGAGCGCTGGAGGGAATGTCTGCTCCATCCCGAAGAGGACGCCAATAACCTTCATTGCTCCGACGTGTCTGATTGTGGGAACTGGTGCGCAAATCTACACGTTCGGCATTCCCTCAACGCAGTGGGCACGGCTCAGCAGCAGTGCGGACAATGCCCTCGACGAGCGACGTGATCCGGGCGCGCGCTGCATCAAGCTCGGCGCGACGGAGGGTGCGATGCACCATCGCTACTGGTGGCCGAGTCAAAATGAGCCGCACAGTAAACTGCTCTTGCAAAGGGAATGCCGACGCTGCAAGGAGTCCGTAAACTTCCAGCTGCGTGTGGTAGTACACAAGCCAATCTTCCGCTGAGCGCTCGTCGCGACGATTTGTCTTCCAATCCCAAATCTCCCACCCCATGGCCGTTTCAATGAGCACATCGGGCACACCGTAGAGGAAATGCTCGCCGAGCGGCATGATGATCGGTTGCTCGATGAGCGCGCCAGATGTGCTGCTGAGTAATCCGTTCCGTTCGAGAAATTCCATCGTTGCTCGAACCTCCTGGGTAGCTCGCTGCCGGAGATTCTCGTGCGCAGAGCTGCGATAGTCGGCAAGTGCACGCTCGATCGCAGCATCAACAGAGAGCTCCCCTGCAATCACGTATTCGAGTCCGCGGTGGATGATCTGCCCCGCAAGGGTGCCAACAACCTCTTCCTCGCGCTCTAAGCGTGCCAGTGCACGCTGCCACTGGTCCTCTCGCGCAGGCAAGCCACAGCGGTAGATGCGGTAGTAGTCCTTCGGCGATTGCTCGAAGAGCAGCAGTTGAGAAGCAGAGACGATCTCCCCGCAAATTGTGCTCGCAACTGCATCGGTCATCACAGGGACGGTCGGCTGCTGCTCGGGTGTACCAGCAGAGGCGCTGACTTCTGGCAAGTCGTAGATGATTTCGATGGACGCATCAACCTGCCGCGGAGCTTCTTCTGGGAACGCACGGACAAGACCCTGTAGCTGCACCGATCGGACGCCATAGCTGGATTCCCACTCGATGCCCAGCGCCTGGCTAATGATTCCCAAGAAGCTCTCACTTGGCAGTGGCCTGTTGGTCCTATCAGAGTCGGGCGGCTCGACTGTGCCTGCAATGAAGAGGTGGTCTTTTGCACGCGTCAATGCCACGTAGAGCAGACGGCGCTCTTCTGCTTGCTCTCGCTGGCGAAGAATCTGCCGCGCCAGCGTTCCCCCAAGTGTTTCCCTGCCCTCAACCGATGCGATCGTCACCCCCAACTCCTCTGTGATCGCAAGAGGCTCTGGTCGGCCGCTCGTGAGCTGCTCGGCACCGACTACGTACACGATTGGGAACTCCAGCCCTTTGGCAGCGTGAATTGTCATGAGCGTGACAACGTTATCGTCGCTGATGACGGCGGCTTCCGATTCAGTGTCGGCAACAAGGCGGAGACTGTCGAGCTCCTCGACAAAATCGAGCAGGTTCCGGAATCCCTGCTGCTCGAACTGCCGCGCAGCTTCGAGTAACTTTTCCACGTTCGCGATAATCTGCTCTGCGCGCGGCGAGCTCCAAACGTTTTGGTACCACTGCGTCCGACGCACGAGCAAGCGAACAAGCATCGTCGGAGGCAGTCGAGTGGCGATCGGCAGCAGCTGCGCAAGCATCGAATAGGCGGCGGCAATTCGCGGCGGTGCATCGGTGCTCTGAGCTAACGTGGCAAAGCGCTCAAACAGTGATGCTTGCTGCCGGCCCCGTGTTGCAATCTGCACAAGCTCGGAATCGCTCAAGCCAACAAATGGAGACCGAAGAAATGTCGCAACCGCAACATCGTCGTGACGATTGTGCACAAGCCGCAGAAACGAGAGCACATCGAGCACTTCCTGCGTCTGATAGAATCCCCGACCGCTCTCGATTCGGAACGGAATACCAGCAGCGCGGAGCGCCTGGACGTATGCAGCAAGCGTCGAGCCTTTGCGCGCAAGGATCGCAATGTCACGGTAGAGCGCACCCCGAACTCCACCCTGCCTCCCTTGAGCTCCAGGCAAACGTTCATCCCAAACTGACCGTTGCTGCTCAGCGGTGGAGGTGATGCGCGCAATATGCCGGGCAACGAGCGTTGCTGTCGCGATTGCATCCCGCCCGACCATGAGCGCAAGCGAGCTGGGAGGGCACGTCTCAATGGCACGCGCTGTGCAGAGCTCTTCATAGCCGACCTCGTAGCCGCAGGTCTGCTCTGGCATTGCTTTCTGCATGACCGCATTGACCAGCGCGACAAGCTCCGGCGTCATGCGGAAGGACGTCTGAAGGTGGATGTCGTGTCCTGCACCAGCCGCCGCGACGATGTCTTCTCGCGCACGCTCGAAGACTCGGACGTCAGCTCCCCGGAAGCCGTAAATGCTCTGCTTTGGATCGCCAACGATAAACAGTTCAGGGGCGTCCGTCGCGTGATCGTGCAATGGCACGAGCCGCTGCAAGAGATCGTACTCAATCGGGTCGGTGTCTTGGAATTCGTCAACAAGGATGTGCTCGATTTCCCAGCGGAGTCTTGAGCGCACGCTATCGTTGTCCAGAAGCGCTAATGCACGGCGCTGGAGGTCATCCGGCTCGAACGCTGCCAGATCGGTTTTCTCGGCATCCATCACCTCGAGTGCAGCACGCGCAAGCTCAACGAGAATCGTTGCTGCTCGCTGAGCGCGCTGCTCAGTTAGAAGGTCAGCATCGAGCGCGTGCCGAACAGCTTCAGCCAGCTGTTTTGCAGAGCGTGCCTTGCGTTCGTCAACGATGCGTTTCCATTTGGCGCGAAGTGTTCCATCCTTTGTGTGGAATGTCTCGAGTGCTCGTCGGAGTGCGTCATTGCTGTCGCTGCCGAACGCAAATCCTGCGCGGAGCACCTGCCGTGCAAACGCGATAACGTCCGCACACTCTTCTGCTGCACCGTAACCAGCCCGAGCAAGCAACTCTTGCCAGAAGTGCACAAGCTGCATGGCCAGCCGGCCGATCACGCTGTGCAGTTGGTCTTGGAGCAATGGGACCGAATAGTTGCTGATCAAATGCGATGGGCAGCTCAGCATACGTTCGAGACTGCGTTCGAGAGCTTGGTAGGAACCACCAAAGACTCGAATCAGCTCGGCGAGTTCGTTACGACGTTGGGTGCTGAGCCACTGTTCGACGATCACACGGATTGCTCGCCGCCGCAGTTGAAGACGATCGGCAGCGCTCAGCTCACCGAAGACGGGCGGGACTTTTGCCTCGATCGGGAACCGACGAAGCAAACTGCTGCAGTAGCTGTGGAAGGTGGAAATACTTGCGCTCACCAGTCGCTCACGGAGGGAGCGCAGTTGTAACAGTTCATCGGGATGCTTGGCTTCTGCAAAGAGGCGATCGAGCCGCGTTGCAACTCGCTCGAGCATTTCGGCAGCGGCTTTTCGCGTGAACGTCAGCGCTACAACACGGCGAACGTCAACGCCACCGTCGAGCAGTACTCGCACATAGCGCTCAACTAGCACGCGTGTTTTGCCCGAACCTGCACTGGCAGAAACAATGAGCGGCCCTGGCTCTGTGACAGCGCGACGCTGTGCCGTGGTCAGCTGCGGTGGGGTATAGCGCAGAGCCATCGTTAGAGCCCGCGTCGGAGCCGAGCAATTGGGATCTTCATCTGCTCGCGGTATTTGGCGACCGTTCGCCGCGCCACGTTGTACCCGCGCTTTTTGAGTTCTTTGCTGATTCGATCGTCGCTGAGTGGGTTGTTTTTCGGCTCTTCCTCGATGAGCTTGCGGATCAGGTCTTTGATAACGCGCGTGGAAACTTCTTCCCCATCATCGGTCATAAGTGCTTCGCTGAAAAAGTAGCGCAGCTCGAAGATGCCGTAGTCGGTTTGAACGTACTTGCCGCTCACGACGCGGCAGACGGTGGAAATATCCAGCCCTGTTGCATCAGCAACGTCCTTGTAGATGAGTGGACGTAGCCCCGAAGGACCATCCTCGAAGAACCGCCGTTGCAGGTGTGCGATTGCTGTCATCACTTTGAGCATCGTCACTTTGCGCTGCTGAAGCGCTGCAAGGAGAAATTTTGCATCTTCCTGCTTCCGGTGGAGCCACTGGCGAGTTTCGCGGTTGAGCGACTTCTGCGCCTGGCGCCGCAGCTGTTGGTAGGCGACACTGAGCCGCAGCCGCGGCAGCAGGCTGTCGTTGAGCGAGACGAGCAGATCACCAGTTTCTTCGTCCCGTTCGACGATGAAGTCAGGCACAATCGTCAGCGCTGCATCACCGAACGATTGTTCGCCATAGCCAGGCTTCGGATTGAGACGGCGAATCACCTCCACTGCATGGCGGAGGTCATCTTCTCCCACCTTGAGTTTGGCGGCAATATCGGGGTAGTGCTTTTCCGCCAGGTCATCGAATGCATCGGTGAGCACACGGAGTGCAAGCTCTTCATGCTTGTTCCGCTCGGGCAATGCCCGGAGCTGAGCAATGAGGCACTCTTGGAGGTTCCGACTGCCGCAGCCGTAGGGTTCGAGCATCTGAATGTGCTTGAGCACTCGCTCAGCGTCGCTGAGCCGAACCTGCGTCAAACCGTCGGTGGGTTCTCCCCGCTGGGCACGCTCGAAGATTGCCTCTGCGATGCGTTCGTTGGCTTCCGCGACCACTTCTTTGAGCGGACGCCGCAAGTATCCGTCATGCTCGAGACTGCCAATGATCTGCTCGGCGAGAATACGCTCAGCAGGCGTCAGATTGAGAAACTGCACCTGCTCGAGCAATTCATCTTCGAGCGTGGGCACATCGCGGATGCGCTGGATGAACGGCTCGCCGTCATCGTCGTCATCGTCACCCCGACGAGGAGAGTCCGACTCGCGCCAATGCTCAGCAAAGTAATCGAACATCGTCTCGCGATCGGAATCCGGCGAGTACTGCTCGTCGGCCTCGCCGCTAAGCACAGCCGGCTCAAACTCACCCTCGCCTGGGCTGCCGCTAGCGGGCAAGCTACGCTCATCGTACTCCGCACTCGGCACGAGAGCATCCGGTTCGGGGACACGCTCCGTCCAGCTCAGCTGTTCGAGGTCATCGGAGATTTCCTCCAGCATTGGGTTCTCCTCGAGCTCCTGCTTGACGTACTGCTCCAGTTGCAGTGTCGGGAGCTGCAGGAGTTTGAGATATTGAATCTGCTGCGGTGTGAGCGTCTGCTGCAGTTTTGGTGCAAGGGTCAGCTTTAGTTTTGGCATCGCTCCTCCGCACCAGTGATGGACATCGAGACAGCATCAGCTTCTGCAATCCATTCGGCGCCGAAGGCTCGTTCGAGCGCGTGGCGCACCGCACCGTACACCGTCTGTCCACGACGCTTGCCCAGCTGCTGTGCAGCGTGACATTCCGAATAGCGTTCGTAAACGAGTGCTCCGCTTGTTGTCTGCCGAACTGGGAAGAGGTGACACGACAGGGGCTTGGGAAAATCGCTTTCGCCCCGTTCCCATGCGCGGTGCAACGCGCAGCGTGCGATGCCATCACGGACGATCGCAAAGACACACTCGCGGCCATCAACAGTTGTCGTCACACACTGCCCGCTGGGAGTTTGCTCAGCGATACCGTATGTCGCTATCACAGCACGCGCTGCATCGGAGAGCATCGGCAGCACATGGGGGAGCACGCGCTCGATCGCTGCGATCTCCTCTGCCTCCAATGGAGCGCCAAAGCAGTGGGGAATTGTACAGCAGGCTCCCTTGCACTGCACGAGATCGCAGGCAAATGGCTCGGTAAAAATTTCGATGTCAACAGCGTGTTGACCGATTGTGATCATGCGCTCCATAAGGCGTTCTGCAGTCACGTTCTGCGCCGATCCAAGCGTATGCTGCAGTGGATGGTGTTTGTCTGACTGCAAATTACGCAAGGACATGTTTCCATGGTAGCAACCGATTTTTGCTCATTGGTCAACCACGTTCGATCGCAGCTATCCCGTGGATATTTCCATGCTTGTCCCAATTGCACATGGGACCGAAGAACTCGAAGCAGTTGCCATCGTTGATATTGCCCGCCGCGCTGGAATCAGAGTTCGGCTTGCCGGTGAAAGTGAAAACGTCATCTGCTCGCGCGGCATTCGCATCGCACCGGACGTGCTGTGGCGAGACTTGGACGAAAGCGACACGTTCGATGCAATCATCCTGCCTGGTGGCCGCACTGGCACGGAGCGCTTTATTGAAAGTGACGAAATCATGCATCTTGTTCGCCGCCACGCTTCAGAAGGCGCACTCCTCGGTGCAATCTGCGCTGCACCGCTTGCGCTGCACGCTGCAGGTGTGCTGCCGTCTTCCTGCGCAGTGACAAGCCATCCATCGGTTGCAGATCAATTGCAGCAGTACGACTACCGCACTGACCGTGTCGTCCAATCGGGCGCGATTATCACCAGCCGCGGGGCAGGCACAGCCGTGGAGTTCGCGTTGGCGGTTGTGGCTGCGTTAGCTGGCGAGCAGGTTGCACGGGAAGTAACGACCTCGATTGTTGCCGTCTAAATGCAGCCACACGTTGATTGGCATCCGCTTGGCAACGATCGCTGGCTCGGCATCGAGCACTACCCAGCCCGTAGCAGGCGCGCGCTCTGCATTGTCCATGGCTTTCGCGCTTGGCATCGCTGGGGATTTCTTCCCCTGGTCGCGCAGTGGTTCGCCGAACGCGGCACTGCAGCGTATGTCCTTGCGCTTCCGTCCAGCGGTTACGGTCCCGATGGGTTCTCTCCCACACAATTCGAGCAGGCCACGATAACCGGTGACCGTGGAGCACTTCGCTTGGCAGCCGAGCTTCTCCGGAGCAATCACACGTGCGTTGCAGGTCTTGGGCATTCCCGTGGCGGTTTACTCCTTCTGCTCGAGCATGTAGCGTTCGACTGCATAGCACTCTGGGCACCGCCGGCGCAGTTTGGTCGCTGGAGCGAGCGCCAACGAACCCAGTGGCGCCGTGATGGCGTTCTCCCTGTCGGAGCACATCCAGAACTGGGGATACCATTGCACCTTGGAGTTACCTACCTGGAGGATCTAGAGCGCCATCGCACCAACGACGCGCTCGAGGATGCACTGGCAACGTGCCGGACACCGATTGCAATCTTCACCGGTGCTGAAGATCTCGTTGCGCCACCAGCGGACGCACAGCAGCTTGCCAGCAAACTCGACCACTGCGAGCGCCATGTGCACATCATCCCAGCCACAGGGCATACCTTCGGCATCGAGCATCCTGCAACGCACCGTTCGCCCGCGCTGGAAGAAGCCCTTGAGCGGACAAGCGCGTTCTTCGATGCCGTTTGCACTGCTTCCTAAGTTTGCTGCTGAACACACAGCACCTGCAATGAAAACACCGCGCACCCTCTCGTTCAAAACCAAGATCGTCTGCACCGTCGGCCCTGCTATCGGGACGGAAGAAAAGCTCACGGCAGCAATCGCTGCCGGTGCATCTGCGTTTCGGCTCAACATGAGTCACAGCACGCACGCCGTCCATAAAAGCTACATCGCTGCCATTCGCGTTGCTGAGAACGTTACCGGAACGCATATCCCCATCATCGTGGATCTCCAAGGACCCAAGCTTCGGGTCGGTGATCTTGGCAGTGGTGTTTCTCTGGTCCCTGGTCGCGAAATCGTACTGGCCGATCCAGCAGTGGTCCGTCGCAAGCGACTCAAATTCCCCGACGGAGTAATTCCAGTCGAATATCCCACAATTGCCAAGGATCTCAAGCCTGGCGATACGGTGCTCTTCGATGATGGTTTACTCTCAGTGCAAGTGACCGAGGTTCGCGATCCGTTCGTCAAAGCGCTGGTCCTCTACGGCGGACTCCTGCGATCGCGGAAAGGGATGAATCTGCCGAGCGTTGCCGTGAGTGCATCGGCGCTTACGGCGAAAGACCGTCGTGACTTGGAGTTCGCGATCGCTGAAGGTGCTGATTACGTCGCAGTCTCGTTCGTTCGCCGGCCAAGTGACATCGAAGCAGTCCGACGCTTCCTTGCACAGCGACAGTCCAATCTCGGTATCATCGCGAAGATCGAAAAACCTGAAGCAGTCGAGGCAATCGAGGAAATCATCGCTGTCAGCGATGCGGTCATGGTCGCGCGGGGTGACCTTGGCGTGGAAATTCCTGCAGCGCACGTCCCGCTGGTACAAAAGCGCATCATCGCGCTCTGCAATCATGCAGGCAAGCCCGTCATCACCGCAACGCAGATGCTCGAATCCATGGTAACCAATCCGCGTCCCACCCGCGCCGAAGCCAGCGACGTTGCAAACGCAGTCCTCGATGGCAGCGATGCAGTCATGCTCAGCGCCGAAACGAGTGTCGGCGCCTACCCCATCGAGGCAATCGCAACCATGCGTACCATCTGCACCGAAGCAGAGCGTGAGCTCTTGCGTCGCCGGCGCCTTGCGGAAACATTCCAGCCCATCCCATCGGCAAGCACTGAGAACACCGATGCCATCGCTGCTGGGGCTGCGCTGATTGCCGAACACCGAAAAATTGATTGCATCGCGACGTTGAGTTACTCCGGCGAAACTGCTCGACTTGTAGCAGCACGACGCCCGCGGAGCATCATCATTGCCGTCAGCACCGTCGCTGAAACGCTCCGCCGCGTCGGGCTTTACTGGGGAGTCTATGGCATGAAGCTCGACGAGATCACTACCACTGATGAAACGATCGAGCACATCAAAAAGCTCCTGCTCGGCAAGGGATACTTCGCCAAAGGCGCTACTGTCCTGTTCACCATCGGACGTCCGCTCGTGGCGCGGTCACGGACGAACATGCTCTCGATCGAAACGCTTTAGCGGTACCGCACCCGAACGATGCGGCGCCGCATGTACTCGAACCCGCCGGATTCCAAATTCCACTCCAAGCGCACCTGCATCGGGATGCGCATGCCCCCGACGTTCTGCCAATCCTCGCAGTACATGGTGCACTGCTCTCGCTCGTAGCCAGTATCTGCATCGCGATACTTATCGAGCGTGACGATGCGCTCGACGTCACCATCGGACGTAAAGTAGAAATCGGCACGGATAGTGATGCCGCTGTCACTGAGCACTGCACGCGCAGCATCGTCTCTGCCGAGCGACTCCCAACGCAATAGACCGCCTGGTACCAGCGATGTCGGGAACCACACTGTTTCCATCAGCACCCGCACCAATAGCGCTTCATTGGCTTCAGGTCCATCGGGATCGAAGAGCGTGAACGCTCCCCACAGCTTCAAACTTCCCCGTCCGATGCCGCTTGCGTAGAGCAGCTCGATTGTGTACCACCGGAGAAGCGAATGCCACACCCGTGCCCGCCAGATCATCCCTGGCACGGTGCCAGTGTACACACCGCGGGCTCTTAGCTTTCCCCAGCGCGGATACGCAAACGAACGAAACTGCCCTTCCTCCCAAAGCTCGATCCACTCTGCCAGCGGTGCATCGCCGACAGCGCGGCGCAAGTAGCGCTGCACTGGCGCTGGTAGCGCCTCGCGCGGTTGCGGCGCAAGTGTCTGCTGTCGCCGCTGCGCAACTGCCGCATGCAAGCGCCGCATGAGCATGCGCCGCCGCAGACGTGCAATCACCGCACCAACGATCCCAACGAGCACGACTGCCCCAAGAGCAGCAATCCCAATCAAGAGCACCTTTTCCACCATCACGCGCACCGACTCCGTAGGGTTCAACTTCTTTGTATCGCCTCATGAACACCAACACACCGGCCAGCAGCGCTCAAATCTCATCGAGTGGCCGACGAGGCTTTTTGCGCAACGAACGAAACTGGCTCGCAGTCATCCCAGTGACTTGCTTGAACTGACTCGACAAGTAGTGGACGCTGCTATAGCCCAAGCGATAAGCGATTTCCGTCAAGCTCAATTCGTCGTAGGCGATGAGTTCCTTGACGCGCTCGATTTTCTGCTCGATGATGTAGCGCTCGATCGTCTTGCCTTCCAACTGTGAAAACAAGCGCGAGAGGGTCGAATATCGCACCCCGACCTTCTGCTCGAGGTAGTCGGAGAACACGATTCGTTCAAGCAGTTGCTCATCTCCGCTCCAGAGAACTTCGATGATAGCTGCCTTGACGTGCTCGATGAGGACGCGGCGGCGATCATCGAGCAACTCAAAACCAAGCGCTTCCAAGCGGGCAGCAAGCTGCGCATGTTCGTCCTCCGTTAGCGGTCGCGGGAGCACTGCTTCGCCGAGTGTCACTGCAAGTGGTTTGATGCCCATCGCCGTGAGTACTTCCTCGACGGCACAGATGCACCGCCGGCAGACCATGTTCTTGATGGCAAGTGTCGTCACCGGTTCTGCCATAGCTCCAGGACAAGGCGTCGGATTCGTGGCTGTTGACGCTCGTAGCAGTACTCTCGTGCAGCATGCGCGGCATGGTGGCGATAGACATCGGCGTTTTTGTGAAGATGCATGATCGCTGCCGCAAGCTCGGCAGCATCGGCTGTCGGAGCACAGCAAACGCCAAAGGGAACGTCATCGAGCACCGAACGTATTGCCGGAAGATCGCTTGCAAGCACAGGCACGCGTGCCATGGCATACTCGAAGAGTTTGTTCGGGAGCGCAAGTTCGTAGCTGTGCGAGATTGGCTCGATCCAACACCAGCCGACATCAGCTGATGCCGTCCAGTCGAGCAGTTCGTCGTATGGAACGCTGCCAAGCAGGTGCACCCGCCCAGCAACACCGCACGCGCGCGCATGGTGCTCGACTGCCGCGGCGAAATCTCCATCGCCGAGAATGCATAGATGCGCCGTCTTGAGCAACGCTATCGCTTCAACGGCGCGCAACAACCCACGCCCCCGGTGAACCGCCCCCTGGTAGAGCACAACCAGTGTTTCCTGCTCGATGCGGCAACGCTCACGCAAGCGGTTGCTCCGAACCGGCTCAGCGTAGAACGGCACGTTGAGCACGACCTCTGGCACGGCGCGAAGCGGAAGCAACTGCGCCAGCTCCTCGGCATCGCGCTTCCCACTGGTGATAACGCGGTCCACCCACCGCACAAGCCACCGCTCGTACCACGCCAGCAGCGTCTGCGCTACCCTCCGCTCTGCAAGCGAACCGAGGCTGCTGTAGATCTCGCGTGCATCATAGACAACGCGTGCCTTCCAGCGCCACCGCAACACCACCGCCGGAAGAAGGCAGTAAACATCGCCTGCCCAGAGTACGTCGGCTCGCCAGCGCTGCGCACGCCAGAAGAGCATCACAACAAACCGCAGCCACCGAATGAGCATCCGCCCGTGCGGCGGAACTTCTACTGCGAACCACTGCCACTCGGTGCACTGACCCGGCGCGGTGTTCCAAAGCGCAAGCTCGCACTCCGTCGCAAGGGTGCGGCACACGTTGAGCGTCCGCGCGTCCTTCCGTGCATCGGCAAATGCAAGGACTGCCACGCGACACCGTTGCGGGTTATGCATCGCTTCCGCTGCGGAGGATTTGTTCAGCTCTGCTCAGCAGCTCCGCCGTTTCTGCCTTGCTGGGGGACTCTGCAATCACGCGAACGATCGGCTCGGTGTTCGACGGACGAATGTGCACCCAGCGATCGCGCCAGACAAAACGAAGTCCATCACCGTCCCAAACAACCGGAGCATCCCCGAACGCAGCACGAAGGCGGTCCCGGAGCAGCGGAAAGTCCCCATTGACCGGAATACGTCGCTTTCCCATTGCAAATGGAACGTTGAGCAGCCGCTCGTCCCACTCTGCTTCCGAAAGTGAACGCCACAGGGACAGCACAAGCGATGCACCGACGAGGCTATCACGTCCCCAGTGGCACGCCGGGTAGATAACGCCACCGCTGCCCTCGCCACCGATGACTGCGTCACTTGCGCGCATGAGCGTAACGACGTTGATCTCGCCCACCGGCGAGCGGAGAACACGCCCACCGTAGCGATTGGCTACCAGCTCGACTTCCGCTGTGGTCGAAGCGTTGACGACGACGGTGCCGCCACGTACTGCACGCAAGACAGCCTCGACTGCAAGCACAACTGTTTTCTCTTCGCTAACAGGCTCCCCACTGCGATGCACGAGCACGAGCCGGTCGGCGTCGGGATCGACCGCCAATCCGAGCACTGCACCAGAGGAACGCGTTTCCTGGCGTAGAGTGGCTAAATGCTCAGGCAGCGGTTCGGGAGGATGGGGGAAGATTCCGCTCCCATCGCAGAAAACCGCGTGGGGCTGCCCACCGAGCCACTCGATGAGCCGAACCAACGCACGCGAGCCACTGGCGTTGACGGCATCGAGCGCAACGCGCGCACCACCCAAGCCTCCGCTCCCTCGGAATGCAGCAACCAACGCCACTTGCCCAAGCGCGGCAAGGTGTTCTTCGATCGGATCGCTATGCCGATAGTGCCGGCCGTAGCTTATTTGCTTCGGCGAGTTCCCAGCATCAGCGTATGCCCACAGTCGTCGCGCCCGATCTGGCAAGAGGAAGACGCCATCGGCATCGAGGAACTTCAACCCATTCCACTCTGCGCCGTTGTGCGACGCTGTGACAATAATCCCTCCGGCAGCCTGTGTCCGCTCGACCAGGAGCTGGACCGTCGGTGTCGGCACACAGCCGAGATCGAGCACATCGCGCCCGACAGCACACAGCTCTTGGCAGGCAAGCTCGGCGATCTGGTCGCCGCCTACGC
Source organism: Candidatus Kapaibacterium sp. (assembly GCA_026003495.1). GTDB lineage: Bacteria > Bacteroidota > Ignavibacteria > Kapaibacteriales > NICIL-2 > NICIL-2. The sequence continues at coordinate 471,322 of BPHK01000001.1, read as the reverse complement.
GACCATCGTGGCCAACGGCAATCACACCTTCCGGCTGAAGCGCGGCGAATGCTCGCACATGCCGTGCGACAAGTTCCGGCGTGAGTGTGCCATCATTGGTCGTTGCTCGCAGACCCGAAATTGAACGGAGAATTGGCATCGTCGCGTCGGTGAGCAAAAGTCCACATCGTCAGCGCTGCAAAATAGGCTGCCAACCGAACTGTGCGCTCATCGGCATCAACCGAAGGATTGACCTCGACGATGTCCACGAGGCGGCACTGCGGCATGCTGACTATCCGCTCGATAATTGCTGCGACCTCTGCCGGCTGGAATCCATCGTTTGCGGGAGCGCTCACCCCCGGTGCATACGCGGAGGCAAGCGCATCTACATCGAGCGAGAGCATGATGCCATCGCACTCGGCAAGCCGCCGCTCGATGTCTGCCAGTACAATCTCGAGCGTATTTCGGCGAATGTCATCGAGCATCCACACAATATGGCCATGCTCGCGCACGTAGCGGACATGGTGGGCCGAAGCTGCAAAGCGCTGCGTCCCAAGTTCGATGAGCACCTCGAGCGGGCATGCAGCATCTTCGATGAGCTCGCGGAATGGCGAGCCAGAGTGGCTGCCATCGTCGGTGGGGATGCGGACGTCCAAATGCGCGTCCACATTGACAATGCCGAGTCGCTCGACACGTTTGCCGAGTGCACGGCCATCAGGGAGTGCGGTATCGTGTCCTCCGCCGAGGACGAGGACGCTCGCACCTGCCGCGAGCAATCGGCCGACGATGTACTCTTGCCGTTGGTGGATTTCCTCCAGCGAAAGTCCATCAGTCCGAACCAGGCCGCAATCGCAAATGCCCACCTCAGGTGGGAGCATCGTTTCACCGATGCTGGCTGCCAGTTTTGCCAGTGCAGCTCGAATTGCCGCAGGCGCTGCCGCAGCACCGCGCCGGCCACCGTTGCGTGCAACGCCGATGTCCTGCGGCACGCCGACCAACGCAATCCGTGGTGACCTTCCATCCCACTCCGTCACTGGCACAAGGTAATCCCCAAAGCGACGGTCATCAACTTCGAGACGTGGAGTTGCCGCAACAGTCGGTACTACACAGAGCTGGGCAATATCCCGGAGGTGCATGGCTTGCGAACGAGAAATCGTGCGATGGGCGAAAATAGTCTTGCTCCCGCTGTAATTTCGTCCCGGGCTCCCAGATATCCGAGAAGATTCCAGCACGCAGAGCACGATCGCGTTCCCTGGCAGTTTCCTGTCCTGTTGCCGAGCATGACAACACCGCAGAACCTGAACGAAGCGCAGTATCTCGAGCTTGTGCGGACAATCCTCGAGCGTGGCTCCCCACGCCAAGACCGAACTGGCGTCGGGACGCTCTCGATTTTCGGCTACCAGATGCGCTTCGACCTGCGCAAGGGATTTCCGCTCCTAACAACCAAGAAACTCCACGTTCGCTCGATCGTTACCGAGCTGCTGTGGTTCCTCAGAGGAGATACAAACGTTGCGTTCCTCCACGAGCACGGCGTGACGATTTGGGACGAGTGGGCAGATGAGCGTGGCGAGCTTGGTCCGATCTACGGCAAGCAGTGGCGCCGTTGGCGCTCACCCGATGGTCGCACGATTGACCAACTTGCCCGCGTGATCGAGGAAATTCAGCGCAATCCCACCAGTCGGCGCCTTGTGGTCAGTGCATGGAACGTCGGCGAGCTCGATGCAATGCGGCTTGCTCCTTGCCATGTTCTATTCCAGTTCTACGTTGATGGCGATTGGCTCTCGCTCCAGCTGTACCAACGGTCGGCGGATGTGTTTCTCGGTGTGCCGTTCAACATTGCGTCATACTCGCTCCTGCTTGCGATGGTCGCGCAGGTATGTGGGCTACGTCCAGCTGAGTTCATCCACACACTCGGCGATGCGCACCTGTACCGCAACCACCTTACACAAGCCCAGCTGCAACTGGAGCGAACGCCGCTGCCACCGCCGACGCTCTGGCTCAATCCAGAGGTGCGCACGCTCGATGCGTTCACCCATGCGGACATCGCATTCCCCGACTACCACGCGCATCCACACATCAAAGCAGAGGTGGCTGTCTGATGGATACCTCGAACGCATGGGCCGACGGGCTTTCCCTTGAGCAGTGTCAGCACTGGCTGAGCGTGCTTCCGACCAAGCGAATCGCCGTCATTGGTGACGTGATGCTCGACCACTACTACGTGGGCACTGTCAGCCGCATCTCGCCCGAGGCACCGGTCCCGGTCGTCGAATTGGAACGTCAAACCTGGCGACTCGGCGGTGCAGCCAACGTAGCGCATAACCTGCGGATGCTCGGCGCTCGCGTGCTGCTCTGCGGCGTTGTCGGCGACGACAGCGGTGGCGAGCAGCTCCGCTTGCTTGCCGAGCAACATGGCATCGAACCAAGCGGTATCGTGGCCGATCCGTCACGGCCAACGACAATCAAAACGCGGGTCATCGGCAACAACCAACAGCTCCTCCGTCTCGACCACGAACAGCGTAAACCGATTAGCTCCGAAGTGCTCGAGCAGATTCTTGCAGCACTCGAGGCATCGCCCCAGCTTGCAGCGATCATTTTCGAGGACTACAACAAAGGCGTTCTCCACCAGCGAAACATCCCGCTGCTGGTCGAGTGGGCACAGGAGCGCTCGATTCCAATTCTTGTGGACCCCAAGTTGGAAAACTTCTTCGCCTACCGCGGTGCAACGGTGTTCAAACCGAACCAGAAGGAAGCAACTCATGCACTCGGAACACCGCTGGAAAGTCAAGACGACGTTATCCGCGCAGGACGCATGCTACTGGAGCGACTCCAGGCTCGCAACGTCCTCATCACGCTCGGCAGTCGGGGGATGATGCTTCTCGACAGCAGCAACCGCTGGTGGCAGATTCCATCGGTTGCGCGCCATGTCGCTGATGTTTCGGGAGCAGGCGACACGGTCATCGCAACCGTGACTGCAATGATGGTCGCTGGCGCGCCGATCCTGGAGGCAGCAACGATCGCCAACATTGCCGCTGGCGTTGTCTGCGGGGAGCCGGGAGTTGTGCCCATAACCACTGCAGCACTGCTGGCAGAGCTCGCCGTGCATGCGCAGCCTACCAGCACACTCACTGGCGCGCTCTCCAGCAGCAAGTAGCAGCGCGATGCAGTAAATTGCGTATCCAAATTAGCATCACAGTGTCACAGTTTCGGAGGCGAACCCTTGAAAGGGAAAGTCGGCAAGGTACTGACGATCGTCATCCCGATCGTACTGGCTATTTTTTTGCTGTACCCCACTTGGCGCGCCCAGCAAATGGCTGCTGAGCGAGCCAGCTTGGACTCCGCAGCGCAAGTGCAGTGGGATCAAGCAAACGGTGAAGATTTCCGCAAGGAAAAACTCCGTGCACTCAAACTTGGTCTCGACCTACGCGGCGGGATGTACGTTACGCTCGAAGTGGATGTTGTCCGCTTGCTCGAAGAAGCTGCCGACCGTGCAGCAATTGACGAAACATTCGAGCGCGTCATCGAGGAAACGCGTCGCCAGGCAGAACGCAGTGATGAGGAAGTCCTCGATATTTTCCTGCGGAACTTCGATCGGATCGCCCGACCACAAGGGAAATCGCTTGTGACGTACTACGAGCTTGTCGATGTGCGGGACATCAGCGAAGAACGTATCATCGAGCGTCTCAAGCGCGACATCAACGAAGCGGTTGATCAAGCGCTCCAAGTCATCCGCCAGCGGATAGACAAGTTCGGCGTCACCGAGCCGACAATTCAGAAGCAGGGCACACGGCGCATCTTGCTCGAACTACCGGGCGTCCAAGATGAGCGCGAAATGCGCCAGCTCCTCCAAACGACGGCGCGGCTGGAATTCAAGCTGCTCCGGCACGGGAGCGATGTCCTCTACGCATTCCTCAACATTGACCGGTTCCTCGCTGGAAAAGGCGCTCCAGCCGCCGACACCGCACACAGCGCTGATACTGCTCGCACAAGCGATACAACAGCGCGTGCCGCCAAGGATACTGCATCGAAGGACCCCTACGCTGGTCTCTCCGATGAGGAGAAAGCAGCCAAATTCCGCCGCGAGCATCCATTCCTGTCACTGTTTGCTGGGCAGGTGTTGATCGGCGAACGTTACCAGCCGTTTGACATTGCCGAATCGGTCATCCCAAAACTCCCGGCCGATGCTGAGTTCTACTTCCTGACCAACGAAGACGGTAAACGTCAGCTCCAGGCAATTCTGGCACGTCCGGAGATTCGCCGCATGTTGCCCGCAGACGCAGAAATCGCCTTCAGCGCAAAACCAGAACGCGGAAGCGAGAACTCGCCGAACCGTACCTACGCGATGTACGTCCTCAAGCGTGACCCTGAACTGACTGGCGATGTCGTCACCGATGCGTACGCAACGTTCGACCAGATGACCAATCGCCCGATGGTGCTCATGTACATGAACACCGAGGGCGCAGAACGCTGGGCGAAAATCACTGGGGCGAACATTGGCAAGCGCATCGCGATCGTGCTCGATGGTGAGGTCTATAGCGCTCCTGTTGTGCGGAGCAAAATCACCGGCGGCAGCTCGCAGATCGAAGGAATGGCGAACGTCGAGGAAGCCAAGCTCCTCCAAATCGTGCTCAAAGCTGGCGCGTTGAAAGCTCCCGTCAAGATCATCGAAGAGCGCGTCGTCGGTCCCTCGCTCGGCGAAGATTCGATTCGCTCTGGCATATCGGCGGCGCTCATCGCCTTTGCACTCGTGGTGCTCTTCATGGTGGCCTACTACAGCATGGGCGGCGTCGTTGCCGTCCTTGCAATGCTCATCAACGTGATGCTCAACCTCGGTATCCTCGCAGGTTTTGGTGGGACGCTCTCGCTTCCTGGCATTGCTGGCATTATTCTGACGCTGGCAATCGCCGTGGACGCCAACATCATCATCTTCGAGCGTATCCGCGAGGAACTCCACCGAGGCCGCAGCGTTCGCGCCAGCGTAGATGAAGGCTTCCGCCACGCGCTCCCGCCAATCATCGACTCGCACGTGACGACGTTTCTGACGGGGCTAATCCTCTTCGTGCTCGGCTATGGCCCCATCCAAGGCTTTGCAACGACGCTCATGATCGGTATCTTGACAACGCTCTTTACGAGCATCATCGTCTCGCGCGCCATCATTGACCTGTGGCTATCGCGCAGCCCAAGCGCACGGATCAGCTTCGGCGAAGTTCTTCCGGCACCCCAAAGCTAATGTCCACAACTTGACTGAAGGCACATCATGGAATTTTTCGGCAAAACCTCGATTGATTTCCTCGGGAAACGGCGTCTTTTCCTGGTCGTCTCCGTCGTCATCAACGTAATCGGGCTTATCCTGCTCATCTTTGGCGGTTTGCGGCTGGGCATAGACTTCCTCGGTGGAACTGAAGTTGCACTTCGCTTCAGCACCGAACAACACACCGATGCCATCCGCAGTGCCGTTACCGCCGCAGGTTTTCCAAACGCCGAAATCAAATCCTACGGCAAAGCGAGCGAATTTCTCATCCGCGTCCCGGAAATCGGTGGCCAAGGCGAGCAGGCAGCATCCTTCCGCATCGTAAATGGGCTGAAGAAAGCATTCCCCAACGAAACGATCACCGTCCTCAAAGAAGATCGCATCGGCCCGAAGATCGGCAGCGAACTTCGCACAAAAGCACTCGTTGCTGTGCTCCTTGCGATCGTCGCGATTCTGCTCTACATCGCGTTCCGCTTCGAGTTCATCTACGGCTTGGGTGCAGTCGTAGCACTCGTCCACGATGTTTTCGTTGCGCTGACGTTCGTCCTCATCGGGCAGAAGCTCGAGATTCTCAACCTCGAATTCAACCAGGGCGTCCTGGCTGCACTGCTGACCGTCGTCGGCTTTTCGATCAACGATACCGTGATCATCTTCGACCGCATCCGAGAGAATCGCGACAAGCACAAGGGAATGGCGCTTGTCCCGCTGATGAATCTTTCGATCAACGAAACGCTCAGCCGGACGATCAACACCGTCCTGACAGTCGTCCTTGTGCTTGCTACACTCCTTGCTCTCGGTGGGGAAGTTCTCCACGGCTTTTCCTTCACGATGCTCGTCGGCATTATCACAGGAACGTACTCCTCGATCTACATCGCCAGCGCGTTTGTTGTGTGGTACACCGAGCGCATCAAGAAAGAGCCAGTCGAATCGGCTGAACCACGGCAACCGAAGATTCTCCGTGCACTCAAGGAAGCCTAAGGCAATGTGGCAACGGCAGGGCAACGCAGTCGTCGTTACGCTACCGCGACAGCTCATCGGTGGCGACCAAGCGATCGAGATCACTGACGAGGTTCGGCAGCTTGTCGCCGGTGGCATCGAGCATGTGATCTTTGACTGCAGCGCAGTCGAGCTTATCAACTCCAGCGGGCTGGGGATGCTCGTTGCAGCGCTTGCAACGCTGCGCACACGCGGCGGTCGGTGCACGCTCGCCGCAGTACCGGACAAAATGCAGACCCTGCTCGAGGTCACGCACCTGGGAAGTATCTTTTCGCTGGCTGATTCTGTCGCAGCCGCACTCACCGAGTAACCGTGCCATGGTCACCGTCATCGTCGGCGCCCAGTGGGGCGATGAAGGCAAAGGGAAAATTGTGGATGTGCTCTCCGAAGAGTCGGATATCGTCGCACGCTACCAGGGAGGCGCAAATGCTGGGCATACACTCGTCTGCAACGGCAAAACAATCGTGCTCCACCTGATTCCATCGGGAATCTTGCACGAGCACGTCCAGTGCGTCATCGGCAACGGCGTGGTGCTTGATCCCGTCGCACTCCAGCAAGAAATCGCGATGCTCGAGCACATGGGCGTTTCCGTCCGGGGACGACTCTTCATCAGCCATAAAGCCCACGTCATCATGCCGTACCACAAGCTGCTCGACCATGCACGCGAGCAGCAGCAAGGAATCGGCACAACCGGACGCGGCATCGGCCCTGCGTACATTGACAAGTACTCGCGCGTCGGGATTCGGGTTGTGGACTTGCTCGATCGGCATGTCCTCGAAGAAAAGCTCCGCGCCAATATCTCCGAAAAGAACGCAATCCTCGAGAAGCTCTACCACGCCGAGCGGCTCGACGTCGAAGCGATCGTCGCTGAATATCTCGAATTCGATCGCTTCATAGACGACTTCGTCACCGATACGACGATGCTGCTTGCCAACGCAATCAGCCAAGGCAAGCGCGTGCTGGCAGAAGGTGCGCAAGGCTCACTGCTCGATGTGGACCACGGCACCTATCCGTTTGTGACGAGCTCCAATCCGACCAGCGGTGGAGCATGCACCGGCTTGGGTATTTCGCCACGAGCCATTGAGCGAATCGTCGGCGTCGCAAAAGCCTATTCGACGCGCGTCGGCAACGGCCCCTTCCCCACCGAGTTGCACGGCACAGCCGGCGAGCAGCTCCGGGCACTCGGCGCTGAGTACGGCGCGACGACTGGTCGGCCGCGACGATGCGGCTGGCTGGACTTGGTCGCGCTCCAGTATTCCGTTCTCGTCAATGGCATCACCGAGCTGGCACTGACGAAGTTGGACGTGCTCAGCACGTTCTCAACGATTCCCGTTTGCATTGGCTATCGCCTCGGCGGCAAACGACTGAAAACGTTTCCGGTGGATGTCCCAACGCTCGAAGCTGTCGAGCCGGAGTACATCGAACTGGATGGGTGGCAGCGCCCGCTCGACGACGTCACCACATTCGACGAACTGCCACCGCAAGCGCAACAGCTTATCGCGCTCATCGAGCAGCATTGCGGCGCAGCCGTCACGCTCATTTCCACTGGGGCGGAGCGCCATCAGCTCGTGCGGCGGTAGCCATCGCGAGTGAAAATTTCTGATCGCGCAACAGTGCGCTGTATTTTGGGCACCCACACAATGTTGCACTACGTCTACGTTCGATGCGGAGATTGCAGCTACGCCGTTTCCGACCCTTTCCATTCCTCAAGCAGCGTGACCAAAGCGAATGTGGCACTGCCTGTCTTGCGATGATTCTGCAGTGGTACGGCTTCGAGAACGTTCAAGCTGCACTTCGAGACATCGCAGGCGTCTGGGCCTATGGCACCGATCTCCTGACGCTGGCTCGAACGGCGGAACGCTTCGGATTTCGAGCCGATGGCGTTCGCATGCGCTACGAGAATCTCCTCAGCGTTCCCCTACCACTCGTCGCACACTACCGGGGCAATCACTTCGTGGTCGTCTATCGTGCGACGGAGCCTCACGTTTGGATCGCAGACCCAAGCATCGGGAAGGAAAAGCTCACCAAGGACGAGTTCCTGTCACGGTGGAATGGCATTGCATTACTCTTGGAGCCGCCTCCCCAGATCGTGCCGCACACAGACGTTGCCGACATCCTCGACCGCTACCGCCAACGCCAACGGACGCTCAGGAGCTTGCTCCGTGCAATCATCATCGAGCGATTCCGCCGCCCGCTCGTCGAGATTCTCCTTGCGTCGCTACTGCTGGCTGCGCTGGGACTGAGCCTGCCGCTCTTTACGCAGGCGATCATTGACAACGTGCTCGCGGTCGGCAACAACGCACTCCTTGTGGCATTGGCGGAGCATCTACAAGCACACGCTCAACCGAGTGCACGCTGCGATGGTCACGCAAGCACGGCTGAGCATTATCTTACGCTCGCTGGTTGTGCTCGGCCAAGTCGCGATCTACTGGATCGGTGCCTGGATCAGCGCAGAAGGAAAGCTGAGCGTCGGCCAGTACGTGGCATTCCTTGCCATCTTCGGCATCGTGCTGGGTGCATCCAGCTCCGTCGGTGAGCTTTGGCAAGCGCTCACGGAATTAGGCGTCACCTTCGCCCGGCTGGGCGATGTCCTTCTGCAGGAACCGGAAGTAACCGCTGATGAGGATTTGCTCCCCATGCCGGAATCTGCCACAGTTGTACTGACCAGCGTGAGCTTTTCGTATGCTCCGCAAGCGCCTCCTGTGCTGCGCGACATTTCGCTCGAGATTCCCGATGGAGCACACATCGGCATTATTGGCCGCAATGGCTCAGGGAAAACGACACTTGCCAAACTGCTGGTGCGGCTCTACGATGACTACACCGGCTCGATTACCATCGGCGGCATTGAGCTTCGCTCGCTCCATCCCGCGGAGATCCGACGCCACATTGCGATGCTCCCGCAAGACCCATACATCTTCGACGGCACCATCGCCGAAAACATTGCGCTGGCCAAGCCCGACGCAACGATGGAGGAAATCATTTGGGCAGCCGAACAAGCAGAACTCCACGCCGATGTGCAACGCATCTATCTGGGGTACCACCAGCGCGTGGGCAATTCTGGTGCGCAACTGTCGGGCGGGCAGCGGCTCAAAGTTGCACTGGCGCGTCTGTTTCTGATGGATGCAAAAATTCTCATCCTCGACCAAGCCAGCAGCGCACTCGACGCACTCAGCGAGGAGCGCATCATGCGCAACCTTTACGCGCATTTTTCTGGGCGAACGATTATCGCCATTGCGCACCGGCTCACGACATTGCAGCACGTCGAACGCATCCTTGTTCTCGACCGTGGTGAACTTGTCGAGGAAGGCTCCCACGAGGAACTCCTCCGCCGACAAGGCCTCTACTACCAGTTCCTCCGAACCTACGTGGAAGTGTAATCGGCACAAGCTGCCAGTGCAACATCCTTTCTCGACGCTCTCCCTTCGCCAACGCGAAGAGGCACCGAGTGTTCGGTGCCTCTTCCTCGCTTCGTGGGAGAACGTCCCTACCGCACCAGCTGCATCGCCTTACTGCCTACCACGCGCCCGTCAAACAACAATCGGTACTCGTACCGACCACTTGAAAGCTGCTCCATCCGCACAACCACCTGACCCGATACGCCCCGCTCGCTGAGCACAAACCCCAACACACGCCGACCAGCTCCATCCTCGATGACCAATTCCGCACTGCCTACACCCGTCGGCACGTAGTACGGAATCACCGTCGTCCCATCGTGCGGGTTGGGGATGTTGTCCCCGAGCCACCCCTCCACGCTACCGGCGCCACGACTACCCCCACCAAGCTGCTCTACCAACCCCTCCAACCGCTCCAACCGCCGCTGCAACTCGGCGTTCTGACGCGACAACTGCACAATCTCCGCCTGCTGCTGCACGTTTTGCTGCTCAAGCTGATCTACCCGTGCCTTGAGCTGGGCATTCTCCTGCCGCAGGGCACCGACATCACCCGGCACTGCATCAACGCGCTCTGCCAATGCCTGGATGCCCAAAATCGCCACCCCAGCCACATCCGCCGCCGAGAGGTACTTGTTCACCTCCGGGTTCGGACGACGCACAAGTTTGCCGCTAGAATCCGTCTCGATGATCTCGTGCACCCCTGTCCCAAACGCCGCGTAAAAGTCCTCCGCCATCGGCGTGATGTGGTACTCCTCCGTCCCCTTGTAGTAGTAGCCCTCCACCGGTAAGGTGAGAATCTTCTGCAAGACCTCCTGCGGGTTGTACTGCACAAAGCGCTCCTTGAAGCTCCGCGACGAACCGTTCGTCCAGGTACCGCCGGTTGTTAGGTATGCGCCGTTGCCGTTGGTGTTGTCCGTCCCCACGTGAATCGGAAAGTTACCATCGAGCCTATTGATGACCAAAAAGCCGGAGGGACGAGATGGAGATGCTGAGTTATCGCCGAAAAAGTACACCCGGTACGACTCAGTGACCGTAGGGTCAACCTCCCGCCCGAAAACGAGGTTGTAGCTTGCATTCGCGGTGTTTGAGTAGCCTCCGAGGACAACGCTGTAATCGCCGCTGGCGGTGTTCCCAAAGCCCCCGCCGACCGTGCTGTACGGGCCGCTGGCGGTGTTCCCAAAGCCCCCGCCGACCGTGCTGAACTGGCCGGCGGTGTTACTCCCGCCCCCGCCGACCGTGCTGTACTGGCCGCTGGCGGTGTTCAAATAGCCCCCGCCGACCGTGCTGTACTGGCCGGCGGTGTTACTCCCGCCCCCGCCGACCGTGCTGTACTGGCCGCTGGCGATGTTATTCCCGCCCCCGCCAACCGTGCTGTACAGGCCGCTGGCGGTGTTCCACCCGCCCCCGCCAACCGTGCTGTAGGTGCCGCTGGCGGTGTTCAAATAGCCCCCGCCAACCGTGCTGTAGGTGCCGCTGGCGGTGTTCTGCCAGCCCCCGCTGATGACGCTGTAATCGCCCGAGGCCACCTGCGTCGCTGCAGTCCGATCACTTTGCAAATCCACCGCATGCAGCCCACGGGTGTTCCCCCCACCCCGCTGCAAACTCCAGCCCGGCCCCGCCGCCCCCGGCGCATTGAAGCGGAACGTCTCCTGGCTGCTTACCGCGATCACCAACGGTTGGTTATCCGTCGTGCCAAGGAAGTTCCCCGACGTCCCATTCCACGGCGTCGTCCCGCTGTTGCCCGTCAGGGACCAGGAGACACCTGTGCCGCTAGTCCAACTCAAATTCCCAGAAGCATCCGTCTGCAAAAACCCTCCACCAGCGGGAATACTTGCCGGAAGAGTGTAAACGATATTTGCACTCTGCGCCTGCGCCTGAAGCGCCGTGTAGTTCGTCCCCGCACCCGAGGGCTCATAGAGTCGCAGCTGCGAGGCCTGATTGCGCACGTTGTAGAGCCACAGGTCCACATCCACAAACGCGGCAATGTTGCTCGCACTGCTCAAATTCGTCTGCGTAGTTGATGTCTGCCCGCTGAAACCAAAGCTGCGGTGACCCACCCGGAGATAGGACCCGCCCGGTATCGCACTGTAATCGCCGATGGCGGTGTTCTCCCTGCCCCCGCCGACCGTGCTGAAGGAGCCGCTGGCGGTGTTCTGGAAGCCCCCGCCAACCGTGCTGTAGGTGTTGCTGGCGGTGTTCTGCAGGCCCCCGCCGACCGTGCTGTAATCGCTGCTGGCGGTGTTCACCCTGCCCCCGCCAACCGTGCCCGCATAGCCGCTGGCGGTGTTCTGCCAGCCCCCGCCGACCGTGCTGTACAGGCCGCTGGCGGTGTTCTGCAGGCCCCCGCCGACCGTGCTGGAATTGCCGCTGGCGGTGTTCAAATAGCCCCCGCCAACCGTGCTGTAGGTGCCGCTGGCGGTGTTCTGGCCGCCCCCGCCAACCGTGCTGTAGGTGCCGCTGGCGGTGTTCAAATAGCCCCCGCCAACCGTGCTGTAGGTGCCGCTGGCGGTGTTCTGGCCGCCCCCGCTGATGACGCTGTAATCGCCCGAGGCCACCTGCGTCGCTGCAGTCCGATCACTTTGCAAATCCACCGCATGCAGCCCACGGGTGTTCCCCCCACCCCGCTGCAAACTCCAGCCCGGCCCCGCCGCCCCCGGCGCATTGAAGCGGAACGTCTCCTGGCTGCTTACCGCGATCACCAACGGTTGGTTATCCGTCGTGCCAAGGAAGTTCCCCGACGTCCCATTCCACGGCGTCGTCCCGCTGTTGCCCGTCAGGGACCAGGAGACACCTGTGCCGCTAGTCCAACTCAAATTCCCAGAAGCATCCGTCTGCAAAAACCCTCCACCAGCGGGAATACTTGCCGGAAGAGTGTAAACGATATTTGCACTCTGCGCCTGCGCCTGAAGCGCCGTGTAGTTCGTCCCCGCACCCGAGGGCTCATAGAGTCGCAGCTGCGAGGCCTGATTGCGCACGTTGTAGAGCCACAGGTCCACATCCACAAACGCGGCAATGTTGCTCGCACTGCTCAAATTCGTCTGCGTAGTTGATGTCTGCCCGCTGAAACCAAAGCTGCGGTGACCCACCCGGAGATAGGACCCGCCCGGTATCGCACTGTAATCGCCGATGGCGGTGTTCTCCCTGCCCCCGCCGACCGTGCTGTACAGGCCGCTGGCGGTGTTCTGCCAGCCCCCGCCGACCGTGCTGAAGAAGCCGCTGGCGGTGTTCTGCCAGCCCCCGCCGACCGTGCTGTAGGTGCCGCTGGCGGTGTTACTCCCGCCCCCGCCGACCGTGCTGGAATTGCCGCTGGCGGTGTTACTCCCGCCCCCGCCGACCGTGCTGGAATTGCCGCTGGCGGTGTTACTCCCGCCCCCGCCGACCGTGCTGGAATTGCCGCTGGCGGTGTTCAAATAGCCCCCGCCAACCGTGCTGTAGTAGGTGCCGCTGGCGGTGTTCTGCCAGCCCCCGCCAACCGTGCTGTAGGTGCCGCTGGCGGTGTTCAAATAGCCCCCGCCAACCGTGCTGTAGGTGCCGCTGGCGGTGTTCTGGAAGCCCCCGCCGACCGTGCTGGAATTGCCGCTGGCGGTGTTCAAATAGCCCCCGCCAACCGTGCTGTAGTAGGTGCCGCTGGCGGTGTTCTGGCCGCCCCCGCTGATGACGCTGTAATTGCCCGAGGCCACCTGCGTCGCTGCACTCCGCGCACTCTGCAAATCCACCGCGTGGAAGCCCCGCGTGTTGCCCCCGCCACGCTGGATGCTCCAGCCCGGTGCGCTTGTGCCCGGCGCATTGAAGCGGAACGTCTCCTGATTATCCACCCGAATCACCAGCGGCTGCGCATCCGTGGTGCCCAAAAAGTTCGTCGACGGGTTCGTCCCACTGTTCCCTGTCAAACTCCACGCGTTTGCGCTCACTAACCCAGCAGCACTGCGGCGCTCCAGGTTGTTACTGTTCCACACCACCACCTCCGTCGCCGTCGAGCTCGACGGTATGTTCGGCACTGCCACTTGCGTGCCCGACAGCGTCGCATCCCCTGTCACAGTCAAATCCCCTCCAACGCTGGCATTGCTGCTGACACCAAGCGTACCCGTCACCGTGCTGTTGCCCGTGATCGTCGCTCCACCGCCGCTCACCGTCAGACCGCTCCCAATGCTCCCGCTTCCGCTCACGATGAGATTGCCCCCAACAGAAGCATTGCTGGATATCGTTGCCGTCCCAACTACATCCAACGTCGCCGTCGGACTGGCCGTCCCTATGCCTACCTCACCGGCCGCCGTCACACGCAGCCGCTCGGTGTTGTTCGTGCGAATCACCAGCGGCTGCGCATCCGTGGTGCCCAAAAAGTTCGTCGACGGGTTCGTCAAACCATTACCCGTCAGGGACCAGGCATTCCCTGCTCCAAGGCTCGACGGATCCACCCACGACAGATTCCCACTGCCATCGGTCTGCAACAGCCCCACACCAACCGTCGCCACCGGCGCCAAACTCCCCGGCAACGTGTAGACAATGTTTGCCCCCTGCGCCTGCGCCTGAAATGCCGTGTAGTTCGTCCCCGACCCCGAGGGCTCATAGAGCCGCAGCTGCCGCGCCGTGTTGTCCGTGTTGCTCACCAACACATGCCCATCGCTCCGAATATCCCCACCAGCTACATGCAACCGTGTCATCGGACTGGCCGTCCCAATCCCAACATCCCCCCCACTGGTCACCCGCACCCGCTCGGTGTTGTTGGTCTTCACCACCAACGGCTGGTTGTTGGTCGTCCCCAAAAACTCGCTCCCGCTGATGCTGTTCCCGCTGAGCACCCACGCCCACGCCGACGGGCTCGTCGGCTTCCAATTGTTCACCGTACCTGCTACCCACGTGAGCACCTGCCCATTGGTTGCTCCCATCTGGTGGATCTTCACCCCCGTCACGTTCCGGTCTGCGATCTTGTCGGTTGACACTGCTCCACCGGCAATCTTGGCCGTCGTCACTTTCCCTTGCCCAATCAACGGGTACGGGTACGTCCCGGTCAAGTCCCCACCTGCCGGCCCGGTCGGCCGCGTCTGGACCGTCACCCCTTTGAGCGCCTCCGGCGTCAGCGCACGCGCCACGTCCGCCACCGCCGCACTCTCCGACCGCAACGCATACGGCACCGCCGTCAGCATCGTCCGCGGTCGGAGCTCCTCCGAACCGTTCACGCTGATCCCAACGTAGTACACCCGGTCAAACGTCAGCCGCGCCGGCAACGGCTCCACCGTCCCAATCAGCGCGTTGACCACGCCTCGCACCGCCTCCACACGCTGCTCCTCCACGTAGATCGGCTCGGTCGCTTCCAGCCGATCGTAGAGCCGGATCGTCAGCCGATACTCGCCATCCGGCAATATCCGACCATCGCGATCAGTCAGAATGCCCTGGTACGACAGCACCCGCGGCACCTGCGCCGAGGCAACCGCCGCAAAACCTGCCACCAACACAATCGCAAACCAACGCATGGGAAACCTCCAACAAGATGTGGAACATGGGATGGAAACATCAACCGTTACTTCGCTACCATCATCGGAAGGAACATCTCCTGCCCCTGGCATCGCACCTGCACCAGGTAGAGACCACTTGCGAGGTGACTACAGTCAACCGTCGCCGCGTGCCCACCACCTGCGCTCGGCACAAGCTCTAACTCCACCACGCGCCTCCCCTGCACCGTCACAAGCGATGCCTCCACCGGCCCGCTGCACCCAACCTCCAGCGTCGCACTCACCACCGCCGGCTGCGGCGTGATCCGCACCGCAAACGGCTCCGCACGCTCGACGCCCTGCACACCCGTACCACCACGATACCAAAATCCGTGGAACGCCGCATGCGCACTCCCTCGTGCGATGCCAACCACCGGCTGACCAAGCGTCCCGTGCACTGCAACTGTACTCGTGCCAGAACGAACGGCACCACTGCTGAATACACTCCGCTCCAACCGCTGCGCATGCACCGCGACTGCAGCACAGACGAGCACGAGGATAAGCGCCTTCATGGTAACCTCCACAGATAAGTGGTAAACACTACACATACCGCTATAGCAACTGCTAGGCCATCCGCATAGAGGCTACGTTGCGTATGTATGCAGTTTCTGCGTCAAGCATCATACATGCAGCTACAACACCGGATGCTAATATACGTCATCACAATGGAACTGAAACAGAGTCAACACACGATTCCACCCGAGTAGGTAAGCAGACGAACGCTCTATCAATTCAATAGCCGTGCGAACGTCTTCAGCGTTCCCTGCGCTCGCGAAGCATTCTGGCACTGGGCGTAGTGCTCTGGATAGTTCGTACTGCTCGAGGGAATCTACATGCGGTATTTTTTTCTCCTTGCGTTATCTGTCCTCCCTGGCATGGCACAACTGCAACTTCGCGTTGTTTCATCAGTGGACTCAACCCAGTACCCACTGCTCTCAGTAGTTGCCGAAAGCAATCTCGATGGCATTCCCACGGCTCTCAACGATGGAACAATTGCGCTTGCATCGTCGCGCTACAGCATCCACCCCCAGCACGTCGAGACACTCGATCAAGCACGCGGAAGAATTCGCATTACCTGGCTTGCAGACCCACGGTTGGCGACAGAGAACGTTGTGCACATCTTTGCCTGGCGCGGCGAACAACTCGCACACGACAGCGTCCGACTTCCTCGGCTGCCTGTCCTTCGGATTGTTACCCAACAGAACGCACCGCTGGAAGAACTCTCGATTCGAGCTGCACCAGGTATCGAGACGACAGAGCGAGTCTACCTCCAACTGTTCACCGGGCGCTATAGCAGCGATGGCACTCGCGAACTTCCCATCCGCGTTGATTCCATCGTTTCGAGCATTCCGTTTGTGCAGGTAGAGTGGGTCGGCTGGGCTGGAGGCTCTCGAACGCTGCCTTCTTTGGTGTACTCGCCACTCCTCTACCTGGTCCGAGCTGCGCTGCACACCGCCAGATACAACATACCGCAGTGGCACGATCACGATCTACTACGACAGCACCCTGTCGCTTGCGATCCCACTATCTGTCAACCGATTCCCGATACCTGCCGCCCAGCAGCTCCGCTTCCTGAATGGCCCAGCGGGGGGGAGCTCCTCGCACCGTGCCAGCCAGTCACGCTTCGATGGAGTGGGATGGCGCTCGATGCGCGCGTTGCCGTTGACTACTCGCTCGACAGTGGCAGAACATGGGAGCCGATCACCATCACAGCAGATAGCAGCACAACCTGGACCGTCCCCAATGCACCAACGCGCGGCCTGCGCTTTCGGCTGCGGCAACTCGATAGACAACCACGCACGCTATCGAGCTCGACGATCAAAGACACAGCGGCCGTCGGGCGCATCACATTCCGAAGCGACGGCAAACGCTTACTTGCGCGCCATGCAGTCAATGGCGAACTTGTCGAGTGGGACGTCGGAATCCCGCCAAGTCACCTGGCGAGCGCTTCCGCCGGACGGAGGGCAAGTGCAGCCGGTGTGGGTTGCATATCTGGATTCAACGCGCGCCATTGCAGTGTACAACGCCTCCGCCCGTGGATATGCCGCACTCTTCCGCATCGGCGCACCGACGCCACTCTGGAGCGGACAGATCTCACCGACGACGATCGGGAGCGTCGCACTCGATACTGCACACTTCACGCTCGCAGTGATCGCCAGCATTTCTCCTGTTCTCCGGCTGCTGGAGATCTCCGATGGCACGATCGCTCCTGCGCGCACTGTTCCATTACCGGTTCCCGCAACGGCGCTCACCATTACCGGTTCAGAAGCACTCGTCGCACTGCTCGACAGCCGCATCGTTCGATACCAAACGCCCCAGTGGACTCCACTCGGTGAGTACTCCCTTCCCTCCCTGCCGCGAGTTGCGCTCATGCGTGCATTACCCGACGGCTCACGACTTGCCATCGGCTGCAGCGTTTCGCAGCTTTCGGTGGTGCAAGGCTTGAGCGCACCGGTGTTTGTCCTCGATCGTCCAACCGCACAGCTCATCCGCAGCTATCGGCAAGCAGCCTCAACACCCGTTGCAGTCACAGCAAGCAGCAACGGCCGGTACCTGGCCATCGGCTTCCGCGGACAGCCGCAATCGCCACTGTGGGACTTAGCAGTAGACATGATCACCGGCCAAGTCTCGACCCACCAGGGCGCGCTGGCGGACATTGCGTTTTCGCCGGACCAACGCATGGTCGCGTCGTCCTCGGCTACATCGCCGCTGGAATTGGTCCTGCGGTCGTTCCTGTTTCCCGAAACCGTCATCAGTCCGCCGATTCGAATCGGTGCACTCGCCCTCGCAACCGACACACTCGACTTCGCACCGACCTATGCATACGCCGGACTTGATACGACATTCCACGCTCGGCTCTGCAATCGAGGCGAGGTCCCGCTTCCGCTCAACGAGCGCTGGACCGAAGGTGAACCAACGTTCCAACTCCTCGGCCTCCCTGGCTCTGATACGCTCCAACCTGGGGAATGCCGTGACGTCACACTGCGCTTTGCCCCTGGACGGGCTGGGGACTATCGCGGTGCGGTGGTCATCCGCCACTGCGATCAACTGCTGCGACTGCCGCTTCGCGGTCGCGCACTCGAGCGCAGCGTCACTTTTCCTGACACCATCGTGGTGGGAACTGCGTGTGTTGGCCGCCCAGTGCGAGGTCAATTCATCGTGCTCACCAACGAAGACCCTGCGCCTCTCCCGATCGGCGGAGCGACGATCTACGACGGGCTGCGCTCACCGTTTCGGCTGGTCGCACCGCCACGCGACACCATCATCGGCGGGAAAAGTGCGCTCGTGATCACCATCGAGTTCTCGCCGAACCAAAGCGGCAATGCAAGCGGCACGCTTTACGTGAACTACGGCTGGCGCGATTACACCGCAACGATTACGCTCAGCGGGAGCAGTGTTGGGAGCACGGTAGAGCCGCACGTGCAGCCGCTGCCATTTGTTCCTGAACAGCCTCTCCGCTCACTCCGACTCCGCAACCGAGAACACAGCACGCTCACCATCACGAGTGCTCGCGTTGAACCAGCTGGTGGATTTCGCATCATCGGGAATTTCCCCCTTGCAATCCCTCCGCACGATTCCGTAGCAGTCGGGATTGAATGGCTCCAGCCCGATTCCTCCAGCGCAGAGCTGGTGCTCCAGGTCGAACCCTGCTCGAGCATACTGCGAATCCCGCTGGTGCGATTCCAAGCGCGCGCTGAACTTCGCATCCCCACTGTTCGCGCAGACGTTCATGGGCGAGCACGCGTCCCCATCCTCGCTCGCATTGCCGCCAACGCCGACTACGGCGACCGGCTACCGTGCACGCTCCGCATTGCGATGCATCCGCGTCTGATGATGCCCGACACTGCGTGGTCATCTGGCGGAACAGCGAAGCTTCTCAGCCGTGGTCGCCAGGATGATCGCCGCATTGCGACGATTGCCCTCGAACGCGCGCTCGCTCTCTTCCGGGAGGATACACTCGCTGTGCTGGAGGGAGCAGCAGCACTCGGCGAGCAAGATACGTCCTACCTCGATTTTGCCGACGCACCGTACTGGGGAACAGCGGTCGCAATCGCGACCACCCGCGGCATTCTGGAGCTTGAAGGATTTTGCGGGGATCGGCGCACCATCGAAGAACAATTGCTGCATATGACGATTGTTCCAACACCGGCGAGCGGAACTGCGATCACCGTTGCGATCGAATCACCCGCCCAGCTCCAGGGTGAACTGGGGCTTTATTCTGCGCGTGGAGAGGAACGCTTCCGGATACCCGTACTGCTTAGCAGCGGAAGGCAAGACATTCCGATTTCGATCGCTGGTCTCGAAGCAGGTATCTACGCCGTCGTGCTCACCGCTGATGGGCACACAACACATGCAACACTGGTGGTTGTGCGATGAAAACAGTGCGGCTTGTAGCTCTTCTCCTCTGTGCATGGCTTGCTCTCTGCTCGTCACGAGCTGCTTCCAATGACCAAGGCCAGTTCCTCATCGGCGCAGCCGCAAGCGGCGGTGTCAATCTCCACGATGCATCGTTCGGCAGTTTCCCTGGTGTGCACAGCTGCTGCTCGAGTTTCGGTACGCAGTGGACCCCGACGGTTGGAATCGCTGGGATTGTTGAGCACGACGGCCATGGTCTTGCCTCGATCCCAATTGCGCTGCAGCTCCGTATAGGCCTCACCCAGCTTGGTGGAACGCTTACGCGCGATGAATTCATCGGCAATGTCATCGTGGGAGATAGCCTCGTTCGGGGCACAAGCCGCCATCAACTGGAAGCAACGCTCTGGGCAGTCTCAGCAGAGCCGCTGCTACGATTTCTCCTCCCCACGCACCCAGCGTTTAGCTTCGACGTCGGAGCACGGTTCGATTGGATCGTGGTTGCTCGCTTTGCTCAGCAAGAGCAATTGACCAATCCTGCAGCCGGTGTGTACTTCGAAACGCGGAATCGGACGCGCAATGCTGCAAGCGGCTCTATCCCAACGGCAGCGCAGTTCGGTGCAGCACTAAGCGCAGGGATGAGCTACAGCATCCCGCTGACCTCACGCTGGACGCTCCGCCCTGAGCTTCGTGGCTCCCTGGGGATCACCCGACTTGCAGATGTCCCGTGGCACATCCATCGCATTGTTGCTGGGATTGCATTTCTCCATCGCCCTGAGAGTATCCAGCCTACGGTCGCGCCCCCAGCGCCGATCGTTGAACCGCCACCACCGCCCTTGGCATTCGATGTCGAAACGCGCGTGCTCGGCATTCACCGACGCAGTGTCGATACCTCGATCGTCGAGCTTCCTGCACGCCGTATCGAGCGTCGTTCGATGGTTCTGCCGGTTGTGTTCTTTGCTCCGCAGAGTGCCGCGCTCGATTCTGCCGCCGAGCAGCAGATTGCGTTGGTAGCGCATGCAGCTCAGAGAAGCTCCGCGCCGATTCACCTTGCACCGCGCACCGCGCCAGATGAGCCAGATTCCCTCCGCCTGCTTCGCTTCCGTGCAGTTGCCGAGCGCCTGCGAGCGTTTGGGGTCCGCGTCGCTCCCTCGCCGATCGAAGCACCTCAACCTGCACAGGCTCCCCTGGCGATTACCGATGAATTGCGGGCAGTGTGGATCAAGACGTCTGGTCCGCTCGTTCTGCGTGAATCGTTCCTCGTACCGACAAGTCAGCCTTCGGTGGAAGTTGTGCTCCGCCCTGTAGTGCACTCGAGCGCTGGGCCAGTGCGTTTTGACCTCACCGTTGCACAGGATGGACGTCAAACTCTGCACACAGAGAGCGCACCGGCAGTAATGCGGTTTGAGCTTTCGCCAGCGCAGCTACTTGCCGGCACCCCAACGGCATATCGCTGGACGGTCGTTGCCATGGACACTGCTGGTCAAACCCAGCAGCGGAGCGGGAATGGCATTGTCCGCCCAGAGTTCATCGAACGGGATACTGCACTTGAGGAGCTCGAGCCTGGCAGCGCGGTACTACTCGGCCGCTGCGCGTTCGATGCAGCAACGTTCGAGGAATTCGACACCACGCTCGCAGCATTTGTCCGTCGCGCTGCTCGCGCTGGGAAAACGGTCGTGCTCATCGGCAGCACTGATGCCATCGGGAGCGATAGTTACAATCGCGCGCTCGCCCGGCGACGAGCGGAGGCAGCACTTGAGCGCCTTGGACTTTCTCCACAAGCTGTGCAGATCGAAGTACAAATCGGCGGACCGCACGAGCGGACACTCTACCAGCGCGTCGCACGTCGGGGTGTGCTCGTTCGGATCGAGGAACGTTAGAGCCAACGACCGTACGAGTTAAGCCAAGCGACCGCCTCTCGGTAGGCAGGATACAATGCTTCGAGTTTCCGCCAAAAGCCTGGTCCGTGGTTCGTGATCTTCGTATGGACAAGCTCGTGCAGGATCAAATAGTCCATCACGCTCGGTGGAACTTTTGCAATTCGCCAATCGAAGGTAATCACCCCCTCTGGGGAGCAATATCCCCACGCACTGGTGTAGTCCCGGATTTCAATGCGTGTGAACGTAAACCCATACCGCCGGGCCAACTGCCGCGCACGTCGGCGGACAAGGCGTTCTGCTTCCCACACGTACCACTGCTGTTGCACCGAGGGAATAAGGAGATTCACACCACTTGCGATAACGCGGCGATGCGGATAGAGCAGCACACTCGCACCTAACCGCGGTCGCAACACAAAGCGATAGGCTCTGCCGCGATAGAGCATCTCTCCACGTGCCAGACTAATCCGCTCCATCCCGCGATACCGCGCACGCTGCCGCTCGATCCACTCCCGGTGACGCTCGATGAGCCGCTGGAGCGTCCGCAATGCATAGCGCGGTGATGCAACAACAACCACCTGCCCATTCGGATGGACCTTGATCCAGACGCGCCGGACAGCGCGGCGCTCGATAGAGATGCGCATTGCGACTACTTCGTGGTTCGACGTTCCCCTCCCACTTGCTGCACGCAGCGAAATTACTCGCTTGGTCGCCGTCGTCGGTGCGCATTTCTTCTACAAGAGTTTCGCCTGCTTAGCGAAAGCGGTAGACAATCCCTATTGTCGCCGTCGAAGCACCGAACGCTAAGCGAAGATGCCCGGCAATCTGTGGTGTGAAGAAGTACCAGGCGCCGATGCCACCAACCAGAATCACCTCGTTATTCGAGCGTGTATCAATCACCCCATACCCCAAATCGGAGGAAACGGTGTACACCCGATAGGCGAAACCGGCCAGGATGTAGGGGTCCAGCTGGGGCATGTCCTCGATACTTGGGGAAAAGTGGTAGATTCCAGCAAGTGTAATCGGGACGTAGGTCGTCGTTTGGGTGCTCGAGACATTGCCTTGTGTGACAACTTTACTAAAGCGCGAGTAGTCAATCGAAACGCCGAGGTTGACAATGCCTGGTCCAGCTTCGCCGAGATCGGTGAGCGTGTATTCACCATCGAGCGCAACATTGAACGCGCTCTCTTTTGCACCGATGCCAATCCGAATGCCGCCGAAGATGCTGCCTTTCGGCAGATAGTTTTGAGCGTCAGCTGCTGCTGCAGCGATGAGCACAACTGCAAGGTATGCAACGACGTGCTTCATTACTTCTCTCCAGAGTTAGTGTGTAGCTACTCCAGCATCGCTGCGCTGAGGGATAAGCCCCAGCTCGCGCCCTGCTTTTTCGAATGCTTCGATGATTGCGTCGAGATGGACGCGTTCGTGCGTTGCCATGTAGCTGGTACGCATCATGCTCATGTTCGGCGGAACGCCAGGCGGAATGAATGCATTGACGAAGACGCCGCCATCGTAGAGCTTACGCCAGAGCACGAGTGCTGTTTCGACATCACCGACGATTACCGGGACAATTGCCGTAGGCGAATGATAGACATTGAAGCCTAGCTCGGATAGCCCTTTGCGCATGTAGTCAGCGTTTGCAATCAGGCGACTGACCAGCTCTGGGTGACGCTCGAGGATCTCCAGCGCGGCAAGCGCTGCGGCTACCGACGCCGGCGTCGGCGACGCACTGAAAATCAGCGCCGGTGAGTGATGCTTCAGATAGTTGATCACCCGCTCAGGACCTGCGATAAATCCTCCGAGCGAGGCAAAGGTTTTTGAGAACGTGCCCATCGTCAGATCTGTTTCGGCAGTCAACCCGAAGTGGCTTGCCGTCCCGCGGCCGCCATGACCGATAACACCGACGGCATGGGCATCGTCCACCAACACGCGTGCGCCGTAGCGGTGAGCAACTTCTACTAAGCGCGGTAAGTCAACGATTTCTCCCGTGACGGAGAACACACCATCGGTTACGACAAGCTTCCCTGCATCGGCAGGAATGCGCTGGAGAACCTTCTCCAGATCATCCATGTCGTTGTGCTTGTAGCGCACAAACTCTGCAAAGCCCCCTTTGGCGAGCATGCACGCATTGATGATCGAGGCGTGATTTTCCTTGTCGCTGATGACGTAGTCACCTTTCCCAACCAGTGCACTGATCGAGCCGAGTGCAGTTTGGTAGCCGGTCGAAAACAGCAGCACTGCCTCGTAGCCCAAGAATTCTGCCAGCCGGCGTTCCAGCTCAATGTGGAGATCAATTGTCCCCGTCAGGTATCGGGAGCCAGAGCAGCCAGTCCCGTAGCGTTCGATCGCTCGGATGGCTGCTTCCTTGACCGCCGGATGCGCCGTCAGGCCGAGGTAGTTATTCGAGCCAGCCATGATCACCTTCCGCCCCTCGATCTGGACGACAGGCCCTTCGTTATCCTCGATCGGGCGGAAGTAGGGGTAAAGCCCCTTGGCCTTCACCTCGTCGGCGCGCGTAAAGTCGTAGCACTTTTGGAACAGGTCCATACAAACTCCGTTGGATACGATGCACACTGCGTGCGGTGGTACTTTCCACCGCAAATATCGGAAACTCATGCGCCAATACCAGCTTCCTGGAGCATCCGCATGCGGGTGCACTCAGCGTAGGGACACGCAACTCCCCACTGGAGTCGTATGAAACGTTCCCGTGCCCTGGCATCCACGCCCCTCCGGAAACGATGTGCTCCCTGCCAGGATCATTCTGCGGACTATCGCACCGTATTTTTGCCGACCGACTGGTCAGTCGTACTATCAGGTTCATCCACCCATGCCCCGTCGTCCGCAATCGGAAGCAGCATGGGCTGCCAAGCGGCAGCAGATCATCACTGCTGCCATCGGCGAGTTCGCTCGGCGCGGGTTCCACGCCACAAAGATGGAACACATCGCTGACGCCGCCGGCATTGGCAAAGGAACGATCTACGAGTACTTCGCCACGAAAGACGAACTCTTTCTGGCAGTCTATGATTACTGGATGGATACCTACGAAGCTGCCATGCAGCGTGCTGCCGACGAGCATCGCGGTGATCCGCTCGCCACTGCCGATGCGCTCATCGAAACAGCAATCGCCTTCTACCAGGAGCACGCTGCGTACGCACCGATCCTGCTCGAGTTCTGGGCGCACGCGCTCCGGAGCGACGACCCCCACTTCCTCGAGCGAATCCAGCAAATGAAGCAGACGCTCGGCGCAATCGGCGCACGTGTCGCCAGCGAGCTCATCGCAAGCGGTGCCTTCCGCAAGGTAGATACCGCCTCCTTCGCGCAGTTGGAGCTGGGAATCTCCGACGGGATCTTCCTTCACTGGGTGCTCGATGGACAGCGGTACAATCTCCACGATGCCTACCGCTTCCGCCAAGCAGTGATCGGGGCAGGGCTGATGCGCCCAATGCTCCGCCGCATGCTCGAGAGCAAAATCACCAAGCGACTGACCAGCGGGTTCCTCAACTCGAACGCTCCTGGCGCACGCTCCAAGCGCTCGCGCTGATTGTTTCACCACTGCTCGATTCGTATGCGCATTCTGACCGCGTGCTTTATCAGTAGCATGCTCTGCCTTTCAACACTTGGCACCGCACAAACGCTCCTGGGAACCGTCCGCACACCCGAGGGCGATCCCGCAGCGGGAGCAGTCGTCACGATCGAACAGCTCCATAAACGCACACTCGTGCGCTCCGACGGGAGCTACCGCATACCGGATATTCCACCGGGTGCCTACACGCTCACCATCGGCGGCATTGGGTACCAGCAGCGTCGCGTGCAGCTTCTGATCCCCCCTGGCCAAGCAACCATCGAACGGAC
The DNA here is from genome assembly GCA_026003495.1 of Candidatus Kapaibacterium sp. Classification (GTDB taxonomy): domain Bacteria; phylum Bacteroidota; class Ignavibacteria; order Kapaibacteriales; family NICIL-2; genus NICIL-2. Next base: position 446,136 of record BPHK01000001.1, on the reverse strand, counting down.
TGATACTGTGGCAATCGAAGCACGCACGATGAACGAAGTTGTCATCTACGGTGCCTCTCGACAGCTGGAGAAGATCACCGACGCACCCGCAGCAGTTTCGATTGTTCTCCCCCAAGACCTTGAGCGCGCAACGACCCATGGACAGCTCCCGAAGGCGCTCGAACATTTCCAGGGTGTTGATGTGGTCCAGTCCGGTATGAACGACTTCAACGTCAACACGCGCGGCTTCAACACCTCGATCAACCGTCGCGTCCTTGTGCTCATTGACGGGCGCGATCCTTCGACGCCACTGCTGAACTTGCTCGAATGGAACTCACTCCAGCAGCAGATGAGCGACATTCGCTCCATCGAGGTCATCCGCGGACCAGGCTCGGCACTTTACGGCGCAAATGCCTATAACGGCGTCATTGCAATCACAACCTACGCCCCACGCGATGTGCTCGGCAGCTATGCAAGCGTTACCGGCGGCCAGTACAACACGCTCCGCGCCAGCATCCGCCACGCAGGCGCGATCGAGCGCTGGGCGTACAAAATCACCGCAGCTGCATCGTTCCAGGATCAAGCGTGGGTACACTCGCGCGATACAACCGCTGGCGGCTGGCTAGAGTACCCCGGACTGGCACGCGACGTCACCGGACAACTCGTCGGCGGACGGCGCATCACAAGCATTGACTCGCTTATCAACGCGCACCGGCGTGCGTACAACTACAGCCTCACAGCCCGAGCAGATTACGACCTTGGCAGCGACGAGCGCCTTACCGCCGATTTGGGTTACTCACGGTACGGCAACGAGTACTTCGTCAATCAAACCGGACGCATCCTCATTCCCAACGTGGAAAAACCCTACGCACGTGTTGCCTACAACAGCCCTCACTGGAACGTCCAAGGATACTGGACAAGACGGGTGACTCCAGAGCCGCAAATTGTGCTCAATGCTGCGGCAACCTCGGCGGAAAAATCCGACGTCGTCGTGCTCGATGCGCAGTGGAACGACACCTTTCTCGGCGATCGCTTGCGGCTGATCGTTGGAGCACAACATAGCTACGAACACGTCCGAACGGCAGTGGCCGGTGCGCTGGCAATCATTGACCCAAGCGAGCTGCACAACAACTTCTCCGGCTTCTACGGCCAAACAGAATATGCGCTCCTTTCCACGCTGCGGCTTGTCGGCGCGCTGCGGGTTGATCGCTCCACGTTTTTCGAAACGCAGCTCTCGCCGAAAGGTGGTATCGTCTGGGCACCGACGGCAGAGCACACCTTCCGACTGACGGTCAACCGCTCGTTTTTGCGGCCAAGCTATCCCGACCTCTACCGCCGCTCACCCGCGGGCGCACCAATCCCTTTTGCACGCATTGACTCGCTCATTAGCACGGAAACAGGAGTCCCACGGCTCGGCGTCAGCATGCTGCCGCAGTGGAATCTCGGCAATCCAACCGTTGGCGTCGAATCGGCTGTCTCCTACGAATTCGGCTATAAAGGCATCCTGGGACGCTCGCTCTACGTCACTCTCGATGCTTACATCAACCAGCGACGGAACTTCATCAGCGTCCCGCTTGGCGGGCTTGCACCGAACGTCTACCGTCCAGTCCGCTACGGCAACCTGCGCGCCGATTCAATCCTACGGGCGGAACTGAACAAACTCAACCCCACCTACTTCGATCGGCTCGCCTACGACCGCGACGGCACCCCCGCACTCATCATCACACCGACGAACATTGCCGAAGTCATCGAACGGGGCCTCGAGCTGGGCATCAATTACTACCTGAGCAATCAGCTCACCATTATCGCCAATGCTGCATGGCTGGGATTCAGCGTTGTCGAAAACAACCTCACTGCTCAGAAAATCGTTCCGAACACCTCGCCACGCCGGTACAACATCGGGCTCTCCTACACCGAACCACGCCGCTTCGATGCAAGCATCATGCTCCGCTATTCCGATGGGTTCCCGTGGGTGGCAGGGCTGTTCGAAGGATACGTGCCCGCGTATGCGGTCGTCAATCTCAACGCAGGCTACTACCTGAGCGACGACCTCCGGCTTTCGCTCAACATCTTCAACCTCCTCGACCGCGCGCACTACGAAATCTTCGGCGGCACAATTCTTCGCCGCTACGCAACAGCAGCGCTTTCCTACGAGTTGCGGTAGAGCATGCGCTTGGCTTGCATTCGCACGTACCGCGAAGGGCACGCGGTTGCCGTGCCCTTCGTGTTGTTGAGCGTCTTATGCGGTGGATGTATTGCTTGCTTGCTCTACCACTGGACATCGATCCCCAGCGAGAGCAGCGACCATGAACCGAGATTGTAATCAAGGCAGAGCGTCACTGGTCCAATGCTCCGTGCCAGCCCAATCGTCCACTTGACATTGCGCACGGTCAGCGTTGCGATGCTCTCCTGCACGACGTCATCGCCGGGGTAGCCGTTTTCAGGGTCGCGCACGACGCTCCCATCAGGCAGCACACGGAGTAACCCAAGCTGGATCTGCACTTGCTGCGGCAGCGTGTAGCGATACGATGACCGCGCAGTAAGTTGCTCATAACCAATCCCCGTGTACACATCCACAATCCCCTCGAACCGCCGGCTCAAGTGGATGTTTGCCAGCAGGAATTCCCCCCGGGCTTCGAGTTGCGCGTTGGTCACGCCGACGCTCTTTCGAAGCAGCGTGCCTTGGTAGCCGACCTGCACTGCAATGTCGAACAGTGGATCGCGTAGGTACTGCGAAATCGAATGTCGCAGCCCAATACCCCAGAACGAAAAGCGACCGATGCTCTGGTCAAACACGACCGGAGGAATATAGCGCACAAGTAACTCTGTCCCTGCCAGCGCACCGATCTCCAACTGTGGTACTGCAGCAACGATGGTGTGCATGTTCTGCCCTGGTGGCAGTGACAGCGTCGCTGGGAGCTTCAAAATCAGACTATCCACCACTTGGCGTGTTGACTGCGGGAGAAGGTTGTAGAGCGTCGCGAACTCCGGATCGGTCCGAACAAGCTGCGCCAGATACTCGCGGTCAATCGTGATTTCGGTCGGATCATTGCCAAAGACAGTCGGCGCAACCGCAGGGACACGAACGCGCCCGGAATCAGCCGCTTTGTGGAAGATCCGCTTGACCAAATCCAATGCTAAGCCGATCGTATCCCGCAGGACGATGGTGCCATTTTCGTAGCCGATGTACTTGCCGTACTCAACTGGCTGGGCAAGTGTCGGAAGTGTTGGTCGGTAGGTTCGCTGGTCATCGCGGACAAAACCGACCATCGTGTGGATGCCGAACCGAACGTACGGATGTTCGACACTCGAAGGAATGGCTGCTTGCCGGAAAAAACGCGCGTTGCTCGTCGCATTGACCGTCGTTACAAGCGGTTCCATGAACGGAATGCTGTTGAGGTCGAATAGCTCTTTGGAAAGCTTCCGCGTCACGATGACCGCATTGGTATCGTAAGCACGAGGGTAGTTTTGCGCTGCAAGCTCAAGTCCGCAGAGCATTGCGCACAGGAGCACTCGCCAACCGTTCACACTTCAACTCTCACGATGATGAGACAATGCATTGGCATTCGTAGATGTGCAATCTACTGCATCACTGCCCGTTGCAAGAACTGCGCTCTTGGGACTTCGTTTCACTGTTCTCGAGGCGTGGAATGATCATTACGCGCGACGAGCTTCCTCGCTACCTTGCAGCGCTTCGCGCTGAGGGGAAACGGATTGTCTTCACCAATGGCTGCTTCGACATTCTCCACCGTGGGCATGTCGAGTATCTTTCGGTAGCACGTCAGCTTGGCGATGTACTCATCGTTGGGGTCAACAGCGACGCATCCGTCCGCCGTCTCAAGGGACCGGAGCGCCCCATCAACTCGCAGGAGGATCGCGCTGCAGTGCTCGATGCGCTGCGTGCAGTAGACGCTGTCACCATCTTTGACGAAGACACACCCGCAGAGCTGATTGCTACAGTCCAGCCAGACGTCCTCGTCAAAGGCGGCGATTACACGGAAGCGACCGTCGTTGGCGCCGATCTGGTCCGTTCGAAGGGTGGGCGCGTGGTTATTGTGCCGCTATTGGAAGGCCGTTCGACGAGTGCATTGATTGCACGCCTCCGAGGCTTGGGGTGACAAGCTCCTGCCCATACGGCACATGGAGGACAAAGCGTGTCCCTCGCGGGAAGCGACGCTCATGCCAGAGCGCTCCCATCATCGTTTCTGCTGCAAGTTTCGCAAGCGGCAGCCCAAGCCCTAACCCACGCTGAACGCCGCTTCGAGTTTCGATGGACGCTGCCAGACACTCTAAACGCTGAGCACCGCCTCAATTGCACACGCAACCGCCTGGGGGGAAATTGCATCAATCGGCGAGTTGGCAAGGACTGCCGCACGCTCTCCCAACGGCCGCCAGCGTGCTGGGCTCTGTGCAGGTGGTTCGGATGGAAAAAGACCCACGACGGCTCGACCCAATGCAGCAGCGATGTGCAGCACACCAGTCGAATTTGCTACGACAACAGCTGCGCGGTCGAGCAGCGCAATAAGCTGCGAAAGCTGGAGTTTGCCGCTGAGGTTGACCGCAGAGGGTACAGCCTCGGAGATTGCAGCGCAGAGTCCAGTCTCCGAGAAAGTTCCTGTCACAACGATTCGGACACCAGGATGCTGCTGAGCGAGCATCTGCGCCAGGACTGGGAACTTCTCCCACCGTGGCGCAGAACCTCGCCCGCCCGGATGCAGGACAAGAAACGGCTCCTCGACACCAGCACCGGCAAGGATTGCCGAGACTTCCGAGCGTACCGATTCGGGAATACGCGGGCGGAGTAGCTCAACGCGGTATCGCTTGCCGGTGATGTATTCGAGCATGCGGACGTTGTACTCGGCTTCATGGTATTCCGCGGTATGGCGGTGGTCAGGGATACGTACCGAGTAGAGCGGACTCCACCACCGATAGCGCGTCCCAACGCGGAGCGGCACGCGTGCGCACCATGCCTGCCAGGCTTCTTCGGCACGTGCGCGCGGAAAAAAGAGCGCATCGAATCGCTCATGCCGGAGCACACGTTCGAACGGGAGTTGGTCCACAAAGTAGCAGCGATCAACGCCGGGTGCCCACTCGACAAGCGGGGCAGTGCGGCTATGCGCGATGAGGGCAATTGTTGCCGATGGGAACTCCTGGCGCAGCGCGTTCACCACCGGGAGCGTCAGCACCATATCGCCCAAGTGATCGGTACGCACAACACCGATCGTGCGTGCCTCTGCAAGGATGCGCCGTGCATGCTCTCGGCGCATGGCGCCTATCCTGAGACAACTGTTCCGAAGAGCGTTGCACTGGTGGCACGCTCGATCCGCACCTGAATGTAATCGCCGACGATGTAGCTCTGGTCAGTCCCCAGGTGTGGGAAAATCACGACCTTGTTGGTATCGGTTCTTCCCTGCCACTGCGCTGAATCGCGTTTGCTCGGACCTTCGACGAGCACTTCGAAGGTTTTTCCGATCTCGGATTGGTTGATTTCCCACGAAATCTGCTGTTGGAGCTGGATCACTTCCTCGAGCCGCTGGGCTTTGACCTCTTCTGGAACGTCGTCACCCATTTTCCAGGCTTTGGTATTTTCCCGCGGCGAGTATTTGAACATGTACGCACCGTCGTAGCGGACGGTCTCCATTAGCTCGAGCGTCTTGCGATGGTCTTCGTCGGTCTCGGTGCAGAAACCAACGATGATGTCCGTCGAAAGCGCGCATCGAGGAATCGTCGAGCGAATTTTCTCGATGCGTTCCAAGTAGTGCGCAACGGTATAGTGCCGATTCATCAGCTGGAGGATACGGTCGCTGCCGGATTGCACGGGCAAGTGGATGTAGGGGCAAATGTTCGCATAGGCTGCCATCGTCTCGATGAGCTTATCGCTCATGTCGTAGGGATGCGACGTGGTGTAGCGAATGCGCATCTGCGGCACTGCTTCGGCAACGGCAGCGAGCAAGTCGGCAAAGTCGCCCTTGCCGTTGGGATCGCGGTAGGAATTGACGTTCTGCCCCAGAAGTGTGACCTCGCGGAAGCCATCGTCCCACAGCTGCACAGCTTCACGGACGATGCTCTCGAGCGGGCGCGAGCGCTCCCGTCCACGCGTGAATGGCACCACGCAGAAGGTGCAGAACTTATCGCACCCGCGCATGATCGAAATCCATGCGCTTATCCCTTGGGTGCGAATCGGCGTGATGTCGTCGTACGTCTCCACCCGTGAGAGTTTGACAGCGATCCCTTGTTCGCCGGCAAATGCGCGTTCGACCAGCTCAGGCAGCCGCCGATACTCATCTGGGCCGACGACGAGATCAACGAGTTCCTGCTCTCCGAGCAAGCTGTGGCGAAGCCGTTCCGCCATGCATCCGAGCACGCCGACGACCATTTCGGGTTTGCGCTTACGCAAGCCGCGCAGGTGCTTGAGCCGCTCGTGAATCTTGCGCTCGGCATTATCGCGCACAGCACAGGTGTTCAGCAGTACTACGTCCGCTTCCGCAATAGAGTTGGCAAGCCGAAAGCCATGCCGCGCCATGATTGCCTGCACGATCTCGGTGTCGTTGAGATTCATCTGGCAGCCGTAGGTTTCAACGTACACAGCGTGGCGTCCAGTAGCCTTCGCCGGAGGTTCGCTTGCTGGCTCAGGTTGGAGAACGGGCAACTCGATCGTTGTCATTGCACTCTGGCTCGGAAATTCGACGTACCGCAAACTTACCGCAGCCGAATCAGCAGAACGCTCATCGGGACATGCGCACCGGACTACTGCTTATCGCGCCGTGCAAGGGAGAGTGTCAGCATCCACGCAGCTAAACGCATTCCGCCACTGGACGAAAGGTCCGTCAGTGGAAGCTGGTACTGTAGACCCGGTCGAAGCCGCCACTGCTCCCCCAGTGGAATGCTTGATTCGAGCCGGAATACCGCTGCAATCTGGAAGCGCTGCAGTCCGAGCAGCTCGCCATCGCGCACCGTCGCCGATGTTCCACCCCCGGGCATCTGCAACGCGACAACCTCCCCATTCGGCAAGCGGACGGTATTATCCACAAGCGACTTCGTATGCGTTGCATTTGCAGTGAGCACAGCTGCGAGATTTGCGCCAACACTGGCTGCGAGTGCTTCGCTCGGAATGGGAACAACTCGCACGTACGGCTGTGCCCACAGCGCAAAGGTCGAGAACCTCATTTCTTGGCGGAACTCGACTGGGATGTCCCGGAAGCTCTGATTGCCATCGGCACTTGTGAAGGTGAGTGCTTCCTGCTCGCGGTAGCGTGCAACCGCAGAGCGGTAGTCACCCCCTGCACTCAAGCCAAATCGAACGACCGATGCTTCAGTTGCTGGCAGTTCGTAGAAAACTCCCGCCATAATGCCGCTTCCACTTCCGCCGGTAAACGGTGGGCAATTGCACGTATCGAGGTATTGCCCCTGCTGAACGACCAAGGGGACACCAATGATAACGCCAGGGTAGTCGTACAGCGTGATCTCCGGTGCAATCGGCGATGCCTGCCCGTGCCGCACAATTTGCGCCGATACACTGCAGGTAAGGAGCAACGCACTACCAACAATCCAACGAAGTGCCATGACGAACTCCATGGAGTAGAAGAGCCTTCGATGCTTGCCACCGCTTGTGCGCAATCGAAAATAGTGCACGGTGTATTTTGGCACACCTGAACACAAGCCACCACAGAAGACGAGATGGACCCCCAACCATTGAGCCAGATCGCTCCGCCGATTGCCGAGGGCACGCCGCTGTTCGAGCAAGAGGGCGTGCGCAGCGTTGCAGTCCGAACGCTCTTGCGCATTCAAAGTACCGCACTCGACGCAGAACGACTTGTCCGCGATGAACTATCAGCTCATCCGGAGTGGAACGACTTCGATCGGGCACTCTACCAAGAGCTGGTTTACGGCACGTTACGGATGCGCGCCAAACTCGACTGGGTGCTCACAGGTTTCTACCATGGAGAATTCCCCAAGTGCATGCCAGCCGTCCAAGAGACTCTTCGCGTTGCACTCTACCAAATTTTGATGATCTCAAAAGTCCCGCCACAGGCTGCCATCGAAAGTGCTGGCCGGTTGCTTGCACGCATCAAAGGCGAAACGTATGCCGCAAAACTTGTCGGCGTACTGCGTGCAATTGCTCGGAATGTCGCAGGAATTCGCTATCCACCCCGGGAGCAGCTTGCGCTCCACCTTGCGGTTGTCTATTCCCACCCGATGTGGCTTGTCGAGCGATGGTTGGAGCGATATGGCGAAGAAGTCACCGAACAAATGCTCGCCGCCAATCTCGAGCGGCCGCCGCTCTACCTTGCTGCCAACCGCGTGCGCACCGATGATCACTCGCTGCCGGCGTGGTTGGAGCAGCACAGCATCCCATTTGAGATCTCGCCACTGGCACCACGGCTTGTGCGGACGAATCCGTTTTTGGAGCTCAGCGCTCTCCCACTTGCTCGAGAAGGGCATTGCTACGTTTCTGACCCAATGTACGTTTCCGTTGCAGCACTCCTCGAAGCAACATCCCCCAGCCGTTTGCTCTATGTCTGCATCAGCCCAACGATCGCTCTCCTCCCACTGTGGGAACTTGCAACTATCCGTTCTGGTGGGATCTCCATCCTTACCGAGCAGGGCGTCTTCCCTGGTTGGGTTGCAGTTGCACAGCAGCAGTTGGGCTGGGCTCCACTTGAGGTTCTCACGACCGAACGCGATGCCACGTTCGATGCCATCGCACTCGATGCACCCTCCAGCGGTATTGGACTCTGGCGACGGAAGCCGGAAGGGAAGTGGCGGGTGGATTCGTGGGATCTCCACCGCGCAGCTCGACGCACTCGCGAGCTTTTTGAACGCGCGATTGCCTATCTTGCTCCTGGCGGAATCGCTGTTGTTACTGTCGCATCATTCGAACCAATCGAAACAACAGGATTTGTCGAGTGGATCGCAACCACGCACCCAGAGCTTGAACGCATCCCAGCCGATGAGCGAATCGTTTCCCCCTCCCTTATCCAAGCCGATGGGACGCTCCAATCGCTTCCACACAACCACCGCTGCAATTCGGTCTTTGTTGCACTCTTTCAAAGGCGGCACTGAAGCTGGTATTTGTTTTTGTGCTCATAGCCACTGCAACAGCACAACAAACGATTCCGCAGTGGAAAGAAGCACACCCTTCCGACCGCTGGCAGTGGGATTGCCGTCGCTTTGGTAATCCGCAGACGGGGGTGGTACCGCACGACGCTGCAATTCGAGATGCAGCATTCGCTCGGCGTCTGCTCGCTGCCACACCGTCGAAGATGGCGCCACTAACAGCAGTCCAACCGATCGGACCGACGAATGTCGCAGGGCGTACGCGAGCGCTGGCGTTCGATCGGCGTTCGGCGCAGGTAATCATGACCGGCGGGGTCACTGGCGGTATCTGGCGAAGTATTGACGGCGGCAGCTCGTGGGTACGGATGACACCACCGACACTGGTACCTGCTGTCTCCTGTCTTGTGCAGAGCATTCAGAATCCCGACACATGGTACGCCGGCACTGGCGAGGGGCTTTCAACGACCGAGCGCCGGACATCCACGCTGCTGCGAACGATTGGGACTGGCACGGGCATCTATCGCTCCACGGACAATGGCGCACGCTGGCACTCGATCTCGCCGCCCATCACCGGGCAGCCGAATGCTCTCCCAACGCAAGCGTGGCAGATCGTTTGGCGGCTCGCAGTAGCAGCGCACGACACAGGCGAAGTGCTCTATGCCGCTTGCTACGGAGGCATCTACGCCTGGGATGGCGCGCGCTGGCATCTCGAACTCGGCGATACCGCACGGCCAGCGTTCTGCACCGAGATTATCACCGTTGGCGATAGACTCTACGCCGCAATCGGCGCATGGGATGACGGTACTGCACCGTCGCAGTACGGAATCTTCGTCCGTTCGCTCCGCGGCGGCGGATGGCGCCAAATCACGCCAGCGGGGTTTCCTCCCGCAGCACGTCGGATCGTCCTGGCAGCGTCGGCGGATGGTTCGGCGCTCTATGTGTTCACCCAAACGCCGCGTTCCTGGAGCGCGCGCTATTCGAGCTTTGCGTCGCAGCACACGCTGTGGCTGTATCAACCCGCGACCGACTTGTGGGTAGATCGCTCCGCATGGCTCAATGGTTTGAAAAACCCGCAGCAATCGCCATTTGAGACACTCGGCGGGTATTGCATGGCACTGGCGGTGCATCCCCAGAATCCGAATGTGGTGTACGTCGGCAGCACCGATGTTTTTCTCTCGCTCGATGGATGCGTTGCTTCGGCACTTCACCTTGGGGGCTATCCTTACCGCGTCGAATCCGGCTCGTTGCACCCAGATGTCCACGCACTCGTGTTTCCCCCCAGCAGTCCAGGGCAGCTCTACGCGGCAACCGATGGCGGCATTTACCGAACCACAACGCCGCTGGCAACCAACGGAGCCTGGTGGGAAGCGCTCAACGATGGCTTGACCACAACGCAAGCCTACCACGTCGCGCTCAACCGTGTAGTGCCAGCAAGCCGTTTTGTCATCGCAGGATTCCAGGACAACAGCAACTGGTACACATCCAGCGCTACGTATGGCGAACCCTGGAGCTTTGCCTACGGCGGCGATGGCTGCCGGGTCCTGGTTGCAGAAGCAGGCAAGCTCATCGTTGCATCCTCGCAGTTCGGCAGCGTGTATGCACTCGACGAGAGGATGAATCTGGTTTCGATGCCTTCTCCACCGCGCAGTGGCAGCGCATTCGTCACGGAAGTCGCCTACGATGAATCGCTCCACGCGGTGATCCTTGCGCTCGATAACGCGCTCTATCGGCTTGGATATGCCAATGGCTCCTTCGACCCTGCGTGGATGCAAGCTGCGGTGATTCCCCGCCCGGACCTGATCACAACACTTGCGGTGCGTGATGGAATTGTGCTGGCAGGCACTGCAGAAGGTCGGCTCTATCGGTGTGACATCACAACCGGTCAAGTCGAACAGTTTACCGCTGCACCAATTCCGGAGGGTGCATTCATCGCTGCAATTGATTGGGACGAAGCCGATCCGCGCCGTATCATCGTGACGATCTCGAACTACACTCTCCCCAGCATCCTTGCAACGTGGGATGGTGGCGCCACCTGGCAATGGGTTGGTGGATCGCTCGACGAAGATTCGAGCGGCTGGGGGCCATCGGTACGGGTTGTGCGCTCGATTGTCTCCAATGGCAAGCGGCTCTACGTTGCGGGCACAAGCATTGGCGCATTTGTTGCCGACTCGCTCTCGGCGCAGACAGCATGGCAACCACTGGGACTAACGACCCTGGGTGTGCTCCCCGTCGAAGCAATTGATGTTCGCTCCAGTGATGGAATGACGGTGCTCGGAACCCATGGCGGCGGCATCTTTCTGTGTACGCTTCGGGCTGGCGAGCTCGGTGCAGATTCTCAGCAACCTTCACCGAGCGATTTCCTTGTGGAAAGCCCGATCCCCACTCCCACGACGGACTATGCACTTATTCGCGTTCACCTGCCGCACGGCGGCGGTGCACTCCTCCTCGAACTTTACGATGCACTCGGGCGAAAGCTTTCCGAGCAGAGACAACAACCAAGCCAAGCGGGTGTCGTTCCGTTCCTGTTGGCACCGACGGATCTTGGAGAACTCCCGGCAGGGACGTACATTTACCGCGTCCTGTGGGAGAATCGCAAAGCCAGCGGAGTGCTTATCAAAGTGCAGTAATAAGCAGGGCAGGCGTTGCTTACTGTGCGTACGCCTGCCCTACAGCGTTGGGGGTGCGTTGTGACGTCAGTTTGTGCTCGAGGGGATCCGCAGGGAAACGACCTGCTTACCTTCTTGGGATTTGACTTCCAGCATGACCACATCACCGGGCTTTTTGCTTGCGATCACCGAGCGCAGCTGTCCTGGGGAATCCACAGGCTTACGATCCACACTCACGATGACCGAGTTGGGCGTCAGTCCACGCATGTATGCCTCGCTGTAGCGCTCAACCTTGGTCACCTCGACACCGCTAGCAACATCGAGTTTGTCCTTGGTTTCAGCGCGGAGCGGTGCGACAGAAAAGCCGAGATCATCGAAGCGAACTGGTCCTTTGCTATCGGAGGATTCGCCTGGGCTGGGCTCGGAAGATTTATCCGCTGCGGCTACCGATTCATCGCGCGCTTCGAGCCGAACTTCTTTGACAAGCTCTTTTCCATCACGCCAAATTCGGAGCTTGACTTTATCCCCCGGTCGGTACCGGAGAAGGAGCGTCTGCAACTGATTCGGTGAATTGACCGGGGTGCCATCGAGCTCCAAAATCACATCCTGCGTTTTCAAACCTGCCTTATCTGCAGGCGAATGCTTGAGGATATCGTTGACGATGACTCCTTGCACGTTCGAAAGCCCAAGGCCTTTTGCGTCGGTATCGTCTACAGCGCGAATTGTAACGCCAATGTACGCGCGGTTGACGTTGCCGTAGTTGATCAAGTCGAGCGCGACCTTGCGCACAATGTCCACTGGAATTGCAAATCCGTAGCCGGCGAAGTAGCCCGTTCCGCTCGCGATCGCTGTGTTGATGCCGATGAGCTTGCCATCGAGTGTGAAGAGTCCTCCGCCGCTGTTGCCAGGGTTGATTGCAGCGTCGGTTTGGATGTAGTTTTCAATCGCGAAATTTCCGCGATTGAGCCCCATCCCGCCTCGACCAACCGCGCTGATGATGCCGGCGGTCACTGTTGAATTGAGCATCACGAGCGGATTGCCAACAGCGATCACCCACTCGCCAATCTTGATGTCCTCACTTGTGCCGAGGTATGCGACGGGGAGATCCTTGGCGTCAATCTTGATGACCGCAACATCTGTGAGTGAATCACGTCCGACGAGCTTTGCGGTGAACTCTCGCTTATCGCTGAGCCGGACTCTGATGCCACCATCGGGAGTCGCTCCTGCAATGACGTGGTTGTTCGTGACGATATAACCATCGCTTGTGATGATAACCCCCGAGCCTTGCCCGATTGGAACGTTCCGCTTGCGCTTGCCATTGTCGGTATCTTCTTGGCTACGTTCACGGGGACGGAAGGGTCGGAAGAAATCTTCGTCATCCCACGGACTAAAAAAGCGGAAGAAATCATCGGGCGTTGGTTCGCTCCGCTCTTTGCTGAGAACCTCGATGTACACCACCGTCGGCTGAACAGCATTGGCGGCTGCAACGAAGGCATCGTTGAGCGCACGGACGTTGTCGGGGACCTTGACGGGCGGTTGCTTGGCACCAATATCCCGGACGCTCTGCCCAAAGAGCTGCGCCATCGGAATGCTCGAGAGCTCTGCTACGAGGAGAATCCCTGTCACGATGCCAATTCCGACGAGTGCTCCTGCACGAAGGAGCCGGCTGCGCTTGAAGAGGGCGTTCATCGCTCAGTTGATGGAAAGGTGGGACACGCTCGTAAAATTCGACGCAAAAGACGAATGGAGCAGCCCCCTTGTTGTCAGAAAGCAGCGTGCCCATCCCCCGCACGGGGGAGGGGCACGCTCACTACGCTTGGCGTTGCAGCGCGCGATTACTTTTCGATGATGATCGGCACTGTCTCAGTGTAATCACCGCTGCGCATGCGGAGCATGTACGATCCGCTGGCGATGCCGTTCGGCACAAAGCGGACGGTGTATTCGCCTGCTTTCAGCTCACCGCGGACGAGCGTTGCAACCACATCGCCGCTAGTGCTAATAAGCTCGAGTGTCGTTGGTGCATCGTAGCCAACACCGAAGCGAATATCAGCACCTGTGCCGTTGATCGGGTTCGGATTGACGCGGACGTTGAAGCTCGTCGTCGTGATCTTGACGAATCGGAGATTGAACGCACAGACAGGGTTGATGCGCATGATACCGTCGCGCGTTTGAATCACGACGCATTGGTCGTTGATGCTCACTGGCTCAACTTTGACAAGGAATCCACCGTCTGTTGGGAGGACCGAGGGCATCGTAGCCGTTAGCTCGATACCGAAGAGATCATCGCCTGCCTGCACCCGGAGCGGTGTTGTCCCATTGAGTGTGAATTCCACAATTCCTTGGGATGTTGCTGCATTGTAGGATACAGTGACATCGTTGCCGACTGTCCACCCTGCTGCAGCCAACGGACCGAGGACACGAATTACCGGTTGCCCGTTTTGTAGTATCGGCGCGAAGGCACTAATGTCGAACGTCACACGCATGCGGAAGGAGGTTACGTTCCCCATCGTGACCGGCTGAGCAGCTTGGAAGCGAACAAGCTTCGGTAGCGACTCGCTCCCTTGCGGAATATCGAACGTCTCGGATACTGTTTCTACGAGTGTCGTCTGTTGGAGACCATTCCCGCTCAGTGCACCTGTGTACTCTGTTGCCTCATTGTTGATGCGGAGCACAATTTGAGCTGTATGAGGTCCACCTGGTACAGTAGGTGTGAAGGGAACGATGAGATCGTATGTTCCACCTTTCGGTATCGGATTCGGGAGCGGCAGATTCGTCGGTGGGCTGAACATGTTCGCCGCAGGACCCATGAAACGAACGAACGTCAGCGTCGTCACTGGAACATCGCCCGTGTTGGTAACGCGGACGGTAAGGTTTGTGGTACTCCCAACGCAGACGTCGCCGGAAGCTGATGCGACATCAATTCGCGCTACTCCGCTGTAGGCAGAGCCAGTCCAGACTGAACGAGCCTCTTCGAGTGCATCGCTGACCGTCACCAGTGTTGCAGTGTTGGTGACGTTCGTTCCCGGTACTGCCACAAAGTAGCTTGCATCGAACGTCACACTCTGCCCTGGGAGGAGTGTGCGTGGAAGATTGAGCGATTGACGATCAAAGGTGAAATTCTCACTCCCGTACGTCCCATCAGCACCAATAGTCCCACCTACTTCGGGGACAAGGTCGCGGAGATGGAGCGTATCGGCATACTGCCAATCCTGGCGGCTAAGGTTTGTCACCGTTACTTGTTTGACGTCTGGCGTAGTGCCTGCTTCGATTGGACCGAAGGTTACCGTTGGTGTGATCGTCACCCGTGGTGCAATACCAACACCGCTGATCGTCGCTGTCCGCGGCTCACCCGTGCTGTTATCGAACGACACTGTGATTTCATGCGGTCCGACAGCTTGCGGGGCAAAGTACACGTAGATCGGACGCCCCACAACATTCGAATATGACTGGCCAGGCGGAATATCTACAACGGGGACTTGGTTGAGCGGCGGATCAAAGGTGAACGCCGTACCGTTGCCGTAGGTATCGTTGCTCACTGTAACGCCACGAATCGTTACATCCTGCGTACCGTCGTTACGAGGATCGAGCATCGCGATCGTTTGCCAATCGCTCAGGTATGGATAGGGCTGCGTTGGATTGATCCGCTTTTCACCGAAGTCAAGCGGCGCGACTGACAGCCCTGGCTTGACGCCGCGGCCACGGAGGTACACCACCGAATCAATGCGATTTGCATCGCTGGAGAACGTAATCGTTGCGGTGTACACTTGCTCTGCTGTCGGGGTAAAGGTCACAGAGAAGTTGCGCGAGTCGTTCCCGCCACCTTGCTCGCTTAGGACCAGAGGAGCAATTGGTGAAATTTGACCGAGCGCTGCTTCAGGAACGAACGCTGGATCGGTAGGTCCAGTCGCACGTGTAATCGTCAGGCGTACCGTTCCACGGCTGAAGACTGTGAACGTCCGAGTTTGAGAGGTTCCGACACCGACATCGCCAAAATCGAGCGGCCGTGCCGCTGGGTGGGAAACGTCAATGACTGGCTCGCCCGTTTGTCCGACAACGAGGCGACGGTAACGGAAGACGCAGTCATCACCCACCCCGATCGAATCGCGGACAACGCCATCGTTGGTCGCTGTGTAGCGGATAGTAATCTGGCGGCGCTCTTGGGGTTGGAGGTCAAATGGAATTGGGTTATTGACAATCTCGAAGACGCCTTGGCCGCCATTTTTGAATTCCAATCGTGTGACACGAATCGGGGCGGTTCCTTCATTGACGACCTCAAGCGTGCGCGTGGCGACATCCCCTTTCCGCAGCATGCCGAAATCAACATCACCCGGCTGAATCGTTATCTTCCGTGCTTTATATTCGACAACAATTACAGTATCGTTCCCTGCCCGATCGCGGAATACAACGTACGCCACGGCATCTTGATCGGGATCGTCCACTGTCAGACGCCACCGCGTCGAACGCGTTTCCCCTGGAATGAACGGATCATAGTCGAGCGTATAATTCCGCGTATTCTCCGGATCGAGGTAAATCATCGCCAAGTTCGAACGAATCTCATCATCGTTCGGATAATCGGTCACATCCGGATCACCTCCGTTGACGCCACTGACAGTGCCATCACAGTTGACAATGTAGCGCGGAACCGGAGGAACCGTGTCCGGCAGCTGCACGTTGAATGCCGCACTCGTCGGATGACCGTAGGAATCGTAATTGCTTCCCCCGTAAGAATAAATTGCAAACGGTTGACTACACCGGACGCGAAATGCTCCAACGGGAATGCTCAGAACTTTTGCTGCATACCGCTTCCCTTGGTAGGTTACTGGGAATACATCTCCAATTGAAGAGCCGAAGACTGTAGCAACAGAACGCCACGTGATTTGCCCACCAACAACCTGACCCCACTCCAAGTCTTCAGGAATCGTGTTGTTCTCCGTCAATGGGTAAACCAAAATGATGTAGTTCTGTGGGAACGGCGTAAGGCTTGCTCCCCGTGCACCAGGTGTGCAAAAGATGACCTCCCGTTGGTATTGCTCAACAGGGTAGATTGTCAATTGAAACGGATCAGTTGCGACATTGTCATCTTCTTGACCTGGGTTGAAGAATGTAACGGCAATCGGTTTATCACCTGAGATCGCCGCCACACCTGCTAAGCCATCAGGTGTCGCACGTTCATAGATGAACCCTGTCCCCTCAATGCCGCCCTTCGTTTGAATGTTGCGCCAGTAGCTTCCATTGCGGAATATCCTCGTATTTGGCTCTTTGGCGAATATCTTGATCATCCCTGCATTCCGCCGTGACGGAACACGTGGAACGTAGTACATCTTCCCCCACAGGTCGGTCGGTATTTCCATGTCTGAAATGAAATCACACCAGCGAAGGTCCGTGGGCACATTTGCACACTGGTTGCCTGAAACGACCGCAACAGGTTTCGTCGCTGTTACCAACGTTCCGGATAGATCGCCTTCCTTGGCATCCTTGTCTGTGCTCACAACGAGAACATCGCCGCGGTTCAGTGTCCACGTCCGTGATTGACCAGGCCGAAGTCCGCTCGCAGTCACTGTCTGCGCATTCCCCCCCACTTTGATCGTGACCCGCGTGTTGTCATAAGGAGCGGTAACAGTAAATTCACTCGGCAACACATAACCAGGGTACATCCAAGTCATGTCTGCCATTGAGGAGACGATGTATTCCTTCCCGAGCGTATGGACAGGATATGCAAGGAACGAATCGGTTGTGTACTGAAAGCGTGTTACTCCATAGACAACAATGGGAGCATTCGCCTTGATGTGCAATCCCGCTCCTGGCCACACCTGATCCGGGGGCGGAGCTGCCATGGGGTCTTTCGTATAGGCTTGTCCTGTACCTGGTGCAATGACAACTTCGATAACGTCGTTGGGGATGGTAAAGCGAATCGTTTGGAACCCTCGCCCCTCCACTTCAATCAAGACACGCGTGCGAGTAGCGGCGGCAATGTAGAGCGCAAGAGCATTTCCTCCTCCTGGAACTTCGTAGCACGGTGGGAACGAGAAGTAGAACTCTGTTCCTGCTGCACCGCCATCTCGAGCAAGGAGCGAAACAAGTTTGGCGCGGATCTCATCCTTCGTTTCCGGCCGTGTGTTACCACTCCACACTGTGAGCGATGCAGTAATGCTCACGATTGCAACAAGCACGAAGCGCAGTATCATATCAACCTCACAGGGATGTTGAAACTGTTTTGTTAGCCGTCATATGCATCGCAGAAATGCACTGTACACGTATTTGGTTTCATGTACCGGTGCTTTGCTACATCCAAAATAAGAAATAAAATCGTACAAACCAAACCGACGGCACAACACAGACAGCAAGGCTTGTCAGGAATTGCGACGCACGACGACGATCACCGGTCGCTCGCTCAACTCCTCCAGCAATGCTACGCGCCGCCGTGCTCCCCAGAGCTCAATACTGACATCCTGCTCAGCATCGGCTTCAACCACGATCCTGTCGCGTTCGATACGAACGCTGACACGATGTACTCGCTGCTGGCGACGGCGGTCAAGTCCTTCTGCGATGCGAAGGCAGGCAGCCATCCATCGAACTGCATGCTGCCACCGCTCGGGCAGCGCAGCGAAGTGCTCGTGGCGCCGTTTCGGATGACTCTTCCGGTGATAGCGCGCGACGTTGGCAATGATCTCCGCTTCACTGCTGCTAAATCCCGGCATCACCGCGTTGCTGATCAGGTAGAAGCTGTGCTTGTGGTGTTGGTCAGGGGCAATGTGGTAGCCTGCATCATGCAGTAGTGCTGCAGCTTCGAGCATCTCGCGTTCATGGTCACCAAGCCCGTGTAGCGCGGAAAGCTGGTCAAAAAGCTCCAGCGCGAGCTTCGCCACGTGGCGAGCATGGCTACGCTCGATGCCATACCGTTTGCACAAGTGGTCAATCGTCGCTTTACGCAAGTGTGCCAAGTGATGGTACTGCGAGCTGTCGCGAAGATGCTGTGCGGTATCGAAGACAACCCCTTCACGGAGCGCAAACGTCGAGACAACAACACTCTCGATTCCAAGCTGTTCGAGAAAGTGCTCTGCAATGAGAGCACCTGCGGTGATGATATCCGCACGCCCGGCATCAACACCCGGAATTTTCTCAATCTGCCGGATGCTCCGCGCTCCGACGATGCGCTCGATGGCATTTCGCATTGCCGTGCGTTCGATGCGCCGTCCATGCAGCTGCGGCGCAGTCGAATTGCTCATCCCCAATGCAACTCGTGCAATGGTCTCCCACGTCCCGGATGTCACAGCAACCTCCTCCCACCCGATCTCCGTTGCACCTTCCAATGTCGGCGACCAAAACCCACGGAGGAATTCCCTACAGCGTTCAATTGCTCGAGGGCGCGGCAAATCTCGAAAAAATTGTTCGGTCAGTCGAATCGCTCCGACTTTGTCACTCCGCACAAAGTCGAGCGTGCCGTGCTTGCCAATAGCAACCTCGGTCGAGCCACCACCGATATCGCAGATGCAGAGTTTCTTTGTCACCAGCGGCAAGCCGTGGATCACACCGACGTAGATGAGCCGTGCTTCTTCTTCGCCGGCGATTACCTCGATCCGAACGCCGGTGCGTTCCTCGACAGCGCGGAGGAACTCCTCGCGATTGAGTGCTTCGCGAACAGCACTGGTCCCCACCGCGCGAATGTACGCGCCGTGGTGCTCTGCCATCGTCACAAAGCGCTCCATTACCTCAACGCCCCGCACGATAGCGTCCGACGCAAGATGTTTGATGTCGCCCCCAGCTTGCCCGAGTCGCACAACTTCACGATCCCGACTGAGTACCTCGAGCGTGTTCCCCTCCCCGACGCGAGCGATGATCATGTGAATCGAATTCGTTCCAACGTCAATGGCAGCAATCGGCGGTAATGCCACACTCGATACGTTGCTCCCCATCAGATTCACTGCTTCTTTGGTGTGTGACTGGCAAGAGGACCCCGATCGAACATCCGCCGGAATAGCCCTATCGCGTACATTCTAAATCCCGCAACAACGGTTGCAAGCGCGAAGAGAAAAAGGATCGCTCGTGCCATTCGTGTTGCAAAAGATGTGACCGGCACAAAAATAGAGCGCCGACGTAACGGGTACCTGCTAACTTTGCTCATCCACCTTTTGACAATGCTGACTGTGCGCTACGATTGGCTCGACTACCTGCGCGGTATCGCTGCACTATGGATGATCGAGGTACACGTTGTTGATGTCGCGCTCGACCCCCGCTGGCACACTGCGTGGTGGTTCCCATGGCTCAGTCTGACGCACGGCTTTGTCGCTGTAGCATTCCTCTTTTGCGCGGGCGGTGCCTTTGCCATCACGCTCGAACGGAAGCACGCAGCCTACCGACGTTGGGAACGCCCGCTGTGGGATTACCTTACGAAGTTGGGATTGCTCCTGGTTCTCGGTTACTGGCTGCATCTGCCTGGATTTTCGCTGGAGCGAACCCTCCACGCCACACAGGAAGAGCTCCGCCGCCTTGCCGATTGCGACATCCTCCAATGCATTGCGGCAAGTTCACTGTTGGCACTGGCTATTGGGTTCGCGACAGAACACGCGCGGCTGTACCGCAGCATCTACGCAGTGCTTACTGTTGCGATCGCGAGTCTAACGCCATGGGTATGGGAGCAGCGCCTTGACGAGACACTACCGCTCTTCCTTGGCGCATACATTGCTCCACAGCCAATGAGCAAGTTTCCGCTCTTCCCGTTTGCGGCATATTTTTTCGCGGGGGCAGTCGTTGTACCGCTCATTCGCTCGTGTACCCGACGAGCGTTATGGTGGCTCCTTGTAGGGAGCACTGTCGCAGCTGCTGGACTGCTCGCTGTTGGCTTTTCCTCTCCGAAGCAGTGGTGGCACTCTTCGCCGGGCCACGTCGGCTTTCGCTTAGCGGGAACAGTTGCGCTCTTGGCAGCGCTCATCCTCGGCGGAGAGCGTATTGCCCGCTTGCGTGTACGCTCGATTCTCCGTCTGGCTGGACAGCAATCGCTCTGGATTTATGTGTTCCACCTGATCCTCGTCTATGGCTCCGTTGGTGGCCAGGGGCTTTCCTCACTTGTCGGTGGGGCACTCGGTCCTGCAGCATGCACACTCCTGATCGGTGCTATTGGGCTGGTAACACTGGCAAGCGCGTGGGGGTGGGCCCAACTCAAACGCACAATGCCGAGCGTTGTACATGTTGTCGTGGGCGTCGTCGTTGCCATTGGGGCAATGATTTTCCTCTTGCTCCCATCGCGCTACGCCGCCTTGCTCAGTGTTCTGGACGGATCGGTTCAACTGGGTGGAGCTGCACCGGTGGCGGCACGTAGCGATCTTCTTCGATGACCTGTCGCGCTTGTTCCGGTGTCAAGGGGACGAGCGTCGAATCGCGGTCATCGAACGTCCGCTTGGTAAAACCCAGCGACCGGTCGGCATACACTTTTGCCATCAAACGCCCCCAAATCGGTGCTGCAGCTTTCCCTCCCATCCCGTAGGCACCGGTAAACTTGATTCGGTGGTCATCGAAGCCAAGCCACACACCGGCAACCAATTCCGGTGTCATCCCCACAAACCATGCATCGGCAAAATCATTGGTCGTTCCCGTTTTGCCTGCTGCATCGTAGCGGTAGAATTGCCGAACTGTCGAACCAGTCCCACCGTCAACGACCTGCTGGAGAAGTCGAATCATCGTTCGGCAAACCTGCGGGCTCAGCGCATCGGTAGCTGCAGCAGGGAACTTCCCTCGGTAGAGCTGACGCCCCAGGCGATCTCTGATTGCTCGAATTGCAACGGGCGGAATGGCGATACCTCCATTGAGGAAGGTCCCATAGGCGCTGACCAGATCAATCGGATAGACCTCTTCGACACCGAGCGCAAGTGCCGGATAGGGATCCATCGGCGTTGTAATGCCCATCTTCCGGGCTAACGCCACGACACGCTCAGGGCTGGTGTACTGCGTGATGAGTCGCGCAGCGACAGTGTTGATCGAGAACTTCAGCGCAGTGGCAACATCTACCATTCCCTGATGCGCAGTACCGCGTGGCGACCACGTTCGACCGTCGGCAAACGTGTACGTAAACGGGGAGGCGTCAATAACGGTACTCGGTTCGATTGTGCCGTCGGCGAGTGCTGCAGCATAGACGAACGGTTTGAATGCTGAGCCTGGCTGGCGGCGGATCTCGGTGCAGTGGTTGAGCGAGTAACGGGAGCCCGCCCCACGCTCCGGTGCAAAGGGCGAGGAACCGACCATCGCCAATATGGCGCCAGTCTTTGGTTCGAGCACCACAAGCCCACACTGCACGGTGGTCACCGCACGCTTGACTGAATCCACAAAGTGTGGTGTACCAAGCAACTGGCGGCGGATGCGTTCACGCGCTTGAGGAGACTCCGCGCTCAAGTACTCCGGATGCGACTCAACTGCCCGCGCAAGAATCGCCACGAGCAAATCTTTGTGCGCATTCCACGACCACATGCGATCAAAGTCGCGCTGAACTAACGCAAGCTGCTCGCGAACCGCTTCGTTGGCGTACTGCTGGATGCGCGCATCGAGCGTTGTTTCAATCGTCAAGCCATCGCGGTAGAGGTCGTAGCCGGCTAGGCTCGGATCACGCGCAAGTTTTTTGCGGAGCATTTCGACAAAGTGTGGTGCAATGCCACCGCTGCGCATTCCTCCCTTGGAGGATTCCACCACTGTAATTGGCTGGCGGCTATATGCTATCCGCTGCGCTGGGGTGAGAAATCCGGCATCCTCCATCATCGCCAGGACGAGGTTTCGCCGTCGCAGCGCCCGCTCGTAGTTCGCCAGCGCATCGTAGCTGGCAGGTGCTTTCAACAACGCGACCAGGTACGCACATTCAGCGGGAGTCAGCTGGCTGGGATATTTCCCGAAGTACTCCTGCGCTGCGACGTAGATACCGTACGCACCACGACCGAAATTGACCGTATTCGCATAGAGTTCGAGAATTTCGTTTTTGGTGTACGTCTGCTCGATTTGAATTGCGGTCAGCGCTTCGCGGAGCTTCCGTGCAAGCGTTGGCTCGCGGTCGAAGTAGAGGTTCCGTGCCAACTGTTGCGTAATCGTAGATGCGCCCTCTTTCGCACGGAACGCCAGAAGATTTTTCACTCCGGCTTTGACGATCCGCCACAAGTGAATACCCCAGTGGTTGTAGAACTGGCGATCCTCGGTTGCGATGAGTGCCTGAAAAAATGCAGCGGGGATGCTATCGTAGGGCATGTACACCCGCCGTTTGACAAAGAAGCTTTCGATGCTCCTTCCATTGCGGTCAAGGATCCGTGTGGCATACTCTTGCGGCGGATTTTCCAACTGCTGGAGCGACGGAAGCGTTTCGATAATCGCTGCGTCGAACCATACAGCCGCTGCTGCAACCACAAGAATTGCCGCCGCAAGAATGTAGCCCGTGCGTGCCTTCATGCCCGCAACCGATCAAAGCCTAGTGCATCAACGAAAAGAATTGCTGCAAAATAAATGCCCCTCCACCGCGAGGACACGGTCGGAGGGGCACAATCCAGCAAGAGCACGTCTGTCTGCTTAGCGTGCGTAGTATTCGACCACCAATGGTACTTCGCACACGATGGGGACTTCCTCCCGCGGAGGAAGGTAAAGATACTTGGCCGACAGATCCGCCTTCGAAACTTCCAGGTACGGCACCGGCTGTGCAGTACGGACTGCGTTCTGGAAGCATTCCAGCTTGCGGCTTTTCTCCCGAACTTGGATAACGTCGTTCGGCTTGACGCGGTATGAAGGAATATCCACTTTCCGACCGTTGACTTCGATATGGCCATGGTGGACGTACTGGCGCGCAGCGTAGATCGAGGGTGCAAAGCCCGCCCGGTAGACGAGTGCGTCGAGCCGGGATTCAAGCAGTGCGACAAGATTATCGCCCGTGTTACCTGCCATCCGCGATGCCTCGCGGTAGTAGTTCTGCATCTGCCGCTCGTGGACGTTGTACTGCAAGCGCAGACGTTGCTTTTCCAGAAGCTGACGCCCGTAGTCGCTCAGCTTTGCCCGCCGTTTCACTGGACCGTGCTGGCCTGGTGGATACGGCTTTCGGTCCATGTACTTGCGCGCTTTCGGGGTCATCGCAAAGCCGAGCTTGCGCGAAAGCTTGACTTTGGGGCCTGTGTAGTTCATAGGTGGCTGAAAATTGTGAACAACGATGCTTTCGAAATCGTACACTGCAGCGTTCGGAGAGCCGGCGCGCGCAGGGAAGAGGATGACGACCAAGAGCTACTTGGCACGAACGCGGCGGCAAAATTACGCCACGCTCAATAGCACGATGCGTTACTTGTTTCCTTCGGCACGCTTTTTCTGGTACTCGCGCACCATTTCGTCCTGCACCGCACGCGGCACTTGCGCGTACTTGAGGAACTCCATTGTGAATTCGCCTTTGCCTTGGGTCACCGAACGTAGATCAGTCGAATAGCCGAACATTTCCTGGAGCGGCACTTCCGCAGTGATGACGACATAGCCTGCTTCGCTTTCTGTGCCGATGATGACGCCACGGCGCTGGTTGATCTGTCCAATGACGACGCCTTGAAACTCCTCCGGTGCGGAGACTTCGAGCTTCATAATCGGCTCGAGCACAACGGGGTTGGCGCGCATGTAGCATTCGCGGATCGCTGCTTTCGCCGCGGTCTTGAATGCCATTTCCGACGAATCCACAGGGTGTGTCGAACCGTCGTTGAGCACGACACGCACTCGCTGCACCGGCTGGCCGATGAGCATTCCTTCTTTGAGCTGTTCCTGGAAGCCTTCGTCGCAGGCAGGGATAAACTCCCGCGCAATGACACCACCGACGATCGCATCAACGAATTCGTAGTTGTTCGGGTTCTCCGGCTCGAGAGGTTCGATGTATCCTGCAACACGGGCAAACTGCCCTGCACCGCCGGTTTGCTTTTTGTGCGTGTAGTTGAACTCTGCACGCTTGGTGATCGTCTCGCGGAAGGCAACTTTGGGACGCCCGACAATGACTTCGCAGTTGTATTCGCGCTTGATACGCTCGATGTAGATTTCCAAGTGCAGCTCGCCCATCCCGCGGATGATCGTTTCGCCCGTTTCTTCGTCGCGGTAGACGCGGAACGTTGGGTCTTCCTTTGTGAACCGATTGAGCGCTTTCGAAAAGTTTGCCAAGCTCGTTTTGTCTTTGGGGGCAACTGCCAGCTCGATGACTGGCTCAGGGACGTACATTGAGGTCATCGTGTAGTTGACACTGCCGTCGGTGAAGGTATCGCCAGTGGAGCACTCTACTCCGAACATTGCGACGATATCGCCCGCGACCGCTTCTTCGATGTCGTGCATTTCGCTGGCGTGCATCCGCACCAGTCGAGGCACCTTCACTTTTTTGCCAGTGGCATTATTGACGATGACATCACCCTTGCGAACACGCCCTTGGTAGAGCCGCATGTACGTGAGTTGTCCGTAGCGGCCGTCCTCGAGCTTGAATGCCAGTGCGACCAGTGGCCGCTCCGGATCTGGAACAAGCGGGACCCGTTCTTCATCCCGATCGCGGTCGAGCGCGTAGTTTTCGACCTCGAACGGATTGGGCAAGAACATGCACACGCCGTCGAGCAACGGCTGGACGCCCTTGTTCTGCTTGGCAGTGCCCACGAAGACTGGTGTGACTTTTAGTGCGATCGTTGCCTTCCGAATCGCTGCGATAATTTCCTCGGTGGAGATTTCCTCCTCCATCAGGTACTTTTCTGCAATTGTGTCGTCGTAATCAGCAGCTTTTTCGATCAGCTTCGTTCGGTACTCACGGGCCAAATCGAGCATGTGCGCGGGGATTTCCTCTTCGCGGACGAACTCGCCATTGTCGCCATCGAAGTAGAGCGCCTTCATGTGGAGCAAATCCACGACACCGGCGAATTGATCCTCGTGCCCAATGGGGATGTTGATCATCACTGGATCGTGGTGGAGCTTTTCGCGCAACTGCTGCACGACGCGAAATGCATTGGCACCAGCGCGGTCGAGTTTGTTGATGAACGCAATACGCGGAACGTTGTAGCGCCGCATCTGGCGGTCCACGGTGATCGATTGGCTTTGCACACCAGCGACACCGCAGAGCACAAGGATCGCACCGTCGAGCACACGGAGTGCGCGCTCGACCTCCACGGTGAAATCCACGTGCCCCGGCGTGTCAATCAAGTTGATGTGGTATCCTTTCCACTGGCAGTACGTCGCTGCCGATTGGATAGTGATACCTTTTTCGCGTTCCAGATCCATCGAGTCCATCGTCGGTCCTGCTCCGTCTTTGGAGCGCACCTCGATGATGCGATGGATTCGCCCCGTGTAGTAGAGGATCCGCTCGCTGAGCGTTGTTTTGCCGGAGTCAATATGCGCAGAAATGCCAATGTTCCGTAGTTTGGCAATGTCAATGCCGACGGTCGGCTCTGCTACTGCTGTCATCGTTGCCATTGCACGTTTTGCAATACTTTTTGCTTGTCAAGACTGCAAAAATACAGTCTGGAATTGTGAAATGATTACGCAGAGCGTTCCCACACCCCAGCATGGAGGATGGTCCATTCCGGAGCACATGCGATGATTGTCACCGCACCGATCCGGAGCGAAGGGGCCGGCGCCCAGGTACGGCGGCCATTTCCATCGCCAGAGCTCCGGTGGCCGGCGACCGATCCATTCTTGCTCTTCGACGAATTTTTCGTTGCTATGCACGCCGGATTCCCCGACCATTCCCACCGCGGTTTTGAAATCATCACGTACATCCTCGACGGCGGTTTCGAGCACCGCGATTCGCTTGGCAACCACGTCCACGCACTCGCAGGCCATGCGATGCACTTTGTCACTGGAAGTGGCGTCATCCATTCGGAAATGCCGATCGGCTCGGCGCGTGGAATTCAGCTCTGGATCAACCTGCCGCGTGCACTCAAGGCCACTCCACCATCGCTCGAACTGGTCGCTCCCCACCAAATGCCGGTACTGACCTTCGAGGGTGGGACGGCGTGCCGTCTTGCTTCACCGTCCGGACCGATCGTTCTGAAAGCCGACGTCATCTACGACGATGTACGCTTCGACCGGGCAGGGAAGTGGAGCGTTGCCCTACCAGAAGATTGGGTTGGGCTTGCATATGTCCTCGAGGGAACGCTGGAAATCAACGGTGCTTCCGCCGAAGCTGGCCAACTTGCACTGATCGAGCACGGCCAGATGGAGCTTGCCGCTTCAGCGCAGGCGCGGGCGATTGTGCTCCAGGGGAAACGTCAGCACGAGAGCGTGCGGTTCGTCGGTCCATTTGTTGATTAGGTGGCATCCACCGATGCTCCTCGAGACGAACGCGGTCACCATCGAAACGGACACCCTCTGCTTTGAGCAGCTCGCGCATGAGCGTTGGTGTTGCAAAATGCATCCGCCCCGTGAGCTCGCCATTACGATTGACGACTCGATGTGCAGGAATATCCGAACGCCCAGCGGCAGCATTGAGCGCCCATCCGACCACGTACGCTGCTGACCGCGAGCCAAGCGCTGCGGCAATGTCGCCGTAGGTCGTCACTCGACCCGGTGGAATTTGACGGACCAACTCCCAGACCTTCTCGTAAAAGTCGCCTTCCATCGTTAATCTCTGTTCTCGCAGAGTGGTAGCAGCTTATCGCAGCGCCAGCGTCATCTTGATGATGTCCTGTGGGATGTCAAGATGGTTCGAGCGGCTATCGTCTGCAGCGACGTCGAGTGGTAAGGGATCCTGGTAGTGGCCCGTATAGAACGCCGTGTAGAAACCGCTATCCTTGCCCGCAAGCGCATCGGTGACCATCCGGTAGCCCAGCCAACTGGCGCGGAGAATGTCCGTGACCGCTGCTTGCCCACCACGCTGGAAGTAGCCCATGTCCACGGTGCGAATCTCCCGCTTGATGTTACGACGGCGGAAAATCTCCTCCAGAATCTGACGGATTTCCTCAAGCGACTTACCATACCCTTCGGCAACGACGATGCGGGTGTCGCGGTCTCGCTCTTCGATCATCGTTGCGAGTTTCTCGTAGTTGACATTCTCGCGGGGACGGATGATGTACTCAGCTCCCGTTGCAATACCAGCGTAGAATGCCAGATACGCAGAATCCCGCCCCATCGAGCCGATGAGGTACACCCGGCGGTGCGAGCTTGCAGTGTTGCGAATCCATTCGAGCATCTCCAGGCTTCGGTCGAGCGCGCTATAGAACCCAATCGAGGTGCCGTAGTTATTGGCAACATCGTTGTCAATCGAACCAGGACACGCAAGAATGCGCGTGCGCAGTCCTTCTGCTTTGATGATGCGATCGAGTGTTGCGCATGCTTTCAAGCTTCCGTTACCGCCGCAGACGAAAAGGTAGTCGAAGTAGTTCTCATCGAGATTGCGGGCGACTTGGCGTTGCAACGCAGCGTCTTCGGCCAACTCTGGCACACGAACAGTCCCCAAGATTGTGCCGCCCTGGAAGGCTATCCCTGCAACGTCCAACTTGCCAAGACGACGGTACTCGTTGGCGATGAGCCCTTTCCACCCATCAATAACGCCCCAGACTGATGTATCTGGCCGGAGATTGAGTGCGCAGCGGACCACGCTCCGGATAAACGCATTCATCCCAGAGCTATCACCTCCGCCGGTAAGGATCGCGAACTTCACCCTCCCACCCAGCAGATGTAAATCCTCGTCAACCACCGCACCGCAAATGCACCAGCACCAGCTGAGGTCATCAGGCGTTAGCGTACGATCTGAAGCGGAAAACTGCTTGCCCGATCGCCACTGCGCAGTATCACCCGATACGCGCCGCTGGGCAGCTCTGCAACCGAGACTGCCGCTTCATCCGATGGTAGCACAAGCGAACGGACGCATCTCCCCAGCGCATCGACGATCTCGACACGCGATCCAACAGTGCCACGAATACGAATGTGATCGCTGGCAGGATTCGGTACTACGCTCTCTGCAATGACGGGCTGGTCAACGCTCGCTTGGGTGGTCGCCTCGAACGTAACATCGAACGTAACGTAATCGCTCAAATCTGCGATGTTGTAGATGACCACGCCGATGGTGCTCGTGCCAAGATAGCCTTGCGGATCGAACTGGAGTTTGAAGGTGTGGTCGGCCTGACCAGGTTGGAGTGTCACTTGCCCTTGCTCATCAGATTCAAGCACAAAGGAAGGATAGCATGCCATCCCGCTGCAGAAGTTTACACGGTGATGCATTTCCTTCCGCGACGTATCAATGCGGACTCCGAAGCGCACAGGACTGGCGGACACATTCTCGACGCTGATGTATGCATCGAGCGAGGCATCCGGCAAGACGCGATAGGAAAGCTTCTGCCCCTCAACCAACCGGAGCGACGGATTCTGTGTCTGTGGATACGACCAACGCTTCGCGCAGGCGCAGCATCCTTTCTTGACGCGTATGGTTGGCAACGAGCGTTGCACATTCGCACCTGTTTGTGCACTGGCACTAAGAGCTCCCACAAGTACAGCAGCAAGCACAAGGAGACGATAGCGAGGTTTCATAACTTTGCCTCCAAATGTTGGACCGAACAAAATTACAACGCATGATTGGAAAAACAATACAATTAGCCCGCATCGTTGGGACCGTGCTCATCATTGTTGCCACCGTCTGGGGGCAAGACACCGCTTCCTCGGCTCAACTACCACTGGTAACTCTCAAAAAACTCGACGGTACTCCTATTACAACCCGTGAACTTGTCGGCACAGAGAGCGGCCCGATCGTGCTCGATTTTTGGGCGACCTGGTGTAAGCCATGCATTCAAGAGTTGAGCGCACTTGCGGACGTCTATCCAGAGTGGAAAAAGCTCACTGGGGTACGCATCATCGCCATTTCGATCGACGATGCACGCAACAGCAAAAAAGTTGCTCCCTTCGTTCGCGGCAGGGGCTGGGAGTTCGAGGTGTACTTGGACGAAAACGCTGATTTGAAACGCGCGCTCAACATCAACGAGATCCCCCATACGTTCGTGCTCAATCGCCACGGGCAGATCGTCTATCAGCACAAGTCCTATGCCCCTGGTGATGAAGAGCTCCTCTGGGATGCGATCAAAAAGGCAGCCGAATGAACCGCACGATGCGCTACACGTGGCTTGCCTGGTTTAGTGTCGGTTTGCTCTTGCTATTCTCCGAACATGCACTCAGCCAGTTACCAGCAGGATGGCGTGCCGACTTGCAGGTAGATGCGCAGTCTTACACGCCTGACTCTGCCATCAACGCACCAGCAGTCCGCGAAAAAGTTTTAGCGCAAGGGTTTTTCAACTTACTCTATTCGAGCGAACGCTTGCGGTTGGGGCTACGCTACGAGGCGTACTTCAATCCACTGCTCGGCATTGATCCGCGCTATGAGGGCAACGGCATTCCGTACCGCTTTGTGCAGTACCTCGGCGATCGTTTCGATGTCACCGTCGGCAATTCTTATGAGCAGTTCGGCAGTGGGATGATTCTGCGCACCTACGAGGAACGCTCGCTCGGCTTCGATAACTCCTTAGACGGTGTCCGGCTAAAGGTACGCCCTCTCGACGGGGTGCAACTCACTGCGCTCTTCGGCAAGCAGCGCGCGTTCTTTGGTCTGGGACCTGGTATCATCCGTGCTGCCGATCTGAGCGTTGAGCTGCATCAGCTCCGCTGGGATGAGCAACCGATCCTCGATCTGCCGTTCGCACTCGAGCTCGGCGCAAGCGTGGTCAGCAAATACCAGCCCGCCGCTGATCCTCTCCTCCGGTTGCCAGAAAACGTGTTTGCCTACGCCACGCGCCTCTCCCTAACGACCGACCGGTGGAATCTCTACGCCGAGTGGGCGTACAAAATCAACGATCCGCAACAAACCAACAACAACAGTTTCAACCCAGGCAACGGACTCTACATTTCCACCTCCTACAGCGAGGAAGGATTCGGATTGCTGCTTGCCGCCAAACGGATTGACAACATGGACTTCCGATCCGATCGCGGTGCGATTGGGAACGTGCTGACCATCAACTTTTTACCGCCTTTGACAAAGGTGCACACCTACCGCCTCTTTACGCTCTATCCGTATGCAACACAACCCTACGGTGAGTTCGGAGTGCAAGGAGAGATGACCTTCTCCCTTGCGCGTGGCTCCGTGCTCGGTGGACAGTACGGTACGACTGTAACGATCAACTACGCACGCATCCACAGCATAGACTCCACCAAGCTCGACGCGTTCACCTACCGCTCAACGTGGAAACCAGGCAAGGTGCTCTTCTACCAAGACTTCAACGTCGAAATTCAGCGTACATGGTCGCGACAGTTCAAGACAACGTTCACCGTCGTAGCACTCGCCTACAACAAGGACGTCATCGAGGTCAAGACTGGATATGGAACGATCTACCCACTGGCATTCGTCCTTGAGTCGCAGTACAAACTCAGCGCACACAGCGCAATCCGCACGGAGCTTTCTCACATGAGCGTCCGCGGTGATATGGGGAATTGGGCGTTCGCGCTGCTGGAGTACACACCGATCAGCAACGTGTATCTGACAGTCTTCGACGAGTGGAACTACGGCAACCCAGAACCGGAGAAACGATACCACTACCCTTCCATTACGCTTACCTACGTTACGGGTGGAACACGTCTCGCCTTCGGGTACGCCAAACAACGTGCGGGGATCCTCTGCGTTGGCGGAGTCTGTCGGCTCGTGCCTGCATCGAACGGCTTTTCGCTGAATCTCTCGAGCACACTCTAAGAACACTCGAATCTTGGCTGGTAAGACAAATGTCCGTTGGTGCTCTGTTTACACAGAGCATCGCTCTGCTGCATCGTACCTGTGATGGTGCCGCTCATCGGCATCGGCAGCATCGGTGCCTTCACCGCGGGCGATTGCGTGGGCAAGATGGCGCTCGAAACCGTTGCGGCGAAAGAAGGCGCCGTTGCCGCCGAGAATGCGCTGACCGGCGCACACCTGTCGCTGAACTACGACGAAATCCCGCACGCCGTGTTCACGACGCCGCAGGTGGCCAGTGTGGGACCGACTGAGCGCGAGTTGATGCGCCGTCTGAACGTGTGCGCCTGTCGCACCGTGCCGCTCTCGATGGTGCCGAAAGCAAAGGCCATCGGCGAGACGCGTGGACTGGTAAAGCTTGTTATTGATCCGCACACGAGTGTGATCGTCGGCTGCCACATTGTTGCGCCGGTTGCGGCCGAGATGATTCACGAAGCAGTGCTCGCCATCCGCTGCAAGCTGACGGTGGACGACCTCATCAACACGGTGCATACGTTCCCGACCTTCAGCGAAGGCATCAAACTGGCGGCACAAGCCTTCACACGCGACATCAGCGTGATGACGTGTTGCATTGGATGAAACACTTTGCTCGAATGAAGGCTGCCAACAGCGCAAACTTTCCTGACCACGATCGAGAGCCTCGATCCGTTCCTTAGGCGGAACTGCCGGTACTTTTGCAGCGTTAGTTTCCTGCACTGCGTTTAGAACTTAGAATGCTAGCACGCACAACGCTTCTTTTGCTTGGGGCAATTTCTGTGGCCTCCGCCGACGATGCACGTGCAATCGTCGAGCATCTGCGTGCGAAAGCACAGCGGATTCAATCGCTTCGTGCTGAAGTTGCCATTGAGGTTGCAATCCCATCGTTCAAGGTCCCCCGTGCTCGTGGCGTGCTTACGATTGCTCCGCCCGACTCCATCAGCTTTCGCTCCGAGCAACTAACGTTCGTTCCCAAAGCCGGGTGGCAACTCAATCCGTTTGTGCTGTTGCAACGGTACCAATTCCTCGCCTTTGCTGAGACGCCACTCAAGCCAGGGGATCGCTTCGCTGTGCTGCGGCTGTTCCCGACGCCGGACACTGGAGAGCTGCTTGCAGCAAAAATCACTGTTGACCTTCGCGATACCACGATCACTGCTGCGCAGATTACCCAGCGGAGCGGAGGTGTCGTTGCTCTCGACCTGCACTATGGCGAGCAGCGCAGCTTCCTCCTGCCAGACCGTATCACCATGCACGTGACGATGATGCCGATCGCAATCCCAAAAGCCTTGACAGGAGACCTTGCTCAGCAAACTCCGAACAAGCAACCATCACCTGAGCCAATCAGCGGCACTATCACGATCGAATTCCTCCGCTACACGCACATCGAGCGCCGTAATTTTCGACGGTGACAAGTCGTGCACTCCTAGCGCACATGGTTACAGTCTCGGTCGAGGAGTTCCTCAGCGAATCGAACGGTGGCAAGCTCTGCATCTTCGATGTTCGCAGCCCAGCAGAGTACGCGCGCGGCGCAATTCCAGGAGCGGCGTCCCTCCCACTTTTTGACGACGCCGAGCGGGAGATTATCGGCATCGCCTACCACAACGAAGGACGTACCGCCGCACTCAAGCGCGGGCTGGAGCTTGTTGGCCCCAAGTTGCGCTGGATGGTCGAACAGGTCGAAACGCGGCTGCTCCCAGGACAAGTTGTAGGACTCTACTGCTGGCGTGGTGGCATGCGTTCGGCAGCAGTGGCGTGGCTGCTTGAGTTTTACGGGTTCCAGGTCGTGCTGTTGCGCGGCGGCTACAAAGCATTTCGCCGTTTCGCTCTCGCACAATTCGAAGCACGGCGGACACTCTACCTACTGAGCGGCTGTACGGGAGCAGGCAAAACCGCTGTGCTTTCGCTGCTTGCAGCACGCGGTGAAGCAACAATTGACTTGGAAGCACTTGCCTGCCACCGTGGCTCTGCCTTCGGTGCGCTCGGATTGCCTCCACAGCCAACGCAACAGAACTTCGAGAATTCGCTCGCAGTAGCACTCTGGAAAAATCGCGCAGCCGAGCGCATCTGGATCGAAGATGAATCGCGACGGATCGGCACGCTCACAATTCCTGACGGTCTCTGGCAACAAATGCTCTCTGCTCCAATCATAGCGCTCGATGTTCCGCTCGATCGGCGCATCGAACACTTGGTGCAGGAATACGGAAGCTTTCCACTGTGCGAGCTTGCCCAGTGCTTGGAAGCAATTCGCCAGCGACTGGGCGCAGAGCGCTACGCGCGCGCATGTGCCGCACTCAAGGAAGGCGATCTGCCAAGCGTTGCACAGATTGCGCTCGAACACTACGATAAAGCCTACCGACACAGTCTCCGCAAACGTGCCGAACGTGTCCGCTGGGTAGAAGCCCGATCGCCAGAAGATGCTGCCTCCAAGCTTTGCATACTCAACGCGCAGCTGGACAGATTGCACAATCCCGTTAGCCTCGCATGAGCACAGGCACTGCTTCCACACTGGTTGTAGATCTCGATGGCACCTTGCTCCGTACCGATGTGCTCTGGGAAGCAATCTCAGAGTTGGCGCGTCGGAAGCCGTTGCTGTTGCTCTTGGTGCCACTGGTAGCACTCGGCGGGCGTCCCCGTCTGAAGCGTTGGCTTTCGAACATTGTGCAACTCGATTGGGACGCGCTCCCACTCAACGACGAAGTTCTCGCATTTATCCGCGCTGCAAAGGCGCAAGGTCGAACCGTTATCCTCGCAACTGCTGCGGTTCAGCCGTGGGCAACTGCGATTGCCGAGCGTTTAGGGTGCTTCGATAACGTAATCGGCACAAGCCAAACCAACCTCAGTGGCAGCGCCAAGCTCGAACATTTGCGGCGCTATCTCGATGGCGCGCCATTTGACTACATCGGCGATCGCGGCGTAGATATTCCGCTCTGGCGTGCTGCTGAGCGTGCGTACATCGTCGGTGATGCATCGCGGTATGAACGCAGCCTTGGAAAATCGTTTGCAGGCAGCTTCGCCCGTCCCATTGCACGGTTCCGCGATTGGCGTAGTTTTTTACGGCTCCACCACTGGAGCAAAAATCTCTTGGTGCTGGTTCCGATCGCTCTTGCGCATCGCCTCAGCGATGGGAGTGCGCTGCTCCATGCAGTACTAGCAGCAATCCTGCTGAGCATCGTGGCATCGGCGCTCTACATCTTCAACGATGTGGTTGACTTGCCCAGCGATCGCATCCATCCTCGCAAACGCCAGCGTCCGCTTGCACGCGGAGCTATCTCGCTCCAATCGGCTTGGATCGCACTGACGCTCAGCCTGTTGGTGGGGATGATCGC
Organism: Candidatus Kapaibacterium sp.; assembly: GCA_026003495.1. Lineage (GTDB taxonomy): Bacteria > Bacteroidota > Ignavibacteria > Kapaibacteriales > NICIL-2 > NICIL-2. The sequence continues at coordinate 411,481 of BPHK01000001.1, read as the reverse complement.
TGCCATCACGCTGCTGCCCCCGGAAGCATTTGCTCTGCTTGCGGTGTATGGCATTGGCTCTGCGGCATATTCGCTCCTGCTCAAGCGGATTGCTTTGGTGGACGTCCTCGTGCTGGCTGGACTCTACGTGCTACGCCTCGCAATTGGTGGCGCTGCCACGCACACTGAACTTTCTCCCTGGCTACTCGGCTTCGCACTCCTTTTTTTCACCAGTCTCGCACTGCTCAAGCGGCATACCGAAGTGATACACCTGCGAGCAAACAATGCACCCATCGAGCAGCAGCGCCCCTACACCGAGCGCGACGAACCGTTTCTCCTGGCCATGGGGATCGGAACAGCGATGGCGGCAGTCGTGATTTTGATCCTCTACCTGGCAAGTGATCGCGTGCGAACGCTCTACACCCATCCGGACGCCCTCTGGCTCATCTTGCCGCTCATGCTGTGGTGGCTGATGCGAATGTGGCGCTCGTCGGTCCGAGGGGAACTCGAAGGCGATCCGCTGAGCGCCGCACTTGGTGACCCATGGAGTCTGGCCGTCGGCGCAACCATCGCAGCCATCGTCTTAATCGTTGCCCGATGAATCGTGTGGCTCTCAGCAGCTGGACAGGACTGCCGCACACACGCATCTACCCAGCGCTGGAGGTTGCGCTGTACGCCGAGAATCCCTTCGCGCAACCAGAGGCAACGCTCCTTGCTCGCGGCAATGGTCGAAGTTACGGCGATGTCTGCTTGCCCAGCGACACTGCAGTTCTCACATCAAGACTTCAGCGAATCCATTCGTTCGACACCGAGCGTGGTATCATCACAGCGGAAGCAGGCATCTCGTTGGCTGCGCTACTCCGCATCACCATTCCGCGTGGATGGACGCTTCCGGTGCTTCCAGGCACAGGTGCTGTAACAGTCGGCGGTGCGATTGCAAACGACATTCACGGCAAAAGTCATCACTGGGCAGGAACGTTCGGTCGGTGGGTACGGCAGCTGGAGCTTCTTCGCTCCGATGGACGCATCCGCTGCTCGCCGAGCGACAATGCCGAGCTGCTCGCGGCAACGATTGGAGGGCTTGGGCTAACGGGCATCATCACCTGGGCTGAGCTGCAGCTTATTCCTTGCAGTTCAGCATGGATGGAAACTCGCGCCATGCACTTTTCGACACTCGAGGAGTTCTACGACCACACACGCACCCTCGAAGCCACCGCAGAGTACGTTGTGGCGTGGTGCGACCTCTCGCGCCCAGGACGCATCAGCGGGATCCTCTCTGCAGCCAGCTTCTGCAACGATGGCCAGTGCTCGGTGCCTCCTACAGCAAATGAGCGACGATTCCCTCCGCTGCCAGTTTCTGTCTTTTCCAGGCCGACAGTCCGCATCGCCAACATGCTCTACCGCTGGCTATCGAGCCGCGGGCCATCCCGCGAGCATTACACAACGGTGTTCTTCCCACTCGATCGTCTGCCGTGGAATCGTCTCTTCGGTCCACGTGGCTTTTACCAGCTGCAGGCGGTCCTCCCCAAGGAATGTGCCCGTGATGGAGTCACCACGATCTGCGAGCGTCTTTGGCATGCAAAGCTTCCAGTGCCGCTCTGCGTCCTCAAACAATTTTCGGCAATCGAATCGCCGGGGCTACTCTCGTTCCCGATGGCAGGAACGAGCATTGCCCTCGATGTACCGAATACCAACGGTGCACGGGATACGTTGCGCGCCATCATTGCAGACGTCGTCGCCGCTGGTGGCCGAATCTATCCGGCTAAAGATGTGCTGATGACCCCTGCAGAGTTCCAACGCATGTATCCGCAGAGGGAAGTGCTCGAACGCTGGCGAGATCAGCGATGCTGCTCGCAATTTTGGGAGCGTGTCACGTGCGGGATACAGTGATGACCCCTTCTTCGATCCTCATCGTCGGTGCGACCTCTGCAATCGCAGAGCAGACAGCGCTCGCACTTGTCGGCAGATGCAAGCAATTCGTCCTTGCAGCACGCAACCAAGAACGGCTCGATGCAGTCGCCAGAAGCCTTCGCGTACGTGGCGCTACGGTCCACACGCTCGCGTATGATGCCGAACACATGCAGGAGGTGGACCTACTCGCCCAAGCACGCCAGGTGCTCGGTGATCAGCTGCCCGATGCCGTCCTGATTGCCCATGCAGTGCTTCCTCGGCATGAGGAAGTTGTCCATGACCCGATCCTGGCGCACAGTGTGCTCGAAATCAACACAGTCTCGGTGCTGACGCTCTGCACAGCGGTGTGCCGGCACTTCGAGGAACGCGGCAGCGGTGTCCTTGCAGTCATCAGCTCTGTCGCCGCCGATCGCGGACGCGTCAACAACTTTCTCTACGCCGCATCAAAAGCAGCACTCGATGTGTACCTCGATGGCGTGCGATTGCGATGGAAGCTGCGTTCATCGCACTTGCGAGTGCTGACAATCAAACCTGGATACGTCCGTACACCGATGACAACACATGTGGAACGAATGCTCTTCCCTGCATCGCCTGAGCGAGTTGGAGCAGCAATTGCGCGGCTCATCGCTGGTCATCGCGATGGCAGACGCTACATCCCTTGGTGGTGGCGGCCAATCATGGCCATCGCTCGCCTGCTCCCCGATCGCGCGATGCTCTACGTCAAGCATTAGCAGAGGGCAAAAAACATTTTGACAAATTCCGACGCACCCCGTATTTTCGCGCCGCAATTGTTTGCACTCAATGTTCCAACGCGTGCAATGGCCTCCGTGCTGCGACGACGATCACTCCGACGACGACCCTGCCAGCAGTGGCACGGGACGGCGGCGGTGTTGTCGCAGGCGTTGGAGAATACCACCTATCACTGGTAATACGCGCACAAGCACCCAAACGTAGAACTGCCGCTTCCTCCGTGCCACGAGGAAGCGGCGTTTGTTTTACAACCAGCAGTTCGGAAACCGATGGAAATAGCAAGCGCAGAACCTGCAATCGGAGTTGATACACTCCTGGTCACTGTAGCATCGAGCGAGCACGAATGCTATGCTGAAACCATTTCGCGCCTGATCGAGGAATCTGCCCTCCAGCGCGGCACAGGCATTGCGCGCCGCCCGTCCGAATACATTCGCCAGAAAATGCGCGAGGGGAAAGCAATCATCGCGCTCGATCGAAGCGGCGATGGGAGCAACCCAGCATTCGTAGGGTTTTGCTACATCGAGACGTGGGAGCACGGGCGCTACGTCGCCAACTCTGGGTTGATCGTTGCGCCGAACTACCGCCGGCACGGCGTCGCACGACGCATCAAGTATGCTGCGTTTGAACTGTCCCGGCGCTTGTACCCCGAAGCAAAAATCTTCAGCATCACCACCAGCGCCGCCGTCCTCAAGCTCAACAGCGAGTTGGGCTTCCGTCCTGTCCACTTTAGCGAGCTGACCAGCGACGAAGAATTCTGGCGCGGCTGTGCCTCCTGCCGCAACTACGACATTCTGCAGCGGACCGGACGCACCATGTGCCTGTGCACAGGGCTGCTCTACGATCCCGCCGAGCATATCGAGCATGCACTTCCGATCGTCCCACCAACCAATGACCAAGGATGAGCGACGTCGTTCTCGCATTCAGTGGCGGTCTCGATACGTCGTACTGCCTGCTCTACCTGCGCGCCGAGTGCGGCATGCGGGTTCACACCGTCACGGTTGACACCGGAGGATTCACACCGGAAGAAAAAACTGCCATCGAGCGCCGCGCACGCGAGCTTGGGGCAGCATCTCACACGACGCTCGATGGCACCACGCCACTCTACGAACACTGCCTGCGATACCTGGTGTTCGGCAACGTACTTCGGTACGGCACGTACCCGCTTTCGGTCAGCGCTGAACGCGCCATTCAGGCGCGGCTGATTGCCCAGCACGCGCGCCAGCTCGGCGCTCGCGCGCTTGCACACGGGAGCACCGGTGCAGGCAACGACCAAATCCGCTTCGATGCTGCCTGGAGCATTCTCGCGCCAGAACTCGAGATACTGACACCAATCCGCGATGGTAACGTCACTCGCGAGCAAGCACTCGCCTACTTGCATGCCCATGGTGTTGCGTTGGAACACGAGCGCCCGCCGTACTCGATCAACCGTGGCATCTGGGGAACGACTGTCGGCGGCCGCCAGACGCTTACGTCCCACGAACCGCTCCCAGACGATGCGTTCCCCACGCCGATCACTGCACACGGTACAACACGGCTCACTCTCCACTTCATCCGTGGCGAGCTTGTCGGCTTCGATGGGACACTCTACGAACATCCACTCCGAGCTATCGCTGCTCTCGAGGAAACTGCAGCGCCCTGGGGTGTCGGCCGCGGCATTCACGTCGGCGATACCATCGTCGGCACCAAAGGACGCGTAGGATTCCAAGCAGCAGCAGCACATCTGACTATTGCAGCGCATCACGCGCTCGAAAAGCACACACTCACCAAATGGCAACTGCTCTTGAAAGAGCAGCTGGCGATCTGGTACGGGCAGTTGCTCCACGAGGGAATGTTCGAAGAACCAGCACTCCGTGCAGTCGAAGCGTTCTTCGAGCGAACCCAGCGAACTGTCACTGGTGACGTCATCGTCCAGCTTTCACCGAAGCGTTACGAGATCGAGGGCGTCATTTCCCCACACGACCTGATGCACGCGCGCTTTGGTCGGTACGGTGAACAAGCGACAGATTGGAACGCTGCCGACGTCCGCGGCTTTGCTCGCATCGCAGCCGAGCAACTCCGCATCTTCCACACCATCAACGGTGAGACGGTATGACGCGTGTGGGCATCATCGGCGCCAGCGGCTACGCTGGGATAGAACTTGTCCGTTTGCTTGCGTTCCATCCGCACGTCGAGATTGCGTCCCTGGTGAGCCGAACGCACGCGGGGAAACCAATGAGCGCGCTTGCGCCAGACCTCGACGGAATCGTGGATACGCCGCTCCAGGCTCTGCCTTCCGATGATGCAGATGTCGTGTTTCTGGCTGTGCCGCATGGAGCAGCACGAGCTCTCCTGACAGAACATCCGCAGCTCGAACGGAGTATCATCGTGGACCTAAGCAGCGACCATCGCACCGATGCAGCATTCGTCTATGGCTTGCCCGAACTCAACCGCGATCGCATTCGCACGGCACGGCGCATTGCCAATCCTGGCTGCTTTGCAACAGCGCTATCGCTATCGCTCCTGCCATTGCTGCACAGCGGAATCATCCCCCCGGCGATCTACGCCAGCGGGATCACCGGCTCGACAGGTGCGGGCGCATCGCTCACTCCGACAGTGCATTTCTCCTGGCGCTTTGCGAACGTCGAACCCTACAGCATCATGAGTCATCGGCATGCGGAGGAAGTCCGCTCCGCACTCAGCTTGGAGCCGCCGCTACACTTCGTCCCGCAGCGTGGTCCCTTCACACGCGGGATCGTCACGACAGCCTTTGTCCCTACCGCATTGCCGGAAGAGAGGCTCGCCCAACTTTACCGCGAGTATTACGCTGCTCATCCTCTCGTCCGATACGCAAGCGATCCGCCGGACCTCAAGCGTGTCGTCGGAACAGCGCGCGCGGTTGTCCACTGCGCCGTTCGCCAGCAAACTGCGGTGATCATCTGTGCACTCGATAACATGCTCAAAGGCGCAGCAGCGCAGGCTGTGCAAAACATGAACCTGACCCTTGGGCTGGACGAAACGGCAGGGCTTCCTCTTCGGAGTATCGGTTGGTAACAATAGAACAGCAGACGATGCAACACTTCACAAAAATCGCTGACGTATCGAACCTCAGCGCGCTCATCGAGCGTGCATTCGAGTGCAAACGCTCACCTCATGCATGGCCATCGCTTGGGCGCGGGCGTACGCTCGGGATGGTGTTTTTCAACCCCAGTCTCCGAACGCGCGTGAGCACGCACCGCGCAGCGACGCTCTTGGGCATGGATGTCATCAGCATGACCGTCGGCGATGAAACCTGGCAACTCGAAACGCGCGATGGTGTGGAGATGGATGGCCCAGCCGCCGAACATATCCGTGAAGCAGCAGCAGTGCTCGGTCGGTACGTAGATGTATTGGGCGTGCGCTCGTTCGCTCATCTTCGCGATCGCCAGGAAGATTACGCCGAAACGATCCTCGAACGCTTCCGTGCGTGCGCTGGCGTTCCGATCGTGAGCCTCGAATCAGCAACACGCCATCCACTCCAATCGCTGGCAGATGTCCTGACGATCGAGCAGTTCAAGCGTCGCAGCAGACCTCGCGTGGTGCTCACCTGGGCACCGCATCCCAAAGCCTTGCCGCAGGCTGTCCCCAATTCGTTTGCAGAGTGGGCACGCGCGATGGACTACGAGTTGGTCATTGCACATCCTCCGGGATACGAACTCGATCCACAATTCACCGAGGGTGCAACGATCTCTTATGACCAAGACGAAGCGCTCGACGGCGCCGAGTTCGTCTATGCAAAAAACTGGTCGAGCTACCGTGACTACGGAAAAATTTTGTCGCAGGATCGGTCTTGGCAAATCACACCGGAGAAGATGGCGCGCACCAGCGATGGCTACTTCCTCCACTGCCTTCCGATTCGGCGGAACATGATCGCAAGCGATGCGGTGCTCGATTCGCCGCGTTCGCTTGTCATCGAGCAAGCAGCCAACCGAATCCCCGCCGCGCAAGCTGTCCTCCGAACGATTTTGGAGACGCGATGACGACGCTGCACATCCTCAAGCTCGGCGGGGAACTCCTTGGCGGTGACAGCAGCAACCTTGCGTCCCTTGCCGGCCAACTGGCGCAGATGCCACAGCCGCTCATCATCGTCCACGGCGGCGGGAAACAAACGACTGCGCTTGCCCAGCGGCTCGGAATCGAAGCACGCTTTCACAACGGCCGCCGCATCACGGACGCTGCCATGCTCGAGGTGCTGGTGATGACGACCGCCGGCCTGCTCAACAAGCGCCTCGTTGCCGCACTCTTGGCTGAAGGGGTGCGCGCTGTTGGAATCGCTGCATGCGATGGCAACATCATCTGCGCCATCAAGCGGCAGGGAACGATTGACTTCGGCTACGTCGGCGATCCAATCCGCGCAGAGATCGCTCCGCTCATTGCATTGCTCGAGGCTGGAGTTGTCCCCGTCATCGCACCGATCACCCACGATGGATGCGGCCAGCTCCTCAACACCAACGCCGACACGGTCGCAGCGAGCCTGGCTGCGCAGTTTGCTGCTGCTCGATGGTTGGATGTGCGACTTTGGTTTTGCACTCCGAGCGGCGGCGTTCGCGATGCTGACGGAGCAATCATCCCCGCACTCGACCGCCAGCGGCTCGCACAGCTGGTTGATCGCGGTGTCGTCCGCGATGGGATGCTCCCGAAGCTCGACGCAGCTTTTGCTGCAGCAGACTGTGGCATAGCCGAGGTTGCAATCATCGCAGCCGAACACTTGCCCCATGTGCGCGGCACCCGAATCCTTCCCTCACGGAGAAATGAGCAATGACCGCTGCCGTTGAACTGCTCACGCAGCTGATCGCGACCTTCTCGCCGAGCCGAGAGGAAAGCCACGCCGCTGCGATCATCGAGCGTTTTTTTGCCGAGCGGAACATCCCTTGGCAGCGGAGCGGCAATAACGTCTGGGCATGCTCGGCATCGTTTGACCAGTCGAAGCCGACGATCCTGCTCAACTCGCACCTGGATACTGTTCGCCCTGTGGCAGGGTGGACGCGCAATCCGCTCTCTCCAACCATCGAGGGTGGCAGACTCTACGGCCTAGGCAGCAACGACGCTGGCGCGAGTCTGGTTGCGCTCGCAGTGGTGTTTGCGGAGCTATGGTCACATCCACTGCCCTACAACCTGGTCTTCGCTGCAACTGCTGAAGAGGAAATTAGCGGAACTGGCGGGATCAGCTCCCTTTTATCGCAGCTTCCGCGCCTGGATGCAGCGATCGTCGGCGAGCCAACCTCACTTCGGATGGCAATCGCAGAGCGCGGCTTGATGGTCCTTCGATGCGTCGCCGAAGGCGTCGCTGGCCACGCTGCACACGGTACGGGCGTCAATGCCATTGACATTGCACTCGACGACATTGCCTGGCTCCACGCCCAGCCGTTCGAACGCACAAGCGATCTGCTCGGTCGCGTTCGTGCAACGGTCACGATGATCTCGGCAGGCTCGCAGCACAACGTCATCCCGGATCGGTGCTCGTTCACCGTGGATCTACGCACCACCGATGCCTACACACACGAGGAGTTGCTCGGGATGCTCAAAGCAAACCTTCGCTCACGCATCGAGCAGGTATCGCTGCGTTTGCGTCCGTCGCGTCTGCCTGCAGGGCATGCATTCCTCCGTGTTGCCGAGCGTCTGGGCATACCGTGCTACGGGTCGCCGACGCTCTCGGATCAGGCGCTCCTGCCGGTGCCGAGCATCAAGATGGGTCCGGGCGACTCGCAGCGCTCTCACACTGCCGATGAGTACATCGAGCTTGCCGAGCTGGCCGAGGGCATTGCCCGCTATCGCGCCTTTCTTGCAACGCTCGCAGAATACCTCTCGAACCACTCACTCCTGGAGGAATGATGAAGCTCTGGCAAAAAAGCACCACGCAGCTGGATGAAGTGGTCGAACAGTTCACGATCGGTCGCGACCGGGAGCTTGATCTCCGCTTGGCTCGGTACGACGTTGCCGCATCGATTGCACACGCCCACATGCTCGGCAAAACGGGCATCATTTCGGCGGAGGAAGCATCGCAGCTCATCGGCGCACTCGAGGCAATCGCCGGTGATATCGAACGCGGCACCTTTCGCATTGAGGATGGCGTCGAGGATATCCACTCGCAATTAGAGTTGGAATTGGTACGGCGGCTTGGTCCGATCGGCGAGAAAATCCACACCGCACGTTCGCGCAACGATCAGGTGCTCACTGCACTAATGCTCTACGTGCGCGATCGCTTGCGGGAAAGTGCTCGTACCATTGGAATGCTCATCGAGCGTATGCTTTCCTGGGCTATCGCACGGCGGGATGCGCTCGTCCCAGGGTTGACCCATCTCCAAGCAGCAATGCCATCTTCGCTCGGACTCTGGATGAGTAGTTATGCAGAATCTCTCGTGGAGGACATGACGCTGACGGTTGCAGCATTAGAACTTGCCAGCAAGAACCCATTGGGCACAGCCGCTGGCTACGGTAGTAGCTTTCCGATCGACCGTACCATTACCACCGAACTCCTTGGGTTCCGAACGATGGTTTCGAGCCCACCAGCTGCGCAGCTCCTCCGGGGGAAACTCGAACACCGATGCGCACTCGCAGTGGCGGCGTATGCATCCACACTCGCGCGCTGGGCGACTGATGTGGTGCTGTTCGTATCACCGGGATTTCGATTTCTCCGATTGCCAAGCGAGCTGACGACCGGCTCGAGCATTATGCCACACAAGCAGAATCCGGATGTCTTCGAGCTCTTGCGTGGTCGCTTTCATAGCTTGGCGGTACTGCCCGTCCAGCTCAGCGCGATCGTGGATTCTCTCCCATCGGGCTACCATCGGGACTACCAGCTTCTCAAGGAACTGTTGTTGCCAGCATGGGATGACTTCGACCGATGTATCGCGGTCGTTCAGCATGTGGTGCCATCCTTAGAGCCCGTCGAGGATGTTCTGACGCGACCAGAGTTTCGCGAAATCTGGAGCGTCGAGGCGATTTACCACCGCATGCAACAGAGAGGGGAAAGCTTCCGGACCGCCTACCGCGCAATCGGCGAAACGTTGCAGAATGCAGACAACACACTATCAGAACTCCCGCAGAACACACAGAGCGTGATCGCACGGTTCGATGCCGATGCTATCCACGCTGCAAAGGAGGACATGCTCACCCGTATCCTGACCTGAAATTCCCGTAGGACGGGACTGCGATTGTAAATTGCATGTGCGCCTGTGCTACGGAGAATGCGTTCAGTTCGATGCATACATGGTTGCGAAATCTTGTTTGGGTTATGCTGCTCGTTGCAGCACTCGCGCTTGGGTGGCGCGTGGTACTAAGGTTTTCGACGAACGCCTCTAACCATTCCACCGTGCTTGCGGGTGATAGCGTTTCACACGTGGCACGACCACCGCAACCGGAGCACCACCAGCAGCGTGCGCAACCAGACACGGCGTCAGTCGCCACCTCCACGCTGAGTAGTCCTGCGCCTCCCATCACCGCGCTGATCCGCCCAACAGTCGATGTCTTTGTCCTCTCGCCACCTTCGTTTCCCTATCGAAAGCTGCGTGGATATATCGAGAGCCTCAACCGTAGTGATGCGATACTGCGCATCCATCGGAGCGATACTATCATCATTGACACACTTGCTCGGATCTCGCCATTGCTCGATCGGTGGATTTTGACCGCCCCCACTGTCCAAACGAGCTCCTATTCAGCTCTCTTGAAACCACTCGAACAGTACTGCACCGCCAGTGTACCAATCCATGCGATCATCGTCGGTACAATGCGCACCACAACGACTCCGATTGCTGATCTACGGTGCCTCCGCGGTCATCCCAGCGTTACCTTTGTGCTTGCACTGCAGCGAAACGAAGCATATACGGTTTGGAAAGCTACACTGAAAGATTTGGCAATTCCATTCCACACACTTCCGTAGGGTTGCACGATGAGAAGATTACTCGCACTCCTTGTCACAGCGATCGTTGGTGGCTGCATGACCCTCCAGCATCCTCCGAACTATGTTAGTGATTCGGCCGTCGTCACATTCGACGAACAAGAAGGGATGAGGCCCATCCCCATGAAGCCGAAACAACAGCTCATCTTCTCCACCATCGGGCAGAGTTACCGCATCCGCCTCGGCGAGCCGATTGAAATTGTCTATTCACAAATAGACGTTGCCAATAGCATGCTCGTTGCAAGCACGGAGGAAGGGAGCGACGTAGTCACGCTCACGCTCCAACGACGTACGGACCCCGTCGTTCTCAACGACAAATGTCAAACGGTCGAGCTGCGAGGTGTCAATCAAATCCCACCCATCATCGCCACGAACAACGAAAACATCAAGCAACAGGTGATCATCACGCCGATCCTAAGTCAGGATTGCTCGACACTTCTCGGCTATGAAGTGCGCTATGGCTCAATTCAACAGGGATGCACGAAAACATCCTACCTTGTCGAACGCCTCAGCGGGTGCCGCGGAACGCGGCGCGCAGTCCCTCTCGATATTGACCGGGTTCATTCTCTCAAAAAGCTCTGGTTCAACATCGGGTTACGATAGGACCTCTACTAAACAACCAAGAAAAACAGTGCCAGCAGTGACCCGATCACGCTAATCGCAACGAGGATCGTACGGACATCTTTCTGCTGCTGCGCAGCACGTTGGGTGAGCACCTCAACTTTTTCCTCGATTCTACCAAGTGCACCACCGACAGCTGTTGCGTGATCACGGTTGGATTGGACCAGTGCTTGCAGTGATTGTTGGAGCTTGACTACGAGCGACTCGTATTGCCGCGATGATTGCTCCATGCTCCGGAGGACATCATCGCGGAATGTATCACTCAATCTGGAATGGAGCGTTTCTGAGAGCGTGTGGCTAAGTTCATCGATTCGTTGAAACGTTGTGCGTTGAAATTGTGTGTTCGATTTCTCGAGATTTCTCAAGAATGATTGGATTACCTCCTCGAAGTACGAGGATGCTTGCGCGATGTTCTTGGTTGCAGCAGCAATTTTTTCCAGCAAACTATCCATCCGTTGCTGATAACTGGTTTGAAATCGCTCGATGTCTTCATGAATACGCCCTGTAGCCTGCTGGGCAACCGTGGTAATACTGCTGAGCAAGTGATTTCGCGCCTCGGTGAGAAGATCCTGGAGTTGGGATTGAAGCGACACCAGCCGGTCAGAGAGACTCTCAGAACTACCCTCGACTGACCGGACAGCGTCCTGGACATGTTGGATACGGCCATCAAGCGATTGATTGAATTCTGCAATCGCAGCGTGGATCGCATTCATTCCGTCCCGTACTCCCATTTCAATCCCTTGGCGAACAACACTGCCAACATCCTCCGGGTCAGGTAACACCTGCACGAACCGATCAAGCAGTTGATCGGCTGTCTCCGTTAGATTTTGGCGTATGAGCACTGGGATTCCGGCAAGCTTATCGGTAAGCTCACTGGTTGACTGTGCTATCTCGCCCGCTGCCCCTTGAATGTTGCGGACACTATCGGTAAGTGCGCTGCTGACCTCCTCGGCTTGACTACGGAGCATCTGTATGCTTCCTTCAACTCCCGCTTCGATTCCTGCGCGTGTTATCGAGGCAATCGTTTCTGGAGTTGGGATGCTTTCCTTGAGATGACCAATCACTTCAGTGAACGCGCTACGGAACTGTTCGACCGCACTGTGCAGACGTTCGTGCATTGACTGAATATCCTGAACCAAGCGCGTGATCTCTGAAGCACGTAATTCCTGCACAATCTGGTCATACTCTTTCGAGAGCTCCCCGACACGCTGCGTGTAGTCATTGATGATTTCCGTCTCACACCGCGTAATGGATTCACGGAATGCTTCAGCGTGGTTCTTGAATTCGCGGCCAATATCGGAGACGAACTTGCCAGTCTGTGCTAAGAACTCTTCGGTAGCGGTCACGACGTGCTCAGCTGCTTTTATCACGGAGTCCGAATTCGTCACCGCCTTGCTTACTGTCTTTTGTGCATGCGTAAGCTGCTCGGACGCGCTCTTGAGCTGCTGCAGGCTGCGAACAAGCTCATCGAAAATGTTATCTGTATTTTCCATCATTGTCGCTGACTATTGTGAGACAAACCATCTGTCGTGGATTCGACCATCCATTTGTGTTTGATCCTTCGAAGTTGAATTGCGTAGTAGTACAGTCGTAGTCGTTGCAGCAGCACCCCCCGACCAGTGCCAGCGTTCGGCTCCTGGTGGTCACGCGCATAGAGATAGAGCTGCAGCACAAATTCATCTCCAAACTGAGTGCGGAGTACGTCTTCAATCGTCTCATCAATGATGCTCTCGCTGAGGTCCTCCAGCGCAACAAGAACGAACTGTTCGGGGTCCTCGATAGTCCATCTCTGTGAGGATTTGTTGTAGAACATGTGCAGCGCATCCAGATACTCTCGGATATCTTGCACAAGAGTCGAGCTCTGCACTCCCTGCGCTGCTCGTGTCGCAATCCGAAGCCAGAGCAGTGCGGTATTGTGTGGATCATCGGTCAATTCTTTCTGGACAGCACCGATTAGTTCGCCTACCTTCTCTTGCGCCACAGCTTTGCTGACCAACGTACGGAGAACTTGCACAGAAATTTCGTGAATACCTCGGCCACGAAGTTTCACAAGCTCCCGTGTAAATTCCTCCGACTCCTGGAGGTAATCCAATATCGCCTGACGGAACTCTTCCTCGGAACGGTAGTTCTCACAAAGGTCACACATTGCGCGGAGTGCTTGCTTCCGCTTGGCGACAATTTCGTCATACACAAATTGCATGAGGGCTTCGATCGCTTTTTCGACGACCATATCCAGATTCCCGCTGGGAGGCACCTTGCTCAAATACTGCTCAGCGCGTGCTCGTGGAATGTACTTTGTAATGTAGTCTGCAAGTTTTGACCGTACTTCCTCTGGGGAAATACAGCGTGTGCGTACTGTGATGATCTTCTGGTTGCGTCCCTTCCACTGGACTGTGTAATCAACGACGATCCCGAGACGGATAAGTCGAAACAATGCCTGTTCGGTTTGGTCATTATCATGCGCGACCGGAAAAGTACATTCGGAGGTCTCCCCCTCAACAGTGCCCAGCCTGTCTTTCAACTTTCGAAATGCATTCTTCACAGACTCAATATCGTCACTGAGCCCTTTGTAGTTATGGTAGATGAAATAGAGGAGAACAAGCAAGTCACCACGATTGTTGTACTCAACTTGCGATGTGATATCGTCCCACTCCTCATACGTCGCTGCAGTGAGCGATTGGTTTCCACGCTGAACGTTTTCTTTGCAGTAGATCAGGGCGCAGTACGCAGGTTGGCCATCTCGCCCTGCGCGACCTGCCTCTTGGTAGAACGCCTCGATCGAAAGCGGAACGAAGTAATGCACAGTGTACCGAATGTTGGGCTTGTCAATCCCCATGCCAAATGCTTTCGTTGCAACCAACTCCTGGATCTTGTTTCGCTTGAATTTTGCTTGGATTTCTTGCTTATGCCTTGTAAACTCCTCGTCAGACATGTCATTCGGTTTATTGCCGCCAAACCAGTTTCCATGGTTTCGCAGCCGTCTTGAGAGCTCCACAACCCCAAGCTTACCGTTGACGTGGGGAGAGAAGATAATTCCCGCATTGGTTTTCGGACCCTTGAGTTCGAAGAAATCCTCGCGTGCCATCCCAAGTTTATCGGGAATTTTTCTGATGACTTCTTCGAGCGTACTGTCGCGTTCCTTGGCATACTCGATCACGAACACCTCGAAACGGAGCTCTTTACGATCGAAGGTCTTCGGCGTGATAATCGCATCCTCGGGAATGTCCGTCTCTGCAATAATATCACGCAAGACAGCGCGAGAGGCAGTGCCAGTCAGGCAGGCAATTGTCGGATGCCGGCCGCTCTCGTCAACACAATATTGCCGAAGATTTTTCGGCAGATGGAGATAAGCGGTGCGGAAATCATGCCCCCACTCAGATATGCAATGCGCTTCATCTATGACCGCAAGAGGAATGGTCGAATATCGCGCAGCACTGACCAGGTGCACTCGAAAATCCTCTTGCTGCAGTCGTTCGGGCGCGCACAAGAGGAACCACTGTTTGCCAGATTCGAGAAGATCGTTGATACGCTCTTTCTCGTCCTGACCTAACTTGCTTGAAATCGCACCTACTCTATCAATACCCATTGCTCGAATATTTTCCTGCTGGTCATCCATCAACGAAACAAGGGGATCGACAACAAGGACAGTCCCTGGCAGCAGCATCCCCGTGAATTGATAAATCAGTGATTTGCCGGAACCGGTTGGTAAGAGTACGATCGAATCCTTCCGCTGAAGTAGCCGTGTGATGGAGAGAAGCTGCCCCGATCGAAAGCGCTTGAACCGGAAGATTGTCCGCAGAAAGAGGACGAGTGCTCCGTAGCTGCGCCGGATCTCCTCTGGTAGTGATGGGCTGTTCTGCTCTTGGAGTGCCTGTTCAAATTTCGCTCCTCCACGTACAAGTTGCTCTTCCAGCATACTAAGCGAGGCGGCCAGAGGACGCGTGGCTACATACGTCATCTGCCGATTGTCAACCACTGAACATCCCCGCCGAAATGCTATCCTCGGTGCCGTGCAATATTTTTCGATAGCATCTTCGCATCCACCGCGCTGCCACGCACCAAGGTAGGCACTGTGAGAGAGGAGAACATCCGCGTTCTCTAACAACCGAAGATGCTCGTCTTCCATTTCGGAAAAATTTACCCATTCGATCTCGATTTTCTCTGGGTATTGGAGCGGTATAATATCCGTGTTTTCATGGACTACAAGCTTGATGCGCGGTGCAGCTGGGTACTCGGGAAAGATCGTCGCGAGTGCATCCCACATCCTCCAGAGCGCACAGAACGCATCGACAACAACGGGTACATCCTCCTCAACAACAACGATTGTGCACTCTCGGTCATGCGGCAACATGCGACTCGCATAGAGCCGCACTAAGCCGTGCATGAGTTGGTGCAACGCATGAGGTAAAATGATGAGTACGTACGCGAGCGCTCCACCAGGGAATTCCTTAAGGTAACTCAACAATTTCCTATCCGATGAGTTAGTTTTAATTTTTTTATGATCAAGATTGTCATCTTTGAACAAGCGGTTTAGAATGCCGTCCCATACTCTCTCCTTTTCACCTTCACTACTTGTGCTCCTCGCCGGGATACGCTCAACACTCCATCCTGCATGCTCAAGATGCTTATCTCGCTCCGTATCGTTGGCACGTTGAGCAGGCTCGTTATGGTGAGTGCCATCAATTTCAATGACCACCTGACGGTACCGAACCGCAAAGTCAACACGCTGCTGCCCAAGCTCCGCGTTCCCACACAAGTCGGCTAACCTCGCCTGCGGGTGCACGTGGCGTTGTAGCTCAGGTAGATTACGTCTAATGAAGTGGAGGAACTCATGTTCTTCGCTACTGATACTTTTCTCCAATGCAGGAGGGAGTACAAAACGTACTTCAGGATTGTGGGATCTTCCATTGAAGTGCTCCTCTGCGTCGGAGAGGATCGTCTCGAACGTCATATCACCACGCAGTTCAATCTCGAATCCTACCCTTGGATCCGTTGCACTGCGCGGCTGAACGTTTACCGGAGGTTCACTACCCTCTGTACGCAACATCTGTAACCATTCGATGAGTTGCCTGAGCAGATGGTCCTCATACTCCCAGGCACATCGTGTTGGCACACCGCGCATGAGAATTTTCTCAAGCGTAGCAAACAGTGCTCTAGCAGGATCATCTTCCGGCAACGAACGCCGCTCGATCTGACTTTCAATCCGCATCGAGCTCCACTGCCACTTCGAGAGCATCGAGAGTATGGCTTCCATCCACTCCTCGTGCTCCTCAAACGAACTCAAATACGCAGCTGCGGTGTAGGAATCTTCGTAGATCTGACTGTCGGATGCCATAGGATCTCCTTGCGTCAGTACAGCTTCCTCCGAGGTTCGTTGCAATTTCCTGCTCAGCCTATGCTGCAAGGTCAAACTTACAAAATCAGAAGCAAGCTGTCATTCGTCGTTTATTTCATCACGCTCATCTTCGTTCACCGTTGAACGATGGCAGGAAAGCAGAACATAACAATTTTCGGACGCGATATCATTGACCGCGCTGCGATCGAGCAGCTCGAGCGCTGCGTCGGCGAAGGTGACATTGGCGTCCTCAATGCCGACGCACATCACGGGTACCGCCATCCGATTGGCGGAGCAGTTGCCTACCGCGATAAAATTTCACTCTCCGGTGTTGGGTTCGACATCGCCTGTGGCAACAAGGCAGTTCGCACCAATGTTCGCGCCGCCGATGTGGATATTGCCCGCGTGATGGACGAGATCGTCCGTCGCATCTCGTTTGGTGTTGGACGCAAAAGCAAAGAGCCGGTTGATCACCCAGTGCTCGAGCGCATCGCCCGCGCTGAGTTCAAGCCCCAGCGGAAGCTCTACGCCTTAGCTGCAGAACAGCTCGGCACTGTCGGTGGAGGTAACCACTACGTGGACCTTTATCGCGACGATGACGGCTGGCTCTGGGTGGCAGTGCATTTCGGCTCGCGCGGTTTCGGGCATCGCACGACGATGGGCTTTATTGCGCTCTCGCAGGGACGCGCGTTCGACGACCACGTCCCGGAAGGCTCGATGGATGCGCCGCCAATCCTCTTCGATGCTCGGTCGGAACTCGGCCAGGAATACCTTGCTGCAATCGAGCTCGCCGGCGAGTACGCCTACGCAGGGCGCGATATTGTCGTGGAGAAGGTGCTTGAGATCCTCGGCGCGCAGGCGACGTACTCCGTGCACAATCACCACAACTTCCTCTGGCGCGAGGAGCACTTCGGGCGCCAGTGGTGGGTAGTGCGGAAGGGCTGTACACCGGCATTCCCCGGGCAAGCGTCGTTCATCGGCTCGACGATGGGAGACATCGCGGTCATCGTCGAGGGCATTGAGAGCGAGCTTGCGCGCAGTGCACTCTATACGACCGTGCACGGCGCAGGGCGCACGATGAGCCGCACGCAAGCAGCGGGGAAACGTCGCTGGCGTCGCGGGCGCTGGGTGCAGGTATCACCGGGTCTTGTCAACTTCGAGCAGGTCCAAGCGCAGCTTCGGTCGCGTGGCATTGAGCTTCGCGGTGGCGGTGCCGACGAAGCGCCCCAGTGCTATAAACCGCTCCGCGAGGTGCTTGCTCGCCACGAAGGAACAATCCGCATCCTCTGGACACTCTACCCCCTGGGCGTCGCAATGGCCGGGGAGCACGACTTCGATCCCTACAAGGATTAGCCCACGTGCAGTGTTGCTTCCACTGCAATGCGGAGGCAGTAGTCGCGGTACGAACACTTCGGCAGTTGCTCGATGTACCGAAGCAACTCCTCACGAGTGATAAAACCTTCGTAGAGCGCGATTTCCTCCAAGCATGCAATCTTCAAACCCTGACGCTTTTCGATGGCGTGAATGAACTGGCTTGCTTCGAGCAATGCTTCGGGTGTCCCGGTATCGAGCCACGCAACGCCACGCCCGATCAACTCTGCCCGCAAGCGTCCGCGCTCCAAGTAGAGCCGCTGCAAATCGGTAATCTCCAGTTCACCCCGCGGGCTCGGGCGGAGCATTCCCGCAAGCTCGACAACATCCGGCGTGAACACATACAGCCCAGGAATCGCATAGGAGGAGCGCGGCTGGCGAGGTTTTTCTTCGATGCTCAGCACTCGCCCATCGGGAGCGAACTCGACGACGCCGTACCGCTCGGGATCCTGGACGCGATAGGCGAAAATTGTTGCACCGTCGTTCGTCGCAAGGGCGCGACGGAGGAAGTCAAGCTTGCCGTAGAATAGGTTGTCGCCCAAAATCAAGCACACTTGCTCGCTCCCGATAAAGTCCGCACCGATGGTGAATGCTTCTGCGATTCCGCGTGGCTGCGGCTGGACGGCGTAGCGGAGGTGAATGCCCCACTGGCTGCCGTCGCCCAAGAGGCGCTCGAGCGCTGGTGTATCGTGCGGCGTCGAAATGATGAGGATCTGGCGAATTCCAGCCAGCATGAGAGTTGCCAGCGGATAGTAAATCATCGGCTTATCGTAGACCGGCTGGAGCTGCTTGCTCTGGACAGCGGTCATCGGATAGAGCCGCGTGCCACTGCCGCCAGCGAGCACGATTCCTTTGGTCATTGCTCCTGTGGAGATGGTGAAGATGATCCGCCCCAGCGTTGGTCGTTCTGGAGCTGCTTGAGGTATGCAAAGTCGTGGGCGAAGTCAACGACGTTCCGGAGCGCACCCGTGGTCAGTTCCATGTACACTGCTTGAAATCGTTCCAGGAGCGGTTCCTCGTCGGTTGCGTCGAGCGCAGTAGCAATGCCAAGCCGAAACTCGTTGACCTGCGCGGTGAACTCATCCTCGAGTTGGCGGTATCCTTCGTCGCCACGCCGCATGCGACGAAGTGCGCGGTACACCCGCCAGAGAGCAGCACCACTGGTAATGATCCGCTGTGCCAGCGCCGCATCAGTTTGGAGTGCGCACAGCTCAAGCACTATTGCGAGATCGTCCGGCTTGCGGAGATTGTTGCCGCTGTACTCTTGCAAGTACGCAACCACTGCCAATGTGTCGTCGGAAATCTCCATCGTTACGAGCGGAAGAAAAAGTACACTGCCGCAAGGAGCAACACGAATCCAACCGCATGGTTCCATGCCAGATGCTGGCTTTTGAAGACTGCGACAGCGATGATCGTGAACACCACAAGGTTGATCGCCTCCTGGATGATCTTGAGCTGAAAAAGCGTGAACGGTCCGCCCGTGCCGACGAATCCAATGCGATTGGCTGGAATCATGAACAGGTATTCAAACAGCGCAATCAGCCAACTGATGACGATCACCCCTGCGACGCCGAATCGCTCGACGCCGAGCTGGCCACTATAGCGGAGGTGCCCATACCACGCGAATGTCATGAACGTATTCGAAAGCACCAAGAGCAGAATCGTCGCAAGACCACGCGTAAACATTACCAGTTGCCATTTGTCGTGCTGCAGCAAAAATATCGTTTGCATGCGTACGCGACGTGCCGGCATTGCTCGAAATACCCGCGCTTCGAGGGTTGGCTGTTATTTTCGCGCTCCACATTGTCCTCCTGGGCATCGGTAATGGAATCACGGTACAAGACGTACATCTACGTCGAGCAGCTCGGCAACTACATCGGCAAGGAAGTTACGCTCCGCGGCTGGGTATATGACCGCACTGAAAAAGGCAAGCTGCAGTTCATCAAGCTCCGCGATGGAACAGGGATCGTGCAGTGCGTCCTCTTCAAGCCGAACGTCGCCGAGGATGTCTTCGAGCGTGCAAAATCGCTCGTACAGGAAGCATCGTTCGGTATCCGCGGCGTTGTCCGCGAGGATGCGCGCGCCCCCGGCGGCGTCGAGGTAGATATTGCGGACGTGTGGATCTACCACATCCCACCGGAGCAATACCCCATCACGCCGAAAGAGCATGGCATCGAGTTCTTGATGGAGCACCGGCACCTGTGGCTCCGATCGCAACGGCAATGGGCGATCCTGCGAGTCCGCGCAGCAGTGGTACGGGCCATCCGCGAATTTTTCGATGCAAACGGTTTTGTGCTCGCCGATTCCCCCATCCTGACGCCGAACGCCTGCGAAGGCACTAGTACGCTCTTCGAAACCGAGTACTTCGACCTTGGGAAGGCGTACCTGTCGCAATCGGGCCAGCTCTACGCCGAAGCCAGTGCCATGGCGCTCGGACGTGTCTATACGTTCGGCCCGACGTTCCGCGCCGAGCGCTCGAAGACACGCCGCCACTTGACAGAGTTCTGGATGGTCGAACCAGAGATGGCATTCTTCGAACTGGACGATACGATGGACCTGGCTGAGGACCTTGTCGAGCATATTGTGCAGACCGTGCTCCGGCAGTGTCAGCGGGAGCTTGCAGTCTTGGGGCGCGATACGAGCAAACTCGAGAAGGTACGCCGCCCATTCTACCGCCTCAGCTACACCGAAGCGGTCGAGTACTTGCAGAAACGCGGTGTCAAACTCATCAAGAAAAATCCCGACGGGAGCGAGTCGCAGTACGATTTCCCGTGGGGTGAAGACTTCGGCGCACCGCAGGAAGAAGCCATCATGGAGCAGTTCGACAAACCTTGCATCATCCACCGCTACCCAGCCGAAGTCAAAGCGTTTTACATGAAGCGGGATCCCAGCGATCCGCGGGTGGTGTTGGCAATGGACATGCTCGCGCCGGAAGGGGGCGGTGAAATCATCGGCGGTTCCCAGCGCGAGGATGACTACGACCGGCTGCTCGAACGCATTCGCGCAGAGCATCTTCCGCTCGACGCATTCCAGTGGTACCTCGATCTCCGCAAGTACGGAAGCGTGCCTCATAGCGGCTTTGGGCTGGGACTCGAACGCACCGTCAAATGGATCACCGGTGCCGAGCACATCCGCGAGGTCATTCCCTTCCCACGGATGATTTACCGAATCGTACCATAAAAAACCGGGCGCTCTCGCCAGAGAGCGCCCGTGTTGTCCCGGAGTCCCCGGTGCCGCCTCGCTAGTTACGAGATCGGCACTTCGGTCACCTTCGGTTGTGCTGGTTGTTGCTTCGGCAGCACAAGGTGGAGTACGCCGTTTTCGTACCGAGCGCTGATCCCATCGCGCTTGACGTTCTCCGGCAGCGTGAACGATCGCGTGAACATCCCATAGCGGCGTTCGATCCGGTAGAAGTTCTTGTCTTCGGTCTTTTCTTCATGCTTTTTCTCGCCGCTGATGGTTAGCACCCCGTCATCGCTGATGTTGACCTTGATCTGCTCTTTCGGGATGCCCGGAAGCTCCGCGGAGATGTAGAAGTTCTCCTTGTCTTCCGAGATGTCCACGCGCGGAACCAACGTCACGCTGCTCTCGCCATTGGACGCCAAGCTACGATCGAGCTCGCTCATCCATTCGTTCATCCGGCGCACCAGGCTGTCGAAGCCTTCGAAGGGATTGAACTTGACCAGCGTCATCGCAACCTTCTATGAAGTGGTGAAACATACATTCAACTGTTCGCCAAGAGAGCAAAGGAAAACTGTGCCAAGCCAGCAATGATGCGGCTTTCAGGACGAAGATGCAGAATACTGTGCCATCGCCTGGCAGAGAAGATGCATACTGTGTCAGCCGAACATCTGCAGTACTTTTGCATCGCAGCACTGTTTTTTCCATACGCCCCATGCGTCCAACCCGAATCGAGATCTCCCGACGCGCACTCGAGCAAAACATCGCCTACTTCCGCAGCATTGCACCAGGCAAGGAGATCATCGCAGTTGTCAAGGCCAATGCCTACGGCCATGGAATGAATCTGGTAGCACCCGTGCTTGAACCATTGGTGGATGCCTTCGGTGTCGCATTTGCTGAAGAGGGCGCTGCACTCCGCAGTATCGGAATCACTAAGCCAATCATCGTCTTGATGACACCAACCAGTGACGATGCCGAGGAAATCGTTGAGCATGATCTGGACGTCGTAGCCTGCTCACTCGACGTGATGGAGCGGCTCGACGCAGTCGCCGCACGCTCCAGACGCCGCGTGCGATGCCACCTCTACGTGGACACCGGCATGCATCGCGATGGGATCGCGCCGGAGGAAGTCCCCGCATTCGCCGAAGCGTGCACACGACTCGAACAGATCGAGGTCGTTGGGATCTGCACCCACTTTGCCCGCAGCGATGAACGCGACTGCCAGATGACGACTCGCCAGAACCAGCGTTTTGCTGTGGTACTCAATCAACTCTTGCAGAACGGTTACCGCTTCCGCTGGATCCACGCAGCCAACACCGGCGCAGCGCTCCAGCATCCGGCAACGCACTACTCCGCACTGCGAGTCGGCATTGGTATCTACGGCATCGCACCAGGCCAGACGAGTGCTCCCCAGCTGCGACCCGCACTACGACTCGTTACGAATGTGACCGCTCTCCGTTCGGTCCGCGCAGGTGAAACCGTCAGCTATGGCACTCATTACGTCGCAGCGCGTGATACTACAGTCGCAACGATCCCTATCGGCTATGGCGATGGATTTGTGCGCATGCTCACTGGGAACGCTGAATGCCTCATCGGCGGAAAGCGCTACCCGATCGTCGGTGCAATCTGCATGGACGAGTGTATGGTGGATGTTGGGGGCGACCCGATTGCTCTTGGCGACGAAGTCGTCCTCATTGGTCGGCAGGGGAACCAGTGCATCACCGCACGCGAGATTGCAGATCGCTTGGGGACAATCCCCTACGAAGTCACCACGCTCCTCGGCAATCGCCTCGAGCGGATTCTCGTTCCGTGAGCGACACCCTCGCAGAGACTGA
Source organism: Candidatus Kapaibacterium sp. (assembly GCA_026003495.1). Classification (GTDB taxonomy): domain Bacteria; phylum Bacteroidota; class Ignavibacteria; order Kapaibacteriales; family NICIL-2; genus NICIL-2. The sequence goes on along the minus strand of BPHK01000001.1, from coordinate 388,587 downwards.
CTTTTACTGTTCACGTCGTTGCTCTTTTGCCTCCTTCCGTTTGCGCCGGAGCTCGTTGTAGTCCACAGACGCGCGGAATCTGAACGTCGAATCAATGATGCCGCGCGCAAGGAGCGTATCGCGTGCAACGATGTAGCGGCGTCTGTTTGGTAGCCCGCGGCGCAGTTTCTCCGGAATCTGTGAAATCGGGATCCACGGTTCCTCGACCGCCAATGGATCGAGCGGGAGATTGGTGATCACCGGACGGTTCGATGTCAAATCTAGCCACGGTCCGTAACGCGGACGGCGGTAGTCGAACATGTCGAGAATGAGCACCGGAGTTCCTCGCGGATAAAACTGCCCGATCGAATCGCGCACGTTTCCTGGTTTTACCCAGCGGAAGAGCCAGGCAGCGTCATCCTCGAACTGCCGCACGCAGGCATGCGAGACCGGCCGTCCTGGCATTTCGAAGGCATGGAACGCAGAACCAGCGTATTGGTGGAAGTTGATCGTGTACGGCAGAACCCACTCGTCGTTGAGCGACGATACACGCTTCCGTTGCTTCCAGTTGCAGTAGTACTTGCCTGGCAACGTCGGTTTCCCCTTGCTGCCGGTATTACACGCAGCAAAGCGTACAAGCTCACCGTGTTCGTAGCATGCATAGGCCTGATACGCATTGCTAAGAACGATGAGTTTGGGAATATCCACTGCTTGTGGATAAAACTGTGGAAAAACCGAATACGCGCGGAGATCGCTCACGATACTATCGGGAACGATGACGGTATCACCGACAATGATAAAACGCAATTCTTTCCGATTGAGGGTCGCGAGCACCTTGCTACTATCGCTCGACCGGCCAACTCCGAATGCCCGGAACAGCGAATCTCGCTGATGCCGGCTGCGGACAACAATCCGCCGATAGGAAATCAGGGGAAAGCGCTGCTGGAGCTCAAGCTGCCGTGCCAGAAGCTCAGCATTGCGCTCGGCACGGCGTAGCGCAGCACTATCGGCGGGCACGTGCAGCCTCGATGTACCTTCGTTACATGCAACAAGAACAATGCTCAAAACAGCAGCGATGAGCATCAGTGCGCGGTATAACAATGGGGGTTGTGCCCTCGACTCCAGCACAGTATGGACGTTCCCGCCGCACTTGGCGTGTTCTTGACAGGCCAAAAACCGAGAGCGACTCCGCATAACGATGCGGAGCCGCTCTCTTCCGTAGTGTCTGCGTGTGACGGGTTAGTCCACCTTCGTCACGCGCCCGATCGTGCGCATGCCGTTCGGCAGGATCACCTCGACCATGTAAACGCCATTGGGCAGATTGGCCAGGTCGAGTGTCTTGGCTGTGCCAGCGCTAATTGCGCCGAGTTCGAGCGAGAGCATCTCGCGACCGCCAAGGTTGCGTACGATGACACGTGCACTCTCGACGTTGATTGCGTCACCGAACACAATCCGCAGCTCGCCACTGGTTGGGTTCGGCATGAACTGGATGCCAGTGTTATCGCCTGCAACCTCGACTGGTGTGATGTCGATGTATATCGAGTCGGAGGTATTCTCGCAGCCGTTGTTATCGCGGATGCGGACTTTGTAGTAGCCTGAATTATCGCGACCTCTGACGAGGGTGTACGAGCGATCGGTTGCGCCGCTGATCGGCTCGCCGTTGTAGTACCATTGGTACTGCGCTGCCGAGCTGGAGGTCAGCGTGCCGCCTGTTTGCGTAATCGTCGGTTTCGCCGGCTTCGGATAGACCGTCACCACGACCGGCTGCGACGTACCCGAGCAGTTGTTCTGGTCGGTCACAGTGACTGTGTAGGTACCTTGCTGGGTGACGGTAATCGTGCGGGTTGTTGCGCCGTTCGACCACTGGTAGCTGGCAAAGCCGGCTCCTGCATCGAGTGTCACGCTGCCACCTTCGCAGAACTCGGTCGGACCGCTCGCTTGGATTTGCGGTGCTGGTTTTGGATAGACCGTGACCGTTACCGGCTGCGATGTCGCCGAGCAGCCGATGTCGTTCGTTACGGTGACGGTGTAGTTGCCAGCTTGCGTGACCGTGAGTGTGCGATTGGTTCCGACTGTCTGTGAACCATTCGACCACGCGTACGTTGCAAAGCCAGCACCCGCATCGAGCACGACCGAGCCACCCTCGCAGAAGGTCGTCGGACCATTGGCGGTGATGCTCACCGATGGCTTCGGTACGACAGTGACGGTGATGATCTCCGTCCGCGCCTTGCAGCCATTGTTGTAGGTGACCTCGCACCAGTACGAACCGCTCGTCGTCACGGTTATCGAGCTCGTCGTGGCGCCGTTCGACCAGGCATAGCCCTGGATGTTCGTACCCGTAATCGAGAGCGTCACGCTACCGCCCTGGCAGAAGGTCGTCGGTCCGCTTGCTTGGATTTGCGGCGCCGGGACGTTCTGCACCGTCACCGTGATGCTATTCGAGTTGTTCGAACAGCCGTTTTGGTCAACGACGGTGACGACGTAGGTGCCAGACTGTGTAACGACGATGTTCGGTGTAGTTTCGCCCGTGTTCCACGAGTAGCTCACAAAGCCTGGTGTCGCAAGAAGCGTAAGGCTTTGTCCGTTGCAGATCGTCGTCGGACCGCTTGGGGTGATCGTCACGCTCGGGAGTGCATTGACTGGGATCGTGCGACTGACCGTCGTATCGCATCCGAGCGTGTTGGTTTCCGTGACGCTGATCGTGCCGTTGCCGACCGTCGTCCAGGTCACCGTCACGGTGTTATTCGTCGCGACGCCGCCGATCGTTCCGCCAGTGACTGTCCACAGGTACGTGTTGCCAGTGTTCAGTGGTGTGCTATAGGTCTGCGTGCTGTTGACGCACACCGGAGGCGCAGGCGGTCCGCTGATGACCGGAGCTGGCTTCGGATTGATCGTGACGTTGAGCGATGCAGTGTTCGAGCACGAGCCTTGGGATGGCGGCGTCGTCTCCGTGACTTCGATCGTGCCAATGGGTACATCGTACCAGAGCACCGTCACGCTTGGATTTGTGCTTGCACCGACGATCTGGCCGTTGGTGATCGTCCACTGGTACGTGTTATTCACGTTCGGGGTTTGGACTTCATAGCTCTGCTGCGTGTAGCGGCAGACTGTCGCCGGACCGGTGATCACTGGGTTGGGCAACGGCTGGATCGTAACGTTCGCCGTTACCTCCGTCCAGCAGCCGCTTCCGAACATCGCACCGACCTGCTCACGGACGCTGATCGTGCCGCTCCCAGCCGAACCCCAAACAACGGTGACTTGGTTGTTCGTGTTAGCACCGCTGATCGTGCCGCCAGTGACAGTCCACAGGTACGAGTTGCCTGCGTTGAACTGGGTTGCGTAGATATGCGTCGAGCCAGCGCAGACACCGTTCGAATTGAGCCCACCAGTGGTACTGGTGATGACAGGCGTTGGGTTCGGATTCAGCGTGATTGTGAGCGTGTCGCGCTCTGAACAACCAGATACTGGGTTGGTTTCGAGCACAATCACCCGTGCCGTCAGTGGCGTCGAGGATGTTCCACCCCACGTAACTTGGAAGTTCTGGTTCTGCGCACCTGATGTCGAGCTCGAGATGACCAGCGAGGCTGGCTCAGCAGTCCACTGGTACGTGTTGCCAGCAACGACAGTCTGAACCGTGTAGTTGCCAACGTTCGTTCCGTTGGTGGTTTGCTGGCAGAGTACCGTCGGTCCAGTGACCTTCGGACTCGGCTTGACCTGGATTGTCAGGTCTTGCTGGACGTAGGTCGAACACATCGTCGCCGGTGTCAGGAACGTTTGGGTCACGCCGACGTAGCCTGGCGTTGGAGAAGTGACGTTGTTCCACTGGACGTTGACAACGTTGCTCGTACTGCTACCGACGATCGTTCCGCCGCTGACGACCCATTGATAGCTGCTATTGGCATCGGCAGCGACTTGGTACGTGTAGGCATCGCGTCCGCATGGACCTTGCCCATTCGGTCCAGTGATGCCGTTGTTCGGTGAGGTAATCACCGGCTTCGGTATCGGGTTGATGACCACGTTGAAGGTGTCGGTAATCCCGCAGAACTTATTCGTCGGCGTAGCGCTCGCGTTGAGGTAGTTGATCGTTTCCGTCACGCTCAGGACGGCGTTGACAGGCGTATTGGCAAGGCTGCTCGTCCACGACACCTGAACCGATGGCGTACCTTGACCGCTGACGATCGTTCCAGCACTTGCTGGGGTAATCGCCCAGTTATAAGTGCGACTCGATCCACTCGGCAACACTGGTGTTACCGGTACTTGGACGCTGTAGGTCGCCAGACCGGACTGCGATGCGCTGGTGCTGTTCGCAGTGTACACGGAATTATCACACCACGCACGCGGCCCGCTGATCGAGGGCTTGGGATTCCAGTTGACTTGGACGTTACTCGTCGCTTGGCCAGAGCAGTTCGTGGGTGCTCCGAGCGTCACTTGGGCGGCAATCTGACGGCCGACCGTCGCTGCAGCCGTTGGCTCATCCCACTGGACCGTGACAGTGGTTACACCCGTCCCGCTCGATGCACCGGTGAAGGTACCGCCACCGGCAGGCAGAGTCCACACAATGTTCGCAGTCGAGTAGTTGATGCCATTGGCATCGCTGACGACGTAGGTTTCCGTGTTGTTGATCGGCATACCGTCGTATTGCGCCAGATAGCCGCAGACGTTCGTGTTGCCTGTGATGACCGGTTGCGGTGCCGGTTGCACGGTTACCGTTTGCGTTGCGGTTCCCTGGCAGCCGTATGGCGAGGTTTCCGTCACCTGGAGCGTCGCGGTTGCAGACGATGCACCCGGACTGTTGAAGCGAACCGTAATCGTGTTGCTGGTTGTGCTACCGCCAGTGACGATATAGCCTGGCGCATAGCTGACCGTCCAGCTATAGCTATTGCCGGCAGTGTATGGTGTTGTGAATGTTCGATCAACACCTGGGCAGGTTTGCGATACACCCGAGATCGCCGGTGTTGGCTTCGGCTGGACGTTGATCGTGACCGACTGCTGACCGGTACAGCCGCTATTGTTGACTTGCACGGTCAGTGTCGCTGTCACCTGGGTATTGCTCCATTGGACGTTGACGCTGCTCTGGTTGCTTGGACCAACGATTGTCCCTGCACTTGCCGGGGTAATGCTCCAGCTGTAGCTGGACATACCGGATTGCGTGCTGTAGGTCTCGGTCGAACCGGCGCACGGATTGACGTTGCCGCTGATCGTCGGTGTCGGGTTCGGATTGACCGTCACCGAGAGCGGACTATTGGTTGCATTCGCTGTGCAGCCGGTGCTGTTGTTCGTGACTGTCAGTGCGACCGTTCCATTCGTATTGCCCCACGTGACAGTAATTGCACCGGTCCCTTGACCGCTCCAGCTCTGTGCATTCGTCACGGTCCAAGCGAAGCTGTGCCCCGTCAGGGCTGGCGAATGCGAGTACGTCACCGTTTGACCTTGGCAGACACTCGTCGGACCAGTAATCGCAGTGCTCGGGAGCGGGTTGACCGTCACATTGTACGTCGCCGTGCCCGTGCACACGCCGCCTGCCGATTCGACGACCTGCACGGTCGCAACAAACGGACTCGAGCTTGTGTTGACCCAGTTGATCGTGACCGAATTGAGGTTCACACCCGATTGGCTAAACGGCGTCATCCCTGGTGGCGTTGCCGTTGTGCTCCAGCTGTAGGTCCGTCCGGTCGTGAGTGGTGTGCTGTACGTACCACTTTGACCCGAGCAGATGCTCGCTGGACCACTGATGTTCGGCATGGCTTGCGGATTGACATTCACCGTGTAGCTTGCGCTGCCGGTGCAACCGCCAACATTGACCACCACCGAGACCGACGAACTATAGCTCGACGGTGTATTCGCCCAGGTCACGGTGATAGACTGCGTGCCTTGGCCCGATTGGAGTGTACCGTTGGAGCCGACAGTCCACGTGTAGGACGACGCTCCTGCAGGTGTTGCCGTAAAGGTCACCGTTTGACCGCCACAGATCGGGTTGGATTGCGACGCCGTGATCGTCGGTGCCGGCGCAGCCTGGACGTTCACGTTCAGCGTGTTCGTCTGACCGCAGCCAGCGCTGTTGATCTCCGTCACCGTGACCGTTGCACTGCCAGTTCCTGTCCAGGTCCCGTTGAGCTGGTATGTATTCGTTGGGCCTGCTGGCGTAAAGTCCGCCACCGGCGTCCATGTCCACGCATACGTGCTGCCGGTGTTGTTCTGCGTGACATAAGTCACCGAGGCACCCTGGCATGGCGAAGTCGGACCGCTGATCGCCGGCGTCGGCAGCGGGTTGACCGTCAGCGTCACGGTCTGCGTCATCGTCGTCGTGCACGCCGGCGTCGTCGAGCTGATCGCACGCACGCTGTACACGTACGTACCCTGCGCTCAAACTCACCGACCGTGAACGTGACGCACCGTGTTGCCCGGCGATGCACCCGTCGTCTGCGTCGCGACAACGCTGCTGCCCAGGAGCAACTGGTACGTCGTGTTCGGCTGCGACCGGTTGCGCAAGCCGACCCAACCGTAATCGTTGCGCTCGTTACGTTCGTACCAACACCACCCGCCGCGCAAATCGCGCTCGGCGAGATCGCGACCGGACGATCCAGCGGCAGTGCATGCACCGTCACCGACTGTGCGGCTGTCCCTTGGCATCCGTTGCCATCGGTCACCACAACCGTTACTGTCTCCGTACCGCTTGTCACGCCGAAGAGAATCGTCGCTTGGTTGGCGGTCGTGCTCTGCACGCTGTTGCCACTGCCGCTGACGCTCCAGGCGTACGTTACGCCACTGGTCGGCGTCGCCGTGTACGTCGCGCTCGAGCCACTGCACACATCCGATGGACCACTGACGGTCGCCGCAATCTGCGACGATACCGTCACATTCAGCGTGTTCGACTGGCCGCAGCCGGCGCTGTTGGTCTCGGTCACTGTGACGCTTTTCGAACCCGATGCGCCCCAGCTACCGGTGAGTTGATACGTGTTCACCGGACCGGCAGCCGTAAAGTCTGCCCCTGGCGTCCACGTCCACGCATACGAGCTACCCGTGTTATTCTGCGTCGTGTAGGTCACTGTCTGACCAACGCACGGCGTCGTGTTGCCTGTTACCGCCGGCGTCGGCAGAGCGTTGACCGTCAAGCTTGCCGTCTGCGTCATCACTGTCGTGCAAGCAGGCGTCGTCGAGCTGATCGCACGCACACTGTACACATACGTACCCGCACTCAAACCACCCACCGTGAACGTGATCGCATCCGGTGGCGATCCTCCCGTCGTCTGCGTCGCGACAACGCTGCTGCCCAGGAGCAACTGGTACGTCGTGTTCGCCTGGACTGGTTGCGCTTGCGAACCTACCGTAACCGTTGCGCTCGTTACGTTCGTACCAACACCACCCGCCGCGCAAATCGCGCTCGGCGAGATCGCGACCGGACGGTTCAATGGCAATGCATTCACCGTCACATTCTGCGTGGCGGTCCCTTGGCAGCCACTGCTGTTGGTGACAACCACCGTCACCGTTGCCGTGCCGCTTGTCACGCCGAAGAGAATCGTCGCTTGGTTGGCGGTCGTGCTCTGCACGCTGTTGCCACTGCCGCTGACGCTCCAGGCGTACGTTACGCCACTGGTCGGCGTCGCCGTGTACGTCGCGCTCGAGCCACTGCACACATCCGATGGACCACTGACGGTCGCAGTCGGCGGATCGGTGACAACTACCGTCGCAGTCCCGTTCATTGTGCTGGTGCATGTACCATCACTTGCCGTGATTGTGTATTGATACGTTCCTGCTGTCGAGACTGTCTGCGTAAAGCTCAAGGGGTTACCCGTGCCATTGAGCGTTACTTGCACACCGTCCGGCGAACGATTGATCGTGTACGTCACACCCGACTGCGAGCCAGAGAGTGTAATCGTAACGTTGTTCGAAACGTTCGAGCACGCTGTCGGTGTAGTTGTCCCGACGTTATACACCGTCGGTGCTGCATCCACAACGACATTGAACGTCGCGGTCTTCGAGCAGTTCGCGCTATTGGTGTTGTTCGTTGCAACGAGCGTCACCGTCTGCGAACCAGCCGAGTTCCAGAGAACCGTCACACTGGAGCCAGTTGCCGCACCCGTAATCGTCCCGCCCGTGACCGACCAGCTGTAGGTCGTTGCAGGTGGTTGGCTTGCTGCATTAGCATCGGAATACGTAGCCGTTGCGTTCTGGCAGACTGGCGTTGTGCCGGTAATGTTCGGCTGCGGTGTCGAGGTGACCGAGACGTTATACGTGCTCGATGTTGCCGAACAGTTCGCACTGTTGGTCTCTGTCACAGAAAGTGTTCGGTTTTCTGAATTCGCCGTGCTGTTCAAGAACGTCACAACAACCGATGCATTTGTTGTTGCGCCCACAGCGTTGACACCTGTCCCAAGCGTCCAGTTGTACGACGAACCGGTGTTGTTTGCCGTCGAGTAGGTGTAGCTAAAGTCGCTTCCGCTGCAGGCAACCGCTGGGCCACTAACCACCGGCGATGGCTGCGCCACAACGTTCACCTGCTGCGTCACTGTCGTCGAGCAGCTCCCTTGCGTTTCAACGAGCGTAATCGTTTGCGTACCGGTAGCGCTCCACTGAATTTGCACGCTGTTATTGTTCGAAGCGCCCACAATCGAACCGCCACCGGTCACACTCCATTGGTAGCTATTGCCCGATGGTGGCGTTTCGTACGTAATCGTCTGCCCAACGCACGCTTGCCCGAGCGGCCCAGGTGGTGACGTCCGCGAAATCGAAGGCGTCGGCGATGATATCACCGTCACCGGCCCGTACGTTGCCGATCCTGTGCAGCTTGTCGCAACGACAGTTTCAATCACACGGAGCGTAAACTGACCTGGATTCGCTGTCGTTACAGTAGCCGTTGCAGTGTTCTGACCACTGACGAAGGTTGCATTCGCTGAGTTCAGACCAGTGAACGACCACGCATACGAGTTATTCGGGGAGTTATCCTGCGTCGTATAGACATAGTTCTGCCCGGCGCAGATCGTCGTCGGCCCGCTGATCGAGGGCGTCGGGTTCGGGTTGACCGTGACACCATGGATGACAGCGCGCTGTGCATCCGAGCGGCGAGACCTCCGTCAACCGAATGGTGTACGACGTGTTCGGCGAGCCGCTCCAGTTGACGTTGATCACGCTCTGGTTGGTCGTCGGTGTAATCGTCCCGCCCGACGATGGGATGATCTCCCAGATGTAGGTATCGTTCGAAACGTACGGCGTCGCTGTGTAGGTATGCGTTGATCCATGGCAGACCGACGTCGGACCCGAGATCACCGGGCTTGCCGGTGGGTACACCATAAAGTCAAGCGAGGCGGTATCGGAGCACCCATTCGGTAACGTGACGGTGACGACAAGACGCTCCCAGCCTGAGCCATTGAACTGCACACGGACCGTATCGTTTGCGTTCGGCAACGTATAGGGTGCACCAGTCGTCCCGTAGGAGTAAATTGACGTCAGACCGTTAGTAAAGTTCCAGGTGACATTAGCAATGGTGTAGTTTGTGCTCTTCGGTACAGTAAACGCTCGGATATGCGAGTTTTCACCGTTGAAGACGCAGGCGCTATCCGGCCAGGGCGTGGATGGATCCTGCACCATCTCGATCGGCCCTGCTTGCGGCACCGGGAGGATGTACACCGTCACTGTATCACCTTCGACGCAGCCATTGGCGTTCTGCACCCACGCTTCGATGCGCGGCCAACGCAACGGCTGATCGCTGAATGCCGGCCAGTCAATGGTAACAGTATTAATAGAAAAGGTCCCAACAATTGTCGGCGATGGGTTTCCACCCGATGCCCACGTCGGGGAGTTGTTGTTTGCACCATCCTCGTCAATTACCCAGGTGTATGTCGACATGCCCGGTACAGCCGCATAGGTTGCCTGTTGCCCGGAGCAGAGGCCTGGCAGACTCAGTGAGGCAACTGCGTTGAGATCAACTGTTTGACCGGCCACGTCAGGATGGGTTTCTGCATCAACCGTAAGACTTGTCATCGCATTCGTAAACGGCAGCGTACACCCACCACTCGAGCTGGGGAAGGTTACCGATACCTGCCAGGTCAGGTTGCTCACTGCATCGAGATTCTTTCCAAAGCGAACTTGTGCCTGGTTGTTGTTGTAGCCGCCAGTGCTGACGAGCGTGATGTCGTAGTCCACACCAGGGGTGAGGACATTATTCGCATTATCGAGCAACTGCCATTGGAAGGTCGTTCCCGAAGGATAGCTGGCCAGGTTGGTAACGTTGTAGGTGTGTACTCCAGGAATCGGAATCCCAGCGGCATTGATAATCGCGTTCGGATCAGTGAGCTTGTTCGGGCAGACGGAAGCAGGACCGCTGACAATGGGGGCAGCTGGTGTATCCCAGACGCGGAGGGTTGGCGATACAAGGCCAGTAATTCTCCCGCAATTGTTCTGATCTACGGCGACAAACTGGACTGTTATATCTTGCCACGCAGGGAGAGTAGTACCTGGCGTAACCGAACCAGCTGTTGATGGTGAAGCGTCGGTAGACCAGCACGTCCGGCCGTTTGGATAGCAGATGGAAGCGTGGTAGAGTTCGAGTAGGCATAACCGATACCACCGCTATTGGCGACCTGATTGATTTGGTAGAGCTGCACTTGAGTACCGTTGGCAAGCCTGAGATTGTAGATGCTGGATGTTCGTATTCTCACAGACATTGTGGGATGAGCCCGCGCTTGCACCTTGCCACGTGTATTGACTTGTCGCAAATGGCTGCGGTAATGGGTCGACTCGTAACGTTGCAGCGAGCCCATCGTCCGCTGACAGGTGCCCGGCGCTTGGTTGTTCGTGCTGAATGACGGTGATAGTCGCTGTAAGCGGGGATGAAGTAGTATTGTTCCAACTCAGTCGGAAGCCGCGACGTTCTGGATTGGGTGGATTGTCTGTTGGTCCAAGAGTGAATGTGCCTGGACCTGTGAAGGTTGTCCCGATATCCATTGCCATTCGCATCGATACAACCGTTACACCAAGGCCAGCGGGAAGTGTAAACACCCATTCGTACGTATCATCGTCATTCGGCACCTGCGACGATGAATTTCTTGAATGGCGTATCTATATTCTTGAGCGTAGCCATCGGTATTATCCCACGTGCACGCAGTTGTGCTTGTTATTGTATTCGCTGAGGGAATATTATTTACTGGTATCAGGGTTGCCGGTGCAGGGGGAGAAGCCACTGCTAAAGTAGGTATTGTAGGATTACCCCCGGGATTGTACGACCCAGTCGCGACATTCACGAGATCGGGCAGCTGGGTAATCGTGACTGGTGCGCTTGTGACTGGGCTCGATATGCCACAGGAAAGCGACGACGGACCACTTGTCAAACTGTTAACCGTCAGGCTAATGCTCCCAAGCGCATCGTATGCTGCCGTGACTGTTCCTGGGTTGACAACGACGGAGAACGTCGCAGCGTTGAAAGTGCCCGAATAAGTGGCCCCGCTCCCGGATAAAGTGGCAACACCTGCGCCTGGTGTAACCGATATATCTGTCAGGGAGGTAGTGTTGAGCGTGAAGGAGAATGAGCCGCTGGTAACAGAGCTGGGCGTTACGTTGATCGTAAACGTAACACTGGTTCCTTCGCAGACCGGTCCTGCCGGCGATGGCGTCACAGTTACCGTTGGTTGCGGGTATGCAGTTGACGATGTAGGTTGCTTGGCGGCTGCAGCCACTGATACCGCCACTGGTATAAAATTCCGTCAAGCGTTAATGTGAATTGTCTCTGGATTGACATCGTGGGTGAACCGAGTGATCGCAGCTGAGCGTTCCACCATTAGCAGCTGATGGATTCGAGAGCGATACTCCGGTGATTCCTGGTCCTGCAGGTGTCGCTGACCACAAATAGTTTTGCGTTACAGCAGTTACCGGATCACTACCCGTTGCACCGTTGCCAGGAGTGGTTGCGTTGCCGTAGGTATTGACAAGCGTGTGTGGGCCAGAGTCTTGGTAGGAGTACGTCGCGGGCGCTATCACCGTCCCGCTGCTATTGACACAGAGGTCCTGTGGGTTCGCATTCAGGTCGGTTGCCTCGTTGGCGAGGCCATTTTGGATGTCAACCACGGGCAGGACGTAGAGCGCAGCTTGGTATTCGATGGCACAGCCGTTGGTATTGGTGAGCCGCACCCGCAGGTAGAGCGTATCGCGCTGCGCCGCGGTGGTGTTCGGGGTGATGGTGACTGTTTGGTTGGTCGCATTCGCGACGGTTGGTGCTGTCGTGATCGTGCCATTTTGCAGGACGCACCAGTCGTACGTCAAGCCGCCCGTTGCAACGGTGAAATTATTTGTGCTCCCACCGCAGACGTAGAAGTTGAACGTCGAGCCGGGGGCTGCAGCTGCATTGTTATCCGTGCCTGGCGACGACTGCGAGATTGCGTCGTTTGCCGGCAGCGCATTCACGGTGAGCGCACTGTTTTGGGTGATGCCATTTTCTTGGCAGCTTGAGCCAACAGTTTGCGTATAGGCAACCCAACGGAGATCGTACGTCCCTGACGTTGGCAAAGCCGATGCTGCGATCGAGACGTACACTGTCCCATCTTGCGTTGCGACGACTGTATTCGCAGTGACAGCACTCGTTCCTGTGCCTGGGGTCAAGTTGAGGAAATTCGAGCTGGTGGTGTTCTCGAGCCGGTACTGCACACCTTGGACGGCGTTGGTCAGCCGAACGGTGAGCGTCTGTACCTCGCTCAATGGGCACGAGCCAGACGTTGTACCCGCTGCGACGTTGGGATAGGCACCTGCACTGGTTACAAAACCGGTTGCCGTTTGGTTGAGCGTTTCGCATACAGAAACGGTATTGGAAAATGCGCCACTTTCACCTGCTGTGGAGAACTGCGGCGCATTGGGAACGATGAGGTTACACCATTTGATTGCGAACGCATCGCTTGCACCGCCACCGTAGGTGGTTTGCGCTCCACCAGCGGCGAGATTCCCACCTCCAGCAGTTGCCGACCCAACCAGATGGACGTTTCGCTGGTTATCAACAGCGATGCCAGTGGCGATGTCGTTTCCTGTTCCGCCGGTGATGACGCTATACTCGACCGTAGGACTCCCACCTGGTGCGCGAAGGATACGGCTCCACACAGCATCGTAGCCGCCTTGGTTCGAGTTGAACGATGCATCGAAGTAATACGTAGCAAAGTCACTGCTGCTGCCAGCAGTTTGTCCCGCAACGAAAATCTTTCCGCCGCGGCCATCCGAAATAGTATTCGATCCAGCTTCGTTCACGTTATTATCGTCCACCGCAACGCTGGTGAGGTAGTCATCGGCGGTCGAACCCCAGTAGCTCCCCCAGTCTCGGCCGAGGGTTGTCCACTGACGGTAAGCCGGGTCACGAACCCGTCATCGAAGGCAGTCGAGTTCGTTCCGTTGTTGAGGACGGTATTGAAGCCGGTCGCACTGGCGATGAGATTGCCGGCATTGATCGAGTTTGTCCGTCCAACAGCAATGACGGCGGTTGCATCGAGTGGATCAGCTGCGACCCCGAGGACGCGGTCGTTCAGGACAGCGCCGTAGTACGTCGCTGCAGTCCGTCCGCCGCTGGAGGTCATCAGCGCAACGAAGCCATCGAAGTTCACTGCGCCGGTCGTCGTACCGCTTCCGTTGTTATTGACGACGGTGTTGAACGAGCCGGTCGTTGCGATTGCATTCGCGGTGTTGGGGCTGTTGGTATAGCCGCCGACCCACACCTCACCGCCTGTGCCGCGCGGCGAGAGACTGGTCACGTAGGTTTCTTGTCCGTTGAGGGTACCGGTATTGTTGCCGTAGTACGTCAGCCAGGTAATCGCGTTGAGCGTCGTCGCTGGCAAGCGGGCGATCATCCCGCAGTAGAGACCGTTGTACGTTGTCTGGAACACGCCGGCTGTAGCCAATCCTGGGCTGGCAGTGTAGCCACCGCACGTAAGATTGGTACCGTCATAGGCAACTGCGAGGAAGTAATCGTCGTTCGTTCCACCGACAAAGCGTGCCGCCTGCGGTGTGCCCCCAGCATCAAATCGAGCTACGAATGCATCCACATCCCCGGCATTGCCATTGGTAAAGAACCCACTACCCCAGGCTGCCGAGCGCGATTGCCCGACGACCCACACCTGACCGGAGCCATCGGCGGTAATTCCCCAGGCGCGGTCGTCGTTTGATCCGCCGAAGTACGTCGAGTATGCACGGGTGCCACCGTATTGGTATGCTGCGACGAATGCATCGTAGGCACCACCGCCGAAGGTCCCTTGGGAAGCTGAAACGATCGGGAATGTACCTCCTGCAGTGTAGCCGCAGATGTAGATGTAAGAGGTCGTAGATGCTGGGTTGAAGCTTCGCTGAACGGCAATCCCTGTGCCGACATCATCATCGTCCCCGCCATGGAAGGTACTCCAATCGCGACCCGGGTCGATCACAAGCGTCTGAGAGCGATCGTAGGTTGGAACGTCGAAGGCGATCACGTCGCCATCGAGCCGGAAGCGGACGGCGACTTCTTGCTCCCCGTTCGCAGTGCGGATGAACGAGTACGGCGCATCTTCGGTGATGACGCCGAGCGCAGTCCGGATGCGGTAGCCGCCTTCGCTGGTCAATTCAACGCCGTCGGCGTTCGAGACGCGGAGGCGAATTTGGCTCGGATCGCCGCCCGGGCGGACGATGAACTCTGCCTTCATGCCTTTGCCGCGGGCTTTCAGCACAAGGTCAATGTTGGGATAGACGTTTTCGTACACAATCGTCGAGAAGCTCCGCACACCGGTGATGCCGTCTGGTCCGGCAGCGGCGGTGAAGAAGTTCGTCACGCCAGGGAGCACACCCTCGCCGCGGAGGTTGACATTTTGGCTTGCGCCGACAAGCTCCATATCCACCCGCTGGTAGCGGATGCGGGTTTGGTCCAGCTCCTTGGAGCTGATCCCTTTCCCTGGCTCGTACTTGGCGCCAGGTCCGGAGGCTTCGATGAAGACGTGTGCAATCCGATCGGGCATGAAGAAGAGTTTTGCCCCATTGGAGTGCGCAGTGAAGCGGACGCTTTCGACTTTGCGCCCTTGGTCATCAACAACCTGCCCCTTGTTTTCGAGGAATTCCAGTCCGCTGCTGCCGACCATTGCCTGCGCCGAAGCGGCAGTGCTGGCTGTGCGAGAATCGGACGATGCGGGGGCTGTTTGCCCGCGGAGCGCGGAGCTCCCAATGAGTAGTAGCGTGCACGCTGCTGCAACGATGCGTGCAGAGAAACGGAACAAGCCGTTCATACGACCTCCGGGAAAAGATGTGGGACAACATTCTGATACGTTCACAGGTGTGAATTCAACGTCGAATGCGATGGAATGCTTCCATTGCAAAGACTGTACCAATCGAGAAAGTGCTTGGGGAGAATTGTTCGCTGCGGTACGTTCTGTCATTCCATCGCCGAAGGAGTTCGACATCACCACTGAGCAAGGTTCCGTGCTCGTGCGGTGCCCTGCGACTCGAGATGGGCACCGATTGTTCCCAGCCATGCGCACAGAAAGGATATCCTGCCGAGCAGGATTGTTCAATGGCGACCGAGTGCATCGGGAATCGAAGCGTCT
Source organism: Candidatus Kapaibacterium sp. (assembly GCA_026003495.1). Classification (GTDB taxonomy): domain Bacteria; phylum Bacteroidota; class Ignavibacteria; order Kapaibacteriales; family NICIL-2; genus NICIL-2. Next base: position 373,078 of record BPHK01000001.1, on the reverse strand, counting down.
CGGGGCGATCATGCCTCCACATGTGCTGCAGGAGGGAGCGTCTGCAGTCGGTCGGGCGATGACCAACCACCGCGATGCGTGCTGTTGTTTCATGCAGGGCTAAAGCCGTGGTTGAACAATGCGTGCAAGCTCTTCCCACCCGACTGCGCGGCAAAAATACAACGCGGCAGTGCCGATGCGCGCAAGAGCGCTTCGAGGAAAAATCTGCTCAATGCCGGCGCCAGGGGGCGCTCCGAGCCTGCACAGCAGACGCTGCGAAGATAGTGCATGCCGGACGGCTCGCCAGAAAACCACTTCCACCACGTGCACGCACGCTCGGAGCGCGCATCGGCAACGCCAGCCGGCACACGAGACGTTCGAGCAGCCTTAGAGCAGCTGCGTGTTCCACGCTATTTTTGCGCCTGGTTGTTCCAGCCACACCGAACGCGCAATGGCACTCTCCCCGCTTGGTCGCCACGTGTTACGTTTTCCTGACACTGTCAATGCTTTTTGACATGACAGTTCCCGCCGCTGCCCAGTGGTTCATCGAAAATCGCGGGCAGTGGGACTCCGCTCGTTCGGTATGCCTCTACCAGTGGGAGACGTAGTGATCACAGCGACGGAGCTACGCTGGCAGCACGCTGGAACGTGGGAGCGACTGTCGCTGGCCGATGTCACGATCGAGCCTGCCGAACAAGCAACAGCGCATGTGAACGTGTACGTGCCACACGGTGCATTCGAAGGGCTGCGTCTGTGGCGGCGGCTGCACTGGCGCGGTCGCGATGGGAGCACGCGCGCGATCGCTGCCTGGACACGCCGCGGTCTGGAGCTTACGCTTTCCGACGGTAGCTCCCCACGCCTGCTCGCCGAGCATGCGGCGGAGCCGCTGGACTCATGGGCGCGCGGTGGCCGATTCATCGGTGCAAGCGGCCGCGATTCCGTTACCGCGATGCAAACGCTCGGCGGAGCAATCTACCTGGCAGGTTGGACGTCGAGCTCGACTCTGTTCGGCGCCAGCGGTGCTGGTGGCGGCGATGCATTTTGCATCAAGCTTTCGAGCACCGGCGAGGTCCAATGGGCAACGCTCATCGGCGCCACAGGCGAAGATGTCGCGCTTGCGCTTGCGGTAACATCGGAGCGCATCGCGCTTGTGGGACGGACACGCTCGACGGACTTCCCCACGACAGCAGGTACGATCCAGCCCAGCTACGGCGGAGGCGATGCCGATGGTTTCATCGTCACGCTCGATCCAACAAGTGGCTCGCGGAGCGCCGCAACGTACATTGGCGGCCAAGGGCGCGACGAGCTGAGCGCGGTTGCGATCAGCGCAGACGGCCGGATCGCAGCAGCGGGGACGACCGCATCTACGGGACTGGTGGCGACTGCCCACCAACAGCAACTCGCCGGATTGGAGGATGGCTACATCGTCGTCCTTGCGCCCACACTGACAAGCCGCATCTGGAGCACCTACTACGGTGGCCGTGGGTTCGATTCGATCGCTGGCGTAGGGTTTCTGCCCGATGGAAGCATTGTCATCGCCGGCACCACGACCAGCCCGAACACTGGCGAGGCGATCGCAGCCAACATCGGCGAAGGCTCGCTCCGCATGACACCGCCAGACGGCTTCCTTGCGCGGCTCGGCGCGAGCGGACAGCGGCTCTGGGGACGATACTACGGCAGCGATGGGCAGGATTCGATCACAAGCCTTTCCACCACGCAGTCCGGTATGATTCTCGTGACGGGTTTTACCAACGGCACCAACACGGCGCAGAGCTACTTTGCTGAAGCGCAGGCAGCGCAGAACAACTTCGCCGGTGGCCCGTGGGATGGCTTCGTTGCGGTGATCCGTCCGGAGGGGACGCGCCTGTGGGGCTCGTACTACGGCGGCACGGGCTCGGATCGCTGCACCGGAGCACTCATGGATGCCCAGGGCTACGTGTACGTGACCGGCTGGACGACATCGAGCGACCTGCCACGGGAGGAGAGTGAGAATGCTGCGATCGCAGGCGCTGAAGATGTGATGCTCGGCTTTTTCTCGCCCGATGGACGGCGGCGCTATGCGTCGCTGCTCTACGGTGGCAACGGCAGCGATTTGCCGTCGGGCATCGGCTGGCTTCCCGATAGCACGATTGCGATTGCTGGCTCGACGACGAGCGAAAACTTTCCGCCGCTCGATGGACAACGCAGCGGGGACTTCGACGGCTTCGTGCTTCGCGTTGGCGGGCTTGGTATCCTCTCAGCCGACGCACCGCGCGCCGAGAGCACTCCTTTTCGTCTCGCCGGCTCGGTGTTGCACGTCCTGCTCCCGCAGGAGTGTCGCTCTGCACAGCTTGCAATCTACACGCTCGGCGGCTTGCTCTACTTTTCTGACCAGCAGATTTCCTCCAACGCAGAAATCGAACTTCCAGCGGGAGCCTACGCAGTTCGCCTGCAATGCTTGCGGGGAGCGGAATTCCGCGCCGTGGTCGTTGTGCCATAACAACGCCCCAAACAAGACGCAGGAAAACGTGGACCTTCTCCAACGACAGGCTCAGAGGGCACGCTACGCACGAGTTCTCCGCCACACGGCAGCACCACCAAGGGCAGGAGCACGTGCTATGCCGAGCGGGCTATGAGTTGAGTGTCGCCAGGAACTCTTTGTTCGACCGCGTCTTTGCGAGCCGCTCCAGAAGCGTCTCCATTGCTTCGGCGGGGTTGAGATCGCTCAAGAACTTGCGGAGCACCCAAATGCGGCTGAGGTCTTCTGGTGGCAAGAGCAGCTCTTCCTTCCGCGTGCCGGAGCGGTTGAGATCAATCGCCGGGAAGATGCGCTTTTCGGCAAGCTTGCGGTCGAGCACAAGCTCCATGTTCCCCGTGCCTTTGAACTCTTCGAAGATGACCTCGTCCATCCGGCTTCCCGTTTCGATGAGTGCGGTGGCGATGATCGTCAGCGAGCCGCCCTCTTCGATGTTCCGCGCGGCGCCGAAGAACCGCTTGGGTTTGTGGAGCGCGTTTGCGTCCACGCCACCGGAGAGAATTTTCCCTGAGTGTGGGATGACCGTGTTGTGCGCACGCGCCAGCCGTGTAATCGAGTCGAGCAGAATGACGACGTCCTGCCGCGCTTCGACGAGTCGCTTGGCTTTCTCGAGGACCATTTCGGCGACCTGCACGTGCCGATCGGGTGGCTCGTCGAACGTCGAGCTAATCACCTCTGCTTGGACGGAGCGTTGCATGTCGGTGACTTCTTCGGGGCGCTCATCAATGAGCAGGACGATGAGCCGGACTTCAGGGTGATTCCGCGAGATGCTGTTGGCGATCTTCTGGAGCAGAATCGTTTTCCCACTCTTCGGCGGCGAGACGATCAGCCCACGCTGCCCTTTGCCGATCGGTGCGAACATGTCAATGATGCGCATCGAGTACTCGCTCGGGACAGTTTCGAGCTTGAGTTGCTTGGTCGGATACGTCGGCGTTAGGTTGTCGAAGAGCGTTCGATCCTTCATCAGCTCTGGCTCGACGTAGTTGACCGTCTCGACCTTGAGCAATGCAAAGAAGCGCTCGCCTTCCTTCGGTGGTCGCACGTGGCCGCGGATGGTATCACCAGTGCGCAGCCCGAAGCGTTTGATCTGCGATGGCGAGACGTAGATGTCGTCCGGCGAGGGCAGGTAGTTGTAGTCTGCCGAGCGCAGGAAGCCATAGCCTTCCGGGAGTACCTCGAGCACGCCGGTGCTGATGGTGACGCCTTCGGAGTGGCGTTCGCGCATTTGGAGCGCTGACTGCGCTTCGAGGATGCGGAAGATGAGGTCCTGCTTGCGCAGGTCCGAATAGTCGGGTATACCGAGCGCTTTGGCAATCTTGGTCAGCTCGGCAATCTTTTTCGACTTGAGCTCGCTGACGTCGAGCACTGCAGGCAACGGGGATGCCATCGGGGCATCGTTACCATTTTTCGCCATGGTGTGGATGGATGTGTGTGAAACGTACGATGCTGTGAGTCGGCGTTGGGATGATCGTTGGTCGAGTGCTGCTCGTCCTACGCTGCGCGCCCTTGGGGGTGGCGGCGCGTGCCCACACGAGTTTCTACTGATGCTGGCAGTAATTTCCGGCGCCAAACTACGACATCCGAACCCATTTTTCCAAATGCAATGGCAACACGCTTGGTGATTTTGTGTGCTGAACGTTCGCGGCGCGAGCCCGTCGTTACACTCTGCCGAGAGTATCTGGCAAGACTGGAACGCTACAACCTCCGTGCCAGCATTGAGGAATGTCCTTCAGCGAATGCAAGCACACCGGAAGCGACGGTTGCGGTGCAGTCTGCACAGCTCCTTGAGCGGATCCAACCGAACGATACCGTCGTGCTTCTTGACGAACGCGGGCAAGCGATGCGTTCCGAAGAGTTCGCACGGCTGCTTGATCGCTTGATGATGCAGTCGGCGCGGCGGCTGGTGTTCCTAATCGGTGGTCCGTGGGGGGTTGCGCCGTCGGTGCGCGAGCGCGCCGATGTACTACTCTCGCTGAGTGCGATGACGCTCCCGCATGAGATCGCGCGCATTGTCCTCTGCGAGCAGCTTTACCGCGCACTGAGCATCCTCCGCGGAGAGCCATACCACCACAGGGAGCGTTAGCGGCGGATAATCACAAATTCAGTGCGACGATTCTTGGCGCGATTTTCCTCGCTCGTGTTCGGCACAAGCGGATAGAGCATGCCCATTCCCCGCGGACGCAAACGTACCGAGTCAATGCCACGCTCGATGAGCGCACGAACAACCGCTTTAGCGCGTTCTTCGGAAAGCCGTTGGTTGAATTCGATCCCGCCGATGTCGTCGGTATGCCCGCGGACTTCGAGCCAAACGCGCTCGTAGCGCTCGAGTTGATCGGCAATTTCCTCGATGATCGGAATTGCTTCCGGACGCAGCGTCGCTTTGTTGTAGTCGAACGTGATCATTTTGTTGAACGCGTCGTTGAGCTGCGCCCATGGGTTGATGTCGCTCTTGTCGTAGCTCCCGCGTGCGGTGAGCGTCGTATCGCCCGCACGCGGCTGGAGAAATAGATCAACGACGTGCAGCCCTGCAAACGTCGGCGGCCGGTAACGCACCAGGTAGTAGTACCGCAGCGAGCGATAGATTTCGGCGAACACTGCGAGCAGTTCCTTGCGTGAGGTAACGCGGTAGAAGCGGCCGCCAGTTTGCGCAGCAACGTATTCGAGCAGGTCGTCGCGCACGTAGCCGAAGCCGATCGGGAAGATGCGCACACGGCGCTTGGTCGCTTCCTCGAAGAGCGTGCGGGCATCTTCGCGCGAGGCGTTTTCGTCGCCGTCGGTAAAGCACACCAGGACGCGGGGCTGCTCGGCTGATGCAATGGTATCGAAGAGCTTGGTCGCACCAATCAAGCCATCGTACACAGAGGAATACCCTCCGAAGTTACGCTGGCGCACCTGTTCAAACGTTGCAAGGAGACGCTCTTGATTGCGCTCGAAGGGCACCTTGAGATCAAGCGACGTGTTGAACGTTGCCACTGCCAGCTCATCGGCGGGATATTTCATGCCGATGAACGTGCGCGCGCCGTCTTCCATCGCATCGAGCACACCGCGCATCGAGCCGCTATAGTCGAGCGTGAGCACAATCTTGTAGCCGAGTGCTGAATCGCCTTCGCCGAATTCTCGTACAGTAAAGTCGCCGATAGGCACTGTGCGCCGTCCGAGCGTTTCCTGCAGCCGCACCCATCGCTCTTGCGTCGGAACAACCGGTGGCGCCAAGTGCGTGATGAAGTTCCCGCTCGAATCGAACACGCGTGCCATGAGCCGAATCTCGCGGGGGTAGTCTTCCGACTCGATCTTCCAGATGTCGATATGGAGCGTTCCAAGATCACGGACGGAATCAATCGGCAGGGTGCCGCGGAACGAGGCCAGCGGTTGCTCAGACTCGGTTGTATCAAAGCGAGCGATTGCAAGCTGTGCTTCAGGGTCGCGGTAGGAACGGCAGCTGCTCTGCATAAGCGCGAGCGCCGCTCCCATAAGCAATACTGCAAGAGCAGCACGAGCTCTCGTCATTGCCCATTGTTCTGGTCGGGCGTCCATTCGGAGGCGATCACCTTCGGCACTTTGAAAAAGCTTTCGTTGTGGCGCGGCGCATTTGCTAGTGCCTCAGCAGTCGGGAGCGACTGATGCGGTACATCGTCGGCAAAGGCGTTCGTATGGCTGACGACCGAATCGAGCGGCTCAAGCTCATCAAGCGCTCGAATGCGGTCGAGCGCACTGACGTACTCGACGATTCGCTCGAACTCAGCGCGGAAGTGCTCGATTTCCTCATCGCTCAGCGATAGCTTCGCAAGCGCCGCAATACGGCGAAGTTCTTCCAGTGTAATCACGCGTGCACTGACTCATGAGAAACCAGCGGCGGGGGTGACGAACCCACCGATGCAGTAGTGTAGCGCACATGCTGCCGAATGAAGAGCATTTGCACTGGCTGGCGCAATAATCTCCGGCGGGGTCCTCCATCGCAGACCATCAACCGTGTGGAATTGTTCTGCTACGGATGCTCAATAATCTCGACACTGGCCACCTGCGTGCACAGGTAAATTTGCCCGCGATGAGCGAAATGCCAAGCACTGCACACGATCCGAACTATCCGCCGCTCCAGGAACAGCGGATCGAGCTTGTTGTTCCGCCTGGCCAGAAGCCAATGCGGCTCGATGTGTACTTAGCCAACACGATCAGTCACGCAACACGGACGCGGATTCAAGAAGCCATCGAAGCCGGGCTGGTGACCATCGAGGGACGCCGCGCAAAAGCCAGTTCTAAGGTCCAGCCAGGCGATCGCATCACGTGCTGCATCCTTCGACGTCCGCCGATCGAGCTTGTGCCAGAGCAGATCCCGCTCGACATCCTCTACGAAGATGAAGATGTGCTCGTTGTCAACAAGCCAACTGGAATGGTCGTTCACCCAGCACACGGCAATCGAACTGGAACGCTTGTCAACGCGGTGCTCTACCACCTTGGCGTGCGCGAGCGCATCACCATCGCCGATGAAGACGATCTTGACGAGGAGACGGAAAGTCTGGTGCTTGCATCGGCTGCAGTGCGTCCGGGCATCGTCCATCGCCTCGATAAAGACACCTCGGGGGTGCTTGTACTAGCCAAGCACGAGCGTGCGAGTGAAGCACTCTCCCGACAATTTGCCGAACGCCGAGTCCATCGCATCTACCATGGCTTTGTTTGGGGCATTCTCCCCGACGACAGCGGTACGATTGATGCTCCGATCGGCCGCTCACCACGCGATCGCAAGCTCTTTAGTGTCCTTGGACGTGGCGGCAAGCACGCTGTGACAACATATCGCGTGCTGGAGCGCTACGCCGTTGCAACACATGTGGAGCTCAAGCTCCACACTGGGCGCACACACCAAATCCGCGTCCACATGGCACACATTCGCCACCCGCTCATCGGAGATGCTGCTTACGGCGGGGCAGCAGTTCCTTCCATCGCAGGACTGACAAGTCCGCGCTTGCGCCCGCTTGCGAATGCATGTGCGCAGATCATCAAGCGACAAGCCCTCCACGCATCTGTGCTCGGTTTTTTCCATCCTCGCAGCGGAACGTACATGGAGTTTTCCGCACCATTGCCAGACGACCTCGAACGGCTACGCCTCTACCTCGAGCGCACCAAGGAGGCAGATGCCTCATAGCACGCGGGGGCACAGCAGCAACGCTGTGCCCCCGCATCCATTGTTTGGTGCGTGGCTGTTTACCGCACGATCGTCAGCGGCTGACGCACGAGCATCTCGCCTTGACGCACCACTACCGTGTACACACCCGCCGGCAACCGGCTCACATCCAACCGATAGCCGTGCGGCTGCACCTGGGCGCTGGCCGCAACCACACGCCCGAGCAGGTCCACAACCTCCACTGCGTACTCCCCACTGCCGCGAATGTCTACCATCACCTCCCCATCGGCCGGCTGCGGATGCACCTCCACGCTGAACCCATCAGCCTGGCCTCCCAACACCACTGACCGACTCCACGCAATGCTCCCATCGCGGCTGACCATCCCTACGCGGTACTCGTAGCTCGTGGCCCGATCTACACGGTCCTCGTACGTGTACTGCCGCGGCTCGGCGCTCTCTCCTGCTGCAACCACCGTCGGCGTCAGCGCTCGATACTCCTCTTGACCCGCTGCGCGACGCTCCACCACAAAGTGGCTCACCCCGCGCTCGGCGACCGTCTCCCACCACAGGCGCGCCTGCGTCCCATCGCCATACCGCACTACGCCAATGTCCCCAAACCCAGCGCTCAACACCACATCCCCGTTCCGATCCACGTACTCGGTCACCGAACGAATGATCCGCTCCAACCCCGTGTTCGGCGCCAACCGACCGTAGTGACGCCAATCAACTCCCAACGCCACTACGTTCGCATTCAACCGCGCCGTCGCCACTCCCATCACGTTGTCGGTCAGCCCGGCATCCACCGTCACGTACTTGTACGCCACTTGCGCCTGACCTACCGTCTGCGCATCGCTATAGACCCGCACCAACGACGGCATCGGCGCCACGTTGTCCAACGGATGCTGCGTCGAAAGTACACGCTCCCGGATCCCTTGCGCCAACGCTACCCCTTCCACCTCAAAGTTGTGGTACCCGCCCGACAGCGGCGTCCAGCCTTGGGGCGACCGATCCAACCGCAACACGTACTTGACAAAGTTGTCATAGAGCACATCCCCCGTCCCGTACACCCCGCTCTTGACGATCTCCTGGCTCGACAGCACAAGGTTCCGCTTGTCCGTCGCTACCCCAACCGACACAAATGCCCGCAGATCCTCCTGCTCCTGCCGCGTCAGCTTCGTCTGGTCTTCCACCCACCACAGGTGCTTGTACATCGTGTAGTTGACCGCTCGCGGCTCCCAGCCGCTCCGGTCGAACACGTCCAGCGTCCCCACCGGCAAGTTCAACCGCGCAAACCCCGCCGCCAGCGAATCGTAGTTCAATCGCCCTACCCGATCGCTCGCGCTCGTTGCTGGATTGCTCGCATCGGCCGTCGCCGCCGGCGCGCTGATCACCATCCGCTGCGGCGACCGCAGCAGGTAGAACCGGTACTCCTTCTGCACCGTGTTGTTGCCCACGTTCTCGTCGATCGGCGCACTGAACCGCACCCGATACCGCGGCGTTACGTTCCGGCTCATCGCGCCAAATGGCGCTGGCGCCACCTGGCCCATGTCCCCGTACGTCTGCGGATTCAGGTTGAAGTCGTACGTCATGTCCACCTGACCGCCCGGCGGCAAGCTCTGCACCACCTTCGTCTGACTTGCCACCGGCACCCACACGTTCGGCGCTTGTTCCATCTCCACCACTCCCTGCACCTGCACCCCGCTCTGCGTCGCCGACCCGTTGTTCCGCATCCGCACCACCACGTTGATCGGCGCCTGCGTCATCACGTACTCGGCATCGCTGAACGGACCTACCGACGACCGGTACACCGACGGACTCAAAATCTCGAGCGCCTCCAGGTCGTTGACGTACAGGTTCCCTTGAAACTCGTCAGCGCCAATGCTGTACTTGGCTCCGTTGACCCCGCGACCGTCCCCGTCAAGGTCAACCTCCCCGCTGCCCAACCGCTCACCCCGACGGTCCAATATCGAACCCGTCGGCAGCGGATTGGTCCGCACCCGCAGCTTCGGCGGCGTCGTGTTCAACTGCACGTAGTCACCGACAAAGTTCCCTACCACGCTGCTCAAATCCTGCTTCATCCACGACTTCCACTGCGCCAACGTCCCGTAGTCCAACTCGCTGCCTGGGTCAATCGTCACGAGTGCGCCCGTGGACGGATCCCGCAACTCCTCGATGAATCGCCCCATCACCGCTCCGCTCGGATACCAGTACGCGTTCGTGTTCGACTTCAATCCTGCCGTCCCACTCGGCTTGACGCCCTGGTACAACAAACACGCCAGCGTATTGCCATTGCTGCGATCTACCGCACCTGCGCTCGCGGTCACCGCAATCGCGTTGTTGATCACCTCCGGCGCCATGCTGCTCTGCACTCCAATCCCAACAATGCTCCCACCACCGGTGACGTTGTCACCGCTCATGATCACCGTGTTGTTGAGCACTCGGTCCCCGCGCGTCAGGTAGTTCACCGCCGCCGGCGTGATGAACTGCATGATGCCACTGACGCTCGGCGACCGCCGTGTCCACAGGTGAATCCCCGCCGCCGGCGCCTGCGCCGTCGTCCGACTGATCGCCCAGACGATGTTCCCACGAACTACCGTCCGCTCGGCTACGTCCGGAAAGCTCACCGTCCCACCCGACGGGTTGACAAATACGTTCTGCGTCTGCTCGACCAATATCCCCCACACCTGCACTTCCGAACTAATGTGCGAAACCTCGTTGTTCTGCACCACCACCCCAATGTTGTTGTACACCTGCTCGCCCGGACGCGCTTTGCCGCCTACCATGATCCCGGCAGCATCCCGACCGCCGACGCCCGTCGAACCTACCCCAACGTTGAGCACGCGGTTGCCCTCGATCACCGTCCCCTCGGTGTACCCACAGTACACACCCGCACGACCAACGCTCATCACCACGTTCTTCCGTATCACGTTCCCCTTGCTGTAGTACCGCTGGTACCGCGGGTTCGGCTGGCTCGAAATGTCGTTGTAAAACAGCGGTCCTACACCTAACGCCACCACCCCATAGCCAAAACCGCTGATCTCGCACCCCTCGATGACGTTGTTGTCGTTGGTAAGCGTGTCCAACCCAAACGCGTTCACCCCGCCTTGCGATGGCACCACCGACCGCAACACTACACCCGCCGAATAGCTCGACGGACCCGTCTGCAACTGCCGCACATCCGGCTCAAACGTAAAGTTCGGCGCAATGTACCGCACCACCGGCAAATCACTCGCGTACGATGCCGACGACTGCGGCCAGTTCTCAATCAAACAGTTCCGCACCACAATGTTCGATGCACCCGTCCCAAGGTAAAACACCGCTCGGTGCGGCAGCTGCTGCGGCGTCGCACTCCCAACGTCCAGCAAAAACCGCAACGACTTCTGATCACCGCCGTCAAACCGAATGTACGGCGTCGGGCTGGAGTAAAGCTGCGGGAAGCCCCGCTGCTGATTCATCACAGCGTTGGGGTTAAGCGGATCCATGTTCTGCGCGATGTAGATACCGACGCCGTTGGTGCTCTGCAAGCGAATCGAAACCGACCCGCGCGTCAAGCTCCGCATCAGCGATGGCTTGAACGTCACCGTGTTCGTCGCACTGACCCCCAAAATCTTCGAACTCAAATCCAACGCCGGCGCAGGCGGACCGCTCAAACTCCCAACCGTGTACGACGCATCGGTCAACTCGAACGTCACCGGCCCCGTCACACCCAGCCGATAGAGCGCATCCACCGCATCCTGAATCGTCGCAAAGTTCCGCGGACTGCCTGCGTTAGCGGTGCCGATCGTGTACGTGCCCGAGAGCCCATCGCCAACAGTGAACGTCTGGCAGAGCGTGTTGTTCGTCGTAACCGGATCGCCCGGCGCACTGATCGTCACGCACACACGGTGCAACCCCGTCTGCTGCGGCGTCCATGCATCGTAAATCAATGTCGCCGTTGCTGGTGGTGTCGCAGGAATATCTGGCAGAATCTTGCTTGTCTGGAAGACTAAGTCCCAGCTGGAGCCGTTCCACCGCTCGACTGTGACCGTCGTCGGCACATCCGACTGATCAGCTGCGCCGTTATTCCGGAAGCGTGCACCGACGTTGTATGGACGGTTGACAACAACATCGTTGCTGCTCGAGGTTGGCTGCAGAATCGCGTTCGTTTCCAGTTCGGTGTCGTACTGGACGTCAAAGGTCCATGCAGTCTGCCCGGCTGGGAGCACGTAGGCAGTGACGTTGTTGTTCGTGTTCTGGTCAGTTGCATTGAGCAACTCCACCCACGCCTCGAACGTGTACGTACCGACCTGCAGCGTGTTGAAGTAGGGGAAGTTCGCAGTGTACGTTTCACCAATGGCTAACCCCGGTGTTTGGTTGTAGACAACCGTATCCGGCCCTCGAACGATGGTGCCCTGGTACCGAATCACCGAAATGACCCGGAAGTTGATTGCGTTATTCAAGCCAATGTTCTGCACCTGAACTGCAACAGGGATGTTGACACCCCGCAAATACTTGTAGGGACTCAGCCGCGGCGCAACAATCTGCCGCAAGGCAATGTCGTTATTGAATGCGATGATGAAGCGCTTCGCCCAAGTCTGGTTGAAACCAACCGCAGGTACTGAATACTGCACCTCCAATTGGTATTCCCCGCCTGTTGCTTGAGTGGTGTAGAGCGTTCCGTTTCCAATTGTCTGCCCCGTCGGGGCACCAAGTGGACCCTTCGAGAAGTCTATCGTTTTAGTGACCAATCCACTGCCTGTGTTGACGACGATAACCGTATCATTGGGATTTGCGCTCGCCAGCCCTTGATAGACGACCGTCTGGGATGGAAGCGGCCCGCGAATCTTGTACGTAAACTGCGATGGGTTTGTCCCCATCCGACGGAAGGTAATCGAGGGCTTCGGGAACTGGCTGCTCGTCCCATCATAGTTGCCCGTCGTCACCAACACACGTCGCGGATCGACATCATCCGGAAAGGACTGCTCGATGCCCGCGGCAATCCAAAGCTTTGTGACAGGGCAACGCGAGGTGTACCAATAGCCATAGGTTTGGGAATAGCCACACGTACCCGAACAGATGCTGCCATTGGTGCAACCGTAGTACCCATAGTAATCGAAGTCCCACCGAGCTCGCTGCGTACCTGAGGAACTGAACCCATAGAAGTACGGATATGCGCCACCGAAGGAGTTCTGGTCAGCATTTTGATGGCAGATTTCAATGAGCAGATTGGATGTCCCATCCCAAACAAATGGATTGGTAAAGTCTGGGAAATCAACCCAACTTCCCGCGGTAGTGTTCACTGTCGCTTGGAAGTTTGTTGGGCCATAGACCGTGGTCCATCCGGTATTGACCCAGCCAGCGGAGAGCGTCGTCAAGTTTGTATTCTGCATCTTGATTGTGAAATTCTCCGCTGTTCGTGCAGTAGTACCATTGTACCACGTGTAGGTCTGCAGTGCCATCTTCATGATCAGCCCGCCGAAGCCGCCTGCTTGCTGAATCTCGGAGGCAAGCAGGATGTATTGATAGCGATTGCTGGGGTAGTATGGCATGTGTGGGTAGTAGTATGAGTACGTGTTCCCCGTTCCGATGATCACTTGGATTTGAGCATAGCTGGGGAGCACACCACTGCAGCAGAGAAGCACTGCTGCCAACGCAAACGCAACGCGTTTCATAGGACCTCCGATGAGAAGTTGTGAAACAGAGAAAGGGTATTTCGTTTTCACTGAGCTTCAACGAGGCAATTGCTGGTGGGAACGTGCGCGCGTTCCTCCTCCATGCCCCGCATTGCCTAAAAACTGCCTATGGCAGCGATACTAACATACGAAAGATTTTCGTAAGAACAAAATTTTTTTTCCAACGGCGTCTCTCCACCAGCAACAATGCAGAAAAAGCTCGATTGTTTCACTTCGGTGCTCAGCGGTGCATCATCGAACGATGAGGAAGCGCTCAGCAGCTATCACTCCGCCAGCAGAACGGAGGATTGCCGTGTATGTACCCTCGGACAACGATGAGCAATCGAGCGTGAGCGTCCGGTCACTGCCTGTGGAGTATTCAGCAACGTAGGCAACGCGCCGGCCGAGCACATCGAGCACCTCGACTTCAACCGCCGATGCAGCCTCGGTACTGAGCAGGACGCGAAATGCAACTCGATCGCGGGCAGGGTTGGGTGCAACCAGGAGAAACGCACGCGGTTCGGTACCCACTGGAACGTGACTGAGCGGATTTGAGGGCGTATCGAAGCTGGCGATCTTGTAAATGTTGCCAGCCAAGTCGGTGATCCAATAGTTGCCATCACGGGGGTCGTACTCGATGCCGCGGGCATTGATCGTTCCCCCGCTGGAATTGACCAGCTCCATGCGATCGAGTTCGCGGTTTGGCTCCGTTGCATCGAGTCGCAGAAGGAACGCCGCTTGCAAGCCACCGCCACCAGCGGTGAACTGTGTCCCAACCTGGTAGAGGTACCTGCTTCCGTCATAAGCGAGGCAGCGCGGTCCGTAGAATTCGCGGAAGGGATTATCGAGCGTCCGCACGACCTGGAACGTTTGAGGATCGCAGATCAGGATGCGTTGTGCCCCGTCGCGTTCGTTGAGGACGAGCCTGTCGCCCACCAGTTCAATCCCAAGACCGTAGGATGTTGCCGGGCTTGCGCCGCGACGGAGAAGCGTGCCATTGGTGTCGAGCACGAGGATGCGCGCACCCGCTCCGTTGGACGTGTTGAGTAGGCGGTGCACGTAGAGAATTCCGCGCTGGCGATCAATCGTCAAGTCGGTACAGTTGACCGTATCGCCGGCGGGGAGCTTGATGGTTTTGCGGATCTGAAGCGTCGTTGCATCGAGCTTGTAGAGGTACGGCGTGTAGAAGCTCGTGGTCCACAATCCACCGCTGCCGTCGTAGGCCAAGCCATAGGCAACGTGTGGGATGGAAACTGTGCTCTGCACTGAGCCGCGCTGGAATTCGAGGATTGTGAACGGATTGGAGACCACAGACACCAGTGGATTGCCAACCTCGGTTACGCGAATGCGAACTCGCTCAGAGGGGCGGTTCTCGACGATCCACCGGAACGCCCCTCCGACGGCGTTCGTTGCGAGCGTCGTCCAGTACTGACCGTCGGTGTACGTGATTTCGAGCTTGACAGGCTCCTGGAATCCATGCCAGGAAAACACCATCGCGCTGGTGGCGGTGACAACCTCGCCGCCCAACGGCGAAGTAATCTCCGGTTCGGTGATGCTTTCGGCAGGAATTGCGCATTCCCACATCGAGCGGCCGTGCGTGGCAACACGCACGACGTTTCGTTCGGGGAAAATTTGCAGATCGAGCACAGGCGCTCGTGGCAAGCCGCGCCCGAGCGGCGTCCAGGATTGCCCACCGTTGAACGTGATGAACACACCCGCATCGGTTCCTGCGACGATGACGTCTTCGTTGGTGGGATGGACGTCAATTGCGTTGACGGGAACATCGGGGAGTGTCGCGCTGATGTCCTGCCAGCTCCTGCCGCGATCGGTGGTTTTGAAGACATGACCTGTGCCGTAGCCCGAGTAGCAAATCCACGCTGTGTTCGGATCCGAAGGCGAGCAGATGATGTCGCGAA
The DNA here is from genome assembly GCA_026003495.1 of Candidatus Kapaibacterium sp. Lineage (GTDB taxonomy): Bacteria > Bacteroidota > Ignavibacteria > Kapaibacteriales > NICIL-2 > NICIL-2. The sequence goes on along the minus strand of BPHK01000001.1, from coordinate 357,901 downwards.
CAAAGCGCAACGGCAAGCCGTTGAGTGTTACCTCGGTCCAATCAATGCCTCCATCGTCAGTGCGGAAGACGCGGCCATTCTCCAGGCCGACGTAGATGAGCGATTCATCCACCGGCGACGGGCCGATCGCGCTAATCTTCGCTTGCGGATCGAAGACGTCCGGCGAGCCCGCCTCCCAGCGCGTTCCACCGACGTAGTTGCGGTAGAGCTTGCTCCTGCCGTGGTAGAGCGCACCAGTCGAGCGATCGAGCACCAGCGGCGAGGCCCATGCACCTTGGTCGTTGGCATCAATGCCAGCGGTGAATGACCCCGTCTGCCCTGTCGAAAGGTTGCGCCACCACATGTCCCCGTAGTACACTTCCCCGTAGATCATCGCTGGGTTGAGGATGTTGACGACAGTGTAGAAACCATCACCACCCCAGATGGATTGCCACGAGGTCTGCTGTTGGACGCTTCCGAGCGTGCCGTTGTCTTGCGTGCCGCCGTAGGTCTTCTGTTCGGCACTGCGGTCAATGTCCATCGCGTAGAACTGCGTGACCGCGTAGCCACGGTTGATCGCTTGCCACTGCCCCAGCCCACCCCCGCTGGTTGTGCGGTACATACCGCCATCGTTGGCAAGGTAGATTTCATTCGGGTTGAGTGGATTGAATGCGCCGGCGTGCTGGTCAACGTGCACGTTGCCGCCACTGTACCCTTGGGTGACGTTCGTCCAGCTCGAACCGCCGTTGGTTGTTCGCCATAGGTCAATCCCACCGGCAAATGCGATGTCAGGGTTGGTTGGGTGCACCATCACGAAGTTGTCGTATGCACCTTGCCCGTTGAAAAAGCTGTTGTCGCCTTGATAGACGCGCTGCCAGCTCTCCCCGCCGTCCGTGGACTTGTAGATTGCCCCTACGGTGTTGGTCGTCACTTGCCCTGTTGGGTCGGGACCTTCGATGAGCGCATAGAGAATCGCCGGGTTCGAGGGTGCGCACTGGACAGAGACGCGTCCGATCTGGTCCGCCGGAGGCATCCCGCTCGAGGTCCTCACGTAGGTTTCGCCACCATCGGTTGAACGCCAAACGCCATTGCTCCAGACGCCGATCCAGAGCCTACGTTCGTCGTTTGGATCAATCGTGATGTCACTGATTGCAAAGCGATTCATCCGCTGCCAGCTGGCCCCAGCATCGGTGGATTTGTAGAGCCCTGGCGCACTCCGCACTCCGCCTGCATAGATGAGATTCGAGTTTTTCGGATGGACGTACACTTTCGAAAACGCACCGACAGTGGAAAGACCGATCCGCCGCCAGGTGCGGCCACCATCAGTGGATTTGTACATCCCAGTCCCCCAGGCATCCTGCATGTTCGAGGCAGGGGTGATTTCACCGGTGCCCGCATAGAGCACATCGGGATTGTTCGGATCAATTGCCAGTGCGCCCATGCTCAGCGAGACACCACTGTCAAACAGTGGCTCCCACGACGCACCACTGTTGGTCGTTCGCCAGATGCCACCACCGGCAGCACCAACGTACACCACGCCCGATTGCGTTGGATGGTGCACGACCGTCCGCGTGCGCCCGCCGATGTTATCCGGTCCGATGAGCTTCCACTCGGGTTGTGCCGCAAGCGCGGCAGCTGCCCCCTTGCGGCGGGCAAGGCGCTCGGCTTGTTCGATTGCGCGCTCGTAGGCACCCTCCGGGATACGGTCGAAGGGAAATGCTCGCTGCTTCCAGAACTCAACCTCCCGCGCGAATGGATCTTCCTGGCCCATTCCTTCGTTCAGGAGTGACTGCGCTCCTGCAGGGCTACTGCAAATCAGGAGCAGTGCAAACGCAAGAGCGCAGTGCGTAGCTCGGTGCATCGCCATCGTTCCATTTTGAAGATTCGTACCACTGGCAATGCCTTGAGAAGGCAGAGGTAAAAATACCACGCACCGACGTACAAACAATGGCTCGGTGCCGAGCAAGCTCGTATTTTTCGCAGCGAGTGGAAACCATCGGCAACGTGGGATGATGTACGCGCGCATTTCCTCAGCATCGGTAGTGGGGATCTCGGCATTCATCGTCGAGGTCGAAACGCATCTGGAGCAGCAACTGCCGGGCTTCGTCGTGGTGGGTTTGCCCGATTCCGCAGTGCGCGAATCGCGCGAACGCGTCACGGCAGCAATCAAGTCCAGCGGTTTTCCATTTCCTCAGCGGAAGATCACCGTTAACCTTGCACCTGCGGACATCCGCAAGGAAGGCTCTGGTTTCGATTTGCCCATTGCGATCGGCATACTGACGGCAAGCGGAATGATTGCACCGGAAATGCTCGACGGGACGCTCATCATCGGCGAGCTTGCGCTCGATGGTTCACTCCGCCCAATTCGCGGTGCGCTCTCGATGGCGCTCGAAGCAGGTGCGCGTGGCTTCCGCCGCATGATCGTCCCCGCACCGAATGCAGAAGAGGCAGCGCTGGCGCAAGCCCTCGAAGTGCTCGCTGCAGAATCGCTCGGCGAGGTGGTCTCCATCCTCACCGGCGAACTGGCCCCTGCACCGGTCTCGGTCGATCCAGCTGAGTTGTTTGAAAAACATCGAAGCCACCACGAACCTGACTTTGCGGACGTCAAAGGTCAAGAGGCTGTCAAGCGCGCGCTCGAAGTCGCTGCTGCCGGTGGGCACAACGTCATCATGATCGGCCCACCAGGTTCGGGCAAAACGATGCTCGCACGACGCCTCCCCGGCATTCTTCCGCCGATGACGCTTGCAGAAGCGATCGAGACAACACGCATCCACTCCGTGGCGGGATTGCTCCCGCCGGGGCAAGCGCTCGTGACCGAACGCCCCTTCCGCGCCCCACACCACACCATCAGCGATGCAGCGCTCGTCGGTGGAGGGATGAACACCATCAGAGCTGGAGAAATCTCGTTGGCACACCACGGCGTCCTCTTCCTCGATGAGCTTCCCGAGTTTGCGCGGAATGTGCTCGAAGTGCTGCGCCAACCACTCGAAGAGCGACGCATCACGATCTCGCGGACGAAGATGACCGTCGAATACCCGTGCAACGTCATGCTCGTCTGCTCGATGAACCCGTGTCCCTGCGGCAACTTCGGCAACCCAAAGCACGAATGCACCTGCACCCCACAGCAGATTCAGCGCTACATGGCGAAAATTTCCGGCCCGCTGCTCGATCGCATTGACATTCACATCGAGGTCCAGCCCGTTGCACACCACGAGCTGAGCGCCGCACGCCGTGGCGAACGCTCCGCGGTGATCCGCGAACGCGTCCTCCGCGCGCGACAGCGTCAAGCAGAGCGTTTTGCTGGCATTGATGGCATCTACAAGAACGCGGACATGGGGCCGAAGGAAATCGAACGCTTCTGCCAACTCGATGCATCGGCACGCTCTCTGCTCGATGCTGCGATGCAGCGACTTGGGCTTTCCGCACGTGCCTACGATCGCATCCTCAAAGTTGCGCGGACGATCGCCGATCTCGACGGCAGCGCCGCAATCACAACCGTCCACGTGAGCGAGGCCATCCAGTATCGCAGCCTCGACCGGCAGTTCTGGAATGTCTAAGCACTCGCGAGTGCGTCAATCTCGCTGGCAAGCTTGAAATCAAGCTCGGTCAGGCCGCCTCGGTCGTGCGTGGTCGAGCTAATGCGGAGCTTGTTCCAGCCGTAGAGCAGAATGTCCGGATGATGGTCGAGCTTCTCCGCTGCCAGTGCGATTGCGTTGATGAGTCCGACTGCAGCCAGGAAGTTCGGAGCAACGATTTCGCGAACAATCCGTGCAGGCGGTGGCGGCTCTTCTTCCAATCGCCAGAGCGGATGCTGGCCGAGAAGATGCTCAATCGTTGCGCGGTCCAACAGGGGTGGTCGCATGTGATGGGGCTCCAGTGTGCAACGCAAGGCAAATCTACGCTCCCTCCTCTTCCTCAGTAGCCGACAGGGACAACAATGCCAAGCAGGAGCACCGTGATTCCATCGAACCTACCATCGTGGGGTGCATTGAGATTATCGGTCGTGGTCAGGACGAACGTCGCGCGAAGCTCGACGGAGAGCTGCTCCAGTACACGCGTGCGGATACCGACGGAAAGGGGAACCGCCAGTGCTGGCGTGTTCGGTTCGAAATCGGGCGAGGGCGGCTGCTGCAAGATCATCTCGTTGAGCGGAAACAGCGCACCGACACCTGCCGCAACGAATGCAACCGACGGATGCTGGAGCGGTATCCGAATTGTTGCACGCCCGCGTACATCCACCATGATCGCACCCGTAGCGTAGCGGAAACCGGGCGCTGTCGAGAGCGTTCGCGCGTACCAGAAGTTCAACTCCCCACCGAGGACACTGGAGGTGCGATCTTGAACGAGCGCATTGATGCCGCCCGCAATACCCCAGTCCTGCAGCTTGGCGGGGACTTCGTTCGCACCACGCGCTGCTCCAAGAAAGCCACACACACTGATGGGGGACTCGATGTACGATTGTGCAAGAACCGAAACGCCGAGCAAGCAGAACGGGATAAACCAGCGCATAGGGCACGTGCAATTTTGCGTACACGAAACTACAGTAGAACTACATGCAGCGCTTCATCGTCCTCGGACTTGTTGCGTTTGGGATAGTCCACGCAGCCGACACAACATCCACACTGTGGGAGAATGTTTGGGGGGACATCCGCTCCGTTCCAAGCGGCATTGCGATCGAGCCGCTCCCGAGCATTGCTACCAGCGCTGGAAGCCTTGCCGCGATTGTTTGGATGAGTGGTGGCGACCGCGCACTCCGCAGTGCGGCGCTGCGCAATCAGCATCGCACGCTCGATGCTCTCGCGCAGGTGGGCAATGCGCTGGGCCAATCCTGGAGTGCAGCAGCGCTTTCTGCAGCGATCATCGCAGGCGGTACTATCACTGGCTCTGAGCATACCGTCACAAGTGGACGCCAGCTGCTCGAAGCACTCGCAGTAGCAGGCTTCATCACTACTGCCACCAAGATTGCTGTCGGACGTGCGCGTCCCTGGCGGAACCGAGGCGATGGATTTTTTCTGCCCGCTCGGTGGGATGATGGGCAGTGGTCGTTCCCTTCAGGGCATGCGACCATTGGCGGAACAATTCTCGGCGTCGCGTTGGCTCGAGGTCAGTCGGTTACTCTCCACGTGGGGGCTGCAGCAGTGGCGTTCACCATCGCGTGGGCGCGCATCTACTCAGACCAACACTGGGTGAGTGACGTCATTGCCGGCACCACCATCGGTGCCACTGTCGGCTACGCGCTCGCTCGTCGCATGCACAGCTCCGCTCAGTGGCAGCTGTACCCACTACCGAACGGTATCGGGATCGGCGCAGCATGGTAACACCACACCTGCACAAGCAGCTTGCGCGTGGCATTGCGGGCATCCTGAACGAGCGACGTCATGGTGACCGCGTCATCGAACGGATGCTTCGCCCACTCCCGCTGCATGCACCGCAGCGCGCGCTCGTGGCAGAAACCGTCTATGGCGTCGTGCGCCACCTACGTCGCTTGTTCTGGGCGCTCGGCAAGCAGGAAGCATTCGACCTCGAGCACATTGGCGCATGCATTCGCGCTTGGTGGGTGCTCCACGAGGTGCCGCTCCCACCGACGCTGCGACGCGGTATCCCGCCGCGACAGCAGTTGCTTGCGCGATGGGAGCACCCACCATCACGCGCAGTGCGCTATTCGATCCCCGATTGGCTCGACCAGTACGGCGCTGCCCAGTGCGCCGAACGCTGGGAAGCAATCCTTGCCTCGCTGAACAAACCACCGCAACTTGTTCTCCGTACCAACACTCTCCAGACCAGCCGCTCGGAGCTTGTAAGGCTGCTCGAAAACAGCGGCATTGCAGCAACGGCGCATCCATTTGCGCCGGAAGCGATCCTGCTCGAACGCTATGCAAACGTCTTTGCACTGGAACCATTCCACGCCGGGATGTTCGAGATGCAGGATGCTGCTTCGCAAGCGATGGCGCACATTCTCGATCCAGCACCGGGCATGCGCGTCGTAGATGCGTGCGCTGGCAGCGGCGGCAAGACTCTCCACCTTGCCGCTCTGATGCAGAACAAGGGGAAGATCATTGCGCTCGATATCGCAGCCTGGAAGCTTACCGAGCTTCGACGCCGAGCAGCTCGTGCTGGCGTCAGTATCATCGAGACACGCCCGATCACCTCGACAAAAACTATCAAACGGCTCGACGGCACCGCAGAGCGGCTGCTGCTCGATCTGCCATGTAGTGGTTCAGGCGTTTGGCGGCGAAACCCCGATGGGAAATGGCATCTGGGGCCGGAAGATTTGCCACGACTCCAGACGCAGCAACGCGACATTGTCCAGCGCTACCTTTCGATGCTCGCACCGGGAGGACGCGTGCTCCTGTGCACATGCAGCATCTTCCCGGACGAAGGCGAGCGCCATCTGGAATGGCTCGTTCAACGCTGCCCGCAGATGCGCATGCTCGCTCATGGCCGTTTCGACCCAGCCGAGCATTCCACCGACGGCTTCTTCTGGGCGCTACTCCTGCGGGAGTGAAACAAATCGCCGGAGCGCTGTATTATTGTAGCCAGAAAGCTGCCTCTGTGTGCAACGGACCATGAGCGACGCGCATGCCTCTTCGCAAACGGAAGTACCAGTCGCTCAGCGATGACGACCTCTACGGCCTCCTCGTGAGCGGCAGCGATCGCGAACGCAACGAAGCGTTCGAGGAACTCTACAATCGCCACAGCGGGCGAGTGTTCGTCTATTGCGCTCGGATTCTCGGGGATCAGACGTCCGCACGGGATGCATGCCAGGAAGTGTTCATCTCGTTCTGGCGCTCAATCTCTGCTGAGCGTGTCATGACGAACCTGCGCGGGTACCTGCTCCGCATCGCGCGGAACATTTGCCTGATCATGAAGCGGAACGAAAGCACCATGCCGACAACCGAATTTGAGGAGAGTGCCATCGAGTCGTACAACCCACTCGGTGAGGCAGCCATCGAGCAGAATGAGTTAGCCGAGATTATCGCAATGGCGCTGGATCTGCTCCCAGCGCACTATCGCGAAGCTGTCGTCTTGCAATGCTACAACGGGCTCACCTATCAGGAGGTCGCCGACGTCCTTGGCGTTCCGCTCTCGACGGCGCGCAACTGGATCGTCCGTGCGAAAGCGCACTTGCGTACGATTCTCGAACCGTATTGGCGCGACGAAAGCAGCAACGCACCCGACGACGAATCAGAACAAGTGAAAACTCCGCACCAGAAGCATCATGGATAGACTCTCAGAGCTCATCTTCCTCTACCTCGACGGTGAAGCAACTCCAGCCGAGCAGCAGGAGCTCTTCGCCGCTCTCAGTGAAAGTGATGAGCTGCAGCGGCAATTCCACCAAGCACTCCAGATGCAACGCGCACTCGATACCGAGCGCGCTCGTGCCGCAGCACCAGCAGAAGTCAAAGAAGCAGTATACGCTGCGCTGGGCATTAGCGTACCGAATAAGTCGCTCGTACGCCGCCTGCTTCCTTATGCGAGCACCAGCGCCGCAATCGCAGGGATTACCATCGGAATCGCGCTGCTTTTCCCGCATCGTCCCAATCAGCCAGCACGGACCATCGAACCAGCCAAGCCCATCAAAACCCGCGTAGCGCTCACTCGGCCATCGCTCCCTGCTCGCTCAGACGTGACGCCTACGCGGCAGAGCATTGAAAGCTTCGTCCATGCACCACGTACCGACGCTGCCATAGCGATGGAACAGAGCGCCGAAGCTGATGACCTTCCGCCATTCACCTTCGAGCGGAAACCGCACCCAGTCTCTGCCGCCGAACCGCTTGCGTTCCGTTTTGCCAGCACGCGCATGGGCATGGTCTTCGGTCCGATGTTGACGGCACGCAGTACAGAAGCCGCTCCTTGGATTGCGCAGCTCTCCTACCGTAGCTCGACGCTTGCTGGCACAGCGCCCAGCTCACTGGAAAACTTCAGTATCGTTGCTTTCTACCGCTTCGATGACAACAATCAGCTAGGGATCGAGTTTCGTCGCGCACCCTACACGCTCAACATCGCGCAACCGCAGAGCACGCTCACAACGGCAACGCTTTCTTCGGTTGCGATCGCGTATTCGTTCACAGAGCCTGACCTCCGCATTCTCGGCGGTGTGCCATTTGTGCAACCGAGCGTGGGACTCAGCAAGCTCGGGCCAGTCGCAGCAATTTCTGCGGGGCTGCACTTCCCCGTCGCGCGTGAATTCAACATCAGCGTCGGTTTCGATGGAAGTGCGCTGGTGTACTCCAGCCAAGTTGCATCCACACTGAGCGTTCTGCTCGGCATCAACGTTGGGCTCCCCATTCGCTGAGTACGTCTGGCAGCGGCAGCTGCCGTCCCCGACGGTCGAGCACGCAGAAGGTAAAGTTCACTGTCCCTGGTTTTGTAGCTGCGACATGAGCGGCCATGCGCTCTTCCCACGCGTCGGTCTCCAGTGGGGGGAAGAAAACGTCGCAATCAAAGCTGCCGTCAATCTGACTGATGTAGAGGCGGTCTGCACGAGCGAGTGCCTGCCGATAGAGCATCCCGCCTCCAATGATGAAGCACTCGCTCTCATTCCGAGCCTGGGCATACTCGAGCGCTGCCTCGAGCGACGCTGCACGCACACACCCTTCCGGTAGAGAGCGTTCCTGCCGTGTCACCACGAGATTGATCCGCCCTGGCAGACATCGCCCGATGGATTCAAACGTCCGCCTGCCCATGACAATGTGGTGCCCCCACGTCAGGCGCTTGAAGAGCGCAAGGTCTTCGGGGGCTCTCCAGGGAATACTTCCCCCGCGCCCGATACCGCGTTGGTTATCGTAGGCAACAATGATCGAAACAATCACAGCGAGTGTGCCCGTTAGTTTTTGATGATGACAAATTCCGTCCGCCGATTCCGCGAGCGGTTTTCCTCGCTCGTATTCGGCACAACGGGGCGCGATTTCCCAAAGCCTACTGCTCGCAGCCGTGAACGCTCGACACCCATTGCAACGAGTGCCTCGACGACTGCTTCGGCGCGTCGCTGGGAAAGCCGCAGGTTGTATGCGTCCGTGCCGCGATCGTCGGTATGCCCGCGAACTTCGATGACAAGCGACGGATGCGCCTTCATCGCATCGGCGATGCGTTCGAGCAAGGGGAGCGATTCTGGACGGATTGTCGCTTGGTCGAAGTCAAACTCGATCGGGAGAAACACAATCGTCCCAACGGTATCGAGGATGGTCAGTACCGAACGATCGTAGTGCGCAACAGTAAACGTGCTACATGCACCGAGCCGCAACCCCACACGCACTGTGTGCAGTCCGTCGCACTGCGGTGGGCGATAGCGAATGCGATAGTAGCTCCGCAGCGCACGGTAGATGCGGGAGAATATCGCCGGGAACTCCCGCACAGAGTAGATGCGATACAGTTGACCATGCGTGCCTTGTGCCAAAAGCCGGAGCGGCTCTTCCGAAAACCAGCCATACGCGATCGTGTAAACGGTCACTGAACTATCCGCTGCACGTCGCACTGCAGCTTGGAGCGAAAGCTTGGAGGAATTGTCCTCACCGTCGGTGAAAAGTACAACGATTCGTCGGTACTCCGGAGGGGTTTTGCGGAGTTGCTCGATTGCTGCTGCCACAGCATCGTAGATCGCCGTACCGCCGATCATCGTCCCCGCCATTGGGTCGAATGCTCGGTACGCGCTACTATCGGCAGTGATCGGCACTTCCACCTGCGAGCGGCCACCGAAGCTTATGATCGTCACGGCATCGCCGGGGATGAATTCTCGCAGCACACCAGCAACGGCCTGCCGCAATCGGAGAATCCGTGCCTGACCCATCGAGGGTGAATGGTCGAGCACAAATGCCACTGCAAAGCGCTCGCCCCGTTCTTGGCGACGCTCCTCGACGGTGAATGAATCGATCTGGATTGCAGTGCCTTTGCACGAATCGCTCAGCCACGACCACACTGACCGCCATGGCACCGAGCCACGGTAATTCGGTGGCGCCAGTCCTGTCACAAAACGCCCTGCATTGTCCACAACAGTGACATCGAAGGTGATTTCGGTGGGGTAGCGTCCATCATCGAGTTGGCGGGGGGAAAGTTGGACGATACACCCTGATGGCATCGGCGGAAGGCTATCGTGGGGAAGCTCTCCGTTCATCGCGAGCGTGTCGCGCAGCGGGGAAGTACTCGGTAGCGCCTTCGCGTGCTCGAGCACCTCATCGGCGCTAACAAAGAGCGTCGTATCGGTAAGCAGTGGACGGTACCCCGCTGGGGGACGAAGCTCTTCGATACGCTTGACGAGCGTTTGCGGACAGCCGAGCACCACAATTGCAAGGGACAACGGCAGTAGCCGGCTAATCTGACGGTGTGCGAAGCTCCAAAATCTCATACACTTCAGCGACCGAACCAACGGGGCAGTCGGTGTGGAGGTCAGATCGTATCACTGCCCGCAAAGTTACAGTCGCATCCTCGCGCCGTAGCTGCGCCATCATCTCTTCACTCCCAACGAGCGCGTAGTATTTGAGCGAGCGTAAGTCACTGCCAACTTCGAGCACCCAACAGAGCACCGTCCCGCGGGGCCCGAGCATCGGATTGATTCGCCCTGTGAGCAGAACCGCATCGGAGGGGATCGGCTGAGCCGAACGGCATCCGCTGCTGATGTGCAGTGCTCCCCAATACGCCAAGAGCAGAATAAGCCACCTGGCGTGCTGCATCAATTGAGCCTGGGATGAGGAAGCTTCACTGTCGCAGCAGCGCGACCCTGCCGAGTACGCTTGCGCCACCGAAGGTACACTCCGACGGCGATTGCAGCAGCAATCAGATACGGCGTAACGAGCATCAAGTAGATTCCGTCGCGCAGGGCGAAGACAAATGCCGAATTATCTGTTGTCTCCACTGAGGATTTGCACATTGCGCACTGCGCCATCAGCGGAACACCCAGCGCAGCAGCAACGACGATTGCTTGAGCAATGTGTCGCAGCACCTGCGCAGTCATGGCCGCGCCTCCCCCTCTCGCTGACGGCGACTGCTGGTTATCGGCACGTGCCGTTGATTGAAACAAATTCCAGGTCATGGTGCTGCAATTGCATGACTACCGAAAATCGCGCCGCCTTCTGGGAGGAATGCAATCGTCATCACCACCAGGAAGATCAGTGGCGCGACGACGGCATAGATCAAGCTCAAGCGCTCATAGCCTAAGTGCATGAAGACGGCCATGATCATTCCTGCCTTCATAAGCGCTACGACGACGAGCAGAATTGGCTTCCATGGCTGTGGTACGTGCACGACGTCAATAAAGTACGCCAGCGCACTGAGAATGAACAGCCACAGCCACACAACGAGGTATTTGCGAATCGGAACGTGCGTGCCTTCTGCCATCGGATCTCCGTCAGAACAAGTAGAACATCGTGAAAATGAACACCCAAATCAAATCCACAAAGTGCCAGTAGAGTCCGGCAATTTCGACCAACTGATACGAGCCGCGTCGATCGAGTGTGCCATTGGCAACCATCCGCGCAACGATAGCCAGGTAAATCACCCCACTGAGGACGTGGAGCCCGTGGAATCCCGTGAGTGTGAAAAAGTATGCGCCAAATTGTGGTGGGCCGTAGGGGTTCCACCAGGGACGCGTCCCGTGCGTAATCAGGTGGGACCACTCGTACACTTGGCAGCCGACGAACGTCAGACCCAGCAGCATCGTCAGCGTCAAGAAGAGCACAGTGCGCTTTTTATTTCGCTCATAGGCGCTTGCGACGCCAAGCGCCATCGTGCCGCTGGAACTGACGAGAATAAACGTCATGATTGCGATGAGCAGCAGGGGAATTTCCTTGCCGCCAATGTGGAGTGCAAAGACATGTGCTGGGTTTGCCCAGGTCCCGATGCTCACACGTGTGAACCCATAGCTGACGAGCAAACTGCCGAAGGTAAGTGCATCAACGACGATGAACACCCACATCATCACCTTCTGCCAGCTTGCCCGGAACGGCGAGCGGAGCGTGTAGTCCTGGAACTCTTGCGCAAGATTTACGACTGCTGTTGCCATCGGTACTGAACATCAAACCGCGGTTGAACATTTACAGGGACGTCCACAGAAAGAGAAACACAATCCACAGCCAGACTGCGTCCACAAAGTGCCAGTACGTCGCTGTCATTCCAACAGCACGGACAAGTTGTGGCCATCGGCTACGACGGCGGACGTGAACTCCGCAACGCAGCAACGCCCCAAGCCCACCGACGACGTGGAGACCGTGCACTGCAGTCAGCACGTAGAAGAAACTGCTGTGCGGATTTGCTGTCATAAAGACGCCTTGGCTGGCAAGGATGCTCCACGTAATCACTTGCGACACCAGAAATCCAAGGGCAAAGACAAATGAGACAGCAAGCCAACGCACAAAGCTTTGCTCTTTCCGGGCAAGGAGTCGCCGCGCTTGGATAAGCGCGATGCTGTTGGCGACAAGGATCGCTGTGCTGATCCACAATGTCGAGGGGAGCGCAAACGACAACGGCTCACCACCAACGCGAACGATGTACGCACTTGAGAGAGCGGCAAAGAGCACCGTCAGCGTTCCCAACCCAAGCCACATGCCGAACTGCCAGCTCGGCACTGCTAACGATTGGGGATCATCATCGCTCCCCCACCAGCTGTTACCACGATCCGGTGGCGGTGGAACGACACTGCGGGGCCGCGATTTCTCAAGCGTGGTGACCATTGCTGTGTCCGTTGGTGTGTCCATTGACTGCTACTGCTGTGCGGTGGTGCTCACCACTCGGCTCAACCTCGAGCGGGACTGTTTGAGGCACAAAATCTACCGATGCCCCGGGCACGCTGTAATCGTACGGCCAACGGTGCACTTCCGGAAGCTGCCCGACCCAATTCCCGTGCGGTGGGGGCGTCGGTGCTTGCCATTCGAGTGAGGTTGCTTGCCACGGGTTGTCCGGCGCTTTCGGACCGCGCAGCCAACTGTAGAGGAAGTTCACCACGAAAATCAGCTGCGCTGCGCCCACAATGAGTGCGCTGATCGTGATGATGATTTGAAGCGTATGCATGCTCGGCGGCAGAAATTGGTAGCTTTCGTAGCTGAAGTACCGCCGCGGCATACCCATGAATCCAAGGTAGTGCATCGTCCAGAACACGCCGTACGAGCCAATGAAGGTCAGCCAAAAATGCACCTTCCCCCACCGCTCGCTCATCATCTTCCCGGTCATCTTCGGGAACCAGTAGTAGATCCCCCCGAAAATGCCAAACACTGAGCTAAGCCCCATCACCACGTGGAAGTGCGCCACGACAAAGTAGGTGTCGTGGAGCGGAATATCGAGCGCAGAATTTCCAAGGAAAATGCCCGTCAACCCTCCCGTGACAAACGTCGAGATAAAACCAATGGCATAGAGCATCGGGGTCGTAAAGCGAATATTCCCCTTCCAGAGCGTCCCCAGCCAGTTGAACGTTTTGATCGCCGACGGGACCGCAATGATGAGCGTTGTAATGACAAAAGCAAAGCCGAGCCATGGATTCATCCCGCTGACGAACATGTGGTGACCCCACACGATGAAACTCATGAATGCGATGGCGACCAGGGAGCCGACCATCACTTTGTACCCAAAGATCGGCTTACGAGCACCATTGGAGAGAATTTCCGAGGTAATGCCCATTGCCGGCAGAATGAGGATGTACACTTCTGGATGCCCCAGGAACCAGAACAAGTGCTGCCAGAGCAAGGGGCTGCCACCATCGCGGACGATGTGCTCACCGCCAAGGACAAGGTGTGGGAGGAAAAAGCTCGTGCCCAGGTGCCGATCAAGGAGCAGGAGTACTGCACCAGCAAAGAGCGCAGGAAATGCAAAAAGGCCCAAGACCGCAGCAACGATAATGCCCCACACCGTCAGCGGCATCCGCATGAGCGTCATCCCTTTGGTGCGCATGTTGAGTGCAGTCGTCACATAGTTCAAACTGCCCATCGTCGAAGCAACGATGAACAGCGCAATTGCGACAAGCCACAGGTCCTGACCAAGCCCCGAACCCGGCGTTGCTTTCGCGAGCGCACTCAGCGGCGGGTAGGACGTCCATCCCGCCGACGCTGCACCGGTGCTCACAAAGAGGGAAACAGTGATGACCACGCACGAGAGGAAGTAGAACCAGTAGCTGAGCATATTCAGGAACGGGAACGCCATATCACGCGCGCCAACCTGAAGGGGAATGAGAAAGTTGCCAAAGCCACCGGTTAGGATTGCCGTCAGCAGGAAGAACACCATGATCGTCCCGTGCATCGTGACGAGCATGTAATATCCTGGTGTCTGGAGAGTGCCACTCTCCATGTTTGTTGGCATCAGGAACCGCATGAAGGGCAGGTTGTGATCAGGCCATGCGAGCTGAATCCGGAAGATCCACGACATCACCATGCCGATAAATCCCATGATCAGCGCGGTAATCATGTACTGCATGGCAATGACCTTGTGGTCTTGACTGAACACGTACTTCGTCCAGAAACTCTGGGGCTCGTGGTGATGTGTCTGAACTGCGGCCTCAGCGTTGGCTATAACGTTGCTTTCCATTGCAGATGCATGTGAGATTACTGAGACATTCCAACAGGAGTTTGCTGGCTAATCCAGTCGTTGAACTGCTCCGGCGACTCAACTGTCAGGACGCCGCGCATGATGTAGTGTCCGACACCGCAGAGTTCAGCACATGGAATTTCGAAGACTCCAGCCTGCGTCGGTGTGAACCACATCCGTGTTTTCATCCCAGGCACAACGTCCATCTTCATGCGGAAATTCGGGAGGAAAAAACTGTGCAGGACGTCTTTCGACCGGAGAATTACCGCGATCGGCTTGCCGTAGGGAACGTGCATCTCCGTTGCGAAAATGTCATCTTTTGCGTAGGGGTCGTTCGGATCGAGACCGTAAGGGTTGTCGTCGCTAATGAAGCGAACGTCCACGTTGCCCATCCGTCCATCTGCGCCTGGATAGTGGAACGTCCAGCGGAACTGTTCTGCCCAGACCTCGACAGTGAATGCATCAGCCGGTGGTGGGCTTTGAATCTTCGTCCAGAGTGTTGTTCCTCCCCCGACTAAGATGACCAGCGCAACTGCAACGGTCGCCGCCGCGGTAATCTCGAACGGTGTATTGTGCGTAACGTACGCAGCTTTCCCGCCCGGCCGCCCACGGTAACGCCAGACAAAGTACGCAAGCACCACGTGCACCGCGATGAAGACAATCCCTGTGATGACAAGCGTGATCATGAAGAGATTGTCAATTTCGCCGCCCTGCACGGATGCAAGAGGTGGGAACCACCACGTTTTGTTCGCGACGGTGTATGCAGCAATCGCGGTGAACACCAGAAGAAATGCCGCATACCAAAATGCCTGCCGAGAAGAGAGCTTCATTGACTGACACAAGGAGTGTTCTGACTTCACTGTTTCCTGCGTGAGCGTTGCTGTTGCCACACGCACAACTGCAGGAGCGAAAATAGCACTTTCACGTGCTACGCATGAATCTCTGTGCTGCAGTGCATGCAGTGCAGCCGCTTACTTTTTCTTGCCGCGTGCTGCTTTCACTTTCTGAACATCAGCAACAGTGACAACCGTTCCTGGATTGCCCCAGGAGTTGTACACGTAGGTGATCACTGCTGCGATGTCCTCGTCCTTGTAGTTCGACGGCATTGGATTCATCACGCCATTGAACTTTTTTCCATTGACAGTGATGGGGCCTTTGAGACCGTAGACCACCGCCTCGATAACTTTCTCCTTCGGCGTATTCTTGAGCCAATCGGATTTCGCCAGCGGTGGGTAGATCGTCGAAAGTCCCTGGCCATTTGCCTGGTGACAAGTGCTACAGTAGCCTTTGTACACCTTTGCGCCGCGATCCATCGTTGTCTGATCGACACCGGCAACGGCAACTGCTGCTATGACTACAGCAGCGCCGAGAGCAAAGTGAACGCTTCTCATGAGTGGAATGGTGTGGTGGTAAAACATCTCTTACCGCCGCACTTCAAGCTCGATTGGTAGATCGCCATAGCGCG
Organism: Candidatus Kapaibacterium sp.; assembly: GCA_026003495.1. Taxonomy (GTDB): domain Bacteria; phylum Bacteroidota; class Ignavibacteria; order Kapaibacteriales; family NICIL-2; genus NICIL-2. Next base: position 341,955 of record BPHK01000001.1, on the reverse strand, counting down.
TGCTCTTGAGCACGAGGCGACACCGATCGCCTGCCCGAAGCGTACGACGAAGGTGGTAGAGCATCACATGCAAACTTCTCGGTTTGAGAATGACGGTTTTTTGCGCTGGAACAACAAGCTCACGCAAAGGACGCATACCCATCGTCCCATCGCTGTTGCGAACCGTCGTATGAATTTCAGTGTGCTCGGCACAGTCGGACTGCACCGCTACAATGGTATCGGGCTGGTTCGTGCGATTCTGAATAACCAGGAATGCACCAGTCACCATGCCACTATCGGCACTGTACATCCAGCCGTTGCGTAGCTCGATCGCCGGCTGTGCCTGCGCCCACAGGAGCGATGCCGTTCCTAACCAAAGAGCAACCAAAAAGCGCATCATTCGGATTTTGCCAGTTGTTGAATACGTTCTGCATACGCGGAGACATCGAGGGAGCTTCCTTCCCGCCGATCGCGAATAATACCTTGCCGATCCAGCAGAAAGACCGCGTCGGTGTGATCGACAAAGTACACTTCCTCGCCGCTGGGAAGACGTTCGGTGTAGCTTTTCCGCGCAACGACGCCGAACGCTTCATGAACACGCTCGACATTAGCAATCGTTCCGGTCAACAGCAGCCACTGTCCTGATGGTATTCCCCACACAGCAGCGTAGTCACGAAGTGCACCGAGCGTATCACGCGCTGGATCGAGTGTGACTGTGGCAAAGACAATGCCAGTATCGCTGCCAACTCTTTCCCACACTTCGAGCATTCGCCCGATTGTCATCCGGCAGATGTCGGGGCAGTGGGTGTAGATGAAACTGACGACGACGACCTTTCCCCGAAGGTCCGTAGGAAAATTGTACGTCCGCCCGTCGGTTGCCTGCAACGGGCCGCTCCTCGGTGGCTGCTGCCCACTGCACCCGAAGAGCAGCCCAATTGCAACGAAGAAAACTTTCCAGCGAATTCTGCTGCCGTAGCTCACGGTGAAGTATCGAGCTGTTCGATTTGATTGACGGGCGCAGGATTGTGCGGCTCATACCCAGGAGCATTCGAGAATGTACCGCGCAGCACATCCCGCACCATCGGCGTATAAGCAATAACGATGAGCACGATGGCAGTGATCACCCACGGGCGCAGATTCGCAAGAGCACCGACAGGTTCATCGTGATATGCTTCCGACAGTGGGAACTCCGCCGCTGGCTCCTTCGTGCGAGACCGCAATGCGGTAGCAAAAAACACGGTGAAGTATGCGATCATCGCCAGCGTCATGATGATGCCGCCGATCATCGTAACGGTTACGTAGAGCTTCCACTCTGGATGGTAGAACGGACTATCAGGGTTGAGATACGACATGCCGAGATTGGTCCGTCGCGGTTCTCCGTGTAGCCCTCCGCGCATCATACCCCACGAGAAGATGAACACACCGATAAGCCATAGGTACGGCACCGCAACAGCCAGTCGCTTGAGCCGAATCGCTTTGCCTGTATAGGTTGCCAGCAGATGCAAGCTCATCCCTAAAAATGCGAGTAGTACGGGACCAGCAACAGTGAGGTGGAAGTGCCCTGGCAGCCAACTCGTGTTGTGCACCAGGAGATTCATCGAGTACGATGCGTTGATGATTCCCGAAATCCCGCCCATGATGAAAATGACCAGACCGGCGATCAGGTACGAAAACATCCACCCATCTGTGCTGAAAAATGGCTGCTTGACGATCCAATCGAATAGTCCGCGTGCACCACGTTGGCGTGCACCGTACTCGAGCGAAGCAGCCAGAGTAAACGCGGTCAGCAGACTCGGCAGTGCGACGGCGAAGGTCAAGAACGAATGGAGCAACTTCGACCCGGAACTAATGGCTGGCTCGGCAAATTGGTGGTGCGCCCCGACCGGAATTGAAAAGAGGATGAACATCATGAACACCAGCCGCGCGACCTTGTCCGAGTACAGCTTGCCGCCACCAAGACGCGGGAGCATCGTGTAGTACATCGTGTAGGCCGGCAATAGCCAGAAGTACACCAGCGGATGCCCGAAAAACCAAAAGAGCATGCGTGCCAGTGGCACGTTCACTTCCTGCGTCCACCCAAGCGACCACGGGAGAAGCAGCACCACGACTTCGACCGCCACCGCAACCGTTGCGATGAGCCAAACGATAAACGTTGCGAACATGCCGACAACCGCCAGCGGCGTCTTTTCGCCAGGATGCTCCCGCCGCCAGCGGAGATAGAGCGGGATCCAATTGAAGAATGCTATCCAGGAGCCAATGATGAGCAACGCCGCCCCAAGGTAAAAGAACGGATGTGCCATCAACGGCGGATAGAACGTGTAGAGCACCGAGGCTTTGCCCGCCAAAATTGCCCACGCTGCCATCAGTGTGCCGACGATCATCATGATGCCTGAAACCCACGCCCACCGCAACGGCAGCTTCGTGCCCAGCGCATAGGGCACCAGTGCATTACCGAATGCCACAGCGAAGAACGTGGTGAACACGATTGCATTGACAATGCCATGCAGCGTGAGCGCCTGGTAGTACTCCCATCCCCAGAACTCCGCTGCCTGAATGACGCCTGCGCGGAAGAGTACTTGCAACAACCCAGCGTAAATACCCAGCACCAGCAGAACAACTGGGAGCGCAATTTCCAGCAGAACGAGCCGACGCGCCCACGGCTCAACCGGGAGCTTCAACGCTGCATTCATTGCTCGCCCTCCATCGCACGATGAGACACAACAATCGTTCCCGCCATCAGGTGATGCGCCGTCCCGCAGTACTCATGGCAGAGGACGGAATAGGAGCCTTCCCGATCAAACTTCAGACGCGCATATGTTACCGCACCAGGTACAGCCATCAAGTTTATGTTGGTGCCTTCGACGTGGTATCCATGCACGACGTCAGCCGAGCTAAGGTAGAAATCAATCTCTGCACCCGGCGGGACGGTAATCTCTGGTGGATCGAACATCCACATCCGCGCGACCGTGTGTACTTCGTAGCGAAGCGGCTGATCGGAGGTCTTGAACGGTGGAGCGCTCTCGACAAACGGCTTCCGATCAGTAACGCACGTCGGAACATCTACGCCGTAGCTTGTCGCCGCAACGACAATCGCACCGAAAAAGACAACGAGCAGGACGATGGCAATAACCATCACCGTTTTCTCAATGCGGTCCATGGCTACCTCCGTCCCAACAGTTCAGCGTACATCGACAGCCACAGCATGGCGTAGAATACCACCAGCGTGGCAAAGAAGGCGATTGCGCCTTTCGGTACAAACCGCTCTTGTTGCTCATGCATCGTGCAACCCTCCGCACACAGTGATGGAACATTGGTTCGATGCACGTTGTGCATCACACCAGCAAAAATATGGAGAACTTCGTCTCATTTTCTGTTAGATGAGATGCAATCCCCGTGGAATGAGATTCAAAAGCACAGCGGGGCGCTCTTGGAACATGAGCGCCCCGCCGCAAGTGTGGGTAGGAGGAGCTTGCGGGCGCTTAGACTCCACCCGCTAGGAAATGTTCCCGCCTCGATAGCAGGCAGGGTGCCGGCAGTACGCCAGCCACCCTGCCCGCAGTCGGAGCAGAGAAGTGCTCCAGAAGGCGATACTCGATACTACTGCTTGAGGAAGCGATACACGCGGCGATCGCTTTGTCTACCTTTGGCGCGTAAAACTGACCAGAATCACAATGCTTTCTGCAAGTGCTTCATCCTGGCTCAGCCAATCAATCAATGGCACATCAAAGTTAGCACTATCGCACAACCACCAGCGGCAGAATCCCCACAACCTCCCCACGTTCGGACTCCACGCGCAGGACGTAGATGCCACTTGGCAGGTTCGCTGGAAGCGGCACTACCGTTACCCGAGAGGCTTGGATCGTCTCCGCCCACTGCATTCCCCCGCGTGCGTCAACAAGCGTGCAGCGTAGCTGCAATGGCTCATCGGTTTCGATCCTCACGGTCGCAGCGTCTCCCTGTCCAACGGGATGTGGCACAGCAGCAAGCCGCACGCCGCTGGAAAGGACGACCTTCATCCACGGCACGCACGCTTCGAGAATGACCATCCCATCATCATGCTCGATGAGGTAGGGTTTATCCGTCTCCGCCCATGAGCGCATAAAGTGAAGCTCCGTCCGCAACGGAGGTGACTGCAACCCCCACAGCGAAAGCACCGCGAGTGTATCGCTTGCTCCAAGCAGGCGGACAGCTTCGCGCGGCACTCGAACACGCAGCATCCCGGGCTCGACTTCCATCGGCACTGATACCGGTGGATTTCCCGCCACCGCTGAAAGTGGCTCGACGACGAAATCATTGAATTGCACCGCAAAACCGATCTCCTCAGGGCTCGCCCGCCAGAGCGCATCCGCACTGCTATCGCGCGTCGTCAGCAGCACCGGCACCCGGAGCGTATCGCCAACTAACCCCGCATGCACCCCAATCGAAAGACGAGCGCGGTAGAATTCCTGCTCAACATTTGCTCGAAGATCAAGTACTGCAGTATCCTCGCATGCCGAACGTTCCACCAACCGCACCAGCGCACGATACGGGCCAACCTGCCGTGGCGTTAGTGCAATGCGGAGCTGCTCTTCCTGCCCCGGGGCGATGCTCTGTGGCAGTGCTGCTTGCAGGTGCACATCGGCTGCACCCTCGATCGTCACGACATCGTAACCCACAATTGCACGCTCGATCGGCGAAGGATTCCAAATGCGAACCAACTTCGCTGTCGTGCTATTCTGCATCGCGTCATCCCATTGCAGCAGCATTGGATCATACGCAAGGCGCGGACGAAGGACGGTGTACTCAACCGTCGCTCGAAGTTCTGCGGGGCAAACAATGCTCTCCCACACAAAGCGCTCAACTTCAGGCAGACCCGCAACGACCTGTGAGGGATCGAACGTGACTGCAACAGCTGTCGAATCATTCGGGGCTACTACCACCTGCTGCACCTCTGGGGGTATCTGCCAAGGAGATTGCAAAGGCGCTTGCCGCAGCTGGAGGGTATCTCCCAGCAAACCACGCGCATGAAATACAAACACCACCTGCTGAAGCGGCGAGCACGGTTCAAGTATCCCGAGTGAGTGCTCGTTCGGCGCGACAGTCGTTGCCACCCGCGCAAAGCTGCCGCCCAGCGGTACTCGCAGGGTTGAACGGGTCGCATCAATCACGAGTATCGCTGAATGGACTCCTTCGTCAGAGGGCATGTACTCAACGAAAAAGCTTGCTGAATCACCCCGCAACAGAGAGAGTGGAACACCACCGAGTCCACCAATTCGAAACGGTGCATCCGAAGGCTCAATCCGCACTGCAGTGATGATTTCCGGGTTTGTGCCCCCATTGACAATCGTGACCTGCACTCGATCGGAGATGGGCACGCAGCGCTGCGGAGAAAACGAAACAGCACGCGGTTCGACACGGAGATCGTAAAGTTCCAGCGGCTCGATGGTACACTCGACGCTTAAACATTGCTCAGTTTCACAGAGCGAATCGGTTCGGAGACACAGCGTGCCTGCAAGCACACCAGAGCTACTATCAGCGGCGACGGTAATCCAGAGTGTATCGCTTGCTCCAACCGGAAGCACAAACGGAAGTGGCCGATGCTCGACATTCCATCGCCCATCAGCTGGTGCAAGCTTCACGCTGACAACCCGTGCTTGCGCTGTTCCGACGGAGCGTACGACAACAGGGGCGCGAAGCACTTGCCCTGCCTGCACGCGCACACGGACTGTGCTTGGGTCAAGCGCAAGCGCAGTCGTTTCCGCTCGCCCACGCAGAAGCACCGAATCACGAAGGTCGCAAGGGTCAACCGTCAGCACGAAGAGCTCCTCCCACGTCCCTGCTTTGTCCGGCGTAAACGAAACGCCAATCTGCCCCTGGCCACTGGGCGGGACTACTACCGGCAATCCCGTCGTAACGCTGAACGGCGGCTGGGCACTTGCTGTCAACGTCAACGGAACGCTACTTCGACTTGCAACATCCACAAAGAGTACACGAGATTCGCCGACGCAGAGCGTGCCAAAATCCAGTACTGCCGGCGCTCGCTGCCAAACCGGCCGAGCGGAACTGTACTGGAGTGCTACTCGGAGCGGCCGAGCAACACTCCGCACCAGTGTTCCATCGTTGTGGTCGAGCACTAACGTTGCGGCGCCGCTCCCTTGCCCGGTAAAGCGAACGTACATCCACGCACTGTCCTTCGGTGGTACGATGATGGGCAGTCCACCGCGGCTTGAGCCTACAAACTGGAACGGCGCATCGCTCGGTTCGATCCAGAGCGCAGCAATCAGGAGCTCAGCATTCCCAGAATTGACCACACGCACAGAATCAAGTATCGCCACGCCACAAGCGGAACTCCACACCGGCGAGCGAACGCTGATGATCGGCGACTGCGCATAGACTCGGACGCGAACGAGTGTGTCGTAGCTGCACGGCTCGATGCGGAGGCGATAAACAGCTTCGTACCAACCCGTATCCGGCGGAACGAACGCTATCTCGATTGCGCTTCCACCCGGTGGGATCGTCAGCGGCAATGTGCTTCGGACGAGGAAATTTGCACCTCCAACTTGCGTGACTGAGCTAATCTGCCCCGGCTGGGTCGTTGTATTGCCAACCGGTATCGCCAATCGCACCGTTTGCCCCGCCGGAACGCCAATTGCCTGCACGAGCGTATCCTGCACCCTCACTGAGCGCCCAAGCCGCTCGCCTTGCAGCGATACGGTGAGTCGTTGACTGCCGGCAATTTCAACCCCAAGCGTTGCGCGATGGATACCCTCGCGGGGCGGCATGTATCGAACCACGACTATAAGCGAATCACATGAGGGAATCGCTGCCGGTTGTGTTGATGGCGATATGATCGCAAACGCTACCGAATCGCTTCCGGTAATGCGGAGCGTCGCCAGCGCACTGTTCCATGAGCGATTGCGGATGTAGAGCGTATCGAACCGTAGCACTGGCGGACAGAGCGCGCCAAAGTCGAGCGTCATACGACTTGCACTCCACTGCGCACGCCCGTAGCGGTAAATCCCTTGGCCGACAACAAAGCCAGTCGTATCGTCAATCATCCAGATGTCATCGAGATCACCACGCGTGCCACAGCCGCGATACTGCCAGTTCTGCCCGGCATCGCTGGTATACCAGACCTGTCGTGCAAAACCGCAGATCCACCCCCGCTGTCCGTCGTGGAGAAATGCGCCAAACATCGGCACACCGGTCGAGTAGCTCCGCCAGGACTGTCCGCCATCAGTCGTGAAGCGACCACCACCGCCAGAACCCTGACCGCTACAGTTCGAGCCCGCCCACGGAATCAAAAACGACGAGCCGCGCACGGTCAGCTCCTCGCTCCAGTATGCTGGACCGCTCGACGCAAGCACCGACCAACTTGCGCCACTATCGGTCGTCTGCCAGAGCAACCCACTACTGACTGCATATCCCGTCCCATTGGCAAAGAGAACCGCGTCAGTCAAGCCGCTCGATGGCTGGTTGCTCTGGAAGAGGGTCCAGGACTGCCCACCGTTAGTTGTTCGGAAAAAGTTCTGCGGTCCCGCGCATCCGCCCCCGAGGACGACACCCACCGTTGCCGAAAGGAAATAGCATCCCCACGGACCTTCGCTCGGGAAGGGCGGGGTAATGTCCACCCATGTTACGCCGCCATCGGTCGAACGGAAAACTCCAGCAGGCCCTGAGGTGTAGCCGTTGAGCGCATCGAGGAACTGCACAGACTCTAGATGTCCGCCCATCCGCCCGTTGTAGGGTACGATGCTCCCTTGCCAGGTTCGCCCGCCATCGGTTGTCCGGACTACAAACCCATTGTACCCACACGCCCAGCCATACTGTGGATTCGAGGGCAGGAAGAACACATCGAGGTAGTACCCTTGCGCAAATTGTCCCGGGAGCGAAACTTCCTCCCACACTTGCCCCACCGCTTGACTGCACACAAGCGCACCAACAAGCATCCGAAAAGCGATGTGGCAGGCATTCATTGGTAGTCTGCGGCGTAGTCACATGCCAAAGGCGAAGCTACGGAAATCTCCCGTAAGAACCAAAACATGCTTCCACCGTGCAAAAAGATTCCCACAGCGAGCGGAGCTTCTCCTACCACATCGGGGTGCGTTGTTCACGAGGCTGGGGTGTCCACACCGCAGTCATAGGAGCGCAACCCGAATGCCACACCCTGCTCCTTCTACTTCTACGGCATTCGGACGGCAATGACATCGGCAATTGCCTGGCCGCTGCTTTGCTCAACGGTACGAGAATGTACAGCCAAAATTTCCCACCGAAGCTCGCGCAACGTTCCCAGCGTTTGCTCGATACTGCACGTGCGGTCTTCGGTATCGCTAATTGCACATGCGATGCTAACAACACGGACCGCTGCGCATGGGGCAATCGCTTCGAGCAGGGAACACTCCTGCGGCTGGGAGAGCCAAACGGCTACAGGCTCATTCTCATCACAGAACACCTCAAGCGATGCTGCCAGCGACGTCCCGATGATTGGAATCTCGCCAGGAGCGAAGCTGACTTCCTCACGCAATCGAATTGCGGAACGCGAAATGTACCACTGCTCATCGGTCATGCTACAGTAGCGGAGTTGCTCCCATACTGCTGGGTTCGGTTCAAAGGTGATGATTCGCCCAGTGAACCCCGCACGACGGAGTTGGACGCCGACAGCGCAGCTGCCTGGGTGAATATCGAACACAACCGCAATGCCTGCACTTTGGAGGACGTCGGCAATGACACCCAGTTGTTGCTGCGGTGAATGGATGCTCGCCGGCGTATCCGCACGACTACGCAACAGGCGCAGCCGACGTGCCGCTGGCGAGAGCCGATAGCTTGGAAAGTCGCGCTCCATCATCATCGGTGGTTAGGTGCTTCTCCTCAGTGTCGCAAGCGCTATGCCAACGGCTGGCGTGCTCAATTTGCACACAGCTGCATCGTCGTAGTACGCAGTCTATTCCATCCCGGAAGGCGACGCTATGATCAAAGCGCTCATCGCTGATGACCACCCGATCATGCGGGAAGGACTCAAGCTGTTCTTGGTCTGCAACATGGACATCGAAGTCGAGGAAGCCTCCAGCGGCTCCGAAGCCGTCGAGTACGTCCGCTCCCATCCAAACGATTTGGACATCGTGATTTTGGACATTTCCATGCCGGGAATGGATGGACTCGAAACTCTCCGTGTCCTCAAGGACATTGCTCCACAGCTTCCAGTGCTCATCTTGAGTGCTTATTCGGAAGACCAGTACGCCCTCCGCGCACTCCGCAGTGGCGCCAATGGCTACTTGATGAAGACCTCTGCAACCGAGGAACTCGTCGAGGCAGTCGAGCGCATCGTCGAAGGTGGCACATACCTAAGCCCCAGCATCGCTCATCGCATCACCAGTCAACTGCGCGGAGAAGATCAGCCACCCCACCATATCCTCTCCGAGCGCGAGTTCGAGGTCATGCGGAAAATCGCTTCGGGGAAAACTCTGACCCAAATCAGCCAAGAACTCAACCTGAGCATCAAGACCGTCAGCACTTACCGCAGCCGCATCCTCGAGAAGATGAAGTTCCGCGATAACGCCGACATCACCCAATATGCGCTGCGGCACGGCTTGCTCAGCGACGCAGTCTGACCTGCACCCTGCGGCCAAGCACTTCCCCCTACCCTGAGGCCATTTGCATCTGTTCGCCTGCCTGCACCGGAAGCGACGCATCGTACACCAACGAGCGATAGAGCGCAAACAGCTTGCTGCAGATGTGGCTCCATTGGTAGCGCTCGGCATCAAGACGTGCCCGCATGCGCCAGAGCAGCATACTCTCCGGTGGGAGCGCCGCAATCTCCTCGACTGCCGCGACGAACGCATGCACATCGTCTGGTCGAACGCGGAAGCCCGTCATGCCATGGCGGACAAGGTCTGCTGAACCTGGGCTATCGGCAACCACGCATGGCACCCCTGATGCAAGCGCTTCAAGGGTGACGTTCCCAAAGGTCTCCGTGTCCGAAGGAAACACGAAAACATCGCTCGATGCATATGCCTGCGCAAGCTCGTGCCCTGCGCGATAGCCAAGGAAGTGTGCATCGCGCATCAAGCGCCGGAGCCGATCTTCGATTGGCCCGGTGCCAACGATCACCATCGCATATCTGCGGCGGTCGAGCCGATCCCACAGCTCGATGAGCATCCGCAGATTTTTCTCCCACACCAAGCGCCCGACGAAGAGCAGCACCCGCTGCTCGGGGCGAATTCCCAACCGCTGGCGCCACTGGTGCGATGCCCAGCGCGGATGGAAGAGCACCATATCCGTCCCGTGCGGCAGGTGCTCCAGATTGCCAAGCCCCATTCGACGCAGCTCCTCGAGCAGCCGTGCAGATGGCACCAGCACGCGATCGCAACGACGGTAGAAATCCAAGAGCGAGCGTTCAACGATCGGACGCAAAATTCCCATACGGTGGTGCCGAAGGTAACTCGGAAAGTGCGTATGGTACGTTGCAATCGCAGGAATGCCGCGCTGCCGTGCAAGCCGCAAGGCTGCCCGTCCAAGCGGGCACGGCGTATGGATGTGGAAAACGTCCGGCTCTCGTTCACGTTGCAGCATTGCTCGCTCAAAGGAAGCGTACGTTCCAACGAAGACTCTGTAGTCACGGTACACTGGCAGCCGCACCGCAGCAAGCTCAATCATTGGGAATCGCTGCCGCTCGACTGGATCAGCAACCGCAGTCACGATGACCGGTTCGAAGCCCGCCGCACGGTGTCGCTCCACGTATTCGTAGAGCACACGGGTGACGCCATCTTGCCCTCGGCGGGCTGTCCCGGCAACATGACAGACAACCATGCCTTCTGCTCGAAATGTGCAACATCTGCGGCAAAACTTCTCCCCCCACGTTAGCCGAACATAGCGGCAATGCTACGTTGCAGTTACCGTGCATCATCACGTCGTTGTATTTTGCCGAACGCAGATTCCAACCAACCGATCGCTGCCATGAAGTCCTTGTTTCTTGCGATTCTCTGCGTGCTAAACCTCACGGCGCAATCCCTCGAGAGCGTCATCGAACGCCAGCTTGGAGACATCGTCACACTCTACAAAGAGCTGCACGCCAACCCAGAGCTTTCGTACTATGAAGCCGAAACTGCGCGTCGCGTCGCTGATGCGCTGAGAGCAGCAGGCTTTGCCGTAACCGAACGTGTCGGTAGGTATGCCGACACAACGCTCCACTGCTACGGCGTCGTTGGTGTGCTGCGCAATGGGAGCGGTCCGACTCTGCTCATCCGCGCTGATATGGACGCTCTGCCGATCGAAGAACAAACAGGGCTACCCTACGCAAGCACGCGTACTGCCCGCTCAGAACGTGGCGAGATCGTGCCCGTCATGCACGCTTGCGGGCACGATATTCACGTTGCTATGCTCATCGGCACTGCACGGGTTCTCGCGCAGCTTCGCTCGCAGTGGCGCGGGACGCTCCTGTTGGTTGCCCAACCTGCCGAGGAGCGTGGCGCCGGTGCCAGTGCACTCCTTGCCGATAGCCTCTACGAACGCTTCGGACGTCCAGACTTCATCCTCGGTCTGCACACTGACGCTGAGCATCCGGCAGGAAGCGTGGGGATCGCTCCCGGACCCATCACCGCAAGTGTGGATATGGTTGACGTCACTATCCGCGGGGTCGGCGGCCATGGAGCGTATCCCCACACGACCAAAGACCCCATCGTGATGGCAGCTGAGTTTGTGATGGCGCTACAAACAATCGTCTCACGTGAAATCCCGCCACGTCAGCCTGCAGTCGTCACCGTCGGCTCGATCTGCGGCGGCACAAAGCACAACATCATTCCCGACGAGGTTCAGCTTCAACTGACCGTCCGCACCTACGACGACCGCATCCGCGACCAAATCATCAGTGCGATCGGCGCGAAAGCATACGGCGTTGCGCGGGCAGCTGCTGTGCCTCTTGACCGCATGCCGATTGTCCACGTCCGCCCTGAAGAGCACACGCCACCGCAGCACAACGACACTGCGTTATCTGATCGGCTCGAGCGGCTCTTTGTGCGTGTGTTCGGCGCTGCGAACGTCTATCGGTGCGAGCCGACGATGGGCGGCGAGGATTTTGCGTACTACCGTCTCGGCGGGAAAATTCCATCGTGCTTCTTCCGCGTAGGCGCCGTCAATCGAGCACAGTTCGACCAAGCACGTGCACAGGGCGAACAGCTTCCGTCACTGCACTCATCGCGCTTTGCGCCTGATCCGGAGCGTACGCTCCGCACTGCCCTACGGGCGATGTGCGCTGCCGCGCTCGATCTCCTTTCCACGAAACACTAAGCACATAGAACCAAGACGTGCATCGCTCACTCCACAATAACCGTGTACCACCGTACCACCCTTCCCTGGACCACCCGAAGGACGTACATCCCTCGCACGCCCCGACCCACCGTCACCATCACCTCCCCCTCCGACGGTACACCACGGTAGAGAACCTCCTGAAGGCGCCCATGGACGTCGTATAACTCCACCTGCGTCGGCACGCCCACTTCGATACCCCCTACCACGACTACCCCACTCGATGGATTCGGATACAGGATCCCTCCACACTCCGATCCCTCCATCACTCCACTGACCGGCTGCGCAAGATATAAGATCAATGAATAATCATTATAGTCAACTATATACTTCCCACTCGGGGAGTAGCTCACATTCCCTATCCCCCACGGTCCTGAGTATTGATGGACCCTCTCCCCAGTCTCTACATCCCATATGCTCGGCGCAACGTGATAGATCGCCTTTGTCCCCCCCATCACATACCGCCCGTCCGGCGAAAGCGCAAACGAGAGCACCCCGCCGTTCGGAAATATCCGCACGATCCGCATGCTACTGTCGAACACAAAATACGTACCACCTGTGTTCCCCACATACCCTCGCGCTCCTCCTCGCCCACGAATATCATGAAGACTGTACTCCATCTGCCCCACAACGCGCCGCCCAGCTACATCAATCAACCACAAACGCAACCGATACGTATCCTGCGTGATTCCCTGCGGACCAATGTACTGCCAATGCTCCTCCAAAACCAAATGAAGGTATCTCCCATCGTCGGTCCACAGCAAACCCGGTGACCTCGCCTCCCCATAATTCGCATAACGATACCAATACAACTCCAAATAATGCTGCTCCCCCCGCGGTACCCCCGCTTGCAGCCCGTACGGCAAATGCCGCGGGATCGGGATCGTGTCCACCAACCGCATCGAGTCCAACGAGTACAACAACAACCTCGCCGCACCCGAACTGCTCACACCATTGCCTACTACCTCCTCCCACCCCAACAACTGACGACGCAACGGACACACCACGACGTCCAACAACCCCTGCGGTGGCACATCCCGCAACGTATCCAACAACCGCCCCGTCCGATAGTCCGCCTTCCCAAAGTACGGCACTCGCGTGTACACGATCGGCGTGTCCGGCAACACCGCCAGCACTCCCTTCCCCCGCAACTCCTCCACCTCCCGCACCGCTACTCCTCGCCGCACATCAATCTCGAACACCCGATGCTCCCCCTGCACAAGGTCCGATACGATCAACACCGAATCGCTCCAGTGCCAGTACACCCCAAGCTGCTTGACGTATCCGATGTGATAGGTCCGCAACGGCTCGTACGCATACTTCGCCCACAGCACATCGCTGCTGTCTTGCGCCTGCACCGCGCCACCTGCCAGCAGCACACACAAGAAAAGGCACATGCTCGGCATCATCGTGTCAGCTCCATCAGTACACCTATCCTTGTTCGAACCATACCAGCCGTCGCGATGTCACCGGAGAATATGCATGGGCACGATCCCGGTTTGTCCTCCAGCGCGATAGCGGCACCAGTAGACACCTGCGGGCAACTGACCAAGCTGCGCGATTAGTTCGTACACGCCAGCGTGCTGAATGCCATCGAACAGTTGCAGCGCTCGCCGTCCAAGACCATCGAGCAGCTCCAGTTGCACCGGTGTTTCGAATCCAACCTCGTACGCGATTGCGACTGTCTCGTCCGCGGGATTGGGAGCAATGCTGCGAATGCGGAACGTCGTCGGTCTGATCGTGACAAATCGAAGCTCACGAACGCATGTCTGCATCACAAATTCCCTGCTCGACGTCTCCGGTTGCACACATGGTGCCACTTCTGGGGGCAGCGTGATCGCAAGGCTTGGGTGGACGCAATACGTTGTGCCAAGGAGCGTTCCCATCTCCATGGAGACAAGTGGACCATCGCGTGTAAGGGGATCCCGTCCACTCCCACGGATGCTCAAGACCTGCTCAGTCCCCCGTAATGTCTCCTGGGCGCTGAACACCCAACCGCCTGCAGTAAGGTCGTCGCGCTCTGCCATACGCAGCGCCCCTGTGTAGTAGAGCAGCGCAGACGGGTAGCGAATCTCGAACTCGATGGTGCGCAGATCGACTGCAGGCCAATATTCAGCGTCGAGCTCAAGCGAAAACTCGAGCGGCATTCCGGGGATAATTGGTTTGCCCTCCTCGACAGTCGGTACGAGCGACGCCCGTAGTCGCTGCGCCGCAGAACGTACCACCGCGGTGATGATCGTGTCTCCCGCTTCAGAACGTATGCGTACCTCGATGGCAACCTCATCGCTTGCTGGTCGTAGTGTGCACCGGTAAATCCATTGCTGACCAACAGCGATCGCGCGTGGAAGCTCGCTGAGGAAATCATCTAGCGGCTGACGCGGTTCAACGAGCACCGCCCCGAACGAGACGACGCTTCCACGAACAACTTGGGTCTGGATGCTCTCGATCGTAACGTCTCGATCACTTTCCGAGGCAGGATTTTCGATCGCGATAGTAAATGCCGCTGTATCACAACGGTACACCGGCGAGCTTGTTCCCTCAAGCCGTGCACGCAGCGCTATTCGGCATGGCACGACAGCAACAACGACACTATCAACATCAGTGCACCCTTGAGGCGAAATAGTGGTCAGGACGTACGTGGTCGTTGCGCGTGGCGATGCAACAGGCGCGGGGCAATCGGTGCACGAAAGCCCCTCCGATGGGGTCCACTGATAGCGGTACTGCGGCTGGACGCCGCTTGGCTGCAATGGGATAGACTTCCCGGTGCAAAGCTGAACGCTTGGCGGCAGTGTAACGGAGGGCTGTTGGTAGACCGTCAGATTGAATGCAGCTTCGCGCATGCACCCATCGGCTGAGTAGCTCCGGACCGTGATCCGTTGCGAGCGCGTGGCTGTAAGCTCGACATCTGGGCAATCGTAACAATCGAGCGCGGCCAATGAATCCCATTGGAGTCTCCCATCGCTTTCCGCATGGAGCCGGATGGTGCTTCCTTCGCAAACAGCAGTATCACCTGGCGCAAGTGCCAGTGTCGGCCGGCTGTGGACCGTCACTGCAAGCGTCGCTTGGCTGCTGCATCCGGCAGTCGTTGAAGCAGTCACAGTGTAGGTGCGAGTTGTCGTTGCAACGATTGCTACAGTGTCGCACCTCGGACAGAGCACGCCATCGGCAGGCTCCCACCGCAGCGAATCTGCACCACGGATGCGAACGACAACACGTGCTGTATCGCCCTCGCACAACGGCGAAGGGAGAGTACTATCAACTGCAACGGTCGGGCGTGGACGAACGGTGATCGTCATCGAATCGGTGACGATGCACGCGCTCGATCCAGTACCGCTGCTTGCGGTGATGATGTAGGTCCGTGTCTGCGTTGGGGTGAACACCGGCTGGGAGCAGTTTGTGCAGGATACATCTTCCGCAGGAGCAATCGAGATGCGCTCGGCACCTTGCGTCGAGATCTGGAGGAAAACGCTTTCGCCTTCGCAGATCGTCGTATCCTGCAGTGGAACCATCGTCGGCCTGGGAATAAGACGCACTTCCACGATGGCTTGCGACGTGCAGCCCGCTGAATCGCCACTGACGGTGTAGCGTGTTGTTCTGGTCGGGCGGATCGTCACCCTCTTGCAGTCAGTGCAGCTTAGGCCTTGCGCCGGCGACCACCGCACCGTTCCGCCGTAGTCGAGCGAGAACGTCACGCTATCGCCTTGGCAAAGCGTCACAATCGGTGGCAGCTGTCCGAAGATGCCGCGCGCATATCGAACCCGGATGCTGTCGCGCGTTTCGCAGTGTTCCGATCCAACATTGCGGGCAATTGCCGTATAGACCACTTCCTTCCCTGGCTGTGGAGTAACAGTCGTTTGCGGACAGTTGCTGCAACCGAGTCCCTCGGTCGGCTGCCACTGGATCGTCTGGAAACTTCCTTCGGCAATGAGTGTGATCGGTGCATCGCTGCAGACAACGGTATCGGGGCGAATTCGCAGTTGCGGTTTGCCGTAGACGGTGATCGTCACATCGTCGCTGACCGAGCAACCGAGCGAATCATAGCCGGTCAGCAGAAGCCGCGTCGTCGCTGTCGGTGCAATCGTGATGGTGTGGCATGTATCGCACGGAATGCGAACCGCTGGGTAGCCAGGAGCGACGCTCCATTTGACCGAGGCAGCATTGCCGATGACCGAAAGCGTGAGACTATCGCCGAGGCAGAGCACGCGATCGGGACCGACGCTCACGTTGATGTCTGGCACATCCGGCAAGAACGCCATGCCTCCGACGTAGCCATACGAATCGGCGTAGCCATAGCCATAGACGTAGAGTCCAAACAGTCGCGGGCTTGTGATGGTGTGAGCGCCGTCGCCCACGCGGACATTGGCGTAGACGTAGCAGGTGTTCGGCACCGGCTTGAAGTCTGCCTTGAGCGTATCACCATCGAGCAGAATGCTGTTGACGTTATTCGGTGTAGTCACGACAGTGATGTACTGCTCGTAGTACGTGATACCACCACTAGGATGGGCGACTTGGCAGGCTTGGAAGCGGTAGTGCGACAGATACTGCCGTCGCGGAGGAATGATCATCATGAAGGGGTCGCCCAACCGTAAATCCGCGCCAGCCGAATATGAACGTTTGAACTGCGCGACCATCACCGGCTGCGAGCTTTCGATCAGCGCTGCTTGCTGTAAGGGTGCTTGGTAGAATTGCCCGCGCTGAAGCACAGCAACGACGCGGCCGTTGACCTTGACTTCCGTGCCGTTTTCTGCCGCAAGCACGCGGTAGAGGTCGCTTGCCCCTTGCGGCGGTGTCTGCGCATCCTGCGGCTCGGCAAACGGCGTGACGATGTAGGTTGTTCCCCAGACCGAGCGCGGAATCATTTGCTCGTAGAGCTGATCGCGCGAGGCAAGGCTGCCACGCATCTCCACGGGAACAAGTGCCCGCTGGTGCCCAGCAAACACAGCGATGTTCTTCGTAGCGACAATGCGCGTCCCCGTCAGGTCGTAGTTCAGGTTCGTTCGGGAAAACTCTGCCTGATAGAGCACTGCTTGCCCGCGATTGAGCCGAATCGTCTTGACCTGCATCCCGCTCTCGGTAGTCGGGGCGCTCGGGTAAATCGTCACATCGGTTCCGTCCTCTATCCCCACCACGACAAATTCCGACGGCGTGTACTGTCCGTTGAGTGTTCCGTTCGTGTTCACTACGCCATCGCTCGGATAGCTCATGACGTAATACTCATTGCCGAGTGCTGTCACGGGCAGAACCAGTGTCGCATCACTGGTCGTCAGCGCTTGGTTGAGGGCATAGAGAGCGATGTCTCGATCCGCCGTCACTCGAAAGACACGCAAACTGATCTGCTCGTTCTCGTTCGATGTAGCAAACTGCCCGTTGTTGTTGTAGCCAAACAGCTCATAGGGACGATACTGCACGCTGTGTACGAAGATTTGCTGCGGATTGGTAATCGAGAAGGTTCGCGTCAGTGTCTGCCCGAGGTTGTTCGTGTACGTAATCGTGCCGTTTGTCGGCTCATCGGCAACGATGAACAGGTAGAGGCTATCGGGTGCGAGATCTCCCCCATTGTGGTAATTCGGCAGGAACGCAACGTAGAACTCCCGTCCGCGCGTAGTCTGCTGCCCATGCATATCTCCAGCAAGGATCGCAGCAACAAGCAGCAAACCGAAGACTGTGCGGTAGCGCATAGCGACATCCCAAAGTTCGACTGGAGCCACCATGGAAAATACGGCATCGAAAGGCAACAGCCAGCCCTGACTTCAGCGGCAGTATCTTTGTGCTCGCTGTTGCCGTCCGTACAGTAATGCATGCGTATCACACACAGTTTCACCACAAGGACATGCAATGTTCGCTGAACTCGAACTTTACGGCCACGAGCAAGTGGTTTTCTGCAGTGACCCCGACGTTGGGTTGCGTGCCATCATCGCAATTCACGATACAACACTCGGACCTGCGCTTGGCGGGACACGAATGTGGAACTACGCAAGCGACGCCGAAGCGATAACCGATGTGCTCCGACTTTCGCGGGGAATGACCTATAAGGCTGCGGTCGCCGGTCTCAACCTCGGCGGTGGGAAGGCAGTCATCATTGGCGATCCGCACACGCAGAAAAGTGAAATGCTCTTCCGCAGCTACGGGCGCTTTGTCGAAACGCTCCGTGGACGCTACATCACTGCCGAAGACGTCGGTACAACGGTCCGCGACATGGAGTGGATTCGAATGGAAACGCGCTACGTCACTGGCGTGGCAGGCGAGCAAGGCAGCGGCGATCCTTCGCCCTACACTGCACTCGGTGTTTTCGTTGGCATCAAGGCTGCAGCGCAGATTGTCTTCGGCTCCGATAGTCTCGCCGGGAAACGCATCGCCGTTCAAGGCGCTGGCAACGTCGCGCGGAATCTTGTTTCTCGCCTTGTCGAAGATGGCGCGCGTGTGACGGTCACAGACATTTTCGAGGAAAAGGCACGCGAGATCTGCCGCGAGTACGGCGCCGAGTACGTCCCACCAGAAGCGATCTACGCGGTCGAATGCGACATTTTCTCGCCAAACGCGCTCGGCGCAGTCCTCAACGACACGACGATTCCCCAGCTTCGGTGCAGCGTCGTCGCTGGCGGTGCAAACAACCAGCTTGCCGATGAAGAGCGCCACGCCCGCATGCTCGCCGAGCGTGGCATCCTCTACGCACCGGACTATGTCATCAACGCTGGCGGACTGATCAACGTCACCAGCGAAATCGAACACTGGAGCCGCGAGCAGGTCATCCGCAAAGTCGAGAGCATCTACGACACGCTGCTACGGATTTTCCGCACTGCCGAGCGCGAGGGTATCTTAACCATCGAAGCATCGAACCGTATCGCAGAAGAACGCATCGCACACGTGCGCCACATCCACCGCACCTACGTCGGGAGCCCAAGCATTCGCAATGGCTAATGCCGGCGCTCCTGACTATATTCGCGCCTGACGATGCGCTCTTTGCAACATGAAACGGACGCTCGAACACACGCTGGAGCCTTTTCCCCTTCGAAAGCATCATAGCATCGAAGGCAATCGGCGTTTAGCCCGCGAGAAGGTCTTCCAGATGCTCTGTGCCTACGACATCGCACAGGTGTACCGTCAACTCCACTTCGAGCATATCTTCTACCGCATCTTCGCGGACGAACACCCCAGCGAGCCTGCGCAACAACCTTCGAGGATCCTCCGCCCGGAGGAAATTGCCGAGCTCGAAAGCGACATTCCAATTCGCTGGCGGCAGAACGACGTCACCTACGCCTATCGGCTCTTCGAGGAAGTGCTCAGCCATCGCTCCACGTGCGATGAACACATCGAACGTCACGCGCTCAACTGGGAGTTCGAACGCATCGCACATCTGGATCGCCAGATCATGCGCATCGCTATCACCGAGATGCTCTGCTTTGCCGACATTCCCATCAAAGTGAGCATTAACGAAGCGCTCGAACTTGCCAAGCGCTACTCAACCGAGAAAAGCCATGCGTTCATCAACGGCATCCTCGATGCAACCGCACACGACCTCAGCGCCAGCGGTGCGATTACCAAGCCACTCGACCACATTCCACCATCGGCCTGATGCTGGCACGATGATTGCGCCCTCGGAACAAACCACCGCAGGATGCGACCGATGATGCAAATATGGAGCGGGCTGTGCCTTGCAGCACTTGTGACCATGGCATCCAGTGCCCAAGTACTGCGCTTTGTCAGGACAGACCCCGCAGCGAATCCTACCGTGATTACAGCGACAAAACTTTTCGGATTCGATGTCATCGCCGATAGTATCGCCGGTGTAACTGCCGTAAGCTTTGAACTTCGCTATACCGGTGCCCAGTACGTGCGCCTTGCTGCATGGAAGCCACGCTCGCTCAGCCGCCAGAGCGTCTATGTCATTGACCTCTCGGATACCACAAGCGGCAATGGCAGCATCCACATTGGCGTTCTTTCCGGACAACCATCCTCGCAGCCAGGAATGGATTCGCCAACGGTGCTTCACCTGGATTTCGTCGTTCTCCCAACAGCACCGCACGGAGCGCTCATCCAATTCAATGCTCGAAGCGCTGAAGCCGTCGTTGGAGGCGCAAGACCAGTGGTCGTCCCACTCCAACCGACACCGCTAGTACTGCGTATCCACAGCTACGTTGCGGTGTATCCTGGCGATGCCAACAACGACGGCCGCGTTGACCAACGCGATTTCAGCACCGTTGCACTCTACTTAGGGCAAGGCGCCGGTGGCGGAGCGCTCCGCGGTTACCGTCGCCAGCCTGCAAGCACGCTCTGGGAACCGCAGCTGGCACTTGCCTGGGACGATGAGCAAGCAACCTACGCCGACTGCGATGGCAGTGGCGACATCACGCTCGCCGATGCACTCGTCGTGAAGGTGAACTACGACAGCTTGCGCACTGCGACCGAGCTGGTGCACGGCAGCCAAGGAGCGTTTGTCCAATCACCTCCCGTCGGTCGTCCCTCGATCACGATCACTCTCCCTGCGCAACGTATCCAAACGATCGCACTCGAACTGGCACTCCCAGCCTATCTGGGATCCCTTGCGATCACTGCTGCTGGATGGACGATGGACTTTGTCCACTACGACACATCCAGCGGTCGTGCACTCTGTCTCGCAAGTAGTGCAGCACCGCACGATATCCCGATCAGCCCCTTCCACATCGAAGCGGGCAGCCAGAAGGTTGAGAGTGCAGCGGTCCTTGCAGCGTATGCGTTGCTGGCTGATAGCAGAACAATCGTTCCCGTATCGGCGATGATTTCAAGCATCACGCAAGCCTCCGAGCCGACGTGCCCGAAGATCTATCCCCAACCAGCATGCAGCGACGATCTCATCATCGAATCCAGCCAGGCGACCATTGCAACGATCTACGCCTGCGATGGGCGGATGCTCGCCTACCTTCCACTCAACGCAGGGTCGAACCGCTACCCACGCGTGGCGCTTCTGCCCAGTGGCGCATACTGGCTCCATACCGATAGCTGCACTGTTGCCTTCACCATTGCTCGCTAATGGATGCGCATAGCGGTCATCAGCGATATTCACGCCAACTTGCCCGCGCTCGAAGCGTGTCTGACCGATATTGAGCGCGAGCGTCCGGATGCCATCTACTGCTTGGGTGACCTGGTCGGCTACAACGTCTGGCCGAACGAGGTTATCGAATGCATCCGCTCCCACCGCATCCCAACGATCGCTGGCAACTATGACGTTGGCATCGGCTCGGCAAGTGACGACTGCGGCTGCGCGTACAAAACGGAGCACGAACGCCAACTCGGTAAACAATCTATCGCGTACACCAACGCAACGATCACCGATACCAATCGCGCCTACCTCCGAGGACTCCCTGCGCATATCTCCATCGAGTATCGGCTCCGTAGCGGTGGCCTCTACCGCGCTCTCCTGGTGCACGGGAGCCCGCGCCGCGTCAACGAGTACCTCTTCGCAGATCGCAGTGATGAGAGCCTCCAGCGCATCCTCGAAGCAGCAGGCGCCGATATCCTCCTGTGCGGTCATACGCACGTCCCGTACCATCGCACGCTCCGTTCGGAGGATGGTTCGATCCGTCATGTCATCAACACGGGCTCGGTCGGTAAACCCCATGACGGCGACCCCCGCGCTTGCTACGTGCTACTGTCGCTCGGCGAACGCGCTGATGGTACGCTCGAGCTGTCCGTGGAGATTCGCCGCACCCACTACGACGTCGAGCGCGCAGCACGTGCAATCGAAAAAAGCCCCCTCCCTGATGCCTACGCCCAGATGCTGCGCCGTGGTGGTCCGCGATGACAAACCAACTCTCACGAGTACGCATCGCGTAGCGTTCACCCCCGCACATGCGCAAAGCCGAAGGCGTAGCCGAGTGTGTCCGACCGTGGTCGGAAGCTACCGTACGGATTGATCGTATCCACCAGGTATGTCGGCTCCCACATCATTCCGATGTTGTTGGGGTAACTCGTTCCAGGACTTCCCTGAAACGGATACAGATTCATGATGAGTCGCGCGCTATCGGCGCACCATGCGGCCTGGGGACCGACCCATCCTTCGTTGAGCGTACCGTTCGCGGATAAGGTCACGTGGAGCTGCCTCGCATTTACTGCTTTCGATGCATGCGGGACCATCCCGAATGCCCAACCTACGATGAAGCGCTTCTCCACTTGGAAATCCGCATGGTGATCCAGACGGGTCGTACCGCCCTTGTAGGTAAAGTGCCAAGGGCTCGGCCACCGCGTCTGTGCATTGAGCGCTACCGCAACCGCAAGCGCTACTCCTACTCCGATCCACCGCATGGCTACTCCTTCACCATCGTGTACCACCGTACCACCCTTCCCTGGACCACCCGAAGGACGTACATCCCTCGCACGCCCCGACCCACCGTCACCATCACCTCCCCCTCCGACGGTACACCACGGTAGAGAACCTCCTGAAGGCGCCCATGGACGTCGTATAACTCCACCTGCGTCGGCACGCCCACTTCGATACCCCCTACCACGACTACCCCACTCGATGGATTCGGATACAGGATCCCTGCACGCTCCGATCCCTCCAGCACTCCACTGACCGGCTGCGCAAGATATAAGACCAACGAAATATTACTATAGTCAACGATATACTTCCCACTTGGAGAGTAGCTCACATTCGTTATCCCCCACGGTCTTGAGTATTGATAGACCCTCTCCCCGGTCTCTACATCCCATATGCTCGGCGCAACGTGATAGATCGCCTTTGTCCCCCCCATCACATACCGCCCGTCCGGCGAAAGCGCAAACGAGAGCACCCCGCCGTTCGGAAAACTACGCACAAGCACCATATTACTATCGTACACCATAAATTCATTCCCACTACCCTTGCTCCTATCCTTGCTCCCAATACCAACGTACAACCGACCATCCGACGTACCACTGAGACTCCCTATCCAATACGGAAATTGTCGCTCTATCCGTCGCCCCTGGATGTCCACTAACCATGGATTCGTTACGATCGACGTATCCTCATACCCACCCCACTTGGGATACGATAACTTGTACCAATGCTCTAACAAAAAAAGGTGCAGGTACTTCCCCGAACCCGGCCAACTCCACCCACCAAACTCCAAATAATGCTGCTCCCACACCGGTACCCCTGCTTGCAGCCCGTACGGCAAATGCCGCGGGATCGGGATCGTGTCCACCAACCGCATCGAGTCCAACGAGTACAACAACAACCTCGCCGCACCCGAACTGCTCACACCATTGCCTACTACCTCCTCCCACCCCAACAACTGACGACGCACCACGTTCACCAACACCGCGCGAAACCCCTGCGGCGGCACATCCCGCAGCGTGTCCAACAACCGACCCGTCCGATAGTCCGCCTTCCCAAAGTACGGCACTCGCGTGTACACGATCGGCGTGTCCGGCAACACCGCCAGCACTCCCTTCCCCCGCAGCTCCTCCACCTCCCGAACCGCTACCCCTCGCCGCACATCAATCTCGAACACCCGATGCTCCCCCTGCACAAGGTCCGATACGATCAACACCGAATCGCTCCA
This sequence comes from Candidatus Kapaibacterium sp., assembly GCA_026003495.1. Lineage (GTDB taxonomy): Bacteria > Bacteroidota > Ignavibacteria > Kapaibacteriales > NICIL-2 > NICIL-2. The sequence continues at coordinate 318,178 of BPHK01000001.1, read as the reverse complement.
GTGCCAGTACACCCCAAGCTGCTGGACGTCTCCGTCGTCGCCCGGGGGAAGATAGTTGGGCCACAGCGGCTCGTACGCATACTTCGCCCACAGCACATCGCTGCTGTCTTGCGCCTGCACCGCGCCACCTGCCAGCAGCACACACAAGAAAAGGCACATGCTCCGCATGGGAGAGCCTCCACTGTTACAATGTTCCTCCGTAAAATACGAAGGTGGGCGATGATTTGTGTGCCTGTTAGCTCTCTGCGCTACTCCGAAACTCTCTAACGCACTGGGGAACGGTCATCGAGCGACAATGCCATCGGCCTTGTTGCAGCTTCGCCGGTTCAAAAGCAGAGCGCCTTGCACTGGGAGGTACAAGGCGCTCGTGTGGATTGGTGATTGCTCGGATGTTGCCTTTGCCATCAGCATTAGGATGGCATCGCCCGTCGGACCTGGACTCCATTGACAGTTTCCCGTGCTGCCGGTTGTGGGGGCGGCGGGAGTGCATCCTCGCCGAAGATGTTGCCAACCTCGCTTTCGACGAGCAAGTCGTTATAGACACGCAAGCCTGTTCCGGCGGGGATTGCCTGCCCGAGGATGATGTTCTCCTTCAGACCGCGCAGGTGATCAACCTTTGCTTGCGCTGCAGCATCGGAGAGGACGCGCGTTGTTTCTTGGAACGATGCAGCCGACAGCCACGATTCGGTCTCCAATGCCTGGTCGGTGATTCCTTTCAGGATCGGCCGTGCTGTGGCAGGCTCGGCGCGGCGCGCGCGGACCGGCTCTTTGCCCTTCCGTTTGAGCTCCGCGTTGATCTCCTTCAACCGCGAGCGTGGGATGACCTCCCCGACTTTGACTGCACGTGAATCACCGCGATCGGTGACGACGACGCATTCTTTGAGACGGTTGTTCTCCGTCAGGAACGTCGTTCGGTCAATGTGGTCGCCCTCGAGGAAGTCGCTATCGCCTGGGTCCACGATCTCGACCTTCTGGAGCATCTGCCGGACGATGATCTCGATGTGCTTATCGCTAATCTTGACGCCCTGCATCCGGTAGACTTCCTGGATTTCGTTGACCAGGTATTCTGCGACTGCCGTCATGCCTTTGATTGCAAGGATGCTGTGCGGATCGACCGGGCCATCGGTCAAGCGATCGCCAGCGCGGACAAGATCGCCATCCTGGACGAGGATGTACCGTCCGACTGGAATGGCGTATTCTTTCGTTGTCGAGCCATCGAGGCTGGTGACGTTGAGGATGATATTCCCGCGCTTTGGCTTGGGATCTTTCTTGACGATGCCGTCAATTTCTGAAACGATCGCTGCATTACGCGGTGTACGCGCCTCGAAGAGCTCCGTCACACGCGGCAGACCGCCGGTGATATCACCTGCGGTACGCCCAAGATCGCGTGGCATCTTGACCAGTCGCGTCCCAACACCAACCATCTCGCCATCTTCAACGAGGATTTGCGCTCGCACTGGTACGTCGTAGCGAGCAAGGACGCTATCGTTGTCATCAACAATTTCGATGCTCGGGAACTTGGTTTTGTCCGATGACTGGATGGCGATTTTGGTGATGTGGCCGGTCTGCTCGTCGTTTTCCTCTTTGTAGGTCACGTTCAAAATCAGGTCCGAGTAGCGGACGCGCCCAGCCTTTTCGGTCAAGATGACAGCGTTGTAGGGATCCCATTCGAACAGGAGCTGCCCTTTTTCGACTTTTTCGCCGTCGTGGACGCGGAGCACTGCACCGTAGGTCACATCGTGGTAAGCCAGCTCGCGGTTTGCCAGCGGTTCGATGATCTTGATGATGCCCGCGCGACTGACAACGACTTCGACGTCGTTTTCCTCTTCGTCCAGGTAGCGGATGGTGCGGATGTTCTCGAACTTGACGATACCGCTAGCTTTCGCACCGACCGACGATTGCGAAGTGACCAGCGAGGCTGTTCCACCGGTGTGGAATGTCCGGAGCGTCAACTGCGTACCTGGTTCCCCGATGGATTGCGAAGCAATCGTGCCGACCGCTTCGCCGACGTCCACAAGCTGCCCAGTCGCCAGGTTGCGGCCGTAGCACTTAGCGCAGACGCCATGCGGTGCCTCGCACGTAAGCACTGTACGGATGAGCACCGATTCAATCGAGGCTTCCTCGACGGCTGCGGCTTTTTGCTCATCGATGAGTTCGCCCTTCGAGATGATTACCGCCCCCGTGATCGGATGGACGACGTCCTGGAGGGCAACGCGTCCAAGGATGCGTTCGCTGAGCGGCTCTTTGACGTCTTCGCCGTCTTTGAGCGCGCGCATTTCGATGCCACGGATTGTGCCGCAGTCATCTATCGTAACGACAACATCTTGGGCGACGTCGTGGAGACGGCGTGTCAGATAGCCAGCATCGGCGGTCTTGAGCGCGGTGTCGGCAAGACCCTTTCGTGCTCCGTGGGTCGAGATGAAGTACTCCAGGATCGTCAGCCCATCACGGAAGTTCGAGATAATGGGCGTTTCGATAAGCTCGCCGGTTGAGCCCGTCAGCGAGCGTTGCGGTTTTGCCATCAACCCACGCATTCCCGCAAGCTGGCGAATTTGCTCTTTCGAACCGCGCGCTTGCGAATCGAGCATCATCCAGAAGGTGTTGAAGCCGTCCTGATCCTGGGCAAGCTCCTGGTAGAGCCGATCGGCGATGCGGTTGGTAGCGTTGCTCCACTGGTCAATGGTCTTGTTATAGCGTTCGCCGTTGGAGATGATCCCGTTGTCGTAGTACCAGCGAATCTTGTCCACTTCCTCTTGCGTCTTGGCAACGATTTCCTCCTTGATCGAGGGGACGACCAGATCGGCGATCGAGACCGACAGTCCTCCGTGCATGGCGTAGTGGAATCCGAGATCCTTGAGCTGGTCGAGGAACTCGGTCGTTCGCGCAAGTCCGACGGTACGGAAGCATTGGCCGATAAGCTGCTTGAGGCGCTTTTTCGTCAGCAGCTCGTTGATGAATCCAAGCTCTGGCGGAACAATCTGGTTGAAGATCACCCGGCCAGTCGAGGTTTCAATCAGCTCGCCTCCGACACGCACTTTGATGAGTGCGTGGAGGTCAATCCGCTTGTTGTTATAGGCAATGAGCACTTCCTCTGGGGAGGAGAAGTGCTTTCCTTCGCCGCGCGCGCCTCGACGAATCTTGGTCAGGTAGTAGACGCCGAGCACCATGTCCTGCGATGGCACCGCAATGGGTTCGCCATTCTGGGTGTGCACGATGTTGTGCGGCGCCAGCATCAGGAGCAACGCTTCGAGCTGCGCTTCGTGGCTCAAGGGCACGTGAACCGCCATTTGGTCGCCGTCGAAGTCTGCGTTGAATGCGGTACACACCAGCGGGTGGAGTTGAATGGCTTTCCCCTCGACCAGGCGCGGCTGGAATGCTTGAATCCCGAGCCGGTGCAACGTCGGCGCACGATTGAGGAGCACCGGATGGCCGTCAATGGCTTTTTCGAGAATGTCCCAGACAAAGTCTTCCTTGCGGTCAACGATCTTCTTGCCTGTCTTGACTGTCTTCGTGTAGCCCCGTTCGATCAGCTTGCGGATGATGAACGGCTTGAACAGTTCGACAGCCATATCCTTCGGCAAGCCGCATTCCCAAAGCTTGAGCTCTGGACCGACGACGATGACCGACCGGCCGGAGTAATCAACGCGTTTGCCGAGCAGGTTCTGACGGAAGCGACCGGTTTTCCCGCGGAGCGAATCTGCCAGCGATTTGAGCGGACGCTGCGCATCGGTCCGTGCAGTGCGGCGGGAATTATCGAAGAGCGAATCAATCGCTTCTTGCATCATCCGCTTTTCGTTGCGGAGAATGACGTCCGGTGCGTTCATATCCACCAGCTTCTTGAGCCGGTTGTTGCGGATGATGATTCGGCGGTAGAGATCGTTCAGATCGCTCGAGGCAAAGCGTCCCCCATCGAGCGGCAGCAGCGGCCGAAGCTCGGGAGGAATCACCGGCAGAATGTCAATGACCATCCACTCCGGACGATTCGGCTCGCGGTCTGCTTTCGTGCGGAACATATCGAGCACACGGAGCCGCTTGCTGATTTCCTTGCGGCGTTGCTGGGAGGTTTCCTCGCGCAGCTCGTTGCGAAGTCGGAGATACTCTTTGTCCGGATTGACGCGGCGGAGCATTTCTTTGATCGCCTCCCCGCCCGTGAGCGCGATGAATTTGCGTGGATCGCCGTCGTCAAGCTCGAGCTCGCTTTTCGGCAAGCTCTCTTTGATGCGGCTCAGCTCATCTTCGGTCAAGAGCGTGTTGGGTTCCAGCCCAGTGCTGCCGGGTTGGATAACCACGTACGACTCGTAGTAGATGATGCGCTCCAAATCTTTGAGCGGCAGACCGAGCAGCCCGCCGATTTTCGATGGATGCGAGCGGAAGAACCACACGTGGACAATCGGCACGGTGAGCGTGATGTGTCCGAAGCGCTCGCGGCGGACAGTTTTCTCTGTGACTTCCACGCCGCAGCGGTCGCAGACAATGCCTTTGTAGCGGATGCGCTTGTACTTGCCGCACGCACATTCCCAATCGCGGATGGGACCGAAAATTTTTTCGCAGAACAGACCGTCGCGTTCGGGGCGGAAGGAACGGTAGTTGATCGTTTCCGGCTTGAGCACTTCGCCGTGAGACCGCCGAAGGATGTCGTCCGGCGATGCAAGCCGAATCTCGAGCGTTCGGAATCCGCCGCGTGGTATCTGGATTGTTTGAACACGTGCCATAAAAGTGACCTCCGTCTGTTAGTGGCTAGTGATTCGTTCTTCGATGCGTTGACCGTCGAGCCGCACATCCAGGCAGAGCCCTTGCAGCTCGCGCACCAGCACCATGAATGCTTCGGGCAGATTCGGTTGCGGTGCGTTGAAGTTCTTGACGATCGCCTCGTAGATGCGTGCACGCCCGTTGACGTCGTCGGACTTGACAGTGAGCATTTCCTGCAGCGTCGCTGAAGCACCGTATGCTTCGAGAGCCCAAACTTCCATTTCGCCCAAGCGCTGGCCGCCGAACTGGGCTTTGCCGCCAAGTGGTTGCTGCGTAATGAGCGAGTATGGCCCGACCGAGCGTGCATGGATTTTGTCCTCGACCATGTGCGAGAGCTTCATCATGTAGATGACACCGACGGTGACTTTGTGCTCGAACGGCTCGCCACTTCGCCCGTCGTAGAGGACGGTTTTCCCATCGCGTGGCAAGCCAGCGTTCTCCAGGTAGTCGCCGACCTGCTCCCACGACGCACCATCGAAGACCGGCGAGGCAAAGTAGAGTCCCAGCTTCGAGGCTGCCCACCCGAGCGCCGTTTCGTAGAGCTGCCCAAGATTCATCCGCGATGGCACACCCAGTGGGTTCAAGATGATGTCCACGGGCGTCCCATCAGGGAGGAACGGCATGTCCTCGATCGGAACAATCTTCGAGACGATGCCCTTGTTTCCGTGGCGGCCTGCCATCTTATCGCCAACCTGCAGTTTCCGCTTCTTGGCAACGAAGACCTTCGCCATCGAGAGAATCCCCGATTGCAGTTCATCGCCAAGGCTGGCGCGATTTCGGAGCATGCGGGCGTGCGCGATGATCTCGTTGCGCCGGATGCGGTAGTTTTCCAGCAAGCGCCGCACCAGCTTCATTTTCTTCTCGCTGGCGACCCAGTCGTGTTCGACATTGAGTTCAGCGATCGGAAGATCGCCTTTGTCGTACTTCTCCTGCAAGTTCTGTGCGGTGATGCGCGTGCCGCTCATGTACACGCGCTTGCCGTCAATGGTTGTAATGCCGAGACTTTGTTCGCCTTCGAGCAGTTTTGCCAGCCGCGCAATGCACTCGCGATCGAGCGCGAGCAGGTCCTCCTGCTCCTGGCGATCGATTGCATCACGGCGACGCTTTTCTTCGGCGCGGTATTCGGCATCGCTGATGATGAAGCGGCGCTGGAAGAGCTTTGCGTTGATGACGGTACCCTGCAGACCTGGCGGTGCTTTGAGCGAGGCGTCTTTGACTTCCCCGGCACGGTCGCCAAAAATTGCGCGGAGCAGCTTTTCCTCTGGAGTTGGATCTACTTCACCTTTCGGTGTAACCTTGCCGATGAGGATATCACCTTCCTTGACTTTCGACCCGACACGAATGATTCCGTGCTCGTCGAGGTCTTTGACTTGCTCTTCACTCATGCTCGGAATGTCGCGCGTGAATTCTTCTTCCCCACGCTTGGTGTCTCTGACGACAGCGGTGAATTCCTCGATGTGGACGGACGTGAAGACATCCTCAGCAACGAGCCGCTCGCTGACAATGATGGCGTCTTCGAAGTTGTACCCGCGCCACGGCATGAAGGCAACCAGAACATTTCGCCCCAGTGCCAGCTCACCACGCTCGGTGCACGCACCATCGGCGATCGGCATGCCTTTGGTGACGCGGTCCCCGACGTGGACGAGCGGACGCTGGCAGATGCACGTGTCCTGGTTGGTGCGGAAAAAGTTCAGCAGCGGATAGGTTACAACGCGGTCACCGTCGAAGGAAACAAGCTTTTCCTCCTCCGAGCGAGGATCGTCGTAGCGAATGCGGATGCACTCAGCAGAAACGTACTCGACGACGCCGTCGTCTTCGGCCACAAGTAGCGCACGAGCATCGCGCGCAATGCGTGCTTCCATCCCTGTTCCGACGTACGGTGCTTCTGGACGCAGCAACGGCACTGCCTGGCGTTGCATGTTCGATCCCATCAGCGCCCGGTTTGCGTCGTCGTGCTCCAGGAACGGGATCAGCGATGCTGCCGGCGAGATGATTTGGTCGGTGGAAACATCCATGTACTCGACCTCTTCGGGATGGACGGTGACGTAGTCACCACTTTTACGCGCCCGCACCCGCGGTCCGAGAATCCTTCCGTTGTCATCGAGCGGCGTCGAGGCTGGAGCGATCACTTTCCCTTCTTCTTCCTCCGCCGAGAGATATTCGACCTGGTTGGTTACTTTTCCGCCGACGACTTTGCGGTAGGGCGTCTCAATGAAGCCGAACTGGTTGACCCGTGCGTGCATTGCCAGCGACGAGATCAAGCCGATGTTCGGTCCTTCGGGCGTTTCGATTGGGCAGAGACGGCCGTAGTGCGTGTAGTGGACGTCGCGTACTTCGAAGCCGGCACGTTCACGCGTGAGACCTCCCGGTCCGAGAGCGGAGACACGGCGCTTGTGGGTCAGCTCGGCCAGCGGATTGGTTTGATCCATGAACTGGGAGAGCTGATTTGTTCCGAAGAACTGGTTGACCACACTTGTGACCGCGCGCGCATTGGTCAGCGATGCTGGCGAAAGCTCTTCGAGGTCCTGGACGGTGAGCTTATCTTTCATCCCACGCGCAAGGCGGCTAATGCCGGTCATGTAAATCGCCGAAAGCTGCTCGCCGACGGTGCGTACCCGACGATTCGACAGGTGATCAACATCATCGGTCGGATACTTGCCAGTTTGGACTCCGAGCAAGTACCGCACAACGGCGATGATGTCTTCGTTGGTGAGCACAGTTTTCTCAAGCGATGGCGGCTCGACACCGAGTTGCTTGTAAACTTCATCCAGCTTCCGATTGATGCGGAATCGCCCAACGTCGCCGATGTCGTAGCGTTTGTCGTCGAAGCAGATGCGGAAGACTACGTGCCAGGCTGCTTCCATGTCTGGCGGCTCGCTGGCGCGGATTTGGCGGTAGATCAGCTCAAGTGCGTCCTCGTGGGTGCGGGTTGTGTCCTTGTCGAGCGTCCGCTTGATGATAGGCTCGTCGTTCGGATCGGTGTAGGTGTAGAGCGTAACGTGTTCGACCTTGGAGCGTTGGAGTGCTTCAAGCAGTTCAGTATCGAGCACTGCATTCCGCATGGCGACGACTTCGCCTGTTGTGAAGTCAATCGTGTCGGTGGCGACGATCCGCCCAAGGTGCGATTCATCGAGCTGCGAAGGTTTAAGCGTCTCAGTGACGTCGAACAGTGCGAGGATTTCCTCGTCGGTCGAGCAGAAGGGCGTGCCATCGTCTTTGCGGAGTGCGCGGAGGAACGTCGTGGCGAGGAATTTTTTCTTGCGGTCAATGTAGGCGTAGAGGAGATTGTTGATGTCGGTGGTGAACTCCACCCATGACCCCTTGAACGGAATGATCCGCGCGGAGTAGAGTTTCATTCCATTGGCGTGGATTGTTTCGTCGAAGAACACGCCTGGTGAGCGGTGGATTTGCGAGACGACTACCCGCTCGGCACCGTTGATGATGAACGTTCCGCGCGGTGTCATCGCGGGGATGGTGCCCATGTACACTTCCTGCTCGATCGCCTCGATGTAGTCGTCGCTGGTAGGATCGGCTTTGCTCGACAGGCGCAACTTTGCTTTGAGCGTTTTAGCGTAGGTCAATTCGCGCTCGCGGCACTCTTCCTCGGTATAGCGAGGATTTTCAATGGTGTAGCCGAGGAACTCGACTTGAAGAATGCCTTGGTTATCTTCAACCGGGAAGTTTGCCAGGAAGGCCTTTTGCAAGCCGATCGGCTTGCGCTCCTCTGGCGGGACGTCTTCCTGGAGGAAATCCAGGTAAGAACGAATCTGCACATCGAGCAAGTCGTCGTAAAGTTGAGCGCTTGGCACACGCGCAAACGAGATGCGCTCGCGGAGTCGGTTCACGGTCTGGTTTGAGATCGTTTGGACGCGATGTTGCTTGTGACCAGGAACGTCGCCTACAGATTTGCCTGCAGAATTGACCACCTTGCCTGGAATCCGCGCTATAGGTTTGTCCTCCTTGCTTGAAGTCACCGCTTCAGGGTTATCTTCCTTGCCTGGAATCGCCGCTTCAGACTTATCCTCCTTGCCTGGAGTCGCCTCATGTGGCTTACCTACCTTGCCTGGAGTCACCACGTTAGGTTTGTCCTCCTTGCCTGAAGTCACCGCTTCAGGTTTATCATCCTTGCTTGGAATCGCCGCTTCAGACTTATCCTCCTTGACTGGAGTCGCCTCATGTGGCTTACCTACCTTGCCTGGAGGCCGCGTTTTAGGTTTGTCCTCCTTGCTTGAAGTCACCGCTTCAGGTTTATCATCCTTGCCTGGAATCGCCGCTTCAGACTTATCCTCCTTGACTGGAGTCGCCTCATGTGGCTTACCTACCTTGCGTGGAGGCCGCGTTTTAGGTTTGTCCTCCTTGCCTGAAGTCACCGCTTCAGGTTTATCATCCTTGCTTGGAATCGCCGCTTCAGGCTTGTTCTCCTTGACTGGAGTCGCCTCATGTAGCTTACCTACCTTGCCTGGAGGCCGCGTTTTAGGTTTGTCCTCCTTGCTTGAAGTCACCGCTTCAGGTTTATCATCCTTGCTTGGAATCGCCGCTTCAGACTTATCCTCCTTGACTGGAGTCGCCTCACGTAGCTTACCTACCTTGCCTGGAGTCCCCGCATTAGGTTTGTCCTCCTTGCCTGAAGTCACCGCTTCAGGTTTATCATCCTTGCTTGGAATCGCCGCTTCAGGCTTGTTCTCCTTGACTGGAGTCGCCTCATGTGGCTTACCTACCTTGCCTGGAGGCCGCGTTTTAGGTTTATCCTCCTTGCTTGAAGTCACCGCTTCAGGGTTATCATCCTTGACTGGTGTTTTCTCATGCGGCGTCGGCTCCTTCCCTACGATAGTCTTTGGTTTATCCGCGTTCGCCGGAGTTGGCTCAATAGGCTGCTCCTTGTCTGAGATAGTTGATTCTATTTTTTCCGACTTCGCAGTGGTTGCCTTTTCAAGCGGCTTCTTGCCTGGTGTACCACCGCTTGCAGGTTTGTTTTTTTTAGGCTCTTCCATTTGCACTACTACGCAGATGGTGAAAACTTTTCAGAGAAAAAGGGTTTCTTGATTGCCCTGCCTGCGCGGAAGCATAGCAGTAGCTATCGAGAAACCCTTGGCAGACAATCGTGCTGATATTTTAGCGCGGAGAGAGATTCCACGCGCGTACACCATCACACCGAACCACCGCCAAGGGCACAGCTACACCAGCGCTACGGAATAGCGCTAATGCGAACTCGCATTCGGTTGTTGACGGTTCCGCGCGATTGAAATCCACCGCTGCGAAACCCACCAGAGGGCGCAGTGCGCATGCTCGGGGTGCATGCGCACCGCGCACTGTTGGCATTACTTGAGGGTGACTTTCGCGCCTGCTTCTTCGAGCTTTTTCTTGATGGCTTCGGCTTCTTCTTTCGTGACGCCTTCTTTGACGATCTTCGGAGCGCCTTCGACCAGGTCCTTCGCCTCTTTGAGGCCCAAGCCAGTCAGCTCGCGGACGACCTTGATGACGTTGAGTTTTTGGCCACCAGCTTCGGTGAGCTCGACGTCGAACGAGGTCTTTTCTTCTTCAGCAGGTGCTGCGGCAGCACCACCGGCAGCTGGCATCGCTGCCATCATCATCGGAGCTGCAGCTGTGACGCCGAACTTTTCTTCGAGTGCTTTCTTGAGCTCGGCAGCTTCGGCGAGCGTAAGGGCGCTAATCTTTTCAACGAGTTCTTCGACAATTGCAGACATGGGCTGTCTCCAGTGAAATGGTGGAACAAATTGTTATGCGGCGTTCTTTTTGGCGACTTCCTCGATGACCGAGGCCAAGCCACCAATGACGGAATTGATCGTGCCGACAATTCCCGAGGCAGGGGCAGTCAGGCTGCCCATGATCGCAGCGATGATCTCCTCCCGCGTTGGCAGTGCCGCAATCTGCGCAAGTTGGGAGCCATCGAAGATCGCGCCTTCGACGATCGCCAGTTTCAGGCGTGGTTTGCCATCGTGCTTGGCACCGTAGTCCTTGAGCACTTTCGCTGGCGTAATGGGATCGGCTTTCGGCGCGAAAACAACAGCGGTCTGCCCGAAGAGCTTGCGCTCTTCGAACTCGGGTAGCAATGTCTGCGCAAGCGCACGGAGCAAGAGTGTGTTCTTGACCACACGGTAGCGTGCCCCACTGCGCTTGAGTGCGCGCCGCAGCTCCCAATCTTCAGCAACGGTCATCGTGGCAAAATCCACAAAGTACAGTGCTGAAGATTCCGAGATTGCTGCGGCAATGTCGGCAACGAGTTGGGCTTTCTGTTCGCGTGTTGCCATAGAAGCGTTCCTACAGTGGTTTGGCGTCTGCGCTCACCTGGTGAGCGCTCGTCGAACGGGGAGCAACAGCATGTGCACGGTCCACATCCGTGCAGGAGCCATTGCCTCTTGAAGAGTGCGTAATAGCCATCGTCATACAGCGGCGCCCGGCTGTGGCATCGTTGCTTCGCTGACGCGGACACTCGGTCCCATCGTCGCGCTGAACGCAATGCTCTTGACGTACTTGCCTTTTGCCGTCGCTGGTTTTGCGCGGAGGACGCTCTGGTAGAGCGCCGTGATGTTTTCGATAAGCTTGTCAGCTGGGAAGGAACACTTCCCAACCGCAGCATGGACGATACCAGCTTTATCAACGCGATATTCAATCTTGCCAGCCTTGACGTCCGCGACTGCTTTCGCCACATCGAACGTCACAGTGCCACTTTTGGGATTGGGCATCAAGCCACGCGGACCGAGGATTCGCCCGAGCTTGCCGATCTCACCCATGACATCGGGCGTGGCAATGACGACGTCGACATCGGTCCATCCGCTCTGGATTTTCTCGACGTACTCGGCCAGTCCCGCGTAGTCAGCGCCTGCATCGAGCGCTTCTTGGTCTTTTGGGGGCTTTGCCAGAACCAGGACGCGGACTGTCTTGCCCGTGCCGTGCGGCAATGAGACGGTCCCACGCACAAGCTGATCGGCTTTGCGCGGATCTACGCCCAGCCGAATTGCCACGTCGAATGATTCATCGAACTTCGCTGTGGCGGTTTTCTTGACCAGCTCCACTGCCTCGTGGAGCGAGTACTCTTTGGCAGGATCGACAACTGCCGCGATTGCGCGGTAGCGTTTACCGTGTTTGGTAGCCATCAGTGCCTCCGTGTGCTCGTAGCGATGCTCGTTTCAGAAGGAGCATCTGGCACAAAGTGGTGGAACAAACTGTTAGTCTTCGACAACGATGCCCATGCTTCGGGCAGTGCCTGCGATCATCGAAACAGCTGCTTCGAGCGAATCGCAGTTGAGATCGTCCATTTTGATTTTGGCAATTTCCTCCAGCTGCGCGCGCGTGACCTTGCCGACCTTGGTGCGGTTTGGCTGGCCGGATCCTTTCTCGACACCGGCTGCTTTTGCCAGGAGCACCGACGCCGGCGGCGACTTGACGACGAACGTGAAGGATTTATCGGCGTAGAAGGTGACGACCACCGGCACAATCATGCCTTGCTGCTTTGCGGTACGCGCGTTGAATTGCTTGACGAACTCTGCGCCGTTGAGTCCGCGTTGACCGAAGGCAGGGCCGACCGGCGGTGCCATTGTTGCTTCGCCAGCTTTCAGTTGCAGCTTGAAACTACCAGCGACTTTTTTTGCCATCGTCTGCTTGCGTGGAGCGTGGGACTATTCGGGTCGTTCGATTTCAACTTGCGCGAAGTCGAGTTCGACGGGAGTCTTGCGGCCAAGGATTGCGACCTCGACTTTGAGTTTTTGCTTGTCGTTATTGACGTCGGTGACCGTGCCGGAAAAACCCTTGAACGGGCCGTCAATGATCCGCACAGGATCGCCGACTTGGTAGGCGTTCTCGATCGTTGCAATGTCCTTACGTTCCTCTATCCGTGCCAGGATGCGCTCGACCTCTTCCGGTTTGAGAGGTTCAGGCGGACGCTGCTGGGTTGCACCGAGAAACCCCATGACGCCCGTGATACTGAGAATGATGTCCTGAAGTTTTTTATCGAGCACAGCTTCAATGAGGACGTAGCCTGGCAGAAAGTTGCGCCGTTTTTCACGCCGTTTGCCACGGCGGACCTCGAAGACTGTTTCCTCCGGGATGACGATGCGTAGGATGCGCTCCTGGAGGTGACGGTGCTTGATTTCCTGCTCGATTGCCTTCTGGACGCGCCGTTCTTGCCCGGTGTAAGTCCGCAGGACGTACCAGCGAGGTGTCGTGTCAGTAGCTTGTTGGATCATACGCGTTCGATACGTGCTGCCAATGGGTTAGTAGAGCTGCTGCATGATGAAGCTCATCGCCAGATCCACGAGCCAGACAAAGGCAGTGATGATCAAGCATGTGACCGTGACGACCACCGTGGATTCGCGAAGTTGCTGGCGCGTTGGCCAGGAAACTTTGCGCATCTCCTTGGCGACGTCGTTGAAGTAGTTCTTGATGCGTGCAATCATTGGCAGCGCGAACCTCAAAGATGAACGTCTGCAGGGGTGGCAGGACTCGAACCCACAACCCGCGGTTTTGGAGACCGCTGCTCTACCAATTGAGCTACACCCCTGTCGCGAGCTGACGAGCGGGATTGAACCGCCGACCTCTTCCTTACCAAGGAAGTGCTCTACCAACTGAGCTACGTCAGCACACGGCAGTGCAGCAGTCGCCTGCTGCTGGTACTGAGCGGGAGACGGGGATCGAACCCGCGGCCCTCAGTTTGGGAAACTGATGCTCTACCACTGAGCTACTCCCGCGCACCAAGCGCGAATGACGAGCGGGAGACGGGACTCGAACCCGCGACTAACAGCTTGGAAGGCTGTCACTCTACCAACTGAGTTACTCCCGCTTCGCAAGCGTGGGCGGGGAAGGATTCGAACCTCCGAAGGCATAACGCCAGCAGATTTACAGTCTGCCCCATTTGACCGCTCTGGAACCCGCCCAGCTTTCGAGCCTGCAAAAATACTACGCAGGCTCCAAATTCACAACAGTAGCCTCAAATCAAAGCTGCACGGACGCCACGGCAGTATTGGTTGCATACGCTGCAACATTGGCGAGGAACTCCGAGAAAATGTAGCGGCTGTCATGCGGACCAGGCGCAGCTTCTGGATGGTACTGCACCGACATCACTGGGAATCGCCGATGCCGCAAGCCAGCGACGGTGCCATCATTGAGGTTGATGTGGGTTATCTCCAGTTCCTGGGGAAGACTGTCGGCGCTAACGGCAAAGCCATGGTTCTGCGAGGTAATTTCGACTGCACCTGTCCGAAGGTTTTTGATTGGATGGTTGACCGCATGGTGACCGAAGCGTAACTTGAACGTCCGCCCGCCGAAGGCAAGCGCGATGATTTGGTGCCCCAAGCAAATTCCCAGCATCGGGATGCTACGCTCGGCGAGTGCCCGAGCAGTTTCGATCCCATAGTGAACCGCTGCTGGATCGCCCGGACCGTTCGAGAGCACGACCCCATGCGGATCGAGGGCCATGATCGCATCTGCGCTCGTCGTTGCCGGCACAACCGTTACGCGGCAGTGATGCTGTGCAAGCAGTCGCAGGATGTTCCGCTTGACGCCGAAATCCACCACGACGACGTGATAACGAGGCTCAGGATAGTCTTCCAGCAAATCTCCGTCTGTGCGCTCCGGCACAAAGGTGTAAACATCCTGCGTCGTTACAAGCGGACACAGGTCAAGTCCCTCCATCGAGGGAAGTGCTCGGACGCGTGCCAGAATTGTTTCGACTGGTTCTTGGCTGGTTGTAACAATTCCCCGCATCGCCCCTTCACTGCGCAGAATCCGAACAAGCCGGCGAGTATCTACTCCCTGGATGCCAATTTTCCTGTTGGTCTGGAGATACTGCTCCAGTGTCCATCGCGAGCGCCAGTTGGAAGCAATGCGACTGCATTCATGGACGACAATACCCTCCACTTGCAACGAATCGGATTCACTATCCCATGGATTGATGCCGTAGTTCCCAATGTGCGGGGCTGTAAACACGACGATTTGCCCCTTGTAACTCGGATCGGTCATCACTTCCTGGTACCCGCTCATTGCAGTATTGAACACCACCTCGCCGCACGCTTCCGCAGTGACATCACCAAATGCGGTGCCTTCAAAGACTGCACCATTTTCGAGGACAAGCCGTGCACTGAGCATCACAAAGAGCAGAAAAAGTTTCTCATGCCACGTGCGAAAATAACTTGCCGCCACGCCAGTGCTCACAGTAGCATCGCACTGGCAACGATGCGGTGTTCATCCCGTCCCAACAGTATGCACGCACAGACATGCGCTACTCGAACCGGAGCCGGCGCGATGCATAAACACCACGAGCGCCTTTGCACGGTTTGCAAAGGCGCTCGGGCGATGCGTCGAACCTCCCGCAGCGAGGGCGAGCAGGATTAGTAATCCATCCCGCCGTGCATGTGCGGTGCGTTCTGCTTTTCAGGCTCTGGCTTTTCGACGATCGTCGCTTCGGTCGTCAGCAGGAGCGCTGCAACAGAGGCAGCGTTCTCGAGTGCGACACGCGCGACCTTTGTCGGATCAATGACGCCGGCTTCGAAGAGGTCTTCGTACTGCTCGCTATAGGCGTTGAAGCCAAATGCGCCCGTGCCTTCTTTGACCTTGTTGGCCACTACCGAAGCATCCAAGCCCGCGTTGGCAACGATCTGGCGGATAGGTTCTTCGATCGCACGGCGGATGATAGCGATGCCCATGTCTTGATCGGCGTTTTCACCCTTGAGGTTCTCCAACACCGGCAGGCACCGCAGGTACGCGACACCACCACCGGGCACGATACCTTCCTCGACGGCAGCACGCGTCGCGTGGAGTGCATCTTCAACGCGGGCTTTCTTTTCCTTCATCTCGACCTCTGTTGCAGCGCCGATCTTGAGCACCGCTACCCCACCGCTGAGCTTGGCAAGGCGTTCTTGCAGCTTTTCGCGATCGTAGTCGCTGGTGGTCTTTTCGATCTGCACCTTGATTTCGTTGATGCGCTTTTTAATCTCTTCGCTCTTGCCTGCGCCCTCGACGATGGTGGTATTGTCTTTATCAACGGTGACTTTCTTTGCCATACCGAGCATGTCGAGGCCCGCTTGCTCGAGCTTGAAGCCCTTCTCTTCGCTGATGACGATGCCGCCAGTCAAAATGGCGATGTCTTCGAGCATCGCTTTCCGCCGATCACCGAAGCCCGGCGCCTTGACAGCGCAGACGCGGAGCGTACCGCGGAGCTTGTTGACGACCAACGTTGCGAGTGCTTCACCTTCGACGTCTTCAGCGATGATCAGGAGCGGACGACCGCTCTGTGCGACCTTTTCGAGAATCGGCAGAATGTCCTTGATCGCTGAAATCTTCTTGTCGTGGATCAAGATGTAGGGGTTCTCGAGCACTGCCTCCATCGTGTCGGCATCGGTGACAAAGTATGGCGACAGATACCCGCGGTCGAACTGCATCCCTTCGACGACTTCCATCGTCGTCTCGGTGCCTTTGTTCTCCTCGACCGTGATGACGCCATCCTTGCCGACTTTCTCCATTGCTTCAGCGATCAGGTCACCAATCGCTTTATCGTTGTTCGCGCTGATTGCGCCGACTTGCGCAATTTCCTTCCGCCCAGATACGGGACGCGAGATCTTCTTGAGTTCTTCGGTGACCTTCGCAACGGCTAAGTCAATGCCGCGCTTGATGTCCATGGGATTGGCGCCACTGGTGACGAACTTCATCCCTTCGTTGAAGATCGCTTGCGCCAACACCGTCGCGGTTGTTGTCCCATCGCCAGCGATGTCGCTGGTCTTGGAAGCAACCTCACGCACCATTTGGGCGCCAAGATTTTCCATTGGATCTTCCAGTTCGATTTCTTTGGCGACGGTAACGCCATCTTTGGTCACCGTCGGCGGACCAAATTTTTTGTCAATGATGACGTTCCGTCCTTTCGGACCGAGCGTAACCTTAACCGCATTTGCCAACTGATCAACGCCTCGCTTGAGCGCTGCACGCGCATCAACATCAAAGGTGATGATTTTGGGTGCCATAACAATCCTCCACGAATTAGTGAAACATTACTTGTTGATGATAGCGAAGATGTCGCTTTCGCGCATGATGAGGTAATCCTCACCATCAATCTTGATCTCGGTGCCTGCGTACTTGCCGTAGAGCACCTTGTCGCCGACCTTGACACTCAAGGGAAGCACTTTGCCGTCTTCGGTCACTTTACCGTTGCCGACGGCAACAACTTCGCCCTGCATCGGCTTTTCCTTTGCTGTATCGGGGATGATAATGCCGCCCTTTGTGACTTCTTCCGGCTCCGACGGGCGGACAATGACGCGATCGTAGAGTGGGGTGAGATTCATAGCGCGACCCTCGAAAATGGTGGAACATGATAGAGGTTGAGCGTTAGCAGTCGCCGTTGACGAGTGCTAACGTCGTTTATTGTGTGCTGCCCCTGAAAATGTGGCGAGTAATTTTGCCGGCTGTCAATTCACCAACCCTGGTCAATCGAATGCCCACTGCTGCCCAGCGCACCGCTCTTGCCACTACCGCGATTGGATTGCTGCTCTGGCTTAGCGCAACAATCGGTCGTGCCATTGTTACGTACGACCTCTACGAACCAGGAACAATGCGCTTACGCCCTGTTCCAATCGCGCAGCAGCTCGACCAGCTCCGTCTTGCACAAAACTTCGCTCTCATCGGATGGGCAAGCTATGGATTGACGCTCACAGCGGCTGTTGTTATGGCGCTCGTCTGTCGCCGCTTATTGCGGAAGGAGGGCTACCTTGCAATAGCACTGCTCCTGATGAGCGCCAGTCTTGCTTGGCAAGGTTGGACCGCACCAACCGAGCTTGCGCTGGCACGGGAGTTTCCCAGTCGTACCATTCCTCCTCCTCCGGAACGGTACGAGACGATTCGCACCCTGGTCGAGAAGCGATTCTTCCGCCAGTCGCCAGCGGACCTGCTCAACGTTCTGACTGCGGCGACTGTCATTGTCGTCTTGGTCGTTCAACCGCGGCGACTTCCCCATGTCTAGATCAAACCTGACCAAACTCATCACTGAAGCAACGGAACTCTTAAGCAGCCACGGCATCGTCGTGCGGCGAGACCGATCGGTACGCAACGGCGGATGCTGCACGCTCGAGGGAACTCGTTATGTTGTCATTGGCACGCAGCTCCCGCCAGAGACCGTGCTCGATGTGTTGCTTGATGCGCTCAAGACGTACCATTGCCCGTTGGATGGATGCTCAGCGGCACTGCGGAAGCGCTATTACGATGGGACCGCTGCTGCGCATCCTCCCGAATCAAACGGTCAGCAATCCCAACCCCCGCGTAGAGCATTGCCAAAAAGAGCGTCCCGCTCCGAAGCATGAATGCATTGGTCGTCCAGTCCATGACTGTGGTACCAATGAGACTGAGCGTAAATGGCAGCACGTATGGCTCCCAGCGCGTGTGACGACTTCGAATGTAGCATCCGATGCCCTTGGCAACCATCGCAAGATGGAAGCCGTAGATGAAGATGCCGAGCGGAATACCGAACTTGAACATGAGCGCAAGCAGGCCATTGTGCACAAAACGGCTCCGGACGGTCGTTCCCAAGTACGAGTCGTAGTACACATGTTCGTTGGCAGGGCCAACCCCAGCAACGGCAATGTCGGGTTGGCGCAGGAGCTTGAGCACATGGATGCTCTCGTCCCGGCGCTCGATGAGGGAGGCGACCTTTGCACCACTCTTGACCGTCAGCGCTCGATTGGCTACTAACTGCATAACAACAGGGAACGACGACCCAAGGACAATCCAGCCACTGACGAGAAATACAGCAGCGACAATTGCCATCCCTGCAAGCAATCGGCGCCGCTGCTGCCAGGGAAGCAACACAATCATCGCTATCAGCGCTGCAATCGTGCCCGCCCAGATCGTGCGGGTATAAGAGACCACAATACCACCAGCAATCAGACTGGAAACAAGCGCCCACAGCAGACGCTCTACGCCGCGTCGAGAGTAGAGGTAGAACGAAACGCTCAAGAAAAAGCCGATGAGGTAGACGGCATTGACCCCTTTTACTCCGCGAATTTGGTAGGCGTAGATAGCCTCCAGGACCTGCTGCCGAAGGTTGAACATTGCCCACACTGCCAAACTTGCCGAAAGGACCACCAGGAGAAAGGCATAGTATCGGAAATCGCGCTCCTGTCGGAAGGTCGAGCGGAAGACGAAGTAGAATGCACCCATTGCAAGTAGCGCCCAGTCTCGTGCCCAGTCAAGAAGCGTCGCACCCCGGCTGACTGCAACGATGCTACTTGTCGCCGTCCCAAGAAGCACCGCAAGAAAGAACACATCCTTCCGCTCCCAAAGAATCTCCTGCTGACGGCTCAGCAATGCACGAACCCACCACCCTCCCAGAAGCGTAGCAAGGTACACTGCAAATGCCGCATCGAAGAGCGAAACGCCGACGTCACTCTGGCGAAAAAACCACGGCATAATGCCAAAGAACATGAACCAGTGCACGCGCGGGAAGCGTACCAGCACCAAGAGCGAAACGATACCCCCTGCAATTCCTGCAACGACCTCCCACTTCCCTGTTGTCGCTGATAGGCTTAGGACAGCAGCAACGGTAAGTGCTACGAACAGCTCACGGGTGTTCCGACCTAACAGCGCAAACGCCTGGGCAATTCTGCGCAGAGAGTGCCGCCACCTGCGGTGGCCATCCAACGCAGGAGGGGTCTTCGATGGATCAGCGTTCATTGGCAGAGATACTGCGACATCGTATCACACACGGCAACAACGCACGGAGTAGGGCGGTGACCAGGCACTCCGCGTTGCCACACTCGCGAACACACGCCCCTGATCGAGCGTGCACACCCGCTTGCCAGCGCTACTGGCCATTGGCACCATGCTCAAGCGCAGAAGAGCTGCTGGAGCGATCGAGCTGCTCTCGTACGTTCCGGAGTGTTTCCATCACCAGCGCAAGGAGCAGTGCAAGGATCGCACTTGCAACGAACGCTCCTCCGATGATGAGCGAGCGCCGTGGCGATGATTTCTTGATTGCCGGTAGCGCTGGATCGAGGACGTAGAGCGACGGTGAGTTCCGCACGAGACTTGTCCGCACTTCCTCCAACGTCGGGAGCATCGCTGCTTTCAGTTTCATCATTGTTTCGAGCTCGGTGTAGTACCGGAGGTAGTCGTACGCTGCCCGGGGCGCCTCTCGCAAAGAAAAATTGCCGACAAACCCCGGCCGATTTTCTGCATCCTGCACCTTTTGACGCAGCGACTCGACCACGCGCCGTTGCTGCTGCGTTGCCGGATCGTCGTCTCCATACCGCTCCTGCAGCACACCGAGCACAATTTCCTGACTGAGCAGTTGGGCTTTCGCTTCCGCAATTGCAGATGCAGCAGCTCGTGCCTGGTCTAGTGGAGAGTACATCAGCGTTTTGCGGCTTACAGCCTCGAGCGAATCTGCAAGTGCATTCATTCGTGCAATTGCAGCATCGAGGCGCTGCTGGATTCCTGCCAGGAAGACTTGGTTTTCGCGCGCCTCGAGCTCGCGCGCAATGTTGTTGGCAATCTCGACGACCGCGTTAGCCATTGCCGCCGCACGGTAACGGTCGCGGTCGGTAATGGTGATGAGGTAGTTCCCCGCTGCATCGGTTTCGATTTCGTAGCGATCGAGCAATTCCTTGCGAGCCAGTGCTCGCGCTGAATCCGGCGAGCGAGCATCGGTGATCTCGTACACCTTGACTAAATCGAAGCGTTCGATGAGCGAATCGAGCAGTGAGCGGCTCTGGAGCACCACGATGAAATCGTAGCCTCCACTCGATGTCCGAGCACCCCCTAATCGTGTGAGTCCAAAATCGCGCAGTGCGCTCGACAGCCCACTGACCACTGATTCAAGCCCTGTCTGCGGACGCTTCGGCGGCACAGCATTGACCGTGCTCGAATATTCGTTGGGCAGCAGGAACGCAACAACCGCCGCGCTGAATGTGCCCAAAGCGATCACAAGCGCAATCATTCGCCGGTATCGGCGCACAAGCTGGAAAAGGCGCACAAGTTCGGAATCGGCCTGGCGTGCACTCTGACTATCGGTATGGGGTAGCACGGCAGGTTGCGTTGTGGTGTTAGCATCCATTACCGATCACTTCTCGATGCATTGGAACATCCAGTGCGGAACAGTTGCTCATGAGACTTCATCGCGATCGTAGGGCTTTTCGATTGCCATGCGCAGCTTACCACCAGCAGGCAGCGGATTTTTTGCACGCGATTGCTCAGCTAGCTCTGCTTTGTATGCCAAGAGTTTTTCTTGCACTGTACGATCGAAGGTTGCGATAATTTCCGCAGCGAGTATCCCTGCATTGCGTCCACCGCCAATGGCAACAGTTGCCACGGGGACACCTGCAGGCATTTGAACGATGGAATAGAGCGAATCAATCCCCCCTAGATGCTTGGTCGGAATCGGCACACCAATGACCGGCAGAACGGTATGCGATGCGAGCATCCCAGGAAGATGGGCAGCTCCACCGGCGCCAGCGATGATAACCTTCAGGCCACGCTCAAGCGCAGATCGGCCGTAGTGTGCCATATCGTCCGGGGTTCGGTGCGCAGACACGACGCGGAGTTCGTATGGAATTTCGAAACGCTCAAGCATCACGGCAGCCTCTTGGAGGACTGGATAGTCCGAATCGCTGCCCATGACGATACCTACAAGCGGTGTAGTGGAAGTCATGCTGAAGCTGATTGTTGTGTGCGATAGCAATCGAGCGCATTCCGAATGAGTGCCCACAGGTGCGTTCGGCCGAGCTTTGTACGAGCCGAGGTTGCCAGGACGTCCATGCAGGCAGTGCACTGCTCGACCAGGCCACGGATCTGGTCGAGCCGCTCTTGGAGTGCGACGGGAGCGATTGTATCGGTCTTGGTCAAAATTACAGCGAAACGCCGGTGGTGAAGCTCGAGTTCTTCCAGCAGCGCAAGGTCATCGTTGGTCGGATCGCGGCGTGCATCAACCAACACGCACGCGAGCGCGAGCTGCTTGCGTTCGAGCAGGTACCCCATCACCAAACGGCGGAACTCCTCGCGCTGCTGACGCGCAACTCGCGCGTAGCCATAGCCAGGAAGGTCAACGAGCACCCACTCCCCATTGACGGGGTAGAGGTTGATACTCCGCGTCTGTCCAGGAGTGGCGCTTGTACGCGCCAGCCGACGCTGAAGCACCAACGCATTGAGCAGCGACGATTTGCCGACATTTGACCGCCCCGCGAATGCAACTTCTGGGAAAGGATAGTCTGGCAATTCCTCCAAGCGGACTACGCTGCGAAGGAATGCAACGCGAGGCGTGTGCATTGCCGAGGAAGGAGAGTGTGACTGCAACAGCTCCGTGGGAGCACTTAGTTAGAGCGCTTGCTTGCCTTTGTCGTCGGAGGTGTCCGAGCTGGTTTGCTGTGCGCTTGGTTCGGAGCCTTCCTCAGTCTGCAGGCTTGCTGGTGGTTCAGCTGTCGGAGTTTCTGCAGTAGCCACGTCTGCAGCGGGCTCAGCAGCGGCTCCTTCCAGTGCATCGGCGGCGGTGTCATCGGAAGTTATTCCAGCGGCAGACTCGGCTGTCTCTGAAGCAGCTTCCGAGGGCGTCGAGAGCGGAGATGTCTGCTGGGGAGCGCTACTTGCCGGCGATGTGCGTTTCTGCGGACGCCGCTTGCGCTGGGATGAGGTTGCGCCGTCCTGCGGAGCAGCCCAATCTACCAGTTGGATGATCGCCTCTTGCGCACCATCGCCACGACGGTATCCGAGCTTGACAATGCGCGTATAACCGCCGTTGCGCTCGGCAACAACGGGAGCGACGACGTCAAAAAGCTCCTGCAACACCGCTTCGTCGCGGATGACGCGGGCAACCAACCGACGCGTATGCAGATCCGTTCTACCGCTAGGAAGCTGCCCGGAACGCTCGCGTTGGTAGGCACGACGTGCTTTTGTGATCAGCCGTTCGACGAACGGACGGAGCTCCTTTGCTTTTGCGAGTGTTGTTCGAATCATTTTCTGCTCGCTGCGAATAAGCGAGCTCGCCAAGTTCGAAAGGAGCGCTCTGCGGTGGCTTTCGGTTCGTTTGAGTTTTCGACCTTTCTTGACGTGTCGCATCTGGGATTCTCTGGCGGGTTGTTCGACAAATCGCGGTTACGCGCTGGCTGGGCGATCTTCTTTGAGGTACTTGTCGACATCCATCCCGAAGCTCAGCCCCAAGTTTTGGATAGCTTCGGCAACTTCGGCAAGGGATTTCCGTCCGAAGTTTCGGTACTTGAGCAGTTCTTGCTCGCGTTTGGAGACAAGATCGGCAACCGTCTTGATGTTCGCTGCACGCAAGCAGTTGTGTGCGCGCACCGAAAGCTCGAGTTCCTCGACCGGCGTCTGGAGAATTCGGCGCATGCGGAGCACATCGGATGAGACAGCGGATTCCTTCGGTGCTTCTGCTTTTGGAGATTGCTGCACCTGCTGATCCACCGCACCATCCCCACTAGCACGGAGCGCACCAAAGAGCTTGATATGATCTATCAGCAATCGAGCTGCCTGCTCGACTGCTTGGATCGGTTCAACGGTGCCGTCGGTCTTGACTTCGAGTACCAAGCGCTCATAGTCAGTCTTCTGACGGACGCGGAACGGCTCGACGCTGTAGACAACGTTCTTGATCGGCGAGTAGATGGCGTCAATCGGAATCATCCCAATGGGGAAATCTGCGGTTGGGTGCTCTTCCGCCGGGACGTATCCGCGTCCGATGCCGATGCGGAGCTCAACGTCGAGCTGCGCATCGTCCCCTAAGGTCGCGATGACATGGTCGGGATTGAGTACCTGCACCAATGGTGCAGCGTCTTGGATCGCGCTGGCTTTCCATTGGCCAGGGCCATGTAGTTGAAATGCGATGCGCGTCACTTTGGGATCGTCCACACGGAGCCGAACTTCTTTAAGGTTGAGCACAATTTGGCTCACATCCTCAACAACGCCGCGGATCGTCTGGAATTCATGGAGGACGCCGCTGATTTTCAGACCGATGATCGCCGCCCCGGGAATGGACGACAGCAGCACCCGTCGGAGTGAATTGCCGACAGTGACGCCGTAGCCTTCCTCGAGGGGTTGAAGCACAAAGCGTCCCGTCGAGGGGGTGTTCTGCTCAACCAGGACACGCTCAGGCATTTGAAACGTGGTCGTCATAGCTGTGCTCAGAGTCAATGATGGAAACAAAAGTTCGCCGTCGGTCATGTTCACTCTAGACGCGGCGCCGCTTCGGCGGACGGCAGCCGTTATGAGGGATCGGAGTGCGATCAACGATCGAGAGCACTTCCAATCCAGCTTGCGCGATTGCACGGATAGCCGCCTCACGTCCTGAACCTGGGCCTTTGACGATGACGTCCACCTTCCGCAGCCCCATATCGTAGGCTTCCCTACCCGCACGTTCGGCTGCAACTTGCGCCGCGTACGGCGTATTCTTCTTGGAGCCACGGAAGCCATTCCGCCCCGCCGACGACCAGCAGAGCGCGTTGCCGTAGGAATCGGTGATAGTGACGATGACGTTGTTGAACGTTGCTTGGATGTACACCTTTCCGTGAATATCGGCAACACTTTTGCGCTTGACTTTGCGCTTGGGAGAAGCCATGGTGCACCAACGATGATGTTACTTTTTGGCGACTGCTTTCTTTTTGCCGGCGACAGTTTTGCGGCGCCCTTTGCGCGTGCGGGCATTGGTGCGTGTCCGCTGCCCACGAACTGGCAAGCCCCGACGGTGGCGCAACCCACGGTAGCAACCGATATCCATCAGCCGCTTGATGTTGAGCTGCACCTCGCTGCGGAGTTCGCCTTCGACCTTGTAGTCACTGATCGCCTGCCGAATCCGAGCGATCTCGTCATCGGTCCACTGCGCAACGCGCTTGTTCTCGTCCACGCCAGCTTTGGCGAGCACTTCTTTGGCTAGCGTCGGGCCGATGCCGTAGATATAGCGCAAACTAATGACGCCGCGCTTGTTCCGCGGCAAGTCCACACCTGCAATACGTGCCATTGTCAGCCTTGTCGTTGTTTCATTCGTGGATTTTTCTTGTTGATGACGTAGATGCGCCCTTTGCGGCGAACGATCTTATCGTCCGGGCTGCGCTTTTTGACCGATGCTTGCACTTTCATCGCACTTGTGAAGTTCGTGTCACTTGTAACGGTACGTAATGCGGCCTTTGCTCAAGTCGTAGGGCGACAGCTCGACGGTGACTTTGTCGCCGACTAAGATTTTGATGAAGTTCATCCGCATCTTGCCGCTGATGTGGGCAAGGACCTTGTGCCCATTGTCCAAGCGGACAATGAACTGCGTGTTCGGGAGAACTTCCTCGACAACGCCATCAACTTTGATTGCTTCCTGCTTCGGCATACTGCGGTCGTGGCAGTGAGTGAACCGTCAATATTCGCGCACCGTCCGATTCGATAGCGACGGTGTGCTCAAAGTGCGCCGAGGGTTTCCCATCGCTTGTGCGTACTGTCCAGCCATCCCGCGCTGTGTACACCGTTAGCACACCGGCGTTGACCATCGGCTCAATTGCCAGCGTCATTCCTTCGACCAGGAGCACTTCGGGGTACCGGCTTCGATGCAAGAGACCTGGTACGAAGTTCGGCACCGGCGGATCTTCATGGAGCGCTGTCCCGACACCATGCCCGACCAACTCGCGAACGCAGGAAAAACCGCGCGATTCGACATGCAGCTGAATTGCCCGAGCGATGTCATACGTTGTGTTGCCTGGACGGGCTTGAGCAATGCCGGCGTAGAGTGCTTCGCATGCTGTTGCCAGCAGGCGCTCTTTGTCCGGCGAAATCCGACCGACAGCGAACGTCCAGGCTCCATCGCCGTAACAACCGTCATAGCGGACGCCGCAGTCAATCGAGACGATCTGGCCTTCTTCCAAACAGCGACTCGACGGGATGCCGTGGACGACTTCATCATCGATCGAAACGCAGAGCGTCGCAGGAAATCCTGCCTGTCCCGGGCCGCTGCCATAGCCCTTGAACGCTGGCTCACCGCCATGGGCGCGGATAAATTCTTCGGCAAGCTGATCGAGCCGCTGGGTCGGAACGCCCGGCTCGATGTATGTCAGCCAGCATTTGGAGCGTCCGTCCGACTAGCGCTGCTGCGTGCGCGATTGCAGCGCGTTCAGATTCGGAATGAATTCGGCTGCGATCGCGTACCATCGAGCGTGCCTCGCGTCCGGTCATCAGTAGCGGGCGCCGGTTTGGGCCACACCCCGTCCGCGAAGGCGACCACTTTTCATGAATCCATCGTAGTGCCGCATTAGCAGGTATGCCTCGATCTGCTGGAGCGTATCGAGGGCGACGCCGACGATGATGAGCAAGCTCGTCCCGCCGAAAAACTGCGCGAACGAATACGGTACGTTCAGCACATTTGTGACAAAGACCGGAAGCAGCGCAACAATCGCCAGAAACACTGCGCCCGGAAGCGTAATCCGTGTCAAAATCGTATCGAGGTACTCTGCTGTTGGATTGGCCGGCCGCACACCAGGGATGAATCCTTGTGCACGTTTCAAATCATCGGCCACCTGGCGGGGGTTGAAGGCAATCGCCGTGTAGAAGTACGTGAAAAAGATGATCAGCGCTGCGTAGATCACTGCGTAGACAACTGATCGGTCGCTGAACAGATGCGCAATGTTGATGAGCGTTTGGTTTTCGGGGAAGAAGCTCAAAATCGTGTTCGGAATGAACAAAATCGCCGAGGCGAAGATGATCGGCATCACTCCCGCGGTATTGACTCGCAGCGGGATGTACGTTGTATGCCCGCCGTACTGCTTGCGTCCTTCGATGCGCTTGGCATACTGGATGGGGATGCGTCGGGCGCCTTGCGTCACGAGCACAACCAACGCAATGATGACGCCCAGGAACGCGACCAAGATCAAATCTACCACCCAATTGCGTGCGCCGGCAGCAATGAGCTGCAGTTCATTCTGTATTGCAACTGGCAAACGCGAGATGATGCCGATGAAGATGATGAGCGAAATTCCATTGCCGATGCCACGTTCGGTGATCTGCTCACCGATCCACATCAGGAAAATCGTTCCCGCGGTCATGACTGCGACCGCTGTGAGCGTAAAGAGGATGCCCGGCTCGACAACGATGGACTGCCCCCCGATCCCGGCCGTCGTTGCAGTGAGCTTGATGCTCAAGCCAAGGGCTTGCATCGCGGCCACGAAAACCGTCAGGTACCGCGTCCACTGGTTGATCTTGCGACGCCCCTCTTCGCCTTCGCGTTGAAGTTTCATTAGCTCCGGAACGAACACCCCCGCCAACTGCAAAATGATCGAGGCGGAGATGTACGGCATGATCCCCATCGCGAAGATCGCGGCATTTGAAAACGCCCCGCCTACAAACAAATCGTAGAGCCCGAACAAGTTGTTCGGGTCGCTCGTTGCCATTGAGGCTTTGAGAGCTTCAATGTCGATACCGGGGATGGTAATGTGTGCCCCGATACGGACGACCACCAGCATCAGCGCAGTGAACACAATGCGCTGACGAAGTTCCTCGATGCGGAAGATGTTGCGGACCGTTTCGATAACTGTAGCCATGGACGTAGCCTCGCGATGGACGTAGTGCGCCGAATCTACTGCTCGAGCAGCGCGCAGCGGCCGCCGGCGCTTTCAATCTTTTTCTGCGCACTTGCAGAAAAGCGGTGCGCCCGAACGGTGAGCGCATGCGTAAGTTCACCGTCGCCGAGTATCTTGACCGGTGCGGTGCGATTTGAGATCGCGCCAACCTGCCAGAGGACTTCTGGAGTAATCTCGCCAGCGATGCGACCCTGCTCGGCAAGCTCTTGGAGTCGCTCGACGTTGACGACTTGATATTCGGTACGGAATGGATTGACGAAGCCGAACTTGGGTATCCGGCGCGACAGGGGCATCTGCCCGCCTTCGAAATTGCGCTTGTAGCGGAAATTCCCGCGCGACTGGTGACCTTTATGCCCACGCGTCGAGGTTCCGCCGTGGCCGGAGCCTTCGCCTCGGCCAATCCGCTTGCGGGGTTTGCGCGCTCCTGGAGCGTACGAGAGGTTACCGATGTGTTTCATTGCGTCTGTGCTGCTGGAAGTTCTTCAACGCGGACAAGGTGAGCCACCTTGGCCACCATTCCAAGGATTTGGGGTGTGGCTTCCTGGACAACCGTGTAGTTCGGCCGCCCAAGCCCCAGCGCGCGAATAATGCGCTTATGCTTTTCGTTGCAGTCAATCACGCTCCGAACTTGCGTAATGCGAATTTTCGCCATAGCCTGCTTAGCCATTGAGAACCTTTTCGATCGAAATACCACGGCGTGCTGCAACAGAGCTGACATCCTCGAGCTGTTCGAGCGCCTTGATTGTCGCTTTGACGACGTTATGCGGATTCGACGAGCCGAGCGATTTTGTCAGCACATCGTGGACGCCGACCATTTCCAACACTGCACGCACCCCACCGGCAGCGATGATCCCAGTCCCCGGGGCTGCAGGACGGAGCAGCACGCGCGCTGCGCCGTACTTTGCCATGACCTCGTGCGGGATTGTACTGCCATGAAGTTGAACGTGGATGACGTTCTTCTTGGCTGCTTCGGTCGCTTTCTGCACCGCATCAACCACTTCACCAGCTTTTCCAAGGCCATACCCGACGTGGCCTTGGCCATCGCCGACGACGACCAGTGCCGAAAAGCTAAAGCGGCGCCCACCTTTGACAACTTTTGCCGTCCGCGAAACGCTGACAAGCTTGTCGTTGAGTTGGAGCTGAGAGACTTTCGCTCGTGCCATGTTTGAAAATGAAATCGGTACGTTTTCAACTCACAGTGCGCGGAACAATCCGCACGGGACTAGAACTGGAGGCCACCTTCGCGCGCACCATCGGCGAGCGCTTGGACTCTGCCGTGGTAGAGGAAGCCATTGCGATCGAACGCAACAGCCGTAATGCCGTGCGTCAGTGCGCGTGCGGCAAGTAAGCGCCCCACCGCGCGGCTGACGTCAACTTTCCGTGTGCCTGGCTGGAGCGCAAGCTCTTTATCGAGCGACGATGCGCTCACGAGCGTGTGCCCCGTGGTGTCGTCAATAATTTGCGCGTAGATGTGCTTGAGCGAGCGGAATACGCTCAGCCGCGGCCGCTGGGGCGTCCCACGAATTTTCTTGCGGATACCTTTCTTGCGGCGCGCACGACGTTCCAGTTTGTGATTGATGATCATCGCATCGGTACCAAACGTTATTTACCAGCTGCTTTCCCAGCCTTGCGGCGGACGAATTCGCCGACGTAGCGAATGCCTTTGCCTTTGTATGGCTCCGGCGGACGAATCTTACGAATGACAGCAGCAACTTCGCCCACAAGTTGCCGATCACTTCCTTTGACGGACAATTGGGTTGGACTCGAGACGGTGATTTGAATCCCTTCCGGCGGAATGAAGACCACCGGATGCGAGAACCCGAGCGATAGCACTAAATTCTTGCCGCGAAGCTCGGCTTTATAGCCGACGCCTTGCAGCTCGAGCTGCTTTTCGAACCCACGGCTTACGCCGGTGATCATGTTCGCAGCGAGCGCTCGCACCATCCCATGGAGCGCGCGAATCTTCTTGTCATCGCTGGAGCGATGGAAGGTAAGCGTATTTCCTTCCCGCTGGCAGGTAATGCTCTCGGGGAGCGTCATCTGTTGTTCGCCGAGCGGACCTTTTGCAATGAGCACCGATCCGTTGACTGTAACAGTAACGCCCGCTGGAATTTCGATAGGTTTACGGCCGACTCGTGACACAGCAACTGCGCGTGTGGTGGTGTTACCAGACAGTGCAAATGATTTCGCCGCCCACGTTCTGACGGCGCGCTTCTTTATCGGTCATGACGCCGTTCGACGTCGAAACGATCGCTATCCCAAGCCCGTTGTACACGCGTGGCAATTCTTGCGCACGTGCATACCGCCGAATTCCCGGCTTGCTGATCCGTTTGATCTCGCGAATGACGGGTTTGCCTTGGTAGTACTTCAGGTGCACACGGAGTGTTGGCTGCACTGCACCGTCTGGGGAAACGACCTCGTAGTCTGCGATGAAGCCTTGATCTTTGAGGATATCCGCAATGGCGATTTTGAGCTTCGATGCAGGGGCCTCGACGGTGCGATGCTGGGCGCGCTGGGCATTCCGAATGCGCGTGAGGAAGTCGCCGATGGCATCGGTCACTGGCATAGTGTCGTCTGCATGCATTAGTCGAACTTTGTCACACCGCCAGCCATCTCAGGGCCGTTCCGCCTGATGCGCTGGCGATAAGGGCTGCGAAAATACGGAAAACAGCGATCTTTGCTACCAGCTTGCCTTCCGCAAGCCGGGGATTTTGCCTTCGAGCGCAAGCTGCCGCAGGACGTTCCGGCACAGCATGAAGTGCCGGTAGACGCCGCGCCCGCGTCCGGTCACGGAACAGCGATTGCGGACACGGACGGGATTGCTATTGCGCGGAAGCCTTTGGAGCGCTTCGTAATCGCCTGCTTTCTTGAGTGCGGCTCGCTTGGCTGCATACTTTGCCACCAGCCGCTGCCGCTTGCGATTACGAGCAATAACTGCATCGGTTGCCATAGGGCGTTCAATAATGTTAGTCTTTCTTGCGGAACGGAAATCCAAACTCTTGGAGCAGGGCGTATGCTTCCTCGTCGGTCTGTGCGCTGGTTACGAACGTGATGTCCAGACCGCGGATGCGATCGACTTTATCGACGTCAATTTCTGGGAAAATGATTTGCTCCTTGATACCGACGGTGTAGTTCCCGCGACCGTCGAACGATTTATCCGGGAAACCGCGGAAGTCACGGATCCGCGGTGCAGCGATGTTGATAAACCGATCGAGGAACTCGTACATCCGCGCGCGGCGGAGCGTGACGTGGACGCCGATCGGCTGGCCTTGGCGGAGCTTGAAGTTTGCAATTGAACGTTTCGCGCGCGCAACCGCCGGCCGTTGACCAGCGATGAGCTCCAGTTCATTGAGCGCATTCTGGATCTGCTTGAGGTCCTGCGCACCCTCGCCAACACCCATGTTGAGCACAATCTTGACCAGCCGCGGCACCTGCATCACCGACCGATAACCGAACCGCTTCATCAGGTTCGGAACAACCGTTTCGCGATAGTACACCTGCAGCCGCGGAACGGGAATCTCCGCCACCTGGACATCATCGTGCCGAGGACCTTCGTACTTGAAGTCGAGTTTTTTGAGCTGTTGCTTTGCCATTGGAGTTCGATCGACAATTATCGGAGTTGACAGAGTTGTACCGCCGTCATTCCATCAGCGCTTGTGCACGGCGTTGAGCGACTACTTTTCCGTTGGCCGTTTCCGCGTTGGTTTGCCGTCAGGCCCAACGAGCATCACGTTCGAGTAATGAATGGGCATCTCCTTCGAGATGATGCCCCCTTGCGGGTATGCCGGTGATGGGCGCATGTGCTTTTTGCGCACGTTGACACCCTCGACGAGCACCCGCATTTTCTTGGGATAGACGGCAATCACACGGCCGGTCTTCCCTTTATCGTTGCCTGCGATAACGATAACGGTATCGCCTTTTTTGATCTTGAGCTTCATGGGAGCATCGGGAAGCATTTAGACGACCTCTGGCGCCAGGGAAATGATCTTCATGAAGTTTTTCTCGCGGAGCTCGCGCGCAACCGGCCCGAAAATCCGTGTCCCGCGTGGCTCGAGCTGGTTATTGAGGAGCACTGCTGCGTTTTCGTCAAAGCGAACAAACGAGCCATCGCGACGGCGAATTTCCTTTTTGGTTCGCACGACGACTGCCTTGACGACATCGCCTTTCTTCACCGCTCCGTTTGGGAGCGCTGCTTTGACCGAAACGACAATCACATCGCCGACCGTTGCATAGCGTTTGTCGTGCCCACCGAGGACACGGATGCACCGGACGCGCTTTGCGCCGGAATTGTCGGCGACGACGAGATTGGTTTCCTCTTGAATCATGGCCAGAACCTCCGGTAGAATAGTGGTTGGCGATCTCAACGTGCGCGCTGGACGATCTCCAGCAGCATCCACCGCTTGCGGCGGCTGAGCGGACGCGATTCGATGATACGGACAACATCGCCGATTGCGCACTCGTTGTGCTCATCATGCGCCATGTACTTTTTTGTGCGCTTGTAGTAGCGCTTGTAGAGCGGATGCATTACCTGCCGTTCGACAGCGACGACGATCGTTTTGTCCATCTTATTCGAGACGACCACGCCTTGGCGGATCTTTCTTCCGCGCAGTGGCTCTGCGCTCTCTTGATGAAGCTGCTCAGTGCTACTGCTGTCGGGCGTGGGAGAAAGCTGTTGATCCATTGCGATTACACCCGGATGTTGCGTTCGTGGAGAATGGTTTTCATCCGCGC
This sequence comes from Candidatus Kapaibacterium sp., assembly GCA_026003495.1. GTDB lineage: Bacteria > Bacteroidota > Ignavibacteria > Kapaibacteriales > NICIL-2 > NICIL-2. The sequence continues at coordinate 286,157 of BPHK01000001.1, read as the reverse complement.
AATATCCTTGCGGAGAATCCGCAGGTACGCGGTATCTTGAAGCTGCTTGAGTGCATGCTGGAAGCGCTGTTTGGCGAGCGTTTCCTCTGCTTCGCGGAGCGCAGCCAGCAGATCTTGATCATTGAGCTCACGCAAGTCGCGTGCTTTCCGCGGTTTCATACTTCGACTAAATCAAGCCGTGCAACAATTTTCGTTTTGATCGGAAGTTTGTGCGAGGCCAGACGGAGCGCTTCGAGCGCTGCTTCCTTCGAGACGCCATCCACCTCGAAGAGGATACGGCCCGGTTTGACGACAGCAACCCATCCTTCTGGATTACCTTTCCCGGAGCCCATCCGTACCTCGAGCGGTTTTTTCGTAAACGGCTTGTCGGGGAAGATGCGGATCCAAACCTTCCCATCGCGTTTGAGGTGGCGGTTGATCGCGATCCGCGCTGCTTCGATTTGGCGGTTGGTAATCCAGGCTGGCTCAAGCGCCTTCAATCCATACGCACCGAAGGCAACCTGCGAACCGCGAAATGCCTTGCCTTTGCGGCGGCCGCGCTGTACTTTCCGATGTTTGACTCGCTTTGGCAGTAGCATGGTTCGGCTCCAGTAGTATTTCGTTGGTGATGTCTTGTGTCAAGAACGCTCGTGTCTGCACGCAGGAATTGACGCGCGGTGCGGCGCGACTATCGCTCTGCTTGCCTACCGATGATTTCGCCTTTGCAAATCCACACCTTCACGCCGATCGAGCCATAGACCGTCTGTGCTGTCGCTGTTGCGTAGTCAATGTCGGCGCGGAGTGTGTGGAGGGGGACGCGACCTTCCTTGTACTGCTCGGTGCGAGACATTTCCGCCCCGCCGAGCCGACCGGAGCACATGACGCGGATTCCTTCGGCACCCATTCGCATTGCTGCAGCAACTGCTTGCTTCATCGCGCGCCGGAACGCAATGCGTCCTTCCAATTGCTGCGCGATTGTGTCGGCGACAATCTGCGCATCGAGTTCGGGGATCTTGATCTCGTTGATAACAATTGCAACCTCACTCGAGGTAAGCTTACTGAGCTCGCCTTCGAGCTGCTCGACGTCTTTCCCCGAGCGACCGATAACCACGCCTGGCCGCGAGGTGTAGATCGTCACGACGATGCGCTTACGCGTTCGATCGATGACGATGCGCGAAACGTTCGCTTTTTTGAGCCGCGTGCGGAGGTAGTTCCGCAGCATGATGTCTTCGGCAAGCTTCTGATCGAAGCTGTCACGCTCGAACCAGTTCGAATCCCAGCCACGGATGATCCCAACACGCAAGCCGATTGGATTTGTCTTCTGTCCCACAGTCTCAGTCCTTGGTTGCTACAACAATCGTCAAATGATGCGAACGTTTGCGGACGCGATAGGCGCGCCCCATCGGCGCCGGCTGGATCCGCTTGAGCATCGGGCCGTTGTCCACATATGCACTACGGACGACCACCGATTCGGGGCTCAAGTACGGATTATCCGCTTTTGCCTGGAGATTGGCAAGTGCCGATCGGAGCGTCATCTCTGCGACGTGCGAGGCGCGTTTATTGGTAAAACGCAGAATCGTGAGCGCTTCGGCAGCGCTCTTGCCTCGGATGAGATCAACCACCAGCCGCATCTTCCGCGGCGAGGATCGTACGTACCGTGCTACTGCGCGTGCTTCCATTGTTGATCGGCCTGGAGTTATTTCTTGGCTTTGTCTTCTTTGCGGTGTCCAGCATGGCCACGGAACGTCCGCGTCGGAGCGAATTCCCCGAGCTTGTGACCAACCATGTTCTCGGTTACATACACGGGGATGAACTTGTTACCGTTGTGCACCGCGAACGTATGCCCGACGAACTCGGGAATAATCGTCGAGGCTCTGCTCCAGGTCTTGATGACCTGCTTTTTGCCGCTTGCATTGAGCTGCTCGACTTTCTTGCGGAGTTTGTAGTAAACGAAAACGCCTTTCTTGAGCGAGCGTGCCATAGCCAGTCGTTACTTAGTGCGACGTCGAATAATGAGCCGGTCGGAGGCTTTGTGCTTTTTCCGCGTTTTCAAGCCTTTGGCCAATTGCCCCCACGGCGATCGTGGATGCTGGCGCCCACCACCGGACTTTGAGCGACCTTCGCCACCGCCGTTGGGGTGGTCAATCGGGTTCATTGCCATTCCACGCGTTTGGGGGCGAATGCCGAGCCACCGCGCCCGCCCTGCCTTGCCGAGCATGATGTTTTCGTGGTCAGCATTGCTGACTACTCCGATCGTTGCGCGGCATTGTGCGAGTACCATACGAATCTCGCCTGAGGGCAGCTTCAGCTGCGCGTACTTCCCATCGAAACCGAGAAGCTGCGCACCGAGCCCTGCGCTCCGCACAAGCTGGCCGCCTTTGCCTGGCTTGAGCTCGATGTTGTGCACAAAAAGTCCCGGCGGAATCTTCGCCAGCGGGAGTGTATTGCCGACGTTGTAGTCAGCATTTTCACTGGAGACGATGCGATCACCAACGTTGAGCCCTTGGGGTGCGAGGATATAGCGGCGCTCGCCGTCGTCGTAGCGCACCAAGGCGATCCGCGCAGAGCGGTTCGGGTCGTATTCGATGGTCTCGACAGTGGCATAGACGTCGGTCTTATCACGCTTGAAATCAATGATGCGGTAGAGGCGCTTGTGACGCCCCCCGCGATGGCGCGAGGTAATGCGGCCGGTGTTGTTCCTGCCACCGGTCGAGGGAAGCGGCTCGCAGAGCGGCTTATAGGGACGATCAGTGGTCAGCTCGCTAAAGTCGCTGACCGAGTAGAACCTCGTCCCTGGCGTAATTGGTTTGAGCTGTCGCAGTGGCATTGTTCATCGCTTAGTCGTTTGTTTCACCTTCGCCGCTGACGACGTCGATCGAGTAGCCCGGCTTGAGCCGGACGTACGCTTTCTTCCAGGAGCGTGTCCGTCCTTCTTGAATGCCGCGGCGCGTATAGCGGATACGGCGCTTGCCACGAACGGTGACAGTCCGGACCTTCTCGACTTTGACGCCGAACATCGCTTCGATTGCTTGGCGGATTTCGATTTTATTGGCGGTCCGCTCCACTTCAAAAACGTAGTGGTTGTGGATGCCTTTGACCTTCTCGGATTTTTCCGTCAGGATTGGGCGCTTGATGATCTGAATCATGCCGACACCTCGTGCGCTGTCCGACTTGGCGAAAGGATCGCTGTGAGCATATCAATCGCACCAGGCACAAGGAGCAGCTTCCGATGGCTGAGGATATGATAAGCCGAGACTTTGTCTGCGAGCATCATATCCAGGTACGGAAGGTTCCGTGCTGCGCGGAGCACTGTTGGGTTGAACGCATCAACGAGCATGAGTGTGGAGGAACCCTCCAAACCCAGCGCTTTCATCACCCCCGCCATCAGCTTTGTCTTCGGCTGCTCGAGCTCGATGCCATCAACGACGATGATGTTGCCTTCGCGGGCACGGCATGAGAGCGCTGAGCGCCGCGCAAGCTGATTGACTTTTTTGGGTATCGTGATTGTGTACTTGTGCGGCTGCGGTCCGAACACTGTACCGCCACCGACCCACAGCGGCGAGCGGATCGAACCGGCACGCGCAGTGCCGCGTCCTTTCTGACGCCAAGGTTTGCGCCCACCACCACGGACTTCTTGACGCGTTTTCGTCTTGTGCGTCCCTTGCCGCTGGTGCGCAAGGTACACCCGCACGGCTAAGTACATCGCGTGTTCGTGTGGTTCGACGTTGAAGACAGCATCGGGCAGTTCGATCGTGCCGCGCTGCTCGCCTGTCTGTGTGTAGAATGGGACCTCCATTGCGTGCTTGGTGCGTTGTGAAAAAGTCTTACGAAAGTTTGACGATCTCGACGAGCGCATTGGGAGCGCCCGGAATGCTACCCTTGACCAGCAGCAGGTTCTCTTCTGGCAAAACCTGCAGAACCTCGAGGTTGCGAATCGTCGTGCGCCGACCGCCCATGCGACCCGCCATGCGCATGCCAGGAAAGACGCGCGATGGGAACGAGGATGCGCCGATCGAGCCTGGAGCACGCGTGCGGTCGCTCTGACCGTGGGTTGCCATCCCAACACCGCCGAAGTGGTGGCGCTTGACGACACCTTGGAATCCACGCCCGATGCTCGTTGCAGAAACCTTGACGCGATCTCCTGGTGCGAACTGCTCGACGGTGAGCACCTGGCCAACGTCTGCAGCGATACCGCGGATCTCGCGCAAGTACCGATGCGGCTGCACTCCTGATTTCGCGAAGTGACCGCGGAGTGGGCGATTCACTTTCCGTTCCGGGATGGGATCGAACGCCAGTTGCACGGCCTCGTATCCATCCCGTTCGAGCGTTCGGCGCAGAACGACTGGGCACGGCCCTGCTTCGATGACAGTGCACGGAACGTACTCACCACTGTCGGTGATGTACGCCGTCATGCCCACTTTTCGACCAAGCAATGCTGCCATTGTTCACCTTGACTGCTGGTGCCTACACTTTGATTTCGACGTCCACACCTGCTGGGATGTCCAGCTTGGTCAGTTCGTCAATGGTCTTCGGCGTCGAGCTGAAGATATCGATGAGCCGCTTGTGGACGCGCGTTTCGAACTGCTCGCGCGATTTTTTATCCACGTGCGGCGAGCGGTTGACGGTAATAACCGTCCGTTCGGTTGGCAGCGGGATCGGTCCGGAGACCGTTGCGCCCGTCTGCTTGACCGTTTGCACGATCCGCTCGGCAGAGCGATCGATCAGGTTGTGATCGTAGGAGCGGAGTTTGATGCGGATGCGTTGGGATGCCACGACGCTTCCAACCACGATGGTGAGACTTTTCCGCGATTACTCGATGATCTTCGTAACGACACCTGCGCCGACGGTACGGCCACCTTCGCGAATAGCGAAGCGGAGCCCTTCTTCCATCGCCACCGGCGTGATCAGTTCGATGGTCAGATTATCCACGTTATCGCCCGGCATAACCATCTCGACGCCTTCTGGGAGCTGGATGGTGCCAGTGACGTCCGTTGTGCGGAAGTAGAACTGCGGACGGTAGCCCGAGAAGAACGGTGTCTTGCGGCCACCTTCTTCGGCAGTGAGTACGTAGACTTGCGCTGTGAACTTGTGGTGCGGTGTAATCGAGCCTGGTTTTGCGATGACCATGCCGCGCTCAAGTTCGTCTTTTTCCACACCACGGAGGAGCAACCCAACGTTGTCGCCAGCTTGCGCTTCGTCGAGCAGCTTGCGGAACATTTCGATACCCGTCACCGTGGACTTCTTGTGCAAGCCGAAGCCGACAATTTCCACTTCATCGTTGAGACGGACGATACCGCGCTCGACCCGGCCAGTCCCAACGGTCCCGCGACCAGTGATGGAGAACACGTCTTCGACCGGCATCAAGAAGGGCTTATCGACATCGCGCTGTGGCGTGGGGATGTAGTTGTCCACTGCATCCATGAGGTCCCAGATGCACTGGAGACGCGGATCATCGAGCGGTGCGCCGCTCATACCTGCATCGAGCGCTTGGAGCGCCGAGCCGCGAATGACTGGAATTTCATCGCCGGGGAAGTCGTACTTCTTGAGCAAGTCGCGCACTTCTTCCTCGACCAAGTCAATCAGCTCAGGATCAGCAATGTCTACTTTATTGAGGAACACCACGATCCGCGGCACACCAACTTGGCGGGCCAAGAGGATGTGTTCCCGCGTTTGCGGCATTGGGCCGTCAGTTGCCGCCACCACAAGGATTGCCCCGTCCATTTGTGCTGCGCCGGTGATCATGTTCTTGATGTAGTCAGCATGCCCCGGGCAGTCCACGTGCGCGTAGTGGCGCTTGTCGGTTTCGTACTCGACGTGCGCAGTGTTGATGGTGATACCGCGCGCCTTTTCTTCGGGCGCATTGTCAATCTGGTCGTACGCGCGTGCCTGTACGGTCGGATACTTCCGTGCCAGCGCGAAGGTGATTGCTGCGGTCAGCGTGGTTTTGCCATGGTCCACGTGACCGATTGTCCCCACGTTGACGTGGGGTTTGGTGCGAACGAATTTTTCCTTTGCCATAGGACCTCCAAGTGTGAGTAAACAAACGAAGTTGAAAGAGCTATGCGTAAGCGTTCTGCAGTGTGTGCGCCGCAGGTTCGTAGTGCGAGAACGTCATCGTATAGACTGCCCGCCCCTGCGTCAGGGAGCGCAGATGCGTGACGTATCCAAACATTGCTTCGAGCGGTACATGTGCGCGGATGACGCTCATGATTCCGCGTTGCTCGATCTGTTCGATCCGACCACGGCGGCTGTTGATATCAGCGATGACATCACCGACGTACTCATCTGGCGTTGTCACTTCGAGCGCCATGATCGGCTCCATCAGCACTGGTACAGCGCGCCGGTATGCATCGCGCATCGCATTGGCACTTGCAATGCGAAATGCAATCTCGTTTGGGTCTGTCTGCGCTGCCGATGCGTGCTCGAGACAGACTGCAATGTCAATGAGCGGGTAACCCATGATCGGACCGGCAATGAGCGTTTCTCGCGCGCCGTCTTCGATCGCTCGGATGCACTGGAGCGGAAGGAGTTCACGCTCGCCCGCTGGCAGCGCATCACGAAAGACAAAACCCGCTCCGCGTTCTGCAGGGCTGACGGCAAGCGTGACTTCTGCAACGAACACGTTGGCACCGTACAGCCGTTCGAAGCGACCGGAGGAAGTCACGCTCTGCGTAATCGTCTCACGGTACGCCACCTGTGGCTTGCCGACGCGAACAGGGACACCGAACTCGCGTGCCAAGCGATCAACGATGATGTCCAGATGTAACTCGCCAACACCGCTGATGACAAGCTGGCCCGACTCTGCATCGGTCTTGTACTGGAACGTTGGGTCTTCATCAGCCAACGCTGCCAGCGCTGCTGCGAGCTTTTCTTGGTCGGCGCTCGTTTTCGCCTCGATCGCTTGCATGATGACCGGCTCGGTAAACTCGATTTTTTCGAAGACGATCGGATGTTTCGCGTCGGCAATCGTTTCACCTGTTTTCGCACGTAAGCCGGGGATGGCGATAATGTCGCCAGCAAAGGCTGCCGGGATTTCCTCTCGCCGATCAGCTTGCATGTGCAGGAGCTTCTGCACCCGCTCGCGTTTGCCTGTCGAGGCATTGAGCACCGTCTGCCCTGGCTCGAGCATGCCCGAATAAAGCCGCACAAATACCAGTCGGCCAGCATGGCGGTCGGAGACGATTTTGAATGCCAGCCCAGCAAGCGGTTCCTCATCGAGCGGCCGGCGCTCGAGGATGCGATCTGGCGTTGCAGGATCGTAGCCGGTGACCGCTCCGATATCGAGTGGCGAGGGCAGATATTCGATGACCGCATCGAGCAACTGCTGAATGCCTTTGTTGCGATATGCCGAGCCACAGAGCACTGGCACTGCCCGAAGCTCAAGCGTTGCCCGCCGCAGGACTGCCCGGAGCTGCTCGATGCTCGGTTCAATGCCGGCAAGGTATTGCTCCATCGCCTGGTCATCGAGCTCGACAATTTGCTCGACCATCGCCGCGCGTGCGCGTTGGGCAGCATCGCGCCACTCGGCAGGGATTTCGCCTGCGGTGTAGCGTGCCCCGAGCGAGGCTTCGTCGAACGTAATCGCCTGCATCGCCAGCAGGTCAATGACTCCAGCAAATGTTTCTTCTGCACCGAGTGGCAGTTGCACCGGAATCGGATTTGCGCCCAGCTTCATCCGGATGGATTCGACCGCCGCGTGGAAATCCGCGCCGACGCGATCCATCTTGTTGACGAACGCAATGCGGGGAACACGGTAGTGATCGGCTTGGTGCCAGACCGTCTCCGATTGCGGCTCGACGCCTTCGACAGCAGAAAAGAGTGCAATCGCACCGTCGAGAACGCGGAGCGAGCGCTGCACTTCCGCGGTGAAATCAACGTGCCCTGGAGTGTCAATGATAGTGATCCGATGATCACGCCAGGTACACGAAACAGCCGCCGAGGTGATGGTGATCCCACGCTCGCGCTCCTGCTCCATGTAGTCGGTGATCGTCGTGCCCTCGTGCACTTCACCGAGTCGATGCGCGACTCCGGTATAGAAGAGAATGCGCTCGGTGGTCGTCGTTTTTCCAGCGTCAATGTGCGCCATGATGCCGATGTTGCGCACACGCCGAATGTCAACTCGCCGAGCCATCGCAGCTGGAATCGTTGGTCAAAGAGCAGGGCCCACCGTGGCGCGTTACCACTTGAAGTGGGCGAATGCTTTATTGGCTTCCGCCATTGCGTGCATCGTGTCGCGACGCTTGATCGCGCCACCTTCGCCGTTGGCGGCTGCCATGATTTCGTTTGCAAGGCGAATTGCCATCGTCTTATCTCGTCGCTCGCGTGCATAGTCTCGCAGCCACCGAAGCGCCAGGGAAAGTCGCCGTTCCTCGCGCACTTCCATCGGCACTTGGTAGGTGGCACCACCGACGCGCCGTGGACGCACTTCGAGAACTGGCGCGACATTGGCAACTGCCTTTCGGAAAATTTCGAGCGGATCTTGCTTGGTCTTTTGCCCGATGATCGTAAAGGCTTCGTAGACAATCTGCCGCGCGATGGTTTTCTTACCGTCGCGCATGATGGAATTGATGAGCTTGGCGACCATGACGTCGTTGTAGAGCGGATCGGGTTCGATGTAGCGTTTCGGCGCTCGTTTCTTTCTCATGGCGTGAGCATCGGGCAATGGTTACTTTTTCGCTGCTGCTTGTTTCGGACGCTTGGCGCCGTACTTGGAGCGCCCTTGCATCCGTCCGTTGACTCCTTGGGTATCGAGTGCACCGCGGATGATATGGTAGCGCACACCGGGGAGGTCCTTGACCCGCCCGCCCCGGACGAGCACAATGCTGTGCTCTTGGAGATTGTGCCCTTCGCCCGGAATGTAGGCGGTAATTTCAATGCCGTTGGTCAGCCGCACACGCGCAACTTTTCGCAACGCAGAATTTGGCTTCTTCGGCGTCGTCGTATAAACCCGCGTGCACACGCCCCGCCGCTGAGGACATCCCATCAGCGCGGGAGATTTGGACTTCTTGAACGGCTTCTGCCGACCGTAGCGAATCAGCTGAGCAATTGTTGGCATGTGCGGCAATTCATCCGACGATGACACTTGACACTGCCTGCAAACGCACAAGGCGTTCCAGAATTAGCCCGCGAAAATACGGCATCACAGTGGAATTTTCCAAACCGATCCGTGCAATCCCTGGTGATGAAGGGAAATGGGTTGCCCATGGTTAATTGGCGCGTGTGCATCCCCTCTGCCAGCGCAATAAGCCATCCATCGCAATCAGCCATCACGATGATAAAGGGCTGCGCCCGCTCCCGAGCAGAACGATGTTTCGGCGATCGGAGACATCACGCAGCGCATTGCGCGTATCAACGACGACACGGCTGGAGCGCGCAACCATTGCGTAGTCCACTGCGCTGTGGTCAGTGGTAACGCACACAACGTGGTAACGTCGGAGTACGTTCGGGCGCAGCGCAGGCAGCGATTGAAGAGATTCCGCACGTTTACTTCCCTCGAAAAGCACCACCGACGGAATGTACGGGTCGTAATAATCCACGCGGCCAACACCATCATTGCGGAGGAGTTCGGCAACCTTCAGCGCAGGTGAATGGCGCAAGTCATCCACATCGCGCTTGAACGCCATCCCAAGGAGGAGCACCCGCGCGCGGTCGATCTCGACCGGTTGCCGGGCAATCTGCTCGATGATCAAGTTCCGCACATAGTACGGCATGAACTCGTTTACTTCTGCCGCCAGTTCAATGAAACTGGTCGTAAAGTCGTACTCGCGCGCCATCCAGGAAAGGTAGTACGGGTCAATGAGGATGCAATGCCCGCCAATGCCCGGACCAGGATAGAACGGCATAAATCCGAACGGCTTCGTTGCGGCAGCCTGGACGACTTCCCAAATGTTGATGCCAATGCGATCGCACAGTTGCGCTAGCTCGTTCACTAACGCAATGTTCACGCTGCGGAAGATGTTCTCCAGCAGCTTTTCCATTTCTGCGACCTCTGGCGAACTGACAGGAACGACCTTCTCGATCGCCAGCGCCGTTGCAGCGCATGCCAACTCGGTGCACACGGGGGTGATTCCACCGACGACAATTGGGGTGTTGCCGGTGTGCCAGGTTTTATTGCCCGGATCGACACGCTCCGGCGAAAATGCCAGGAAGTATTCCCTCCCGCAGCGGAAGCGGCTGTCCTCTAGCTTCGGCTGGACGTACTTTCGGGTTGTGCCAGGGAACGTCGTGCTCTTGAGGATGTAGAGCTGGCCCGGCCGCTTCGCTGCTGCGATGGATTCAGCAGCTGCGAGGATGAAGGAAATATCGGGGTCCTTGTTCGGAGTAAACGGAGTAGGCACGCAGATGAAGATAACATCGCAGTCAGCAAGGCGTGCAGGATTGCTGTGCGCCTGGAGCATTCCACTGGCGACGCAGTCGGCAACGACACGATCGTCGAGATCGCGGATGTAGTTCTGCCCGCGCTCAAGGAGTGCGATTTTTTCGGCGTTCGTATCGAATCCAAACGTTCGAATGCCTTTCCGCGCAAACTCGACGGCAAGCGGCAGTCCGACATACCCAAGACCGAGGACGCCAACTGTCAGCGTTCGTTGCTTGATCCGTTTAGCAAGGTGCTGTGCCCAATGAGAACGGCGGTGTGTCATTGTCCGTGGGCAGGATAGTTCGGTAATTGCTCCTGGAGCGCTCTCTCAAGCTCAGCGAACACGCGCTCGACGCATTGGCGAGCTTGCGGTGTATCCGGTGACAGCAGCCAGTAGTACTCGCGTGCCGGAATCGGTCCAAGCGGCATAAGCCCTTGGGAGCGGTGTTCGGCAGCAACCCACCGCACGACCGCTGCCAGTTGCACCCGGCGATTGAAGCCGAAACCAACGCTCCGATCGAACACGAACGGGGCAGGAAGCTGCCCAACGAACGGCTCTGCCTCGATACTTGCCGGAAGCGTATCGCTCGGCATTACGCCGAGCACCGGCATCTGCGGTGCAACACGCCGCGCTGCGGTAATCAGCAGGAACGTTGCTGCTTTGTGTCCGCCGTGCGTCTGCCGCGTTGGCAGTAGCCCGATTGCTGCATCGTACCGACCGCGACGGAGGATTCGTTCGATGCGATGGAGAACGGCAGCAGTATCCCAGACGGTGAGTGTTTCCTCGAGGCTTTGGTTGTAGGCGTGATCGATTTCATCGAGGAAGAAAACGTTCCGCACGCCGAGCAACTCTGCTGCGCGGAGCATCTCGTGTTTGCGAATGCGCGGAAGGTTTGCGCGCCCGACCGAGTCCTCGGTGAGCCGGAGACCGTAGAGCTTCTCAGCCAATGTCGAGTAGCGGTAGCCAGCCTCACCGTTGGTAATCACGCACACGTCCACGGTAGCTTGCTGGTACCGCGCCAGCGCAAATAGCAGTGCTGCACAACCTGTTTCATCGTCCGGGTGTGCTTGGACGACAAGAATGCGTGGCTGCCCCAGCGCAACCACGCATGCGATGCAAAACGTAAGCGCCCGCCGTATCAAATGCCTCATCAGCAGCAAAAATAGCGCCCCGCGGCGTGCTTAGAACTTCTGCTTTTCGAGGAAGATGCCCTTATCCACCTTCGCGAAAAAGGTCTGGTAAACGCCCGGATCGGTGACGGGCTGGGACTCGACGACCGCACCTTCGTTATCGAGCACCCGCGCAACAAAGCTCACGCGCACTCGTGTTTGGTTGGCACCAAAGGGCGATACGTTCACCGTTGCCTCGAGCTGCTGAATGTTCCGGTAGCGGATAGGCTGTTGTGGGGTACTTGGCTGGGTGCGCCCACGCGAAATTGCTGCGGCAAAAATTTCCGCCCACGTTTCTGCAGGGGAGCGTTGCTGGCTCGTACTGGTGCGGCCTGTGAGCATGATCTCCTTGACAGCGCTGATGAGTCCCAGGTCTACCACAGCATTGCGGACGGTGAACCCATCGTCCTGCAGCGTGTTGAGCACCGCCTTCATGACGAGCTTGACATCGTTGGTGTCGAAATCTCGTTGCTGGTACTGCCGCCGCTCCAGTTGCGTTTGCTCTTGCTCTGGTGGTTTTGGGCGATTGACAATCGTGCATCCTCCCGTCAGGGCAAGCAGCACAATTGCCAACACGACTGGCGTTTTCGACACCATAGCTAAAACTTCGATGCGTGGTACGAAAACGAATCTACTTTGCCGTCGCTGGTGAACTTGATGACGACCGTGAGCGTCTTCTGCGTTCGCAGCGAAGCACCAGACTGGTTGGCAGTTCCCGCAAGAATGAGGAACAGCGAACTCTGGCTGTCCGAGTAGGTCACTTCGGTTGCGATGCGGTCGTACACCCAGGTTTCTCGTCCATCTGCATCTTTGGTGACGATGTTCGGCGAGCCGAGAGCTTCAGCAACCTCTGCGCCCGACATCCCACGCCGAATCTCGCGCTGCACCTTGCCAACGGTCAAATCTTCGCGCCGCGCTGCTCCGACATCAGAGCGGTGATCGGCTGCACTTCTGCAGCCATCGGAGATGAGTGTCAGCGTTACCAGCGCACCAATTACTGCAAGTGTTCTCATTGCATCATGGGGAAACAGTGAAACATAACCGACGCTAAAACGCTACCTGCACGCCGAGTGTGATGACGTAGAGATCGGTCCGCGATGCGCCTGTAATCGTTTCAATGGAGCGCGATCCATCATCAGCCACTCTCCAGAACGTGTAGTCAGACCAATCACCGTAGATGTACCGCAGACCAAGGTTGACGTAGTAGGCTTGCCGCGACACTGGAAGATTGAACACGTCAGCGACTTTGACGTTCAAACCTGCGCCGACGGAGTACTGGAAGGGCACGTGGGAACGGGAATCGTTCTGCTCACCACCAAGGTTCGACTTGAGCGAGTACGTCGAGCTAATCACCGTCAGCCCAGCTCCTGCCTCGACGTAGGGTTGCACCCAGCCGATGTCCGGCGCAATTCGTGCAAGGACAGTTATCGGTATAAATACGATGCTCGTACTCACCGTATCATACACCATTCGGGGGATACCGCCGATGACCAACTGCGTTTGGTAGGTACGGTCCTGGGAGCCATAGAAGAGCACGCCGAGGTCTGCGCCAATAGCGATGGGGACGTCGGAAAGCTTGTACCCACCATTGAAGCTAAAGCCAAGTCCCCAGCTCGTGTTGATGCTATCGAGGAAGCGCTTGAAGTTGCCACGTGGCTGGGAATACGCAAAGGAGAAGCTCCCAAACCACGTAAGCGGTTTCTGGCGCAAGCGTTCGATTTGTTGCTCTTCGTCGAACGTGTCACGCACGGCGCCGGCGATCGGCGGCTCCGTTTGCTGTCCATAGGCTGCATTGAGCGCAAGCATCATCCCAATGACTGCTACGAAGCGAATCCTCATGGTCAGGTGTGTCAGTTGTTGAACAGATTCCGAAATTTGCCTGTGACGTGCCAGACGCTACCAGCGATGAACGCTTTCTTCCACTTGATGCCGCAGCCGAGCAAACTCGTCACCCTCGAGCAGTTGCTCGAGGCATACCGCACAGGCTTTTTCCCGATGGCGGAGACCGAACACGTCGTACTCTGGCATTCGCCCGATCCGCGTGCGATTATTCCGCTCGACCATGCACACATTGCTCGCTCGGTCCGCGTGCTCATCCGAAAAGGCGTCTTCGCTGTGCGTAGAAACGCTGATTTCGAAAAGGTGATTCACCACTGCGCAAGCCGTCCCTACACGTGGATTTCGCAAGACCTCCAGCGGCTCTACTGCCGACTGCACGCGCTCGGCTACGCTCACTCTGTCGAGGCATGGCAGGGCGAGACCCTCGTCGGCGGCCTCTACGGTGTCGCTATCGGTGGTGCATTCTTTGGTGAGTCCATGTTCTCGCATGTCAGCAACGCGGCGAAAGTGTGCTTTGCGCATCTGGTCGAGCACTTGCGCCAGCAAGGCTTTACGCTGCTCGATACGCAGTACGCAAATCCGTTCACTGTTTCCCTCGGTGCAATAGAAATTCCACGCCGAGCGTACCTTGCCAAACTTACGGAGGCAATCGCACAGCCATGCGTTTTTTAGCGTTCACACTTGCACTTGGACTAACAGCACTCGGTTGTCGCGACGTTCTTCTCCGAGAACTTCCCTCAGTACGTCTCTCGGAGTGTCCGCCCCCGCCAGCACCAGAATGTCAAGCGCGCCCCTGGCACGGTGAATCGCTTGATACGACGACAGCCCCTCCCCATAGAGACGCGCAGTTCTACTGGCGTGTACGCCCAGTCAGTGGTGCCAATACCGATGCCGAAGAATATGCCGTATGGTTCGCCGATCGCCAGAGCGCGATCGTAACGCGTGGGAGCCGATCGGAGCAGTCGCTCCACTGGGCACGCCGCATTGCGACCGATTCGCTCGACTGCTCAGCGGATGCATTCCCACTGGGCCACTACCGCAGCCTCGGTAGTTTCACCAGCGCTGGCGGACTTGCCCTTGCGAGCGCACTCGACACCAACCGTCGCGCCGAGATCGTCCGCATCAGCGGCAACCTCGCCGAGCAGGCCCGAATTCAACTCCAACCGCTGCTCCTGGATGAACACTCCTGGGCTTCCCACCCCACCCTCAGCGCCGATGGTCAGCTTTTGATCGTCGCCTCCGACCGCCCTGGTGGCTACGGCGGATTGGACCTGTGGTACTCCGTCCAGCGGTGCAACGGACAGTGGGATACGCTCCGCAACCTCGGTCCGGCAGTCAATTCGCCGTGTGACGAACTCTCGCCCTTCCTTACGCGCGATGGTACGCTCCTTTTTTCGTCGAGTGGACACGAGACCCTCGGCGGCTACGACCTTTTTGCTGCACGCCTTGTGCGACGCGGGGAGAGCGTCATCGCCGAAACGCTCAAACATCTCCGCCCACCAATCAACACAGCAGCCGATGAAATCTTCCCCTCGACACCAGGCGATTGGAAATCCCTCCTCTACTGGAGCTCCAACCGTCGAGCACAAAATTTCGACCTCTACGTTGCAGAAAAACTCGAGCGCCCGAAAGCACCGCCGCCTGCAATAACCGAGGTTGAGCTCCAAACGCCGACAGCACGTCTGCGCGGCCGCGTCCGCACTGCTGACCGACTGCCCGCTGTTGGCGCCGATGTGAGTGTCCGCGACCTCGAACGCCGCCGAACAGTTGCGCAGACCCAGAGCGACTCAACCGGCGCATTCGAGCTTACCGTCCCGACCGAACGCGAACTCGAACTTGTCGCAGAAAGCGGCAGCGGCTTCTACGACGCACGTCGCATCCGCCTTCGGCGTAGCGATACACTCGTGACGTTGCCCGATGCACTGACGATTCCGCTGGTCCTGACGCTCCGCATCAACTTCCCCCACGACCAAGCACGCGTGCCATACGACTTCGTCCTCGACTCCAATGGAATGCAAACCAACCGTCGGTGGACAGAAGAACTCGACCGCGTCGCAGCGAACATCCTCCGCTACCGCGACCGCATCAAGCGCATCGTGCTCGTTGGGCACACCGACCCCAACGGCAGCGACCAATACAACCTCCAGCTTGGGCAGCGCCGCGTCGAGTTCGTCATCGAGGAACTCACCAGACGTGGTGTACCGAAAGAGTTGCTCGAAGGCATCTCCGCTGGCGAGCGCCAGCTCCTCCCCCGCCGCCCTGGCGAGCCGACCGACCAGTACTACCGGCGGAATCGGCGTGTGGAACTATCGAAAGTTCTCCACTGAGATGCTTGTCATGAGAGCAATCGCCGTCCTTGCCATCGCGCTTGCGGCAAGCGTTTCGTGCGCTGCAGCTGCCGACGATAGCCTCGGCTGGAACGACTTTTTCCAGTACATCTCGACGGGCTGGTTTCCACGTCCCTACGCTGCTATCGGGTATTTTGCCGGCTCGACGCTCAACTTCTACCAGCACTCGAGCGCCACGAGCATCACAACTTCCGGCACCCGCCCGATTGCCGGCCGCTGGAGCGCAGACAATCCCTTTCGCAGCCACGAAGACGACATCAAAAAGCCATGGTCGAGCGACGATGCCGATGATGATTTCCCCAGTCTCGGCTATAGCGCGCCAATCAATCTTCGGCTCGAGTGGATGCTTCCACTTCTGCATTGCATGGCGCGGCTCGATGTGGCCTATGAGCTCTCGCGGGAGCGGCTCTACAGCCTCGACACCTCGCGCAAGTATCTGGCGCTCAGCGGACAGCCAACGCCCTTCCGAGAAGTGAGCGTGCTGTTCAACAACGAGCACTTCCTCGGCGCGCGGCTCGGCGTTGCTGTGCCGATCTACGGCGCGTTCGTCATGTCCGAACCGCTGCGACTCGATACAATCCGAAGGCTCGATGTCATTGACCGCATGAGCTCGTTCTACTACGCTGCTGCAAGCATCCACGCTGCTGCGCTCGTGCTGAGCGAAGCCACGCAGTACGTTCAGATTGCCGATGCAAAAGATGCAATCCGCTATGGGAACGGCCAGGATACCGTCACCCTGATGAATAAAGCCCGGCTTTCGACGGCAACCCCACTGCGCTGGCACGCAGAGATTGCCGCTGGCTGGCAAGCATCGTTCGGCAACTTCGCATTCACAGTCGAGGCGTACGCAGAGCTACCGCTGATCAGCGTCCTGCGCGATGCACGGTGGATGCTCTACCGCTACGGAATTCGCACGTTGATCGGCAGGCAACAGTGATATTTGCCACTGGTTCACCGACCGGATGGAACTCCAATGAACGCACCCTACAGCGACCGTGGCATTAGCGCAGTCATCCCGATGCTCGACGAAGAAGCCTCGCTTGGCGAGCTCATCGAACGTCTCGAGATGGTGCTGGCAGCGCTTGCTGGCGACCGCTACGAAATCATTTTCGTTGACGATGGCTCGCGTGATGGCTCGTTTGCAATCGTCCGCCACGCACACGAGCGGAACCCGCGTATCCGCGGCATTCGCTTCCGCCGCAACTACGGCAAATCCGCTGCACTCGCTGTGGGGTTCGAGCACGCACGTTATGAACTCGTCGTCACACTCGATGCAGACTTGCAGGACGACCCCGCAGAAATCCCGCGACTTCTGGCTGTGCTCGACGACGGCTACGACTTGGTCTCGGGCTGGAAGCAAGTCCGGCACGATCCGCTTGAGAAAACGCTCCCATCGAAACTGTTCAACGCTGTTGTCTCTGCAGTCAGCGGGCTTCGGCTCCATGACTTCAACTGTGGATTGAAAGCCTATCGCGCTGAGGTCATCCGCACGCTGACGCTCTACGGCGAGATGCACCGCTACATCCCTGCGCTGGCGCATTGGGAAGGATTCCGCGTCACGGAAATTCCCGTCCAGCATCACCGCCGCAAGTACGGGCGCTCGAAGTTCGGCGCCAGCCGCTACATCAAAGGCTTCCTGGATCTGCTGACGGTGATTTTGACCACGCGCTACCTGAAGCGCCCGTTGCATCTGTTTGGTTCGATCGGCACGCTGCTGTTGGTCGTTGGCTTTGCAATTGCGCTTGGGCTGACGATCGAATGGATGCTCGGGGGGACGTACCTGACCAACCGCCCGCTCCTGCTGATGGCCGTTGCGTTCATGATTGTCGGCATGCAGCTCATTTCGATTGGGTTGGTCGGCGAGCTGATCGTCCGCCAATCGCAGAGCACACGAGAGTATCACATCCGCGAGCAAGTGTAGTGGCGGCAGGCTTGCTTCGAGGAAAGTGGCTCGTATATTCGCTCGCACTTGTTGAATCCACGCGGCATCGTCATGTCACCAGCGCGCATTGTCCTCCTGCTCGCTTCGATTGCAATCACCACAGGCACCGCCCAGATCTACCGCACCACCGCAGCAGCTGGCTATACGGCAACGTTCCTGGTTGGCAGCACTGCGACGAACCTCATCTTCACTCCTGCAAACAACGATTCTGGTAGTCTCTACGTGACTGGTTCGCGCTTCATTGGTGCACAGTCAGGACTGACGGTTCGCTTTCTCCAGGCACTCGACCAGCAGGCGCGGTGGTTTTTGCCCGTGAGCGTCGAAGCAATTTTTTTTCGCGGCAAGCAACGGCAGGAAAACTTGCTCTACATCGGTCGAGCGGAAGTCGCAGCCGACATGTTCTCGCTCTCTGCAGGTCTGCAGTACCGTTACGCTGATTTACCACTCGCGCAGGCATTCCTCTACGCCAGCATCGAACCGCGCATTTCGCTGGTTGAAGGGCCGCACTTCCTCTACCTGGTCAGCGACAAAGCAACCGGGCAGGTTATCCCCGACTATTCGATTGACACAACGCTCAAGCCGACAGTCTTCCGTGGTGGAGGCGCACTTCGGCTCGGTGCCCAAGGCGTCCTCGACGAAAAAGTTCTCATCAACCTCAGCCTTGCTTGGGGAGCTTTCAACCTCATCGGACGCGACATGCGCACGACCGACCGCAACCGTCGCGCAGGGCTGCTAACGCCGACGACGATTTTTCAAACCAACGAACCAATCGAACAATTTCTGCAAGTGTCACTCTGGGTCCAGTATCCATTCTGACAGTGCCATGGAAATTGTCATCGTTGGCGGTGGACTCGTTGGCGCATTGCTCGCACTCTTGCTCGGGCGGCGCGGCTACGCCGTGCATGTTGTGGAGCGGCGACCGGACATGCGCCGGCATGGTTTTGCTGGCGGGCGCTCGATCAATCTTGCCTTGAGCGACCGTGGCATTCGAGCGCTCGAGCGGGCGGGCATTGCCGAGAGTGTCCTCCCCTTGACGATCCCCATGCGGGGACGAATGATTCACCACGAGGATTCAACGCTCGAATTCCAACCCTACGGCATAGCAGGGCAAGCAATCCGCTCACTATCGCGTGGGCACCTCAACCTGGCATTGGTAGAAGCAGCCGACCGCTTGCCCAATGTTACCCTGGAATTTGAATGGCGCTGCGTCGGCGTAGATCCCGATGTACCAGCCGCAACGTTTGTGCACACCGCCACTGGCGAGCAGCGCCGGATCGAATGCGATGTGCTCGTTGGTGCCGATGGTGCGTTCTCTTCGGTCCGCGATGCACTCCACTACCGCGACCGATACAACTACTGCCAGGAGTACCTCGAGTACGGCTACAAAGAACTGACCATCCCAGCAGCCGAGGGCGGGGGATTCCGGATGGAACCAAATGCGCTCCACATTTGGCCGCGCCACAGTTTCATGATGATTGCACTGCCCAACCCGGAAGGCACCTTCACGTGCACGCTATTTCTGCCGTTCGAGGGAGAAGTTTCGTTCGAACAGCTTCGCACCCGTGCCGACGTATCGGCATTCTTCGAGCGCTTCTTCCCCGATGCTGTCCCCCACATGCCGACGCTTCTGGAAGACTTCGAGCGCAACCCGCTTTCTTCGCTCGTGACAATTCGGTGCTATCCGTGGGTGGTGGGGCGAACGGTGCTCATCGGCGATGCAGCGCATGCAATCGTGCCGTTCTATGGACAAGGCATGAACGCTGGCTTCGAGGATTGTCGAATCCTCGACGAGCTGCTCGATCGCTTCTCGGACGATTGGGATGCAGCGCTTGCCGAATACCAACGCATGCGCAAACCCGCTGGCGATGCTGTCGCGCAGCTTGCGCTCGACAACTTCGTCGAAATGCGCGATAAAGTCGCCGATCCACGCTTTATCCTGCGCAAGAAGATCGAGCTTCTCCTGTTCGAGCACTTCCCGGAGCTGTACACGCCGCTCTACACCCTGGTGACGTTCACGCCGGAGGTTTCCTACGACGAAGCGTACCGCCGCGGCCAGGCGAACGAACGTGTCATCAGCCAGATCATGGCGTTGCCGGATATTGACCACCGCTGGGATGATCCAGCAATGCTCGACACGTACCGTCAGATTCTCGAGCGATATGGTGCAGCACGTTCAGCATAAGGCGCTCTACGATGCCTCGGTGCTGCGGCTTGTGCAGATCGCCCTCGCCGAAGACATCGGTAGTGGGGACATCACCAGCGAAGCGACCATTCCCGCTGATCGTCGCGCACGAGCAACGCTGGTGGCAAAATCGCCGGGGGTCATTTGCGGTTTGCCCGTCGCTGCGTTGGTGTTCCGCACCGTTGACCCCAGCACCGCATGGGAAGAACTCGCCGGCGAAGGCGACAGCGTTGCTGCGGGCACGCCACTGGCCCACATTTACGGTTCGGCACGCTCGCTGCTGGCAGCAGAACGCACAGCGCTAAATTTTCTCCAACGAATGAGCGGTGTAGCGACCTTGACACGCCAGTACGTCGAGGCTGTTGCAGGGACCGGCACTCGCATTCTCGATACGCGGAAAACCATTCCTGGTTGGCGACTGCTCGATAAATACGCCTGCCGCATTGGTGGTGCGGACAATCACCGGCAGGGGCTCTTCGACATGGTGCTCATCAAGGACAACCACATCGCAGCAGCAGGCGGCATCGAAGCTGCACTGGCAGCAGTTCGACAGGTGTGGGAGCAAGGACGCATTCGCATCGAGATCGAGGTGCAATCGCTCAGCGAGCTGGAGCGTGCACTCGCCTGTGGGGGATTCCACCGCATCATGTTCGACAACTTCTCACTCGACGACCTGCGCCGTGCAGTTGCGTTGGTCAACCAGCGCTATGAAACCGAAGCTTCCGGCGGTGTCCGACTCCAAACTGTCCGCGCGATCGCAGAAACGGGGGTGGATTTTATCTCTGTCGGTGCCTTGACGCATTCGGCACCTGCGCTCGATATTTCGATGGACATCGCGCTGGAGTAGAAGCAAAAGAGAGTCGGTCTCAATTGCGTGTTACCATTCGACATGGGGTTGGTTATTGCATGTGCCTTACCGAAAGTTGAGGTGGTGTAAGGCACACGACGTTCATTGTTCCACTAATGTGAGGTGTTCTGCCATGCTTAGGCTCATTGTTCCACTGCTGGTGGCTGGAACTATTGCATTGTCGCAAACGCTGTGTCCACCAGACGATCCGAATTGCCCTTGGCAATCGTACACTGTGACGCTTCCACTGACAGACCCCGACTGCTTTGCCACAGTACAGTTCAAGTGGCGGATTTGCAATGGACGATTGGAAATCGCCGTCGATGAAACGGGTATCACCACCATCGCCGGATGCGAAGGGTGGGATCGGTTAGAGCTCTACCACTACAACTATTCTGGGCTGCTCGACTACATCACGCAGGCAATGCTGACGCGCTTCCATATCAACCCAAATGAACTACCAGGCACGCCATCAGTACCACGCTGTGGCGAGGGTATACTAACAACAGCGAGCGTCTACACTGCAAATTGCGGCATTTGGCTCAAATGCGATTACCATTATCAAGGCGAGGTTCAGCGAGACTGCGAATACCAGGGTACGGATCCTAACTGGGACCCCGTCAACAAGAAAGTCACGACGTGGAAGTGGTTTTCGTGCGGCAAAACTTGTTGTATGCGCGAATACGAAATTTGTTGGCGATTCGATCCAATCCAGGGTGCATATCAGATTTATCCTCTCAAGCTGCTCGGCAAGCGACGGCTCATCGAATGTACTGAGCAGAGCAATTTCCCTCGCCCCTGCGATTCAGGATGTTGAACATTATTCGTAGGAGGTCATCATGAAATCGTCTACTTACCATGCATTACTATTCAGCCTTCTCTCTGCATGCGTCAATGCGCAGAACCTCTTCATTCCAACTAAAGTGATCAACGAAGCATTTGGCATTACGACGCCGAAACCAGCATACTATGTGCATACCGGTCTTACCGATGAATCCAGCTTTTACTTTTCGGCGATCGGAGATTACACGAATACGCGTCTCAATTATGACAGCCTTGGGTTCTATTCTGCAGTTTGGCAATTTCGACTATCCGACAACCAATGGTTTGCCATTGACCGGCTCAATGGTTTTCCATCCACGGCACGGTGGACAGAGGGTGCAAACTTTACCCCCCTGTACTTCTCGGACCGTGATGCAACAGTGCCTCTCTTTCTCTGGGCGCTGGGAAATCACGTGTTGACGTACAATCCAGACAACAGAAGATCTACATGGCGTACACTGGAATTACCTGCTGATCCACCGGAACGTCGTCACGACGGCTTTTTCTCTCTTGGTACTATTCGACTTCCACTTACCTCTTCAAACGCTGTGTTGTTTTCCAGTAGTTTCATGCTCCTTGAAGATCCGAGGTCCCCAAGTGGAAAGTCGATGGATCCATGGGTTGATATCTACACTGGTTCAGTCACAGAAGATAGTCTTCATTTGCTCTCGAGCATTCCACGGACGCTGTCATGGCCTTTACCGATAACATTTAATCCTGCTATCGGTCCCGATAGTGCGTGGTACTCGTTATCCTACATACCTATTTCTATTGGTTCGCCACCCTATCCCCTCAAGCCCATTAAATTGCTTCGCTACGATCCTGCGACGAACTCCGTACAGCTTCTTTCACCTCGTAGCGGACTGAGCCAGGTTGAAAGCTTACAAGGTGCCTACGTATGGTCTCACGACAGTTGTATCTACGCGTTCTGTATGCCGCAGGTCTTAATAAGCGAAATCCCCAAAGGTGGGGACACCTCTGTAACGATGGCCGTTCTTCGCTACAACGTGTACACTGGTCACTGTGAGCGGGTATTGGCGATCGGTTCCCGAGAGGATGGATTTAGTGCATCGTTTGGAGCAGGTATGACTGGAACATATAGATACGTCACCCCCTACAAAAATGGTATCGCAGTACTTGGCAGTGAGCGGTCTGCCGGTGATGCGCATACTACGGTATACATCCTGCAGCACACCGATGCCGGACAGCTGACACTCGACCGTATCATGCTCAAAGATCTATTCCCAAGTATTCAGTCAACGGGACGGGAATTCCCAATGTCTATAAGCGCGTGGGGTGATCGTTTTATTGTTGCGACAACCGGTGGCTTGTACATCCTCGAGTCACCGAAGTCCTCGGTTTCACCTCCTTCGCTCAGCCCGGATGCTATGGTTTATCCATTGCCGGCGCGTAAGGGTCAGACAGTTTATTGCACACTACCGAGCTCCGAAATACCGGCAACAATTGCTCGCGTCGATATCTACCAATCCAGTGGCAAACGCATTCCCCTCCAACTGGATTGGAACAGTACGACAGTGATTATTCCAACAACATCGCTGGCGAGCGGAACATACTGGCTGGTAGTAGTAACCGACCGTGGGACACGCTTGATCCATCCATTGGTGATCGAGTAAGCAACTCTGACACAACCATGTTATGCGGCGGCTGCATATCGCAGCCGCGTTTTCTTCTTTGGTAGCTCGCCATGCGTACAGCCACTACCTTTGCACTGTTTGCCTGTGCAATTCCCCTGCTTGCGCAACAAGTTCCAATCGCTCTGCATGATGACTCATTGAGCAGGGACACCGATGAGATCCGCGTTCGGTTCGAATGTCTCTTTCCCAGCCAGCTCAAGATGATCAGCGTCTCAGCTGGCTATGCTGCACCGAGCATTGATGGCGCGCCGCAGCTCTCCCCTGCGCTATCGCTCGAGTTAGAACTCGGAGCAAGAGCAGCACGCCGCGTTCGCCCCACGGCCGGTGTGTACCGGCTCGAAGGCGCCAGCATTTCCGTCGCAGCACTCGCACCAGAACTTGAATTCCACGATCAATCGCGCATAGCCGTCGAATGCTGCCACTCTGGCATTCGCCTTGCAAGCGGACACCGCTTCTCTCGATCGAGGAGGGTTCTACCTACTCCATGCAGGCGGATGGATGTGGTCTTACGTACAACCTAGCATTGCACCAAGCGGTGGCGATAGTCTCTCGGACACTCGTGCCGCTGCGGACATCGAAGCATATCGCACGCTGTGTCCCTTTCAACAGCAGAAGCGCGGAATCAACACGCAGCAGCAGGCGGCATCGAAGCCGCGCTGGCAGCAGTTCGGCAGGTGTGGGAAGAAGGACGCATCCGCATCGAGATCGAGGTGCAATCGCTCAGCGAGCTGGAGCGTGCACTCGCCTGTGGGGGATTCCATCGCATCATGTTCGACAACTTCTCGCTCGACGACCTGCGCCGTGCAGTTGCGTTGGTCAACCAGCGCTACGAAACCGAAGCTTCCGGCGGTGTCCGACTCCAAACTGTCCGCGCGATCGCAGAAACGGGGGTGGAGTATATCTCCGTCGGTGCCCTGACGCATTCGGCACCTGCGCTCGATATTTCGATGGACATATCGCTGGAGTAGGAGCAAAAGAGAGTCGGCATCCGTTGCTTGTTACCATTTGAAATGGTGTTAGTTATTGCATGTGCTTTACCGAAAGGTGAGGTAGTGGTAAAGCACACGCCGTCCATTGTTCCACTAATATGAGGTGTTTTGCCATGCTTAGGCTCATTGTCCCACTGCTGGTGGCTGGAACTATTGCATTGTCGCAAACCCTCTGCCCACCAGACGAGCCGGGCTGCTCGCCATGGCAAAGTGAGACGATCAATCTAACGCTTGGCCCTCCCGACTGCGTCGCTCAAGTAACGTACCTCTGGCGCGTCTGCAACGGACGCTTAGAGATCGCGCTCGAGGAGTCCGGTATCCAACCACTTGCAGGTTGTGGCGGATGGGATCGGCTTGTGCTGTACCACCACAGCTATTCTGGCCTGCTCGATTACATCACCCAAGGCACCCTGACGCACCTTCTCGAAAACCAGACGTATAGCAATTGGGGCGTACAGTATCCTATTCCCGATTGTCAGCAAGGTTCGCTCCGCACAGCGAGCGTCTATACCGCTGCATGTGGAATCTGGCTTTCGTGCACGTACAATGTCAACTCGCGTGAGAGCTGCGAGCAAGGGTATCAATTCCCCGACCCCAATTTTGACCCGCAAACGAACACTGTCAAGACATGGAAATGGCATCCCTGCGGCCAGACATGCTGCAAACGCGAGTATGAAATCTGCACGCAGCCGAATCCACTGCAACCCTTGAGTACCGTCTATTCACTGCGCTTGATTGGCAAGTATGCACTGCTCCCCTGCAGCCAACAGGATCAGTACGCAAAACCGTGCGAAGATGGTTGTTGAACAATTGGTGGAGTAGTCATGGTTGCCCTCATTTTTCTTTGGACTCTGCTACTTGCTCTCCCTGGAGTAGCACAGCACCGCTCAATCCCCACCAGCGTCATCAACGCTGCCTTCGGCATCACCACACCACGACCGGCCTACTTTCTCGAAGCCATGGCTGCGGATTCTTCCAGCGTGTACGTGTGGGCGATTGGCGACTATACTAACACACGAAACAATTACGACAGCCTCGGTTTTTACTCGGCACTTTGGCAGCTTCACTTCGCCTCTGACCAATGGATTGCGCTTGACCGGCTCTCAGGCTTCCCTGGTGCTGCCCGGTGGATACAAAGTTCGCTCGATGTTAGTAGCACGGCACCGCTACTTTTCCCATCGAAGAGCCCTACGACCCCACACTCGTGGTGGGGATGGTTAAACCATGATACCAGCAAGGTCTCGGAGCAATCACTCCCCAGCCATTTGCTGCGCTATACACCACAAGCACCAACGTATGGGCAGCCGATATGGAGCTTCGTGGGTTTGCCACCCCTGCCCGAATGGCGACGCGAGTCTTACCATGCCCTCGGAGGAGTACTGCTTCCCCACCGGAATGATACGACATTTGTTGCCCTCTCGACAAGCATGCGTCTTTGGGTCCCGTACTATCAAGCATGGAATTATCCACCCCGCCTTGACATCTACAGCGGCAGGCCAGATGATGATTCGTTGCTTCTTCGCAGCAGCGTGCTGCTGGATAAAAACTATCTCGACACTGTTGGAGCAATTCCAGTACCATCCAATTTGGTGCTTGCTCCTGATAATGCCATCTATACACTCTTAGTCGTCCCCTATCCGGTCAGCAGATTCGATCCCACACCAATCCCATTTCTGAGGATTGATCCATCAACTGGTGAGCAAGAAATTATCCGACCGATCTCAGGACTAACGCACGTCAACGGCCTTGATCATACATACATTTGGTCGCACGACAGCAGTCTCTACGTTGTGTGCCCGTCTTCCACTCGTATTGCACCCGGAACCGATACATCAAGCTTTGTGGGCATCTTTCGCTTCAATGTTTTTACTCGTCATGCCGAGCGGCTCTATGGGAAGATGGGCTTCATCACCAGGCAAACAGCTTATACCCCCTACCGCAATGGCATTGCTGCAATTGGTACTGCAATGATCGGCGATAGTACCTATCCAATGATTTACTTCTTGCAGCACGCGGCCGATGGTACCCTTCAGCTAACGCGCGTTCCGCTCAAAGAGTATTTCCCGACGTCAGGTTCTGGGTTTCGGCAAGACGTTCCTGGCGCGATCGCATTCAATGGCAGATACCTGATTGTTACCACAAGTGGTGGCTTATACATCATCGACTCAACGGCAAGCTCGGTTCGACCACCGCAACCAACTGATCGCCAAACTATCGCATACCCACAGCCGGCTCGTCGGGGACAAATTGTGCGTTGCTCTCTACCGTCCACTGTCAATTCTGCAACTATTACCGCCCGACTATTCGACGCTATGGGCAAGGAATACCAGCTACCGTTTACCATGGAATCGGACGCCATTGCATTCCCAACCGATCGGCTCACTGCGGGCACCTATTGGCTCGTAGTTCACACCACTGGTACTAACACACGGTGGTTCCAGCCCATCGTGATTGAATAGACTTCTGCAACCCCAAGCATTGAGCACTATTCTACGGCGGCACTATCTTTGCCGCCGTGTTTTTTCCTCGAGTGCTTCCATGCTTCGATACGTGGTCTCCGGTCTTTTGCTGCTCCTCTGCACAGGGGTATCTGCCACTGCCCAGCGCGACACCACCGACAGCAACGACTCACTCGACACCGGTATTCGCATTGGCCGGGGCGGGGTTGGTCTGCAACTTGGTTTTCGTCTTCCCAACCAGCTCCAGTTGCTTCGCCTCACTGCTGGGTATTCAATGCCGTCGGTGGATGCTGCGCCATCCCTTTCCCCTGCGCTTGCGCTGGAGCTGGACTTTGGGAATTTGACCTCGCGGCGGTTGCGCCATGCGACCAGCGTTGCCAAACTCGATGCAACCACCATACGTGTAGCTGCGCTTGCGCCAGCGGTTGCCTTTGGCGATTCCTCACGCGTTGCACTCGAGGGCTGGCGCTTCGGCTTTCAGCTCAGCAGCGGACACCACCTCGGCGAAGGCTCCAGTGGTGTATATCTCCTCCACAGCGGCGGGTGGACGTGGTCCTACGTTCGACCGAGCACTACACCCCGGAACGCCGATAGCACGACCATTGCTATAGCAATGGCTACCGCCGACAGCTACCGCACTTCACACTTCGGTGCAAACACCAGCGCAACGATTGGCTACAGTATCGGCGGCACCGTTACCATCGAAGCAAGCTACCAACGCGTCTTGCTCTACAAGAACCACGTCTTTTTCCCGTGGCTGGGGAGCCTGCTCATCGAAGGTTTTGCGCAGACGCTGCTCGGCACGGCGCTCTCAGCAGCAGACGCACGCAATCCTCACGCTGCCGCGATCGCGACGTTGATTTTGCGTTCCGCGCTCTCGTGGGGCATCTACCAGCTGCGTAGCACATCGGGCCAGCATTTTCCCTTCAAGGGCAATACCCCGATGCTCTGGGATGAACTTCGGATCGGGCTCGGCATGCAGTTTTAGCGCACCAGACGCGGTGGCAGCTCGAATGGCTGCGACCGCACAACCATACTCTCGTCGTCGCCCTCGTACTGCCAGGTGCACTGCACAAAGAGAACGCACGTTCCGCGCCAGCCTTCGGGGATTTCCTGGCGATCCGGCTCCCAGAGAAATTCCCAATCTCCATCGTGCCAAATGCACCAGAGCCTCTGCGCGCGGGCATCTGCTTCGGCGCGTTGCGCATGCCGTCCTCGTGCGATGCCAATCGGCAGAGCGACAATCCCCGTCGGCGGCACATTCCGCGCCCGGAGTCGCAGCCGAACGGAACGTTCCCCCACGCGTGGTGGAAGCATCTCGACCGTCGGGCGCAACAGCTCATGACGGTACAGCCGCCAATCTTCCCGCAGCTGGCGCAGTGTCAGGGGTGAGTAGAGCGCCCGCACGGCCGACCACGTGATGATAGCAAGCCCCTCGGTCAGAAGCTCGATGCGGCCAGCCCGCCGTCCCTCCCGATCCCAGAGCACGAGCGTATCAGGAGGAACAATCATCCACTGCTGCTCGGCAAGAGCATCGCCAGTAGCTATCGCACCGTGACCATCGTATCGCAGAAGCAGCAGAGGTGGCGCCAGCACCGACGGACGGAACCAGGCTTTCCAAACACGCACACCATCTCCCGTCAAGAGTGCAGCGCGCTTGGAGCTATCCAGTTGCACCATCTGCTGCCGCAAAACTGGGTGGTGCGCGAGCGCATTGCCGAGTCCGTGCGCAACCGGAGGAAGGGAATCCAGCAGCGTCGCGACGTACTGTACGAGCGCTTCCCGTTGCTGCGGCGGTGCTGCAGCAACCGATGCGAGCATCCACCCAAGTCCGCTGGCAGTATCGGCTGTAATACCAGCGCCGTAGAGCATCCGGTAGCCGAGTTCGAGCATTGCCAATGCATTGCCGCGATCAGCGGCCGATGCCAGCCACCGCACCGACTGCGGCGCACTCGGCGGCATTCCAACGCCACTACTGGCGAAGCCTGCCAGAAGGAGCGCTGCCTCGGCTGAGCCACGCCGGTCAGCATCGCGCAGGAGTAGCACTGCACGAACTGTATCGCCGCGCGCAAGCTTTTGCCGCGCCAGCTCGACCATTGCTGCGACAACGTTCCCGACGGCAGCTCGCTCGAGGAGCTCTTCCCTACGCCGGCTGTTCGGCTCGGTGAGGCTGAGTAGGTATGCAGCAAGTGCATTCCCACGCCGCAGAGCCTCGGCAAGCAAGACGCTCACACTGTCATCACGTGGAACGAATCCGCCCAGACCACGTCGGTAGCACTCTGCCAGCGCAACGAGCGCATAGCTATCCCCTTGCACGGCACGCACGCGAAGTGCCGAGACTGCCTGCTGCGCGATCGAATCTGCGCGGCGCAGATCACCTGGGAACCGGTGGCGCTCAGCAAGGCACTGTGTATACATGAACGCCGCAAGTCCATCGTGCTCTGCAGCGGCTTGTGCACATCGGCATGCTTTGTTACGGTCACTGGCGCGCTGGATCCCCCACCAGTACTCGAGCGCACACTGCACCTGTGCAGCGATGTCCCCTCCAACCGCTGCGCGCTCGAGCGAGTCAAGTTGGGAAGGTACGATATCCTGCGCACTGAGCACCACCGATATGATCGCTGCCAGCGCACTAGTCAGTGCGGAGAAACCAAGCTGCCATCTCATAGTGGCAAATATCGTGCAGGTATATTTGCGCCATCTGTCCTGCATTGGAGTTCACATGCTGTGATGCCTCACCGCTCGGCGCTGGATGGTTTGCACTCAATGCTCCGTTTCAGGCGCATTCGATGCGTTGTACTCGCTGCGGCGATAGCATTTGCCCTCACTCTGGAGCTCTTTGCCCAGAATGCCGCCCCAGCGCAGTGGCCGACACCAGCTGGTTCCCATGCAGCAGTGCCGGTGCAGCCGGTTGTCTCCGCGCCACAGTCCTTCGGTGAGTTTCTCCTCAAGGTTCGATCCGACGCAATTGCAGGCGATGTTCGCCCAGTCGTGGCTGATATCATCCCGAACCCAGCACTGGCACCAAGTTTTCCCTTTGCTCCGCTCGAGATTGCCGCTGTCGTCGGCGGAAAGCTCGTCGTGCCCTATGCGAGCGGGAAGGCGACCTACCGCTCAGCAGTTCCACCGTTTTCACAGGCGATCAGCTTCGTTGCCGATTCGTCCCTTCTGCCACCTGCGTTCCACACACGGATGCCGAACCTGCTGCTGCTCGATAGCACCGCCCGCGATAGTCTCCTCCTCCCCAGCCGCGATGGAAGCAGCGACACACTCCGCATCCGGTGGTCATGCAACGGAACTTGTGGACGCAGCGATACGGCTGTCATCTTGCCTTCGACGCGGCTGGTACAAGCAATTGTGCCAAACCCAGTCCTGCGTGGGCAGGAACTCTGCCGAATTGTTACTGCCCCTCGGCAGACGGACCGCATCACCATTCGCATTTTCGATGGAAGCGATCGGCTCGTGCGGACGCTCGTCCACGATGACGAGCGCAGTGGCGGCCAGATTTACTGCCACGTCTGGGATTGCCGCAGCGACAGCAGCGAGCTTGTTCCGCCGGGCGTGTACTACGTCCTTGTCCAAGCAAGCAGTGGGTGGAAATCTTTCGAAGCAGTCTATGTGCGCTAAGTGGTGGGCGTGCATGCTCCTGGCAGCACTCCTTGCAGGGTGCACAGTACTCGAGCCAGCATTGCTCGAAGGACGCTGGGAGCTTCACTCGCTGACCAGGCGCGATTCAAGCGCAAACGGGCGAATCGCGGCAGCATTTACGACGCTAGCGCTCAGCGGGCGCACGGTTGAATTCCGGGCCGGAAAGTTGCTCATCCCACTCGGTCCGAGCTCCGATACACTTCGGTTGGACTATCGACTCCGAGGCGATACGCTCCAGCTTCTTCCCCCAGGGGACGAGGCTCTTGTGCGCTTGCGCGTTGCGCGACTCGACCAGCACGAGCTCCGGCTCGAGAATTCCGAATGGATGCTTTCGTTCTACCGCCAGCAGTGAGACTATGCGCATTCTCGTCATTGAGGACGAAGAAAAAGTTGCCAGCTTCATCCAGCGCGGACTGGAAGAGGAGCACTACACCGTAGACATCGCTCGTGACGGCATCCAGGGACTCGACATGGCGCTTGAGAACATCTACGATGCGATCATTCTCGACGTCATGCTGCCTGGCAAGAGCGGATTTGAGGTTCTCACCGAACTCCGTGCTGCGGACATCACAACCCCAGTGCTAATCCTCACCGCTCGCGGCAGCACAGAAGATCGAGTGCGCGGTCTCGATCTCGGCGCCGATGATTACCTTGCCAAGCCGTTCCACTTCGATGAACTGGCAGCACGCATTCGCTCGCTGATTCGACGCTCTTCCGCACAGAAAGCAACGCGCATCACCGTCGGCGACCTTGTGCTCGATACGGCAGCACACCTTGTTTGGCGCGGCGACAAAGAAATCGAGCTCACCGCCCGCGAGTACGAGCTGCTCGAATTCCTCATGCGCAACAAGCACCGCATCGTCAGCCGCACGATGATCATGCAGCACGTCTGGAACGACCCCTACAACTCAATGTCGAACGTCGTGGACGTCTACATCAAACGCTTGCGCTCAAAGATCGAGTACGACGGCAAGCATTTTATCCACAACGTGCGCGGCATTGGCTACCGTATCAAAGAGCCGAATGGCGACGCGTGAGATTAGTCGCATCGCAATCATCGGTCCTGCCTATCCGTACCGCGGGGGACCGGCGGCCGTCGTTGGTCACCTTTACGAACTCCTTGGGCAGTCTGCAGAGGTCCAGGTGTTCAGCTTCTCTCGGCTCTATCCAGCGCTGCTCTTTCCCGGAACGCGGCAAGAAGACCAAAGCCGCCAGCCGATCAAGCCGCACCCTTCCACTCGCATCATTGATTCGATTGCACCGCCGACGTGGTACCGCACTGCACGTGCAATTGCCGCCTTCGAACCAGACCTTCTCCTTGTGGATTGGTATCAACCCTTCTTCGGGCTGTGCTACGGAACGATTCTCCGCCGCCTTCGGCGATTGCGCCGCGTGCCGACAATCGTGCTTGCCGAAAACATCATTTCCCACGAAGCACGACACGTTGATTGGTGGCTAACGCGGCGTACCTTCCGCTATGCAGATGCGTTCATCGCGTTCTCATCTGCCGTTGCAGAGCGACTGCGGATGCTCTATCCTGAACGCCCCGTCGCGCGCGCACATCTGCCGCTGTTTCTCACTCCGAACGATTCACCCCAGCGTTGGACACCTGAAACTGCGAAAGAGGCGTTGGGGTTGAGCGGCAAGCGTGTACTGCTGTTTTTCGGCTACATTCGCCCGTACAAAGGGCTTGCAACGCTCATCGAAGCGTTCAGCATGCTCGATGCTCCCAATACTGTTCTGCTGATCGTTGGTGAATGCTACGAGAATCCACAGACGTACCGAGATCTCATCGCTCGAAGTGGCGTCGCCGACCGCATCCGTTGGGTTGCCGAATACGTTCCGAACGAAGATGTTCCGCTCTACTACACAGCGGCGGACGTTGTGGTGCTCCCGTACCATTCGGGGACACAGTCGGGAGTGCAGCGGATCGCGTTCGCATTTGGCAAACCTGTTGTTGTCACCGATGTTGGCGGTCTTGCCGAAGACGTTCGCGCCTACAATGCGGGTGTGGTTGTTCCTCCTGGCGATGCATCAGCGCTTGCCTCGGCGCTTGGCGGAATGCTTGCGCAGCCGCTCGATCGCTTCATCGCGGGAGCACTGCGTGCAGCTGAGGAAACGCGGTTCGAGCAGATTGCCGGTACGATTGCTCACTTGGCTACACAAATCGGTAGCTCCGCGAGCTGAGTGCGGCGGGCACGCTGTAGAGTCGCTGCCACTTTCGACACACCAGCGTCCGACAGCTCGCTTAGAACGCATGCCCGATGCCGATTTGCCATTCGATCGAACCGAGAACTCTCCGTTGGGTAATCCACCGCCGATCAGGTTGCATTGGGTCGTAGACGCGCAGTCCGAAGTCCAGGCGTGCCGGCCCTGCAGGGAGGGCGTAGCGAATGCCCGTCCCGAGCACCCACGCCCAGCGCGAGGGATTGAGCACATCGCCAATCGTTGCCGTCCCGTAGGCATCGCGGGTGAGGCGATTGAAGGCATTGCCTGCATCGGCGAAGAACACAAACCCTAAGCGGCTCACCTGCGAAGCAAGGAAGTCGCCGAGCGATTCGTAGTACGAAAGCGAGTAGCGAAGCTCGGCGCTCAGCTCGATGATGGTGCCACTGCCGATGTAGCTGGTCAGCGTTCCAAGCTCGGCGGGATTCGCCCCTCCCGAGCGCAGATCCACGAGCTGGCGGCTGGGATAGCCGCGAATGCTAATTGCTCCGCCAGCGAAATAGTGCCGATCGAAGGGCACGATCGTCGTCGCCGGATCGTGCCACCAAATCCACCCTCCGCGGAATTTGAACGCTGCTACCCCGCTCCCAGCCGGATGGTACGTCGTGTAGGTCATTTGCACTTGGGAATACCCCGACAGCAACCGAGCGACGGTTGTTTCGAAGAACATCGTCAGCGTATTGCCCCGCGATGGGTAGAACAGGTCGTTACGGAAATCGCGGAAGTAGCGCAGCGCGACGATCGCCGACGTCCAGCGGAGCTGCCCGCCCGTGTAGGAGTTGAGCAGTCGGTACTGCTCGAGTGTTTCGCGTATGAGCAGGCTGTCAATCATTGGATTGCGTTCGACCGCGCGCTGGAGTGCTTCGTTGAAGCGTTCTGGCCGGTTGGCTTCGAGCTGCAGCTCCACTTGCACGCGCTCCTCGAAGCCACTCAGCGGCACCGTCACACCTGCTCGGAGCGAGAGCGTCAACAGCTTGAACGGATCCACCACGAACCGGTACGACGCCATTGCCTGCGCGTTCGCGTCCACGCGCAACCGGTCGGTGATGCGAAACCAGTCGGGCTGCGTGAAGAGCAATCCGGTTTCGAGGTCTTTGTCAATGATCGCAAAGGAGCGCCCAAGCCCAGAATCGGGCAACAGTTGCGCAAAGTACGACGTGTTCCGGAGCGTTGGGCGGAAGTACACTGTCACTGCTTGTGCAGCATTGAAGAGATTGCGGTGGAGGTAGGTCAGATCAATGCCCGTGTTGTTGAAGTTGTCGGGGAATGTCGAGTTGAAAAACCACCCAATGCTCCCTTCCCAAACGCGGCGGTAGTAGAGGAAGAGCCGAACGTTGACGAGCGAGTCGCCATTTGTTGTTGTATCCGCCCAGATGCGGTCGAATGTACCGAGTGCCATCAAGTTAGCGATGCTCCGCTCCAGGCGTTGGGGACTGTACCATTGCCCCGAAGCCAGCACAAGTTGCCGGGCTTTCAGCTCAGTACCAACAATTGGATTGCCCCGTGTGCTATCGAAAACCGAAATGCTGCCCACCTTGTAACGTTTGCCAGGCTCGAGAAACACAGTCACACTATCGCGCTTAGCGACAGTGTCGCTCGTGACCGCTGGCGTCAAGCGAACGCGCTCTCCAGTGAGGCTATCCCGCTGCTGGGCGTAGCCTGCCCGAATGTAACCACGGTTGCGGAGCGTATCGAGCAACGTCTCGAGCATCGTGCGAATCGCCAGTTCGCTGTACGGCTGGGGGAGCGTCACCGTCCGAGCAACTGCCGCTGCACTCTGCTGAATCTCATCCGGGAGCTCGTCCAAACCGAGGATGACGATAGTATCGAGCTGATATCGCCGTCCCAACTGCACGGTGTATTCGAGCGTGTTATTCCGCGCTCGCTGGCCAACGTGGAAGCGATAGCGGACGTGCGCGTCGTGGTAGCCGAACTGGTTGACGTAGTCGGTTAGTCGGAGGACGTCGTAGTCCGCTGCAGATCGGTCGAAGTAGCGCAGGTCATGCTGGACTGCTTCGGCGTAGGCGCGAGCGAAGATCATTGTGATCGGACGCGGAAAATCGGGGACGTCCAGACCGTTGTACGTAACCTCTCGGAGAATTCGGCTCGGTACCGTCAGTTCAGTTGGCTGAAGCGAAACAATGCCTCGGAGTTGCGACGCAATCACGGGCACATCGGTCTCGGCACTATCGGGGATGATGCGAATTTCCAGCTTGTGGATCACATAGCGCTGGGCAGCGCGCGGACGCTCCCCTGCAGTCTGCGCACACAACCACGGAGCGATCGCTAAGAGCACAACACACAGTCGTACGAGCATCCAGCCGAGAGAGGGTTCAACCTGTGGCGTGCAAAGTTACACCGTAGTTTTGCCGCTCCGATGGTGAACTCCGTGAAAGCACGTTGGCTCTGGTGGCTTCGGGCGACTCGTCCCCGAACGCTCCCGCTCAGTGTTTTGCCGACAGCAATTGGGATCGCCTGGGCCTGGCGCGACGGCGCATTCAACTGCGCAACTGCATGTGGAACGCTCCTGTGTGCTGTGTTGCTCCAGGTGCTGGCGAACTACGTCAATGAACTCGGCGATTACGAGCGCGGCGCTGATACACCTGACCGTATCGGGCCTCCGCGAGCGGTCGCGCTCGGTGCGATTTCCCCTGCAGCGATGCGAAAAGCTTCGCTTGTACTATCGGCGATTATCCTGGCACTCGGTGTATGGCTGGTTAGGCAGGCAGGGTGGTGGTTGCTCGCGGTGGGATTGGCTGCACTGGCACTGGCGTGGCTCTATACCACGGGCACGCGACCACTGGCATACGTTGGCTTCGGTGAGGCGGCAGCACTGGTGTTTTTCGGCATTGTCCCTGCAGCGGGAGCCTACGCAATCGAGCACTCCCGACTTGCCACCGAACCGATCCTGAGCGGAATCGCCTTCGGATGCTTTGCAGCTGCAGTCCTCGGCATCAACAATCTCCGCGATGTCGATCGCGACCGTGCATGCGGCAAGCGAACTCTTGCAGTGCGGCTCGGCACAACGAGAGCAACGACGCTGGTGCAGTTTCTCCTCGGCGTTCCCTACGCTGTTGCGATTGTGCTCAGCAGCGCCACCGCCGAAGCAGCCGCAACAGTTGCCACACTTCCGCTCGTGTGGCGTATCGGACGCGAGCTGCAGTCCGCCGACGGGGCGCAGTACACGGTGCTGCTGGAACGCACGGTCCGTGCGGCATCGCTCTACGGCGTACTCCTCGGTGCCGCGATCGTTGGAGCCACGGTGCGATGAAACCATGATGCAGTACGATTTGGCAATCGCCTACCGCGTGTATCCTGGCATTTCGAAATCGCCGGCGTTCTATTCGACCGACAAGCTCGCACTCGCAGAATTGGGCTTGCGATCGCTTCGATTAGCGCTGGGCGATCTGCGCACGCGCCTGTACGCAATCCTCGACGGATGCCCGCCGGAGTACGAAGCACTGGTGCTACGCTACTTTCCAGCCGAGCATACCGAGATCGTTCACCGCCAGCGCGCGGGGAATGCAGCGACGTTCATCGAGCAACTCGACTACCTGCTCGAGCAGCAGCACGCCGAGTTCGTGTACTTTGCCGAGGACGACTACCTCTACCGCCCGGGGGCGCTTCCGTCGCTGCTGACGTTTGCCGAGCAGCATCGCGATGCGCACTTCCTTGCGCCGTATGACTACCCTGACTACTACCAGATGCCCCTCCACCGCGGCTGCGTGCAGATGCGGCATGCAGCAGGCTACCACTGGCGCTCAGCCGGAACAGCATGCTTGACGTTTCTGACCCGCCGCTCGATCCTTCGACGCACGCACACGCTCTGGCGAACGTACGCGAAGGGAAACTTCGACGCAAGCATGTGGATGGCGCTGACTAAACACGCGGTGTTCCATCTGCTCCGGAACGTTCGAAGCTCCATCGAAGCAACGATCATGGCGAAAGCGTGGTACTACGGTTGGCGTCGCATTCTCTTCGGGAAGCGATGGACACTCTGGGTGCCGATTCCCTCGATGGCAACGCATCTGGAGCGCACAACCCTTGCACCAGGCGTGGATTGGGAGGCTGTTCGCCAGCAGGTCGAGGCTGCTTATGACTGAACTGCTTGCTCGAGTGCGGAAAGCTGCCGCTGTAGCTCGCCAGATAGCTGCGCAGCCGGACGGTAGCCAGTGGCACGCCAGACTGGCGTGCCGCGGTGGAACAGCACCAGCGTTGGCACACTCCGCACCCCTTGCGATGCTGCGAAGGCTTGATTTTTCGGATTGTCCACGTCAATGGTGATAACCGTCAGCCTGCCGGAAAATTCCCGCGCAATCTCCTTGAGAACGGGCGCGAGCATCTGGCACGGTCCGCACCACTCCGCAGAAAAATCCACAAGCACCGGCTGATCGCCAGCCAACAGTTGACTTAACGTTGCCATTGCACACAAGACCGTGTGAAACTGCTCAAATAGACGCAGCCTGTGACATTTCCGTGTTCGGCACGTGCAACACTTGGCACTGTTCAACGTTTTGGCACTGGCTGCGTCTTATGGCGTTGCATTGCTCATTCACTTTCGCTTCTTGGACGAATGCTTGCTCGCGTGTGGTTGTTTGCTCTCGTCTCGGTTGCAGCGGCGGCGCAGGTTGTCGTCGGTGTTGTGGCCGATAGTAGCAGTGGGACGCCGGTGCTTGGCGCGACAGTTTCCGTACAGCGTCCGGGTGGCCCGGTAGTTGGCGGTGCCATCACCGATCGCAGTGGCGGATTTTCTCTACGTCTTCCCGAGGGATTCTACGTGCTGCACGTGCGCTCGATTGGGTACGATAGCCTTGTGCGTGCGCTCCGCGTTCGCGCGAGCGATACGCTCCGACTCGGAACGCTGCGGCTTCGCCCCTCGAGCGTGCAAGCGCGCGACGTTGTCGTCGAGGCAGCGGCGCCTCGTATCGAAGTCAAAGGCGATACGCTCGAGTACAACGCCAGCCAATTCAAGACCGAGCGGAATGCCGATGCCGATAAACTCGTCGGGAAGCTGCCAGGAGTCGAAATCGAAAGCGGCCAAGTCCGCGCGCAAGGGCAAACTGTGCAGCGCGTTCTTGTTGACGGGAAACCGTTTTTCGGGCAAGATCCGATGGCAACGCTGCGGACAATTCCCGCTGAGATCATTGAACGCGTGCAAGTCTTCGACCAAATGAGCGACCAAGCCCAGTTTACCCGCTTCGACGATGGCCAGCGGATCAAGACGATCAATCTCGTCACGCGCCCGGACCGCCGCAACGGCCAATTCGGCAAACTCTACGCTGGATATGGCGAAAACACCCGCTACACCGCCGGCGCGAACGTCAACTACTGGGGCGGCGACCAGCGCCTGTCAGTGATGGGAATGAGCAACAACATCAACCAGCAGAACTTCGCAATCGAGGACCTTCTCGGCATGTTCGGCGGTGGCAATCCGTTCATGCGGATGGTTGGGAGTGCCTTCCGTGCGATGGGGCAGAGCATGGGCCGCAATCGCCCCGGCGGTGATGGGCCGGGATTTCTCAGCACGTTCTTGGTGACACCCTCCGATGGCATTACGCAAAGCCACGCAGCAGCGCTCAACTACTCGAACCAGTTCGGCTCGTGGTTAGACCTCAGCGGGAGCTATTTCCTGAACACTTCAACGAACAACGCGGAGCAATCGCTCGACCGGCTGCTCTTCCTGGGAGACTCTGCAACGCAACGGAACATGCAGCGTTCGAGCGCCGAAACGCGCAACCTGAACCACCGGCTCAATCTCCGCGCGGATATTACGCTCGACTCGATGAATTCGCTGCTGCTGACTCCACGCTTTACCTGGCAAAGTACCGACCGTTCGAGCACAGCGTTGACGCAGACCCTTGCGCAGAGCGATGCATTGCTCAACGCACTCTCCACCCAGAGCAAAACGACCGGCAACGGCTTTTCCACAAACTCCGAGCTGCTCTACCGCCACCGGTTCCTCACCGACGGGCGAACGCTCTCTGCGCGGCTGCAATGGAACCAGCAGACGAACGCAAGCGATCCATCCACCAGTTCGCTCAATGCCTACTACGACGGTGCACCGCGCTTCGATACACTCACGACAGCGCAGCCACAGGACGGCACCGTCCGCACCGTGAGCGCGAACATGCTCTACACCGAACCGCTTGCTGAGCGACAGCAGCTTCAGCTCGGCTACACCATCACCAACACCACATCCCAGCTGGAGCGATCCTGGACCCAACCACGCAATGGCCAGGAATTTCACGCCGATTGGCACACCTCGAGCAGCGGGCTCGAACATCGCCCGGGCATTCGGTACAAGCTTATCCTCGGTTCGCCCGATACCAGCGCTGCAACTCAACTGATGCAAGGCCTCATGCGCAGCTTTGCGCCGCGTGGTATGGGTCCCATGATGCGCCAAAGTGATGTTGGCATCTGGAACATCGAAATCGGTACTGATTTGCAGCTGCTCAACTTCGCCGTTGATCAGTCCCAATCGCTTGCAAGCACGGCTCCCACCACGTTCGCGCTCACTCGACAATTCCGAGCACTTCTGCCAATGCTGTCGGTAACAACGCGCCCAGCGATGACGAGCTTTTTCCGCGCATGGTACTCCACGCGCACGAATCTGCCCTCTCCCGGACAGCTCCAGGAAGCGCTCGACAACACCAACCCGCTCCAACTTTCCATCGGCAACGCCCAGCTCAGTCAAGAGTACACCCACACCGTTTGGCTCACGTATGGGACGTTCGACCTTTCGTCAGCATCGTCGTTCTTTGTCTCGCTCAATGCGAATCTGACCAATAGCCGAATTGCGACTGCAACGACTATTGCCGCGCGCGATACAACGATTGCTCTCGACCTGGCCAATGGCACCCAGAACCTCATACTTCCAGCTGGAACGCAGCTGTCGCGTCCGACCAATCTCGACGGCTATTGGAACGCGACTGCGTTTGTGCTCTACAGCCGGCCGGTGACACTGCTCGATGCCGTCAAGCTCAACGTCAGCGGAACGCTGGCGCTCACCTACCAACGCGACCCGAGCCTTGTCAACGGCCAAGAGAACATCGCCCACTCGACAATTGTCACCCCCGGCCTGAGCATCACGAGCAACATCAGCGAAAATCTCGACTTCACTCTCAGCGGTCGCACAGCGTGGAATACCGTCCTGAACACGATTCGAAGCCAGCTCAACCAGCGCTTTGCAACGCACACCATCCTCGCGCGCGGCACCTACATCACGAGCGATTCCTCCGCCTGGCTCGATGGATGGGTGTTTTCCACTGAGTTCAACTACGTGGCGACAGTTGGGCTCGCAGAAGGCTACAACGTTGGAGTTCCGCTGCTCAACCTCGCGGTGGGCAAGCGCATCCTCGACGGTCGCGGTGAAGTGCGGCTCTCAGTATTCGACGTGCTCAATCGGAACAACTCGATCACGCGGAATGTGGGAAGCGGCTATGTTGAGGACGTCCAGACGACCGTTCTGCGACGCTACGCACTCTTGAGCGTGGCGTACTTCCTGCGCGCGTTCGGCGGCTCTTAGAGCTGGATCATCTGGCGTGGTGCGGTTGTGAGCAGCTCGATGCGGTCGCGCCCGACATAGACGTCATCTTCCAGCCGCATCCCAAAGCGGCCAGGGAGATAGATGCCGGGTTCGATCGTGACGACGCACTCGGCGGGGATTATCCCGTTGGGGTTGCGTGGCGAGAGCGCTGGTGCTTCGTGCACCTCGATGCCAAGCCCGTGCCCGAGCGAATGGCGAAAGTAGTCGCCATAGCCTGCACGCTCGATAACCTGCCGCGCTGCGCGATCAACAGCAGCAGCACTTGCACCTGCGCGAAGGTGTTCCAACGCCGCAGCATGCGCACTTGTGACGACTTCCCACGCACGGAGCGCTTCCTTCGGAGGCTTCCCGAGCGCAAACGTGCGTGTCATGTCACTGTGGAAACCCCCAACGCGGCAACCGAAATCAACAGTGATCACATCGCCCTTGCGGAACTTCCGATCGGATGCGCGTCCGTGGACAAACGCGCCATGCTCGCCTGCGACGACGATGATTTCGAACGCGTCGGCATCCGACCCCTTCTGACGGGCACGGTAGGAAAGCTCTGCTGCTAATTCGCGTTCTCGCATGCCAGGGCGAACGAGCGGAAGGACTTCCTCGTAAACGCTGCTGGCTATGCGTGCAGCAGTGCGGATCGCCTCTACCTCCTCGGGGAACTTGCGCATCCAGAGCTGCTCTAGCGATGGTAGCGGCCGGAGCGCAATCCCGCGCATATACTTGCGGAGAACGCGGTAGCTTGCCACCGACATCGCCCGCTCCTCGATGCCGAGTCGCTTGACACCGCGGCTGCGGCAGATCGTGGCAACGTCTGGAAGTACCTCGCGCGTGATGTGGATGACGAGGTTCGGCAACTGCGCAAGCTCTGCTTTGACTTGCTCGGCGTAGCGATCGTCGGTGAAAAAGTGTACGCTCCGCTCGAGCACAAGCACAGTAGCATTCGATCCCGAAAAGCGTGTCAGGTAGCGGATCGAAGGCAAATGCACCAGCAGCGCTGCATCGAGTTTTGCTGCATGCACTGCCTGGCGGAGCTGGCGCAGTCGCCAGCGCTGCGGGTCAGGCTGCATGCTGATTTCTCGGAGGTGCCGGTGGCTTCGGCGTTGTGCCGAAGACGTAATCCCAGAGCGGGTTGCTCACGCCGAACGCAGCGTGCGGGTCAACGTAGTGGTGCTTCATGTGGTAGGCTTTCAAGAACCTGCCGATCCGCCCGCGGAGCGCCCAGTGGTGGGTCATGTAGTGAATCGAATCGTAGGCAACGTAGCCGGCGACAAACCCAGCAAAAAATCCTTCGTGCCACCCCGGAGGAAAGAGCACGCCGTAAAGGAGGTAGAGCGCAGTCGCCAACGGGACGCTCACCAGAAGCGGCATCACCAGCCGCGTGCGGTCGCGCGGATAGTCGTGGTGCACACCGTGGACGAGAAAGTGGAGCTTTCTGCCCAGCTCGCTTTTCGGCTCGTAATGGAAGACAAAGCGATGGAAGATGTACTCGAAGAGCGTCCACCCTACGACACCGAGAAAGACAATCGCCACGATTTCGTACCACGCCAGCACCTGCGCTGCGCGGTAGAGCATCCAGAGGACCACGGGCACGTACACCACCACTGGCGTTGCAGGGTGAATGTGCGAAAAGTACTCCAGGACGGGGTTCTTGAAGAGCCGGACGGTTTCATCCTTGTTGGAGACGTAGAGAGCCATCGCACACAACCGCAATGGTAGGACACTCGCCGCGCGAAATTACGCACCAGCCGCCCAGATCGTGCCCCCACGGAGGCAAGCATCCTGGGGCAATAATTTCGCTCGCGCGCATGCAACTACCTCGCACGTACCCAATGCAACCCGGAACTGTCGTCCGCTGCCGAAATCGCGATTGGATCCTGCTCCCAAGCGATGATGACCGCCTTGCCCTCCTCCGTCCCCTGACGGGCACGGAAGAAGACGCCGTCGGAATCATCAAGGACCTTGCACGCACCATTGCCTACTCGATCCCAACCGAACGCATTGAGCCGAGCACGTTCCCACTGCCAACGCCGGATCGGATCGCCGATGCAGAGAGCGCGCACCTGCTCTGGCAGGCAGCACGCCTCCTGTTGCGCGATGGTGCCGCACCATTTCGCTCATTAGGGCGGATCTCAATTCGGCCGCGAACGTACCAGTTCGTCCCGCTGCTGATGGCACTCCGGCTCGATCCTGTCCGACTCTTTATCGCTGACGACGTGGGCGTTGGCAAAACGATCGAGGCACTGCTGGTCGCGCGAGAACTCTACGATCGCGGGCAGATCCGCCGTCTGTGCGTCCTCTGTCCGCCTGCACTCTGCGAGCAATGGGCGACCGAGTTGGAGGAAAAGTTCAACCTCGAACCTGTGGTGCTCCGATCTGGAACCGTCCGGCTGTTGGAACGCCAAGTACCACCCTCGAAGAGCATCTACCAGTACTTCCCCATCCAGGTCGCCAGCATTGACTTTGTCAAAACCGACCGCAACCGCTATCAATTTCTGCAGTTCTGCCCCGAGCTCGTCATCGTGGACGAAGCACATAACGCAACGTCCTCTCCCTCGTCTGTGCAGCAGGAGCGCCACCGCCTGCTCCGCGCTGTAGCCCAGGACCCCGCGCGCCACATCATCTTGCTGACAGCAACGCCGCACTCCGGCATCGAGGACGCCTTCCGCTCACTACTTGCCTTGCTCAACCCGGACTTCGAACAATGGGATCTGGCTGCTCTCACGGACCGGCAACGCGCGCTGCTGGCGCGTCACTACGTCCAGCGCACCCGGAAGAACATCGAGCGCGATTGGGAATCCGAACGCATGTTCCCGCAGCGTATCGCTGTGGATGCTACCTACGACCTGTCCGAGCAGTACCGCGTGCTCTTCGACCGCACCTACGCCTTCTGCACG
This sequence comes from Candidatus Kapaibacterium sp., assembly GCA_026003495.1. Lineage (GTDB taxonomy): Bacteria > Bacteroidota > Ignavibacteria > Kapaibacteriales > NICIL-2 > NICIL-2. Next base: position 243,257 of record BPHK01000001.1, on the reverse strand, counting down.
GAACTTATCCGCAGCGGGCAAGCTCTCGACAAACGCAAACGCCGTGTCCATACCTGGGGTGCACTGGCGCTGCTCCGCTGCGTGATGTCCAGCCCCCGCGCTGCCCTTGCAACGCTCAACCAACGGAGCACGGGCCTTCTGCCCGAGGAGGAGTTGGAATTCGATACCCACATCTTTGAGTCCGCCGATGATCGCACCGACGATGAAGCCCCCACGCCACCGGTCGAGGCGGTCGAACCACTCCTCGATCCCAGCGGACGCCAGAAACTCCGGGAGCTTGCCGCCATCGCCAGAGAACTCGAGGGTTCTGCTGCCGATACCAAACTCGCCCGCCTGATCGAACTCACCGCACGCCTCCTCGCCGAGGGGTTCCACCCTATCATCTGGTGCCGCTACGTGGCAACTGCAGAGTACGTCGCCGAGCATCTCCACCAACGGCTCGACGCTGACGTCCAGGTTACCTGTATCACCGGCCGCATCAGCGACGACGAACGCCGCGCCATGATCGCTGAACTCGACGCAACCCGTCCACGCGTGCTCGTCGCCACCGATTGCCTCTCGGAAGGCGTCAACCTCCAAGAGCTCTTCACCGCCGTTGTCCACTACGACCTCCCCTGGAACCCGAACCGGCTCGAACAACGCGAAGGCCGCGTGGACCGCTACGGACAACCGGCTCCGACAGTCCGTGCAGTCCGCTTCTACGGACGCGACAATCCGATTGATGGCGTCGTGCTCGAGGTGCTACTCGATAAAGCACGGAAAATTCACGAAACGCTCGGCATCCACGTACCCGTCCCCGAGGAGAGCGATAGCGTCCTGCAAGCAGTCCTCGAAGCGCTCTTCCTCCGCGGGCGGTTGAGCGTGCAACGCCAGCAGCTCCAGCTCGAACTGGCGCTCCCCAGCATCGGACATCTGCACGCCAAATGGAATCGCGATGTCGAACGCGAACGAGTCAATCGCTCCCTCTTTGCGCAGCGTTCGCTCAAACCAGACGAAGTCCGCCGCGAGCTCGAAGCCACCGATGCAGTCCTCGGTGACCCCGACGCAGTCCGCCACTTCACACTCGCAGCCGCCAAGCGATTGGGCATTTCCATCGTACCGGACCGCACGAACGGCGTCTTCTGCGTCCAGCTCGATTCTGATGCACTCGTCTCAGTTCCCGAATTGCTCCGGCAGTTCCTCCGGAGCCGTGGAGAACCGAACACCGGCCGTTCGGCAGTCTGGCGCATCAGCTTCCATTCACCGACACCCGCTGGCGCTGAATATCTCGGACGAAACCATCCGTTCGTCGTCGCACTGGCTCGCTATCTGTTCGAACATGCATTCGAGCGCTCCGAGTCAGGCAGGCACCCGCAGGCAGCGCCGCTTGCATGCCGTGCAGGCGCCATCCGTACGCGTGCGGTCCCGACGCTCACCGTCCTCCTGCTCCTGCGTGCGCGCTACCTGGTCAGCGAGCCGCAGAGCCAGCGCCCACTCCTTGCCGAAGACGTGCTCGTCAGCGGCGTCCGCGCATCGGGCGAACTGCTCGAACCAGACCACGCACGTACGCTGCTGGCCGATGCAATGCCCGCTGCGAATATCCCCACGGAAGAAAAACGCCAGCTCGTCGAGTACGCCCTCGACCTCCTTGCCGCAGCACTGGCACCAGATGCCGACCCCACGCACCGATCACCATCAGCCGAGCGCCTCGGCAGCCAGGTGCGCGATCTCCTCCACCAGCGCGCCGAGGAGCTGGCCGATAGCCACCGACGCATCCGCAGCGCTCTCGGAGCGTCTGCCCGCGCAATCCGCATAACGCCACTGCTCCCACCCGACGTTCTCGGCGTTGTTGTTCTCCAACCAGTCGTGCAGCCATGAACACATTCTCCGCCATCCGCATCGAGGGGGGCATCCTCGGCCCAGACATCCTCGAACAACTCCTCGGAGAGGACCTTCCCGGTCAGCAACCGAAGGACTTCGGCATCGAAGGACGCCGCTCACTGACGGAGGAAGTCGCTCGGATTTTCACCGACGCCCGCTCACAGTGGGAAATTTTCCAGCGACGGCTCAACACCCTGCCAGAATCAGACCTGGCAACCTCGCTCACCCGCGATGCATGGCTCATCCCGTTCTTGAGTATGCTCGGCTACGAGCTCGACTTCAACCACCGCGCCTACCTTGTCGAAGGCGAAACATTTGCCATCTCCCACCGTGCAGGCAAACACCCCGACGCCCCACCGGTGCACTGCGTCGGCGCACGGCAGGAACTCGGACGTCTTGCCCCGAGCGGTCGGCCACGACTGTCTCCCCACGGACTCCTCCAAGAATTCCTCAACCGCACCGAGCATCTCTGGGGACTCGTCACCAACGGGCGGATTCTCCGCTGCTTGCGCGATTCCACCTTCGTCCGCCGCCAAGCCTACATCGAGTTCGACCTGGAGCAAATCTTCGAGCAGCAACTCTTCACCGACTTTACCATCCTCTACCGCCTGCTCCATCGGACACGCCTCCCCCGCAGCGCTGAGGACGCCCACGACTGCCTGCTCGAACAGTACCACGCTGCCTCGCTCCTCCAAGGCGGACGCGTCCGCGATCGCCTGCGCGATGGCGTCGAAGAATGCATCAAACGGCTGGCCAACGGATTTCTGGCTCACCCGGACAATGGGAAGCTGAGAGCGCAAATGGCCAATAGCGAATGGCAAATAGAAGATCAGACTGAAACACCATTGGCTATTCGCCATTCGCTATTCGCTCAAGACTTCTACCGCCAACTCCTCCGACTGGTCTATCGCTTCTTGTTCCTGCTCGTCTCCGAAGACCGCGGTCTGATCAGCGACGACCCGAACTACCGCTCCTGGTACAGCATCAGCCGGCTGCGGCACCTCTGCGAGCGGCGCAGCGCCTACACCGACCACGACGACCTCTGGTGCAGCCTGCGCGTCCTCTGGAACGTACTCGCCGACGAACGCCTCGCCCCAATGCTGGGCACAGCCCCGCTCAACGGGGAACTCTTCGCCGAACTCACCCTCGACAATTGCACCATCACGAACGCAGACCTCCTCGGCGCTCTCTGGCATTTGGTCTTCTACCGCGAAAGCCCTACCCAACCACTCCGCCGCGTCAACTACGCCGCACTCGATGTCGAAGAACTCGGCTCAGTGTACGAAAGCCTCCTGGAGTACCATCCGGTGATTGTGGCGAGCGACGAGCAGCGAGCGGCGAGCGGGGAGTGGCGAGTTGGGGGTGGGTGGCGGTTTGACTTGGTGTATGGTTCGGAGCGCAAGAGCACGGGCTCCTACTACACCCCGCCCGAACTGGTCGCCGAACTCATCCGCTCAGCGCTGGAACCGGTGATCGAAGAGCGGCTAGAGCATGCAGAGCGAGCGGCGAGCAGCGAGTGGCGAACGGTGAAAGAGACACTCGTCCAACTATTCGGAGAAAACCATGCCCATACGTTCGTTTCACGACTTGGAAGTCTGGCAGAAAGCAATGGAGCTGGCAGAAGAAGTCTATCGCATCACGAAAGGCTTTCCGAAGGAGGAACTCTTCGGACTGACCAGCCAGATGCGCCGAGCAGCAACATCGGTCCCGGCGAACATCGCCGAGGGATGGGCGCGGCGGGGGACGAAGGAATTTCTGCAATTCCTGAACATCGCCTCAGGCAGCCTGCGGGAGCTGGAAACCTACCTGATGCTGGCTCCACGGATCAACCTGACAACACAAGTGCGGGTCGAGCCACTGCTGGACTTGGTGCATACGTTGGGCAAACAACTCATCGCACTCCAGCGCAGCCTCTCAGCGAAGAGCAAATAGCCCACCTCTGGAACTCCCTCCCGCTCGCCAATCGCCGCTCCCTGCTCGCCGAGCAGTGCCTGCTTTCCATCCGCGTCCTCGACCCCGCCTGCGGCTCCGGCCACTTCTTGCTGGCCGCTGCCCGACGGCTCGGCAAGGAACTCGCCCGCATCCGAACCGGCGAAGACGAACCCTCCCCCGAACGCACCCGCGAAGCCATCCGCGACGTCGTGGCCCACTGCATCTACGGCGTGGACAAAAACCCGCTGGCGGTCGAACTCTGCCGCGTCGCGCTCTGGCTCGAAGCCCACTCGCCCGGCAAGCCGCTGACGTTCCTCGACCACCGCATCCGCTGCGGCGATTCACTCGTCGGTGTGCTCGACCTCGGCGAGCTCGAACGCGGCATCCCCGACGAGGCGTTCGCTCCCGCCAGCACCGACGCGAAAGACACCGCGAGTCTCCTCAAAAAGCGCAACCGCACCGAGCGCCGCGATCTCGAACGAGGCCAGCTCGTGTTCTCGTTCGACTCGCGCAGCGCCGTGTCGGAACTGGCCCGCCAGCACGCAGAGCTCGACGCTATCCCCGACGACACCCCCGCCCACGTCAAGGAAAAACAGCGTCGCTACGACACCGCTCGCCATTCGCCACTGGCCATTCGCCAGCTCCAGGCCTGCAACCTCTGGACCGCCGCGTTCTTCCAGCCATTGGCGAGTAGCAAGCAGCGAGCGGTGGAAGGACGAGCAGGGAGCGGTGAGCAGCGAGCAGTGGAGGATACTACCGACGAACTGCTCACCGCTCGCCAATCGCCACTCGCCGAATCCGAACGGCTCGCCGCTCGCCAATCGCCACTCGCAAAATCTTCGCCACTCGCCTTCATCACCACCGACACGCTACGCCGCTACCTCGAAAGCGGTAGTGCACATCCCCAGGCGCTCGCCATTGCCGAAGCCCTTGCCGTCCACAACCGCTTCTTCCACTGGCCTTTAGAGTTCCCGGAAGTCTTCCTCCCCTCTCCCACCGGGAGAGGGGCCGGGGGTGAGGGCCTCCTCCCCTCTCCCACCGGGAGAGGGGCCGGGGGTGAGGGCAACCCTCCCCAACCCAAACGCCCCTTGCCAGACGATCTGCTCCACTTTGCCCGCCAACTGCGCCGCAACCTGACAGACGCTGAAAAACTCCTCTGGATGCTTCTGCGCGGACGACAGTTTGGCGGATGGAAATTCCGACGCCAGCACCCAATGCCGCCCTACGTACTCGACTTCTATTGCCACGAACTCCGTCTTGCCATTGAACTCGATGGTGGGCAACACAACACTCCAGAGCAGCTCCACTACGACCAGCAACGCTCCGAATATCTGGCAGCGAAAGGCATCAACGTGCTCCGCTTCTGGAATAACCAGGTACTCCAGGAGACAGAAGCGGTCCTCCATGCGATCTGGAATGAAGCTATCCAGCGACAGCAGCAACTTGGCCAGCAGCCAGAGTCCCTCACCCTAACCCTCTCCCCAAGGGAGAGGGAATCCTCCTCCCCTCTCCCACCGGGAGAGGGGCCGGTGGGTGAGGGAATCCTCCTTCCTCACTCCCCAACATTGCGGCTTCGACGTCGTGCTGGGCAATCCGCCCTTCATGGGGGGCTTGAAAATCAGCGGCGCTTATGGCGACAAATACCGCCACTGGCTGGAGTTCGCCTACGCCCCCTACGGAGGCACGGCCGACCTCTGTGCCGCCTTCTATCGCCGGGCCTACAGCCTGCTCAAGCCGGGTGGGCGCATGGGCATGGTGGCCACTAACACCATCGGCCAGGGAGACACCCGCGAAAGCGGGCTGGCCGTGATTCTCCAGCAGGGCGGCGCCATCACCTTCGCCAGGCGCTTCATCAAGTGGCCGGGCGCCGCCAATGTGGAGGTCAACCTGGTCGCCATTTACAAGTCCTCACCTCGCCCTCTGGACACTTCTCTCCTGGCGGGAGAGAAGCAAAGTGAGAGAGAACAAGCGCCCCTCACCCTGACCCTCTCCCAAAGTGAGAGGGAACAAGTGTCCCTCACCCCAGCCCTCTCCCAAAGGGAGAGGGATCGAGCGTCCCTCACCCTGACCCTCTCCCAAGGGGAGAGGGAAATTTGTTCCCCTCGCCCGCTCCGCCCCCCTCTCCCGGTGGGAGAGGGGATGGGGGTGAGGGTCCTCGATGGCCAACCCGTAGACTTCATCTCCTCCCGCCTGGATGCCGAGCCCGAGGCCGAACCCAAACGCCTGCCGCAAAACGAGGGGAAAGCGTTTATCGGCGACACTGTGCGCGGCATCGGCTTCGTGCTGGAGCCGGAGGAAGCGGAAGCGCTCCTGGCCAAGGACCCCCGCAACGCCGACTGCCTCTTTCCCTACCTCAACGGCGAGGACCTCAACAGCCACCCCGAGCAAAAGCCCAGCCGCTGGGTGATTTGCTTCCACGACTGGCCGCTGGAGCGGGCGCAGCAGTACCCCGACCTCTTGCGCATCGTGGAGGAGCGGGTCAAGCCCGAGCGGGAGCGCTTGCGAGGACCCCGGCAGAACAAGCGCAACCGGCGAGTACTGGTGGCAGTTCGGCGCCTACGCGCCAGAGCATGCGCCGCGCCATCGCCCCCCTCAAGCGGGTGCTGGTGCGGAGCCGAGTCAGCGAGCTACACGCAGTGGTCTTCGTTCCAAAAGGGTATGTTTACGGCGACGCCACAGTAGTTTTCGCCTTCGACGACGACTACCACTTCGCCCTTCTGCAATCCAGCGTGCACGAGGTGTGGCTGCGCAAGCAGGCACTCCAGCCTGCGACCGGATATCCGCTACACGCCCACCGACTGCTTCGACACCTTTCCGTTTCCGCCGCTGGAGTATGAGCGAGTGGCGAGTGGCGAGTGGCGAATGGAGGAGATGCCAGAGCCGTTTCAGCGAGCGGCGCGGGTCGGGGGCGAGTACCATGAGCATCGGCGGCAGATCATGCTTGCCCGCCAGCTTGGCCTGACCAAGACCTACAACCTCTTTCACGACCCGGCGTGCACCGATGACGACATCGTCCGCCTGCGAGAGCTGCATGCCGAGATGGACCGCGCCATCCTTGCCTGTTACGGGTGGGAGGATGTAGATTTGCGGCATGATTTCTACCCCAACGACCGCAGGCAGATGCGCTTTACTGTCTCGCCCGAGGCGCGGCGGGAGCTTCTGCTGCGGCTGGTGGAGGTGAACTACACGTTACTAAGCGGTTGGAATGGCTAGAAAACGCAGCATAGAAAGAAGTCCGCAAAGCCACAAAAACTATTTTGTGGTTGATGCTAATGTGTTGGCTTATGCAGCACTTCCTAGAATAACAAAAAGAGTAAAAGTAAATATCAGCGATGTCAATGAACGCGAAAAAGCGGAAAGATGCCGGAAATGGTGGGACATTATCAAGCATCAATTAAAAACGGACAAGGCAAGAGTGTATGTACCAGATGTCTGCATCGCAGAAGCGTTCAAGGTTCTGGCTAAATGGTATTACCGGAAGAAGTATTTCCAAACCTCGATTTCCTACAATCAAGCTAAAAAGCGGCTGCGGAATTTCGTGTCAACGTCACACACGAAGATGGCGCAAGCTGGTAGGAAAGTAGCGGTGCACGATATAGCAACCAACCGGGACATTGTGATTGCGGTGGATAGATTTTTCGAGCCGTTATACAAAGGGAAGGACGATGTTTCAGTCCCAGACCTTATCGTGCTCGCAGTAGTCAAGTATCTAATAGACTTCTACGATATGCCCCGTGAATACTTATACATTCTAACCTGTGACAGGAAATTAGTAGCGCTAGTTCGAAAGATTTCGGGTCTGCCCAAAGCTATTAATCCAAGTGAAAAAAGATACGATCCTGAGAGTACATTTATTTAGGGGGAGTGCCTCTTCATGCACAGAACTAGCCGATAACCACTATCTTTTGAACTAGATTCCGCCGTCCTCGCTAACTGCCATAACGTTGTCTGGACATTTTCCTCATCGCTGACGAGGCAGGCCGCCTGGCGATGCTCGAGCAGTGGCGGGATAACCAGCCGACTGCGCAGGACGATGCCCTCACCCCGACCCTCTCCCCAAGGGAGAGGGAGCACTACTTCCCGCTTCCGCCTTTCCGCTACGATCCCGAACGGCGCTTCCAACTCCGCTGCGAGCTGGATGCACTGTTTTTCCTCCTCTACCTCGGCACGCCGGAGCTATGGGAGGAGGAAGCGACGCCGGAACTCAAGGCGCTTTTCCCCACGCCCCGCGACGCGGTGGCCTACATCTTGGACCAGTTCCCCATCGTCCGCCGCAAGGACGAGGAGCGCTACGGCACGTATCGAACGAAGGAGACCATTCTGCAGCGATACGACCAGATGTGCCGATGAACTAAAGCGAATACGTTGGGAACGAACACGTTGGGGCGCACGGCCGTGCGCCCCTACTCCGCTGCTCGCCCACTACCGCCGATAGGCTCCGCCCTCGAAGTGCGGGCCGGATCCCGCGCTCCCAGCATACCGCTCGCTGCTCGCCACTCGCCGCTCGCTATTTTTGTCGCGATGCAAAGCATACTGGACTTCCACGCGCGCGTCCTCGACGATTACGGCGCGTTTGTGCGCTCGTTTCTGCACATTGCCGACGAGCGGATTCGGGACTTTGTCGAGCGTGAACTTCGGGACGGGAGGTATCTGTGGCCGGAGCCAATGGTGCAGATCAGCCCAGCCTACGAACGTGCGGAAGATGTTGATACGCTCGCCCAGCGCGGGGTACTCCACCCCGACACGCACGCGACATTCCGAACGCCGAGTGGTGCTCCGCTTGTCCTCTACCGGCACCAGGTCGAGGCACTCGAGCGAGTTTTGCAGCGCCGCAGCATTGTCGTCACAACCGGAACCGGTTCGGGGAAGAGTCTGTGCTACTTTTTGCCGATCCTCAACGACATCATGCGTGAGCCGGTGCGGGATAGGACAGTTGCGCTGCTGGTATATCCGATGAACGCGCTGGTCAATTCGCAGCTGGAGGCGCTCCAGCGCTGGAAGCGCTCTTTTGAGGAGCGCACTGGGCGGACGTTTCCGGTGACGTTCGCCAAGTACACGGGAGAAACGACCGAGCAAGAGCGGAACGCGATGCGCGAGCAGCCGCCGCATATCATCTTGACCAACTACATGATGGTCGAGCTGATGCTGGTGCGGCCGGAGGATCGGCGGTTCCTCGATGCAGCTGGCGGGAGCCTGCGCTACTTGGTCTTCGATGAGCTCCACACCTACCGCGGGCGGCAAGGCGCGGACGTAGCGCTGCTCATTCGACGGTTGAAGGCGCGCGCGGCAGCGCCCGACATTGTGCACATCGGCACCAGTGCGACGATGGTCGCGCGACCAGGAGCAAGCGCCCAGGAACGTCGGCGTGTCGTTGCGGACTTTGCGCGGCGCTTCTTCGGGCATCCGTATGCGCCGGATGACGTCATCGAGGAGACGCTCCATCTGCCGTCGCGGGGCAGAACGCCAACGCCGAAGGATCTCCGCGCCGCGGTTGAGACAGGTAGCCAGGAAGGGATGGAGACCGTGCTCGGATGGATCGAGCAGCACGTTGGTGTGGTGGTTGGCGATGATGGCCGGATAGAGCGCCGTCCGCCACTAACGATCGCTGAGGCAGCTGACGAGCTTGCCGCCCAGGTGGGGCTGCCGGCTGAGCAGTGCCGGGATGCCATCGAAACGACGCTTGCCTGGGCGAGCAGCACGCGGCGTGTCGCGCTCAAACTCCACCAGTTCATTGCCCAGAGTGGCGCAGTTCACGCAACACTCGAAGCCGCCGACCGCCGCACGCTCACGCTCGACGAACAGATCCGCACAGAGGACAATCGGCTGCTGGTACCGCTTAAGTTCTGCCGCGTCTGCGGACAGGAGCACTACTGCGTCACCCTCGCGGATGGGTCCGTGCTCCCGCGGCATGATGGACAGCAGGATTTGCCGCCGGAGGGTACGCCCGGCTATGCGATGCTCGCCGACAACCCGCCAACGGAGAGCCCAGAGGTGCCAGAGGAATGGCTCGACGCGCGAGGTTCGGTGAAGAAAGACTATCGCGACGCCATGCCGCGCCTGCTCTGGGTTCGCCCCGACGGTCGCCTGGCCGAGAGCGGCAGCGATCCGGAAGCAACGCCGGTGTGGTTCCAGCCGGAGCCATTCCTGCTCTGCATGCGTTGCGGGGAGTACTACAGCCGCCGTGAGAGCGAATTCCGCAAGCTTGTGTCGCTCTCGAGTGAGGCGCGGTCGAGCGCGACGACGGTCTTAGCGGTCTCGGTGCTGCGCCACGCCGCACGGACAGGCACTGTACGCGATAAGCTGCTGACGTTCACCGACAATCGCCAAGATGCATCACTCCAGGCGGGGCACTTCAACGATTTCGTCCACGTGGCAGTGCTCCGCTCAGCGCTCATCAGTGCACTCGACGGCGCTGGCGCTGCGGGGCTCACCCACGATACAGTTGCGATGGCGACCGTCCGAGCTCTGCAGGGATCTGCGCAGGGGCTCCGGCTCTCCGACATCGCTCAGAACGCACAGCTCGACGAAAATTCACCGGCGGCAGAGCGCGTCTGGGATGTGTTCAGGGAGTTGACCGAGTATCGGCTCATCCAAGATTTGCGGCGTGGCTGGCGCATTGTGCAGCCGAATTTGGAGGACGTCGGGCTGCTCCGCATCGAGTACGACGGACTCGAGCAGCTCTGCGCCCGCGATGAGATTTGGCGGGGGACGGTCCTTGCTGCCACCACTGCGCAAGAGCGGTTGGCCATCCTTTTCCCGCTGCTGGAGTACATGCGCACGCAGCTTGCAATCGCGGTGCGCGTTCTCGAACCGGACTACCAACGGCAGCTGCGCCGCCGCGCTGAGCAATTGCTCGGTGAATTCTGGGGACTCGATCCCGATAGCGACGAATTGCATCCGGCCAAGTACGTCGTCCTGCCGGGGACATCCAACCGCGCGCGGCCGATTGGTATCAGTCTCAGCGAGCGGAGCAAGGTTTGGCGGTTCTTGCGCCGACGGCTCGGATTGGATAGTGCGCACCATCGGCCTGCACTGGAGGGTCTGCTCGATGTGCTCACGCAGCAGGGCTACCTCCGGAAGCTCGAACCGATTGGTGATCACCAGCGGTATCAGCTCGATGTTGCGTCCATCCGATGGGTACGCGGTGACGGGACGCCGCCCCCCTTGGATCCGCTTGCTGGCCGTCGCACCAGTAAACGCGGAGAGGCGGTGCGGCCAGTCAACGAGTTCTTCCGCCGCTTCTACTGCGAATCTGCCGCTGAGCTTGCTGCGTTTGAAGCGCGGGAACACACCGCTCAGGTTGTCGCCCTCGGTGAGCGGGAACGGCGGGAGCGGCGCTTCCGCTGGGAAGACAGCGATTCTACCAAAGAACGCGAACTTGGGCGGCGTCTGCCGTACTTGGTCTGCTCCCCGACGATGGAATTGGGCATTGACATCGCTGATCTGGACGTCGTGCATCTGCGGAATGTGCCGCCAACGCCGGCCAACTACGCGCAGCGGAGCGGGCGTGCTGGGCGCAACGGGCAAGCGGGCGTTGTTTACACGTACTGCGGTGCACGCAATCCGCACGACCGATACTTTTTCCGCAATCGGACCCAGATGGTGGCTGGGAGCGTCCGCGCGCCGATGCTGGATTTGGCAAACGAGAGTTTGTTGCGCGTACACCTCCACGCACTCTGGCTGGCGCGGGTGAACGTGCCGCTGGGGAATTCGATCGAGAACGTCCTCGACCTTGAGCGCGACGGGCTACCGTTGCGGGAGGAGGTACGTTCTGCGATGGAGCTCTCAGAGCGTGATCGCCAGTCGCTCCGGGAGGAAATGCACCGTGTGCTCAGCGGCGACCGCGATGAGCTTGAGAGTGTACCGTGGTTTGGGGACGAGTGGATCGATCACATCCTCAAGGAAGCACCGATCACCTTCGACCGCGCGTTCGACCGCTGGCGGGAGCTCTACCGTGCCGCCACCGAGCAACTCCGGCGCGCGCGAATCGAGGAAGATCGCGCCCGCAATGATCCTGATGGACAGCTGCGTGCCAAACGCCGGCAAGACGAAGCGCGTCGCCAGCTCAATTTATTGCTGCAAGTCAACGTCGCGCGTGAGGAAGGCGACTTCTACCCGTATCGCTACCTTGCCAGCGAAGGCTTTCTGCCTGGGTACAACTTTCCGGCCTTGCCGGTACGTGCGTGGATCCCGCGTGGCGACGGTGAATTCATCGCTCGTCCGCGCGCTGTGGCGCTGCGTGAACTGGCGCCAGGGAATTTTCTTTACCACGAAGGCGCCAAGTGGGAAGTGGTCGGCTTTCAACCTCCGCCCGGTGGGTTAGCCGAGCGGAAATTCACCGTGTGGCTCTGCCACCACTGCGGCGGTTTTTCGCCATTCGATGCCGACCTCTGCGTGGTGTGCGGAGAACGCCTCACGCTCGACAGCAGCGAACTGGTCCCTCTGCTGGAAATGCCGAACGTTCGGACGCGGCGCCGCGAGCGGATTACCTCGAACGAAGAGGACCGCCAGCGGTCCGGCTACCATATCGAGACGTTCTTCCAGTTCAGCTCGCTTCCAGGTAGTACGGAGGAAGCCACCGTCGAAGCAGACGGACAGCCGATCCTCCACCTGAGGTATGCGCCTGCAGCACGACTACTGCGCATCAACCACGGATGGAGAACACGGAGCACCAAAGGGTTTCGGATCAATCTCGACACTGGCGAGATCACGACGAGCGCCGACGAGGTGGACCTCCCCGATGACAGGCAACGCAGTGTCGAAGCGCTCCGCCTTGCGGTGCAGGATACACAGAACATCCTCGTAGTGCAGCCTGCCGATCCGGAGCTCCTCTCGGACCGTGCCCTGGAGGTAAGCTTTCGCGCAGCGCTGCTGCGTGGGGTCCAGCAAGTCTTCCAACTGGACGAAAGTGAACTTGCAGCTGAATGTGTCGGGAGCCAAGACCATCGAGCGATTCTGCTCTACGAGAACAGCGAAGGCGGCTGCGGTGTACTCCGGCGGCTTGTCAGCCAAGCTGATGCGTTCGCGCTGGTTGCCAAGGAAGCACTCGCAGTGGCGCACTTCGATGAATTTGGCAACGACACTGCTCCCTCATGCGCGGCGGCGTGCTATGATTGCTTGCTCAGCTACTCAAACCAGCTCGACGCCCTCGCGCTCGATCGGCACCGAGTGCGTGAGTTGTTGATACAGCTGACGCGTTCTTCGACGCTGCGGAATTCAGCTCGCGGGCGCTCCTACCAGGAACAGTTCGCATGGCTGGCCTCGCAGATCGATTCGCGCTCTGAGTTGGAGCGGCGCTTCCTTCGGGAACTTGCCAAGGGTCGCTACCGCTTGCCGGACGATGCGCAGCGAAGCGTTGCCCAGCCACGCTGCGTAGCGGACTTTTACTATGAACCGAACGTTCTGATCTTCTGCGACGGCACACCACACGACGAACCCCGACAGCTCCAGCGGGATACTGCGCTGCGGGACCAACTCATTGCATTCGGCTACCGTGTCATCACAATCCGCTGGGATCAGCCGATCGGCGATCAAATTCAGCGCTACCCCGACGTCTTCGGGCACAACGCACAGTAGAACAGCCCACTTGCCACTATCGCCGAGAGTCTCAATCCCTCGAAGATGCGGGCCAAAGGCACGCGCTCCCAGCATACCGCTCGCTGCTCGCCAATCGCCGCTCGCCCACTACCGCCGATATGCTCTGTCCTCGAAGATGCGGGCAAAAGGCACGCGCTCCCAACATACCGCTCGCCACTCGCCGCTCGCTGCTCGTCACCATCGCCGATAGGCTCTGTCCTCGAAGATGCGGGCCAGAGGCCCGCGCTCCCAACATACCGCTCGCCGCTCGCTGCTCGCCAATCGCCGCTCGCCCACTACCGCCGATAGGCTCTGTCCTCGAAGATGCGGGCCAGAGGCCCGCGCTCCCAACATACCGCTCGCCGCTCGCCACTCTCCCCTGCCGTAATTTGCGACTGGATGAAATTCGGTGAACAGTGTACCCATGACAGCCCCCTTCTCAGCACTCGTGGAAAAGCACCGTTCGACAATTGACGCTGCAACAGCAGCCTGGCGCGAGCGGACGTTCTATGCGCACTGGCCTGAAGTCCCAAGTGGCAAGCTCTACGGCGAGGATGCTCCGAGCGAAGGCAAGCGCCGCTTCGACGGGCAGCTCGGCAAGCCGTTCGATCGTTTGCTCCAGCGGGATGCGCAGTCCTGGCATGGCGAGGAAGAGTCGCCCTACGGCTTTACGCTTGGGATCACGTACCCCGTGCTCAGTCCAGATGTGCTCGTTGCCAACGCCCGACGAGCAGCACCGAGCTGGGCAGCACTTTCGCCTGCTGTGCGTGCTGCAGTGCTCGTCGAACTGCTCGAGCGGGCAGCTGCGACGTTTTTTGAGCTTGCACATGCAACTCAGCACACCACCGGTCAAGGGTTCGTCATGGCATTCCAAGCCTCTGGCCCCCATGCGTTCGACCGCGCCCTCGAAGCAGTCGTCGCAGGTCTGTGGGCACAGGAGACATTCGCTGGCGCAGCGACGTGGACAAAACCGCTGGGGAAAACCAGCATTACGCTCACCAAGCGCTACCGCATCCGTCCGCGCGGGATCAACGTCACCATTGGATGCTCGACCTTCCCGGTGTGGAACAGCCTCCCCGGCATGTTCGCCAGTCTGGTCACGGGTGCGCCGACGATTGCGAAAGCGCATCCGAAGGTTGTCTATCCACTGGCGATTGTCGTTGCAGCGCTCCAGCAAGGTTTGAGTGACGTAGGCCTCGATCCGCATCTTGTCCAGCTCGCAGTGCCGACCCCCTACGAGCCGATGACGCAAGCGCTCGTCGGCGCTCACGGGATCGGCACGGTTGATTACACCGGCTCGACCGCCTTCGGGCAGGAGCTCGAGCGCTTCTGCGCCGAGCACGGCATCGTCTGCTTTACGGAAAAGTCCGGCGTCAATCCCATCTTGATCGAAAGCGTCGAATCGCTCGATGCTGCGCTCGACAATCTCGCCTTCAGCCTCTGCCTCTACTCAAGCCAGATGTGCACAGCACCGCAGAACATCTTCATTCCTGCCCGTGGTGTTGCCGAGCGTTCGAGCGGACGGATGATTCCCTACCGCGACGTCGTCGAGCGGCTCGTTGCCGCGATTGATGCACTTGTCAGCAATGAGAAGGTCGGCCCGGGCACCTGCGGTGCAATCCAAAATTCCGCAACGCTGGACCGCATCGAACGTGCCCGCCAGCTGGGATTGCCCATCCTTCGCCAGAGCACGCCGCTTCAAAATCCGGAGTATCCCCAAGCACGCACCGCAACTCCGCTCCTTCTTGAGGGTGACACGCGCCAGCGAGCTCACTACGAACGTGAATGGTTCGGTCCGATTGCGTTCGTGATCCCTGTTGCATCGTTTGAACACGGCCTGGAGGAAGTGGTCGGCTCCGTCGAGCGGTGCGGTGTGCTCAGCACGTTGATTTACACAACCGACGAATCGCTCCTGCGCAGTGCCGACGATGCCCTCATCGCTGCAGGTGCACCTGCGGCGTTCAACTTCACTGGCCCCATCTGGATCAACCAATCAGCAGCGTTCAGCGATTTCCACGGAACGGCTGCCACGCGCGCAGGGAATGCATCCTACACCGATCTGGCGTTCGTCGCTGGGCGCTACTCGGTCATCGGCACTCGCATCGGCAGCTAACAAGCGTTCCACTTCCTCCGATGTTGCTATGCCCTGGTTCCAACGGAAAACCAAGAACATCCAGGAAACCTCGCCGCGGGAAATGCCCGACGGCCTCTGGACCAAGTGCGACCGCTGCGGGGAGATCATCTACAAAAAGCAGCTCGAAGAGCATGCCTACACGTGCCCCAAGTGCAACTACCACTTCCGAATCGGCACGGCGCAGTACGTCAAGTTGCTCTTCGACGACGGCACGTTCGTCGAAACGGACACGCACATTCGCTCGGCCGATCCATTGGAGTTTGTGGACACCAAACCCTACACCGAACGGCTTCGCGATGCGTACCGTCGCTTCGGTCCGAGCGATGCACTCACGATCGGCTATGGCAGCATTGGCGGCCAGCGCATTTCGTTCGGCTGCATGAACTTCGCCTTCATCGGTGGTTCGATGGGGTCGGTTGTGGGAGAAAAGTTCGTTCGTGCAGTGCGGCGTTCGCTCCAGGAGCACGTTCCACTGGTGGTAATCTCCGCTTCCGGTGGTGCGCGCATGCAGGAAGCGGCATTCTCGCTCATGCAGATGGCGAAAACGAGCGCTGCGCTGACGGAACTCTCCGATGCAGGGTTGCCCTACATTTCCGTGCTCACCGATCCGACCACCGGCGGGGTGAGTGCCTCCTATGCGATGCTCGGCGACATCATCCTCGCCGAGCCAGGCGCTCTCATCGGATTTGCTGGTCCGCGTGTGATCGAGCAAACAATTCGCAAAAAGCTCCCCGAAGGATTTCAGAGCGCTGAATTCCAGCTCGAGCATGGCTTTGTGGACATGATCGTCCATCGCAAAGAGCTGCGTCCGACGATCATTCGTCTCCTACGTCTGCTGACCTAACGCGCCAGCGACGCTGCGCGATACCCCAAGCTGCAATCATTGCCAGTCCGCCAATGCCCGTGCACATCGGCAGCCAATCACCGGCGCGGACGTAGAACGTCGTTCCGCGCTGCGGGATCACTGGCGCGGCAATACATGTCGCAACGCGCGCCGGTGCCCGTTGCAGCACGCGGCCTGTCGGTGCGATGAACCCCGTTCTTCCGCTATTGGCGCAGCGCGCAATCGGACGCCGAGTTTCGATGGCGCGCATCTGCGCAATCGCAAAGTGCTGGTCTGGTCCCGGGGTGCCGTCATACCATGCATCGTTGGTGATCACCACGAGCACATCGGCTCCTGCTCGCACGTAGTCAGCTGCGTAGCTGGGATAAATGCTCTCGATGCAGATCATCACCCCAAGCCGTGCGAGCGTGTCGCCGCGGACGAGCGGCAACACCGTCGCACCAGGGCCTTTTGCCCAACTGGAGATACCAACACCCCACTGGAGCAACCGTGCAAGCTCTGGGAAGGCATCGGAAAACGGCATGTACTCGCCAAATGGTGTCAGCCGCGATTTGCGGTGCACCGGAAAGTGGGTAGCTCCTGGCGTAACCAGAATTGCTGCATTGTACGCTCTGACTGGGTGATAGCCCTCGACGTCAGCAAAGCCTGTCAGGACTGCGGTATTCGTACTATCGCACCAGGACCGAATTTGCTGGAGAAGCTCTGCTCCACTGGCATCGAGCAAATTGACTGGCAGTGCAGTCTCACTCCAGATTGCCAAATCAACGCGTGCATGCCGACGCAGTGAATCTTGCAGCCGACGGTGCTCAGCGAGCATCGGCTGCATATCGGCATATGCCCACTTGCGCCACGGGTTGATGTTCGCTTGCACCAGCGCAATCCGCAACGGCGGTGCAGGCGAAAGGGTAAAGTCCAGCAGCCGCACCACCCCGTACACGAGCGGAACGATCAGAACAGCGAGCATTCGTCCGCCCAAGTGCAGCGCTGCACGCCCCGGACTGGCAAGCACCGTGCGACGACGCTCGAGCGCATCTGCTACCCAGTCGTAGATCACCGCGTTGAGCGCAATGACGACAAGACTCACACCCCAGACACCCGTCAGGTCCGCGATCTGCGCCAGTGCGAGATTTCGCAGCTGGGTGTAGCCGAGTGCCAGCCACGGATAGCTCAAGTCACCGAGCGAGTGGAGCCACTCGACAGCAACAGATGCGGCAACCATCACTGCCAACGCCCAGCGCCGTGGCATTCCGCGCGTGCGAAGCATCGGATAAAGAGCAAGCGCTGGAATCAGAAAGAGCGGATGAACCAGCCACAGCACTGCTCCCGCGACCATCAGGTAGGGATCCGTCTCGGGTTGCCAACTCATCACCCACCAGTTGGCTGCGCCATGCCATGCCCAGCCGAAAAGGTAGAGCACGACGCCCCACCGTCCTCCGCGCTGGATTGCTTCGTCGAGTACCGCAAGGAGCGGCACGAACGCAATCCACGCAAGCGGACCGAGAATTGTCGGCGGATAGGCACTCCCAACCGCCGCGCCGGAAACCAGCGCAATACCCCACCTCCAGCGCCATATCCCAGTGGTGCGTTGCTCAGAGGGATTCGATGCTGAGGCTGCACCACAACGAGATCTGCCTCCCCAAGTGAACCACGTGCGACTGGCCATTGGCTACCGCCCTATGCGTACTCAGAGACCTGCAGCAACCTGGAACGTCACGGGAACTGTCGCCCGGCCTTTTTCCTGTCCCGATGCGGGATCGAGTGCGATGACCGTTGTCCCACTTTCGTCTGTCGTCCAGAGAAGGACCAGATTGCGCGCAAAATCATACGCTCCGCCAACTGGTGCACTCGGAAGGATCGTCCCCAGCAGGCGCTGACCAGCTATGTCCGCCATCTGCACCTCGCCGTCGAGCAGCACAAACGCTGTTGCCGCTGGTGTTGTAATCAAGCCGCGTGGCATGGTTGCGAGCGCATCGCGATAGAGCTGCGCCAGTTCGATTTGCGCACCGACACTTCCAGCGAACGGATCGTAGAAGGTCAACATCGCCGCCGACGGGGACTCCGTTGCCGAAAGCTTGCCGCTACCGAGCGAGACAATCGCAAAGCTTGTCGCGGGGTCGCTCCCACCACCAACGAACGTGGGATATGGAGCGACAGGCACAACAGCCACGACCGCGTTTGTGCGCGTATCAATGATGCTGACGGTTCCATCAGCTTGGTTGCAGACCGCCACACGGTTCCCCATTGCAGCGATGCCGCGCGGGGCATGGCCGACGGTGATTGTGCCTACCACCTGAAAGACCGTCACATCGAGGATGCCGACGGTTGAATCGCTGTAGGCGATGTAGCCGGTCGTCGCGTTCGCAAAGCAAATGCCGACGGGGGTGTGGGGTGCAGTCGGCACTTGTGCAACTGACCGGAACGTTGCAGCATCGAGCACGACGATCCGTTGCCGATCGGGTTGCACCAGAAAGAGCATCGAGCGGAATTGCGCAATCGCTGTGACCGATCCATCGAGTGGCGCACCGTTCGCGCTTGCATAGACGTCCGGATTTTCCACTGTGCCCTTCGGGAAGCTATAGAGCGCAAGCTGTGACTGCCCACCGCCGGACTGGACGATGAGCATCTTCCACTGCCCTGGTACGGCCGAGACAAGCCCCTCACTTGGGCATCCCCAAAGTCCGAGCGAGAGCAAGAGTGCCGCTCCGATTACCACCGTCGGTGCAGCGCTACGACGTGCTTCCATTGCTTTCATTTCCACGAGGGAACTGGTGACTACTCGTGCAAAAGTAACGTCGCCAGTTCGCCGGCTGCATCGCGGGCGACAAGACTGCCGAGCGCGACACCCATCCCATTGCACCCAAACACCTGCAGGACACGTTCGCTGCACCACGCAGTGACGGGAAGCGCTGGCTCTCGAAAGCCCATGATCCCAGCCCAGCGCTGCGCAATCTGCACAGGTGCGCCGGGAACGATCACCGAGTGGAGGTACTCCTCCAGTTGCGTTTGGATGCGCTCGGTAATGGCAAGCTCGTCGGTTGTTTCTCCCTCGAAATCGAGGTTGCGCCCGCCGCCGAAGAGAATGCGCGTACCGACGTTGCGGAAGTAGAAATAGCCTTCGTCGAAGTGGAAGACGCCATCCCACGGCAGCCGCTCGAGCGGTTCGGTGATGAGCACTTGTCCGCGCCCTGGCCTTGCTCGAATGCAACCGCCGAGCGCCGGCACAAGCGCGTTAGTAGCGACCGCCGCAGAACGGGCGCGGAAGCGTAGCTCCCCCGCCGTCGGCGATCGTGCAATCAGCGTCACTGATCGTTGCTCGGTCTCGATGCGTTCAACTGGTGTACCGCTCAGCACCAGTGCACCGCGACTGGCGACGTAGCCAAGGAGCGCGCGCATCATGCGCCCGGTATGGATGCGACCCTCGTGCGGCAGTTCGAGGAGGTGCTCGACTGCTTGGCCAAATCCAAAGATCGCGATGCGCTCATCGGCACGCCGCACATACGTGCTGCCGAAGATTGGACGGAGAAGCACGTTGAGTTCATCGAGATGGTCGAGGACACGCGTGTGCTTCCCCCAGAGCAGCTCGTAGCCGCCGCACTGTTCGTACTCGATCGCACCATCGCCAAGCCGCGAGCGTAGCAGGTCGAGCCCCCGCTTGCGCTGCTCGACCAGCTGGCATACTCGTTCGATCCCAAGTGTCGTGGCATCGCGTACCAGTTCCGTCGGTGAGCCGAAGCATGCAAAGCCAGCGTTCTTCGTACTTGCACCGGTCGGAAGTGAGCCACGTTCGAGCACAATGAGCCGCAGTGCCGGCTGACTTTCGAGCAGCTCCGCTGCCAACGAAAGGCCGATAATCCCAGCACCGACGATGCACACATCGGCACGGAGGAATTCCTCCTGTTCCCAAAACGAGACCGTCGCCATCGCGTTCATCTCCATGGTGAAAATTAGCCCGCAGTCAGGTAATGCAGTGCCAGGGCCGCCATGCTTGCAGCCAGCAGCGCTGGTGCAGTGCGCCGGACGATTGCGCGAGGTTGGGTTCCAGCAAGCTGCGCCGAGAAAATCACCACTGCTGCCAGCGGGGACATCGTTCGTCCGAGCGAGGCACCAATTGCGCCGAGCGCACCGAGTCCGACGCTCCGATCAACTCCGATGGCTGAGGCAAGTCCCGGCAGTACAGCTTTCGAGAACGTCACACTCGGTGCTGTCCCCGAACCGGAGAGCACTGCCAAGCCGAGCGGTGCGTACATGCTCAGCACTGGTGCAAGCGCTGCAGCATCGTGGAGCCACCCGACCAGCCACTCGATTGCACCAACCGCTGCTAAGCCTTCGAGAAAACACGCCGCTGCGATGATGATCGAAATGACGTTGGCAAAACCGTAACCAAGCCCTTCGAAAAAGCTCCGAACAAGCTCGGATGCTTTTGGCCAGTGCAACGCAATCGCCAGCCCCGTACACGGCACCATCACGTGCGTCACTGGAACGCCATTGGGGTAGAGCGCAGCAATCGCCGGCACGAAATGCCATTGCGGCAAGAGCACAAACAAAAGCACGATCGGCAACGGCGGAAGGATCGCCTTCAGAATCGAACGTGGCTGCGCCTGGAGCAACTCGGAAGCTGGTGTTGAACGCTCCGAACGCAGCGAGAGCGTCAGCACGACGGTTGCGACCGCGAATGCAACAAGCTGCGGAAACAGCACCGCGCCAATCGCAGAGTGGATCGGCGCGCCCGTTGCCCGTGCGATCGTGACGATGTCCGGCTCGCCTGGGTTGAACAAATTTCCACCGACCGAGCACCCAAGCACGAGCACCGCTCCGCTGGCAACACTGCTATAGCCGGCGCTCAGGAGTAGCGGCACCAGAATCGGACCGACTGCAGCCGCTGCCGCAGTCTGGCTGGTGATTGCCATGTTGACCAAAAACCCGACCGCGCAACCACCTGGGACCATCGCCCACCCAACGCGCTGCAATGGCGCGGTGAGGAGTTCCACCATCGCACGGTCTGCCCCGAGTGTGCGGAGGACGAACGCATAGCCCATCGCAGAGCATATCGGGCCGACAATTCCCCCATCGCCCATAACACGGAGGAACGCATCGAGCACGCGGTGCGGCACTCCGGCCAGCGCGGTTAGTACTGCACCGGCTCCAATGAGCACAAGGCGGACATCCGCCCCACGCCAAACCGCGATGAGCACACCGATACTGACAATGAGTGCTGCGCCGAGCTGCCAGTCCATGCCTATGTCGTCCGCATAGGACGTGCTTGCCTTGTCATGCGATGACGAACGTTTTGACGTTGACAAATTCCCGAATGCCGAAGACCGACAGCTCGCGTCCCCAGCCGGAATCCTTGATTCCACCAAAGGGGAGCCGCGGATCTGATCGCACCTGGGCATTGACAAAGACTGAGCCGGCTTCTAACCGCGCAGCGATGCGTTCGGCGCGCTCCAAATCGCTGGTGAAGATTGCAGCGCCTAACCCATAGGCGCTGCGGTTGGCCAGCGCGAGAGCATCTTCATCATCGCGTGCCGGGACGATTGCCGCCAGCGGACCGAACGTCTCTTCGTCGAAGGCAGGCATGCCAGGCGAGACGTCGCTGAGGACGTATGGACGAACGAACGTGCTTCCAGCAGTGCCTCTGCCGCCTTCGAGCAAAACGCGCGCGCCACGCTCGATGCTCTCGCGTGCTTGGCGCAGGAGTGTTTCTGCCAAATCGTTTCGCGCCAGTGGGCCGAGCACCGTAGCCTCATCGAGCGGATCGGCTGGCTCATAGCGGCGAATGCGTTCGACGACCATTTCCTCGAAGCGCTTACGGATTGGCTCAGCGACGATGAAGCGCTTGGCTGCGATGCAGCTTTGGCCGCTATTGATCATCCGCGTAGCCACGCACGTTTCGGCTGCGCTCTCCAGGTCGGCGTCGTCGAGCACAAGGTAGGCATCGCTTCCGCCGAGTTCGAGGACGGTTTTCTTGAGAGCGCCACCTACAGTGCCAGCAACGATGCGTCCGGCGCGGGTACTGCCAGTGAGCGTCACTCCTGCAATGCGGGGATCGCCAATCAGCGTGGCAATCTGCTCATGTGTGGCGAGGATGGTCGTGTACACCCCAGCAGGCAATACCTGCTGCATGATGTCATCGAGCTGCAGCGCGCACCCGGTCACCTCTGGTGAAGGCTTGACCAGGATGGCATTGCCCGCGACGATTGCTGGAATTGCAGCGCGGATGATCTGCCAGTAGGGGAAATTCCACGGCATGATCGCAAGCACAACACCGAGCGGCTCCCACTGGACACGGCTGGTGCGAAACTCCGTCGGAATCGGGAGCGCTGCAAGTGCATCATCTGCTTGCTGAGCGATCGAGCGGCATGCCCAGGCACACTTTTCAACTTCGGCGCGCGCTTGCACAATTGGCTTCCCCATCTCGAGTGTTGCAAGTGTTGCAGCAGCCTCCCGCCGATGGTCGAGTACGTCAGCAATGCGCTCCAAGAGCTGGCAACGCTCCGCAAGCGGCACGGTCCGCCAACGCTGTTGCGCGCTGTAAGCCTGCGCGAGTACGCAATCGAGTTCGGCATCGCTCATGACTCGATAGCGCGCGATGACTTCACCTGTGGCTGGATTGCGGCTGACAAAGTCCATTCGAGTTACCTGCACGCGTGGCTTGAAGACTTCCTGCGCTGCGAAACTACAGCGCCTGCTGCGTGCCGCGACAGTAGTTTTGCATCCATTCACCACCCCGCTCACTGCCGATGACCTCCCAGGAACTCATCGAACGCGAGCAGAGCGTCCTCTACCCGATTTACCGGCGCCTGCCGATCGCCATAGCCTCTGCCAGCGGCTGCTGGATCACTGACCTTGATGGGCGGCGCTATCTCGACTTGATCAGTGGCATCGGTGTCAATGCCCTTGGACACGGTCATCCGCGCGTCCTCGAGGCTGTCCGCCAACAGATGGAGCGGTACATGCACGTATCGAACCTTTTCTACCAAGAGCCGCAAGTTTCGCTAGCAGAGCGACTCTGTCGGCGAACGGGCTACGCTGCCGTCGTGTACTCCAATTCGGGCGCCGAATCGTGGGAGGCAGCAATCAAGCTCGCGCGCCGGTGGGGACACCGCAACGGCAAGACCGGGGCGATCATCACCTTCAGCGGAGGTTTTCACGGGCGCACGTACGGCGCACTCTCAGCGATGGATAAGCCACTCTACAAGGACGGCATGGGACCGTTTCTGCCGAACATGGAGGTAGTGCCGTACAACGATCCCGACGCACTCGAGGCAGCAATCACCGATCAAACCTGCGCTGTTGGGCTGGAGTTTATCCAGGGCGAAGGCGGCATCGTCGAAGCAACACCTGCGTTTGTCGAGCGCATCGAGCGTCTGCGGAAGCGGCATGGCTTCCTCCTCATTGCCGACGAAGTGCAGAGCGGGTGCGGACGAACAGGGGACTTTTTCGCATTCGAACGTTTCGGCATCCGCCCGGACATCGTCACACTGGCGAAAGCGCTCGGTGGTGGGTTGCCGCTTGGCGCAGTGCTCGTCAGTGCAGCGTTGCTCGACGTCTGGGAACGCGGGCAACACGGCACGACCTACGGCGGCAATCCGCTGGCGTGTGCTGCTGGCTGCGCCGTCCTCGATGCACTCGTTGGTGATGCTGATGGCGATGCTGGGCTGCTTGTTCATGTGCAGAATCTTGGCAACCGGATCCGTGCCGATCTCGAAGCACTGCGCGCCGAGTATCCATGGCTTGTTCGCTCGGTGCGCGGCCGTGGACTGATGCTCGGAATAGTCTTGAGCGAAGATGCAACGCATCTTCGGGATGCATTACTCCGCCGGGGGATTATTACAAATGCCACAGCAACAAATGTCCTTCGCCTATTGCCGCCGCTCATTCTGACGGAGGAAGAATGGGCAGTTGCGCTCGCTGCACTTGTGGATGCACTTGCCGAACGTGCTACGGTGAAAGCCGCTGACGCTGCCATCCAGCCGTAGTCCGCTCATAGCGGAAGCGATCGTGGAGACGGCTTTCGCGTCCCTGCCAGAATTCGAACGCGTGCGGACGAACAGCGTAGCCACCCCACCACGGCGGAACAGGAATGGAATCGCTGTGTGCGAACTGCGTTGCGTACCGTTCGAACGCTTCCTCCAGCTGCGTGCGGCTCTCTAGCGGCGTGCTCTGCCGCGATGCCCACGCTCCCACTTGTGCTGCACGGGGACGTGTGGCGAAGTATGCAGCAACGGTATCCCGATCGAGCAAACGCGGACGGCCCTCGATGCGCACTTGCCGCTCAAGCTCTGCCCAGTAGAACAGGAGCGCTACTTGCGGATTGACGGCGATTTCCCTTGCCTTGCGACTTTCGAGGTTGGTGTAGAAGTGCAGTTCTCCATCAACGATGCCTTTGAGCAGCACCATACGCATTGAGGGTGCGCCACGATCATCGGCAGTTGCCAGTACCATCGCATTCGGTTCGGGAAGGTTTGCTGCGATTGCGTCGGCAAGCCAGCGGTCAAGCTGCACGAGCGGGTCATCGGCAATCGAATGTTCATCGAGCGCAGCGCTGCGATACTCGCGGCGGAGCGCAGCAAGCTGATCGGCACTGAGCATCGGCATCGAGAGGAAACTGTGTGCACTAAAGCGCAAATCTACGCCACACAGAGTGCCGCAGGCACGATTGTATCTTGCCATACAAAGAACTCGGCAACATCGGAGCAATGACAACCAGGACCATTCGCCTCATCGGCTTCCCCAGCGACTTAGGTGCCGGACGCCGGGGCGTGGATATGGGGCCGAGCGCCCTCCGTATCGCAGGCATCAGCGGTGCGCTCGAAGCGCTGGGGTACCGAGTCAGCGATGGCGGTGATGTCGCAGTCCGTGGCCAGGAGGTGCAGCGAATTCGGAATCAGCGGCTCAAGTATCTGCCGGAGATTGCACGTGCCTCGCGGTTGCTCGCTGCCCAGGTTGCGCAGGCGCTTCGGGAGAGCGCATTCCCCATCGTGCTCGGCGGCGATCATTCGCTCGGTATCGGCTCGGTCGCGGGTGTGAGCGCGTGGTGTCGGGAGCAGGGCAAGCGGCTCGGCATTGTCTGGATTGATGCACACGCGGATATGAACACACCCGAGACGACCCCATCTGGGAACATCCACGGCATGCCCCTGGCAGTCGCGATGGGTTTCGGCAGTGAGCGACTGACGAGCATCGAAGGCTTCAGCCCGAAGGTAGCACCCGAGCATGTTGCGCTCGTTGGCGTCCGGTCGGTTGATCCCGGCGAGCGCGAACTGATCGCCCGACTGCCGATGCTGGTCTATCCGATGCCGGAAATTGACAAACGCGGCATCCACAGCGTCATCGAAGAAGTGCTCGAGCGCTTTCGTCGAACGGTGGACCACGTCCACGTCAGTTTCGATCTCGACAGCGTTGACCCCTCGCTGGCACCCGGCGTGGGGACGCCAGTTTCGGGCGGATTGACATTCCGCGAAGCACACCTGGCAATGGAAATTCTCGCTGAATCCGGCATGGTTGGTTCGCTCGATGTTGCAGAAGTCAATCCAATTTTGGACGTGCGGAATGCCACAGCACAGTTCGCAGTCGAGATTGTTGCCTCGCTGCTTGGCAAGCGCATTTTGTAGCCTGCTACTGGCACTGCCGCTGGTGGCACAGCACTCGGCACCCCCACTTGTGCTCAGCGGTGCCGGTGGCATTGCGCTCGGCATTGGCAGCGCGGAGCTGTTCGATAGCTATCGGCAGGCGACTGGTCTCCGCGCCAATGAATTCAGCGTTCCCCTGGTTGCTAGTGCGGGGGTCGCAGTTGCACTCGGGAGTGTTCGCGTTGGCGCTGAGTGCAGCTACTTCCGCGCCGAGAGCCGCGAGCGAGGCTCGCCAACGGGCGCAACCGCGACGCAGCTCGACGAGCGTCTCCAGTTGCAGCTTGTCCCCGTGGTGCTTGCACTCGAATGGGAACCGTGGCACCAGCAGTTTCGCACCTACCTGAGCGCTGGGGTTGGCGCGACGTTTGCACGCTTCCAGTGGAATGAGCGTGTCTGGAGCAGCGGCACACTCGTTCGTGATGGGAGCAACGCTGATGAAACAGTTACCGTCCCGGCGCTCCGCCTTGGCGCTGGCACGTACCTTTTCTTCGATGAAGAGTCCCGTTCCGCTGTGCGTGGCGGTCTTGTGATTGCGGTGCAGTATCAGTTCAGCCCTGTCCGAGTCGCTGCGTTACGCTACTATGCAACACTCTACGACCGGCAGCAATGGAACGGCCCGATCAACGTCGGTGGCAGCGGGCTGCTGCTGACACTCGGCGTGCGATTCTGGCTCGGCAGGCCGTAATGTTTCACCACCTCGAGGAGTACTGCGATGAAGCTTACGATCACCTCTCGCCACTTCAAAGCAGGCGAGGAACTCGAATCGCTCGTTCGGGAAGCACTCGAGCATGTACGCTCCTTCCATGACGGTATCATTGGCGCCGACGTTGTGCTCGAACGTGCCAACAACGCCTGTAGTGCGGAATTTGTACTCAAACTCACTGGGAAAACGCTCGTAGCCAAAGAGACAGCCGAGGACTTTTTCAAAGCAATTCACGGCGCGCGGGAAGCGCTGGTGCGGCAGATTCGCAAGCTCAAAACCAAGGAACAGCGCTGGGATTAGGCAAGCTTGATGGCAACGGTCATGCCATCGCCGGAGGGAATGAGCGCTGCGCGGACTCCTGGATGCGTGGCAACGAGGCGATTGTACTCCTGCAGGGCGCGCACGTTTCGTGGCTCGAAGCTTGGCTCGGTTTCCGCGATGTGCCCCCAGGCAAGTGTGTTATCGGCGATGATCAAACCACCACTGCGGACGCGGCGGTAGCATTCTTCGAAGTAGAGCGGATAGCTTGGCTTGTCTGCATCAATGAACGCTGCGTCAAAGAGCGGCGCAGCGGGCATCGCGCGAAGCAAATCCAGCGCCGCTCCGCACCGCACATCGATGACCGAACCAAGTCCAGCACGCACCGCCTGCTGCTCGATGAATGCGCAGTAGTCGGCGTTGATCTCCAAGCACACCACCTTGCCATCCGGCGGAAGTGCGCGTGCCATCGTAATGGCGCTATAGCCGCCGAGCGAACCGAGTTCGAGAACGCGCCGCGCACCGATTGCACGAAGCAAGAGCTGTAACACTGCTCCCTGCGCGCCGCTGATGTGGATTGCGGGCATTCCGCGCGCAGCTGCTTCCTCCCGCACCGAGCGGAGAACATCGTCCTCAGCGGTGAACAGCTCCTCGATGTAGGCAGCGATGTCGTTGGTGACGGGGGTAAAAGTCGCCGACATTGGTGCATTCTTACGGTCGTGTTCCAAGGCGGACGTTGACGTTGATTCCGTAGCGGCTGATGGTATCGGCCAAGCCACCGAGTCGGCGCAGGCTCGATTCGAGCTGGCCACCGAGTGATTCGTCGTAGAGAAGTTTGCCGAGTACCGAGCGCTGTTGCCGCAGCGTAGCAAGGAGCTTGTTGAGTTCGCCGAGCGTTGTATCGGCGATCGCAGCAAGTCGCGAGCCGTTGCCGACGAGCGTTTCGAGGTCGGAACTGGTGCGGTCGAGCCGTTCCAAGAGTCGCTCGACCATCGGGCGGTTGCGCTCGGTAAGGTCGCGTACCTGCCGAGCGGCACTCCCCAAATCGGTGATGGTTGCTTCGATTGTCGCACGGGATGCCGCTACAAGTGAATCGAGCTGGCTGCTCAGCGATGCAGCATGCGCGAGCGTCTGGCGCAGATGCGCTTGCACGTTCGGATCGGCAATCAGCGCGTTCGTTGCGCGAATGGTCGTATCGAGCCGGTCGAGCACGGTACTTGCCTGGCGTGCAATTACACTTGCTCCGCTGAGCACTTCCGCGACGTCAGCTGGAGCATCGGCGGGCAGGGCCTGTCCCTCCCAACGCGCTGGACTCTTGCCAGGAAAAATATCCACGCGTTTGCCGCCGGTGATTTCGAGCATCGCGATCTGCGCCCGTGCATCGCGGCGGAGCATCGAGGTATCGTCGAGTCCAACGACGATGAGCACAGAGTCACCCTCGGGGCGGACGCTCAAGACGCTGCCCCGCTTGATGCCATTGATCCACACGGGCGCACCTGGTTCCAGACCGGCGGCTGTCGCTGCACGAATGCGGACTTCCGCTGTTGCCGTCGAGATGTTGAACCCGCGGCCAATCGTGATACCTGCAAGCAAGAGGATGACAGCTATGAGCGCAATCGCGCCGACTTTGATGTACGTTCGCTGCTCAGTGCCGTACATGTGTGTGGTAGAAATGTAGGGGGATTGCCGTTTCGCTGCAGAGCGACAGCAGCGAAATTACTTCGGGACACTCAGCGCAGGCGATGACGGCTTTAGAACGGTACCTCACCTCCGGCTGATTCTTCCCCAGAATCGGAGGCTTGCTCCCCAGGAGCAGAGGCATCCTTGCGGCCACTGAGCACGATGATGCTATCGGCGATGATTTCGTAGCTCGTTCGCTTGGTCCCGCTCGAATCTTCGTAGCTCCGGCTGCGGATGCGTCCTTCGACGTAGAGTTTCGTTCCTTGCTGGATGAGCCGTTCGGTCATTTCCGCAAGCTGCCGCCATGCGACGATGTTGTGCCACTCGGTGTATTCCTGGAGCTGGCCCTCGCTGTCGCGTGAGTATTCGTTGGTGGCAAGCCGGATACTTGCAACGGGTACCCCAGAAGGCGTGTAGCGGATTTCGGGGTCTCTGCCCACATTACCGATGAGCATCACTTTGTTGAGAGTGCGAGCCATGCCCGATCCTCCCGCGGAAGTAGAACAAACTGCGGGCGAAAATTACGCAACGAGAGCCTGATTTGCTCGCGTCTCGATTAGGCGATTCCCTGCTGACTGTCGAGGTCCCGAAGGAGTCGCTGGGCAACGGTGTGGAGTACCTGCGGTGAATTGTAGAAACCCGACTCGATCCCGGCTTCAATACGCTGGCGCTTGGCAAGCTCAGGGTTGCGGAGAAGTTCCCGCGCGCGGTCGGAGATCTCAATCCGGTCGCGGTCAGAGGAGCGCTCAGGCGACTGGTGCTGATTCTGCACGCTCCGATTGTTTTCGCTCGGCAGAAGATTTCCCAGTTCTGGTTTTCCGTCAATGGAGCGAATCATGGGGTGCCTCGTTGGTAGATGAACAATGCTCGCTCAGCAATCCGTTGTCGTAGTTGCGTTCCTGCGGCGGTAAGCAGTGCGCCAAGCTGTTCTGCGCGCCGAGTGTCCGCTTGCTGGAGACGCTGGAGGGCTTCCTGCCAATAGTGGCGCCCTCTGGCAGTTGCACGCGCGTTAGGCGTCGTGTGCAACCACGTTTCGAAAGCATCAAGAACTGTGCCACGCTTGGCAAGCACGCGCGCGATGCGCTCAAGATCGGCTGCGCGCTGCTCGGCAGAGTTTGTGCCAGTTGCATCCATTAGCGCTGCAAGTGCGCTATCGAGCTCACTGCCAAGACGCTCCAGCTCTGCGATGAGTGTCTCGGGCATTAGCGGCGGCTGCAGCCAATCAGACGCGTGCATCGGTCACTGCGCCTCGGTCGCTGCGAAGTCGGCTAATCATGCGGGAGATCCGCAATGCTTCATCGGGTGGAATTTGGCGGATAACCTCCTTGGTTTCGGGGTCAATGACCTTGATGATCGTCCGCCGCGTTTCCTTGTCCACTGCAAATTGGATCTGCCGCTGCGCAAGCTCAATGACAGCCGCTTGCTGACTGCTGTTTGCAGTCGGTTGCCCATGCGACGATTGCGCACCGTTCTGCTGCTGCTGCGCCGGCTGCTCGTGAGCCGCGATGCTGCTGCTACTGGTCTCGACCATTCGCTGCTGCACTCCAGGCGACTCTATCGCACGGACCGGTGAGAGCGCTTGTACACTGCTAAGCTCAATCATGACGAATACTCCGCGGAAGTGGGACATACCCACGCAACTGCGCAGTTCATGGTTTCAGGTACGACGAGTACTGACTCATTTGCCCTTGAAGGGTGTAGAAGAGCTCCTGCAACTTCGTGTATTCCCGGCGCTGTTGCTCGACTTCCCGGTCAATGCGGTCTTGGAGCGCCTTCTTTTGGTCACTGACGCGTTTGATCTGCTGACCGAGCGAATTTGAGCGCGCCTGAAGCAGGCCATCGGTGCCCAGCGCGCCCGAGGATGCGGTCGAGGCGGCGTCCTTGATTTGCTGGACGAGGTTGCTGATGTTGTCCAGCCCATCTTGGGCGATGTTCGTGACGCTGGAGGCATCACCGACAGCGTTGAGTGCTGCTTGGAGTGCGCCGTTGCGTGCTTTCAGTGCACGCGAGGTGATGTAACCGGCCACGTCGTCTTGCGCAGAGTTGATGCGCTTGCCGGTCGAAAGACGGAGTTGACGGAGAGCGATATCGCGGTTGGCTGCATCCAATGCGTTGTACGCATTCTCGGCGGGCGTGTTGGTGCGGATGCGAGCTCCGTTCGTTACTGCAGAAGGCATGGGAACCTCCATGTAGAGGTGGGACACAACAAGCGGGCATCCTGCCACCAATTGTCACCATCCAGCCGAGATTGTCGGCACAGCGAAGGGAAAACTTTAGCGTCGGCGCCATCGCCGAAGGAGAACTCGCGCAATCCGCACTTGCCGCTGCCGCCGAAGCCACCGCACAAACCTCCGCCAGAGCAGCCGCAGTAGTTGGGCAAGATTGATCTGCCGACTCCCGCCATGGCGAAGCGCGATTCGGACATGCTCGAGCATTGGCGCGTGTGGAGCGACGTCCAGCTCGACGTCTCCCATTTGCATCTGGCGAAGAAATCGCTCCAGCGCGCGTTCCATGGCAGCTGCAAGCTCGTGCAACTCGGTTGCCTGTGGGTTGAAGTGCGCAATCCCACGAAGATGCTCGACCACAGCCGCCATGCGGTCGGCATCGTCACTGCGAGGAGATGCGGCAAACTCTTCGAGCAGTGCGCGTGCCAGCCGGACAAGTTCTTGCTCTCGCTGCGGCGAAAGGCGGAAGACCTGCGCTGGGTCAATGTCATCCAACTGCACAAAGACTGTGCAGAGCTGCTCGATATCTGAGCCGAAGTGTTCGGTGGCATATGCAGCAACGCGCTGGGCAAGCTCAGCGATCATGCGATCGAGCACACCGAGGTCGTGCGCAATCATTGTTCGTCGCGTAGCAGTGCTAGCGCTCTGCAGGTCACGTTCCAGCATGCGGCGACGCTCTTGGAGTTCGAGCAAGCGCCGTGCATCGGCAGTACCAATTTTCCGTGCGTAGTACTCGACCATTGCGGGATCGGGGGCGATGCGTTCGTTGCCAATCTTGACTGCATGGATGCGGATGGTTGCTCCCATGAGTTCTCGGAGGCGTTCGATGTCCAAGTGTGCTGCCCCGTCGGTGATGAGCAGAATCTCCGCATCGCTGAGCGTCTGCGTCCGTTTGATGTCCGCAATTGCAACCTCGATGGCTTCCTGCATGTTCGTGCCCCGGCCAGTCGCCTGTACCAAGAGAATGCGACGGAGAAGGTCGCGGAACGACGGCACATCGCCGGCGCAGACAAGCTCGCCGACATGCTCGGCGAACGTGCGGAGGAAGACGGTCCCCAGTTCGCGCATGTTCTGCTGCAAAAAAACGACGGCGATCGCTTTCGCCAGCGCAATCCGCCAATGGGAGTTCATCGAGCGCGACACGTCGAAGAGCACGTACACTTTCTGCTTGCGCGGATCGGGAGCGAACGTCTCGCTGGCGGTCGGGAACCGATAGAGTCGTGGGGGCACCGGGCGTGGCATCCAGAGCGAACGTTCCGCCAGACGTTGGTAGAACACTTCTTCGGGAAGCAGAAACTGGTACGGGTAGATCTGCGGCAGCTCGTGGAGGTAGCGAATCAAGTCGGCTTCGTACTCTTCCGCTGCAACCGACGGTATCGGGGGTGCTTCGTGGCCAGAGGGTTCATTCTGCGTGCGATGTAACAATGGCGCCAGGTGGTTCCCAATGACTGTGTCATCGCTTTCGATCACTCGGGCAATCTCGAAGACAACCCACAGATGCGCTGGTACGTTCGAGGAAATCTCGTCACCGATGATCCCCGCAAGCTCGAATTCTGCCAGCAGCGGATCTTCTTCGATGTACGCCCGGTTGGTACGAACATCACGGGCTGCCATCAGCCTTGAGGTTGCGGTACAACGACAACCGGCACCGTTGAATGACGAATGATGAACTCTGCTACGCTCCCTTCGATCAAGCGTGCGATGCCCTTCCGACCGTGGGTACCCACGATGATTACACTTGCGCCGACGTGCTCAGCGGCGCGGAGGATATCGTGCTTCGGATCGCCCTCGATAAGAAGTGTTCGCACTGCCGCCATGCCGAGCGCTTCTTTCGCCTGGCTGAGTGCTTGCTCTGCTTCTTTTCGGAGCACCATCATGGATTCCTCAATCCCGATGCCTGCGTCAATGTCGCCGACCGCCTTTGTGCGATCCACCACCGCAATGAGCGCAACCTCTGCCCCAAGTGCTCTTCCAAGTTCGCCAGCAACTTTCGCTGCATGGAGCGATGGCAGCGACGCATCGACAGCGAGCGCAAGAACGGTCCAGGACATGATCCACCTTGTCGGAATGTTGGACATCTATCGCGTAAGAGCTAGACCAGCAACTGCTGCGAGCAACCCAAGCAGAATGCTAAACGTAACGTAGAAGACTGCCAGGACTGCCTGGTTCGCTTCGACCAATTCAATGATTTCGTACGTGAACGACGAAAATGTCGTAAAACCACCGCAAAAGCCAGTCGCCAAGAGTAGCCGGAGATCAGGTCCAAGCGTCCCCGCACGACCGAGCAGACCAAGAATTAAACCGATCAGGAAACATCCCACGATGTTGACCGTGAATGTTCCAAACGGGAATCCAAGCGGAAGCCGCTGCGAGAGAGCGACCGCCACAAGGTAGCGCGCAATACTCCCTGCCATTCCACCTAACCCAACAAGGGCAAGATTCCGAAGCATCGTACTGTCCGGTTGGATTCACATTAGAAAATTACGACGCAGGCTCTTGAATGCACGGACGACTACACCAACGTGCCAGAGGATTTTCGCTAAGTTTGTAACCTCGAAGTTCGATGCAGCGTATGTGCACGCTGCACGTTCTTCATTTCGGTGTTCACCTCGGAGTGTTGATTTGATGCTTCCACTGCGGAAACTCCTCCTCGCATCAGCGATTGGGCTGATGGTCGTCCCCCTTGCTGCACAGATCTACAAGCCCCTGTCGTTTTCTGAGTACACGTTGCCGAACGGCTTGCACGTTATCCTGCGGCAGGATCACTACGCACCCGTCGTCACCACGGTCCTGTGGTACCGTGTTGGTTCACGGTACGAAGACCCCGCTCGGACAGGATTTGCCCACTTTTTCGAACACTTGATGTTCGAGGGAACCGATAGTATCGGACGCGGAGAGCTGTCCAAGCTCATCCAGCAAGCGGGCGGTGATCTCAATGCCTTCACCTCGTTCGACCAGACGGTCTACCACATGCGCGTTCCATCAAACGCACTACCGCTTGCACTCTGGATTGAATCCCAGCGGATGCGTGGGTTGAAGATTGACACAATCGGTGTCGAGACCCAACGCGGCGTGGTCAAAGAGGAGCGGAAGATGCGCTACGAAAACTCCCCCTACGGTGTCTGGAACATCAAGATGTTCGCTCACCTTTTTGCGGGGACGCCCTACAGCTGGACGCCGATCGGAGCTTCGCAGCATATTGACAGCGCTGCCATTAGCGAGTTCAAGCAGTTTTACAACACGTACTACGTTCCCAACAACGCTGTGCTCGCAATCAGCGGTGATTTCGAAGAACCCGAAGTTCGCCGCATGGTGGATGCGTACTTCGGCTACCTTCCGCCAGGACCGCCCGTGCGGCGTGATTCAATCATCATACCTCCGCTGTCGGGCGAAATCCGCGACACAATCTACGACCCAAAGGCGCAGCTTCCTGCAGTGTTCGTCGGCTATCGTACAGTGCCGGAAGGCCACCCCGATAGCTACGCACTGCAGATGCTCATGGACATTTTAGCCAATGGCGAGAGCTCGCGCATGTACCGCACACTCGTTGATCGCGCGCAAGTAGCCGTTCAAAGCTCGGTGTTCCCCTACGAGCTGGAAAAAGTTGGTGCTGCAATTTTAGTTGGCATTGCAGCACCAGGCCGTTCGATTGACACCGTCGAGAAGATGATGTACGCCGTCATTGATAGCGTCATCGCTCACGGCGTCAGCGAGGCAGAGTTCATCAAGGCGCGCAACATCGCCGAAGCACGATTCATCGAGGACAAAAAAGGCACCTACCCGACTGCGCTCGCACTGGCACGAGCCTATGCGTACTTTGAAAACACCGCGCTGGTCAACACCGAAATGCAACGCTTCTACAGCGTCCGCCGCGAGGATCTCCAGCGCGTCGCGAAGAAGTACTTCGGTACCTCGAACCGCGTTGTTCTGACATTTCTCCCATCGGAGGGCAAGTAACCATGCGACTGACGACCGTCACACTCCTTGTGTGCAGCACGCTGCTGCTTGTTCCACTCACTGCCCAGCAGAAAAAGCAGCAACCCAAGAAAGGAACTCAGAAGGCACCGCTGATTCCCGTACCGAAGGAGGCGCTCAACCCGCCAGCGCTGGAAGTCCCTAAACCGATCGATCCGCGCGTGCGACCGCAGATCAGCGAGCTTGCCGAGCATGAATTCCCCCGCTACGAAGAAGCGACGCTCAAGAACGGGCTCAAGATTTACGTCATCGAAGATCACCGCCAACCAACGATCGGCTTTCGGCTCCAGGTACGCGCAGGTGATGCCTACGACGGTCCCAAACCTGGGACTGCATCGCTGATGGCTGATCTGCTCACGAAAGGGACGCGGAAACGAACTGCGCTCGACATCGCAACAGCGCTCGATAGCATCGGTGCATCGGTGAGCGCCTCCACCGGCGGCGAACTGCTCACCGTCACCGGAAGCGGGCTGAAGAAACACATGGCGCTGCTGCTGGCGATTTTCTCCGATATCATCATCAACCCAACGTTCCCGAAAGAGGAGCTTGACAAGCTCATGCCGCAAGTGATCGCGAGCATCAAGCAGCGAAAATCACGCCCAAGCGAGCTTGCAATGGCTCTCTCACGGATCGTGCTCTACGGCCCTGACCATCCAAGTGCTCAGCGCCCGACCGAAGAGAGCGTCAAATCCATCACACCGGAGGATATTCGCACGTTCCACAGCACATACGTTCGCCCTAACAACCAAGCCTCATTGGCCATCGTCGGTGACGTTACACTCAAGGAAATCATCCCGCAGATCGAGGCAGCCTTCCGCCGGTGGGAATCTGCCAGCGTAACGGTGCCCGAGCCTCCGAAGCCAAAACCTCTCACTCGCGGCGTCTACTTTGTCGAGCGTCCGGGGTCGGTGCAATCCACGATCGTCCTCTGCGGTCTTGCACCGGGACGGAAAGACCCCGACTATGAAAAGCTCGACCTTGCCGTCGAGCTGTTGGGCAATGGTTTTAGCGGCCGGCTCTTCAAAACACTCCGCGAAACGTACTCGTTCACGTACACCCCTTACGCATTCCTGACGCAGGGGAAATACTTCAACCGTTTCGCCGCTGGTGCGGATGTGCGGACGCCCGTGACAGATTCGGCAATCCTTGTCCTGCGCCGTGAGGTCGAGAAAGTCGCAAATGAGCCAGCCACCGAGGAGGAATTCTCCGTCATCAAACAGAACGTGCTCGGTTCGTACCAGATGAATTTCGAGCAGCCGTGGTTTGTCGCATCCTTGCTCCAAAACGCTCACTACCTCGAGCTGCCCGAAGAGTACTTCAAAGGGTACCCGAAGCGTATTGCTGCCTATTCGCCCTACGATGCGCTGGCTGCTGCCGAACGGTACTTGCAGCCGCGGAACTGGTGGCTCGTCGTCGTCGGCAAACCCGACATTGCAAAAGAACTCGAACGCTGGGGCGATCTGCATCGCTACGATTTGGACCTCAAACCAATCGGCACAGCCGGCCCCGAACCTGTTTCCATAAGCGTCGAGGAGCTGCTTCGGCGCTACGTGAATGCACTCGGAGGAGAATCCAAGCTGCGTTCGATTACGAGCATTGTCAAAACATCGCAGATCGTGCTCAGCGCAGGCGGCCAGCAATTCGAAGGAACTGCGCTGACCAAGCAGAAAGCACCGAACAAACTCTACCAGAAGCTCTCGCTCCCTGTGGTGCAGCAAGAGCAATGGGTTGACGGCACACAAGCTTGGATGAAGCAAGGTCCGCGCCCTCCACAGCCAATGCCCGACAACATCGCGCGCTCCATGCTCGACCAGGCGATGATGTTCCACGTTGCAAAACTTCCCGAACTCGGCTACCGCTGCTCAATCGAAGGCAAACGGAACGGCATGATCATCCTCCGCGCGGAAAAGAACGGCAGACAATCCAAGTACTACTTCGACGAGACTACCTTCCTGCTCCGCCGAACCGATCAGCAGCAGGGACCTGAAGACGGCGGGGTAACACTGAGCGAGTACTACGACGATTACGCGCCCATCGAAGGAATCATGCTCCCACGCTCGGAACGCCTCGAATCGCCAATGTTTAGCATCACCAGCAAGAGCACGTACCAGCTCAACGTTCCCCTCGAAGACGCAGAGTTCCAACCGAAAGAGTAACGCACCGACTCGATCGCACTGAAGGGCGCCTCCTCACCCGACAGGCGCCCTTTTCTTTTTCGGGCCGGCTCTCATCGAGCGAGAGGTCTCCTCCGAACGGTCGCTATTTTCGTGCATGCTTACGTTCCAGACACCTCGTAATGCAGCATCCCTCGACCGTCCGCACCGTAACGACACGCCGCTTGCTCGAAATGAAAGCGCAAGGCACCAAAATCGTCTGCCTGACTGCCTACGACGCACTGATGGCGAGCATCTTCGACCAGGCTGGCGTGGACGTCCTGCTGGTTGGCGATTCGCTCGGGAACATCGTCCAGGGCCATGAGACAACGATTCCGGTCACACTCGAAGACATCATCTACCACACGAAAGCTGTGCGCCGTGGAGCATCGCGCGCGCTCATCGTTGCCGACATGCCATTTATGAGCTACCAAGTTCATCCCGACGAAGCATTCCGGAACGCTGGGCGCTTGATGAAGGAAGCAGGCGCAGCCGCGGTCAAACTCGAAGGTGGCCAGCGCGTGCTCGAGGCCGTCGCACGAATGACAGCAGCGGGAATTCCCGTGATGGGGCACCTGGGACTGACCCCCCAGAGCATCTACCAATTCGGCTCCTACCAAGCCCGCGGACGTGAGCAAGAAGAAGCCGAGCAAATCTACCGCGATGCACTCGCGCTGCAGGAGGCCGGCGCATTTGCAATCGTTCTCGAAAAGATACCCACCACGCTTGCCAAACGCATCACCGAATCGCTGCGCATCCCGACGATTGGGATTGGTGCTGGCCCGTGGTGCGACGGACAAATTCTCGTCTACGCAGATATGCTCGGTTTGACAGTGGACTTCCACCCTCGTTTTGTGCGGCGCTACGACAACCTCTTCGAACGAATTACCGACGCCGTTCGTCGCTACAGGGAAGATGTCCGACGTGGCGATTTCCCCAATGAGAGCGAAAGCTATTAGCGCAGCCATCGTCCTGCTCCTTGCCGGATGCGAGCAGGGCACAGTGTACCGCCAGCCTGCCGATATCGTCTTCCCTGATTCGAACGTCAGTTATTCGCGGCACGTCGAGCCATTTCTGCGTTTGGCGTGTGCGTTCAGTGGCTGCCATAGTTCCCAGGACCCAATCCCGCTCGATAGCTACATCGCGCTCTTCCAAACGCCGGGGCTTGTGATCGTTGGGCATCCAGAGCAGAGCCGGCTCAACCAGGTGCTCGATGGGCGTCTGGCACATCCCCCCGTATTCCAAGATCGCATCAACGACAACCACCGCCGCGGAATGGCTACCTGGGTCCGCGAAGGAGCACGCAACAATTAGCCGCGCGTGGTATCTTTGCGCCCCGCGCAGGAGTGGCGGAATTGGCAGACGCGCTGGACTCAAAATCCAGTGGAGCTCAAAACTCCGTGTGGGTTCGACTCCCACCTCCTGCACACCTACCGAACAACCACGATTGGCACAGTTACCCGCCCTACACCAGTCGTCGCTACCACCTGGTACACCCCCGGCGCAAGCGTTGAGCAGTCCAGTTCGGCGCTCGTTCCTGTCGGTGCGGATTGGTACATCGCGTTGCCGCCCTTCGAGGCTGAGCAGGCGTACCTCCGTTACCTGTTGGGCAAGCTCGATGCGGACTACATCGCTTGTAGGCTGTGGGGAGGCACTCCATTCGACCGCGCTCGGCTCCTGGACAGGGCAGAGCAGAAGGAGCAGTCGTGCATAACTGCGGTCGGCTGGAAGCCGCACTACCGCTTGTTTTGCCGATGGCTGCGCAGGAAAGCGCTCATTCGAAAGAAGCGGAATCGTAAGCGTATCGCCTGCCTGCGCTACCGTTGCACATCCGACGAGCAGAAGAACACACCAACGCACTGCCATATGCTCTGAACTCTGCATGAACTACCGTTGCTCGAAACTACAACACTCTGCTCCTGAGAGCGATATTTGCTTTCGATGTGCTGCTTTTTTTAGCACCTCCGCGAATCCCGCGCCAATGACTCGGTTGAACACCCCCGTTTTGCCAATGGACGCCAGCAGCTCCTCCAACGAACCTATCGCGTTCGAAAATCCTCGCACGCGACGTAGGCTGTTCCTGCTGATGCTGCTGGGAACCGCAATCCTTTACGTACAAGGTTTATCCATCGGGTACTATGGCGATGACTTCCAGTACGTCTTCGCCCGCCCCGCTGAGATGATCTGGCGCATCTTCGTTGAACCCAATCCCGCGCACGCGTGGTATCGCCCGCTCAGCTCAGCACTGCTGGCCTCAACGCAAGCCCTCGTGGGTTGGGAAACATGGCCGATTCACGCGGTGAACATCCTCCTGCACGCGCTCCTTGCATGGCTCGTTGTGCGTTTTCTGCAGCGTGAACGATTCGACGTTCCACACCAAGTGGCAGCTGCACTGGTGATGATCGCCTCGCAGGCGAACGCTGCAGCAATTCTGCAAACCGACACGACCTCGCAGATTGCAGGCACATACTTTGGATGCCTTACACTTTGGCTGCTCTACCGGAGAGCGACGGAAGATCGCACGGATGCTCCCCACCCCGACCCATTCCGCGTCCACTGGGGCGCACTTGCGACGTTCGCGTTGAGCTTACTGTCGAAGGAATCGAGCCTTGGGTTTCTCCCGATGATCGGAGTATTGTTCGTTGCTGCAGGGTGGCACAATCAGCCGTGGAAGCAGCGGCTTGTGCAAGTGCTGGTGGCAGTGCTCCCCTACGTGGGCATTGCAGGTCTGTACTTTGCCGTGCGCGCTGCCGTTGGCATCCCGACCACGCTCCACGTGGATGAATACCGCACCGTCCGGCTCGAACTGAACGTTCTAACGAACATTGCGCAATTGACAGTTGCGGCGGTGATTCCAACCTCGACGGTCACGGGCTACTTCACGCTGACGTCGGGTACAGTTCTCGAAAAAGTCCTGCTCATCCTTGCAACAGGAGCCGTCGTGGGCATTGCCGGATATGGCCTCTGGCACTGCCGCGAACATCGCCGGCTGCTTGGCGTGATAGCGCTCTTTGCGCTCATGGGAATGTTTCCCACTGCGCTGATCAACCGCGTTTCGGAACTCTACGTGTACAATTCGTTCCCCTTCTTCGCAGTGCTGCTGGGGGTAGGGTTCGGTCGCACATGGGAACTCATCCGTAACCGACGGGTGCTTGCGGTTCTTTTTTCGATCGGCGCAGTCGTTCTGGGACTTTCGCACATCGCAGCGATTAGCCAGAAAGCATCGCTGGCCTACCTCAACGGCATTCGCGCTCGCGGGTTGCTCGAGCAGCTTGTTCGCTACGCTGAAAGCGCACCCCCCAATACCGCGATCGTGCTCCTCCGCCAGGTTGAGCAGGAGGATCGAAGGCCGAAGCTCTACCGACTACTCGAACCACGTCCATTCCAAGCAGGCTTGAGCGTCTGGTCCATCGGATACCCAAAGTACTCCGTGTACGTGCTCGACGATTATTCCCTGCTCGAAGGGAATCCCTACCTGCTCGGCATCATCACCGGACGCCGTGATGTGCGCTTGATCATCCCCGATTCACTTTCGGCAGCAGATGCAACCGGCGGCGACCCACCGCATGCCGCTCACCATCCGCGATGGTGCAATCGTGCCGCTCGACCCGGCTACCGAGTAGCTGCCGAGCATATCTCACGCACTGCTCGGAATGGCTCTCGCTCGCCGCGAGCGCCAGAACTGCCAGAGCAGACCTGCGATCGCCAACAGGACAATCGCCGTACTTGCCATACTGATTGCCTTGCCTTTCTCGAATGCCGGCGAGGTAAAGCGAAATTCGAGCGTA
Organism: Candidatus Kapaibacterium sp.; assembly: GCA_026003495.1. GTDB lineage: Bacteria > Bacteroidota > Ignavibacteria > Kapaibacteriales > NICIL-2 > NICIL-2. The sequence goes on along the minus strand of BPHK01000001.1, from coordinate 202,497 downwards.
TGCTCGCCTGGTGGAACAACGACAGCGCGGAATGCGAAGTTCGCCTTGTAGATGGGCACTTCGTTTCCATCTACGTACGCATGCCACGAGACGGGGTAGTAGATCTCGCTGAAGAAAGAGCAGATTCGATCCCGTTGCTCGCACTCGATAGCGTTGGTAGTGGAACGACTTCTCGACCAACTGAACGAATGCGCCACTATCGGGTGGGGCAACTGCAGCAGGAGAGCGACTGCTCGAGGAAGACCGTATCGCGTGGATCGAAATCGCCTGCCTGCAGCCGCTTGAGGATCGCTACATCCGAAGCCACTGCCGCATGCCGCACAAAGAACGCTCGCGGCAACGCAGACGGATTGGCGTAGATGAGCGCGCCAGTAGTCGAGCGGAAGAGTGGCTCGGATTGCTCGAACATTCGTCGCTCAGCGAGGATGTACTTGACACCGAGCAGATTCCACAGGAACGGGTTCATGATGACCGAGCCTCCACCATTGCCGGCTTCGTCCAGCAGGTCTTGGTAGATGCGCAGTTTCGCCGAATGGTAGCCGTGAATGTTCTCCAAGCCGTAGTACGCCGATGCATTCGGCACGGGCAACGCACCGAAATCGGCAATGCGATAATCACTGGTGTCGCGGCGGAGGAAGTCCACGTAGTCGTACCGCTGGAACGTACGCTCCGGCGTTCTTCCTTTGGCGACCTCCATCGGACGGTAACCGACACGCCAGAGATCGGCAACCACGAGCACCAGCACTCCGAGCAGTGCCCAGTGCGGACGGAGCGCTCCGCGCACCCACAGCAAGAGTAGCAGACAGCCAAGAATGAGCACGATTGCGGTGACGATCCAATCGCTGCGCATTTGGCTGAACACAAAGCGCGCCAGTTCCGTCTTGATTTCTGGCGAGTACTGCGCAAGCTGCTGGCTTGCCATGACGCTCTGGCGATAGCTCGATTCGATCATCCCAGGCACGATAAACCCAAGCACAAGCCACACGCCTGCAATGATCAACAGCGTCCGCACCATCTTCACCGATCGCCGTTCTGCGATGCCGCGCAATCCATACGCAGCAAGAATCGGCACGGCAAACTGGAGCATCACCAGCGCCATGCTCGGCGCACGGAACTTGTTGAACAGCGGCACATGGTAGTAGAACGCGTCGTAGAGCAGAGGGAAATTTTTCCCAAACGACAGAACAAGCCCAAAGAGCCCAAGCACAACGAGAAACTGCACGAACACCTCCCGCCGATAGATCCACGCGCCGACGATTGCCAGCATGAGCACGAGGATGCCCATGTAGTTTGCTGCATCAGTGAACGGCATCTGTCCCCAGTAGGCCATCATCTTCGTTGTGCGTCCTCCGGTGAGCGGACCGTGATAGTCAAGTTTGCCGAAGCCGAAGTAATTCGGCACCAGGAACGTGATCATCTCCTCTGGCGAAAACGACCAGTTCGTCGCGTACTCGTAGTCGTTGCCATCGAGCTTTTTCTGCTGGGCAGGATCAGGATTTTTCCGAACGCTAATCGGGGCTGTCCCGCGCGTTGAGTAGGGTGTGTACTCGAGCGTCGTCAAGTAGCGATCGGCAGCCATACCGAACGAGAGCGCTGCAGCAACTGCAAGCGTCACTCCTGCCCGAAGTACACCACCGACGTTCTGGCGACGCACCACGGCACTACCGAGTTCGAAGAGCAGGTAGAGCGCAAACGTGCACACCCCGTAGAAGACCATCTGCAGGTGTGTGGACTCGATGAGCACGTGCACCGCCACCACCAAGAGCACCGCCTCGAGCAATCGCCAGCGTTCGCGGAGTGACTCCAACCCGAGCAATATCCACGGAAACATCGCCAACGCGACGGGCTTGGTCAGGTGACCAATCATCACCCAGACGATGACGAATGTCGAAAAGACAGCCGCTACCGCTGAGATGAGCGCTATGAGCGGTACGTGCCCTTTTCGCCGAAGCAGCACATACATCCCCGCGCCGTAGAGCACGTACCAGAACGCGACGCGCGCAGTATCGCTGCCGAATATGCTCCCGATCGCTTTTGCGATGCCGAAGACAACAGCACTGACAACATCCCACCACCGATCGCCGGTCACCAGCAGTGCGCCGTAGCCAGGCATACCACTGAAGATGTAGGGCACCCAGAGTGGGAATTCGCCGCGTTTGGAAATCTGCTCCAAGTATGGCTTGAAGCTCTCCGACGAAAGACTATCCGAAGAGATGAACGAGCCTCCGAAGATGCCCTTCCAGAGGAAGACAAGCACTAACGCCGCAATAGTTGCGATGGCAATCGCCGAAGTGCGTCGCTCAAGACGCGGGAGTAGTGTCGCCGGAAGGAGCGCGGGTGAAGTCGGTTGCTGCGATTTCATTGCATCTGTTCCGAAAAATGGAGCGGGCAAAAATACTCGGCTGTGCGTTAGCGATATTTGCCATCGTTTTACCCCAGCGGGATAGCAGTTTCGCCATGAATGCAGCATTCTTGCACCTTGCGATCAATCACGCGCCGCTGTTTTTTACGCTGATTGCGGCAGCGCTGCTCTTTGGTGCTCTGGTTCGCCGGAATCGGAGCCTGCTCAGTGCTGGGACCTGGCTGGTCGTTGTAGCGGGCATTGCAGCGATTGTCACGCTCCAGACCGGAGAGGAGGCTGAGCACTTACTCGAGCACGTACCTGGCATCAACGCTGCAGCGATCGAAGCACACGAAGAGAGCGCGAAAGTCGCCGTGCTGGCGACTGTTGTCACCGCTGGGCTTGCCATCGGCATCACCATTGGCCAGCGTTGGTGGGGAGAGCAATTCCGTTGGGGTGCATCCACGGCACTTATCGTAGCTGTACTTGCTTCCCTTGTACTCGTCGCTGTAGCAGCACACCGTGGCGGAATGATCCGCCACGCAGAGGAGTTAGAGAATCGCGTGCCGCCACCACCTGCACAGGAGGAATGAACATTCCTACCTTGCTTCGCCGCGTTGCTGTGATTTTCGAGCGGCTCGATCTCCAGCGCGATCGAGACGACCCCGCTGCAATCATCGCGGCAATTGAACGCGACGCTGAGTTTCGCGGCGTCAATCTCTGGGTGCTCATCTGTGCCGTGCTGGTTGCATCAGTAGGGTTGAACGTGAACTCGACGGCGGTCATCATTGGCGCGATGCTCATTTCGCCGCTGATGGGACCGATCATCGCGATGGGGGTTAGTCTGGCGACCTACGATCTTGCTCTGCTCAAGAAATCCAGCAAGAACTACGGCGTTGCCGTCTTGTTCGGTATTGTCAGCTCTGCAATCTACTTTGCGCTGTCGCCGCTCAAGGAGCCCCAATCTGAACTTCTTGCTCGTACTAGTCCTACGCTTTGGGATGTGTTGATCGCGTTCTTCGGTGGCCTGGCGGGGATTATTGCCTCGACCAGCCGTGAGAAGAAGTTCACTGTGATCGCTGGGGTTGCAATCGCGACGGCCCTGATGCCACCACTCTGTACAGTTGGCTATGGGCTGGCGCTGCAAGAGTGGAGGTTCTTCTTCGGTGCGTTCTATTTGCTTGCCATCAACACGGTGTTCATCAGTACGGCGGCGTATGCAGTCGCACAATTGCTCCGCTTCCCAAATCGGATGGAGGGAGAATCCGGCCGGCAGCGCGTCCGTCGCATTATCTGGGCGGTGGTGATTACCACAGCGTTGCCAAGTATCTACCTTGCCTGGCGCGTTGTGGATGAGACCATCACCGAGCAACGCATCCGCCGGTACGTTCAAGCAGAATTTCACCTCCCCCGCGCCACCGTCGTCAGCTACCAAGTCGAGCCAAGTGGGGATTCGACGATGCTGAAAGTCGTCCTCCTTGGTGAGCCACTTGATAGCCTTCGCATCGCAGAACGGCGCCAGCATCTTGAACTATACGGACTCAAGCGAATGCGCTTGGAAATCCTGCAAGGCGGCAGCCCTGCGATTTCCACCGAGAACATCCGTACCGCCGTGCTCGAAGACATTTACCAGAAGACCGAGCGCAAGCTCGAACGTCTCCAGGATAGTCTCATCGCTCTCGAACGCGCAATGGTCACCTATCGCAACGATGACACTCTCACCGAGCAGATTGCCAGCGAGCTGCCGATCCTGTTTCCCGAAATCGAACGAATCGCCCTGCGGCAGGTTGTGGTCCGCTCTCCTTCATCAGCTACAGTGCAGGATACGATGACCGTTGCGCTCTTCGAGGCAAAGCACCTCACAGCCTCGCGGAGGAAGCAATTTGAGCAATGGCTCCGCATGCGGACCCGCCGCGAGCAGCTGCGATTGGTCGCGCTCGAAAGACCATTGTCGCCCAGATGATTCCATAACCTACAAGATCTGCATTACGGCTTTCCACCCTCGCCAGTCCTAATTTCGCGCGCTCGATGTTCCCTGTCCTGTGCCTCCTTGCATATGCGACTGCTCTTGGCTCTTCTGGTGTGTTCTCCTGCGTGCATGTTCAGCGCGCTCGCCAGTGACACTCTCGTTGCGTTGCCGGTTGCCGACATCCGCGTTCACCTTCCTCATCCCGACACGATTGCACTCGGTGCATGGTCGCTGGCACACTATTCGACGCCGGAGATGTACAGCTTCGAACTTGCTGTGCCGACCGTTCGTCCCACAACGGATGCACCGACGGCCCTCCAGGTGCGCTACGGCGACTCGCTGGCAATCTTCATTGCTGCGGTACCGGAATTTCTCTCAACTGTTGACCTTCTCGGCCGTATGCTGGACCTTGTGCAACTGCGCCGTTCGTCAAACGCACCTGCACCGCTGATGATCACCGATGCGACTCAGCGCTTGGTAGGTCTCGCCCCCGCCGAGGAAATCTCGATTGAGCTTCGGGACACAACCGCAAACGATTCGCTCTTTACACTCATCACCTCCGCCAAGCGTGGCCAGGACGTTGCGCTCGTCATCGTGCGGAGCCGGAACAACCCCCGAACCCTCGGTACCGCCAGCAATCGCACGTACCGACAGATTCTCGCAAGCATCGCGATGGACAATCTTATCCATCGCGACACGACGTTGCTTGTACACCCCACGGGTTGGAAACTTGGATTCCCCAAGGTCTGGATGGAGAAAGTCTCAACTACCGGCAGCACACCACTCTTTCTGCCTGATCGCACCGACGACTCACTCTGGAATACCGTCGCCGTGCAACTGCCGCTTGTCCGAATTGACTACACCGTCGCTCAGTATCACATCAGCGATTCTGCAATGGCGGAAGTCGTCGAGCACATCGCAGAACGGAAAGGGCTCGAGCAATGGTCGCCGCCTTCTGAATCCCGCCTGGGGAAACTGACAGGAACGTGGTACCGCACCCTTGCGCCACGTCGCGGTGATACGGTCCAAACGACCTATGGCGTTTTTTTCGCGCGAGGGTGGTTGGCTACTATTCAGCTTGTTGCCTGGGAGCGTGATATGGAGCACGTCGGCACGATTCTCCCTGCGCTGGTCGGCATGCTCCACCTTCCGGTCGAGCGCTGACAAGTTTAACCTCCATCATCGGCTCACTGGCTAGACGCGCGCTCGCGCTGCTCGGCGTGGAGACGGTGGAGGATGCGATGAACAATTGGTGCGAGCAAGACACCGACGGTCGCCAGAAATGCAATTCCTGCGTAGAGCGCATACGCAGCCGCAAAGAGCTTCCCAGCCGAGCTGTGGAGCGTGGTGACCGGACCCATGCCTGCCAAAATCATCGCTGCCTCGAGGATCGAATCTACCCACGAGAGCCCCTCAACGGTATGGTACCCAACAATCCCGATACCCAAGGAAATGACCAGGAACAGGGCAGCAATCGCACCATGCCCGAGCATGCGGCGAACAAAAAGCCGCCGCGGCAGCAGTGGCTCGGAGCGGTGTTCGTAGTGCCCAATGCGGATTGGCATGGATTATGTGCTGCCGGATGGTACAGGTTCGAGCCGGATACGAATTGTCATGCCGTCAATTTCGACTGCGCAAGCGTCGTTGCCTCTGCGCCTACTGTCGGGATAAAGCTCAAGCTCCACCGCGAGCGTTTCGTCAGCTACGTATTGACGCATCTGCTCAAGACTGGTGCGAATCTGCTCGGGGGCTTCGATCGCAAGCCGAATGCGATCGGTCACGTGCAGGCCACTTGCCTTCCGCAAATTCTGGATGCGATTGACAACCTCGCGGGCGATACCTTCCGCATGGAGCTCTGGAGTGATTTCTGTATCGAGCGCAACTGTGATGCTGCCTTCTGAAGCAACGAGCCAGCCTTCGATGTCCTCGCTGATGATCTCGACGTCTTCGAGCGTAATGGTCGTTTCGAGATCGCCAAGCTTGAGCGTGAGTACGCCCTGCTCCAAGAGCTGGCGAATCTCGTGCGGGGCCATCGCACGGATTGCCGCAGCGATGCGCTGAACGTCTTTGCCGTAGCGCTTGCCGAGCGTGCGGAAGTTTGGCTTTGCCGTGCGGCGGACGACCGCCGACTCGTCGTCGAGAAATTCGATCGCTTTGACGTTGACTTCCTCTGCAATGAGTGGTGCTACATGCTCGATGTCGCGCCGCTGCTCGATGGAAACCGGAGGAATAAGAATGCGCCGCAGTGGCTGGCGGGTACGGATACGTGCCTTTTCGCGGAGAGAGCGCACCAAATAGACGATCTGCTGCGCAAGCGCCATGCGCCGCTCAAGCGTCTCATCCCATAGCGACGGATCACCCGGCTCGATACGTTCCATGTGGACCGAGAGCGGATCGCTGTCACGTCGAAGCCGCTGGTAGAGGTCCTCGGCCAAGAACGGCGCAATCGGCGCAATCAACACACTGACTGTCCGGAGCACCTCGTAGAGCGTTTGGTAGGCCGCGCGTTTGTCCTCGTCGCGCTCGCCTTTCCAGAAGCGCCGCCGGTTGCGGCGGACGTACCAGTTCGACACATCCCGACGAACGAAATCCTGCACCATCCGTGCCGCACGCGTGATGTCGTACTGATCCATTTCCTCGCAGTAGCGCGTCCGGAGCGAGTGGAGCGCCGAGAGCACCCACCGATCAATTTCCGGGCGATCGGCAACTGGAACAAGCGGTTCTGTCCCCGTAAAACCATCAACGTTCGCGTAGAGCGCAAAGAACGCGTAGGTATTCGTCAATGCGCGGAAGAAATCAGCCAACACCGTCGAAGCAATGTCGCTTTCGTTGAAGCGGAGCGGCTTCCACGGCGGATTGCTCGCAACCATGTACCACCGCACTGCATCGGCGCCGTAGCGCTGCATCATCGCAAAGGGGTCCACGGTATTGCCGCGGCTCTTGCTCATTTTTTGCCCTGCGCTGTCGAGCACCAGCTCGTTGACGACGACCGAGCGGAACGCCGGCTGATCGAAGAGCGCAGTCGCCAGGTTGTGGAGCGTATAGAACCAGCCACGCGTTTGATCAATGCCTTCGGCAATAAAATCTGCCGGGAATGAACGCTCGAAAAGCTCGCGGTTCTCGAACGGGTAGTGGAACTGCGCAAACGGCATCGCGCCACTGTCGTACCAAACGTCAATCACATCTGGCACGCGGCGGTAAATCTTGCCGTTGCGCTCGAAGACGATGCGGTCCACAAACGGACGGTGCAGATCGAGTTCCTCGGCAACTGCGGCCGCTGGCACACGCCCACCGCCGGGTTGCTCGATGAACCCCTCGAGCAGTTCAGCAATCGAGCCGATAGCAAATGCATCGCCATCGTCGCTGACCCAAATCGGGAGCGGCGTCCCCCAGAACCGATCGCGAGAAAGCGCCCAATCTTTGACCTCCTCGAGCCAATTGCCGAAGCGCCCACTGCCAATTTCCGGCGGTTGCCAGCGAATCGTCCGGTTGAGCTCGATCATGCGGTCGCGATACTCCGGCGAGCGGATGAACCACGACTGCCGGGCGTAGTACATGATCGGGTTGCCTGTCCGCCAGCAGTGTGGATAGGTGTGCTCGTAGTCGAACGTCGCTTTGAGCACCTTGCCACGCGCCTTGAGCGCAGCGACGATATCGCGGTCGGCGCCTTCCTCGACGCTCCCATCGGGATAGGTGAACGTCTTGATTGCACGGCCGGCGAACTGCCGCACCGCCTCGGTGAAGTGCCCATTCGGTGTGACCGGAACGGGCATTGGCAAATTGAAGCGCTGCATCATCTCGAAGTCGTCCTGCCCAAATGCTGGCGCAAGATGGACGATGCCGGTCCCCTCCTCGGTCGTGACAAACTCACCGGGCAGCACAGAAAGCGCATTTGGGTGCGCGTCGAGATCGAGCGCGATGTCGTCGAAGATTTGCTCATAGCGTGTGCCAACGAGCGCTGAACCTGGCAGCGTAGCTTCGACGCTCACCTCCCACTGCCGGTCGAAGACTGCTTCGATGCGCGACGCCAAGAGCACCACGCGTAGAGACTGCTCCGGATCGTTTGTCGAACGCGCGGTGACGACGGCGTACTCGAGCTCTGGATGCACTGCGAGCGCAACGTTGCCAAAAAGCGTCCAGGGCGTCGTCGTCCACACAAGGAGCGCTGCGCCCTCCAGCGCTGGATGCGATGGCTGCACAACACGGACGACGAGGTACACGCTCGGATCGCGAACCGTCCGATAGCCGAGCGATAGCTCATGCGACGATAGAGGCGTTTCGATCGTCGGCGATTGCGGCACGACCTTGAACCCCTGGACGATCAGGCCCCGATCGAACAGCTGTTTGAGCGACCACCACACGCTTTCGATGTACTCATTCGAGCACGTCATGTACGCCGCATCGAGGTCAACCCAAAACCCCATGCGGCGCGTCAGGTAGCGCCAGCCGCCTTCCATCGTGATGTGCCGCTCGACGAGCTCGCGGCAGTAGCGGTTGAAGCGATCAATGCCGTAGGCAATGATGTCGTTGCGCGTCAGCAGCCCAAGCTCCTTGCTGGCGGCGATTTCGACCGGAAGCCCGTGGGTGTCCCATCCCGCCTGGCGACGGACGTAGTAGCCCCGCATCGTTTTGTAGCGACAGATGGCATCCTTCACTGTGCGCGCCATCATGTGGTGGATACCCGGCGCACCATTTGCCGTCGGCGGACCTTCGTAGAACGAAAACCACGGAGCGCCTTCCTCGAGTCGCTGCGCAAGCGAACGCTCGAACGCTCCGGAAGCATCCCAGAACTCCAGGATGCGTTCCTCGAGTGCAGGAAAGTTGAGTTCGTCGTCGTAGGGTGGAAATGTCGCCATTGTACCTGCAGCGTCTTGAGTTTGCAAGGCGCAAATATCGGGAACACTTTCTGCGTCTTGGCGCACGGCAGCGTAGCTTTGCAGCACAATTTCCATCGTAGAACGCCCCATGCCTGTCATCGAAGGACACCGTACTTCTGCTGCGCGCATTGCCATCGTAGTAGCTCGGTGGAATGAACTTGTCACCGCGCGACTGCTCGAGGGCGCGCTTGGCGAGCTTCGCCGCAATGGCATCGAGCAAGAACGTGTCACCATCGTGTCGTGTCCGGGCAGTTTCGAACTTCCCTTGGTAGTCAAGGCGCTCGCAGAGCAGAAGCGATACGATGCGATTATCGCACTCGGCTGCGTTATCCGCGGAGAAACGCCACACTTCGATTACGTTGCGTCGCAAGCAGCAAGTGGCATCATGCAGGCAATGCTCGCAAGTGGAATCCCATGTGCCTTCGGTGTGCTCACAACCGACACACTCGACCAAGCGCTCGATCGCGCGGGCGGAAAAGCGGGCAATAAAGGCGCAGAAGCAGCGGCGGTCGCGCTGGAGATGGCGCATCTACTTTCCACGCTCCGGGCATGATGCGTTCGGCAATAGCCTTCCTTTTCTCGTTTGCGATTGCCGCAAGTGGGCAAACGATCCCAAGCGTTGGAACGCTCCAGTGGCGCTCGTTGACCTCCCTGCTCGATGCGCGCGATGTCGCTTCTGATCGAACAGGGAAGCTCTGGGTTGCAACAACGGGCGGGATTTATGCAGCTCAACCAACGAGCGCCACCATCGTAAGCCAGTACCGCCCCGGCGAAGGTCTGCTCGGGCTGGAATTTTCCGCAATCACAGCATCAGAAAGCGGCGATACCATCATCGCGGGCACAACCGATGGAACGCTGGAACTTCTCCACGCGCAGCGTGGCCCCCTTGCGACACTGACTGACATCCGACGTGCTTCCGATCAATACCCTCGCCGCACTATCAACGACATCATCGCGCACAACGGACGCTTCTACGTCGCCACCGACTTTGGCATCGTCGTTTACGATGCGGCTGACGGCGTCCCGATCGAGACAGTTGATCTTGTCGCAACCTTTGCGCCGAAGTCGGCGATCACCGCACTGGCACTCCGCGGCGATACGCTCATCGCGGCAGGAGCGCAAGGAGTTGCGGCAACCTGGCTGGGGTTGCCCTCGCTTCGGGATCGGCGGCTGTGGACGGTCTGGAGACTGCCGAACGGCTGGCAGTGGGACAGCCCAGCACGCGCAGTGACGCTCGACAGCGCAGGATTGCTCGTCGTCGCAACGCAGACGGCAATTCTCCGCCAGCGTGGCGACTCGCTCACCCTTGCGTGGGCGCGTCCCTCCGGTAGCAGCGAGACGATCGCTGGGCTCAGCACTATCGCCGGACGCATCGTCTTTGCCTTCGGGCAACAGCTTTGGGACCTCGATAGCAGCCAGCCCATCGGGCCACCACAGCCAGCAGCAATTCGCCGTGTGCGGTCGCTTCCCCTTCCGAGCGGGACAACGCTCGCATGCTGCCTTGCGCGAGGGATTACCTTGATCGAAGGCGACTCGCTTAGGCATATCGTGCCGAACTCGATGCTCAGCAACACGGCATACGACCTTGCGGTGGATTCCGACGGCAATCTCTGGGTTGCGACTGCCTCGGGGGGCCGTGCTGGCAGCGGCTTTGCATGTCTTCGCGGCGACCGCTGGATAGCGCTTGCGCCGGAAACTGATCGGCGCGTTCCATCGCCGTACTACTACCGCGTTGCAGCGATGCCCAACGGCGACGTCTGGCTGAGCAGTTGGGGTGCTGGGTTGCTGCGCGCGCGTCTGCTGGCTGGGGATTCGATTGTGCTCGAGCAGTACAACAACGACAACTCTCCGCTCGTGGGATTCCCCACCAATCCCTCCTTCACCGTCCCTGGCCGTGCGATCGGTGACCAAGCCGGCACGGTGTGGATCGCGCACTGGGGCAACTGGATTCAATCGTCGAGCCACCTCATTGCACAAGACGCACAGGGGCAGTGGTATGGCTTCACCTACCCTGGCAATCCTCCGGGTGTGGGCTACTTTATGTTCATCGCCATTGATGCTGCAGGAACCAAGTGGCTCGGCTCCTACCGTACCGACGCTGATGGCAGCGGGCTTGTGTGGTTCAACGATGGTGGCACACTCGGTGATCGGAGTGACGATCGGTGGGGGCGCATCAGCGCTCCCGCGGCATCGCTGCCTTCGAACACAATCACCGCTCTTGCGACGGATCGAACGGGGATGCTCTGGGTCGGCACAACCGCCGGACTTGCGGTCATCGTCAACCCGACAGTTGTTCTCAGCGGCGGAACGCCGTTTATCCGCACTGTGCGCGAACTCCGCGGTGTGGCGATCAACGCACTTGCCATTGATGCGCTCAACAACAAGTGGATCGCCACCTCCAACGGCATTTGGGTAATCGCCGACGACGGTGTCACCATCCTCGGCACGATCACACAGACGCAGTACCCAGCGCTCCTTTCCAACGATGTGCGATCGCTTGCCACTGATCCATCCCGCGGTCGGCTCTACATCGGCACAGAGCGTGGCATCAACGTCGTGCAAACACTGGCAATCGAACCAGAGCAGCACTATAGTCTTCGGCTCTATCCGCAACCGTTCGATCCTGACCGCGAGCTCCTGACCATCGAAGGATTGGCTGCCGATACTGAACTCCGCATCTCGACACTCAGCGGCATGACAGTTCAAACAATTCGCACGCGAAGCCGGATCGCACTCTGGGATGGGCGCAGTGCCGCGGGCGAGCTTGTCCCCGCAGGAATTTACCTCCTCCACGCGGTCTCAGAACAAACAGGAGAAGGCGCGGTAGCGAAGATCGTTGTCGCTCGATCAACTGCCGGGCGGTAGCGGATCGGCCAGCAACGCTTTTCCAAGCTCGGCAACCGTTTCGAGGTACTTGACCCTGCTATCGTCATTGAGCAGCGCCTCGCGTTGGCGAATCAGCGTGCGGCTCCCATTGGCTCCGATCCGCCACAGACGAAGCTCGATGCGCGCGCCATCAGGGGTGCGCACCAGTGCTCCGCTGACGACAGCTTCGACTCCAAAGAATGCCAGCGCTGCCAGCTCTTGCTCTGATGGGGGCATAAGTGGTTCCGGTCCATAGAGCCGAAACTGCGCGTACATGCTGTCGCGCGTGTCAACATCCAGTGTGACAGCCCAGGGCGAACGTTGTGCTCCAGTGATCGCTGCCAGAACCCCGCTGTAGCTCGTTGCGATTGCATCCTCGAAAAGCTCCCACCGCGGGAGAACGGAGGGATTATCTCGCAGTTCCATGCTGGTAACAGCTACGAGCGCTGCGGGGCGGATGCCACGAGCGCTATCGGTGCGCGCGTAGAGGAGCGTATCGCCAACTGCCACACAGAGCGCACGTTCGAGCGCTTCGAGGAGCGCTGGATCTGCGACTGGTTCATCCGAACGTGCCCACCGATGGCGGATCAGCCCGTAGCCGATTCCTCTGCGCACGTGCGTCGGTGAGCGGAGCACGAGTTCTGCGCGGAGCAGATTTTCAAAGCGGTCGCACTCGACGCTCGCACGCCAACGAGCACCGAGCGCTGTTGCAATGGAATCGGCTGAGATTCCAGAGCGCCGCAACCGCTGTGCAACTGAATCGCGTAGCGTCACAAGTTCGTACCGAGCGCTGGTTTGGAACGCGAGCACCAACCCTGCTTCGATTTTTGGGGGAGAAAGCTGTGCGCGCTCGGTCACCGCAATGCTCTCAAGGAGCACCCTCTCCTGTGGTGGTTGGGCGCTCCAGGCTGCAAGGGAGCACAGAAGGATAAGTGCCGCTACCACCCAAGCACCCACGCGAAGACGAGCGGTGCAACGATTGTCGCGTCGCTTTCGATGATGAACTTCGGCGTCTCGACGCCAAGCTTGCCCCAGGTGATCTTTTCGTTCGGCACCGCACCGGAATAGGAGCCGTAGCTTGTCGTCGAGTCGCTGATCTGGCAGAAGTAGCTCCACAGCGGCACATCGGTTCGTCCCAGGTCCTGGTGGAGCATCGGAACGACGCAGATGGGGAAATCCCCCGCAATGCCACCGCCAATCTGGAAAAAGCCAATGCCGGGCGGCTGGCAGTTTGCCATATACCAATCAGCAAGCCACGTCATGTACTCGATTCCAGATTTGACGATGTCCGGGCGAAGCTGGCCGCGAAGGACGTACGATGCGAAGATGTTCCCCGTCGTTGAGTCTTCCCAGCCTGGAACGACAATGGGGAGATTTTTTTCGGCAGCAGCAACCATCCAGGAATCGCGCGGATCAATTTCGTAGTACTGCTCGAGTTCGCCGCTCTGGATGAGTTGGTAGAGGTACTCGTGCGGGAAGTAGCGTTCACCCCGCTCTTGCGCACCCGTCCAGGCTCGTTCAAGGTGCTCTTGCAGGCGGCGGAATGCTTCTTCTTCGGGGATGCAGGTATCGGTGACGCGGTTGTAGTGCTGCTCGAGCAGTTCCTGCTCCTGTTCTGGCGTCAGATCGCGCCAGTTCGGAATGCGCTTGTAGTGCGAGTGCGCAACCAGGTTCATGACGTCCTCTTCGAGATTTGCGCCCGTACACGAGATGATGTGCACTTTGTCCTGGCGGATCATTTCCGCAAGCGATTTGCCGAGTTCTGCAGTGCTCATCGCTCCTGCAAGTGCAACGAGCATTTTGCCGCCCCGCTCGATGAGATCCTCGTATGCACGTGCTGCGTCGAGCAGTGTTGCTGCATTGAAGTGGCAAAAGTGTTCTTCCATAAAGCGCGAGACTGGACCGCGCTCGATACTTGCCTCGGTTAGACCGATTGGATGCGGAACTGTCAGCTGCTGATGCACTGCTTGTGGATTCATGGCGCTCCTCCCGCCTGAAGATTGGTGGAACATACTGGCGGAACACGTTGCCCTCAAGGCTTGGAGGGCAGCAGCTGTCGGCACTGCCGAACAAGTTGCAAACTTACAAATGCACTCCGCCGGCACACTGGGTGCTCGCCACGCTCCAGCCCATTCATTGCAACGCTCCTAAGCAGCAAGGAACGCCATCACGATCGTTTCGATGGTAGTGTTACCACTGGCCAGGTGCTTACAGTATTTTGCAACTGGCTTCCCAATCGCAATGCGCTAGAACGACACACGGTTAGACCTCATGCAGCACAAGCTGGTCACCATCGAGCGACACATTGCCGAGCAGCAGCAGTACTTCCCCACTGCGACCGGGGAATTTTCGCGCATTCTTCGGGATTTGACGTTAGCGCTGCGCATCATCGCTCGCGACGTGCGCCGCGCTGGACTGACCGACCTGCTCGGCTCGACGCGCGTTCTCAACGTCCACGGCGAAGAAGTTCGCAAGCTCGATGAGCTGGCGCACGACGTCATCTTCCGCGCGATGGATCACGGCGGACATCTCTGCGTAATGGCGTCGGAGGAAGCCGAAGGGTTGATCCACATTCCGTCGAACTACCGCCGTGGCAAGTACGTGATGGTCTTCGATCCGCTCGATGGCTCCTCGAACATTGATGCGAACATCACCATCGGCACGATCTTTTCCATCTATCGCCGCCTCGATGAATCGCTCGATACCCCTGGCACACTCGAAGACATCCTCCAACCAGGCTATCGCCAAGTCTGCGCCGGCTATGCCGTCTATGGCAGCAGCACACAGCTGGTCTATACCACCGGTATGGGTGTAGACGTCTTCACGTTCGACCCAACGATCGGCGAGTTTCTGCTTTCGCATCCGCAGGTACGCATCCCTCCCCGTGGGACAATGTACAGCGTCAACGAAGGCAGCTATTACCACTGGGATGAACGGCTGCGGCAGTACGTTGAATACTTGAAAACACCGTCGGAGGATCGGCGTCGTCCCTATTCCCTCCGCTACGTGGGCACCGCAGTTGCGGACGTCCATCGCACGCTGTTCTACGGAGGGATTTTCATGTACCCTGGCAATCGAAAAGCGCCAGACGGGAAGCTCCGCTTGATCTACGAAGTCAACCCACTTGCCAAGATCATCACCGAAGCAGGGGGGCGTGCATCGAACGGATGCTGTGATGTGCTGACGATCGAACCAACCGACATTCACCAGCGAACGCCGGTGTTCATGGGAAGCTCCGAGGACGTTACCGAACTTGAACAATTCTTGCGCGGCGAGCATCCTTTCCAGCAGTCACTCGCGCATGCGTAGCCCATTTCGGCAACTGGCAAAGGACTCTGCGATCTACGGCACGAGTACCGTCGTCCAACGGCTACTGACGTTTTTGCTGACGCCGCTCTACACGAACGTGCTCGCACCGGCAGCGTTGGGAGACGTTGCGCAGCTCTACTCGCTCATGGCAGTGGCAACGGCGATCGCTACACTCGGGTTTGAGCCTGCATCCATGCGCTATTGGGTCGAGCACCATCCACGCGGCCAGGTGCTCTGGCACTCACTCGTCGGCGTCAGTGTTCTAACGCTTGGACTCGGAGGGCTGGGGATGCTCCTTGCACCAGCAGTAGGAACGCTTCTTGCCCTCGAGAGCGCTGATGCTGCAGTGCTCGTGCGCTACGCGATCGGCATTGTTGCGCTCGATGCACTTGCTGCAATACCGTTTGCTCTGCTCCGCATGGAGCGACGCGCACGGACGTTTGCGCTGCTCCGCGTTCTTGTTGTGACGCTCAACGTTGGGCTCAACGTGCTATTCGTTGCCCTTTGGCATTGGGGAGTCGAGGGCGTCATGCTCGCCGGCCTTGCGTCTTCCTTCCTCGGAGCGGTGATGGTACTGCCGCTGGCGCTACCCCACGTGTCGCCGGGATGGAATGCTGGACTGTTCAGAGCGCTGCTCCGCTTCGGGCTGCCGATGGTTCCAGCTGCGCTTGCGGCACTGGTAGTGCAAGTTGCCGATCGCCCCATCCTCGGCTGGCTTGCGGGTGCACAAGCTGTGGGGATTTACACTGCGAACTATCGGCTTGCAATCCCGATGATGCTGGCAGTGTCGGTCTATGAAACAGCGTGGCGTCCGCTCTACCTCCACCACGCCAATGATCCTGCCATCGGCGTAATGATCGCCCAAGCGATGCGCTACTTTCTCGCAGTGGCAGTAGTGCTCTATGCGGCAGTTGCACTATTCATCGGCGACGTCGTCGCGATTCCTATTGGGAGCGGCCACCTCATTGGTGCGGAGTATTGGTCAGGACTTGGTGTGGTGCCGATCGTGCTCGGTGGCTACGCGGCGCTCGGCATCTCGACGACGATGGCAGCGAGCATCCATCTTGCCAAGCGCACTGAACTCCTCTCGCTTGCCAACGGTGCAGCAGCAGTGACGAACGTTCTGCTCAATCTGGCACTCATCCCTCCGCTGGGCTACATCGGCGCTGCATGGGCAACCGCTGGTGCCTACACCATCGGCACACTTGTCACCGCACGTGTCGCGCAGCGTGTGCTGCCGATTGCATACCCATGGGCTGCGCTGGCAACGGCGCTGGGGACGGTCATTGCGCTCGGCGGGCTCACGTCGCTGCTGCCCACACAAGGTGCAATCAGCGCCAAGCTTCTCGCTGTCGTGCTTGTGGCACTTGTCGCATGGCGGATTGCCGGCAGGAAACCGGATAGCGTTGAGCAGCAACCCACCGCGACGGCATCGAGCCGGTAGCGCGTCATGCGTACGTCGAAATGCCATGAGCACAGGCGCTTCGATATGCATCAAGCTCATGCTCACTGGTTGCACTGAGTAGCGCAGTCTATATTTGCCGTTCGTTGTTGGAACGATCACGGAGAACATGGTGCACAATGCCACTTCGCTGTATCCCTGTTGAGGAGCTTTTTGCCAATCCTGCAATCGCACAGGTCAGCATTGCACGGGATGGACGCTTTCTCGCCTGGCTGGCACCGCGAAACGGACAGCTCAACATCTGGCTCTACGACCGTATAACTGGGCACGGGCGATTTCTTACCGACCAGCGCGACCGCAGCATCCACGCCTTCGCATGGGGGAATGCTCGCACGATTGTCTTTGCGCGCGATACCAACGGCGACGAGAACTACCAGCTCTATCTGCTCGATGTGCTTTCGGACGAGCCGCCTCGGCTCTGCACCCCGCCCCAAGGAGTGCGTGCCGAAATTCTCTCGACGCTGCCGCTTCGGGAGGACCGCATCTTGATCACTCACAACGGACGGCAACGGGAAGTCTTCGACGTCTATGCACTCGATCTGACCAGCGGGACGCTCGAGTGCGTTGCAGAAAATCCAGGGGGCGTGGTCGAGTGGATTCCCGATCGCGATGGAACAATTCGCATTGCTGTCCGCACCGACGGCGCCAATCGAACACTGCTCTACCGGGAGCATGCGCATGAGCCATTCCGCGAGCTGCTGACGACAACGTTCCGCACAACACTTGAACCACTGCGGATTGCTGCCGATGGACGCCGCTTCTACGTGCTTTCCAACCGGGGCCGAGACACTGCTGCAATTTATCTTTTCGATCCCGACACGCTCCGCGAGGAAGAGCTGATCGCTGCAAGCGACACCTACGACATGCAGGGTTTGCTCTACTCCTACAAGCACGACCAACCCACAGCTGCGGTGTACGTTTCATGGCGGCAGGAGTATGTCTTCCTCCACCTCACGTGGCGCTTGCTGTGGGAGCAGGCTGCCGAGCGTCTCCGCGCCCAGCTCGGTGATGTTGCCGTTCACGTGACAAGCTGGTCGCTCGACGAAGAATGGTTCGTGCTGGCAGCACTGGGAGACACGCAGCCTGCAGCGTACTACCTCCTTTCAGCGTCCAGTGGGGAACTGGTCGAGCTTGGGCGTGCGATGCCACACCTCGATCCAACCGAGCTCTCCCCGATGCAGCCAATCCAATATCGCGCACGCGATGGGATGCTCATCAGAGGGTACTTGACACTCCCGCGCGAGCATCGCAAACCTCTTCCGCTGGTGGTCTTCCCACACGGTGGGCCCTGGACACGCGACGTCTGGGGTTTCAACCCAGCGGTTCAGCTCTTTGCTAACCGTGGATACGGCGTCTTGCAAATGAACTACCGCGGTTCGACGGGCTATGGGCGCCGATTTTGGGAAGCATCGTTCAAGCAGTGGGGACGCGCAATGCAGGATGACATCACCGACGGCATTCGGTGGCTTTGTTCCAATGGCGTTGCTGATCCAAAGCGCGTCGGGATTGTCGGCGGCAGTTACGGCGGTTACGCTGTGCTGGCGGGACTTGCATTTACACCCGAGCTCTACTGCTGCGGTGTGGACATCGTCGGAGTGTCGAACCTGCTGACGTTCCGCCGCACGATTCCGCCATACTGGAAACCACTCAACCAGATGCTCGACGAAATGATCGGCAGCCTCGAAACGGAAGAAGAGCTTCTGCGAGCGGTCTCTCCGGTCTTCCACGCCGATCGCATCGAAGCGCCACTGCTGGTCTTCCAAGGAGCAAACGATCCACGGGTCAACAAAGCCGAGTCGGACCAAATCGTCGAAGCGCTCCGCTCGCGTGGTGTGCCGGTCGAGTACTACGTCCGCGAAGACGAAGGACACGGATTTGTTGGCGAGCAGAATCGCGTCTGGATGTACCGCACCATCGAGCAGTTTTTGGCAAAGCATCTTGGCGGGCGTATCTGCGATGGAACTGCGGCAGCTTCTCGGTAGCCGAGTGCTCGAGCGGCTTGCATTGAGCCAGCGGTTTGCAGCGCTCACCGGCGCGGGAGTTTCTGCTGAAAGTGGCGTTGCAACGTTCCGCGACCCCGACGGGCTCTGGGCACAGTTTCGCCCCGAGGAGCTGGCAAGTATGGAAGGGTTCCTCTCCAACCCTGAGCGTGTCTGGCAATGGTATCAGTATCGCCGCCACGTCATCGAGCGCGTCCGACCCAATCCTGCGCACTATGCGCTTGCTGAGCTGGAAACGCTTGTTCCAGAGATGACGCTCATTACGCAGAACGTTGACCGCTTGCACCAGCGCGCAGGCAGTAGGCGTGTGCTCGAACTCCACGGCAACTTGGAAGAAAACCACTGCGCAGACTGTGGCACCCCGTACGATGGCGAGATTGGCGATGACTCCCCACCACGATGTCCAGCGTGCGGAGGGCTTGTTCGTCCTTCGGTTGTGTGGTTTGGAGAGATGCTCCCCGCCGATGTGCTCCGAGAAGCCGAACGCACCGCTCGCCGCACGGAAGTGTTTCTGATCGTTGGCACCTCAGCGGAAGTCTATCCAGCAGCAGCGTTGCCGTTTCTTGCCTGGCAGCACGGTGCCATCATCATTGAGGTCAATCCAACGCCGACGCCGGTAAGCTCGATTGCGCACGCGTCTATTCGGGAAAAAGCTGGCAGCGCACTCCCTGCATTGGTTGAACTCATCGCTGCGGTGCGGACTACCGACGGAACGGAATAAACCAAACTTCGCCGACGCTGAGCGTCACACTCAGCCGAAGGAACTCTTCGCGAACAGGCAACCCATTGCCTCGCACACCCCCGATGAGCGCTGCATCAATCATCGCAGCGCCGCCGAAAGGAATCTGCACCCCGACGCTTGCCGAATACTCCTCCAGCGGGACGGAACCGATGACAACGGGAAGCCGCTGCACCGTCAACCCGCCGCTGACATTGAGCCGATCCTCGAACGAGGAGCCTGCGGCGCGGCTGCCCCGATACGACGCAGCAATGCTGAGACGGTAGCTATCACCCGCACGCGCAAGCGACGAATATCGGTACTGGAGCGCACTCGTTGGCGACCATTCTCCATCGAGTGTCAGAAGCCATCGACGCACGCGGTAAGTGACTCCGCCGCCCACCATTGCTGCAGTTGGCGAAGACAGCGAGGATGCAAACGAGGTATCGAAGGTCGGCTTGGTCGAACTCGGTGCGAAGCTCTGGTAGATGAGCAACCGCTCCACGTGGAGCGAACCGAAGAGCGCCCCTGCCAGCCCGATGCAGAGATGGTCGCCCAGCTCGGTGTAAATACCTAGCCGTCCGCCGAGCAGTGAAAGGCGATCGTTCTGCGTCGAGACTGCGCGTTGTGTCGCCTCGGCAGCAATGGATGTTTCCGCCTGATCGCTGATAAGCCCGAAGCCGTAGAGCAGTGCACCGCCAGCATAGACGCCCGGCACAATGCGTGCTGCAATACCAGCATAGGCGGTCGTCATACCTCCCCCGCCGCGGTAGGTCGTTGTGCCGTCGAGGAGACCAACGTCGGGCAATGTGATCTGGAAACGGCGCGCGGAGGCGTAGTTGACCGAACTCGACGGGAAAACGCCAATGCTGGCGGCAATTTCTGCGCTGGTGTCAATGGCAAAGAGCAATCCTGCGCCGTCGAGCTTGCCGTTGTTCTGCGCGCGAACGGCACCCCCTTGCTCGATGCGTTGTTGGTTGAAGCGATAGCCTCCTTGGATGCGTGTTGTTTTTACCAGCGGCCAGAGCGCAGGGTTTGCCAATCCGAAGAGGTAATCCGAGGGAACTGCGTAGGCTGCACCGCCCAACCCTTCGTAGGCTGCGCCGAAGGTTGTCCGTTGCTGCCCGAGACCAAACGCAGTGTAGTTGGCACCACCTTGTGCTGCGGCTGCAACTGCAGATGTAACGAGCAGGATGGCAACGCTGCGCACTGAATTCATCGTGGCGATCCAGGGCGTGGGATATACGTGACCGTCAGTCGTGGGCGGAGGCTATCGGGTGCACTGGCGCCCCAGAATGCAAGGCGCTCTAAGCGGAAGTTCCGCGAGCGGAGGAGCACCGTTCCGCGTCCCTGTTTCCGCTGGCGCAGATAGTCCACCAGTGGAGCGATGTTCGGCACGATAAATCGCCCGGAGCCTGGTAGCTGTCCGCCGACGAAACCGAACGATACGCTCGCTGTGCTATCAAGGTATGCAAGCTCCACCGTCGTGGGGATGCCGCCGTTGCCTGCAAGGCGCTGGGTAGTATCGCTGGTCAATGCCAGTTGCGCATTGAGCACTGCATCCAGTGGTGGCAGCGCTGATAGATCGAGCGTCAGTGCTACCTCGGACTGTACTACTGACTGCACGGCGAGAAGTCCATCGCGTGGCGGCTCAGCATGGACGAATGTGGCGTCGTTGCCAGAGAAGACCAACGCAGAATCGAGCGTGCCATCACTGCGGCGATAGACGAACTTCAGCCGCACCAGCTCGCCGATGGCGCTCCCAGTTGGCTGGGTCTCGAACTCTCGGACAACAGTCGAACTTGCCATCGGAACAAAACCAATGCCGTAGATGCTTGCGCGACGCGTGGTATCGGGCATTGCCTGGAGCCACGCAGCCAACCGCGCGATGCCGTCCTGCGTCAGCGGTATCTCGACATCGCCGAGCGAATCTGCAAGCGGAATTTTTTTGCTGCCATCGAAGACTGCAAGCGGCGTCGCCGAAAAGTACTGCGGGTTTGGAATTCCGCCGCTCGAAAAGAGGTCGTACCATCGTGGTTCAATCACAACCTTCCCAGCACTATCAGCGCTAATCCATGGTCGCTGCAGTTCATACACGCTAAATGCAAGCACGTTGCTTATGCTATCCCCGATGACGTAGCGATGAGGACGGATGAGCAGTGATGCGGAAACGATGTCGCTGGGCGTGATCCAGCCGAGTGTATCGGGCAACGTTGTAAAACGCAGGAGCGTTGCAGCGTGCAGCTCAGGGGTACGGCCAATGAAGAGAATACCTGCGTTGAAAAGGTAGCTCGGCGTCGAGATACCCGCGGTGGCAACGATCATCGGGAGCTGCGTCGAATTGACCTGCTGAGCGCGCGTGGTATCGTTGATCAGTGCTGAGCCGACTTCGGTCGGTGGCTCATTGCACGCAACGAGCACGAATGCCACAGCCAGTGCAGTTGCGACTGCTTTCATCGGCGAGCGAGGATTTCCCGGTAGATGGCTTCATACTGGCGAGCACTGGTTGACCACGAGAAGTCCTGGCTCATGCAATTCTGCACCAACACTGCCCAGTAGGTTGGCTTCCTGTAGAGTGCCAATGCCCGCTTGATTGCACTAAGGAAATCATCGGCCGCGTAGTTGCGGAAGACAAAGCCGGTGCCAGTCCGGGCATCAGGATCGAAATCTTCGACGGTGTCCACCAATCCGCCAGTCGCACGAACAATGGGGACGGTTCCATAGACCATCGAGTACATTTGGTTGAGCCCGCACGGTTCATAGAGCGATGGCATCAGGTACATGTCCGCGCCTGCTTCGATAAGGTGCGCGAGTTCTTCGTCGAAGCCTGCGATGAACGCAAGCTTCCCTGGGTG
This sequence comes from Candidatus Kapaibacterium sp., assembly GCA_026003495.1. Lineage (GTDB taxonomy): Bacteria > Bacteroidota > Ignavibacteria > Kapaibacteriales > NICIL-2 > NICIL-2. The sequence continues at coordinate 180,101 of BPHK01000001.1, read as the reverse complement.
CTTTGCTGCAAGCTTTTCGAGCGTAGCGCTCAGGGAGGGATCACCTTCGCCGAGCAGGACGACTTGGACACTTTCCCGAAGCAACGCTGGGAGCACCTCGACAAGGAGGGGAATCCCCTTTGCTTCGCCCAGCCGTGCAATGGTTGCCAGGAGGGGGACTTTCTCCTCGTGCGGAAGCTTCAGGCGGTCGCGGAGTGCTTTCTTGTTGAGCGCCTTGCCTTCTTTCCAGCTTGTCGAATCGAAATGATGCGGAATGAAGGGGTCTGTTTTCGGGTTCCAGTGGTAGGTATCAATGCCGTTGAGGATGCCCACGATATGGTGAGCACGAAAAAGCGAATGCAAGCCGCCACTGATGACTTTGTCCTTGGTGATCTCTTTGGCGTAGGTTGGGCTGACGGTCGTAATCGCGTCGGCAAATTCCACGCCGGCTTTGGTGAAGTTGAGCTGTTTAGCGTGCGTAATCCTTGGGTAGACTTCCTTCGGGAGCCCTGTCTTTTCCAGACTTGTCGCAGGAAAAATTCCTTGGTCAGCAGCGTTGTGGATCGTAAAGACCAAGCGTGTGTTTGCGAACTCACTCTTGTGCATTGTCCGGATGTACGCGCCGATAAGCCCTGTCTGCCAGGCATTGCAATGGATGATATCGGGGAACCACCCCAGAAGAAGGCACGTGGTCACCACAGACCGATCGAAGAAGATGAAGCGCTCGTCGTTGTTGTATGGCTCCCCGGTGATTGGGTCAGCATAGAGACCTTTCTTAGAGTCGAAGTATGTGTAGTTGGTCGTGACATAAGCCTGGACTTTCGTCCGGGGATTTTGCATCGAGGAAGATTTGATCGTTGCAAGCTCGACGGTTTCGCCAACAGCGATTGGCACTTCCTTGAGGCGGTTGATCTCATGGATGCGATTGCGGCGTTCACTGACGTTACCGTACTTTGGCAGCATGATGCGGACGTCGTGGCCAAGTTCGCGGAGGGCGATGGGAAGGGCGTGGGAGACGTCTGCTAATCCACCAGTTTTTGCGAAGGGATAAACCTCGCTGGAGACAAAAAGGATACTTAACGGACGATCGGGCATGCGTATGTCCGCCTCGCACACGGTGAAACGGGAACAGTATCGAAGCCCGCTGGCATGTGTACCAGCCTGCTGCCCGGCAGCATTGGGCAAAATGTGGCGTACAAAAATACGGAATGAAATCACGAGGCTGCGTTTGGTAATTACCGTTTTCCTTTGTACTTTAGCATTGCATTTGTTGAAACGTTCACGTTCGACTCTCCACATGAGCGCCTTCACACACTATCGCTGGTTCACCCTAATCTGGACATTCCTCTTTGGAAGTTTGATGAACCTTTACGCTTATCGGGAAGGGATCAGCGGCGTCTCCAGCACCGGGTGCGGGGGAAATGGCTGCCACGGATCCCAACCAAGTTCCCTTACGACGATCATCCTCGATGGTCCGCGGCTTGTCAAACCAAATACACTCAATTCGTTCACACTCAGAGTTCGTCACTCGAGCGCTATCTACGCTGGGTTCAACATGGCTGCGTTTACGAAAGAAGGCCAGCCGTCTGGTCTCCTCCAATATCCACAGACTGAAAGTCAGTATGTCAAATCGCTCAACGGCGAACTGACACACCGCGCACGACGGACGATGTCCAATCAAGGCAGTTATCGCGAAGCTGCGTGGCAGGTGCAGTGGCGTTCCCCAGAGACGCCGGGTGAGTATGTGATTCGCGTTGCAGGCAATGCTGCTGATGGTGATGGCCGTGCATCAGCAGGCGACATGTGGAACGTCCTCCCACCGGTGACGATTACCGTACAAGGCATAATCCTCACAACTCCAACCACCTCGAATGCGTACTGTTCCGGAGATACTATCACGCTTCAGTGGACAAGCTACGGTGTGAGCACTGCGAACATCCTTTACTCTGCAGATAGCGGACGGTCGTGGATTCTGCTGGGCAGTGTCCAATCACAAGTGGGGGTCAACACGTACCGCTACGTTGTCCCGCCGACAGTAACTGCAGGCACTAAGCATTTGCTCCGCATTGTTGATGGAGACGATGAACTGCTCAATGCGACGACACCCCCGCTAACACTGAACCCGCGTACGACAATCCGCACACAACCATCGGCTCCACCAACTCAGTGTGAAGGCGCAACGGTTGCACTCTCCATCGCAGCAACCGGCGGCAATCTCCGTTACCAATGGAAACACAACGGCACTCCACTGCCCGGAGCCACTGCAACACAACTACAACTGACCAATCTGCAAGTTCGCCAATCTGGGGAGTACACGTGTGAAGTCACCGGCGCGTGCGGTATCGTTACGAGCACTCCGGTAATGCTTACTGTCGTTCCCAAACCTACAATCACCAGTCAATCATCCGATACAACTGTACGGGAAGGAACACGGCTTGAACTCCACGTTGCCGCTACGCCCGACAGTGGCTGCACGTACCAGTGGTTCAAAAACGGTGCCTCTATCAGCGGTGCAACGGACAGTAGATACGTCCTCGAGTCTACGTCAACTGGCGATGCAGGTACCTATGCCGTCCTCATCAGGAATGCATGTGGAACGGTAGAGTCTTCCCCTATCCGCGTTCAGGTTACACCATTGGTCTCAGTCGAGGAGGAAACAGCAGCCGTTGGAGTACGCCTCTACCCGCAGCCCGCCGCCCACACTGCAACCATTGAATCACCACTGCCGATTCGGCGGATCATCGTGTATGACACAAAAGGTCGCGTCGTCCGTTGGCTTGATTGTTCCGTAAGTGACGCCACGAAACTCGAGCTTTCGCTCCGAGATGAACACGGTGCCCCATTAGCACACGGAGTGTACCTTGTCGGGTGCCAACTCGCTGGAAACCCAGTACCAACGTGTCATGCTCCCGCTACACTTGAGCGGACTGTCTGGCGTACGCTCTTGATCGAATAACCAAGCAGAACACCAGTGCGAGAACCTCACTAAACAGTTGCATTTTCACAAAAATCAATGTTTCACCATTAGTGGAGGAGCCGATGATGCGCTCGTTCGTCGTTCACGTTGCGATGCTGCTTGTATTCGCGCATGCAGCATGGACATATCCGAACGGAATTTCCGGTCAGACCACTGCAGGCTGCACCTGCCATAGCACATCGCCATCGAGTGCGACATCGCTCAGTTTGAGCGGCCCGACCACTGTCACCCCCGGTTCGACGAGCACGTTCACCCTCACGTTGCAAAATAGTTCGCGTCCATCAGCGGGATTTGATTTGGCAATCGTCAATTCAAATGGGCAGAATGCTGGCACGCTCGGGACCGTCAGCGGACAACTGACGCAGATCATGAGCGGAGAGCTGACGCACACGCAGCCAAAGTCGCTCAGCGGTGGAAGCGTCTCCTGGCAGTTTACCTGGCAAGCTCCATCAACGCCTGGGCCCTACACCGTCCGCGCTGCAGGGATTGCTGTAAACGGCAATGGTAATGCTGATGCGAATGACCAATGGAACCTCCTCCAGAGTGTAACGGTGACCGTCAAGGGAATAACGATCACTGCACCGACACCATCACAAATACTCTGTGCTGGGGGCACTGTCACGCTTCAGTGGACGAGCTACGGTATCAGCTCCGTTGTTGTCGCCATCTCCAGTGATGGCGGCAGCAGCTTCACCCCGATTGGAATGCTCAACTCCCAAGATGGGCAGAATTCTCAGTCGTTTACGATTCCTTCGACACTCCAGCCGGGCAACCAATATCGCATCCGCTTGAGTGATGCATCCGACAACACAATTTCTTCAACCACGCAGAACCTTACGCTGGCGGCGCCAACGAGCATCACCGCTCATCCGCAGAATGCCTCTGCCTGCGAAGGTGGCACCGTCAGCTTCAGTGTTACTGCCTCTGGCTCGAACCTTTCCTATCGGTGGCGACGCAACGGGACCGATGTTCCAGGTGCGACTGCTGCAACACTGACCATCGCTAACGTTACCCAAGCGCAGGCAGGATCGTACGATTGTGTCGTCAGTGGAGCGTGCGGGCAGCCCGTCACGAGCAATTCCGCAACGCTCACAGTCAATCCGCAGACGACAATCACGGCACATCCACAATCCGCAACTGTGTGCCAGGGTGCATCGGTGACGTTCAGTGTCACTGCTACCGGCTCGAACCTCCGCTACCAATGGCGGAAAGGGAGCACTGACATTGCAGGAGCAACCAGTGCGAGCTACACCATTGCCAACGTTGCGCTCGCCGATACAGGATTCTACGCGTGCGTCGTTACTGGTGACTGCGGCGCACCGACGAGCAATCAAGCGCAGCTCCAGGTAGCGATTCCACCTGCAATCACCACGCAACCATCGGCACAAACGCGCTGCGAAGGTGATACGCTCGTCCTTACCATCGGTGTGAGCCGCACGATTGCGAACGCCTACCAATGGAAGAAAAACGGCATCACGCTCAATGACGGGGGCCGCATTCAAGGCACTCGTACTGCTACGCTTCGCATCATAGGGCTCCTGGCAGACGACGCCGGCAGCTACACGGTCGAGATCACCAACACGATATGCCAAGCATCGGTGACGTCGAATGCGGCACAAGTAACAGTCACCGCAAAGCCCGTCATCACTGCAGAACCAGAATCCAAGACCGTTACACGGGGCAGTGGTGTCACGCTCAGCGTGACTGCTTCCGGTGATGGGCTGACGTACCAATGGTACCACAACAACCAAGCAATACCGGGGGCGACTGCGGCTTCGTACAGCATTACGAACGCACAAGACAGCGATACAGGAACATACTACGTCACCATTTCCAATAGCTGTGGCTCAGTCACTTCGCGACGAGTCACCATAACCGTTACCGATCAACCGACCCCTCTGTTGGAGCTCTCGAGTGCAACGATAACGTTCCCCGCGCTCCGCATTGGCATGCAAGTAGAGGCCCGGCTTGTACTCTACAACCGCGGCACTGCACTACTCCAGGTGACGGGCGCCACCATCAGCGGCACTGCGGCATCAGTATTTGCACGAATGCTCACAGTGCCGGCAACGATACCGCCAGGCGATTCGCTCGTCGGGAGTGTAGCATTCGCACCAACAGCGGAAGGTGACTTCACTGCTGTACTGACGGTAGCGAGCAACGGCGGCGAGCGGAGCCTTCAACTTGTCGGGACTGCACGTGCACGCGCGCTTACACCTGCATCGGCACGCTTCGACACGACAAACGTTAGCGCGCAAACTGAGTCGGTAATCGCAGTCTGCAACCAGACGGGAGTCGAGATCACCGTTGACTCCGTGGTCATCGAAGGCGACGATGCGTCTGCGTTCGAGCTCGTCCCAGGCGCATGGCAAACGCAGATCCGCTTGCTCAGTCCCCAAAGCAGCACGTGCCCCGAAGTGCCGATTCGCTTCCATCCTGTGCGAGCAGGAACTCACCGCGCAGCACTGACCTTCTACTGCCGTCATCGGGACGTTGCATTTGAAGATGCGATTACGCTCGAGGCAGAAGCAGCCGAGGGCACCAGCGTTGCCGAAGATCAAACGAGCAGTATTTCCATTCATCCGAACCCAGCGACTGATGCTGCTACAATTGAACTTGGCAACCAGCGTGGCGTGATCCGAATCACTGATTTACGTGGAGGCTCGGTGCTCGAAACAGCCGCGCTCGGCAGTTACCGGTGGGATACAACCGATCGGAGCGGCCGCACGGTGCCGGCTGGCGTCTACGTGGTCAGCATTGTACTCGACGGCGGCCTGCAGGTTACGTTGCCTCTACTGATTGTGCGGTAGCAGTAAACGTTGTGCGTGGAACCGTCGCGGCACTCATCGCTGCGTGAGTGCCGCGACGCCATTAGCGCAGATTCATCCAGCTCCCTGCGTTGTACGCTTCGATGCCGGTCTGCTTTGCCATCGCTGTTGCTCTCCCCGAGCGGTTGCCCGAAGCACAAACGAAAATCACCGGCTTGTTGCTCTTCTTGAGGGAGTCGAGATGCCGCGGAAGCTGGTCGAGCGGAATATTGCGCGAGCCGCGGACGTGCCCCGCAGCAAACTCACCGGGTGTGCGCACATCTACCAGCAACGCACCCTTGGCCAAAAGTTGCTTCGCCTCGTCGGCTGAGACAATGCCGTTACCTCCGAACAGCCATCGAAAAAACATCGAACATCATCCTACAGTGTTGTGCATTCAGAACAAATGTGATGCATCCATGCACAAAACGATTCACCCTTGGAACCGGAAGCGTTGCTGTTGCAGTTTTGCAGACGAAGATTTGTTCCCCTGTGCTTCGATGAGCGATGAACACTGTGCGCGAGCGTTTGATAGCAGCGTTAGAGAGTGCAGCTGACGCCCTCGAGCGTGGCGAGCGCTATGAGTGGGGTCACGTCGGGCGCTGTGCAGTTGGGCATGTCATCCAGCGCTTGGCTTCGATGAGTGATCGCGAGATCTTCGCTGCGTTCGAGCGTACCGTCGGCCAGTGGCGTGAGCATGCAGCGGAGTACTTCGACGCTGCCGTTGGCGATGAACCGCTGGCTACAACGGAATCGCAACGGGAATGGTGCGCGACCGCCGGCACGCCGCTGGCGGAGATCTATCGGCTCTTCCACGCTGCTGGCGTGGACTCGGCGGCCATCGGCCACATGGAATTTCTCAGCGACCCTCGCGTCATGGCAGAGATACCGCCCCCAAAGCGATGGAAGCTCCGCCGCAGCGACCCCCACGATGCAGCGCTCTACCTGCGTACCTACGCTCGCGTGCTCGCAGCAGAACGTAGTGGTATCAGCACACAAAAGCATTTTTCAGAGAGCGCTTAGTCAGCCGCTCGACGCGCGCGCCACTCTTGGGGGCGGAACGCATTACCCGTGCGCTCAATCGGCAGCCTTATTCGTATGCTCGACGAAAGGCTTTACGAAATTGAGGAGCTCCATCGGGAAGATAAATTTCGTCGAAGGGCTTGACCCGACAGTCTTGAGCGCTTCGAGGTATTGCAAACTCATCGTTTTGCTATCGAGTGTGCGCGCAACTTCGAAGATTTTCTCCAACGCAAGTGCGTACCCTTCGGCTTGGAGGATCGTTGCTTGGCGTTGCCCTTCTGCTTGCAAAATTGTTGCTTGGCGTTGCCCTTCCGCTTTGAGAATTGCCGCCTGCTTTTCACCCTCTGCGACGGTGATCGCTGCCTCCCGCTTCCCGGTTGCCTCTGTCACGAGTGCTCGACGATCGCGCTCTGCAGACATCTGACGGCTCATTGCGTCTTGAATTTCGCGCGGTGGCAGAATCTCACGAATCTCAACAGCGGTGACCTTCACACCCCATCGTCCCGTGACTTCATCGAGCTTTTGGCGGAGCGTTTCGTTGATGTGTTCGCGCTTGGAGAGCACATCGTCGAGCACAATATCCCCCACTACAGCACGGAGCGTCGTCGTCGCGATACCTTGCGATGCCATGCGGAAGTTCTGCACCTGTATGACGCTCATCTCGGGATCGATGATCTTCATGTAGATGAGGAAGTCAATCGCGACTGGTGCGTTGTCTTTGGTGATGCACGTCTGCGAGGGAACATCAATGACCATCTCGCGAAGGTCCGTCCAGATAGGCTTATCAACAAACGGGATCAGCAGCACAAAGCCCGGACCACGGGTGCCAATGCTTTTCCCAAGTCGGAGCACGACAATTCGCTGATACTCCGGCACAATTTTGATCGCCCTCGAAAGAAGCCACAGCCCGACGATGATAACCAGCACGACGACGACCGCATCCATCCCTACCAGCTCCATGGTGAGTCAATTGCAGAAAGGTCGAACATCTCCGTGGAGAACCTCGCGTGGCAAATATACATGCCCTGCTGATGGACTACTCGCTGTGGTCGTGCTCCGCCTCAAGTGGGGACACAGCACGCACGCGGAGAATCATTCCCTGAATTCCGATTACCTCGATGCGCTGCCCTTCGCTAATCGGTTCAGCGCCGACGTTCTGAGCACTCCACTCCTCGCTATTGACCAGCACGGTCCCCATCGGGGACAGGGTTGTCTTGGCGATGCCCCGAGCGCCGATAATGCGCCCAAGGCCGCTCCGCGGAGCACTACGCTGGGATCTGAGCACCGCACGTGCAACAACCACACCAATGAAAAGGATCATCGCCGCAATCGCTGTTACAAGCCAGCCGCTAACTGAAACAACGGGTAAGGAGGGCGATGGAACCGACGGCGGTGAAAAAAGAATCAGCGCGCCGACAATGAACGCGAGCGCTGCGCCAATTGCAAATGCACCGACACCCGGCGTGTAAAGCTCAACAACCAGCAGAATCGCCGCAAGCACCAGCAGCAAAATGCCTGCCCAGTTGACCGGCAAACTCCCTGTTGCCATGAACCCAATGATGAGCAATATCGCGCCTGCGATGCCTGGCCCAAACGAACCCGGCGTGTAGAACTCGATGACAATCCCCAAAAAACCAAGTGAGAGCAGCAACAGCGCAATGTTCGGATCGGTGATCGTGTCGAAGAACCGCTCGAGGGCAGACATCGGGAATTCTTCGATGCGTGCGCCGCGGAGCGCAAGGGTGCGCTCACCGTTCGTTGTGGAGACAGTGCGGCCATCGAGCTGAGCGAGCAGATCGCTGCGGTCGCGTGCGATGATCTCGATGACACCACTATCGAGTGCTTCACGTTCGGTGAGCGAAACGCTCCGCCGGACAGCATCTTCGGCCCAGCGGACGTTGCGTTGCCGCAGGGCGGCAATCGCGCGGATGGTCGCCATTGCGTCGTTGGTAACCTTTTCGTTCATCACAGAATCCATCTGCCCTTCACCGAGTGCAACTGGGTGAGCTGCCCCAATGTTTGTCCCCGGCGCCATTGCTGCTACATGCGCTGCCAGTGTAATGAACACCCCTGCCGACGCCGCACGCGCTCCCGATGGCGCAACGTACACAACCACTGGGACAGGACTGCTGAGCATTGCCTGCACCATCTCGCGCATGGCGCGGTCGAGTCCACCAGGCGTGTTGAGTTCGACGATGACGCAGGCAGCAGCCCGTTCCTTGGCGGCACTGAGCGCCCGCTCCAGGTAGCTTGCCGTAAACGGATTGATGACACCGTCAATCGTCGCTACCATCACGAGCGACTGCGCAGCTGCTCCCTGTGCCGCAAGCAGCATTCCCAATGCCCATCCTACCAGCCGCATCGCGACACAACTCCTGCGTTGAAACTACGTATGTGCTACGGCGCGTTGCCGACCGCTGCGGTGCGCAGCCACGTCGTCAGCAAATTTACTTTCCCCCAGTGTGGGACGCCAGATACCACACGACAACGAGGATGCCAGCCATCATGAGGACCGCGTAGCTCTGCGCGTAGCCTGTCTGGAGTCGCCGGACGCGCTCACCGATATCCCCGACGACACGAGCAATGCCATTGACGGCACCATCAACGATACCAACGTCAGTAATTCTCCAGAGCACTCGCACGGAGAGGATGTAGATCGGGTCCACGACGAGTGCGTAGTACACCTCGTCGAGGAAGTACTTGTGCCACAGGAGACGATAGACCCGCCGAAAGCGCTCGGCCAATGCCGCCGGACGTGTGCTCTCGCGATAGTAGAACGCGCGTGCCAAACCGATCCCGGCGAGTGCAATCACGAGCGAAATTCCCATGAGCACGTATTCGAGCGTGTGCGAAGCGTGCATGCTTCCGCGGTGGAGCATTGCCACACCCGGTGCAAAGATTGGCTCCAGCCAATGCTCTAAGACGTTTGGTATTGCTGCTCCTCCGAGCGCTTCTGGGATGCCGAGAAATCCTCCGACTGCAGAAAGCACAGCCAACACCACAAAGGGTATGGTCATAACCGCCGGCGACTCATGCGGCTGGTGATGGTGATCGAAGCGCTCGCTGTTGTGGAAGACCAAAAAATAGAGACGGAACATGTAGAACGCCGTGCAGAATGCCGCAACGACACCGATGGCCCAGAGCCATGGACCGCCGTAGATGAACGCGTTCCAGAGGATTTCGTCTTTTGAGAAAAAGCCGCTCAGAGGGAAGATGCCCGCAATCGCAAGCGCTGCAACGAGGAACGTCCAATGTGTGCGCGGCATGTAGCGCGCCAACCCTCCCATTCGCTCGATGTTCTGCTCGTGATGGAGCGCGTGGATGACCGACCCCGCACCGAGAAAGAGCAGTGCCTTGAAGAAGGCATGCGTCATAACGTGGAAGACACCAGCGGTAAAGGCCCCTACCCCGAGTGCTGTGAACATATAGCCAAGCTGCGAGACGGTCGAGTACGCCAGCACTTTCTTGATGTCCGTCTGCACAAGTCCGATCGTCGCTGCGAAGAAAGCTGTCGCAATTCCCACCGCTGCCACGACAGCCATCGCGTCCGGTGATGCGGCAAAGAGCACGTTCATCCGCGAGATGAGGAATATCCCGCTGGTGACCATCGTCGCGGCATGGATGAGCGCTGAAACCGGCGTCGGACCTGCCATCGCATCCGGAAGCCAGACTGCCAGCGGGATCTGGGCGGACTTTCCCGTACATCCCAGAAAGAGACCGAGAGCGATAAGTGTGATGATGTGTGGCGGGATGACCGTCCCTGCCATCACTGCGCCGGCAATTTCATCGTAACGAAGGGTGCCAGCGTAGAGCACAAGGAGGAACATTGCCACGAGCATCCCGAAATCGCCGATGCGGTTGACCACGAACGCTTTCATTGCTGCTTCCCCTGTCCAGCGGATGCGAACCCCTTCGAATTGCTGATCCCACCAGAAGCCAATCAGCAGGTACGAGGCTAATCCTACCCCTTCCCAGCCGAGGAACGTCACCAGGAGATTGTCGCCCAACACCAAGTTGAGCATCATGAAGATAAACAGGTTCAGGTAGGCAAAGAACCGAGCGAACGAGCGGTCCCCGTGCATGTAGCCGATCGCATAGACGTGGATCAAGAACCCAACGCCCGTGACAATTAGGACAAACAGCGCCGAGAGCTGATCGAAGCGCCAAGCAAGTTCTGCGGTGAAATCCCCGGCTGTGATCCATGGGTAGAGCCGTAGCACGAGCGTGCGACTTTCGGCAGGGCGCCCCAGGAGCTCAACTAGCAACCACACTCCAACAGCAAAACTTGCGCCGACCGCTGCAGAGGCAAGTGCACCGATCCGCACTTCGGAACCAAGACGGCGCCCACCAAGACCGATGAGCAGAAATCCAACGAGCGGGAATGCAACGATCAATCCGATTAGTTCAGCCATTGCCGATTTCCAGGTAGAAGTTCACACTCACCATCACGCGCCGCATGCCGCTATGGCGTTCGCGGTGCTGCGTCGTCGAATTCTTCGTCGTGTTCGTAGTCGAAGAAGACACGTTCGAACGGCAGTTCGACCGATTCGAAGCGAATGCGGAGCGTTTCGTCCACGATCATCATCGCATTGCGCTCGACCTTGATCCAGTCGGTTCGCCGCGCTGTGATCGGCTCGGAGGCGATGAGGACCATGACTGGACGCTTGCCTTCTGGCGCCGGCTCGACGATGCATCCTTCAACATCCGCGTTATAGCGCCGACCGAGTGCGTAGTACAGCGAGGCTGGCTGCACATCGGGATTGCTCGTGTAGCGCAGCGCAACGATGCTTGTCCCATTGGTGAGCGCAACGTTCAGGTACGAATGCTCCCGCACTCCGGCCTCGATGAGCAGTGTGCTCAAATCGTCGAGCGCGCGGTGGAGCGCATAGACCATGTCGTTACACGTGACATCGCCCCAGGGATCTTCGATGTGATTCAAGATCAGCCCAAAGAAGTGCTCTGAATCTGTCGAACCGAGAATTGCATCGTAGGCAACGTCGCTGAGCATGCGGAGCAACTTGCGCCGTATTTGGCGGAAGCCACCGATCATGCCGTTGTGCATGAACATGAGCTTGCCGCACATGAACGGGTGCGAGTTGACCTCCTCGACCGGGAAGCCAGGCGTTGCTGCACGGATGTGCGCAAAGATGAGCGGTGAATAGATCTTCCGCGCCAGATTGCGGAGATTGGCGTCGCTCCAGGCTGGTTTGATCGAGCGGAACACACACGGCTCACTATCGAGTTCGGGAACGTACCAGCCAACGCCAAAGCCATCGCCGTTGACAGCTACGGACATTTCACCGGCGTTGACGCTCTGCGCGACCACGAGCGAGTTGCGCGGTTTGTAGAGCAGATCGTTCGCCAGGATTGGCGGTCCAATGTACGCAACAAAACGGCACATCCAAAACGTCTTCCGCGGTTCGTTTGCCTGGCACCGTCACGCAGGCTGCCCATACGCAGCACACTGCAAGCTCGGTGCGCGAAAAGTATGCCGAAAATACGAAGGTGCCTCCGTGCAGATTCCTGGAAGTGCAGTGGCGTCCTTGAAAACGTCCGCGCTGCAGCGCTTCATCTTCGGCTCTCTCGTGCGCTTGCGCCAACGATGCAGCAATCGCACTGTCGGCGTGCCTTCAACGCGTCTACTGTTCCTAACTTCGCGCATCGTTTCCCGACGTTGCACGCGATGCCGCGCATCCAGGACCATCTCCCAAAACTTTCGTGGGTTGCTGCCGACAAGCTGCTCTTTGTGCTCTACGGCGCAGTTGCAATTCTGCAGATACGGGCGCTACCGCCGGCTGAATACGGACTCTACGCACTGCTAGTGAGCATCCAAACGTGGATATTCGTCGTGGCCGATGGGCTACTGCTCCAAGGTGTGATTCAATTCGGTGCCGAGCGGACCATGCGCCCAGTGGTTGATGGTACAGTGGCGGTCCTCTACACCATCGTCATTGCAGTCATCGTCGCGGCGATCGCTGTAGCGCAGCCTGCATTGCGTCAACTCTTCGGCGAACCACGCTTTGCTGATGTTGCCCGGCTGGAAATCATCTTCTGCGCAGTCACGATCCCTCGCACCTTCTGCCTTCGGCTTCTCATGCGCGACATTCAACCGCGACAAATTTTTTGGATTAACGCTGCGTGGCTCGGCACGATGACGCTTGCAACGGTGCACGGGATTACTGCCGGCTGGTTGGGTTCCTTCGAGTCGCTTGCTGCAATTGCCATTGGTGGGATGGCAGTCAGCTCTGCGGTGGCTGTTCTACTGACGCGCGGCATCCTCAGGCCACTGCGGTTTCGGAACGACCAAATCAAGCCGTTGCTGCATTTTGGCGCGCGCCAGATGACCGCAAGCGTCATTCACACCAGTGTTCGGCAGCTCGATGTGGCTCTGGCACAAACGTTCTTCGGCACCACAGCTGTCGGGGTCTACCAAGCAGCGAAAACGATCTTTCGCTTCTTCGAACTTGGCCTCGATGCAGCCACCAGCGTGGTGTACCCGGCAGCGGTGTCCTACCATGGAAGTGGCGACCGCCCGGCACTCCACGCGGTTACAAGCAAAGCGATATCTGCAGTGGCCGTAGTGTACACCGCTGTGACTGGAGCAATTTGGAGTGTCGGCGACGCCCTCGGACTTGTGCTTGGGAGCCGCTACAGCGGAGCAATAGGCATACTCCAGACACTCAGTCTGGCAAGCCTTGTAATGCCGCTTGGATTGACCGGTGTCGTTTTAGTTGCTACTGGTGCAATCGCGGTTCACGCACAGATAACCGCTCTTGCTGCTTTTACTGCACTCGCATGGTTTTTGGCTAGCGGAATCCTCCAGCAATGGGAACTGTTTCCCATCGGCATCGTTGCGTACTATGCAGTGCTTGGCGCTGGGGATTGGTTGGCGTTCCAGCGCCGGAACGTCGTCCGCTTACGCTTGAGCGACCTGGTGCGGATCATCCCAGACGGATGGAAGTACCTTTGGAGACGATAATTTCGCGCGGGAACTCATCGAGGACATGCCCCAGTATTTGGCGCCGCATATGGCTGTTGTTTACTCCTGGGTCGAATTCCGATGAAACGAATGTGCTTCGTTCTACTGGCATTGCTCCTGCATGCGCTCCCGAGTGGTGCTCAGCCAGTGCAAATGCAGGTGATCATTCGCAATCCTGCCCCGGGAGCACTCCCAGTGTGGGCAGCCGACCCGAGCATTGTCCAAATCATCCTCCGAAACACCACAGCGGCTGCCTATGATGGCGCTGTAATCTCGTTCGAAATTCGACGCTTGCCTGGCAAGGCGATCGTTGCACGCAGCAAAGATTTCCACCCGCAGCAACCCCGCTTCTCTCTCCCGCCGAATGGAACGCTTGTGCTCAACGGCCCGCAGATCATCCACGAAAGTGCGATCAAGATCGAGGATGAAACGCTCCGCCAGCAAGCCCAAGCAGTAGGTCAGCTTCCCGAAGGGGACTACGAGTTCTGCGCTCGGCTCCTCGATGCCACAGGCCGCGAGATAGGCACTACCGGGGCATTCTGCCCACGCACGACGGTGATACTCCCTGATCCGCCGATGCTCCTGCACCCACGTAACGACAGCACCCTTGCACCAGGGGCAACGCCGATGTTCGTTTGGGCACCGGTGACGGGGTCGCTTGTGCCAATTACCTACACCCTCCGCGTTGCACCGTTGCTACCGGGGCAGGCACCGCTGGATGCGTTACGCTACAATGCACCTGTGCTCAACGTCAGCGGCTTGGTTGCTCCGCTCTACCAGTACGTTCCGACCGATATTCCCTTCGCTGCTTTCCCTCAAGCGGTGGGTTTTGTCTGGCAAGTCGAGGCGCTCGGGCCCGATGGACGCCCAGCGACGCGGAACAACGGACGCAGCGAAATCTTCCGCTTCCGATTTGCCGATACTCATTCCAGCCTTCTGCCGCAGGATTCTTCGCAACGCTCTACCCCCGGCACCAGCGGCGACACAGCGAGTGGAACATTGGGCACACCGTCACTGCCCCCGGGTGATACGGGATCACTCCTCGGTCGCATCGAGCTCCCTGGTGGCTTCCGAATCGTGCTCAGCACTGCAATTGCCTGTAGCACGGCAACCTGCACAATCAGCGGCAGCGGTGCGCTCTACATTCCACTCCTCGATGATTCCGTCCGTGTGACATTTGCCGGCATTACTGTCCGCAGGCCCACTGCATCCGGGGATGCGCAGCTTATCAGCGGCGCTTTCACTGTGCCGATCTATGCTTCTCGACAGTTCGGACTCCTTGCGTTATACATGCAGCAGCTCGAGGTCAGCCCAACACGTGTTCAGCTCGACGGTGCATGGCATACGCGGTGGAGCGATTGGGGCTGGGCGTGCGGCACTGCCGATAGCATACGATTCCGCGCTCCGCTGACAGTAACGGGAATCATCCGCCAGCAATTAGCACTCCCAATCCCTTGGCGCTGCACCGGCGATGGATTGCTCATCGGTCCGTGCATCGAACTGCGGCTGGATACGCTTGATGCCAGTGTCGCAGTAGATACCAGCCGTCGGCCGCCTGCACTGAGTCCAACACTCTTCGCAAGCGGAACAATTGAGTTGCCCTGCTTGATCGCTGGTGGACAGCCGGTGCGCGGCTGGATCCGATTTCGCCTCGACCGTGGCAAAAGCGATCTGTTATCACTCCTAAATTCACGACTTCGGGATGTACGACCGCTTGGCGCTCCGCTTTCCTTAGATGCTGATACACTCGCCGTGGACCTATCGAGCGAGGCGAACCCAGCCGCATTCCCTCCAGCAGAGGTTTGTCAGAATCCGGCTTGGAGTGATCCACGGTGGCGAGGAATCTACATCCCTTCCCTCCGGGCTCACATCGCGATTGGCGACGATACACTCCACAGCCACCTTGCAGCAATCTTTGACCAGGGGAGCGGACGACGCCATGCCGTGACATTCGTCGCTCGGCTAAGCTCGACCGACACGATCAAGGTCGGCGGATTTGGGATTCGGATCGATTCGGCCACGGTTCGGATGTGCCAGGGGGTTTTGCAGGGTGTCTCCGCGCGGGGGACGGTGCTCATGCCACCTTCTCTGCGACGACCCTCCGGCTGGGGGGCGCTCGATAGCATCGGCGTCCGGCTCAGTGCCTACGATGATGGGAATCGCTGGCGGTGGAATGCCACGCTCGACCTCCGCGGCGGTCTTTCGCTCCGCTTTGGTTCGCTCGCCGAACTTACCCTCCGCGATGGGACCATCGAGGTTCTCGATCCACCGCAAGGTGGGCGACGCGGCTACATCGAGTTTAGCCATCTGCAGCTTGAAGCACCTGCTGACAACCCGACCGGAACTGCCGATTTCTATGGACTCCGAATTTGGAACACCGGCGAAATCGAACTCGAATCTGCCGAGGGCTGGCTCGATGTCTCGCGGTGGGCTCAGCTTAGCGTCGCTAACCTAACCATCCAAGCGCAAGAAATTGGGTTAGGCTACAGTCCGCGCACTGGTAGCGGCGCTCACTGGTGGGTTGGGTTCAGTGGTGGATTTGACTTAGATGCTGGATCTGCTCTTCCGACCGGGGGGAGCAACGGTTTTCGGGTTCGCCGCCTCCGCATCTGGGATGATGAAACCATCACAAGTGAGGGAGCATACGTTAGTGCAAGCATTGCTGGAGCATTTCGGCTCGCCGGTGTTCTCCAATGGGGGAGCGACTCGATCGGTTCCATCCCCGTACGAGGGATGCTCGGACAGCTTACAGGGCAGTTCGACTGTCTCGGGAATTTGCAAGCGCAGGTAGATTTTGCCCTTGGGAGCACAGCAGGGGCATCGCCGTTCCGCTATTGGTTCCTCCGCGGAGGTGCGGCTGTCCCTGGCGGTACTCCGATAGTTCCTGGCGCATTCCATTTGGTCGGAGGTCTCTTCGGAGCCGGCTGGCATGTCCGGCTCGATAGCTATGGGAGCGCGCTCTTTACCGACGCCAGTGGGCTGGCACCCCCTCCCCCCATCCGTCCCGATGACAACGTAGGTTTACTGCTCCAAGGTGGGCTTGTTTTTGCTGATCCCGCACTTCAGCTCTACCGCCTTACGGCAACAACGTCGCTGGCATTCGGCACTTCGACGCAAGTTGCGCTTGATGGTTCGATTGCAATCTTGCCGCAAATTCGGCTTGCCACGGGGTCGTTCTGGGCCCAATTCCTGCACAACAACAGTCCACGCACGATCTCGCTTGGCGGGAGCGTTGACGTCAACTTTATCAACACCCGCGTCTTCCGTACGTCCGCAAGCGCCACATTCGGTTCGTCTTCCTGCCTGACACTCGGTCCATACTCAGGCGAGTGGATCGTTGCCGACATGGATGAAACTTACGGGTCCGATCTCCTCGGTGTGAAGGTTGCAGTAAAAGGATTCCTAAGCATCGGCAATCTTTACGCTCGGCTCTGCCCCTCCCAAGGTGAGCTCTTCGGTTCTCCCCGTGGCGCGGGTGTCGTTGGCATGCACGTGAGCGTCGGAGGAGTGCAACTGCCGCACCACGTTGGACTCAGCTTTGGTAGCGAGTTCTGCGGACGCTACCTCTACCGCTTCTCGTACGATGGAAGCAACTATCGCCTCACTGCACGAGCCGGTGGAACTCTTGACCTTACAGCAAATTTCGATTACTCCGGCTATCCTTGGGGACACTACACTCAAGCCTATGACCACGTTCGAGGGTGGTCTTACGCAAGCGGGGATTTTGTCCGGCTCGACCGGCACTGGAGTGCGTGCCGTGGAGATCACTGCAAAAGCTCCAGCATCCAACTGAAACTTCGAGGCCTCTTTGAGGCATATGCAAGCATCGGAACGGTTCCACTTCGCGTTGGCTCACGTGAAGTTCGGCTCCCCCTCCTCTCGAGTACCCCTGCGAACTTCGACTTCGGCTACTACGGATGGGCGAAAAGCGGTGATAAGGAGGGAGCTAAGCGTGGTGGGGCGCTCGGCGATGAGGCACAGAATCTCTCCTGCACCGATCTCGATTCGTGGGGGAGCGCTGCAGGTAACGATAACAAGAATCAGATCCCCCCACCGCCACTGGTGTTATCGAGCATCCCAGCCCGTGGCGATACAGGTGTTCCAGTTACGGCATGCATTCGTCTTCGCACCGGTGCTCGACTCTGGGCATTCGCCGGAGGTGATGCAAGCACCCGCCAATGGAAATGCAGCTCCATTAGCGCCACTCTTGAGCAGCTCGACAGTGGAGGCAATCCTGTCCGCACGGTACCGTTGAGTCAGGAGCCAGTAACACCTCCACTGGCTGGTAGCGACAGCATTCGCTACTGCGTCACTGCAGCAGCCCCGAGCTATCCCTGGCATGTCTTGCTCCCTGGAACCCGCTACCGGCTCTTGCTCGAAGGGACACTGGAGTCGAACGACAGAGTAACTGTACCGGCGCACGACACCATCGAATTCCGCACCGCTTCCCAGCTCGATCGGCTCTGGCTGCAAGCGGGCACTTCATGGACCGCTCCGCTTGGGGCAATTCTTCAGTCAGCACTCGATACGCTCACTGTCGCATATCCCTACGCACCCGCGAAGTTAGCCCCTCTCAAACTCGGACGCGATCTCTGGCTCGAAATCGAAGCAGGGGAACGTCGCTTGCGCTGGACCGGCTCACCGAATGCCCTCATTCGAACCAGTCAGGATGCATATCTCCTTGGCTTGTATCTGGGCACGACCTTTACACTCGACACTGCACTACTTCAGCCGCACGTTAGCATTGTGGGTCTTGGAGGCTCCAGCGCTCGGGTACTGCCGCAGCCTGTTCCGATCACCATTCGTGTGCTCAACGCCCAAGTTGAAGGGCCCGCAGTAAGCCGTCCCTCTGAGGCCGCAGCATTCCTGGGCGCACTGCCGAGAGTCGTCGCTGAATTCCATACGAGCTACCTGCCGAGCAGCGTCTCGACCGAACTTGCAACCGCGATCCGCTGGAGAGGCCCGACACTCCCCGCAAATGCTGGAATTGCAGGAGAAACTACCGAACCCAGTGCACCGGTCACGATTCAGCTCGGCATCGAAAATCGCGGAACCAGCGGTATCTACACCGGAACGCCGTTCGAGCTGAACATCGGCGCATACGTCGAACTACCCGATCGCTCTCGGCAGTACATCTCTGAGCACCGTTTGCTCAATATCCGATCGTTCGTAGCACCTGGAGCAAACTATCCAGTCGAACATACGTTCCTGCTGCCCACCGGCACGCGCGTGTTAGGAGTTCGAGCACGAATTCTCCCACGTTCCCCACTCAGTGAAACGGACAGCACGAGCAACAACGGAACCTCGCAGGGAGAGTTGCCACCACTTGGGGAGGACGAGCGATGATGCCTCTTGTCGCCGTCCTCGTGTTCCTCTCTGCGCTTTCCAGCCATGCGCAGTCGCCGCCGTCTGCCTGGGCATTTGGCGTGCAGCGTGGTGTCGCTATCGTGTGGTTACCACCGTCCAATGACACCCTTCCAGCAACGTACATCGTTCTGCGACGAAGCGCAGGACGTGGCAACTACGAACGCATCGCTGAAACCCGCCGTGGCACTCGCGAGGAGTTCGGGCAACTCTGTCAGCAGATCGGCGCTGGGAGCTTTCGCGATACGCTGCTCCTATGGTTCGATGCACACGAACATCGCCAAACCTCCGATAGCGTCCGGCGAGTCATTGCTCGTGAATTGCGCGGCATGATTCTCGCACAGAGCAGTACTGTTCTGCCCGTTGCCCGCTGGTTCGGGACATATCTGCTCGACTCGACAGCCCGGGCGGGCGAGCGATACGACTACGCCATTGAATCTGGCGGTAGGCGTATTGCTACGGTCGAAAGTGTGCAGGCAGGCACCGTAGCCCTTCCACCCAAGCCGACCGGTCTCCGTGCCATGCCTGTCGATAGCGGGGCACACCTTGTGTGGGATGTTCGCGGAACGCAAAAGGCTGGAATCTGGGGCTACCACGTCTGGCGTCGTGATCCAAGGAGCACGGAACTGCGGCGAATCACGGCCGAACCGGTCGCGACGATCTTCCTCGATGAGTCATTGCCGATTGCATACCTTTTCGCCGACAGCAATCTGCGGAACGACTCGCTCTACGCCTACGCTGTAAGTGCAGTGGACCTTCTCGGTCGCGAAGGCGAGCGAAGCGATACCGTCACTGTTCTGCCGTTCGACAGCCGTCCGCTCCAAGCTCCCTATGGCCTTCTGGCCCGAGCCGAAGGCGATAGTGTCATCATCCGGTGGCATCCTCCGTTCGAAGATCGCCGCGCAATCGGGTACCACGTCTATCGCTGGCACACCGGTGACACGACGACGCGACAGCGATTGACACTTGAAATTCTGCACGATACCATCTGGGTTGACCATCCCCGAGAGCTCGAAGGCGATGTCTCCTATGCTGTCACCGCTGTCGATCGTTACGGCCGAGAAAGCCAGCCATCACTTCCGCATTCCGTGCCTGTGCCTGATGTTATCCCGCCGGCGCTGCCACTGTTGCTCGATGGGGTCGGCGAAGTTGGTCAAGCGCGCCTGCGCTGGTCGAAAAGTCCCTCCCGCGATGTTTGGGGCTATGAAGTTGGGCGCTCGCTCTTCCACCCTGATTCGACAATTACGCTCGTTTCGCTCGACATCATCACCGACACGACGTTCATCGAAACGCTTCCAATTGCCAGTGGGCGGACAACGTACTGGTACCGCGTTCGAGTTGTCGATCGGCACGGCAACCGTAGCCGCTGGAGTTTGCCCGTTCGAATCGTGCTGCCTGACATTGTCCCGCCCCAGCGACCGCAATTGGAAGAGGTCGTTCCCGGTGACGGTGTCATGACGCTGCGATGGTCGCAGCCTCTTGCCGAAGATGACGTTGCGGGCTTTCTGATCCTGCGCCGTGAAGATGGGAATACAACCGACGTTCTGCTGACGCCGCTCGGCTTGCATGCTGCTGCACGGCAATATACCGACTCGACCGTTCGCGCAGGCATTCTCTACAGCTATAGCGTCGTTGCATTCGACAGTGCAGGCAACCGCTCGAAACCTTCGCGGCGCATTAGCGCACAGTGCTACGATACTCGCACTCCACCAGTACCGGAGATTGATACGCTCATTGTGACTGCCGATGGCGTGACTCTTACGTGGCATTACATCGGTTACGTTACCGAGGGAACTGTTGCGATCATTGAACGAAGCACAACCGGTGAAACGTTTGTTCCGATAAGCCCGTTACTACCGGCGTCAACAAGACGCTATACCGATGGAAGTGCAGAAATCACCGAAGCCTACTACTACCGCATCGTTCTGCGCTCGCCAAATGGCATCTATGGTAAGCCATCAGTTGCGCGAGCCAGCGCCGCAAGCAGACGCCAACAACTGCGTCGGTAAGTAAAGCACTGCAGAAATTTTTCCTGGAACTGCACTAATTTCGCCGTTGGTGATATTTGATGTTCCACCCAATAGAGGAGGTTAGCCATGAACATCGCGCGTTTTCTTGCTTGTGTTCTCTGCGCACTCTCCGCTGCTGCGCAAATACCATATACAGCACTCGAGGGACTGCCCGCGGCTCAACGCCTTGGAGGGAACTCGATGCCCTCGGCAATGGGAACAACGATCATCTCGGAAGATGGTACGTCCCCGCTCTGGCTCTATGCATTCCGCGCTCCCGATCGGCTCATTGCCGTCCAGGTTCTCCAGCAAGCTCCCAACGACTATAGTGCATCGGAACTAACCCAGCCCATTGACACAACAGATTTGCCGATCTACATCAATGCATCACCGCTTCCGGACAGCATCCTTGATAGTGACAGCGCACTGCGGATCTTTTCCTCAAATGCGACGTTCCAAACCTGGCATGCGCAGCACAGAGTGGGGACACAAGTGCTCTTAGCCGGTCATTTACGCGATGGAGCGCAGCTCCCATACCCGTCTTATACTCCCGTGTGGATCTATCGAGCAGTTGATAGCGCGAACACCAGTGCGCTGAACTGTTACTGTACGAGCGATGGGACCTCCTTTGGCTGCGGCACTGAGATAATCCAACGAGGAACCTATCACTTCGCAGCACGAGACGGTCTTGAATTTGCCAAATCAACGGCAGGGACGACGCTGGAGCCCTGCCTTGTCGCCCCCCAAGATAATGGGGTAGATACCAATGGTGTGGCCACTGCGTGGGTATATGTTTTTCCTGTGGATACTGGTAACGTGGCAGTATTGGTTCAAGGACTTGATCAAGGAATCTACAGTGGTACAACACTTCCTATTGGGGATACCTCAGAAAACATTGGCTTGTACATCCGAGCTACACCGTTTGCTAATGGATGGGTCAACAGTACCGAGGCGATGGAACGTTTCCGCCAGAAACCTGCATTTGACTTCATTCGTTGGTTCATTCGTAGGAATAATATTGAGCGTATCATGCTTTTTGGCGGCCGTGCAAATCCAAACTTATCTTCGATGATAAGTACGCCGACAGGAACCGCAATTTGGCTAATGGTATCGGAGTCATATACTCCTGACTCATTATATGCCAATCGTGTTATTTGCTGGTGCAATCTCGAGCCTACTTCTACACCCTTTGTCTATTGCTATGCTATTCCGCTTAGCGTGCCACCTACTGCAGAGAGCGTTCCTCTTACTCTTGCACCCAACCCCGCACAGGATGCGGTGACGGTTCATACAGCAGACAAGTACCCCATCGAAGCAGTGACGCTCTACGACATGTATGGTCGGGCACAGCCGATTGCAGTGTTGGCAAATGGAACGGTTGCGTGGCTGGATCTCCAACAGCTCTCGAGCGGCACCTACATCATCGAGGTACGCTGTAAGCGGCAGCTACTTCGGAAGTTGCTCCAGGTGGTGCGCTGAGCGGGCGCACTACGAGAGCACGTGGATGCAGTATCCACCTCCACCAGGTGGGCATGGGTGTTTGTCCAACAAGTGAGCCCCAGTATCCCTGCGTTTGCGTGTGTCTCTTCACACGTTCAATCCTTTTCGCTACAAGGCACAACAGTCGGTATGATAATCTCTTTTGCGCAGCCTCTCTTTGACGTGCGCCTATTGTAGGGCAATTGACGGTCTGTAACAATAGCGCCGGCACGTCCTCATTGACGAATATATCGCAAGCATGTCGCGGCTGCATCCTCAATGACTCTGTCAATACGAAACTGCGGTAACGGCTCGCGCAGGTTCTCGAACAGGCGGATGCCGCCCCCAAAGAGCACAGGCACGAGGGTTATCTTCAGTTCATCCACTACACCCAGGTTGAGGTATTGCTGAATCGTGTTCGCCCCGCCGGAGATGCGGATGTCGCGCGTGCCTGCGGCTTCCCGCGCCAACTCCAGGGCCCGTTCAGGTCCTTCGTTGACAAAATAAAAGATCGTTCCACCGGGCCGTGCCCAGGGTTGACGCTTCTCGTGGGTCAAGACATACACGGGGGTGTGGAACGGCGCTTCTTCCGGCCAGCCGCGTTCACCGCCATCGAACATGCGCTTTCCCATGATATGCGCACCCGTTCGCTCGAAGGTGTGGCGAATCATGTCGTTGACGGGTCCCGTCTTGCCACCGGTGCCGAGTTTCAGCTTCTCGCGCAGGTATTGCTGATCAAGCGCCCAGGACATCAGCGCACCCCACTTCGCACCCCAGTTCTTGTATCGCGGGTCGTCGAAATGTGCCATGTCCATACCTTCGGGTGCTATGTACCCATCGAGGCTGAGTGCGACATGTACAAATATTTTGCGCATGATGCTCCTGTTACCTGTTCAAGACCTATCCGATGCCAGCCTAACGCTTAGCATCAGCGGCGGCGCGGAGCGCCGTCCGCTGTATGCTGTTGTTAGACGGCTGGCGTCGCACCTTCATCTGTCCGAAGGCCTTGTAGCGCGGAGAGCGCTTCGCTCAGAGCAGTACTGGCGCCTCGCTTGGACACCAGGATTACCTCATTCAGACCGGTCGAGCTCGAAAGGTGTATTTGTTCGTAAGCGCATATTGGAATCTCGCGGTTGTCCTTGAATCGCCGATCGGGGCCACCCTTCTTGTTGACGTAGCGCCAAGTTCTCCCGACCACCGTCGCGTCGTGGGGGACACTCTCCTCCTCAATAAACTGGATCTCAGCGACGCTGAGATTGAGAGCTGAGTAGCTGATAGCGCCGACTGCCGCTGGCTCGAACACCAAAAGTCGATCGGGCATGAACGCAAGCACCTGCTTGCCGACTGGCACAAGTGGCACCTCGACATTCGTTTTGACGAACGGTGGTCCGCCGGTGGTCAGGCTAATCTGCTTGCGCTTCACAACCCCACTGGCTCCTGCATGGTACTTGCGGTCCCGGACTTCCCCTCGGGCTTCAATGTGCCATATCCGAGAGCAGGACCGTAACGAACCAAAGGCATCGTGGAGCCTCTCATATGCGCTCTCGACTTCCGGTTCGAGATCGTACAGGATCACCGTTGTCTTTCGGAGTTCGTCCTTCATGGATGCCAACCAGCAGAATCCGATGGCCAGGGTTCCGAGCAGCACAATCAGCCAAGTGGGCATACCAGCGGCGAATAGTAGCAACGTCCCGATTATGGATAGAGCGATCGCGCCCGGCAACAGGCGGACCTTCTTCCTCTTCTCGTTCATCTCCCGCAGGAGTTCAGCGCTCGACGCATCAACCATCTCTTGGACGGACGCGCTTTCAACATCATGTAGCGGTTCGACCGTGCCGAGCGGGACTTCCGGGCCAGATGGCTCACCGAGACCCGGCAAGTGCTGAGGGGTACCCGCGCGGGCGGCTGCGCGTCCGCCTGGCGAACTGAGACTCTTGCGAAAGTAAAGTCCTCCTCGGCCCATGTGGACATAGTATCCCCGCGGTCCTGTGCCGAGCCGGAGGCCCTTGATTCCCGCGGACACACCCACGCCAGACTTCGATAGGTTGAATCGAAGCGGGCCGACCTTGAGCGCCTTTCTGATGTAGAAGCCCATAGTCTGCTCTCCTTTCCAGCCGTCTAACGCTTAGCATCAGCGGCGGCGCGGAGCGCCGTCCGCTGTATGCTGTTGTTAGACGGCTGGCGTCGCACCTTCATCTGTCCGAAGGCCTTGTAGCGCGGAGAGCGCTTCGCTCAGAGCAGTACTGGCGCCTCGCTTGGACACCAGGATTACCTCATTCAGACCGGTCGAGCTCGAAAGGTGTATTTGTTCGTAAGCGCATATTGGAATCTCGCGGTTGTCCTTGAATCGCCGATCGGGGCCACCCTTCTTGTTGACGTAGCGCCAAGTTCTCCCGACCACCGTCGCGTCGTGGGGGACACTCTCCTCCTCAATAAACTGGATCTCAGCGACGCTGAGATTGAGAGCTGAGTAGCTGATAGCGCCGACTGCCGCTGGCTCGAACACCAAAAGTCGATCGGGCATGAACGCAAGCACCTGCTTGCCGACTGGCACAAGTGGCACCTCGACATTCGTTTTGACGAACGGTGGTCCGCCGGTGGTCAGGCTAATCTGCTTGCGCTTCACAACCCCACTGGCTCCTGCATGGTACTTGCGGTCCCGGACTTCCCCTCGGGCTTCAATGTGCCATATCCGAGAGCAGGACCGTAACGAACCAAAGGCATCGTGGAGCCTCTCATATGCGCTCTCGACTTCCGGTTCGAGATCGTACAGGATCACCGTTGTCTTTCGGAGTTCGTCCTTCATGGATGCCAACCAGCAGAATCCGATGGCCAGGGTTCCGAGCAGCACAATCAGCCAAGTGGGCATACCAGCGGCGAATAGTAGCAACGTCCCGATTATGGATAGAGCGATCGCGCCCGGCAACAGGCGGACCTTCTTCCTCTTCTCGTTCATCTCCCGCAGGAGTTCAGCGCTCGACGCATCAACCATCTCTTGGACGGACGCGCTTTCAACATCATGTAGCGGTTCGACCGTGCCGAGCGGGACTTCCGGGCCAGATGGCTCACCGAGACCCGGCAAGTGCTGAGGGGTACCCGCGCGGGCGGCTGCGCGTCCGCCTGGCGAACTGAGACTCTTGCGAAAGTAAAGTCCTCCTCGGCCCATGTGGACATAGTATCCCCGCGGTCCTGTGCCGAGCCGGAGGCCCTTGATTCCCGCGGACACACCCACGCCAGACTTCGATAGGTTGAATCGAAGCGGGCCGACCTTGAGCGCCTTTCTGATGTAGAAGCCCATAGTCTGCTCTCCTTTCCAGCCGTCTAACTATTGATTATCTGGTTTCCGCCTAACACGCTTTTTACCAACTACTGTCGGCATAATACGCATCGGCGGGTGAATTGTCAAGTTCGTTGTTTTCATTCTCTTTCGGCTCTCTTGAAACGTCTTTGTCGTGTTATACGGTTTCCGTCTAACATGCAACTCCTTTACCTCACAAGGTATCCACAGGGCTTTGAACGCCTTTGCCGCCGCGATTCAACACGTGCGTGTAGATCATCGTCGTTCTAACGTCCTTGTGTCCCAGAAGCTCTTGCACGGTACGAATATCATAACCCGACTCGATCAGGTGTGTAGCAAAAGAGTGCCTTAGCGTATGACACGTTGCTCGCTTGGTGAGTCCTACTTGCTCGACGGCTTGCTTGAATGCCTTCTGCACGATAGACTCATCAACGTGGTGCCGCCCTTGCTCGCCTGTCTTCGGATTGACCCACCGATGCTCTTGCGGAAACACCCATTGCCAACGCCACTCTCGTGAAGCGTTCGGATACTTACGGTCGAGTGCATCGGGCAACGGTACGCGTCCCCAGCCGTCGGCCAGATCCTTCTCGTGAATCGCCTTGACCTTTCGCAGATGCTCTTCAAGCGGCTTTTTGAGAGATTCGGGCAACATCGTCACTCGGTCTTTTGCCCCTTTGCCGTCGCGAACGAGGATTTCATTGCGGCTGAAGTCAATATCTTGGACGCGCAATCGCAGACACTCCATCAAGCGCAAACCTGCGCCGTACATCAACGACGCCATCAGCCGCTTGTCGCCGTGAAGCTGAGCCAACACTGCTTTGACCTCTTCGCGTGTCAAAACAACGGGTAGCCGGTGTGGCCGGCGGGCACGAATCACTTCGCCAAGGTCGCCAAGCGCGCGGCCAAGAACATGACGGTACAAGAAGAGCAAAGCCGAGAGCGCTTGGTTTTGTGTTGAACTGCTCACGTGCTCTTTCACAGCGAGGTGAGTCAAGAACGCATTGACTTCCGGCTCGCCCATCTCCAGCGGGTGGCGCTTGCCGTGAAAGAATATGAACCGCCTGATCCAGGTTACGTACGCTTCTTCTGTCTTCCGGCTGTAGTGTCGTGCGCGAAGTGCCAGCCGCACTTGATCCAACAACTTTGGCTTTCCTTCAGCGAAGGCATGCCGGGGTGTTGGTGCCTTTTTGGCGCTTACTTTCATCGTCATCATCATTATTCGCCACATGTGGCGTGCACGTTGCTCATCACAAAAATAATCACCGCAAGCGAAAAAATCAATACCTCTTGTTGCGAGGGCACCGCTACGCAACAACAGCGAGCAAATGCGCATCCCGTGAGCCAACGAGTACACGTCCGCCCACTGTATTGATGGACCGCACGGAGGCTCTGTGCTGAGCGAATCGCGGTGCGCAGCATCTGCGGCGAGGTAATGCGCTCATCGAAGTAGCAAACCGCACCCACGCGATCGAGGGCCCCGGCGATGTTCCCCGCAATGACTGCAAGCGATTGCCGATGCGGCGGTAACCGATCGAAGCGGTGCAACGTCATGAGCGCAACCGTATGCCAGAGCGGAACGAGCGTTTCCGATCCATCGGCAAAGCATGCGTGCACCTGGCGGCATACGTCGGCGATGCGCTCTGGACGCATCATTCCCAGCCGCAGTCGGCTCAATTCGGGCGACATTCCTTGCGTCTGTGTGCAAAAAAGGTTGGCTACGCTGTATGGGGACGTGCGGTATGCTGCCTCCCGCACGCAGCTGCTAAATACAGCATCGCACCACTTCGGTGCAAGCAAATTTTTTCACTCCACAAGAAAAAACGGGCGCATCGCTCGAACGCGCCTTCACGTCCTGCAATGCGCCCTGCTCGCATTCGCCTGCAAGCTGTTACCAGCTCTGCCGCACCGACAGACGTACAAAGAAATTCCGCGGCAAGCCAGGCTCGATGTACGCAGCGCCAGCACTGGTCACGTCGGGATTGATCCAGACGCTGGCCACATAGCGTGCATCGGTGAGGTTCATCCCACGCACCTCGGCAACGAGCGACGTCCCCGACCAGAGCGGCTGTTCATAGCGCGCACCAAGATCGAGCACCGTATAGGCTGGCACCGAGTACACGTTCCGATCGTCGGCGTAGTACGAGCCAACATGGCGTAGTTCTGCCTCGAGCCGCAGCCGGTCCAGCCACGTGGGAACGTACTGTAGCCGTGCAGTTGCCACTACGTTCGGTACCCCTGGCATCGCATTGCCCGACAGGTCTGCTTTCTTCCCTTCGAGTGCGGGATTATAGCGTGCCTGGGTGTAGATCGAGTCAATGACGTAGTCGCTGAGCGTTGTGCGCATCACCGTCAGTGCACCGAGCAGCGAGATACCTTCGGCAAAATCTGCTCGCAGACCAAGCTCCGCCCCCAACCGTTCAGTGCGCCCCGCCGAGAGGTAAAAGCGCCCACCACGATAAGGGATAAGATCGTTCCAGGTGCGAATGAAGTACACTGCCACATCGTAGCTGAGCGCACGGAGCAGGCCACCGCCGAGCGGAAGAATCTGCTTTGCACCAAGCTCGTAGGTTTCCGAGCGAATCGGCTCCAGGAGCGGATTGATCGCATAGACTGTATCCTCGCCGAACACACTCGGTGGATCGGTTTCGTTGCCGGCAGGGATTTCAACGCCACGACCGAAGTTGAAGTACACGCTCGCCAGCTCCGAGAGCCGGTACGTCAGTCCGAGCTTCGGCGAGAGCTGCGCGAACGTGCGCTGATCGTTCAACTGTGGGTTGAGGAAATCGCCGTAGTAGTACGACAGCCAGTCCTGCCGCAGTCCGAGCGTAAGGCTCCAGGCTCCCCACATAAGCTCGTCCTGCACAAACACGCCGGTATTTTCAGCGCCTTCGCGCTTGTTTGTCCGGAGCGGGCCGCGGCCGTTGGTTGCAAGGTCGAGCGCGTAGAAGAGAACCGCGCCATCTTGATACTGCTCGTCCATTCCCACGAGGAGGCGATTGCGCACGTCTGCGCCAAGCTCGGAACTAAGCGTGTAGGTTGCGCTGCCGCCGATGTGGTAGCGAGTAAAATCGCGGAACGTATTCCGCTCAGAACGCTGCAGGAACTTCGGCTGCGCGAACAGTTGCACCATCAGCTCCCCAGGGCCAAGGCCTTGTTCGAGACGAACGCCGATCCGACCGAGCCGGTTCGAGCGCCGTTCATCCCGCGCAACGTAGGTTGGGTTGTAGATGGCTGGGTCGTCTTGGGCTTTTTGGGGATTGGTCTGGAACTCGGCTTCGGTCAACGGCCCAGGGATGCGGAACGTATTCGATGCCCCGACGGCAAAGACACCAAGCCGTGTGCGCTCGGCAAGCTGCGCCACCGCACCAGCGGTCAGCTGAAAGTTCGACGACTGCGAATGTTCGCGCCAGCCATCGAAGGAGGTGTTCGTCAGGTTCACATAGACGACACCATCGCTGCCGAGCGGCGAGGCAAGCCGAAGAGCCGAACGCAAGAACCCGAACGATCCACTTCCGACTTCAGCGATCGCGTAGCGCGATCCCATCGGTGGAACAGTATTCAAGCTGATGACGCCGCCAGCTGCGTTCCCCCAGAGCGCCGAGGCATTTGAGCGGAGCACCTCGATGCTCTGCGTGGCACCGAGATCGAGCACGTCGAAGGCGGTCCGCCCGTCCGGCTCGGTCTCCGGGAAGCCGTCCAGGTAGAAGCGGACGCCACGCGAGGTGCCAGCATTGGAGCGCTCGCCGGCTCCGCGAGCACCGAACCCGCGAACGAGCACCCGGACGTCGTGGTTCCCCGTCCGCGACTGAACGAGCGCCCCGGGAACGAGCGAAAGCGCTTCGTCCAGGCCGTAGTTCCGGTTGAGTTGAAATTGCTCGCGTGGCACCACCGTCGTGGCCAGCGGCACTTCGAGGTTGTACTCTGCCTGCCGCGTTGCAACGACGGTGACTGCAGAGGCGTTGTACTGAAGCGTATCCCGCACGGGAGATTTCTTCATGGGAGATTGCTGCGCTCCGACAATCGCCGCGCAGCAGAGGAACACAACAAATGGTCGCATAAGCCAATCAATGAACAAGGTGAAACATGGAATGGAAAAGGTGGCTGCCAAGCCATTCGGCAGCGCAGAACACATCACAGCTGCCTACGCCCCGACGGGTGCAGGGTTTGAGGATGCTCAGAGAGTCATCCCCACCCACACTGGGCATGGGCAGGTATCATCGGTGGAGAAAGCCGGGAGCGCACGTTATGAGGAACTCACGCTTCCAGCGCGCTCATCGGTGCGTGGCGGGACAAATGGTGTGGTTGGAAATCCATCGGATGGGCCGCAGCAGTACTCCAGCATCGGCAATATCGAACGCTTACTCTCGGTGTGGTACATGCTGCCGAGACTGGGAAGGTAAAACACTGCACGTTCGACGATCTGGAGCAGCATGAGCGCACCCTCGCCCTTGCCGTGCTGTGCATCGGAGAGTTCATGCACGTAGCGCGCACCCGCAAATGGATTCGTTGAGCCGAGCTCTTCTGGGCAGAAGTAGAGCACGATGTCGTGCCGTTCGACAAAGTAGAGGCACCACATCACCAGAAGGCTCTGCGAGTAGAGCAAAAAGACCGAAAGCGCAAGTGCTGTCAGGAGCGAGCGGAGCATCGGTCGCAAAATTAGGCGCTTGTTTTGGAACGAACGCAGTGCTAATTTGCGGTGTGTATCATCACGTCTGGATTCCTTTATCATGATTCGATGGTTTGGGTTCTGGATTCTCGCGGTAGTGTGGAGTTGCTCGACTGGCGCGAGCGCTCAAGAACGCCTGGTAACAGGGATCGAACGAATTCGGCACTCTTCCCCAGCAGCGTGGGAAGCACTCCAGCGTAGTCTGCCGCGGGTGCTCTCTGCTGATCCTGACGACCGCTACTGGGATCCGCAGTTTGGCCCGGCCTCGACTGAGCAGGTCATCATCCAAGCAATCGCTGTCAAGGGCGATACAATCGTTGTTGGTGGGTATTTCCGCTACTTCCTGGGCATGGATGCGTATTCGCTTGCACTCTGGAATGGCCAGCGGTGGATGCCACTTGTCGAAGGCGGTGCGCTCAGCTCCACGGGTGGATCGGGCACAATCTCAGCACTCGCATTTGGGCCACGCGGAGAACTTGTCATCGCCGGTCAATTCGCTACTATTGGTGGAACTGCGGCGACGAACCTTGCGATCTACGATTGGACGGGAGTTCGGCCTCTCGCCCGCTCAATTGATGGCTCCATCACTACGCTTGCGTGGATTGGCGATACACTCTACGTCGGCGGTGCGTTTACCTCAATCGATGGGGTAGCTGGCACCAATCGAATCGCACGGTGGGACGGCACTTCATGGTCTTCCGTTGGTGGGGGGATACGAGACGGCAACGTATCGGTGCTCTACGCCGATGGCACTGATCTCTTCGTCGGAGGTTCGTTCCGACAGGTTGGAGCAATTGCGGCACATTCGATCGCTCGCTGGGATGGAAGGCAGTGGCATGCTCTCGGGGACGGACTTGCTCCCGAATTCCAGATCGGCCAGGCACAAGTCCTCGCCATCGGAAAACTCTGGGATGGCTCAGTCGTCGCCGGCGGTGACTTCGGTAAAAGCGGTAGTCGCACTGTACGAAATCTCGCGCGGTGGGATGGTACCAGTTGGTCCGAGCTCGGACCACCCGATGGCCCTGTGACAGCGCTCTTAGTCGATGGCCAGCGCTTGTACATCAGTGGCGGCTTTGAAACCATCGGTCGCGATACGATCGTCTTGCTTGCATGGTGGGATGGCTCGCGTTGGCACTCGATGGGTGGCGACCAAATCAACGGAACGGCGATGGCATTTGCGCCATTTGGAAGCAGCATTCTTATGGGAGGGAGCTTTGACCTGCCACTTGCCGATGAGTTTATCATCCGCGGCATCGCCGTGTGGAATGGATGGACATGGCTTACCGTCGGCGGCAGTCGCGGCAACGGGCTCGATGGCGATGTCTTCGACCTGCTCGCGGATGCTGCTGGAGCAGTCTATGTGCTTGGCAATTTCTCGAACGCGGGACCAGTGTCTTCTCCACGACTTGCACGTTTTACTGGCGCACGCTGGCAAGCAGTCGAGGGAATTCCTTTCAACCAACAGCAACGTTTTTTCAATCGCTTATCAGCATATCGCGATGGAACGATCGCCATTGCCTCCGTCTTCAACGTGAACAATCAGCCAACTCCAGGTCTGGTGCTCTACGATACCTCGGCAAAGACCACAAACGTTCTTGCGACCGTCGGGGGAAGTTTCACGTCGCGGAGCATCTTCTGTCTTACCTACAACGCCGAGCGAAATCTGCTCTACTGCGGCGGCAACTATCGGACGCTCAATGGTGACTCGCTCCGGGGGATTGCCGTCTATGACGGCCAACAATGGCGCGGGCTTGGTGGCGGGATCGCAAGTGGTGCGGTCTACGCTGTCGCGTTGCTGCCCGATGGATCGGTGATTGCTGGGGGGAATTTCAGCGCGATCGGTGGTGTACCAGCACGTTCGATCGCACGGTGGAACGGCTCGATGTGGGAGCCACTTGGAGATGGTATCGGGCAAGGCTCGCAGCAGGGTGTTGTCTATGCCATGCTCGTTACCGATGGCTGGCTGTACGTAGCAGGAGGATTCAACCGCGCAGGTTCGGTCGAGTGCGCAAACATTGCACGGTGGAACATCACCAGCGGCACGTGGGAGGCGATCCCCGGCGGTACAAACGGCACTATCTACACGCTCGGCATCTACGGCGATGAAATTATCGTCGGCGGTGAATTCACCCGTGCTGGAGATACGAGCGCAAACCGTATTGCACGGTATAATCCGGCAACGGGAAGATGGCAGCGGCTCGGCAGCGGTCTCGAAGGCACCAGTGCTGCAGTCCGTGCGCTCGCCGTCGCAGGCGGGGCACTCTGCGTCGGTGGATCATTCGATCTGGCAGGGGGGCGATCGTCGCGTGGCTTTGCGCGCTGGCTGGCGGGCGTGACGAGCGTCGAACGCGAAGCAACCGAGTCCTCACGCTCCAACGCTGTGGAGTTCTATCCCCTCCCGCTGGGAGACCGTGCGACTGCACGTGTACAGCTCGACCGCGACGGTACCGTTCAACTCGATGCCTACACACTCGATGGCCGGTATCTCGGACGACTCTGGGAGGGGTGGTTGAGTGCCGGCGTGCATGAACGCTCGATTTCGCTGGCTGGGCTCCCGACCGGTGCGATCGCCATCGTCTTCCGACGTGACGCACGCGTGCTCGGTACCACGTACGGAATCCGCTGACGGTCGCTCTAACGCCCCCTATTCTGCTTATGAAGCTTCTTATCACGTGCGAACTGTTGTCCGACACTGCGGTACGACGATAATTTCGTGACAGTTCTTGGCGACTTCGCTTCCACTGGTTCTGTGCGAGAGAATCGCCGACAGCTAAGGCGTTGGTCCTTCGAGTACGGAGCGTCCCATGGCACGACTGGAAGAGCTCTCAGTTGGTGCGATCGTCCGGGGAATACTTGCAAATCAGGACGTCATAGTCACATACATCAATTGGTATGGACCAGATGTCATTGAGCTGGGCTACAAAGACTCCGACGGTCGTTCCAATTCGCGGCTCCTCTACCGTAGCGACGAACCCTACTTGGAGATCGTCGAGGAAGGACGCCGATGGGCTTTCGATGGGGATGGTGGGCTTTACCGGTTGATTTCGGAAGCGCAGCGCATCCGGCTGGCCTATCTGTTTGATCCGCTGCTGGCGGTGCATTCTTCGCTGCTGGATCCCCTCCCGCACCAAATCACAGCCGTATATGAGACGATGCTGGGGCGGCAGCCGCTACGCTTCCTCTTAGCCGACGACCCCGGCGCCGGCAAAACCATCATGGCCGGTCTCCTCATCAAAGAACTCAAGATGCGGGGCGATGTGGGGCGTTGCCTCATCGTCTGCCCCGGCAACCTGGTCGAGCAGTGGCAAGAGGAGCTCTACCAGCGCTTCCAGCTCCCATTCGAAATCGCCACAACCGACAAACTTGAAGCAGCCCGCACGGGCAACTGGTTCCTTGAAAACGACCTTGCCATCGTGCGCCTTGACAAAGCCGCCCGCGACGAGTCTGTCCAGGCAAAACTGGCCACACCCGAATGCCAGTGGGACCTGGTGATCGTGGACGAAGCCCACAAAATGTCCGCTTCCTTCTTTGGCGGGGAAATCAAGTACACCAAGCGCTACAAGCTGGGCCAGCTTCTTTCCCGCCACAGCCGACACTTCCTCCTGCTGACGGCTACCCCACACAATGGCAAAGAGGAGGATTTTCAGCTCTTTCTTGCCTTGCTCGATGGGGATCGCTTTCCTGGACGATTTCGAACAGGCGTGCACCAAGTGGATACCTCGGACCTTATGCGGCGGATGCTCAAGGAAAACCTCGTCAAGTTCGATGGTCGCCCTCTGTTCCCGGAACGGATTGCCCACACGGTGCCGTACAAGCTCTCCGACCTTGAAGCGCGGCTCTATAAAGATGTCACCGAGTATGTGCGAGAAGAATTCAACCGCGCCGACACGCTCGCCGACGAAAAGCGTAAGGGCACTGTAGGGTTTGCCTTGACAACCTTGCAGCGCCGCTTGGCTTCCAGTCCGGAGGCAATCTATCAATCTCTTCGCCGCCGCCGCGAACGTCTCGAAAGCCAGCTCCGTGAACTGGAGCTCCTCCAGCGGGGGCGTGCTACTGTGGAAGTAACGATCAAAACACTCGACCCAGAGGACCTCGAAGGGCTGGACGAAGCGCCTGAAACCGATCAGGACGCCCTCGAGGAGCAGGTGCTCGATCGCGCCACAGCAGCCAGGACGATCCAAGAACTGCGCGCAGAAATCCAAACGCTGCAAACCCTCGAAGCCCTGGCGAAAAAGGTTCGCGAGAGCGGTGAAGACCGCAAATGGCGCGAGCTGGCCCACCTGCTGGAGATGATCGCGCCCCAGAAATCGCCCGCTCACAAACTGGTGATCTTCACCGAGCACCGTGATACGCTCACCTACCTGGTCGAACGCATCCGTTCCCACCTGGGACGGCCGGAACTTGTGGTGGCCATCCATGGCGCCATGAACCGCGAAGAACGCAAGAAAGCCCAGGAAGCTTTCCTCTACGACCCCCAAACCTGCGTCCTGGTCGCCACCGACGCCGCCGGCGAGGGCATCAACCTCCAGCGCGCGCACCTGATGATCAACTACGACCTGCCGTGGAATCCCAATCGCCTGGAGCAGCGCTTCGGCCGCATCCATCGCATCGGCCAAACCGAGGTCTGCCATCTGTGGAATCTCGTCGCCCTCGAAACGCGCGAAGGCGATGTCTATCACCGCCTGCTGCGCAAGCTCGATGAAGCACGAGCCGCCCTGGGCGGTAAGGTTTTCGACGTACTTGGCAAGTTGCAATTCGAAGGAAAATCGCTTCGGGATCTGCTCATCGAAGCGATCCGCTACGGCGAGCAGCCCGAAGTCCGAATGAAACTCGACCGCATCATCGAAGGCGCCCTCCGATCGGAACTTCTCCGCGACCTGGTCGAAGACCGGGCATTGAGCCCCGAGATCTTGAATGCCGAGCGGCTCCAACGCCTGCGCGAGGACATGGAACGCGCCGCAGCTCGCCGCCTCCAGCCCCACTACATTGAATCGTTCTTCCTCGAGGCCTTCTGTCACCTCGGCGGCTCGATCCACGAGCGCGAACCCCGTCGCTACGAAGTAACGCATGTACCCGCTGCAATCCGCCAGCGTGACCGGCTCATCGGCACGCGTGAGCCAGTCCTGCGCCGCTACGAGCGCATTACCTTCGAAAAAGAATTGGTCACCCTGCCAGGCAAACCGCTTGCGGCCTTCGTCTGCCCGGGGCATCCCCTGCTCGATGCCGTGATCGACCTGATCCTCGAGCGCCACCGCGATCTGCTCAAACGCGGCACGATCCTCGTGGACGAAACCGACCCTGGCACCCTTCCCCGCGTGATTTTCACGCTCGAACACTCCATACAGGACGGGACCCTGACACCCAATGGCGATCAGCGTAGTATCTCCCGTCGCATGCTCTATGTTGAGCTGGATGCCGAGGGCCGGCCCCGGAATGCCGCCTATGCGCCGTACTTGGACTTCCGCCCTCTGCGAGAAGGCGAGCCTTCGCCGGAAGAGATCCTCGCCCAGCCTGAGTGCGCCTGGATCACGCAGGACCTCGAGGCCCACGCCCTCGCGTACGCGGTAACCCAGGTGGTGCCCGAGCACCTGGCAGAAGTTCGCCGTCGACGGCTGGAGCTCATCGAGAAAACCCGCATCGCCGTCAAGGACCGCCTGACCAAGGAGATCGCCTACTGGGACCACCGCGCCCAAGAACTCCGTCTCCAGGAGCAAGCGGGCAAGCCCAACGCGCGACTCAACTGGCAAGAGGCGCAGCGCCGAGCCGAAGAACTCACCAACCGGCTCGAGAAGCGGATGCAAGAGCTCGACCTGGAGGCGCAGATCTCGCCCCTGCCGCCCGTCGTGATGGGCGGCTTCGTAGTGATCCCAGCTGGGCTGCTGGCTAAAATGAAGGGGCACCTGCCGCCCCCAGACACCCCGTCCGCCGAGACGCAGGCTATCGCCGCCCGTGCCCGCGCCATCGTCATGGAGGCCGAGCGCCGCCTGGGATTCCAGCCTGTGGACCGGGAGTCTGACCACCTCGGCTACGACATCGAAAGCCGCGACCCTGCGTCCGGACACTTGCGCTTCATCGAGGTCAAGGGACGCGTGGCCGGTGCTGACACCATCACCGTCACCCGCAATGAAATCCTGACCTCGCTCAACAAACCCGACGCCTACATCCTGGCGATCGTGCTCTTTGAGAGCGACGAAAAGCACCGCCTATACTATGTGCGTAGCCCCTTCCAGCGGGAGCCAGACTTTGGCGTGACAAGCGTCAACTACGAATTGTCCTCGTTACTTTCGCAGGCGGAGGAGATCCTATGACGCCGCGCAAGAAGCTCATTGAAGTGGCCCTACCCCTGCCGTGGATCAACGACGCCTCGGCGTATGACAAAATGCCGGGGATCGGGGCGCATCCGAAGGGAATTCATCATTGGTGGGCGCGGCTACCGCTTCCGGTCGCGCGGGCCGTGCTGTTCGCTTCGGTGGTGGATGACCCGTCGAGCCACCCGGAGAAGTTCCCCACCGTGGAAGCCCAGGAGCGGGAACGGGAGCGGCTCTTCGGCATCCTCCGCAAGATGATGCAGCCCCGTTTGCACGAGCACCCGGAGGTCTACGCCGAGGCGCGCGCCGAGATGCTCAAGTACTGCGACGGTCACCTGTCGCCCGTGCTCGACCCCTTCGCGGGTGGGGGCTCAATCCCGCTGGAGGCGGCCCGGCTGGGCATGGAGGCCTATGCCGGCGACCAGAACCCGGTCGCCGTGCTCCTGAACAAGTGCTACTTGGAAGTGGTGCCGCGCTGGACGGACTGGCCGCCGGTGAACCCGGAAGCCACCTTCCTGGGAACGCGGGCGCCCCGCCCGCACCCGACCCCCACGCACAAGGGTTGGCATTCCCGGGGATTCATTCCCCACTTGGATGAGCCGGACCGCGTCCAATTCATCACATTCCGACTCCACGACAGCGTACCGGCAGAGGTAATCATCCGCTGGCGCGATGAGTTACGAGTTGCCGATGGCGTGGCTGCCGATGATCCGCGCATGGTCGAGCTCCGCAGACGCATCGAAGCGTACGAGGATGCTGGGAAAGGAATGTGCTACCTGCGTGATGAAAGGATTGCGAAGGTGGTACAAGATGCCTTGCTCCACTTCGATGGGGAGCGGTACAGGTTGCTGGCATGGTGCATCATGCCCAATCACGTGCACGTGCTGATCGAAACGCTGCCCGGTCACCGGTTGAGCGACATCGTCCATTCGTGGAAATCGTTCACGGCAAACGAAGCCAATCGCCTGCTCGGTCGCACAGGAGCGTTTTGGCAGCGCGAGTACTTCGACCGCTTCATCCGAGACGAAACGCACCTGCGCGCAACAATCGAGTACATCGAGAACAACCCCGTCAAGGCTGGATTGGTACGTTCGGCGAGCGAATGGCGCTTTAGTAGCGCCTCTGCCTCTGGGAGCGCCGCCACTGGGAGCGCCGCCTTCCAGGCGGCTCAGGCGGCTCCTATTATTTCCGGCAAGGATGCCGGTGCTCCCAGCGCATCCAATGTTTCCGGCAAGGATGCCGGTGCTCCCAGCTCGCCAAGGTGGCGCGGTGCTGCCGGCTTGGCGACCGATGTGCGCTACTACGGCCGCGTGATTCTGCAGCGGGCGCAGGAACGCATCGGCCACCTCTACCCGCCCGTGAAAGTGACAGCGGAGATGGCGGCCGAGCACCCGCACCTGAAGGCCTACGTGGGGAGGGAGCTGCCGGTCATCGCCTGGATCTGGGCGCGGACGGTGCCAAGCCCGAACCCCGCAGCGCGCGGTGCACACGTGCCCCTGATGAGCACCTTCTGGCTTTCCAGCAAGAAGGAGAGCGAGGCGTGGCTCGAGCCGGTGATCGAGCGGACTGGGAGCACCGCTGGGAGCGCCGCCTTCCAGGCGGCGTCAAATATTTCCGGCAATGATGCCGGCGCTCCCAGCGCATCAAGTATTTCCGGCAATGATGCCGGCGCTCCCAGCGCATCAAGTATTTCCGGCAATGATGCCGGCGCTCCCAGTGCTCCCAGGTGGCGCTTCCGGGTGCGCACCGGCCCGCCGCCAGACCGGGAGGCGGTGAAAGCGGGGACGAAGACCGGCCGGGCGCAGTTCCGCTGCCTGCTCACCGGCGACCCAATCACCGACGACTACATCAAGGCGCAGGGCCAGGCCGGCCGGATGCACGCACGCCTGGTGGCCATCGTGGCCGACACCGGCCGCGGGCGGGTGTACCTGCCAGCCACTGAGGAACAGGAGGCCGTCGCCCGAAAGGCGCACCCAGCATGGAAGCCAGAAGAGCCCCTTCAAGAGAAGGCTGCCGACCAGCTCCCACTTTACGGGATGTCACGGTACTTCCAGCTCTTCACTCCCCGCCAGCGCACGGCGCTGGTCACGCTTTCGGACCTGATCCGGGAGGTGCGGGCCGACGTGCGCCGAGACGCGGCAAGCGCCGGCCTCCAGCCAGCTGAAGCCGACGCCTACGCAGACGCCGTCGCCACCTTCCTCGCCCTGGCCCTGGACCGCTGCGCGGATTTCAACTGCGCCCTCAGCACGTGGAAGCCGAGCGGACAGCAGCAGATGCACTTGTTCGGTCGGCAGGCGATCCCCATGGTTTGGGATTTTGCGGAGGCAAATCTGCTGGGGGAGAAGGCAATTTGCTGGGTCAACGCGGTTGACATCCTGGCTGATGCCGTTGAAACGCTCGACGCGAGGACAACAGGCCACGCCCGGCCCGTCGACGCCGCCCAGCCCTGGGACGGCCTCAAGAACGTCCTCGTCTCCACCGACCCGCCCTACTACGACAACATTGGCTACGCGGCGCTCTCGGACTTTTTCTACGTGTGGCTGCGGCGCACGATTGGCGACCTCTATCCTGAGCTTTTCGGCACGATCCTGGTGCCTAAGGAGCCGGAGCTGGTGGCAGCCCCTGAGCGCTTCGGCGGCGACAAGCGCAAGGCGAAGGAGCACTTCGAGCAGGGCTTCCGCCGCGCCTTTGCCATCCTCCGGGAGAAAATGGACCCGCGCTTCCCGCTCACGGTTTACTACGCCTTCAAGCAGGACGACGCCGAAAGCGGCGCGGACGAGGATGCTGGGAACGCGGGCGTCTCGCCCGCAATAGAAGAATGCGACCAAGATGGTCGCGCTCCCAGGAGCGCTCCCAGGAGCGCTTCCAGGATCGACCGCACCACCGGCTGGGAGACGATGCTCACGGCCTTGATTGAGACGGGCTTCCAGATCACCGCCACCTGGCCGGTGCGGGCGTCGCAGAGGTGGCGAATGAACGCCATGGAGGCCAATGCCCTTGCCTCCTACATTGTCATCGCCTGCCGTCCGCGTCCTGGGGACGCGCCTGGGACCGATCGCCGTTCCTTTGTGGCCGAGCTCAAGCGGGAGCTGCCAATGGCCCTGCGTCACCTTCAGCAGGGGAACATTGCGCCGGTGGACTTCGCCCAGGCGGCCATCGGCCCGGGCATGGCCATCTTTTCCAAGTACAGCAAGGTCCTGGAGGCGAGCGGTCGGCCCATGAGCGTGCGCACGGCGCTGGCGCTTATTAACCAGACCCTGACCGAGGTCCTCTCCGAGCAAGAGGACGAGTTCGACGCCGACACCCGCTGGGCCATCGCCTGGTACGAGCAGCACGGCTTCGAGGAAGGCGAGTTCGGGGACGCCGAGCTGCTCTCCAAGGCTAAGGTGACCACGGTGGTGGGCTTGGTGGAGGGCGGGATCGTGGTCTCCCGCGGCGGCAAGGTGCGTTTGCTCCGTCCTGAGGAACTGCCAGACGATTGGAATCCAGACAAGGACAGGCGCATCTCGGTGTGGGAGGTGACACACCATTTGGTGAAGGTGTACTGGACCCAGCAAAAAGGCGAGCGCGCCACGGCGGACCTGCTGCGCCGGTTGGGCTCTCGAGCCGATTATGCCCGCGAGCTGGCCTATCGGCTCTTTTCGATTGCCGAAAAGAAAGGGCGCTCCGCCGATGCCCAGGGCTACAACGCCCTGGTCCTCGGATGGGGCGAACTGGCGAAACTGGCCCAAGAACAGGCATCCTACAAGCAAGCCGAACTCTTCTCAACGGAGAACTAAGCTTATGGCCATGACCAATCGCGATCGAGTAGGAAAGGCGCTTGAGCTTCTGCGCGAGGGGCTGGCGCCTTATGTCGAACGGGAGATGCGAAGGTTCTTCGGCCCGAAAGCCGAGGCGGAGGTAGCGCGTCTTGTTGGCGAGGACCGGTACAACGCAGGCAAGCCGTTCAGCCAAATGGATGTGGCGGCGCTGCTCAAGGTGATGTGGGAGAGCTGGAACGCCGTCTTCCGCACCACGCTGGGGTCTGCTGAACGGTCGCTGGTGAGCGAGCTGCGCGAGTGGCGCAATCGCTGGGCGCACCAGGAGACGTTTTCGAGCGACGACGCCGACCGCGCGCTCGACTCGGCCGAACGGCTCCTGGCAGCCCTCTCGGCGCCCCAGTCGGAAGAGGTACGCCGGCTCAAATTAGAACTCCGCCGCCAGGTGTACGACGAGCAAGTGCGCAGCGAGAAGCGACGGCTGGGCGGCTCCCTGATCGAGAGTAGCGCCACCAGTAGCCTCAAGCCCTGGCGCGAGGTGGCCGTACCGCATCCCGACGTGACCAGCGGCCGCTACCAGCAGGCCGAATTCGCTGCCGACCTGTGGCAGGTTTACCTGGGCGAAGGGAGCGACGAGTACCGCGATCCGGTGGAGTTTTTCCGACGCACCTACCTCACTGAGAGTCTGCGACAGCTTTTGGCCAACGCCATCCTGCGGCTGACCGGCCAGGGAGGCGACCCCGTGGTGCAACTGCAGACCAACTTCGGCGGGGGCAAGACGCACTCCATGCTGGCCCTTTTTCATTTGGCTTCGGGGAGGCCGCTGGCGGAGCTGCCGGGAGTGGAGCGGGCGGTGGAGGAAGCCACACGACGCCTGGCTGGGAGCGCCACCTTCCAGACGGCATCAAATATCGCTGGCAAGGATGCCGGCGCTCCCAGGGCGCTTTCCGTCAAGCGGGTGGTGTTGGTAGGAAACCGCCTTTCGCCGGGCAATCCCCACCGCAAGCCCGACGGCACCGAAGTGCGCACCCTGTGGGGTGAACTGGCCTGGCAATTGGGCGGGCGCGAGGCTTATGAGCGCCTACGCGCCGACGACGAGCGCGCCACCAACCCCGGCGATCGCCTGCGCGAACTGTTCCGTGACTATGGCCCCTGCCTTGTGCTCATCGACGAGTGGGTCGCCTACGCCCGCCAGCTCCACGACGCAGCCGATTTGCCAGGCGGTTCGTTCGAGACGCAGTTTTCCTTTGCGCAGGCGCTCACCGAATCCGCGCGGGCAGTCAGTGATTGCTTAGTGGTCGTCAGCTTACCCGCCTCGGAAGGACCGGGAGCGTCGCACGCCGAAGATGTGGAAGTCGGCGGCTTGCGGGGGCGGGAAGCCCTGCATCGCCTGCAGAATGTGATTGGGCGCGTAGAGTCCTCGTGGCGCCCTGCTTCGGCCGAAGAGTCGTTTGAAATCGTGCGGCGGCGGCTCTTCCAGCCTTTCACCGAGGATCAGCAGTACAAGGCGCGCGATGTGGTGGCCCGCGCTTTTGCCGAGCTCTACCGCACGCAGGCCGCGGAATTCCCGTCCGAATGCGCCGAGCGCGCCTACGAGGAGCGCCTCAAGGCCGCCTATCCCATTCATCCCGAGGTTTTCGAGCGGCTTTATACCGACTGGTCCACGCTGCTGAAGTTTCAGCGCACGCGGGGGGTGCTGCGGCTTATGGCGGCAGTGATTCATTCCCTGTGGGAGAGGGGGGATCGCAGCCCCCTTATTCTGCCGGCCACCCTACCGATGGATGATCCACGGGTCCAGTTCGAGCTGACGCGCTACCTGCCCGACAACTGGGCACCGATTCTCGAGAAGGATGTCGATGGACTGGGCGCCCTGCCCGTCCGGCTCGATCGCGACCATCCCAATCTGGGCAAGTACTCGGCCTGCCGACGGGTGGCGCGCACGATCTTCCTGGGCTCAGCGCCGGTGACGAGCGCGCCACACAAAGGGCTTGAAGATCGCCGCATCAAGCTGGGCTGTGCGTTCCCCGGCGAGCCGGTGGCTGTCTTCGGGGATGCCCTCCGCCGGCTTGCCAGCGAAGCCACCTACCTCTACCACGACGGCACGCGCTACTGGTACGCTACCCAGCCCACGGTCACCAAGCTGGCCGAGGACCGGGCCGAGCAGCTCAAACGCGACCCAGACCGAGTGCACCAGGAAATCGAGAAGCGAGTGCGGCAGGCATTGCGCGAGCGCGGCGATTTCTACGGGGTGCATCCCTTCCCGCAGTCCGGCTCGGACGTGCCCGACCAACTCGAAACGCGCCTGGTGGTCCTGGGCCCCTCCACGCCCCACGCCAGAGGCAATCTGGAAAGCGCCGCTCTCGGCAAAGCAAGGGAAATCCTGGAAATGCGAGGCTCTGCGCCGCGGCTCTATCGCAACGTGCTCGTCTTCCTGGCGCCGGACGAATCCCGGCTATCGGATCTGGAGGAAGCGGTGCGGCGCTACCTGGGGTGGGAATCTATCCTGAACGACCGAGAGGCGCTGAACCTGGACCCCCAGCAGGTTCGGCAGGCGGAGGCGCAAAAGCAGTCCGCCGACAAAACGGTGGAGGCGCGCCTGCCAGAAACCTACTCTTGGCTGCTGGTGCCCGTGCAGCAGGACGCACAGGGTCGGCCGGACCCAGCCGCGGCGGTGACCTTCGACGCTCTCCGCCTGCAAGGGGCGGATTCGCTCGCCGTGCGGGCCAGCAAACGCCTACGCAACGACGAGTTGCTCCTCACCAGCCTGGCAGGCACGCGCCTGCGCATGGAACTCGACCGTATCCCCCTCTGGCGAGGCGATCACGTCCAAGTGCGGCAGTTGGTGGAGGATTTTGCCCGCTATGTGTACCTGCCGCGCCTCAAAGAGCCTGCGGTGTTGGTGCGCGCGGTGCGCGATGGGGTGAGCCTGCTGAGTTGGGAACAGGATGGCTTTGCTTACGCCGACAGCTACGACGAAGCGACGGGGCGGTATCGGGGCTTACGCTACGGGCAGAACCTCTCTCTGTCGGACTCGGACCCGCAAGGGCTCCTCGTCAAACCCGAGGCTGCACGGCGCCAGATCCAGGGGGAGCAATCAACCGTTCCAGCTCCAATGGGGGTCGCGCCCAGCGCTGCGGCTGGAGGGACCGCCCTGCCCGGGGGAGAGCCTATCTCCCCTACGCCTACGGGAGTGCCTGATACCACCGCCGCCCTCCCTAAGCGCTTTCATGGCAGTGTGGCACTGAGTCCCCTTCGCCTCGGAGCAGAGGCAGGCCGCATCGCCGAAGAAGTTCTGGCGCATCTTTCCTCGCTTCCAGGTGCCCAGGTCTCGGTGACGCTGGAGATTCACGTTGCGGTTCCCGACGGCGTGCCCGAGCAGGTGGTGCGCGTCGTGACGGAAAACTGCCGGACGCTGAAGTTCACTGGCCATGGTTTTGAAAGAGACTAACACGCCTTCGACTGTAGAATCGCTACGTGAGGAAGTACCATGAAATGCAATCCGCCAGCATTTTTTGAGAACATTCGCAAGTGGGCACTCGAGCGTTGGAAGCAGTTGGAGAAGGACCCCGAATTGGCTGGTCCTTGGAAGCAGCTCTTTCGGCAGGTGCAAAGTCCACGCCATGTGCTTTCTGAATTGCTTCAGAACGCCGATGATGCGGGAGCGCGGCGGGTTAGGGTTCGGATAGAGGAGGGGGTCTTTCTCTTTGAGCATGACGGGCATGATTTTACCGAAGAGGAGTTCGCTTCGCTGTGCCGGTTTGGGTTCTCAAATAAGCGTACGCTCTACACTATCGGCTTTCGGGGCATAGGGTTCAAGTCCACTTTTAGTTTGGGAGACATCGTTGAGCTCTTTACGCCCACGCTGGCC
This sequence comes from Candidatus Kapaibacterium sp., assembly GCA_026003495.1. Taxonomy (GTDB): domain Bacteria; phylum Bacteroidota; class Ignavibacteria; order Kapaibacteriales; family NICIL-2; genus NICIL-2. Next base: position 135,586 of record BPHK01000001.1, on the reverse strand, counting down.
GTGCGTTTTGAAAAGCAGCGGTTCACGCTTCCTATTTGGTTGGAGAAGGCGCCTCCTTGCGACAAGACGCGCATTACGGTTCGCATTCAGGACGAGAATCGCGAACAAGAACTACGGAAGAACCTGGAAGATTGGATAAAAAGTCCTGCTTCGTTGCTTTTTTTCCGGCACATTGAGGAGCTTGAGATTGAAGGTAGAACGATTCGTAAGAAGCGAGTTAGGGAGGGACCTTCGCCTGGCGCCGAAGTCATTCAGCTTGTGAGCGAGGAGACTTTGGAGGTGTTATACTTTGCCTCTGAAGAAGAGCCTTTTCCGGAGGAGGCCTTGGAAGAGATTCGCCAGGAGCGGGACGTAGAGGATTTGAACCTTCCTCCTTGTCGGGTGGAGCTGGTGCTGGGGCTGCCTGGGCCCCAGCGGTTGTATACGGTTCTTCCGACGGGGGTGCAGGTGGAGACGCCCTTTTCTTGCAATGCGCCTTTTCTACAGGACCCTGGCCGATTCGGCATCAAAGACCCTTCCATTTCGCCTACTAATCGGTGGCTGCTTACCCGACTGGGTCAGTTGGCTGGGCGTTCTATGGTGGCGTGGTTGGCAAACCAGTCCTTACTTCTGGAGGAGCGGGCCCGGGCCTACGAGCTGCTCCCTCCCAGGCCGCAGAGAAGCAGTTTGCAGGGAACGCAGGTAGCGGAGCTTTTGAGCAAAGCCTTTAGAGAGGCGCTCGGCAACCATCCAGTTTTGCTCACGATGGACGGCAAACTGGCTTATTATGAGAGTTGTATCGCTCCGCCTCGGCGGGTCTACAAAGTGTGGGAGCCGGCTGATTTGCTCCAGGTCTTCGAAGCTTCTGATATGGCCCTCCTCTCCCCTCTCGTCACAGAGGAAGCCCGACGAAGGTTAGACCAGTGGGAGCTGCTAGAGAATCTTCAGGAAGAGAGCGTTGTAAGGCAATTGCGTCGTGTAAGACCTGTACCAAGGCCTCGTGATGTGGAGGGCCTTCGGATACTCTGGAGTCTGGTGTGGCGACATCGCGACCAGGTAAGCTCCAGGGACCGGTCAACCTGGCCGTATGAAGAAAAAACCTTGTCGGACATCCCGCTCGTTCCGGTCAAGGGAAGTCGGGAGCTGCATCCCGCCAACCAGGTTGTGCGGCTGCCTGAGAAGAACCAACACCTCTCCGACGAAGCCTGGGAATTCCTCACGGGTTTGGTGATAGTGGTAGAACCAGAGTGGATACACTATCTTGAAAATCGCGAGCAGGTAAATAGCAAGGATCTCGAAAACGCACATCAGTTACTCCGCGAAATAAAGCTCGACCGTGCCAGCGACACCGACAAAATCATCTATAACGCCTGCCGAAATTTATTTGATCGAAAAGATATTTCCTTACATGATCACATCCATATTGCTCATCTCCTGGCAGCGCTCGACGTGAGAGCGCCCCGGCAATTCCGCTGCATTAGTCGGGATGGTAAACAACGTAGCCTCTCTGAGCACATTATCGCGACGCAGGACCCAGCCATCGAGGAACTTTTGCCTGAATCTTGGAAGGAAGCCCACCTTTTGCACGACGCCTACTTCGAGCAGTATCGTTTATGCACCCGTGAGCACTGGCAGAAATGGATATCCTCAGAAAAAAGCGGATTCCTTCCCTTTGTTCCATTAGTCTCAAAGCAAACGGTGTATTGGGACCGCAGCAAAGTTTGTGCTTTTCTGAAATCACGTGGATATGATGGCTATGTCAATTTTTATTCTCAAATGCAACAAGTAAAAGTCACCGATTACGGTTTCCCTGAAGAGGTGCAGCACTTCTGGGAGAGAAAAGCCATAGAAGATCCAACGATATGGGCAAAAGCCGTTTCTGCGTTCTTGAGAGTATCGCAACGCCTGCCTTGGCAAGAATGTAGTGATGTTGTACTGATAGAATCCAACTACTCAAACAGCCGTCGCTTATCCTGTCCGGAAATAAGGAGTGAATGGTTATACCTTTTATCCTCCAAGCCCTGTCTTTTTGATACGAACGGGCAGCCACGGGTACCCGCTGAGCTCTATATGCGAACACCAGCGACGGAACCGCTTCTCAATGTGGAGCCATTCGTAAAATCAGAATTGGACACCGAGGCGACCAAACCTCTCCTCCGCCTGCTCGGCGTGCGTGATACGCCTGCCAAGGTCGAGAGTCTCCTTGATCGCCTCCGAGCTCTGACCAAAGCACCCGACCCCCAGCCGCTGCTCAGTGAGATCCTCAAGTGGTACGAGGCATTGGATCGTATTCTTGTATATCAACGAGAAACATCAGAGGAATTGCAACAAGCCTTCGACGAAGATCCATTGGTGCTTACTTCAACTGGCGAATGGATGCGCGCCACGGAGGTTTTCCACAGAGAAAGCGAAGAACTTCCTAATGCTCCCGTGATCCACCATGCTGCCAGAATGTTGAGACTCTGGGAATACCTCGGTGTGCGTGAACAGCCTACACTGGAAGATGTTCTTGATTGGCTTTGTCAATTACCGACCGATAAAGAACTCTCTGAAGGGAAACTCAAGCCTCTGCGTACTGCTCTAAAGCAATATGCAAGGCCCATCTGGACGCAGTGTAAACACTGGCTAACGCTCGACAATCGGTGGACTCCAACCAGTCAGATAAAGTATCGCTTGACTATGCAACGTCTGACGAAGTGGGCCGATCTCCATCCTGGCATTAAGGCAGTAACGGCCAATTTCCAGATGCTCTCGGCCGATATCGTGCAGGAGACTCCTTTTGCTGCGATCAAAGACCTTGCTGAGGCCATCGAGTACATAATAATCCGTCGTCCGACTGCAACTGGGGGCATCACTCCTCAGTGGCTGAAGACGATGAGCAGGTATCTTCGGAGAGTTACATTCAGTGATGGAGAAACAACACAACGCGTCCGTTCAACGGCTCTTATGCTCGAGCGGTCACGAATCATTTACTTCAAAAGTGGCGAGCTCCAGGTGATGCCGTACATTGACGGCTCGCCGGCTGGAACGTCAACTACCCCAACGGTCCTATGGGATGAAGAGAACATTTTCGTCGGCGCAAAACTGAGCAAGTGTTACGACCTGCTTGTGGACGAACTATCAGGACCGTTCGATGAACCTAACGTTAGAAAGGCATTCCATGCCTGCATTGAACGAGACGATGCCTTCATCGCTGAATACTTCGAGGAACATTTCACGTTGAGCGACGAAGAGCTTCCCTTTGACCAACGTGATGCTACTGACAAAGAAGCAAACGAACAAACGCACGGTCCTGCGCTAGAACCAATCGCTAAGCTCGAAGAGGAGGAAAGCAATGGGGAAGGAGAGGAAGTCACCAGACTTCGCCGCCGGCGGCACGATCGAATATTTACGGTTTTCCGCAGCTATGCAGAAGCGCTTGGCTTCGAATGGAACGAGCACCGAGAGAGGTTCGAGCATCATGATGGATCAGTCATCTATCGTCGTGATACTATCTTCCACTGGGAGCGCCTCAATTCGGACGGATTCCTCGCGATGCGGTATTGGGTCGCAATAGATCTCGATAAAGGGATAATCGAATGCCCTGCAGAAGTATGGGAAGCGCTCAAGATGTATCCTGATTCCTGTTCGATGATTGCCGAAAAGTCAAACAGTGTATTCAGGTTCTGTGGGCGGGATCTTCTCGCCTTAGCCGAGAACGGCAAACTCAGGCTCTCTCCTGCCAAATACCGCCTAGTCTTTGAGCAGGATTAAACCCGCTCTGCTGCACGGAGCTTGGCAGAGCGGCTCCGACGGTTGCGTTCGATTTCTTCCGGCTGGGGGCGGAGCGGTTTGCGCGTCAATATCTGCAACCGTCCGTCAGCAGCGTGCTGGCGAAACGCTGCCTTGACGATCCTATCCTCGAGTGAATGGTACGTGATAACCACAATGCGTCCACCCCGGCAAAGCAAAGAGGGAACGCAACTCAAGAACCTTTCTAGCTCATCCAACTCACGATTGACAGCGATTCGGAGCGCCTGAAAGACCCGGCTGAGCGCATCGGTGCGCTGCCGCGGATGAACACACCGCTCGACAATCGCACGAAGTTGTCCAGTCGTACGGATCGGCGCGTGCCGCCGGGCAGCAACGATCGCGCGCGCAATACGGCGGCTGGAGCGTTCTTCGCCGAAGCGGTACAGGATGTCGGCAATTTCCCGTTCGTCGAGCGAGGCCAGAAGCTCCGCTGCCGATGGTTCACTTGCAGCATCGCCACCGAAGCGCAGGTCGAGCGGCGCATCGAAGCGATAGCTGAATCCTCGCGACGGCTCGTCGAGCTGGTGCGAGGAAACGCCCAGATCGAGCAGGATTCCTTGCACCCGCCCACGAAGATCCTCCCTGCTGCATGCCAGCACATATGAGCCGTGGACCAATTCCACGCGTGACCGTTCCCCGCGCGCCAATTCCTCGCCGAATGCCCCCCGACACGCGGCGATGGCGTCTGGGTCGCGGTCAAAACCAATGAGTTTGCCTTCCCGCAATCCACTGAGGATTGCTGCTGCATGTCCGCCGCCACCGAGTGTGCCATCGAGGTAGATCCCGTCGGGATCGGTCAAGAGCAGCGTCAGAGTTTCCCGCACCATCACGGGCTCGTGGTAGAGATGCTCTGCCATGGGAAGCTTCCCCCCGGTCACTTCATCACGGCAGAGGCAACCTGCTCGTAACTGTCGCCGAAGCTTTCGAGGTAGCGCACAAATTCATCGGGATTCCACAACTCGAGATGGTCCATCATCCCGACGATTGTCACCTTCCCTTCGATGCCGGCGAACTCCAGCAGACGGCGCGGAATCGCAATCCGCTGCTGTGGATCGAGCTCGACTTCTTCACACCACGAGAGAATCATGCGGAGAAAGAACCGCTGCTTCTCATCGTACTGGTTGAGCTGCGCAAAGCGCTCCTCGTAGCGCCGCCACTCATTGAGTGGGTAGGCGACGATACAGCGATCGGTCCCGCGCGTGAGCACGAACGTATCCTGCGCCTCGGGCGCAAGGACACGACGCATCTTGGCGGGGATGTTCACCCGCCCCTTGGCGTCAACCGAATAGGTTTCCTGACCTTTGAACCCACTCACGGTCGGGACAAGCGCATCGGTGCAACACTCGGCGACGGCACCGGTCACCGTCACCTGCGCAGCGGTGAAAGGGGATGCCTATCTCCCACTTTCTCCCACCGCGCAAGTGCAAAACACGTGCAGAAGTCTGCTTGCGCAAGAGGAAAACGCAAAAAAATTTCAATTTCTGCGAAAAATTGCGTTTTTGCGCTGAATTCGCATGTTTGGGACATGTATAACGCCGTTATGCATGATTTTCATACCATCGCAACCCTTACCGCCTCCCCACACGTTTCTCGACTTGCCTAAAACCTGAAGCTTTATACAGTACTCCCTGTTCTTGTTCCAACAACCTGAAAATTGTTCCAGGAAAGTCGTATTTTTCGCTCGGTTGAACCTTTGTGCTTGTCGAAAAGGATGCGCCCGAGCCTATCGCCGCGACAACGCCAGCTGCTGACGTTCATTGAACGGTACATCCAAGAGCGCGGCTTTCCACCAAGCTACGAGGAAATGCGCACCGCGCTCAAGGTCTCTTCGCTCAACGGTATTGCCGAGATGATCGCCGCTCTGGAACGAAAAGGCTACATACGCCGCCAACCAGGCAAGTCGCGGGCAATCAACCTCCAAGAAGCCACAACCGCTCCATCAGATCCACTACCACCAAGCCGCAAGTGCGAAACGTTACCGATCCTTGGTGCTGGTACAGCAGAGAACCCATTGGTTGCTCTTCTGCGACCTCGCGGTTTGATCAGCGTTGATAGTGAGTTCTTTGCCCTGACCGGCGAGGCATGGGTGGCAGCTCTCGTTCCGGACGATACAATGGCGCAGGAAGGAATTCGGCACGGTGATGTTGCAATCATCGAGCAGAACAATCAACCGAACAATGGTGCGCTCGTCTATGGCTTTTCTGGAGAGCAACCCTTTCTCCGGCGATATGTGGAAAGCGGTGCTTCATTTGAGCTCCGGTCCTCTCGCCGCGGAATCGCTCCGCTCCGCAATGATGGGAAGACCCCTCTTGCGATCATCGGCATTGTACGCGGCATTCTCCGGCGGCTCTAACGGCGGCGGAAGCGAAGCTCAATCGGGACGGTGAGGATGCCGTCACGACCAACAAGCTGCTCGAGAGCGTCGAGGTACTCGATCCCACTCCGAATGCGCGCGATTGGTCGCTCGCCGTACAGAGTATCGCGACGTTGGCTCAACCATATGGTCATTTCCCCACTGGTAGGCGAGATGCTGATCGTTCCGCGTTCGAGATTATGCTCAACGTTTGTCGTCGGGATGCTGGGAGGAGGAGTCCCAGTCTTTCTCTCCTTTCCGAGGACAAGCTTGATCCCTGCTTCGAGGCGTGCAACAACCAACGGTTGTTGTACTCGCTCATCAAACCACTTGCGCACCGCAGGCTCTGTTCCTTCCTCGATCGCAATCGTAAGCGTTCCCCGCAGCCCATCCGGTCCGACAACATCGGCTTCGTAGTCTGCGTCTGCTCCAGAGAAGGATTCTGCCTCGACCGTTGCTGCTGCAATAGTTGCTGGGATGGTTATTCGCTCGGGCGGCTGCGCTGAGCGGCAGCCGTCGAGCAGCACAGCACCAACAAGGAACAGCAACCGCCAACGCACCGTAGGGCGGTTCATTTAGAATCAGCCCCGGGCTATTTCTTCGTTGGGATTCGTTCTTTACCGCTGAGTTTGACGATGTTCATCTCCACTTTATCGATCGGGTTATCGCGTTGGTCTCGGTCGACCTCGGCGATACGGTCTGCAACATCCATCCCTTGGAGCACACGTCCAAAGACAGAGTACTGCCCATCGAGCCACGGCGCATCGGCAACGCAGATGAAAAACTGCGACGTCGCACTGTTTGGATCTGCAGCGCGTGCTGCGGAGATGATCCCGCGCCGGTGCGCAATCTTGCTGAATTCAGCCGGTATGCGCTTCTGCGATGGATCACCAAATCCCCACTGCTCGCGCGGTTTGGTTTTGCTGTTCGGATCACCACCCTGAATCATGAACCCAGGAATGACGCGGTGGAAGGCCGTCCCGTTGTAGAAGCCAATCGAAACAAGACTATCGAAATTGGCTACGTGCTTGGGGGCAACATCCGGAAAGAGCTCGATGATCATCGAGCCAAGTGCTTTGCCGTTATGGGTAACGGTGATCTTATACTGTGGCCGTTCGACTCCTGGCGGTGGCGGCGGAACGTCGCCATCGCTACGCGAAAACGCGGTGGTAACAAGCCCTACGGCTACAAGCGCGAAAAGGACGTAGTTCATCGCAAACGATTCCAGAACGTGAAACATTACTCATCGAAGATACTTTTGACAGGCCCGGTCAGGATGCGGAGATTCGGTGCAGCGCTCGTAGCATCTTGCTCAGGACCTGCTCGATACTGCACGCGAACTTCCGCATCGCGAATATCGGCAAACATCTGCTTGAGCACCTCAAGTCGTGCTGCATAGAGCTGCTCATTGACAGCCGGAGGCTGTGGTACCGGTGGAGGTGGCAAAGGTTCAGCGGATGCTTTCTTCCCCTTCGTTGATTTCTTTGGGGCACTCTTCCTCGGTTGAACAGGCGGCGGTGGTGCTGGCTCGCGCTCGCGAGCCAGTTCGACGACGATGCGCATCTGCCTGTTCTCTTTGAGAAGGTCGAGAACGCGCTCGATAGCACCACGAGCCTCGGCGCTAAGCACTGAGCTTCCCGCGGCAAATGCGCGGATTTCTGCAAGCGGCTCGCCTTCCTGTAGCGAGCGCACAGTAAAATTGAACGTCAACTCCTTGAACTTCTGCATCGGGGGAATCTCGATGCTCGCGTGCTTTCGGTAGATCGCATAGCTGGAAAACACGATCGAATAGCGTTGGCCCGATTCGAGCGGCTGTAGGTATTCTCCGGTTGCGCTGTTGACTTTGACGACAAATTTTTTCCCTGTTTTTTCGGAGGTGATGACCATATCCATCTCGTGACCCAGCGGCTTTCCTGTCCGCTCATCGAGAACGGTGCCTTTGACGTTGACAAGTGCATTCTGGGCAAGGAGCACGACAGGCGCAATTGCCAAGAATGTTGCTCTGCGTATTGCTGCGTTCATTGCGAACCTTTCGATTGTTGGAGGAATTCTGCGACGCGCTGGCGACAGTCGTCCGTGTCACGCGCAATAACATTGAGTGCCGCAGCATAGGCAAGCGCACCATCGAGGTCCATCCCGTGCATGCCGTCGAGCAAGCGCTTTGTCAAGGCGATCGAGCTTGCGCTGTTGGCAGCAAGTTTTTCCGCTAACTCAGCAGTAGCACTATCGAGCTGGTCGTGCTCTACGACGTGGGAGACCAACCCAATCCGGTGAGCTTCGTCCGCACTGATGAGTTCTGCACTGAGCAGCAACCGTCGCGCAATTGCATCGCCAACCTTGCGGAGCAAGTACGCACCAACAATCGCCGGAATGAAGCCAATCCGCACTTCAGAATAGCCAAAGAGCGCTTTCTGCCGGGACGCAACGATGAAATCGCAGATCGTCGCAAGCCCGCAGCCTCCAGCAATTGCCGGTCCATGGACTTTCGCAACTGTCGCCTTCGGACAGCGATAAATCGTTCGGAACGTTCGCTCGAGGATGAGCGAATCGCTCAGGTTCTCGAGTGCAGAATACCGGCTCATCGCCTGGAGATATTCCAAGTCGGCACCGGCGCAAAACGCGCGGCCGTTTCCTTCGAGCACAATGACTCGGACTTGGTCATCCCCGCAGAGCTGCTCAAATGCTCGCTCAAGCTCAACGAGCATTTGGGGCGAGAGGGCATTGCGCTTTTCCGGACGATTGAGTCGGATGGTGGCGATTCCTCCATCCCTACGCTCAAGTTGCAGTGTGTCCATCAGTCGGTGCTGCGATAGTCCTACAAAATTAGCCACTCCCGCCAAACATCCTCCTTCCAGCCAAAGTGAAGTTTTCCCTTGCGTGTGGCTATGGATCGCCTGACTGCCGCCTGACTTTTTCTTGCTTTCCCCATTTCTTTCAACAGGTGAGGAGAAAAATCGCCCCCACCATGTGCACAACGTGTCGGTTTATTCCCGCCCCGGCATGAACCCACGGAATTTATCCACCCTACTGTCGAAAACTATGGCGCGATTTCCACCGGATTTCAACACCGGACATTGGATGCACATCAGGCTCTCTGCCGCATCATTGCTAGGAATGAAGGCTAAACGAACGGTTGTTTTCCACTTTTCCACAGCCACTCAAGTGTTCTTTGTGCAAAAGTTTGAACGCACCTCTGCTGTAAGGCTGCTCACCGGAGGCTTGATTCAATTGTTCGGCGGTATGCAATAAGTCCTTCGTCAATGCCTGAAAACCGAAAACCCAACTCTGCTTCCGCAAGGAGGGAGATCAATCCTGCGCGTAAGGGACGCGGTGCTTTTTGCTCGAGCTGCTGGGTAGTTACCGGCTCAATCAGGTCGGGACGAAGGTCGAACGCGCGTGCAATGGCACGTGCAAAATCGTAGCGGCTACAATAATCAGCCCCGCCTATGTGGTAAAGACCGCTTCGACGTCGCTCTACGAACTTCGCTGTCGCGAGTGCAAGATCGCCCGAGTACGTCGGATTCGAAAACTGATCCACCGCGGCGCGGATTGGAATGTTCGCAGTTACTGATCGAATGACCCATTCGACAAAGTCGCTCTTGGAAGTACCACCGAAACCGTACACCACATTGGTGCGGATAATCGTTGCTGCACAACCAGTAGAACGAATGGCATTCTCGCCGGCGAGTTTGGTTTTGCCGTAGTAGTTGATAGGGTTGGGAATCTGCGTTTCGTCATACGGGCCAGCACTTCCATCGAACACGTAGTCGGTCGAGTAATGAACAAGGTGAATATCAAACGTCCGTGCTACCCGTGCGAGCATTTCTGGAAATCGCACGTTGAGCATCTGTGCGAGTGCACGGTCTGTTTCGCATCCGTCAACGTCGGTGTAGCCGATTGTGTTGATGATGGCGTTCGGTTTGAACTCCTTCAGTGCAGTCTTATAGCCGTCGAAATCCTGGGGTGGGATATGCGCGATTTCAACGAGCGCACCTTCCGTTTGCACGGATAGCTCTTTTGAGGAAACAAGGAGGAGCGCAATGCGAGATTGCTGCCGATAGTGCTCGATGACTGCAGAGGCAATCTTTCCCCCTGCACCAGCAATGGCGATTCGTTGCATAAGGCGTCAGCGAAGATTGTGGAACAACAAAGAAGCACAAAATTACACTGGTGACAAAAGGTCAAAGGTCGGTTCTATCGGGTGGTTGTCAAAGTGTCATAGAGGACGTTCGATTGTCCGCAGTGACAAGATGTCTGTTTGAAGCCTTGAAAAATACGCAGTTTTCCATGTTTCACGTGAAACTCTGGCACGTTAGCGCACGTAGAGAGCTAAAATTGCGCTATCTGCTGCAGAGACTCCAGGTATTCGAGTTGCTTGGCCGAGTGTAGCAGGGCGAATACGTGTGAGTTTTTCTCGTGCTTCCTTCGAGAGGGAAGGAATTGCGTTGTAGTCAAAATTCGGTGGGATGGTTCGGTGTTCGTTCTGCTGAAGCAGTTCCACTTCACGACGCTGTCGCTCGATGTAGCCGGCGTACTTAAGTTCGATCCCGACTTGCTCGATGATCGAGGCGGTAGTAGGTGGTATAGGAGAGGTGTTAGGAAGGGCACTGTACCAAGCGAGGATATGTTCGAGATCGAGCGTTGGGCGGAGAGCTATCTGTGCTACGGTGACCGATTCGTGGACGGGCGATTCTTCGTGCTGCTCCAGGAGTGGGTTGGCGGAAGTTGGGGAAAGTTTTGTCTCTTGGCACCAACGGAGGAACGTGCTCTTTGCTTGGCGCTCGTGGAGGATACGCTCATATGTTGCGTGGTCGAGTAGTCCAAGGCGGAATCCGTAGTCGGCTAAGCGTTCATAGGCATTATCCTGTCGCAAAAGAAGCCTGTATTCTGCAAGCGACGTAAAGATGCGGTAGGGTTCGTCGCTGCTTTTGTTGATGAGGTCATCAATGAGCACGCCGATGTAGGCTTCTGAGCGCAGGAGGCGGAACTCACCCTCGCCACGAAGGGCAAGTGCAGCATTGATCCCCGCAACAATCCCTTGGGCGGCTGCTTCCTCGTAGCCGGAAGTACCGTTGATTTGTCCAGCGAAGTAAAGCCCTCGGATTGCCTTTGTCTCCAGCGTGTGGTGAAGTTGGTAAGGGTAGAAAAAGTCGTACTCGACAGCATAGCCGTAGCGGATAATCTGTGCATGCTCAAGACCTGGGATTGTGCGGAGTGCTGCTTCTTGGACGTCTGCAGGTAAGCTCGTCGAAAATCCGTTGACGTAGAATGAATTGGTGTCCAATCCTTCTGGTTCGAGGACGATTGGATGGGACGCGCGCTCGGTAAAGCGTGCGATTTTGTCTTCGATCGAGGGGCAATAACGCGGTCCTTTCCCTTTGATTAGCCCCGTGAACATTGGGGAGCGATCGAAGCCAGTACGAAGGATCTCGTGCGTTCGCTCGTTCGTTGCGGTTGCGTAGCAGACGATTTGATTGCGCACCCGACGTGTGCGAATGGAAAATGGACGCGGCGGATCGTCCCCTACTTCAATAATGGTTTTTGAGAAATCAATCGTACGCCCATCCACACGCGGGGGTGTTCCAGTCTTGAGCCTACCTTTCTCTACCCCAGCACGAGCGAGAAGATCAGAGATTTTCTCTGCACGCGGTTCACCGATACGACCACCTGGTGTCGCTGCCAGCCCTGTGTACATTACTGCGTTGAGAAACGTCCCCCCACAGAGAATGACCGCACGGCATCGCAGCTCATCCCCACTCTGCAATCGTACTCCGCGGACACAGTCGCCTGAAAGGAGGATTTCCTCGACCGTTCCTTCCGCAACCGTCAAATTCGAGATGTGGGAGAGAATGGCTTGTGCGTAAGCTGGATAAAGGTCTTTGTCATTTTGGCTCCGCGGCGACCACACAGCGGGTCCTTTCGAACGGTTGAGCACTTTGAATTGTAAGCCTGTCCGATCGGCGATTACGGGCATGATGCCACCGAGTGCATCGAGCTCTTTGACGAGATGCCCCTTGGCGGTACCACCGATCGAAGGATTGCAAGAAAGTCGCCCAATCGAGCGCCTATCCATCGTAAGAAGCACGGTCCGACATCCCATCCGCGCACATGCAGCGGCAGCCTCAATACCTGCGTGACCACCGCCAATCACGACGACATCGAAAGCGTTCGTAATGCTATCCATTGTGCCAATGTTTCACGTGAAACATCAACACCCGAGTGTGGAAGAAAAATGAATGCCGACGGCATTCTTCGTCTGTGTCTTTTTGCTTGGCTCCAAGACGATTATTGGCAGACGGGCGTGTTGCGATCGCATTTATGGCAATCAATATTCCGGCGTAGGCACGTGTACACGAGCACGACATCATATGGATCTCAAGGCAGAGAAGTTCACTAGTAATTTGTGCAGTGTAACACCGACGAATTTTGCCGCTGTGCCAGCTATTTTTGCTGCTATGCGCCAGCTACGAGTGTTGATTCTCCATCCGCGTATTCCCTTCCAGCTCTACGATGGTGGTGCGCTTGCCATGCGGAGAGTTTACCGTATGCTTTGTGGTCACCCAGCATGTTCGGTCGGTGTCGTGGCGATGAACACTAAGCGCCATTGGGTAGAACCGTCCACGATCGAGAACGTTTATGCAAGGACGCTGTCCTGGTGGGTGCCCGTGGATAATCGGATCACCCTGGCGGGAGCCATCTGGAACCTCCTCAATGGTACGCCATACCACCTGAGTAGATTTTGGAGTCGAGCATACGCCAGCACACTGGAACGCGCACTTTCAGAGTTCAACCCGGATGTTGTCTTCTTCGAGGGACTGCCGACGACACTGTACGTCGAGCTTGTTGCAAAGCGATTGAGCGCAGTGTGTGTGTACCGAGCACATAACATCGAGCACTTGCTATGGGAACGCGTTGCCGCTGCCGAACGAACTCTCGCCAAGCGACTCTACCTCCGCGAGCAAGCAAGACGGCTTGCTACGTATGAGCAAACGCTCTTTCGTGAGGGTCGCCTCGATGGAATTGTGACCATCACCGCTGAGGATGCAACACTCTGCCGTATGATGGGATTTTCTGGGAGGCTGTGCACTGTTCCCTTCTCCGTTGACCTGGAAGATTACCAGCCCGCCCTCGAACAACCCGAGCCACCGACGCTCTTTCACATCGGCTCGCTGTCCTGGGAACCAAACCGTCAAGGTCTTGAGTGGTTTCTGCGGGAAATCTTTCCCCGCGTCCGAGACAGGGTGCCCTGGGCTACCTTCCACGTTGCCGGTGCAGTACCACCAAATGTCAAACTTCCGGCGTATGAGGGGGTCGTCGTGCATGGCGTCGTGCCCGATGCTCGCACCTTCATGCAGAATCAGAGCATTCTGGTGGTTCCTCTCCTTTCGGGAAGCGGAATTCGGAGCAAAATCATCGAAGCAATGGCGGTCGGAAAAGCTGTTGTCTCGACAAGTATCGGTGCTGAGGGAATTGAATGCACCGATGGTATCCACTATCTGCGAGCGGATACGGCGGAAGCATTCGCAGACGCAGTGGTCAGACTTCTTACCAGCCGCTCACTCATGCGCCAACTGGGGCAGAATGCCCGCCGATTGGTAGAAGAACGCTACAGCACCGAACGGATCCGGGATGAACTTGTGCAGTTTCTCTTCGACGTTGCTGCCACGCGCCCCGCTGCTGCATAGGAACATCTCGAGCGCCCATTCACCTGTGTTTTCTCCACTCGTTGGCAGATCACTTCCCGATGCAGAACTGCGAGAAAATCCGGTCGAGCAGATCGTTTGTCCATTGCTCGCCGAGGAGTGTGCTGAGTTCCTGCGCAGCGGTCCGCAGATCGAGTGCGATACATTCCCCTGGCAGTCCTTCTGCAAGTGCACGCTGAGCTGACATGAGGGCCGCTTCTACGCGCAGGAGGGAATCCCGTTGCCGCTCGTTGACCAGTGCCAGCTCAAGTTCTGCAGTAGATTCTTCGATGATCTTCCCCAAACGTTCGATGAGTTGCTCTATTCCCTGCCCTGTGCGCGCAGAGATGAAAAGTTCGTCTTCCGTACGTGGTGATGGGATGGCTTGGAGCAGGTCGCACTTGTTGTGCACGAGCAAATGCACCGCTCCGGGGACTTCCTCTCGCAACGATGTAACCAGACCCTCGGAGTGTTCGACGCCAATGCTAACGTCGTTGACAACGACCAGCACGTGGCACTGTTCGATAACCGACCGCGCAAGCGCAATTCCTTCGACTTCGATGGCATCGCTACTGGTGCGAAGCCCTGCTGTGTCGAACAGCCGCACAAGTGACCGCCCTACTGGCAGTGTCTCTTCGATGTAGTCACGTGTCGTACCAGGCTGGGGGGAAACGATCGCACGCTGTCTCCCGAGGAGCGCATTGAACAGCGAGCTTTTCCCAGCATTGGGGAACCCGACGATTCCCACCCGCAACCCATGACGAAGAATTTGTGCGCCACTGTACGAACGAATAAATCGCTGGCATTCAACCAACATACCGTCTATCCGCTCGGCAAGCTCTCGCCGCTCGGCGAATTCAACGTCCTCTTGGGCAAAATCGAGCTCTAACTCCACCAAGGAAGCAACATTGCTGAGCTCATCGCGGATTTGACGAATCCACGCAGTGAAGGAACCACCGAGCTGTTTTAGTGCAAGTTCTTGTGCTGCAAGAGATTGCGAGTGTATGATCTCGGCGACAGATTCCACTTGCACCAAATCGAGCCGGCCATTCAAAAACGCGCGTCGGGTAAATTCTCCTGGCTCGGCAAGCCGCGCCCCACGAGCAATGAGCGACTCAAGGATGAGCCGGTACATCACAGTGCCGCCGTGACAGGTGATCTCGACGACGTCCTCGCCAGTATAGCTCCGTGGAGCGCGGAACACGGCCGCGGTGACGTAGTCCGCAACCGACCCATCGGAGCGGAGGAACTGCCCGTAGTGAATCGTATGCGAGGCTACCTCGCCGAGCGGCCGCTTTCCACGGAAGCAGGCATCAACAATCGAAATCGCCTGGGGCCCGGAAACACGCACGACTGCCAACCCGCCGATTCCGGGCGGAGTCGAAAGCGCGCAAATTGTCTCGTTCGAGAGTGTGGACATTCGACCGTCCGAGGAGCGATTTTTGCAGGATGGAAAAGACGCACGTCCAGCGCTTTTGGCGTAGCGTTGGCATGCAACGTTACGGAGTCGAGCACTGGCAGGAGCTTGGCTCGACAAACGATCGTGCTCGCGAGCTGCTCGCCGAGCTCCCGATGCCTGTCTTGGTCACTGCAGCACACCAGCACCGAGGACGTGGCCGGTACGGCCGCGCGTGGATGGATATTCCCGGCAACGCATTGCTGATGACGGTCGGCTTCCCTGCTGGGTGGATCGGCGATAGTCGAGCGCCACTTGTTGTGCTGGCAGCAGCTGCAACCACGGTACTCGACACGCTTGCAGAGTACGCACCTGCCGAGCAGCTTGCGCTGAAGTATCCGAACGACGTTTGGGTAAAGCCTCGCAACGCACCGCCGGGAAAGGTCGGTGGAATGTTGATCGAGACGGACTACACCGGCGGGCAGGCTGGCAGTGTGCTCGTCGGTATCGGCATCAATCTGGCTGGATTGCCGAACGTGCCCGATTCCCCTTACCCAGTGCGGTCGCTCGCTGAAGTAGCTACCAAGCCACTCCCGCCAGCCGAACATCTCGCTGAGCGGCTTACCGAGCGCATCCTCGAGCGCTTGATGAGCCGGGAGTACGCTCCAATCGTTGCAGCATGGAAGAACGCACTCCGCGTGGTTGGGCGAGTAGTACTTTTGCGCCCCAATCGGCAGCAGGTGCGGATTGTCGGCTTTGATGCTGACGGGAGTCTGCGTGCACTCTCAAGCGACGGTGCAACGCTTCTCGTCCGCGATAGCACAAGTCTCCTCTACGATCCATTTGCGTGATGAATGCCGCAGTAGACCTTGGCAATAGCCGCTTGAAAATCCTCCGCAGCGATGGATACATCGCGGCATGGGACGCTCGAGCGCTCGACTGGGAGAGCATCGCAGCAGTGTTAGCGCCTGTTCGGACCGTTGTTTTTTCATCGGTAAACCCAGCGGCGGAATCCGTGCTCGAACAGTTTCTTCGCGAGCGCTGGGATGTTCTCTCCGCGCGAGAACGGATTGCAGCTGGCAATCTGCCAGTGACAATTTCCGCTGATGGTCTCGGTACCGATCGTGTGCTCGGTATCCTCGGTGGGCTGCGCTACCGAACACCACCGTTTGGCGTCATTGATCTCGGCACAGCAGTGACGGTGACAATCGTGGATGCGGATTTTGCAATCTGTGGCGGCTACATTGTCCCAGGACCAAACGCACAGTTACACGTGCTGCGGGAGCTACTCCCTCACTTGAATGTGCCACCTACGCTGGAGGAGTGGACACTCGAAATTGGCGCAGACACGCGCAGCGCAATTACTGGCGGAATTTGTTCGCTGCTGACTGCGTTCGTCGGTGCGGTAGCGGTTCTTCTCAAACGCTTCAGTGTAGACAAGCGCGCTGCACTATTCCTGACAGGTGGTTATTCGCACAAGATCGCTGAAGTGCTGCCTGCGACGCTCGATGTGGACGTCGAGGTTGTGCCGACGCTTGTGCTAGAGGGTGCACTATCGCTGGTGCAGCAATGATCGCACTCTGCATTCACGGTGGTGCGGGAGATCGCACGCCTTCGAGCGATGATCCAGCGATCTGTCGAGCGCTCGAGAGCGCGCTCGATGCAGGATGGGCAGTGCTCGAATCCGGTGGGATGGCGCTCGATGCGGTACAGGTTGCAATCGGTGTTCTGGAGGATGAGCCACTGTTCAATGCAGGGCGTGGAGCGGCGCTCACCCGCGCGGGTACAGTCGAGCTCGACGCTGCGCTCATGGATGGCGCAACGCAGCGGGCAGGAGCAGTTATTGGCGTTCGGAGCATCCGCTATCCCATCGCTGCAGCACGCGCAGTCTTGGAACATGCACCCCATGTGGTGATGGCCGGTGAAGGTGCAGAGCGCTTTGCGTTGGCGCACGGCTGTGAGGCAGTCGAGCCAGCGTTTTTCGTGACGGAACGGGCGCAGCGGGCACTCGAGCGATTCCTTGCCGAGCAAGCGCGCGTGGAGCTTGGGACGGTCGGTGCAGTTGCGCTCGACATCCGAGGCAACCTTGCTGCGGGAAATTCAACCGGTGGTGTTACAGGCAAGCTCCCCGGCCGTGTCGGCGATACACCGATCATCGGTGCGGGGACGTACGCCGATCGTCGTGTCGCGGTTGCCTGTACCGGCTATGGTGAATATTTCATCCGCGTTGGTGCAGCGCTTCGACTTGCGCTATTGGTCGAATTAGCTGGCTGTCCGCTCGAGGAGGCAGCGCGCCAAGTGCTTGGGGCAGTGACCGCACTCGGAGGTCGCGGTGGTATTATCGCACTTGATCGGGAGGGAAGCATCGCGATGACCTTCACCACCGCAAGTTTGGCGCGAGCATGGCGTCGAAGTGATGGCAGGAGTGGAGTCGAACTCTACGCTTCTGCTTCGGCGAGCACTCGCGCATAGAGCCGGTGTCCATCGTGGGCGAGTGCAGCGCCGGTTGAAAGAAGTTTGGAGAAGATGAGTGCCACTTGAACTGCTGGCAACTATCCGGGGTAGTAGCAATCACAAGGTGCAGCAGTTTCCGTGCTTATCTTTGTTCAAATCACTTTCCACACTACGGACAGACTATGAAACGCGCGCTCTTGGTAGCACTGACTTCCTTGGTCTTTGCAGGATGTGCCGTTGTCCGTGAACCGGCTGCAGGCCCAGATGCCCCACCACCAGCTGGCTATGCTCCAATTTTTGTGCAACATACGCAGCCCTACCACCCGAAGGTTCTCGAACCGTTCATCTACGTAAGCCGTGCGAATATCCTGGATGCACGAACAGTTCGTGTGCACCTTCATGTCCTTGATTCTACAGGCGTGCTTTACACAAACATTGGGTCGAAGGAATGGAACAAGCTTATTTGCGAAGTCACCAGCGAAATCAATGGGCGTACAACACAAGTAAAGTACCGAATCGCAGAAGTAACGAGTGCGAGTGCTCCTCCCCATGCGATTGCTTTCGTACTCGATCATAGTGGCTCGATGGGCCAGCAGCGGGCGCTTGCTCTTCAGGATGCAACACGACGACTTGTTGCGCTCAAACGATCCCAGGATGAAGTAGCGGTCATCAAATTTGATGGTCGAGTCGTTGTTGAAGCATTACCGACAACATCAGGTGCAGATCTACTCGCGCGTATCCAGCGTGATGGATTGCTCGGATTTGGTGGCTACACTGCCATTGCCGATGGAGCGAAAGCAGGACTCGATGTTCTCGCCAGTAGTGCAGTGCCGAGTAAAGCTGTTGTTGTGTTCACCGATGGCTACGATAACATGTCGCGTGTTCGCCTCGATTCTCTAGTAGCCCAGGCACGAGCTCAGAAGGTACCAATCTGCGCGATTGGGTTTGGGTATAACATCGACGAAAATTACCTGCAGCGCATCACAACCGCAACGGGTGGCATCTACCAGCGCATTTATCGCACAGATGAGTTCGATGACGTATTGCCGAGCATTTATGCGCTCTTGGAAAACTTTGTAACACTCGATCTGCAGCTTGCCGATTATGGAGTGCATCGGATCAGGATCAAATTGTGTCCTCCTGCACCGGCGAAAGAAAGTGTGGCTGAGGTGACGGTTGATAATACACCAGATGTTGGCAGCATTGGGATCCTTTACGTGTATTTCGATGTTGACAAAGCAGAACTCAAACCAGAATCCAAGCCAGCACTTGACAACATCGAAGCATTGATGAGGGCGTACCCGAACATGGTTATCGAATTGCGCGGACACACTGATAGTACAGGCAGCCCTGAATACAACCTGCGCTTATCAGAACGACGTGCGAATGCTGTACGTGCTGAACTGATCAGGCGCGGTATCCAGTCAGAGCGTGTCATGGCAATCGGCTTTGGGTCAACTCAACCTGTTGCAGATAATCGTACTCCTGAAGGGCGCGCACTCAATCGTCGCACTGAGTTTGTCGTACTCCGCAAATAGACAGTACGACGGCACTAAGAAGTCAGTGTACTGAGGGAGCCGGTATTGCGCAAACTTGAAGATGGCCGGTGTGGATCGGCCGCCCCACTCGATTGAGTGATGCGAGGTGCTTACGAGTTCGGTGCAGTACCAGTGTGGAGCCATTCACTGAAAACTCGCGCGTAGAGCCGGTGTCCATCGCGCGCGAAGCGCTCGAAGTATCCAGTGTACCACTGCGCGAGTGCAGCGCCGGCAGTGAGCACTTGGCGGAGATGCTCGCCACGTGCAATCCCGCCTACAGCAATGACGAGGAATTGGCTCGACAGTCGCGCTGCAATTGTTCGGGCGCTCTCTACCAAACCGAGCATGCTTGCGCGGAGCGGCTCTCCACTGATACCCCCACCGAAGGTGCGCGTGAAGTAGATGTACGCCCGACGTTCAACTGGGGCGATCGCGGCACGATGCTGTTCGTAGCGGGTCGAAGTATTGCCGATCGTGATGCCGGCGTAACCGAGCTCAACTAACAGCGGAATCAGTCGCTCGAGCGCGCCCTGTTCGACGTCAACAGATACTTTCACCAGCGTAGGCTTGCCGCTCGGTCGGACGAACTGCTGCGCAATCGCTTCAAGCCGCACGCCGAGCGTATCGAATCCACGCTGATCATCTCCCGTATTCGGGCAACTTTCGTTGAGCTCGAAAAAATCCACGCCGGCATCGGCATAACGGTTCATTCCCTCAACGAGACATTCGAGCGCTGCTGCTGAATCATCGCCCGGATCGAGCGCAACACTGGCACCAATCGGGAAACCCTCATAGCGCGGCAATTGGGCAATTCTTGCAGCAACAGCACGGTGACCGGGA
The DNA here is from genome assembly GCA_026003495.1 of Candidatus Kapaibacterium sp. Classification (GTDB taxonomy): domain Bacteria; phylum Bacteroidota; class Ignavibacteria; order Kapaibacteriales; family NICIL-2; genus NICIL-2. The sequence goes on along the minus strand of BPHK01000001.1, from coordinate 115,552 downwards.
TTGGGCAACCCCAGCCAGTTCGACGCTGCCCGACTCCTGGGATACGGCACAAATGGCTGTGCAATGCCTCGGCGCACATTCCCAAGCCGTGGGCGTGCGGTCGTCGTACCTGCAAGGTAAGCGCCAGCGCCTTGGCGATAGGCAAGCTCGTAGCCCTCGCCGTGCTTGAACATTCCAGCTGCGTTCAAAAGCGGTGCACGGAAGCGGATGCCCCAAAGTACCCGTGCAGCCGTCGGTGGCGGTTCGATCGCGAGCGGACACTCGCGTTCGGCGAGCATGCGAAGTGCAAATTGCCGCGCCCACGAGTAGAATGCAACACTAGCACGCGCTGGGAGCATCCCTACGAGGTACGGGCGCAACGACGCATCGAGTCGAGCGAGAAATTCAGGTGCTGTCATCGGTCAAAGGCTAAACGCAGTCGAGCAGAATCTCTGCAAAACTGCGGTCTCAGCATACGAAGCCAACATGCCGATACATTTTTCCGAGCAATGTCGTATATTGCTGTGCCAGCGGCAGCCGCGGGTTCCGCTGGGCGGCAGGATAGTTCCACCACGTGCAGGAGAAAACCCATGCAGGGATGGACGTATGGGCTGCTTGTGGCGAGTCTGGCTGCAATGTGTGTGCTGGCCGCAGCACAAGCATCGCAGCCACACCAACGCACGGGGTCCAGCTCCGCGTGCTGCCAATCGAAAGCACTGCCCGATGAGTTCTCCGTTCTCGATCAACATCCGGCGCAGAGCGATGAGGTCAGTCGCCAGCTCGATCAAGCCCGGCAGTACTACTTGCGCGGACTTGCAGCCATCGAGCGTCGCGATACGACCAAAGCCGCCAAACTCTTCGAGGCAGCAATGGATGTCCTCAACCAACTCGCCAGTACGCCTGGCATCGAGCGGAACGAGGACTACGCTGACCTTGCGCAATCCATCATCGAAGACTTCGAAAATTTCATTCGCCCGATTGATGAGCTTGAGGTAAGCTCGCCGCTCTTTGTCATGCGCGACCGACTCTTCCAGGCAGTCGAGGTCGTGCAATCCCCCGTTGCCGGAGTCACCGTGCCAAGTGGGACACTCTCGACGACAGTACCGCTGGTGCAGAACGAGTACGTCGCAAATGCAATCGCCTTCTTGACCAACAACGAGCGCGGCCGAGCATTCTTCAAGAAGGTGCTTGCACGGATGAACCGCTTCTTCCCGCTGTTCCGGCGTGTTGCACGGGAGGAAAACGTTCCCGAAGAACTCATCCATCTTGCGATCATCGAGAGCGGACTCGATCCGAACGCTGTTTCCCCCGCACGTGCGGTTGGGCTTTGGCAATTCATTCAGTCCACCGGTGCCCTCTACCAGCTTCGCGTAACGCCGTGGTACGACGAGCGCCGCGATCCAGAAAAATCCACGCGTGCAGCGATGCGCCATCTGCGGGACCTCTACCAAGAACTTGGCGATTGGCACTTGGTCCTGGCAGCCTACAATTGCGGCATCAACTGCGTACGACGCGCGATCAAGCAATCCGGCTTGGAAAATCCCACCTACTGGCAAATCCGTGAATACCTGCCGCGCGAAACGCGGGGCTACGTGCCGATGTTCATTGCGGCCACCCTTGTAGCAATGCAAGCGGAAGCCTACGGTTTCCGAAAAGAAGAGATCATCCCCGAGCCTGAGTGGGCATACGACACGGTCACCGTCTTCGAGCCACTAAGCCTCAGCGTTGCAGCACAGTGTGCAGCAACGACGCTCGATACACTCAAAGCGCTCAATCCCGAACTTGTCCGTAGCGTAACACCACCTGATCAACCGTACACGCTGCGTGTACCGGTCGGACGGGCACAGGAATTCAACGTTCGTTTGGCATTGCTCGCACCAGAGGAGCGGCAACCCTGGGTGACGCATTCGGTGGGACGCGGCGAGACGCTTGCGCAAATCGCCGATCGCTACGGCGTCAGTCTCTCCGACCTTGCGGAACTCAACGGCATGACGACGAGTGCACGGTTGCGCCGGGGGCAAGTTATTCGTGTTCCGCTGACACCAACGCAGCCAGCTATTGTAAACCAGAGCCTGGCGGCGGATACTTCAACTGCTGCAGTGGAATCTGCTCCTGCTGCTCCGCCGGCTCCTGCGTCGGCGCCACAGCCTGCCTACGCGACTCATCGCGTCCGCCGAGGAGAAACGCTTGCACAAATTGCTGATGACTACGGCACGACCATTGCCGAGTTGCGGCGGATCAATCGCCTGCGTCGGTCGTACTTAGTTGCCGGTCAAGTACTTCGTGTGCCGCTCGTCGCATCAGTTGCTGAACGTCGCCAGAACGCAGAGCCGGCGCAATCGAAGCGTATCGTCCACCGTGTGCGTCGTGGCGAGAGTATCGGAACAATCGCAGCGCTTTACGGTGTGCGTCAAGTGGATTTGGTGCGTTGGAATCCGGAGATTCGCTCCGGTGTCGTCATTGCAGGGCAGTCGCTGAGCATCTACGTCGAGCCGCAAGGAAAGGGCAGCGCGCGTGCGATGCCGCGGACAGTCAACCGGCTACCGAAGTGGTACGTTGTCCGTGCAGGCGATACGCTCTTCTCGATTGCGCGGCGCTTCGGGGTGGACGTCGAGCACATCCTCTCGCGGAATAAGGCGATTGATCCAGAGCACCTGCGAGTCGGGCAGCGCGTGCGGCTGCAGTAGGTGAACGTCTTCGCGCGCAGTCCATGAACAGGCGGCAGCGTAGAATCAAATCGCTGTTGAGCAATGAGAGTTATAACTCTCGTCTCATCAAAGTAACGCGATGGCTCTACGATTCATTGTAGTCGTAGCAACATTGGGAACAGTCCTCAACCTGAGCCTCCTCGGGGAACTCGGTGGTGCCTTTGAGTTCGGACACTACAGTCGCCACTTCGATTCACCAGTATTCTATCGGTGTGAGTCGGTGCGGGCGTGACAATCCATCCTTCCCGGACGACTCACTTGGTGCTCAATGCCCGAGTGTTTCCCGGCACAGTTCATGTTGGCTATTAGAGCCTAACCTGGGGGATTCATGCTTCAGTCGGTGGACAGCACGTCTCTAATGGGATGAGCTTCCTGTCAGGCCAGAAGCCTTCCGAATAGCATCGGTATTAGACGCCGGAGTTATTGCCGATCACAGCAGTGAGATGTTTGACCCTTCTCCAGTTAGTCAACAGGATGGGGGGGTGCTTGTTCTCACCGCACAAAGCGGCTTCGGCGGAGCACTTTCACCTCTGAGGTCCAGAGGATGGCGGATTGTGCACCATCCTGCGTGTAGTAGTCGTAATTTCGACTCCATGCGGCTGGCGGTTAGACGTCTCACCTGGCGCCATATCCTGGCAATCTGTACCATCAGCGCAATTGCACGGGTGGTGTTCCTCCTCATTGCCGAGCCGCCTATCCCCGTTGCGGAGGACTACGCCATTGCTCGGCACATCGCTGCTGGCGACGGCTTTTCCATCTACGAGCGCGGACCCACCAGCATCAAAGGCCCGCTCTATCCAACCTACCTGGCAGCTTGGCTCTGGGTGCTCGGCGAGCAAAACGGGCTTCGGGCGGCGATTCTGGTGCAGCATCTTCTCTACGCTGCAATGCCAGCGCTGCTGTTCCAGCTTGGGCGAGCAATCGCCCGGCCAACGCTCGGCACAATCGCCGCGGTGCTCTTTGCACTCCACCCGACGTATTTCTACCACGCGACAGTTGCAGAAAACACCACGTGGGTTGTTGTAATGAGCGCGCTGTGGGGGATGCTCGTCTTCCGAGAGTCTCGCTCTCCGATCGGGACTGCGCTTGCTGCTGGAGCGATCATCGGCAGCTTCATTCTCGAGAAACCGATGCTTGCGGTACCGATGGCGATGATTCTCGGCCTGCGATGGTGGCGCAGGTGGCAACAACTCACTACTGCAGCGCTCGCGGCAGCACTCTTGGTGCTGCCGTGGGCTGTACGAGGCGCTGTGCTTTTCGGGGAGCCGACGCTCACCAAATCGTATTCGAGCACGTTGACGTTTATCCATTCCTGGCTGCCCAGTATGGCAGTCCATCCTCGCTATGCGGTGCCCGATTCTGTCGAGCGAGCGCTCGATTCGCTGACGAAATTGCCCGAACGACAAGCACTCCCTGCACTGCGCTCGCTGGCGACGGACATCCTTGCGACGAAGTGGTCAATCATGCCAGAACGGACTATTGTCCACGCACTCATCTTCTGGACAATCCCACCCCGCTATTGGCAGAGCTGGTCGCTGGCATTTGTGGTAGTACGGATCGTGCCAGTTGTTCTGTTGACAGTGCTTTGGATTTGGGGAATGGCAATTCTCTGGCGGCAGGATCGGCCGCTCCTGCTGGGTGTGCTCGGTATCGTGGCATGGGTAACGCTGGTGTACTCGCTCTACCACGTGCTCAACATCCGCTACAAGCTCGAGGTGGAGTGGCTTGAGCTGTTCGTGTGCGCAGCGCCGCTGGTGCCAAAACGGTAGCGTTCGTATATTTGTTCTGCACATTGTCTTACCATAACTTTCTAATCCAATGGCAAGAGCATTTGCAGTGAGAATGCTTACCATAGCTGTGCTGGTGAGCGTGACCATCGGAGGATGCACTTCCTCCTCGTCGAGTGGTGATGGAGGCAATTCTATGTCAGCGATGGTCGGATCGCAACAATGGACGGCAGCATCAGGCATGATCGAAGCGACTGTTTCGAATGGCGTGATCGCAATTGCCGGGATGGATGCCTCAGCGGCGGTGCAAATTCAGCTTCGTGTAGTAGGAGTAAGCCAGCCAGGAACAGTCCAGATTGCCGCAGGTCAGCCGCACGTGGCAATGCTCAGCGACCGTGGTACCATCTACAATGCTACTGGCGTTGCAGGCTCGGGAACAATCACCTTTAGCAAGCTCACCAGCACAGAAGCCGAGGGCACGTTCTCGTTCGTCGGCATCAATCCCCAATCGAAGCTTGAGCAGAACGTTACCAACGGGAAGTTCAGCGTTCGGTTCAAGTAGCAGCCAAACGCACGCGGAAAGCAGTTCGGCTGAAAGCGATTCGTAATTTTGCAGAGGAAGTCGCTGTCTGTGACTCTCTGCACGATCCGACCGCGCTCACGCTTTGCGCGAAAGGACTACTTCTACCCCGATCTGCCGAAAGGCTACCAGAATTCGCAGTACGAGGACCCAATTTGCTCGGCGGCTCCGTCGAAATCGAGCTTGACGACGGGACGACTAAGCGCTTGGGCATTGGGACAACAACCCCACAGCAGGGTCTGCACGTGCACAATACTGGCCTGCAACTGACCAACGGCTCTACCGGCAATAGCAGCACCGATGGTTTTACTATCGAGTTCAATGGCAGCAATGCCCAGTTGCGGCTGAAGGAGAACGCCGAGATTCAGTTCCGCACCAATGCACCAGGGACGACCGATTCGGTCAAGATGCGCCTGACTGCAACAGGACAGCTTTTGTTTTTCGACCCTTCCAACGGAGCGCAATACCGGATTGACTTGCCCAACAGCAATTCGTTGGGGGTTGGGTACATTCGCGCGCGCGGTTTGTCCTCCTATTCCTCACGTGCGTGGAAAGAAGACATTCGACCGATTGCCGGGGCATTAGAAAAGGTTCTCGCTCTGCGTGGGGTAGAATACCGCTGGAAGCCGGCCTACGGTGGGAACCAGGACCTTGGGTTCATTGCTGAGGAGGTAGATGCGGTCTTGCCGGAGGTAGTCCAGAAGAGTCAGAGTGGGGAGTACCTGGGAATGGACTACACGCGGATCCTGCCTGTTGTTCTGCTGACAGTTCTTTGGGTATGGGGAATGGCAATTCTCTGGCGGCAGGATCGGCCGCTCCTGCTGGGTGTGCTCGGTATCGTGGCATGGGTAACGCTGGTGTACTCGCTCTACCACGTGCTCAACATCCGCTACAAGCTCGAGGTGGAGTGGCTTGAGCTGTTCGTGTGCGCAGCGCCGCTGGTGCCAAAACGGTAGCGTTCGTATATTTGTTCTGCACATTGTCTTACCATAACTTTCTAATCCAATGGCAAGAGCATTTGCAGTGAGAATGCTTACCATAGCTGTGCTGGTGAGCGTGACCATCGGAGGATGCACTTCCTCCTCGTCGAGTGGTGATGGAGGCAATTCTATGTCAGCGATGGTCGGATCGCAACAATGGACGGCAGCATCAGGCATGATCGAAGCGACTGTTTCGAATGGCGTGATCGCAATTGCCGGGATGGATGCCTCAGCGGCGGTGCAAATTCAGCTTCGTGTAGTAGGAGTAAGCCAGCCAGGAACAGTCCAGATTGCCGCAGGTCAGCCGCACGTGGCAATGCTCAGCGACCGTGGTACCATCTACAATGCTACTGGCGTTGCAGGCTCGGGAACAATCACCTTTAGCAAGCTCACCAGCACAGAAGCCGAGGGCACGTTCTCGTTCGTCGGCATCAATCCCCAATCGAAGCTTGAGCAGAACGTTACCAACGGGAAGTTCAGCGTTCGGTTCAAGTAGCAGCCAAACGCACGCGGAAAGCAGTTCGGCTGAAAGCGATTCGTAATTTTGCAGAGGAAGTCGCTGTCTGTGACTCTCTGCACGATCCGACCGCGCTCACGCTTTGCGCGAAAGGACTACTTCTACCCCGATCTGCCGAAAGGCTACCAGAATTCGCAGTACGAGGACCCAATTTGCTCGGCGGCTCCGTCGAAATCGAGCTTGACGACGGGACGACTAAGCGCTTGGGCATTGGGACAACAACCCCACAGCAGGGTCTGCACGTGCACAATACTGGCCTGCAACTGACCAACGGCTCTACCGGCAATAGCAGCACCGATGGTTTTACTATCGAGTTCAATGGCAGCAATGCCCAGTTGCGGCTGAAGGAGAACGCCGAGATTCAGTTCCGCACCAATGCACCAGGGACGACCGATTCGGTCAAGATGCGCCTGACTGCAACAGGACAGCTTTTGTTTTTCGACCCTTCCAACGGAGCGCAATACCGGATTGACTTGCCCAACAGCAATTCGTTGGGGGTTGGGTACATTCGCGCGCGCGGTTTGTCCTCCTATTCCTCACGTGCGTGGAAAGAAGACATTCGACCGATTGCCGGGGCATTAGAAAAGGTTCTCGCTCTGCGTGGGGTAGAATACCGCTGGAAGCCGGCCTACGGTGGGAACCAGGACCTTGGGTTCATTGCTGAGGAGGTAGATGCGGTCTTGCCGGAGGTAGTCCAGAAGAGTCAGAGTGGGGAGTACCTGGGAATGGACTACACGCGGATTGTGCCGGTACTGGTCGAAGCACTCAAGGAAGAGCACCGCCGCAATGAGGAAGAACGCCGCCGCAATGAGGAGCTGCGGGCCGAACTGGCGCAGCTACGCACGATGATCGAGCAACTCGCCGCTGGACAGCCCATCACCGCAGGCGCGGCTACCACCACCGTCCGCCTCGATGGCCAGTGGTTAGGGCAGAACATCCCCAATCCTCACGACGGCACGACGACCATCCCGTACTACGTACCCAGTGGCGTTGGGCGTGCTCAGCTCGAAGTCAGCGATGCAACGGGACGGACCGTTCGCACCATTGAGCTGCCGGCTCGGGAGCAGTGGGCCAGCGTGACGCTCGAGATGGGCTTGCTTAGTTCGGGCACGTATGAGTACCGCTTGCTCTTCGATGGTCGCGTGGTTGCAACCAAGCAGATGCAGCTGATCAAATAAGTCCAACGTTTCATGGAGAAACCCGGGGCAGGCCATGCGGTCTGCCCCTGGTGGTGTTGCCGGCAGATCCTGCAGCAGTGTTGCAGTATTGCCATGCTCACACCATCGGGAAGCTCGGCGTTCGGTTCAAGTAAGAGCGGAGCATACGTACACTGAAGGAAGTACGGCAGAACGCGATTCGTACTTTTGCGCAGCAGTCGCAGTGGGCGACTGTGAAGTGTAATCGCGTAGTTCAATGTTTCCAGACGCCAATGCAGAGCGTGCATACTGGTGACTACGAAGCGGTCATTGGGCTGGAAGTGCACGCCCAGCTCCTGACGGCAACGAAGGCGTTCTGCCGATGCTCGACGCAGTACGGCGCAGCGCCGAACACTAACGTGTGCCCCGTCTGCCTTGGGCATCCTGGTGCATTGCCCGTCCTCAATCGGCAGGTCGTGGAGTTCACGCTGCGCATGGGGTTGGCGACTGGCTGCACCATCCGACCGCGCTCACGCTTTGCGCGGAAGAACTACTTCTACCCCGATTTGCCGAAAGGCTACCAGATTTCGCAGTACGAGGACCCAATTTGCTACGGTGGCTTCGTCGAAATCGAGCTCGAGGACGGGACGACCAAACGTATCGGCATCACACGGATTCACATGGAGGAGGACGCCGGCAAATCCATCCATGACCACGACGTTGATACACTCATTGACCTCAATCGCTGCGGGGTGCCGCTCATCGAAATTGTTTCGGAGCCAGACATCCGTTCCCCTGGCGAAGCGGTGCTCTACCTACAGGCGATTCGGCAACTGCTCATGTACCTGGGCATCTGCGATGGCAACATGGAAGAAGGCTCCTTGCGCTGCGATGCGAACGTCTCCGTGCGGCGTCGCGGCTCAGATCGCTTCGGGACAAAAACGGAGGTGAAAAATCTCAACTCGTTCCGCAACGTCGAGCGCGCGCTTGCCTACGAAATCGAGCGACAAATTGCTGTCCTTGCGCAGGGCGGCACCATCGAACAAGAAACGCGGATGTGGGATGCCTCGAGCGGATCAACTCGCCCGATGCGCTCAAAAGAATTCGCCCACGACTACCGCTACTTTCCAGAGCCGGACCTGGTCCCGGTTGAGGTTAGCGCCGAGTGGATCGAGCGCGTCCGCGCAGAGTTACCCGAGCTTCCGCTGGCGCGGAAGCGCCGCTTGCAGGAGCAGTACGGGATTCCCGCCTACGATGCAGGCATTCTCATTGCAGAACGCTCCCTGGCTGACTACTTCGAACGCGCCTGCGGCGCGCTCCGCGAGCCATCGCCAGAGCGCTACAAACTCATCAGCAACTGGATCATGACGGAGGTGCTGCGCATTTTAGGCGAGCGGAAAATTGACATCGGATCGTTCCCCATCGAACCGGAGCGCCTTGCTGAGCTTGTCGAGCTGCAAGCGCAACGCACCATCTCCAGCCGCATAGCCAAAGAGCTCTTCGCCGAGCTGTTGAGTTCGCCTGCGCGGCCGTCGGAGCTCGTTGCTGAGCGAGGGATGGTGCAGGTCTCTGACGCAGGATACCTCGAACAGCTCGTCGAGCGTGCACTGAGCGAAAATCCCGACACCATCGAGAAGTACCGCGCAGGTAAAGTAGCGGTGCTCGGATTCCTCGTCGGTCAAGTGATGAAGTACTCGCAGGGCAAAGCCAACCCCGAGCTTGTCCGGACGCTCCTTCTGGAGCGGCTCGGACACTCGGATGCTCTTGCCCGGTAGGACGGAGCTTGTTTCACCCCTCTGGAGCGCCTACGCATGCCAATTCCAAAGACGCGCACGATCTGGATGAACGGCCGCTTTGTGCCATGGGAAAAAGCGCACGTCCACGTGCTTTCCCACGCACTGCACTACGCTTCCAGCTGGTTCGAGGGGATTCGTGCTTATGCGACAAAGCGTGGCATTGCAGTGTTTCGGTTGCAGGATCATTTGCGGCGACTGCAGGATTCCTGCAAGATGTACGCGGTCGAACTTCCCTACACACTCGAGGAACTTGAGCGTGCCACGCTCGAGTTGCTCCGGCGGAACCGTCTTGGCGCCTGTTACATTCGTCCGCTTGTCTTCCGCGGCTACGGCGAAATGGGCGTTCTGCCGCTCAACTGTCCGGTTGAGGTGGTAATCGCTGCTTGGCAGTGGGGGCGTTATTTGGGCGAGGACTCTGCTGAACGTGGAGTGGATATCTGCGTCTCCTCGTGGACGCGCCCGTCGAACAACGCACTCCCAGCGATGGCGAAAGCAGCAGCGAACTACCTCAACTCGCAGCTTGTCAAGATCGAGGCTGCCCGTCATGGGTACGCCGAGGGGCTCACGCTCGACGAGCACGGAAATTTGAGCGAAGGCAGCGGCGAGAATGTCTTTCTCGTTCGCGATGGGACGCTCTACACACCGCCGCTTGCCGCATCAATTCTCCCAGGGATCACACGAGCAACTGTCGTTGAGCTGGCACGCGACGAAGGAATCCCCGTCGTCGAGCAAATCATTCCGCGGGCGATGCTCTACGTTGCCGACGAGGTCTTCTTGACCGGAACAGCAGCAGAGATTACGCCGGTGCGATCAATCGATCGTATCGCAATCGGGAGCGGAACAGTCGGCCCCGTCACGCGTGCGATCATGGAGCGCTTTGCCCGTATCACCCGCGATGGCGAGGATCCTTACCAGTGGCTGACATTCGTCAACAAATCGAGTGCTCGTGCGTCCAAACGCACGCGTTCCAGCCAGACAGTCAACAGTAAGTAGCACCATCATCCCCACCCGGAACATGCCAAGCCGTTCAAAGTCGAGCCGAACGAAAAAATCTTCACCTGCTCCAGTACCATCCCCAACGAATGGGTCGTCCAGCCGAACCGCTGAGCATTCGCGCTTTGATTTTACCGGCTTTGACCGTGAGACGATCCTCCGCTGGTACAAGCTCAACCATCTCGGACGAAAGCTTGACGAAAAAGCTGCCACGTACCTGAAGATGGCGAAAGGATGGTCCTACCATGCACCGTGCGCAGGGCACGATGGGATTCAGCTCGCCATTGGGCAAATTTTCCGTCCCGGGAAGGATTTTCTCTTCCCCTACTACCGCGATTTGATCACAGCGCTCTCGGCAGGCATTACGCCCTACGAGGTCATCCTCAACGGGCTGAGCAAGGACGCCGACGTTGCCGGCGGCGGTCGGCACATGAGTAACCACTTTGCCAAGCCTTCGATTCGAATCCAGAACGTCAGCTCCTGCACAGGAAACCACGCCCAACATGCCGCTGGTACCGCACGCGCCATCAAAAAGTACAAGGGCGATGAGCTGGTCATCTACTCCGGCGGTGAGTCGGCATGTTCGGAGGGCTACTTCTACGAAGCAGTCAACGGTGCATCGCGCGAGCAACTGCCGGTGATTTTTGTGATCCAGAACAACAAGTTCGGCATCTCTGTCCCCGTCGAAGAGCAGACAGCCAACCCCGATGTATCGGACAACTTCGTCGGCTTTCGTCATCTGCTCATCATCAAGTGCGACGGGCGCGATGTCTTCGACTCGTACCGTGCGATGAAGAAAGCTGCTGAGTACGTCCTTTCAGGCGCAGGGCCGGCGATGGTGCATGCCGACTGCGACCGGATCGGCTCGCACTCGAATTCCGACAATCACGAGCTCTACCGCTCCAAGGAAGAAATCGAAGCAATGAAGGCGCGCGACCCGCTAAAGAACTTCCGCCAGCGGATCCTCGAGGAGGGCATCGCCAGCGAGGAAGAGCTCCAGGCACTCGAGCAAGAGAACATGGCGGAAATCGCAGCTGCAGCAGAGAAAGCCGAAGCTGCGGCTGATCCAGATCCTGCTTCGTGGAAGGACTTCATCGTGCCTCCGGCGATCATTGACTACAACGATCCGAGCGAGGAACAGGCTGTCTTTGATCCGAACGCGCCGATGCTCACACTCCGCGAGGGGATCAACTACGCGCTCAAGCAGGAGTTCCGCCGCAACCCGCATACGTTCCTGTGGGGCCAGGATGTCGCCTCGAAGAACAAGCAGGGCATCTTCAACGTCGTCAAAGGAATGCTCGACGAGTTCGGCAACGAGCGAATCTTCAATGCTCCGATTGCGGAAGACTACATCGTCGGCACTGCCAACGGCTTCTGCCGCTATCGGGACGACATCCGCGTGGTGATCGAGGGTGCCGAGTTCGCCGATTATTTCTGGCCAGCGATGGAGCAACTCATCGAGTGCTCGCACGATTACTGGCGCTCGCGAGGACAGTTCACACCGAACATTGTCATCCGACTCGCCAGCGGTGGGTACATTCAAGGCGGGCTCTACCATTCGCAGTGTCTCGACGCGGTGTTTGCGCACTTGCCGGGCATCCGTGTGGTATGTCCTGCATTTGCCGACGATGCTATCGGTTTGATGCGGACGGCGATTCGTTCGCAAGGGGTGACAATGTACATTGAGCCGAAATTCCTCTACAACTACCGCCCGACGAGCGCACCGACACCGCCGGATGACTACCTGATTCCCTTCGGCAAAGCGCGCCAGCGGCGTGCGGGCAAGGATGTTACGGTGGTTTCTTACGGCAATGCATTGCACTGGTCGCTCAAAGCAGCCGAGCAGCTGGCAGCCGAAGGTATTGACGTCCAGGTCATTGACTTGCGGTCGCTGCGTCCGTGGGATCGGGAGCGTGTCTGCGAGGCAGTCAAGCGGACCAGCCGCTGCGTTGTCGCCCACGAGCACTACTTGACCGGTGGCTTTGGTGGCGAAGTAGCCTCAACAATTCAAGATGAATGCTTCCGCTGGCTCGATGCGCCGGTCAAGCGCGTGGCGTCGAAAGATTGCCCTGTCGGCTTTGCCAAGCCGCTCGAGAATGCGATTCTGCTGAGTGCTGAGGATATTGTCGAGGCGGTGCGGCAGGTTCTGCGCTGGTGAGCGAGAGGTTATCCCCAGTAGTTCGGAGACTCTTTGGTAATGATGACATCATGGGGATGTGATTCGCGCAATCCTGCGGGCGTGATGCGGACGAAGCGGCCGTGCTCTTTGAGTTCGGCAATCGTGCTGCACCCGCAGTACCCCATCGCAGCGCGCAAACCTCCAACGATTTGGTAGAGCGTGTCGGCGACGGAACCTTTGAACGGGACACGGCCTTCGATTCCTTCGGGGACAAGTTTGGTGATCTCATCTTCGACGTCCTGGAAGTAGCGGTCGGCTGAGCCGCTCATCATTGCGCCTTCGCTCCCCATGCCGCGGTACACCTTGAACATGCGTCCTTCGTACTGCACCTTTTCGCCTGGGGATTCTTCATGGCCGGCGAGCATGTTGCCCATCATCACGCAGTCAGCGCCAGCGGCAATTGCTTTCGCGATATCGCCAGTTTGTTTGATGCCACCATCGGCGATGAGTGGGACTCCCTCTTCCTGGCAGACGTCGGCGGCTGCCATAATTGCGCTCAGTTGCGGGACGCCGACGCCAGCGATGATGCGCGTCGTGCAGATCGAACCGGGACCGACCCCCACCTTGACGCCGTCGGCTCCTGCGTCAATGAGTGCGCGCGCGCCGTCGGCTGTTGCGATGTTGCCTGCAATCAGTTGCAGCCCTGGATAGTGTGCTTTGATGCGCTCGACCATCTCGAGGACGCCGCGCGAATGGCCGTGGGCAGTATCAACGACAACGACATCAACCCCCGCTTCGACGAGTGCGGCGACGCGCTCGAGCGTGTCGGCAGTGACACCGACCGCTGCCCCAACGCGTAGGCGTCCGTGTTCATCTTTGCAGGCATTCGGGTAGCGACGTTTCTTTTGGATGTCCTTGAACGTGATAAGTCCGCAGAGGACACCGCGCTCGTCCACAACGGGGAGTTTTTCGATGCGGTGCTGTTGAAGAATGCGCTCGGCATCGTCGAGTGTTGTGCCGACTGGTGCGGTGATAAGGTTCGTGCGCGTCATGACGTCAGCGATTGGGCGCGAGAGATCCTCGATGAATCGAAGGTCGCGGTTTGTCAGAATCCCCACCAAACGGCGAGACTTATCAACGATCGGGATGCCAGCGATGCCGTAGCGGGCCATGATGCGTTTGGCATCGCCGATGGTTCGGTCTGGTTCGAGTGTGATGGGGTCTTTGATCATGCCGCTTTCACTACGCTTGACTTTGCTGACCTCCTCTGCTTGGCGGTGGGCACTCATGTTCTTGTGGATAACCCCAATTCCACCGGCACGTGCCAGCGCAATCGCCATCGCCGATTCGGTGACCGTGTCCATTGCAGCACTGACGATGGGAATGTTTAGCGAGATGCCGCGCGTCAGTCGAGTGTGGAGGGAAACATCGCGGGGTAGCACTTCCGAGTATCGCGGGACGAGCAATACATCGTCGAACGTAACGCCATCGCCAAGAATTTTCTCGAACCTCATGGCCAAAGCTGTGGAGAACGAACGCGCGAAAATACTGTGCAGTTCGACGTGGTGCTTGAGCGCTCGTGCATCGAGCGCACCAGTGCCTTGAACAGAGATGGGTTCGCCACTCTGCTGTAGTGATGGAGCGCTCGTAGCCGTCGGCACCGGTTGAGCAACTGTGTGTCGCACGGAAGTACTGTGCAGGTGGAGCGCAGGAGTAGTAGGTGTGAAGAAAAGTTGACAGTGTGGAGTAGGCTGGACGATTTGGAGTGTTTCGATAGAAGGAAAATGCGCAGCAGAGCGGAAAAATTTTTCGCTCTGTCGCAGGAGCGGTAGCTAGTGGTAGCGTATATTTGCGGTGCGGAACGCCGCGCCCGTAGCTTAATGGATAGAGCATTGGATTCCGGTTCCAAAGGTTGGGGGTTCGAGTCCCTCCGGGCGCGCGAGTCTGCATGCAGCATCCACCCTTGCCCGCCGGAAATTGGGCACAACGGACGTACGATAACTCATGGCTGAACCGACAACACCGACCCAGGATCCTGTAGCGGAAGCGCCTGTAGCACCGCCGGCAGTGACGTTGCCGCCGTGGGTCGAACAGGTGTGGAGCGATCGCCGCATTCGGTATGGTGCGGCGGTAGTTCTCGCGCTCGCTCTTGCCGTTGCTGGCTATCTGCTGTGGCACTCGGCGCAGCAAGATCGCGAGCAGGAAGCCAGCTTAGCGCTCAGTCGCGTACTTCCGTACATCGAAGCCGAGCAGTACGATCAAGCGCTCGATGGCGATCCGAAAAAGACAGTCCGCGGTGAGCCTGTTCAAGGCCTCCGGATGATCGCCGATACCTACGGGAGCACGACTGCAGGGAAAACTGCAGCATTCTACGCTGGACAAATCTTCCTGAGCCGTAAACGGTACGATGACGCAGAGCGGTACTTCGAGCAGGCGTCTGGCTCGGATGCAGTGTTGGTGCGCATTGGTGCGCAGGCAGGACTGGCGGCGTGCTACGAGCAACGTTCGAAGTTTGAAGAGGCCGCTGAGCTCTATGAACGCCTGTTCTCCGATGCTGGGCGTGCGGGCATGAAGGACAAGTTCATGCTTGAAGCTGCACTTTGCTATGAAAAAGCAGGAAAAACCGATCAAGCAATCCGCCTCTACAAGGCATTGCTTGCGGAGTTTGAATTTTCTGAATATGCACCGGATGCCAAGGCGGGACTTGTCCGAGTTGGCACAGTTGTTGAGTACTGAGCGCGCCCTTGACAGCTGGCAGGAGTGCAGAAGTTCAGCACGTGCCTGTCAAGGAAACCAAACAGCAGAACAGTGACATCAATCAATGAACAATCAGGTATGACAACGTTTTACTCTCTCGGAGGTCGTATGCTTCGTTGGTTTCGATTGAGCGCCCTTGCAGCGCTCGTTGCGATCGTGACGGGGACTGCGTTTGCGCAGTTGCCGATACGTGAGGTGTCTGGACGTGTTGATGCAAAAGATGTGCGGATATTTGTCCGCGATACACTCTATCGCATCAGTGGGAATTACGTCATCGCGGGAACGCTCATCATTGAGCCGGGTACTCGTGTAGAGTTCCTGCCGAATGGTCGCATCATTGACTCGACAGGCGGGCGTATCATCGCCGACGGGCGTGCCCGCGCAACGTACCCCTTCCAAACTCCTCCCGATTACCAGGTTATCCCGCGTCCTGGTGGCGGAACGTGTTACGATTACTCAGACCCAGCGTACTTCCAATCAGTCATCTCTCGGACAACGCAAATTGAGCCAACGATTCACCCGCAGAAGTACGATATCACGTACAATGTGATTTTGGACACACTCACGCGGCGGATCGAGAACTTGCCACCACTTCCCTACAATGCGCAAGGGGCAGTGTATGTTCAGTGGCCGACGGCAGTTAATCCTTCTGGTACACCGACTCCGCCATCGGGGCAGCTTTACATCTACAATATGCCAACGGTTGTCGGCGCTAACACGTTCTACAACACGAAGTTTGTAGTACCCTTCGAATACGCTATTATTTGGATTACGGCGCGGCTGGAAAATCCGTCACTGGATCCACTGATTCGGACGCAGCCATGGCGCCGCTTCAACAACCAAGATCCGAGTATTGGCGGTCCAGGTCGTGATCGCATCCGTTTCGTCGGAGTCGGTACCAACCTCGCGCGTGAGTGGGGGCATATCATCATCCTCCCGGGGGCACGGACAGCATTCTTCCGTGACTGCGACTTCGATAACTTCCGCAAGGATACCACCGTTGACCGAGTGAACATTTATCAGCAGGCTGCCGCTGGCGACGTCAATAACCCGACATCCATCAACGGGCAGCTCGTGGCGATGACGCAAGGTTCGGGTGGTGCGCTTTCAATCCTCTCGTCGCGTACGTGGCTTGTCAATTGCAACTTTACGCGGAATACTGCGCGGTATCATGGTGGTGCTGTGCAATTTCTCCAAGCACCATTCGATGTCAACAACGACTTTTATCCCTCAATTACCAGTGGGCAAGGTGCAACTGAGTACAACAGTTTGCCTGCCTCGTACCTGCCGAATGATATCGGGGCCGCGATGTCACCGCCACGGCCAAGCCATATTGTTAATCAGTATCTTTTTGAGCATAACGCTGCGAATACGTCTACGCTGCTTCCCCCGCCACGTAGTGACAATGCGCCCAATAGCACGAACTACGTTCGTGCGCATGACAACCTCTATGATGGGACGATCAATGAATTGGAGGATACCTATCGCCAAAACCTTGATGATGGCCGATTGGCAATTTATCTGGGCCGTGTGCGGCAATTGACCTTTGCGCAGAATCGCTTACTCAATGCAGCGATACGGACGGATACAGTCACCACCCAGAATGGGA
This sequence comes from Candidatus Kapaibacterium sp., assembly GCA_026003495.1. Lineage (GTDB taxonomy): Bacteria > Bacteroidota > Ignavibacteria > Kapaibacteriales > NICIL-2 > NICIL-2. The sequence continues at coordinate 98,651 of BPHK01000001.1, read as the reverse complement.
CGTTCATCATCGTACGCGACGAGCTAAATACTCCTGCCCCTGTTGAGACAAACCCGAACAAGGCATATAAAAACGATGCATTCGGAGGTGCAGTCTATATCGCAGGTCGTTGGGGTATCCACATCGGTCTTGGCGTCAACGATTACCAAGGTTATGACTACATCATCTTCGATGGGAACAAAGTATCAAACTTGCAACAAGCAACGGGCACGAACGGTGCGCGGGGTGGCGCTCTCTATGTGGGCGGTTATACAAGTCTTGTCACAACAGGACGCTACCGTTCAAATATGACAGAGACGCCGTTTGTGACAGACTATAACGCTGCAGCCCTCAGTCAAGGTGGAGCGATCTATATGTCCTCGACCGCAGGACGGCTTGTGCTCCGAGGTGGCACCCAGCAGCCTGTCCCGATGTACATGACAAGTAACCAATCAGCACGTGGTGGTGCTATCTATGTTGCTGAGAACGTGGCCTATGATGGGCTGCCCTCACCCCACATTGGTGGTTCGGATGCAAACAACATCCAGGTGCGCAATCTGGGATATAACATCAAGTTCCAGAACAACACTGCAACCTACGATGGTGGTGCAATCTTTACGCGACGGAACTACCTCGTCTATGGTGCGGGTGGGGTTATTAGCGGAACGCTCACCGGCTACACGAGCGCTCATATGATCGAGTTCTCTGGCAACACTGCCGGGTATTCAGGTGGCGCAATTGCTGCTCACTTCCGCAGTGCAATGAGTCAGCCGGAGTACAACTACATCCGGCACGTTCGTTGCATTTTCGATAACAACCGTGTTGGAGATAATGTTGACAGTGCCAATCGGGCAAATGTCCGTGGAGGTGGAGCGATCTATGTTCTCAATGGTGAGTTGCAAACGACGAAAGCGTGCGAATTCCGTGGTAACCTTGCCCAGTGGGGGAATGGCGGTGCAATTGCGCTCGTCAATCCGAAGCCTTCGAGCGCGGGAACTCCCGTCGGAGGCATCTTCCAGCGGGTCTTTGTGACAGACCTCGAGATGGTTTCCTATGGGGCAAATCCCGCATTTATCACAGGTTACAGCTCGTATGATCCTCCCTTCACGTTTGATCCTAACGAGACAATCCCGCCCCATGTCCGGATGCTGACTCGGTTCCTGGATAACCGTGCAGTGCCGAATCCGAATCGCATGGGAAGCGGATGGACGCAGCAAGGTAATATTGCGATCACCCACCCTGGGACTGGCGCCACGAGCGGCCCTGATGCGCCAATTGGAGGACCTGTGCTCCAAGAAAACGGCACTGGCCTTGGAGGAGCAATCTACATCCTCGACCAAATTGTCCCATCGCGTGCAGGGCGTGTTGACTCTGTTTTCTTCAACCGTGTGCGATTCCAGAACCAGCATGCCTACAGCGGCGCAGTTATCTACTCGGATAACTACGACCTCAAACTGGTAATGTCGCGTTGCTTCATTGCAAATAACACCGCTACATCACAGATTGGCAGTGAGCAAAATGTGATTACTGGGCCGTACGTTATCCTCGGCAATCAAACGTTCAACCCCGCATCGAGCGACTTGGCGGGCGCGATTCTCTATGGCGAGGTCATTGGTCCAGTTCCTTCGACAACCTCCAGTGTCGCAGCGAACTCGATCTACGACAACAGCGCTCGCTTCTTGATTCGACTCCCCGATGCACCAAATACGAAGGGCCTGCTCGCTGGCACCACAGGTATTGGCTATGGCGGTGTTGATACCCTCCGTGGGAACTACTGGGGTCGTACCGAAGCCAATGTAACAACGAAGGTGTACAAGTACGATGTCAGCGGCGATCCGATTGATTCGGTGAACCAGGAAACCTTCTTTGTTGCAGGAGACGGGACCCAGCAGTTGCGTTATGTCCGCAATGGCACTGGGAAGGACCAAGGTCCATTCGAAAGCATCGGTCGCTACACATATGTTCCAATTCATGCACTCAATGGTGCTGATTACCGGACACCGGCTGCGAACTCTATTCCTGAAAAACTGCTCCAACAAGGGCGGATCTACGACATTTTCGACAAAGGTGTTGATATCAAAACTGCAGATTATTCTAAGCGCCGGATGTCACCAATCGAGGATTTCGCCGTTGGTATTCCGACGAAACTGCAGCGGTTCAGTGATCCACAGCGTCCTTCGTACAACAAGTTCGTCAAGCGGTATACGCGTGATCCGTTTGTAGCCGAAGCAGATCCAAACGTTGCAGCACTCCAAACCGAGTTTGTTGGTGACCATCCAATTGGCTATCCTCTCTTCCTCGAAGCGAAGGCTGACTATAGCTCGATGGATCCGGTCTTTAGCAACCTCGATAGCCGCTCGATCAACGAAACAGTCTTCTTCGTTATCAACACGACGACAGGTGATTACATCCGCGTCAATCTCAAGCAGGTTGATCCGAGCAGTGAGGTGTTCCGTGCTCGTGTTGAGATTGTGCCGGACTCAACATTCGGTGGACAAGTGCTCGGTGGGTACGCCGCTCGTCGGAATGCGGAAGGACTAGCAAACTTTGGTGGCGACTTGACGTCAATCTTGGCAGCAATCAAACGGAATGCCTTCAACGAAGATGCAGGTGCACTGCAAGGACGCAAGTACATGGCCTCTGCGCAAGCCAACCAGCTTGGTGGTGCAGGTTTCCGCTTGTCGAATCGTCCCTCGTTGCCTGCATCGAATCAAGGGCTTGAAACCTACTTTGCGGGTGAGCGCTATGTGGCAATTCCTGCGAAAGCCGGGGATGAAATCGCTATCGTTTCTCGTTCTGCGCTCTGGCGTGAAGTGGGGTCGAACAACGATGCATTCAATGGCGCGTTGATCTTCCGTGTCGGTAGCTCGACACCTCCGCCCGTCTGGACGGGACACAAGGTACTTACGCATCGTCCTCCACTGCGGGATAACAATTGCCAAATTGTAACCGATGCCAACGGCAATCCTATTTTGACACCACCACAATTCTGGGATCGTATCTGGGTGTCGGAAGATGTTGACTACTCACGCGAACCAGCATTTACCATCCCATGCCGCGATACCATCTTCGCAATCACGGCGAAGGATACTAACAAGTTCTACGATCCACGCGCAATCATCGAGCCGAATAAGTACACACAACTCGCCTACCACTGGCAAGTGGCGCAAGGCAGTGGATTGTCGTACTGGCTAAAGGCAGACACGATTCCTGCGCAGGCTGATGAGCCGAACGGCTACTGGCAAGCATACGGGCACGTAGTGCTCAAGGGGCGGCCGACGAATCCGTTCATCGTGCCTGGTGGAGAGTTGGTGACCGTGACGGCATCGAACTTTCCGCCGAACTATCGCACTGTTGATTCACTCAAAGCGGCAGGATACGCAGATTCGGTTATTGCCAAGTACATCTACCTCTATCCTCCGTACTTTGCTAACCAGGCGTATGATGTTACCAATGCCCGGTACCTCCAGCAGGATACGGTCAACTACGGCTGGAATGCAGATACCGTCTATCAGTTCCGCATCTTCGTTACTGATAGTGTGCCGACGTTTACGGACATTGCGGCAGCATGTCCTGGCCCAGATCAGAATACCCTCTACGCGAACTTGACCGATTCGCTGCGGTTCAAGGTGGACTTCACCACCGATGATGAGCAAGAAGATGCGGCTGCAGAAGCTCTTGGCTGGAATTTCCCCTATGGACGGACGTCGTATGCATTCCGCTCGCGGAACCAAGGTGGGTCAGACACTGCATTTGACCAGCTCAGTCAAACGCGGCCAAGCTGGCTGGCCAATCAGTATCTGCGTAAGTATGAGAACAGTGCGCAGGCAGACCCGCTTGCAGTGGACTTTACCACAAAAGGTCAGCTGAATGTCCGGATTGATGCTCCAACGGCATATGCACTTCTAAGGCCTAACCCACAATACAACAGTGCTTACAATACAGATACGGTAATCACAGTTGCTGCAAACGACGGTCATGGTGGAGTTTCGTACCTTACGCGTCGCATCATCGTAAACATCGCTCCGCAGATACTTACAAATAGCTTGCCGGATGCAATCGAGGATGAGGACTACAACGTTGCGCTCCTTGATTTGAACAAGCGTATCGGTGTCTATGACCCGAACTTTGGACAAACTCATCGGTTCGAGCTGATTTATAGCGATGATCCACGCAAAGGCAGCGGTGTTCCGAAGGACAATTGCTATCCGGAAGCAGGCAACTGGGATATCAGTAATGCCAGCACTCCTGATTGGCTCAAGATCAATGAGACAAGCGGATTGCTCTACGGGACCCCACGGGTCAAAGACACAAACTTCGACGACACAACGGTTCAGGTTACAGTGCTTGTCACTGACGAAGGTGGCTTGACGCATGTCAAGACGATTCCGCTGCGGATCATCGCACGCAATCACGACCCGAAGATTACTGGGGCACCGCGCATCCGGTGCGTCGAAAGTGGCAAGTCCTTCGAGGATACAGTGTACGTAAGCGATATTGACATCGTACGCGATGAACTCCTCAACATCACTGTCGTTTCGCCGCAAGGTGTTACTGTCCAGCCGAGCCAAATTCCTGGCTATCGTGCGAACAATCAACCGATCCCAGTGCGGGTGATCGCCAATCCGCTCATCGTTAACCCGTACCAAACAAGCATCGAGGTTGTGCTTGTTGTCACGGACAAGCATGGCGGTCGGCCTGATACTCTGCGCTATCGCATTGCAGTCTCTGAGCCAACGACGTTTACAGTGGACCTGACAATTAGCAATGCGCAGGGTGCATTCGAGGTCCTCACGTGGGGTGCAGCACCGAATGCAACAACGGGCGATAACTCGACACGTGGCGGTATCGGAAAGCTCGATTCGAATTACTGTGAATACGAACTGCCGGCGATTCCGCCAGTGGATGTCTTCGATGCGCGCTGGACAATTCCGAATCGTTACGGTACACTGGTGAACATCTTCCCCACCTGTGCGCAAGGTAATGCGGCAGTGGAAGCATACAAGGGTCGCTTCCAATCGGGTGGTGTCAACAACAATACGGCGAACTATCTACCAGTACGGATTTCGTGGAATAAATCGCAAGTGCCCAGTCGTACCGATGCACAGAAGAATCCGTGTGGTGGAACGTATTACCTCCAAAATGGTACGGGTGGCAATCTCTATCGTGTCAATATGGCGACGGGTGAGTTTACCACAGAATCGCCGGGTAACTACGAAGTGACTGTCAATGGTGACATCGTCACGTTGATTATCAAGAGCGACGCCGACCAAACGTTCGTGATCCTCTGGGATCAAGCTTCCTCAGTCGAGGATGCGCCAATCGCCGGCGATCGTGTGACGCTCTATCCAGTCACGCCGAATCCGGTTGATGGTCATACCGCAACGGTACGCTTTGCAGTGCCTACAGCGACGAATGCGCGGCTCGAGGTCGTTGACAACCTCGGCAATGTGGTCGGTGTCCTCGCTGATGGCTTCTACAGCGCTGGTGTACACACCGTTTCGTGGGACACCGGCACGCTAAGCTCTGGCAGCTACGTGCTCAAGCTCAGCGCGCATGGCACAGCAAGCGTTCAACGTGTAACAGTTGTGCGGTAACAAAAAATGCAGGTGCGGGAGGGAGTCCATGTGGGACTCTCTCCCGATGCCTGGAATACAAAATCTTGAATGTAAGCAACTTCACAACAATCTCAAGGTCGTGTCATGAAAGGAAATTTGTTTCTTGCTGGCGTAGTTGTAGCAGCTCTTGCCGTGACTTCTGCGGTGGCGCAAGTGTACGTCGAGTTTATGCCGCCAATGAAGAGGGGCAACCGTCCGTACACGTTGCTCCCATCTGGCGCAGGGACAACAGTATACACGGCGAATGACTTCATCACAAATCCGAACGTAGACCCCGACGATGGATTTGTGGTCGCACAGCTTCCCTTCCCCTTTGAGTTCAACGGTACGATTTACAACTACATCGCCATCAATGTCAATGGATTCATCATGTTCCTTGATGGTCCAAATGTACCGCTCGGCTTAGTGGGGATGAACATTGCAACGCGACTGTTTGATGGACAGCAGTTCCCTCGAAATGTTGTTGCACCCTTTTGGGGTGATCACTACATGCGGGTCGGTCCTCCATCGGAACTGCAATACATGCAATCACAAGTATTGACGCGGCTTGTTACAGTTGGCGGTCGTCAGGCATTCTGCATCGAATGGCGGAATCTCAATATCAATGACGAAACTGTACCATCATCGGTCGGGAACTTCCAAGTTTATCTCTATCAGCAAACACAGATTATTGGAAACTTCCAAGGCGATATTGAGTTTGCATATGGAACGATCGGTGGCAACCCCAATACATCACAGCAGACAGTCGTTACACGGAATGCTTCAGTCGGTCTCAAGGGAAGCTCACCCCAAGGGGACTGGATCAACGGGCTTGAGTTTGGCGGGAACATCAACGTCGCACGTACTTCGACACGCTTGACGAACGTTTGGCCACCGTCTGGTGCGACTGATACGACGATCGTCTTCCAAGCTATTCCACGCGTTCGGCTTGATGTGTGGGGCGATGGTGATGCGGATTTCTCCCAGGCCCCAGGAGAACGTCATGCAGGGCGTCCGCAGAATATCTTCGTAACTGCAAATGATGCACTGACAATCCTCCGTTCGGTTGCAACAGGAATTCCACTCGATAGTCTCTATCGGCGTCCGGCATTCAAAGGTGATGTCGATCACAACGGGCGGTACTACTATTCCACACGGAATTGGAACAACACTGCGGATACTCCACTCTACCGACGGGAGATCCGCACACGCTCGCTGTATTACACTGACGATCTGCCGAATGATAACTCGCTCGATATTCGTTCGATTTACTTCTACGTGAACGCCTACGATGCGGCATTGATCATGCACTATCTCGGTGGGCGAATTCCTGAGTTGCCATGGCTCATCGACTCGGTTGTTCCTGCTGGAAAGCTTGCCTACGAGCGGGCACGCACGTTTGAGTTACGTACACAGGAAGCGGTCAAGGTCGGTAGTATGCTCCGGGTGCCGATCTATCTTGATGGTGACAACGTTGGACCGCTCAGTATTGCATTCGATGCAGGTGTCCCCATCGAAAGCGTGGAACTAACGGCGAAGGAAAACGCGCTTGCCCTCTCGTACGGTAGTCGTGTGGCTATCGCAGGATCGGTTGATCTTAGCGCTGGCGAACCCGTGGCATGGCTAACGATACCAAGCACAGCAGAAGTCTTGCACTTGACGGATGTTGAGTTCAACGGTGACCGCCAAAGTGATAAGATCGTCCGCATCACTGCAAGTGAGCCGGTCGAGACGACAATCATTGCATCGCCAAATCCATTGACAACGACAACAACGATTCTTGTTACGATTCCGACGCCAGGCATCTACACGCTTGCCATCTACGATGCACAAGGTCGGCGTGTGAGTACACTCGCCAGCGGCGTCTTGGCGAAAGGTACGCTTCCAGTGACATGGAATGGTACCGACCATATGGGTAATACTCTGCCCAATGGCACATACTTCTGCCGACTTGAAGGCAGCGGGATTGGTAATGTTGTCACCAGTATCGTCCTGGATCGGTAATCTACTTGTAGCAGCTCTGCTGCTATGGGTGCCAGTACGTGCACAGCGAATTGTTGATGTCCAGCTTGCAGCACGTGGCACGGCAGATCTTTGCGGTGACAGGCAAGTAGTGGTGACAATCTCCTTGAGTACACCACTGTATGCAAGCGATAGCCTCCTGCTCTTTGAGTTTGCAGTCGGATATGATCCAGTTAAACTGCAGTTTATCGCGCCGCTTTTCACAGGTACGGTTGCGGAAGGCGCTGACTATAGCGGAAGCGGTGCGATAGATTCAGCAACGGTTCGTGTATATGCGTTCAATGTTACGCGACCGCTACGAGGCACCGGGCCACTATGCGGATTACTTTTTCGCTACCCTGGTGAGTGCCCTGATACAGTGACTGTCCGACTGGTGCTTCCGCCGGAGAAAAACGCTGAAGCAAAACTCGAGTTCGGTCAGCTCGGTACTGCCCTAGTTGAGGCGGTTGAGCATCCGAGTAGCTCTTTGAAAGCACAGTTTCCATACGACACCGCCTTCGTGGCTCTAGGCGTGGAGCGTGAACTCTCTCTTGAGTTCAACGTTCCAGCAGCTCGCGTGCGCACGTGGTCGTTCCTCCTGCGAGGAAGCAGGGGGCTACGTCTCAATCGTCTTGCGCTTGCAGCAAATGATTCGCTCACACTCGTTGTTGAGTCGAGTGACTCATCAGAGCTGTATGCGCAGATTGTATGCCCTTCTGTGCTCCAAGCGCGGAAAGTAAGACTCACGTGCAGTGCGCAGCTTCACCGCAGCGAGCCGGCACAACTGGAAGTTGTCCCCGAACTGCCGCACTGCGCTTGTGTAGCGTCAGTGCAGGGCGATACAGTCAGTATCGTGCCAGATGAGACAGTGAGCGTTACTCAACGGGCAGCGAGCAGTTTGAAGTATGCTCGGATCGGTGAGGAATGGAAACTGTGGGATCTCCCCGAACAAGCCGTTGAGCTTGTCGCATGGGATTCGCTTGGCCGTTTCGCAAGCAGAGTTGCAATTACCGGTCTCCCAGTGATTGTCCGGGCAGACTGCTGGAGTCCGGTACTCATCCGCTTGCGAGATGGCAGTGTGATTCGAACAATCTTGCGTTGAAACGATGAGTGCAACAATTTTTCTTCACCAACTCACAGGAGTGGTCATGAATCGTGGATATGGTTTTCGGCAACTACTGGTGCGACAAATCGTTGCACTTGCCGCCTTGCTTGTTGGAATGCTCTCTACGGTCGGGTTGGATGCCCAACCTGTTCGTCCAGAGATTCCGAAGTTGAGTTTGACAGGTCGAGAGGGGGGGTACAATACGTCATTCTATCCGGATGGCCGTCTCTGGGTGCCAGCTGGTATTGGGAATCAGCCGCGGTACATCCTTGTGCCTGTCTTCATTAAGAACTGCTGGGTTACTGCGGGTGGTTATCAAGCACGTCCAATTTACAGCATTCGGTTCAAGTTCCAATACGACAGTTCTGCTTTCCGCGCTGTCGGAGTGCAGACACGCGGTCCGGTCTATAGTGGAACGCACCCTAATGTGCGGATTGATGGTTTTGACGTCCCAACCATTGCCGATGGATGGCAAATTTCGTGGGATGATGCGCGAGACACTACTTACCTAACATTTTATTCCCCACTGATTCCCATCACGAATAACCGCCTCAGAGGGCGTAGAGTAAACGTTGTGATGCAATCAAGTACACCATTGCCACCAACAGGTGATCCGAGTGTACAAGATTGTAATGGATTTGATTATATGCCGCTATGTTACATCAAGTTGGAAGTGAAGGGACGCCCTGGACTCTTGGAAAGTGACGTATCCGCCCTTGCGATCCCGCCAGATTCGATTTACTACAATACACTTGATGTCATCAATGAATCACCATTTCCCGGTGACGTGAATTATCCAGTACCTGGTAGGGTCAATAAGGATCGCTACTTGGCTGGCATTCGGTATCAGCGATCAGGCATTGAACCGGCAGCGGTGAATGATGTCGAGGTAGGCATGATATATGCGCATATCTATAATCCTGGACGCTTTGATTTTCTCCCACGACCAACAGGCCTCGATCCAAACGAGATCGCAGTCGTCAATGTCAATGATGGTGACAGTCTCTTTGCGGTCTCGCGCATTGTTTACCTCGACCCTGTGTTGCAAGGGCAAGCGCAAGCGCGTGTTCGAGTCAACGTTACACTCAAACCCGATGGAGTGCGTGCAAAGAATATCACTGTAGAATCAGATCAACCCTGGTTACTGTTCCAGGGTGTGTCAGCAGGTGGACCGTTCAAACAATTGAACCCAACGGGTGTAGTTCGACGTGCCACGATCGGCTACATCGATCGAAATATCCTCGGTCCACCAAATGGCATTGGATTCCCTGATGCGGTGAATAATAATCAACCGAATATCCCAGATCCTCTGCTCAATCTCGATATTGTGTGTGATCCTAATGCTGTCGGTTTCGACGATCCGAATATTCAGGACCCGAACGAGTTTGCCGGCAAGTACGAAGGCTACATTACCTTCCGCTCCGAAGATGTGGAAATCTCACCGGTACGACTGAAGGTAACATTCCTCTATATTCGCGTACCAGATGAAACGTACAACGGCGTCTCCACAGTCTGGGCACCGCGAGGAATCGAACTGAAGATTCGCAATTCTGCACCCACACCCCAACAGACCCGACTCCTATTCGGGACCGGCTTGCGTGCAACAGTCAATGCAGACTCGCTCTTCGGTGAGTTTGCCTATCAGACACCGCCGAATGACGCGCAGTTCTATGCACGCTTCTTCCCAATCAATGCAACAGATGGCTCTCAGGATAATGGGCTGGGTGATTTCACAGGAATATTCTCTTCCCGTGATATTCGCAACGTTTTCGATGATACAACGATTGTCTATCGCGTTCGTTTCTCTGCCGGTGGTGCGTTGAACTATCCAGTTGTCGTAACATGGGATCCGCGCTCATTCCCGGATGGTGCACAGCTGTTCCTGCGTGATATCGAAGGCGGGCAAATCTTTAGCATTGATATGCGCAATGCAACGCCGAACCCAGATGGAACAATGTCGTACACCATCCGTGATGCACAAGTTACTGCATTCGATATCGAGTACACACCGGCACGCGCAGTCCGCCAAACGACCAATGCGAAAGGCTGGAACTTGGTTTCCTTGCCGGTTCGCCCTTCGGATAATTTCTACTCTGTCGTCTTCCCGAACTTGCAGGGTGTCACGCCGATCAAATTCTCGCAAGACATCTACCAGCAAGAGGAACACCTCAAGGTGGGAGTTGGCTATTTCGTGCGCTTCCCCAATCCTGATACCACAGTGATTTCCGGTATTCTCGTCAAGCAGATCAACAGCCGACTCTTCCCCGTCCGCGTCTATGATGGCTGGAATACGGTCGGCGCGCTCTCGGTGCCTGTCAGTGTTGATCGGATCACATTTGAACCGGCAACCCAAGGCGGTACACCACCTGTACGTGTGCCCCTGACGTTTGTCTACGAATACCAAACAAATCGTGGTTACCGCGCTGTATCGGAGCTAACCCCAGGGAAAGGATACTGGATCAAAGTCCGCGGACAGGGCTTCTACAACCTCTCTGCGCCAACAACGCGTGGGAATGCATCGCTCGATGAGCTCGCAGCTCTTCTCCAATCGGCTGCAGAGCTTTCCATCTTTGATGCTGGTCATCGCAATGGTTTGCTCTACATTACCGATCTCCGTTCTTCCGAACCCATCGGTGAGATGCCACCGCTTCCACCAGTAGGGACCTTCGACGTACGCTTCGCTACCAATACGCTTATCGCGACAGATGCAAATCCAATCGTGCATATCCAAGGTGCGGAGTATCCACTCACTCTCCGCCTCGCAAAGAGCACACATGCGTACACAATACTCGACGCAACCACCGGAACTGAGCTTGGAAAGCTCCTGCCGGGAACAAGTGTAACGATTACCGATCCAAATGTGACAGCAGTGCGACTGCTCCGTCAAACACCCGCCGAGATCGGTTATAGCCTTCAGGTTATCCCGAATCCCGTCGAAACAACTGCTCTTGTACGGTTTACTGTTCCAGAAACAAGTGTTGCGACAGTGGATATCTACGATGCACTGGGGCAACGCGTACGCCAATTGTACAGCGGAACGGTCACGCCAGGCGAAACAACACTCGAGCTCAATACCGCAGAACTTCCTGCGGGTACCTACGTCGTGAAGGTGTCGAGTGGCAACCACACCGCTGTCGAGCGCATCACCATCGTGCGCTAACGGCACTGCGTCGAATTCATACGTCGTCAAGGGGGCACGTTCACTTCAGGAACGTGCCCTTTTGCATTCTCATACAATCCATGTGAGTCTCATGAGCCGCGTTACTCTTTGTTTCCTCGTAGCTGTTGCACTCCTTGCCCAAGAGCAGCCGCATATCGAGCTCCGCTTTACAGTAAGCGATGAGCGAAGCTCAGGTATTACATTGCGTTGTGGCATTGATTCGACGGCTACCGATGGGATTGACCCTTCGCTCGGAGAGTTTCCTCTGCCGGGACACCCACCGAGCGGATTCCATGCAGCTTGGGAGATAGTCACAGATGGAATCGGTGATTTGAGCTACGCCGATTTCCGCCCTTACCCAGCTAGTGCAGGGGAGCACTTCTACCGCGAGTATAGTCTCAACGTATCGCCAAAGCTCGCTGGACGCGGTGACCTGCTCATCTTTCGCTGGGAATATCCCTTCCCCCGCGGGATTGATTCTGTCGTCGTCAGCGACCGTTTGCAGGGAGCGCTTGTCCGTTTTGCTTTCAGTCCTAAAGGTGCCGATACCATCAGCGGCTCCTTTGCTGAGCTGGAACGATTCCTTGTGCGGGTGTACTATACGCCATCCCAGGTGCTCTCGGTCAAAGACACACGTCGAATCCATTCGTCGGCACTCTCCCTTGCTGATGGAACATTTTTCCTCCCTGTTCCTTTCCAGCCCGCGTCGTTGACTGTTTACGCACTCGATGGAAAGCAATGCGCCGTTCCATACACCTATGACGGCAGTGCTTTCTGCATCCGTGCTGATTCATTGCCACACGGGTGGTATGTGTTTGTGGCGATTTCTCCTCGTGGCGAAAAAGTAGAGCAGGTATTTGTGCGATAGCTTCGCTTCTGCAGTCTCAACGTTTCGGGGATTGTGCCGATACTGCATCGTGAAGTGACAACCGATGCAGCAGCGTTGAGATGAGTTCGATGTCAGATTCTGGAGAAAGTTCTGTTGTGTCCTCCCGCCGACGTGCCGAGCAGGAACGTGGCGATTACTCCGAGGAGTTGACTATTCGAGAAGTACTCGATGCCCTCCAGCAACATCTGGCGCAGTTGCAGGTTCGGTGTTTCTCGACGTATCACGCATGTGCTGCAATTGCAGATATTGCTCATGCGGGGATGGAGGTTCAATCCATTGGTACCCCCTACTTTTCTAGTATCGAAGCACTGGCAAGGAAGGAAGATGAGCACGCAGCACTTGTGAGCGATCTTTTCGCAACGTGTGAGCAACTCATCGTCGAACTTCGCACTGCGGTTGCAAGCGTGGAGTCGGTGGAGCGGGAAACTATCCCTGCAGGGTACGATGAACACAGTTGAGCAAACCTACCAGCAGGAACTCGAGCTTCGCTACCGTTCTGCAGAGGAAGCATTCGAAGATTGGCTTGAGCTTTCGCACATTTCAGCGGTGCGCCGTGGGGTACCTGCAGGGGGCTACCTCCCTGCCGAGTTCGTAACAAAAGCATCAACGCCGGTGACAATCTACCACGAGGCGGAGCATCAAGCTCACGCAATAACTGTGCTTGCGGAAAAAGATGCCTACGGCATCGTGCGTGCAATCAAGGTTCGGTGCTCGTGTGGGTGCAGTGCGACCATTGCAATTGACTACGGGGAACAACCATTGTCGCAGCCTAACGTTCATAGTTCCGGTTCGTAGTGGCGGAAGGGGATTCGATCGGCTGCGAGGGCAATATCCTCTTTCTTCGACTGCGATGCCACAAGATGCCGGAAGTGGAGATGGCACGGTAGGGGAAAGAATAATGTTTTTGAGCGATGTCACCTCCACCCATGATTTTTGACTTAGTCTAATAGACACCGGTATTTCTTCCCACGAAGTGAGGTCTCACCAGCATAGGAGCATGGTCGTGATCAGCAGAAGAGTGGTTTTTGGTCTGCTGCTTAGTGCGGGAACTGCCATTGGGGTACGGGGGCAGCAGGACTGCAACAGCAGCGAATGGGTGAGCAACAGTTGGTGCAAAAGGGGAGCGCAGTGTACACCGTGTGTGCAGTTTGATTGCTATTGGCAACCATGTGCGGGAGCGTTGTGTACTGAATTTCCTCGCCGTAGAATCAATGGGCTGTTGCCGAGAACACGGAGGAGGAGATGCACCGTATTTTTGTGCTCACGATAGTACATGCTCTGCTCCTTAATGGCGAGCTGAAGCGGTTATCATCACTACCACTGCACACTACAGGTAATGTTTCCATGAGTGAAGGCTTCGTTGTCCAAGTAATCGGTCCGGTGGTTGATGTTGAGTTTCCCGATGGGCACTTGCCACCGGTGCTCAATGCACTCAAGATTCCACGTACCGCACTCAATGGTGATGGTGCTGAGGAAGTCCTCATTTGCGAAGTGCAGCAGCACTTAGGCGAAGATCGCGTCCGGACAATCGCGATGGATTCGACCGATGGACTTGTGCGTGGCATGAAGGTTTTCGACACCGGCGAGCCAATCACCGTCCCCGTCGGTCCCGAAGTGCTCGGGCGTTTGCTCAACGTCACGGGTGACCCTATTGACGAAAAGGGACCAATCCCTGCACGCAAACGCTACAGCATCCACCGCCCAGCACCGAAGTTTTCCTCGCTTTCGACCAAGAAGGAAATGTTCGAAACGGGCATAAAGGTCATTGACCTCATCGAGCCCTATACAAAAGGAGGAAAGACTGGCCTCTTTGGTGGCGCAGGCGTTGGAAAGACGGTGATCATTCAAGAGCTAATTCACAACATCGCTAAACAACATGGCGGTTATTCGGTCTTCGGCGGCGTTGGTGAGCGCACGCGCGAAGGCAACGACCTCTACCTTGAAATGACCGAGTCGGGGGTCATTGACAAAACCGCGATGGTCTTCGGGCAAATGAATGAGCCACCTGGTGCGCGCGCCCGCGTCGCACTGACGGCACTCTCGATCGCAGAATACTTCCGCGACGAAGAGGGGCGCGACGTGCTGCTGTTCATTGACAACATCTTCCGCTTCGTCCAGGCGGGGTCGGAAGTCTCCGCTCTACTGGGACGCATGCCCTCGGCAGTCGGGTACCAGCCGACGCTGGCTACTGAGCTCGGCGCACTCCAAGAGCGCATCGCCTCGACCGATCGCGGTTCGATTACATCTGTCCAGGCAGTGTACGTACCTGCTGATGACCTCACCGATCCAGCCCCAGCCAATACATTCACACACCTGGACGCAACAACCGTTCTTTCCCGTCAGATTGCGGAGTTAGGAATTTATCCCGCAGTAGACCCTCTCGAATCAACGTCACGAATTCTCGATCCGAACGTCGTCGGACGCGAGCATTACGAAACAGCAATGCGCGTCAAGAGTACGCTCCAAGCGTACAAGGATCTGCAAGACATCATCAACATCCTCGGCATGGACGAGCTTTCCGAAGAAGACAAGCTCACCGTTTATCGTGCACGCAAAATTCAAAAGTTCTTCTCGCAACCGTTCCATGTTGCCGAGCAGTTTACAGGCTTTCCGGGGCGCTACGTCAAGATCGAGGACACCATCGCTGGTTTCAAGGCAATTCTCGATGGCGAGCTCGACGAGGTCCCCGAACAGTTCTTCTCCTACAAAGGCACCATTGACGAAGTCATTGATGCCGCCAAGAAAGCAGGCGCACTCTAACGGGATGGTGCTTCTATGAGCGCAACACATTTGCACGTTGAAATCGTTACCCCGGAAGGCACGCTCTACAGCGGCTCTGCGCAAGCGGTGACGCTGCCGGGGGGGCTTGCTCCCTTCCAGGTGCTCGTCAATCACGCCCCGATTATCTCGACGCTCGAGCTTGGGCCACTGCGGATTCTCGATGCAGATGGCAATGAGCATCTCTTCGCTGTCATGAGCGGTTTTGTCGAGGTCAAGCACAACCGCGTCAGCATCGTCGCCGAAGAGGTCGTCCGTGCCGAGGAAATTGACACCACTGCCGTTCGAGCCGAGCGCGACCGGCTCGACGCAGAGCTCGAAGGTGAAACCGATCTGGCACGCCGCAACCAGCTCAAGCATCAACGTGCACGTGCAGATGTCCTGCTCCGTGTTGCCCAGGAAGCCTCATTAGCAGAATGACAGCAGCAGCTCCAACGGTAGTGTTGAGTGCAGTTCTCCCACGGAATCACCGAGCTGATTCCATCCAATGGATTCCGACCATGCGGTTGTCTTTTTCGACGGTGAGTGCGTGCTCTGCAGTCGCACGGTGCAGTGGATTCTGCGCCGCGATCGGCGAGGGATTTTCCGGTTTGCGTCACTTCAATCACCGGTAGCGCGCCAGCTCTTCCCCGCTGCGACTGGTGAAACGGTTATTCTCCGGCTCGGTCAGGCAACGTACACTCGCTCTGCTGCAGTTGTGCGCATTTGTTGGTTGCTCGGTGGTTGGTGGCGTATGGTTGCGTTGCTGGTCTTTCTTGTCCCTGCGCCGCTTCGGGACGCTGTCTATCGGCTCATTGCGCGCTACCGATTCCATTGGTTCGGTCGGCAAGCATGCATGATTCCCCCGCCCCAGGAGCGCTGGCGGTTCCTCGAGTGAGCGAGTAATTTTGCTCCGCGTTTACCAGTTCGTGCTTGCATAGCAGGTGACAGACGCTGCAGCCTACTATGACCTTGTTCGCACCGATGTCGTCCGTCACGTGCCGCCGACGGCGCGACGGCTGCTCGATATTGGCTGCGGCGCTGGATTGACCGCACGCTACGCAAAAGATACGCTCGGTCTTGAGGAAGTCGTTGGGATTGAATTTGTGCCGGAGATAGCAGAGCAAGCAGCCGCGCGGCTCGACCGCGTCTTCTGTGGCGATGTCGAAACGATGGCACTCGACTTCCCTGCCGGCTACTTCGATTGCATTCTCTGCGCCGACGTGCTCGAGCATTTGCGCGATCCATGGGCGCTGCTGCGCAGGCTCCGCCCGCTCCTATCATCAACGGGTGTGCTTGTAGCAAGCATCCCCAATCTTCGCCATGCGCGTGTTCTTGCCAAGATTCTCCTCGATCGCTTTGAGTACGAGCCAAGCGGCATCCTCGACCGAACACACCTGCGTTTTTTTACACAGCATACGATCGAGCAGCTGTTTCGCTCGAGCGGATACACAGCTGATTTTGTTAGCGCGAATCGAAGTAGGAGTTGGAAATTTTTCTTGCTCAATCTGACCACGCTCGGATTGGCACGCCCGTTTTCGATTGTGCAGTATCTGGTCGTTGCACGCCCGGTGTGGTGAACATCGTTGGGTTTTGTACTTTTGTTGCGTCCCTTCTGAGGTGGATAACTTCGATGGGTGAGATGATGTTCAACAACACGTGGTGGTCTGATGAAACGACTCATTCTTGCATCTCTGGCTGGTGGAATAGTGTTGTTTGTCTGGGGCATGCTTGCGTGGACAGTTCTGCCACACCATACTATGACCATGCGCCCTCTGCCGAAAGAAGATAGTGTGGTCGCGACCTTGCAACGCTGCATCACCACTGAGGGGATGTACTACTTCCCTGGCATGATGGAAGGCATGGATGCCCCTTCGCAGGGTACCACTACGGAGGAAGCCTGGCGAAAACGGCACATGCGAGGACCAATTGGGATGATTCTCTACATCCCGACAGGTCGTGATCCCATGATGGTCGGCCAGTTTGTATGGGGCTTTGTGATTTTCGTTCTCGCAGCATTCATTGCATCCTGGTTACTGTCACGCAGTACGGCGGTAGCTGGGTCTTATTGGCAGCGGGTGTCGTTCTGTGGCATTCTGGGAATATTCCTTGCCGTCGCTGATCACCTTGTCGCAATGAATTGGTTGTACTTCCCTGCAGACTATACAGCAGCGATGATAGTCGATGCTGTAGTAGGATGGTCGTTGGCAGGCATGGCAATCGCTGCGATCGTGAAGGCACCGTCACGGTAATTACGCGGGTGGCTCCGATACCGTTTTGCACTGCAGTGCGATTGCGGTACTGTCGTTAGTGGACAAGCCAAGGGTTCGCGCACCTCTTCGCATGAGCTGCGAGTAATTTTGCAGTGCCTCACCGTGTAGATAATCTGTTTTCGCAATGGATTGTACTGTAGTTCCTCGCTCGGTGCGTCGCTGGCTCCGTGGCTTTGCAGTTCTTGTGTCACTGATGGTGCTCGTCGGCGGGTTTGTGCGTCTGACACGCTCGGGGCTTTCGATTGTGGAGTGGAATCCAATTAGCGGGGCAATTCCACCACTGACCGAGCGCGCATGGGAGGAAGAATTCGCTAAATACCAGCAGACGCCCGAGTATCAGAAAGTCAACCGCGGAATGACGCTCAACGAGTACCGCTACATTTTCTTGATCGAGTGGATTCACCGCCAACTCGCACGTGCGGTAGGGCTGTACTTTGCAATTCCATTTTTGTGGTTTTGGTTGCGTGGCCAACTGCCCTGGGAGCATCGCGGGAAATTTATTGCGATCGGTCTGCTCTTTGTCGGGCAAGCGGTCATGGGATGGCTGATGGTTGCCAGTGGGCTAGTTGATCAACCAGCAGTGAGCCATTTTCGGCTTACAGCGCACTTGCTCTTGGCACTGTCGCTAATTGCACTTACCGTCTGGACGTTGCGCTCAATCCGTGCTCCACTGATCGAACGGCTCCATTGGAATCGTGCGACCGCATCAACGACGATTGCGCTGGGCATCCTCACCGTGCAGATCATCTACGGCGGTATGACGGCAGGACTCAAGGCAGGCTACCTTTCCGATAGCTGGCCCTTGATGTTCGGTGTGCTCATACCGTCGGGGCTGTTTACGTTTGTGCAGCCAGCGTGGATGAACCTTTTGGAAGCACCGGTGACGGTGATGTTCGTTCATCGTTGGCTACCGTTTCTGGCTCTGCTGCTCCTTCCGCTCTTGTGGCGAGCAGTGCGGCAAGTATGCGGCTATACTCCAGCAACCACAGGACTGCTTTGGGGCCTGGCAGCGATGCTCGGAGTGCAAATTCTGCTGGGCATTTTCGTGGTGCTCACGCACGTTTCATTGCCACTAGCGATAGTGCACCAAGGTGGCGC
Source organism: Candidatus Kapaibacterium sp. (assembly GCA_026003495.1). Lineage (GTDB taxonomy): Bacteria > Bacteroidota > Ignavibacteria > Kapaibacteriales > NICIL-2 > NICIL-2. The sequence continues at coordinate 79,792 of BPHK01000001.1, read as the reverse complement.
TATCGTGCTTGTGGTGCTCCTGGTGCGCCTTCTCCATACCGCCGCAACCATTCCTGGTGGGCAAGCTGTGCCTGCGTGGAATACAGCATCACCGCCGGTGCGAGAACAAGCAGCATAGCTACATGGCAAAACGACGAGCCCTTGTTTTTCTTCATAAACAGCCATACCCGCCGAGCGACAGCACAAAGTTTCGCGTGTACCATTCAGTCATCGAGCAGCTGGCAGAGTATCAGCGTGATGTGTTTATCGTAACTTGGGAGAAAGCTAATCCTGCAGCGAGCGCACAGCTACGGTCGAACGGGCAATTCGAGTGCTACTCGCTTCCATTGTGGCAAGTGTGCCTGAACATTCTCAAACGAGCATTCAGCCTGCGTCCATGGCAAGTGGAGATGCTCTACGATCCCGCCATCGAGCAACGATTTCGTGCCCTTGCGGAAGAAGCAGACGTGATCTACGTCCACACTCTGCGTCTTGGACGTTATCTGGAGAAGCTTCCGCTCTCGTTGCGGCGGAAAGTCATCCTCGATCTGAACGATTCAATTGCGCGGCACTACGTGCGGGGGTGGCGTTCCTACCCTCTCGCACTGCGACTGCCGGTTCTGCTCGAAGGAATCAAGTTCCGGCGCTACGAGCGTGCGATGGTCAAACGCTTCGAGCATGTCACCATCGTCGGGGAGGACGACTGCGCGTATGTGACAGCTGGTACAGAGCACAAGCGGCGACCTGTGGTGATTAACACTGCTGTCCCATCACGCCAAAGCTACCCAGCACAACTCGACGCAGAAGGCGAACTCAATCTCTACTTTCTCGGCAACTATCGCTATTTCCCCAACCGCGAAGGGATCGAGTGGTTTCTCGGCAAGATTTGGCCTCGGCTCACAGCCCAGATTCCTCGCCTTCGATTCTACCTCATCGGGGATGCACCTGCATCGTTGCGCCGACGCTTCCGCGCGCTCGAGGGCATCGAGTGGACAGGATTTCTCCCCGAGGAGGAGCTCGAAGCATTACTCGAACGAATGCACATTTTCATCAGCCCTGTCCGCATTGGTGCGGGCATTCAGGGGAAAATCATCGAGGCACTCTTTGCCGGTAAACCAGTCATTGCAGCCGAGGAAGCCACACTGTGGGTACGGCACTTCCCGATGCTCGAGCGGCTTATTTCCCGGGCCAGTGATGTCCCCTCGTGGAAAGGCGCACTCGAGCAAATTCTTGCGCATTATGACGAACTGTGCGCCGAACTTCGTAGCGAACAGGTGCGCTCGTTCTTGGAGTGTTCGTTTAGCATCCAGAGCGTCGGCGCGCACTATCGCCGGCTCGCAGATGCGATCATCGGTCGCATGCCACCGGCTCCCCAGACCACCAGCACAAGCGCTCGGTAGCGCAGCGCGTTGTAAATTTGCTAAAGCACCTATGTTGAACCTCCCTACAGTAGATTCTCATGAGCATGAACGGAAAATCCCAGCTCCACGGTGGTACAGCGATCCGCCATTGGTGGCCCGAGCGCTTGGATTTATCCATCCTCCGCCAACACTCCGAGCGCAGCAATCCTCTCGGCGGCAACTTCGACTATCGGAAGGCATTTGCAGAGCTGGATTACTTTGCCCTCAAGCGGGATCTGGCGGAGCTGATGACCAGCTCGCAAGACTGGTGGCCGGCGGACTGGGGGCACTACGGCGGACTCATCATCCGCATGGCGTGGCACAGCGCCGGCACCTACCGCATTTTCGATGGGCGCGGCGGTGCGTCAACCGGTGCCCAGCGGTTCGCACCGCTCAATAGCTGGCCCGATAATGCCAATCTCGACAAAGCCCGGCGGCTCCTCTGGCCGATCAAGAAAAAGTACGGCAACCGCATTTCGTGGGCCGATTTGTTTATCCTGGCGGGAAACGTCGCTCTCGAAACGATGGGCTTCAAACCGCTCGGCTTCGGTGGCGGACGTGAAGATATCTGGGAACCAGATGCTGCAATCTACTGGGGACCGGAAAAGAACTGGCTCGGCGATGAGCGCTTTACCAACGGGGAACTACAAAAGCCACTGGCTGCAACACAAATGGGCCTGATCTACGTCAACCCCGAGGGTCCTGGCGGCAACCCAGACCCACGCGCAGCCGCTGAGCACATCCGCGTCACGTTTGCGCGCATGGCGATGAACGACGATGAAACCGTAGCGCTCACCGCAGGCGGCCATACGTTCGGGAAAACACACGGCCGCGTGCCGCCAGAATTCATTGGTCCCGATCCAGAAGCTGCACCACTCGAGCAGATGGGGCTTGGTTGGAAAAGTAGCTACGGCACAGGCAAAGGCAACGACATCACCACGAGCGGTATTGAAGGCGCATGGACGCCGACTCCTACCAAGTGGGATAACACCTACTTGGAGATTCTCTTCAGCTACGAGTGGGAGCTGGTCAAAAGTCCTGCGGGTGCTTGGCAATGGCTTGCCATAGATCCCAAGCCAGAGCACATGGTGCCCGATCCATTCGAGCCAGGCGTCTTCCACCGTCCGATGATGACCACTGCCGACCTGGCGCTCCGATACGATCCCATCTACGAGAAAATCGCCCGGCGCTACTATGAAGATCCGGAGCTCTTCGCCGATGCATTCGCCAAAGCCTGGTTCAAGCTCACCCACCGCGATATGGGGCCGAAGTGGCGCTACCTGGGACCCGAAATTCCCAAGGAGGATTTCATCTGGCAAGATCCAATTCCACCAGTGGACCATCCGCTCATCGAGGCAGATGACATTGCAACGCTGAAACTGCGACTGCTCAATTCTGGGCTGAGCATTCGGGATTTGGTGTACACAGCCTGGTCGGCTGCTTCCACATTTCGCAACTCGGATAAACGTGGAGGCGCCAATGGCGCACGGATTCGCCTTGCTCCGCAGAAAGACTGGGAGGTCAACGAGCCGGCAAATCTTGCCCGTGTGCTGGGGGTGTTGGAAAAAATCCAGCAAGAATTCAATGCAACCGCAACAGGCGGGAAAAAAGTCTCCTTGGCCGATCTGATCGTGCTCGGGGGCGTTGCCGCGATTGAGCAGGCAGCGCGCGCTGCTGGAGTCGAAGTCGAAGTACCCTTCCGCCCTGGTCGCACGGACGCAAGCGCCGAACAAACCGACGTCGAATCCTTTGCAGTACTTGAGCCAGAAGCCGACGGCTTCCGCAACTACGTTCGTTCCGATTGCAGCCGTCGCCCGGAGGAGGTGCTTGTGGATAAAGCCAACCTGCTGACGCTGACGCCAGCGGAGATGACAGTGCTCGTCGGCGGAATGCGCGCGCTCGGAGCAAACTTCGGTGGAACGCGCCACGGCGTGTTCACAGAGCGGCCTGGAGTGCTGAGTACGGACTTTTTCGTCAACGTTCTGGACATGGCGATCGAGTGGACTCCCACAGGCGAGGATCGCCAGCTTTTCGAAGGGCGGGATCGGAAGAGCGGCGAGCTTCGCTGGACGGCAACGCGAGTGGACTTGATCTTCGGTGCGCATTCAGAGCTGCGCGCACTCGCAGAAGTCTATGCGCAGGACGACAACCGGGAAAAATTTGTCCGCGACTTCATGGTCGCATGGGACAAGGTGATGACGCTCGACCTGCCCGATTAGGTTGCGTTGTGGCAGGTTGCGGATTGGACACAAAGTAATTTTGCCGACAACTAAAGTAAAATGCACAGAAGCCGTCCACAGGTTGCGGATTGGACACAAAGTAATTTTGCCGACAACGAAGCTGCTGTTCAAAAGTGTTGATCCGCTGTTGCGGATTGGACACAAAGTAATTTTGCCGACAACATGTTACCGCGTCGGCTGTTGCACACGCTGGTTGCGGATTGGACACAAAGTAATTTTGCCGACAACTATCGTAATCATGGATTTTCTACCTCTTCGGTTGCGGATTGGACACAAAGTAATTTTGCCGACAACTGCCGCCGTGGCAAGTGTGTGCGCTTGAGTGTTGCGGATTGGACACAAAGTAATTTTGCCGACAACTGTCGGGTGATCGTGCGTATCGTCCGCAGGTTGCGGATTGGACACAAAGTAATTTTGCCGACAACTGCGTCGCGACAGCGTTAAGGATGCGTCAGTTGCGGATTGGACACAAAGTAATTTTGCCGACAACATGGCTGACGCAATTGCGTACGCACGGTTGCGGATTGGACACAAAGTAATTTTGCCGACAACACTGCCAGCAGTACTGCGTTAGCGCTGGTTGCGGATTGGACACAAAGTAATTTTGCCGACAACGGACGGTTCACGAAGCCGGGCGCACGTTGCGGATTGGACACAAAGTAATTTTGCCGACAACTGACCGTGCTTATCTGCTACGCGATCGGTTGCGGATTGGACACAAAGTAATTTTGCCGACAACTGCGCTGCGCATGTCTGCGACGCTTGAGGTTGCGGATTGGACACAAAGTAATTTTGCCGACAACCTCGGCAGTCGAAGTGACATCGCGCAAGTTGCGGATTGGACACAAAGTAATTTTGCCGACAACGTACGTGAGCCGCATAGGCTGATGTTGTTGCGGATTGGACACAAAGTAATTTTGCCGACAACGCCGTCGAGTCGGCTGCATCTGCTAGTTGCGGATTGGACACAAAGTAATTTTGCCGACAACGATGATCTCGATCGCACGCAGCCGAGTTGCGGATTGGACACAAAGTAATTTTGCCGACAACCTGAGTCTGCAGCTCGAGCGACTGCATGGTTGCGGATTGGACACAAAGTAATTTTGCCGACAACCTGCGTCGCAACGCATGCACACGCAGTTGCGGATTGGACACAAAGTAATTTTGCCGACAACTGACGTGCCAGCGTCGATCGCACATGGTTGCGGATTGGACACAAAGTAATTTTGCCGACAACACGTACGCGGCGATGCGCACGCTGCTCGGTTGCGGATTGGACACAAAGTAATTTTGCCGACAACTGCAAGTGCATGCAAGCAATGCTTCGGTTGCGGATTGGACACAAAGTAATTTTGCCGACAACGTAGCGTGAACTCAGCCTTGAGCTGCGGTTGCGGATTGGACACAAAGTAATTTTGCCGACAACCACCAGGCAGACGTCACTGCTGCGTGTGGTTGCGGATTGGACACAAAGTAATTTTGCCGACAACCGCATGCGTGCTAGCGGTCGCACATAGCGGTTGCGGATTGGACACAAAGTAATTTTGCCGACAACCAACGTGCGCAATGACAGTTGCGTGAGTTGCGGATTGGACACAAAGTAATTTTGCCGACAACCTGCAGCATCGAGCGTTGGTCGCGTGTTGCGGATTGGACACAAAGTAATTTTGCCGACAACCCAGCGCGCGGATGACGTCGACATGCAGTTGCGGATTGGACACAAAGTAATTTTGCCGACAACAGCGGCGCATACGACGATGCGCGTAGGGTTGCGGATTGGACACAAAGTAATTTTGCCGACAACCAGTACGTGACGCAGTGCGCACGTGCACGGTTGCGGATTGGACACAAAGTAATTTTGCCGACAACTGGCTGATGCGACATCGTACTGCGCGCGTTGCGGATTGGACACAAAGTAATTTTGCCGACAACAGAGCTTCCGTAATCCCCAAACATCATTGGTAGTTGCGGTTGTATCAGTCGGCGTTCGGTCGGCAAATGTGCAGCCTGCTCCGAGTCTCATACGGCTCGGAGCAGTGCTGTTTTAGCAGCGTCGGCATTCAGAAGATTGCCAATTGAACCGGAGTTTCTGGACCAGGATGTGGCTTGGAGCGATAGAAGTGCAGCATCGAGCCAAATTGTTTATCGGTTACACGCAGTATTGTCACCTGCCCATAGTCCGGTAAGTACGATTCGATTCGTCGAATGAAGGTCTCTGCTGATTCTCCGCTGGGGCAATGCCGAATATAGACCGAGTACTGCATTCGCGTGAAACCATCCCGCATCAGATCTTTCCGGAACCGCGTCGCTGCATCGCGTTCCTTTTTTGTGCCAGTCGGCAAATCGAACATAACAAAAAGCCACATGATGCGATACCCACTGAGTCGTTGTGAATCGAGATGCAAATGCTGTCGGTGTCGTGGTGCCACTTGTGTTCACGCAATCGTGGGACTACTCAGGCATGCGAGGGTAGATGATCGTCGTTCGTTTCCCTGCGTAGCACTGAGCCAGTGACGCAGCAGTCGTCGAGAGTGCGATTTGTAGCGGAGAGCGCTCGCCTTCGATAATTGTATCGAGCGTGAGTACTTCGAGGAGTTGGCGTTTCGCAGGGGGCGATAGGTCTGCAGGAAGTGGTCCCTTGCGGGAGAGTTCCCAGACGATTCCATCAACGAATGGGCGATACGGTTCCATGACATCATCAGCCAACGCGAAGCAGTTCCCGCGGTTACGGTGGTGGATCCCAAGGATCGGGAAGAGGCCACTACCGACGAGTGCACGCGCTGTAGCAGCGCGGAGAATAGCGTAACCGTAGTTGAGGTAATTGTTCGGGGGCTCGCCTTCGGGGTCGCGAGTGAAGGTGTTGCCGAAGATCCCACGCCAATAGTGACGGGCTGCACTTGCTTCGCAGTTGGTGCGGTCGCCAAGCTGGACGCGGCTTGCCATGCGCTCGATCGAACGCCAGGAGCGGTAGCCAACCCGCTGTGCAAGTTGGGCCTGGTTGAGAATTTTTGCACGTACGGTCTGCTCCCAAAGCTTGTGATGCAGTTGGAGTGTTGCCGCAACTTGCTGGAGAAATCGTTCGCCTTGGAGGTGATGCTGCTGCCCGATTGGCAGAACCATTCCAGAGGGCAGGAAGGAACCATCGCATGTAACAACCGCGACACCCTGCTCGACGCAACGCGACAGCAATGCATGCGTGAGTGTGATTTGCCGATTTTCGAACAACAAATAGCCGATGTCCTCGATCGGAACGCGCGCAATCGCTCCCGACTGGGCATGTTCGATGATCAACTGCTCGTGCTCCAGCCGCAGGTACGAGGGACTTGCGATGACAATCGTTCGCTTGATCACTGGGGCTACCTTGGCTTAGTGTTCCATTCCATCATCGGCACGTGGAGCCAGTGTCTGAAGTTAGTGGTGCGGTAGCTCTCCCCACCGGTAGATCAAGCCGCTCGGAGTCACGCGCAGTTTGATGGGATTGTACGTAAACCAGCCCTGCTTACCAGTTCCCCAGTTCCTAATCAGGATGTAATCCTTCTTTGCTTCCTCCGATGGACGAGCATCGGCAATGTGGCGGAAGCATAGTTCCCATGACTTCGGTGAACTTTGGGAAAGCTTCTGCACCTTGTGGAGATAGGGCCACAGCGATTTGCAGCGTTGGTCAGGTGTGAGTGTTTGGAACACCTCTTCGAGGACTTTGTCAGGGCATCCGAGCAGGACGATGTCGTTGATGTGAAGTGTCATGACCAATTCGCAATTGGGTGGTACTTGGTAGAGTGGCTGGCGCAGTCGGCAGCGGAGCACAGCATCCCAGAATTGAACGACGCTGATTTCAAGGGTTCCATCGGGGAGACGGTAGATGATTGCATGGTGATTATTGCTTGGATCAACGTAGCGATTTTGGTTCGGATGGACAGGACGAGCGTTTGCAAGAGATTCCCGCAGGCGAACGTTCAGGATGGGGACTGGTTCGCCACGGCGGTTGGGCAAGAACAGGAGCGGTTGCGGGGAACCATCGGGATTAGTTCCGAAGAATGCGCCTTTGGGGACGTCGTCGTTCGAGCCATAGCCGCCGAGTTCTTTGATACGTGCTTCGACAAGCTCACGGATCGCGCGATCGACGATTTTTTCGACCTGTGCGCGCTTGGTGATTTGAGCAAGCGGTTTTCGGACGTGGTAGTACACCTGGCCATCGCTTGGATCGAGGTGTTTGCCGTAGAATGTCTCGCGGTGAAGCGGTCCGCGAGCAGCGAGACTCCGGTAGCGGAGTACGGTGCCGCCGACGGTTGTTGTCACGTTCAGCCGAGTAATGACGCGATTTGTGCGGTGATGGACAACGATGCAGCGTTGCATTGCATCTTCGACATCGAAGCGGAACGAGCTCCAGGGAGGCTCAAGCTGCGGCTCCTTGCTATACTTGCGAGCGTTGGCGGTGGCTAACTGTTGAATGTGCGCCGGTCGAGTACACGCGAGCACGATAGCGTCAAGTGCGTGGTGGCGATGATCTTTTCGGGATTTGGTGTCGCTTACGGGATCGCCGAGCACCCGATCGAGGCCCCAGAGCTTGCGGAGTTTCGCGGTCGCGGTGCCTGCTGAGGCGCTGACGTTCGGGCACACAAGCTGTAACATTTCCACTGCGCGGATGCTCGCGTGGCGGGTATCGTTGAGCTGGCGACCGACGAAATCCGAGGGAAGCTTTTCGGCGATGAATCGTTCATATTTTTTGCGTCGCTCAGGGAAGTAGTCGAGCGGGCTATCTTTCTGCCAGAAGCGTTGATTTGTGAAGGTTTGCCGCAGACGCTGTTTGACTTCCTCCCAGCGGTCCATCCCGAAATCATTGGTGAAGAACTCGTACGGTGTACGGTTCCCTTTTTTGCGGTTGATGTCAGCAAAGCAGAGCGTTTTGTTCAGGTAGCTATCGTCGAGCGAGCGATCGTATGGGAAGATGTGCTCGACTTGGACTTCACCATTGTAGAGCTGATGGAATGAGATGCTGCGATTGCTGTAGGGGCAGGTTTTGTTGCATTCGAGCCAGAGCCGGTATTTGAGGATGTTCTCAGCAGTCGGGCGGATGCCTTCTTTTTCAAGAATTGCGCTAATGGTTCGGTTGATAATTTCCCTGCGTTGTTGTTCTTTGCGGATTTGGGCACGCTGGCTTTTGGTGCGCTTCAGATCCCGAGCCAGTTCGATGACAATGCGGTCGAAGTGGCCGAAACGGCTGAGCAGTTCGTTGACGAGGCGGCGAGTAGCAAAGAGGACGTTCGTCACCGCTGGATTTCGCAGCGCTAGGAGCTGGGAGGTATAGACTGCATCGGTGGGAATGCGATTGAGCAGTTGGTTGGCTGCGCGGAATTGGCTGTGGTGGTAGAGTTTGCTCAACTCTTTATCGCTGAGTTTGAATTTGGTGCGGAGCATCTCTTTGAGCTTGTCGAGATACCCACCACGCACGCCGCTTCCGACAAGACCTTCGATTGTATCGCAGAGAGCGGTCCGTTGCTCCTCGTCGAGTTGATCCCAGCGAGGACCCAACGCACGCCGAGTCCCTGCAAGAGCAACTGCGAGGTGATAAGGATAGCCCTGTTCGAGGAAGGGAAGGATTGCACGGATCGCTTTGAGACTGAGTGAGGCATAACCATCGGTTAGTTGCACCGATGCAAAGTGTTTGGCTGCTGTATCGGACATGCCGAGTTTGGTGGTGGCGTGATGGATGAGTTTGTCCCTATCATCGAAGGATTGGAGCACGTGCCAGATTTGATGTTGTTCGTGGTCGGATTTGTCGAACCAAGCTTTGCCGAAAATGTTCTTTGAGGCAAGAGCAGCATTGGTGGGAGAGCCTACGATGCTGTCGTCATCGGCGTAGTTGAAAATGTACTCGGCGGAAAGTTTCCCGATCGCTTTTCGGATATCGGTAAACTTGAGATTTTTTTTGGTCAACATCAGCCGAAGCACTCGGCTGCGATCATCGGCGTCGAGTGGAAGGTCGTTACACAAGATTGAGTTTATGAACTGCAAGGCACGGAATCGCTCGAAGAGTGGATGGCTGCGAAGACAACGCGGCTTGGAGGGTTCAAACGTGCAGCGGCCGACGAGGTGTTTTTGCGATCGCAACGGGCGTTGGAGGAACAGTACTCCGTCGATCGAATAGCCATCTTTTCGTCTGCCCCCAAGTTGTGCTTTCAAGTCGTCTGTGAGGATATCGGGATAAAACTGTCGCTGTTTTTCCCAAAGAAATTCAAACTCTGCGACATACATCTGGCGGTCGGTGTAACGATTTCGGATGCGTGAGGTGTTATTCCTGTAGGGCTGCCCCTCTGGTGGGTAGAGCGTAGCGAGTGCCGAACCTAACGTAGGCGCATGATCGAGCAGTGCTCGAGTTTGCTCAATACCGGGTTTTCCTGCTTTCACGTCGCCTTTTTCAATCGTCGAGCGTTCGTCTTGCTGAGCCCGCCGACTGCTTGTTGGAAAGCCTCGCCGTTGGGCCAAATGGTAGAAGATGCGCCCGAGTTCGTAGAGTGTGACACGTTCTTGAGTAGCTCGCAGTCTCAGATGATATGGATTGAGTTTGATCCATTGTTGCACCTCTGTACGCTCAGGGAACTGGCCGGACTTGTGCCATTGGCGCAGTTCGTCTTCAGACAATGCAGGGCACAGCCCATGTGCAGCCATCAACTTCAGCAGAGTACGTTTTCGCAGTTTTCGACGGAAAAGTTGGCGGCGCCGTTGGCGTGCAGAGCGGCGCGTAGCGTTGCGGGAAATCTCGCGATCTCCTTCCCCAAAATTCTCGACACCTTCGGGGAAGGTGTACACCCCGATACCGAGAATGGCACCACTTGTCCCATTCTGTTCAATCACAGCCCAACCGATTGAGTTGGCGCCGATGTCGAGACCAACGAAGCGTTCCATGGTACCCTCCGCTTATGGTTGTTAACCTCAGTGCAAAATACATGAGCACGTGCTATATTTGCAAGCGAGAAGAATGTTCACTTTGTGTCCTTTTCGCAACAAGGCTTAGTGCCGTAGGCTTTCCAAAGCCTTTGCCCTCACCTCGGTGAGGGCGTTTTGTTTCGCGCTGCGGTCAGGAAGCCACAGAGCACGGTGCATCATGTTCTCTGGCAAACTGCCGATAGTTGAATCAGACCACGAGTGCTTCTCTCAGTGCCGCGATTGCGACGCTGCAATACAGCGCGGCTTGTCTGCGTCCATTGCGTTGGCGCTCTGAGCTTGAGCCGCTCGGCGCTCGAATCGAATGCAACGACTTTGCAGGAACTACAAATGGACGGCAACTTTTCGAACCGCGTGCAGGAAGTCATTCGCCTCAGCCGCGAGGAGGCACTCCGGCTCGGGCACGACTACATCGGCACTGAACACTTACTGCTCGGACTGATCCGAGAAGGCGAAGGCATTGCCGTCAAAATTCTGCGGAATCTGGGTGTGGACCTCTTCCGCCTCAAGAAAGCAATCGAAGACACCGTCCGCACCACCAGCGGTACGCTGACGATTGGCAATATCCCGCTGACCAAGCAAGCCGAAAAGGTTCTCAAGATCACGTACCTGGAAGCCAAACTGTACAAAAGCGATGTCATCGGTACCGAGCATCTGCTTTTATCCTTGCTCCGCGACGAAGACAACATCGCCGCGCAAGTACTCGCGCAGTTTGGCGTCACCTACGAAGCAGCACGCAAAGAACTCGATGCGATCACCTCGGGCAAACCGTCGGCATCCGCGCGCGGTAGCTCCGGACGCAGCCGCAAAAAGGATGCACCCGAGCGCGTCAAAACTCCGGTGCTCGATAACTTCGGTCGCGACCTGACAAAGCTTGCTCTCGAGGGCAAGCTCGATCCGGTCATCGGTCGGGAGCGGGAGATCGAGCGCGTTGCGCAGGTTCTTGCCCGCCGCAAGAAGAACAATCCCGTGCTGATTGGTGAGCCTGGAGTTGGTAAGACGGCGATTGTCGAAGGATTAGCGCTCAAGATCGTCGAGCGCAAAGTGCCGCGCGTGCTCTACGACAAGCGCATTGTGACCCTGGATTTGGCAGCCCTGGTAGCTGGCACCAAATACCGCGGTCAATTCGAAGAGCGCATGAAGGCCGTCATGAACGAGTTGGAAAAAGCCAAGGACGTGATTTTGTTCATTGACGAAATTCACACCATCGTTGGCGCCGGTGGTGCGTCGGGGTCGCTGGATGCATCGAACATGTTCAAACCAGCGCTTGCACGCGGCGACATCCAGTGCATCGGTGCAACAACGCTCGATGAGTATCGCCAGTACATCGAGAAAGACGGCGCGCTCGAACGCCGCTTCCAAAAAATCATCGTTGACCCTCCGACCGCAGAGGAAACGCTGCAGATCCTCGAAAACATCAAGGATCGGTACGAAGAGCACCATAGCGTCCGTTACACCGACGAAGCGATTACCGCCTGTGTGCGGCTCTCGGAACGCTACATTACCGATCGCTATTTCCCCGACAAAGCCATTGACGTCCTCGACGAAGCAGGAGCACGGGTGCATCTGGCCAATTACACTGTACCGCAGGAAATTCTCGAACTCGAACAGCGGATCGAGGAAGTGCGTCGCCGCAAGAATGATGTCGTCCGTGCGCAGCGCTTCGAAGAGGCAGCGGCGCTACGGGATGAGGAAAAGAAACTCCAAGCTGAACTCGAGCGCGCCAAAGAAGAGTGGGAAGAGCAAGCGACCGAGCAGATCTTCACCGTTACTGCCGATGACATTGCCGATGTCGTCGCCAGTATGACAGGGATTCCCGTCAACCGCATTGCGGAAAGTGAATCCGACAAGCTCCTCCGCATGGCCGATGAACTCAAACGCCAAGTCATTGGACAGGATGAAGCCGTCGAGCAGCTGGCACGCGCAATTCGCCGCGCTCGCGCAGGACTCAAAGATCCTGCTCGTCCGATCGGTTCGTTCATGTTCCTCGGTCCGACGGGTGTCGGTAAAACTGAACTTGCCAAAGCTCTCGCGCGGTTCATGTTCAATTCGGAGGATGCGCTCGTCCGGATTGACATGAGTGAGTACATGGAAAAGTTCAGTGTCTCTCGCCTCATTGGCGCACCGCCAGGGTATGTCGGCTATGAGGAAGGTGGGCAACTGACCGAGAAGGTCCGACGCAAGCCATACAGCATTGTGCTGCTCGATGAAATCGAGAAAGCACACCCGGACGTGTTCAACATTTTGCTCCAAGTCTTCGACGATGGTATCTTGACCGACGGGTTGGGGCGTCGTGTGGACTTCAAGAACACCATCATCATCATGACGTCGAACGTCGGGGTTCGCGATCTCAAAGCGGGTGGAAAGATCGGCTTTGCTTCTGGCCCCGAGGCCGATGACAAGTACGAAGCTATGAAGCAGACAATTGAGGAAGCGATGCGGCGGCTATTCAATCCGGAATTCCTCAATCGAATAGATGACTACATCATCTTCCGTCCGCTCAAGAAAGAGCATATCTACCAGATCATCGAGCTGCAACTGGAACGGCTCTATAAGCGTCTGGCCCAGCAGAACATGACACTCCACTTGAGCCAGCAGGCAAAAGATTTCCTTGCCGAGAAAGGCTACGATGAAAAGTATGGTGCGCGTCCGCTGCGGCGAGCACTCCAACGGTACTTGGAAGATCCTCTTGCTGAGGAAGTGTTGCGTGGGACGTTCAAGGAAGGCGCGGCAATCGTTGCAGAACTCGATTCGAGTGGAAAAACGCTGACCTTTACTGAAGCAAAAGCAGAAGAAGCTGCTCCCGCAATGGCTGCAACGGATGAATAGCAAGCCGGGAGTGACGAAGAGTGATGAAAAAGGGGCGGCAACTATGTCGCCCCTTATTTTTTGCATTCCTGCCTAAAGGAAGCCTCTCTTACGAGGCGCGTTCAGCCAAGTAGCGTTCTCCTTGTTCGCTGATGGCCCAGATACCTCGCGGTGTATCGTTGCGGAGGAGGCCTTGTCGCACCATTGCCGAGCGTGCCAGGTAGAGCGACACCTTCCACCGGGGTTGGTCAGAGGTTGCGGTGGTTTCGAAGTCGCCCTTTTTGAGCTGGTCGCGCATGCGCTCTAAAACGCCCTCGACAACTGCCGCTGCATCGGCTTGGCCACCTTTCTCGATGAGTGTTTGTAAAATCGGGAGAACAAACGCACGTTCAGGAGTGCGCAGTCCTGTTGGGGTTGGCCCCCGGCGTTTCATTGGTGCGGGTGCTGCCTCCGACGTGCCAGGCCCTGCAGGTGCTTCTGGAGTAGATGGCGTTGCAGCATTCGTGGTGACAGAAGCATTTGCTCGGGCTGCTTGTGTTGCTGCTTGTTTGGGCGTGGCTGATTTTTTCGCAGCAGTAGTACTTGGTTTTTTCGCAGTGGACTTCCTCGCTGGTGTTTTTCCCGTAGAGGGTTTTGCTGCTTTTTTTGTCGGTGCTGGAGCGGCTATGGTTGTTGGCTCAGAAGCAGGGATCGGAGCTGGTGGTGCAGGTGGGGATACTTTCTCAGCACGGGCTAAGTCCAGCAGCCTCTCGGAAAGTTGGCGCATTTCCATGATGCGTTGGAAGTGCGCAAGCATGTTTTGGATCGCTGTATAATCGCCTGCATCAACTGCCTGGTTTAGGCGGTGTTGCGCAGCTCGAACTTCCGCCAGAATAATCTGCTGAATACCCGAAAGGCGCTGCGCAAGCGTAATCTTGGGTTTCGTTTTTGAAGGCATTGCGTTCCAGATGCAGTATGTGCAACCAATTCAATCGCAAATATACAGCATTATTGGCAAAATTCTATACTCCCATTCGCTGGCAATCGCATCGGAAATCAATTTTCAGCAGATACAGCAGGCGTTCCAGAAGTAACCCCAAATGCAAATTTTTTCACAGGTTCTTGCATTTCGCGCATGCTGATCGTATTTTTGCATTCGTAAGGAGTCCTAATACTCCAGTGAATGTTTCACACTTATCGGAGGTGTGCGATGCGTCGGATTCTTGGATGGTCTCTGCTTGTTGCTGCAACTGCAGCATTGGTCGGATTTGCCGCAGGGAGCGGCTCAGCATCAGTGCCCTATCCTGAGGGGTATCGCTCGTGGACGCATGTCAAAACGCTCATTCTGCGTCCGGGACATCCGCTTTACGATGGGTTCGGTGGAATCCATCACATCTACGCCAACGACAAGGCACTCAAGGTGCTCAAGGCAGGGTACGGGAAATTCCCCGATGGTTCAGTGCTCGTCTTCGATCTCTTCGAGGCGCCAGAGGCAGAGAACACGATCAGCGAAGGTACCCGCAAAGTGACCGCAGTCATGGTCAAGAACGCGAAAAAGTACAAAGAAACCGGCGGCTGGGGGTTCCAGGCGTTCAAAGGGGATAGCCGAGAGCCTGTTGTCAAGGACCCCGTCAAGGATTGCTACACTTGCCACACTGGGCAAGCCAACCGCGACTACGTGTTCAGCCAGTGGCGGCCGTAATCGTGGATGGATTCTCAGGGGCGGGCAGCGCATTTACCCGCCCCTGTTTATGTTTGCACGTGGTATGAGCGTAGAACGAACAAACGAGCACCAGTTTATTGCCGCTATTGAACGGCTCAGTGCTGTCCTCCGCAGTCTGCAGTGGAACGCTGCCTATGCCGAGGGGCTCTATCCTCTTCAACTCCAAGTGTTGATGCTCTGTGCAGCTCGCCGGGGGCGGGCGCTTGCGCCGACCGGTCTTGCAGCAGAGCTCAACGTGAGTGCTCCGACGATGAGCGATACGCTTGCAGCGCTCGAGCGGAAAGGGCTCATCGAGCGTAAGCCGAACCCAGAGGATCGGCGTGGGGTGTTCGTGCTGCTTACAGCACAAGGCGAGCGTGTGCTGGAGCGCGTCCGGACGTGGGACGCGCCACTCCGTTACGCGCTCGAGCAAGTTCCCCTTCCCCACCGTGAGCTTGGATACGAAGCATTGCTGCAACTACTAAAACAACTTTACCTACGCGGTGTGATTACGATGCCCCGCATGTGTCTTACCTGCCGCTGGCTGCACTACGATGAGCGGAGTGTAACGACGCCATACTTCTGCCAACTTCTCAACATTGAGCTCGCTCCACTCGATTTACGTGTCGAATGTCCCGAGCACGAACCCGTCGAACCTTAGTAGCGTAGGGCCATCGCAATATGCTGGCACTGCGTAATGGCACCGGGCAAGACAAATTCAACGCGACCGTGATGGAGCAGCGTAGCTTCGATAATGTCGTCAACGATGTCGTCAATGACACCGGGCTCAGAGGGGTCCTCAACGATGGTAAATGTTTTCCGTTCTTCATCCCATCGGCCAGCGATTGCATAGTTGCGTTCGACAATAAGAAGCGATGCGCGCCCTTGGTGTGAATAGTGCCACATATCTGCCAGTGAGCAGGTGTAGTGTCCCGCCGAAATAGCTGCTCCAAGTTCTGCCAGTGCAGCGTGCGCGCGACGCTCGAAATATGCCTCCAGGGCAGGTTGGACTCGCCCGGCAATTTGGTGTACTGTTTCCCGCTCTACGCTTCCATCGAGCTCGGCAATGATTTCGTAATCGCACGTGCGAACCTCTGCAAACAACGCGCGGTTGCGGACGACTCCAATGACGACAACCGGCGCTTTCGGGTGATCGATGCTGGCGCACAGTGCTCTATCTACGCTGCGGAAATACTTTCGGTACTGCTCATCGCGGTATTTCGATGGATCGATCCCGAATCCACCGGGCAGCGGATTGTCTGGATCCCCCGAACGTGGACCATCGTACACCTTCGGGAAATGTTCTGATTCCACCTCGATGAGCTGATCTCCCCACCCTTCATACAGTCGAGTGGTGTCGGTGCTCAGCGCAATGACCCAGTACCGCAGTAGCTTCGATTGTGCAACGACAAGATCCCGTGTGGCAAAAGTTTCATCAATGATAACGCGTTCACGAACGGTCACCGGAAGATAGACAATCCGCTCGACTCCACCACCGAGGAAGACAATCAGTCCATCGAGCGTGTGTGCCCAGTCAATGTGGTCGGCAAGGGCTGCCAGTTGCGCATCAATCTGCTGGACTTCACGCTTGTTGAGCTCCTTGCTCAGACGCTGGCGCGTCCTCCGCACCAGGTCCTTGAAGCGAATTGGGTCCTGCTTGTTTTCTGGGAATGCACGGTGGGTCGGCATTGCAATCGTGATCAATGGATACCCACGCACTGATTGAAGCGTACGAAGCTCGTCAGCTGAAACAATGCTGTGTCGTTGCACGACGCGAAGTACTACGTTGAACCGTTGCAAGCGAAGATACTGCAACGCGCAGGCATTGGCACTCTCTTTGCGCAGAGAGGTGGTATGGAACTGGAAACATGGATGTTCGCTCTCGGTGAACCGATTCCTTGCCAGTGGCGTGCATGCACTGAGCGCTTTCCCCCTGTTCGGACGGATGTGTACTACGACCCCGCCTACTGTGCGACATGGCTGGGCTGGGAAGAGGGTACTGCCGTAGCGCTCTATGCTCATGACGAGGGCATAGAGTTCCTCTACTGCTTTTTGCTTGGCGAAGTCCCGTACGCATGCGATCCTCATTGGCGCTACGATGCACAGCGGATCACCCATCCCTACTTACACGAGCGATTTAAGAATGCAGCGCCTGGAACGGTTCTCTTGAAATGCGACCGCAACTGCCTTCTTCGCACACTCGATGGGGCGATCGTGTACCTGAAGTGTTAGCCAACGAGCCGGCAGACGAGTGCAACAAGTGCAGCTGCACCTACCCACGCGAGCGGTGTTCGGTACCAGCGACCGAGGATGACAGCAGCTGCGAGCAGTGTTCCCCAAATCACCACGTGCCCGGTGCTGAGCAATGGAGGTGCGCTTGCAGCATTGAGTCGTTCCAGAATTGCTGGTGCCCAGGGGAGGAACGGGATTGGGACAACCAATGGGATGAAGTAAAACGACAGCGTCCCTCCAGCAACGATCGCCAGTGCAGCGATTCGTTCGCGTGGTGACGTAGACACGATCTCTGATCGCCGCAGCAGGATGTGCCATAGTAGCACTGCAAGAGCAGCAGAGCCGGTGCCAATCGCAGGTCCGAGTAAAACTGCCGGATATGCAGCACCGTACCCAATCAAAAATAGCCGGGCAGGCTCGATCGCGACATTCCAACCGAGAACAATGCGTCCGGCAAGGTACGGCAACCCAATATGCAGAAGCCCTACCAGGGGCGCTGTGATTGTCGCTTCCATTGCGACGGTGCTCCGATTGGCAAATTGAACAGCGGTGGCAGCAAGCCCCAGTACACCAAGAGCCGCAACCACCAGACGATGAGACTGGTGCTGGATGCCACCAGCAGTAGCTTTGAGTTCTTCGAAGACCAGCGGGGCTGCTGCCAGGAGCACTTGCCAGCCGACAAGCGACTGCGTTGTTTGGGAAGATTCCCAGAGCGCTGCGCCTGCCATATAGACCAAACCGACGACGATCGTTGCAATGACAGCATCGTGTCCAATGTCTGCCAGATCTGAGCCAACACGGCTGCGCCAGAGCGTTGCTCCACCGACGAGCGCAAGCAATCCACCACACAGCAGCATTCCTTCTCTCCACGCCAGTCCTGCTGGGAATGCGATAGATGCAATGATTGCAGCAAGTGCTGCACTTGTGATAGTGCTCCCTACAAGCACCAAATGCCACCGTCGAGCAAACCACCGCTGCAGTCGTCGAGCAACGTGGTATGCTGCGCGCGTTGCGTCTTCGATCAAATCAACTGCTAGCCAAATCCAGAACACACCGACAAAATCCCCGATTGCATCAATGCCGGCGCGGACAGTCTCTGAGAGCGTTGCGACGTCCTCGAGCCCTGCGATGGCATAGACCGTACCCAGAGCTGCAAAGAGCACGATCCGACCATCTATGCGCTCGAGCAGAGACACTCTGCTCACAAGCAAGCCGATAGCAGTGTAGAACGCCGCCCACGCAGCAATCGAAAGCTCAACGGGGCTAGTGAGCTGCCAACTGAGCCTTCCCAGTAACAGAGACCACCCAACAACCCAATACCACTGCGGCCGGCGCTGTAGCTCGACGATGTAGAGAATCCATACCGGCAGCAACGCAAGCCAACGAGGTAATGTCAGAAACGGTCCCAGAAGCATGTACCAGATCAGGTACGCAGCGACCACAAGCCGAGCAGCGGCAGGCAATGGTCGGATCGAGCTCCCCAAGACCGCAAAGCAGAACGCATAGAGAAAAGCCAAAAAGAGTGTTGTACCCGGCCAGCTAAGCCATTGCTGCTGAATCGTCGGCTCCAGCGGAACAAGAACAGTAAATCCCAGCAACGTTGCAATGCTAAGCACAGCGGCAAGCGTTCCCCACCATCCTGCTTGTGCAAGGAGCGAAATGCTCCGAGTCAGTGTGCGGACGTCTTGGAAGCGGAGCGGAAACCCAACAGCTTCGAGCCAATCATCAGTGGCGCGTAAGAGCTGCGCCCAGCGGCGGAAGAACTGTGCCATAGAGCAAATTTAGCGGCGTTTGGGAGGGGAAAATCTCCCCTACCACACAAAGCCTTCAGCAGCAGTGCGTGCACGGTCGAGAGCATCCTCAGCCGTTGCACCAACAGCAGTTATGTGGCCCATTTTTCTGCCGATGCGCGAATCGTTTTTGCCGTAGAGGTGCAGCCATGCGTGTCCGTGGCGGAGCGCTTCGATGGGGCTATCAGGAATCCCACTGCCATGCCGCTCGCCGAGCAGGTTGATCATCGCTGCTGCGGGGACGATCATTGCGGGATCGCCGAGCGGAAGGTTGCAAATCGCACGGATGCAGTTCTCGAACTGCGAGGTTTGGCACGCTTCGATGGTGTAATGCCCACTGTTGTGCGGACGCGGCGCAATCTCGTTGAAGAGGATTTCCCCCGTGCTATCGAGGAAGAGCTCGACCCCGAACACACCGACCCCGCTGATTGCTTCGACAGCACGCAGGGCAATCCTCTGCGCTTGCTCTCGGTAGTGCTCTTCGATTGGTGCAGGGGCCACTACAGCGCGGCAGATGTGGTTTTCCTGGATAGTCTCGACGCATGGATAGACCACGCATTCCCCACGGCGATTCCGCGCAACAATCACAGCAAGCTCCTTGCGGAAATGCACGAATGATTCGACCATCAACGCGCGTGGGTGCTCGCCCGATCGGAAGCGTTGCCAAACTGCCGCTATCTCCTGCTCAGAACGGACCAGCGCGTTGCCATAGCCATCGTATCCGAACGTCCGCGTCTTGACGACGACGGGATAGCCATGCTCGCGGGCAAATGCGGCGATTGCTTCGGGAGAATCGGCGTCGGCAAAAGCAGGCGTTGGAATGCCAGCGGTGCGCATCGTGCGTTTCTGAACGAGCTTATCGCGCACAAGTGCAACGCTGTTTGGTTCGGGGAATACCAGCCGCCTCTTGGCGATCTGCTCGAGCAGTTCTGGCGCGACGAATTCGTTCTCGAGCGTGATAATGTCGCTGACGGCGACGAAGCGCTCTACTTCGTCCGCATCGGTCCAGCCGCGCGGGAATTCGAGCTTTGTCATCACACCTGCGGGAGAGTCTGCGCCGTGTTCAATGATCGCAACACGCAAACCCAGCCGATAGGCAGCCATCGCGGTCATCTTCGCCAGCTGCCCACCACCGATGATGCCGATCGTCAGAACGCGCGCCGGGTCGTACGGCGAGGGTAGCATTAGCGGAAGTAGTAAACGATACCCAGTTGAACGGTCGGGAATACTTGCACGCCCGGCTCACCGATGAAAAACGTCACCGGCACTTCGAGTGCAAGAGCTGCTGCCCGTGAGATGAACCATTCGTACCCGAC
The DNA here is from genome assembly GCA_026003495.1 of Candidatus Kapaibacterium sp. Taxonomy (GTDB): domain Bacteria; phylum Bacteroidota; class Ignavibacteria; order Kapaibacteriales; family NICIL-2; genus NICIL-2. Next base: position 59,404 of record BPHK01000001.1, on the reverse strand, counting down.
TCCAAGTCCCAACCGTGTCGGGTACGACAAGACATTGCCCACGGAGTCTTTGTCGTCGGCATAGTAGCCAAGCCCGGCGAGTCCGTAGAACCGAGAGTCGAGCGAGTTATCGAACTGGTACTGCCCTTCGATTCCGAAGGAGTACCATGCCCGATTTTTGCCAGCAGTGATATAGCCAGCGTTGACCTCGAGTGCAAAGCGCTGGGGCGACGTGTAGCGAAACGAAAATCCAACACCCGAGACGAAGCCGAGCTGAAAACCAACACCGTAGTATGGCTGGACGTCCAGTGCGACTGGAGGGCGCTGGACGGTGGTGTCCGTTGGCTGCAAGGTACGTTGTGGGATTTGGCACCACAGAGCCGTTGATCCGATCAGTCCAATAAGTGCAGCAGTCACAATGCGCACCATTGCTATGCGAGCAAAACGTGTAACAACTAACGCAAAAGACCAGCGCGAAGATAGGAAACCCTCTGCAGCATGGTTACGCCAGAGGCTCCGCTGGTGGTACCGGACGCACCGCAGGATGTTTCGCTGGCGCACCGAGCCGCGCGATCCCTACATAGTGCTTGTTGCGGAGGTTATGCTGCAGCAAACGCAAGTCTGGCGTGTCGAGCCAGCACTCGAGCGGTTTCTGAAACGTTTTCCCACGATCGAGCACCTTGCTCGTGCAGCACGGCGGGACGTCCTCGTTGCATGGCAGGGGCTAGGGTACAATCGCCGTGCAGTGTACCTGCATGAGTGCGCACGCGCAATAGTGGCCAGGTTCGGGGGTGTAATACCGGCAGATCTGGCGCAGCTGCGGATGCTTCCTGGAATTGGCGACTATACTGCACGTGCGATTGCCGCCTTTGCCTATGGCAAAGACGTTGCCGTTGTAGATGTCAACATCCAGCGTGTGCTCAGCAGGGTCTTCTACCCGCTACAGAGCCAAGCAGAGCAACTGCCAATCGGGAAAGTGCGCCGCATTGCCGAGCAGCTTCTCCCCCGCGGTGGCGGGCGGTGGTGGAACGAAGCGCTCATGGATTTGGGTTCGCTGGTGTGTACCAAACGCTCGCCACGCTGCAGCGAATGCCCGCTGCGGCGCCGTTGTAGTTCGGCTGGGTTACTTCTGCCGGCAGAGCAGCAGGCGAAGGAGGAACCCTGCTACCGCAATGTGCCCCGCCGGCTTTGGCGAGGCAGACTTGTTGAGTTGCTGCGCCAACGCTCGAGCTGCACCCTTGCAGAGATCGCAGAGCTGCTCTTTGGGTCGGCAGCCGCTGACGATGTGGCATGGCTTCGGAACCTTGCCGATCAGATGGCCAGCGATGGTGTCGTCTGTCGCGATGGTGAGCGCTTGGAGCTGCCTCCGTAACGTCATCGAGGAACATAAAGTCCCACCTCATTCGTTGTTGAGCTACCCAAGGATCATTGACCAATGCCAGAGACTCTTCACCTTTCGTTCGGCTTTACATACGCGGACTTGCACTCGCCCTCCGGGCTTCGCCGGCTCTACGAGCGATGGGAAGCATACTTTGCAGCGCATGACGCCGACGGGTACGCAGCGTTCTCTCAGCTGCGCCAGCAGGGCGTGGAACGGCATCCCACACCAAGCCAGAGCGCAACGCTGATGCGTGCTGCAGTGGCGGTCGAGCAATTCTTACTCGAACTTTTCGGCATTGAGCAGGAACACGCTGCACTCGCTGAGCAGATCGAGCGCGAACGCCGGATAGTGCAATTGCGGAGCGATTTCCTCAAGCGTGCAGCGCTCCGCCATAAGCAGCTCGATACTTCCCCAGCGAACTGGGAGCGACTCCAGCAGCACTACGCGGAATTGCGCGCTGCGCATGCCGATCTTGGCTGGGAGCAGAACGAAGAGTCCGCTTTTGCCGAGCTTGTGCATCGCGTGCAGCGTGATGGTGATCGGTGCGCCGAGCAGCTTGCACGTTTGGAAGAGTACTTGCTTGTACGTCGCGCGGTTGCGCCTGAAACGCTTGCAGGCTGGATGCTCAGTTGGATGCCGCGGAAACTCGATCCAACGTCACTCGTCGAAGCCGAGCGCGATGAACTTCCCAGCGACGACGGACATTCGACGGTGACACTCTGGCGTGGCCGGCATCACCGGCGGCGCGATGGCTTTGCGCTGACCGATCCGAGAGCGCCACTGCGGGACGTCGTCGGACAGATTGACTACTGCATGATCTGCCATGAGCGCCAGAAGGATTCCTGCTCGACCGGCTTTCGCAATCCCGACGGAAGCTACAAGCGAAATCCTTTGGGCGTCCCACTGACCGGCTGCCCACTCGATGAGCACATCAGCCAAATGCATGCACTCAAAGCGAGAGGCAATTCGCTCGGGGCGCTGGTGATGGTCACGATCAACAACCCCTTCTGCGCAGGCACTGGCCATCGCATTTGCAACGATTGCATGAAAGGCTGCATCTTCCAAAAGCAAGAGCCGGTCAATATCCCACAAATCGAAACGCGCGTGCTCACCGATGTGTTGAACCTGCCGTGGGGCGTCGAAATCTACGACCTGCTGACACGGTGGAATCCACTCCGGCTGGAGCGGCCGTACCCACTTCCCTACAATGGGCGCAAGGTGCTCGTTGTCGGAATGGGCCCGGCAGGATACACCCTGGCGCTCTACCTCCTCAACGAAGGTTTCGGCGTCGTTGGAATCGAGGGCCTCAAAGTCGAGCCGCTACCGCCCGAATGGACCGGCGATCGCGGCAGACTCCCCCAGCCGATTCATCACTGGTCCAGCATTGCGGAGCCGCTGTCGGAGCGTATCCCGCGGGGATTCGGCGGCGTGAGCGAATACGGCATTACGGTGCGATGGGATAAAAACTTCCTGACGTTGCTTCAGCTCATCGTACAGCGCAGGCGGACGTTCCTCTTGCTCGATGGTGTACGGTTCGGTGGCACACTAACGCTTGAGGACGCATGGGAACGGGGCTTCGACCACGTGGCGCTCTGTGTCGGTGCTGGTCGGCCGACGATCATCAGTGTCGAGAATAATTTGGCGCGCGGGGTTCGCAAGGCCTCGGACTTTTTGATGTCGCTTCAACTGACAGGCGCAGCGCAGCAGGATAGCTTTGCTAATCTCCAGCTGCGGTTGCCGGTGATTGTCATTGGCGGTGGGCTAACGGGCATTGATACTGCAACGGAAGCGCTGGCGTACTATCCCGTTCAAGTGGAGCGGTTCTACCGCCGCGCCTGGCAGATCATCGAACGCGAGGGTGCAGCGGCGTTTTGGGGGCGCTTTGCGGGCGAGGAGCGCCAGATCGCCGAGGAATTCTTCGCCCACGGCAAGGCAATTGCTGCTGAGCGAGCGCGAGCAGAAGCATGCGGAGAAATGCCGAACTTCCTTCCCCTGCTTCGGTCGTGGGGCGGGGTTCGGTTAGTCTATCGGAAACGCTGGCAGGATGCCCCTGCGTACCGACTCAACCACGAGGAAATCGAGAAAGCACTCGAGGAAGGCATCGAGCTGGTCGAGTGCCTCGATCCGCGGCGGTTTCTGCTCGATGAGCATCGGCACATTCGCGCTGTTGTGTTCGAAAAACTCTCCTGGGATGGATCGCGCTACATCGGGACGAGATCGTTTGTCGAGCTGCCGGCGCGGAGTGTGATTATCGCTGCTGGTACGCAGCCCAACATCACCTACGAGCGTGAGTATCCGGGGACGTTCGAACTTGATGGACAGGGCAAATATTGGCGTGCCTACGAGCTGGTGAAAGAATCAGCCGTTGCTACTGAGAACGGGAGTACCACCGAAGCAACTGAACCAGCCGAGCAAGGAGCATTCTAATCCAGTGTGTGGGGTTGCGCTGGAACGCTACTCTTCCTGCGGCCGTCCGTACCCTTTGTAGCGATCAATGCGGGCGCTGTACAGCACAATGTTGAGCTGCTCATCGCGGAGTGTTCCGCCAGAGGGCGAGTAGTAGAACGTCCCGAGCCGATCTGTCGGGGTGCGGGAGAGTCGGCCGCGGTCGTCCACATAGAAACGTACGGTGTAATAGCCGAGCTCGAACGGGGCAGTTTCGAGTTGGCGCTGGAGGTTCTCGATCGAGTACACGAAGATGTCTGGCGCTGTCATTGCGGAGAGAGCGGTTTTTGGAGTGCTGCCCGAACAGCAGGGAGTACATCCCGCAAATGCAGACGTTTGCATTCCCGCACTGGTGCTGCAGCAAGCCACCGCAACGCGATCGCACCGTAGGGTGCGAGCAGTTCCGGTTGGTCGTTGGCGATGGTGCGAAGGCTCTCGCGCAGCAATCGCCGGATGCGATTTCGCCCAACAGCTTTTGGGCAGATGGCACGCGAGACGATCACGAGATAGCGCAGCGATCGTGACTCGACACTTGGGAGCGCGATTACTTGCAGACGTCCGCTCGGATCACGCCAACGTTTCCCCCTCCGGAAGAGTTCCTCGGTTGCAGCGTGACCACGGAGCGGCACAAGCTGCCGAGCGCTCACCAGTGGCGTTCGTCGCTGACGGTGAGTTTGTAGCGTCCTTTCGCGCGTCGGGCAGCAAGGACTTTCCGCCCGTTTTTCGTTGCCATGCGTGCGCGGAATCCGTGCGTTGCGCGACGGCGGCGGCGACTGGGTTGGTAGGTGCGCTTCATGTCAGCAGAGCAGAACTATGGAACGAATGTGCTGCAAAAATACCGCTCGCGGTCGCAGTCCCGAGAACGATGGAGGGCGTCCTGCCCAGCAACGCGAGCACGACGCCCTCCACGCAAGGGGAGCTTAGATCACCGCAGCTGGATGGTAGCGCGAATTTGGAGCACTTTCTCTGCGTATTGGCCGATGGGCTGTGGAGCATACAACTCCGCAGCCGAAGGGCTAAGAGCTGAAATCTTCCGCTTGATTGTCGAGACCGCCTTTTGGAGCACCTGTAGACGTTCGTCGAAAGGGGTAGAGACCGAATATTTCCCTACACGATACTGTCTCCGGTGCTGACATATTGTGCGATAACATTCACAGAATCTCTCCCAATCATCATCACTGAGCGACTTCCCCCAGGAAATAGGTTTCGTTGTGCGAATGAGCCAACAATAAAGCGCACACTCGATTGGGGTTAGTTTTACAGTCAGGCTCCCGATCTGCAGGGTACAGTGAGTGCTATCGAGCACTGCTACTGTCTGTGCAGAATATACCCCGTTCAGAGTCAGGTGCTGCGTACCATGGAAGCTAACCCCGTTGGTGTTTGCACCGTGGGTACGGTAGTGCCGGGCTAGTGGCATCGTGGATACAGGTGGTTGGAGTAAAGCAGCGCTATACGGTCCGTTGTGTACGCCGATACGACCTATTTCGATAACCCCAGACCGGCATCCATCCAACCAATATAGGCGGTCAAATGGTCGTCCGTAGAGGAGGACTGCGCCAATGGCAAGCGCACTTAACCGCTCATGCTCACCAGCTATCAGAAGGTGGAGGACTGTAGTAGCTTGGTTGGTGATTCTGCGAATTAGTTCAACTACCGTTTCACCATACTGATCGGACTGCACAATGTGCACGTCTCTCCCTACAGGTGAGCCGCACAGCGGAGTGCTACACGTTTGAAGCCAACCCTCCCGTTGCTTGGCAGTACCTCGTTTTTCTCTGCCTTCTGCCGGGGTTACAACGAAGCATTCAGCATACCGGATATCATAACGGTGGATAAAGTCTTGGAGGGTCTCCGAGGCTGACCGCTCTCGTGCAGTGCAAGGAAGAACAACAATGTGACGCATGGTATGAGGGGTAGAATAGTTGAACAAACTACGAGCTCGGTGATGGTCACCGAGTGCAAACGCTCTATTTCTCGTTGATAGCATTGTCTTGCAGAATGATAGTTGCGGTTCAATCAATCGACGTTTCGTCTGCATAGCAAACGTGCCATTTTCGTCTGGACATTTTATGCCCGGTGAAGAAATGTGTGGAAGATTGTTGACAGTGTCAGGAATCTTCCATGTCACAAGGCGGCAGTGAAGAGCGAACAACGCGGTCACGTCTGTTTGCATCCTTCGAGTATCGACACGGTCCATGTTACCACCGGAAGAAGTTGATTTCGAATCCAAGCTGAATTCCAACCATTGCTACAGGTGAGCGAAACCGCTGATCAGTCATCGTGGCGATGCTCATACCAACATGGAGAGGGCGCTCTGGGAGGAAATCTACCAGAACTGCCGCTGTGTAGAGTGGTCCGTGGGGGATAACCGCTGACTGCCCTGCCTGGGTCCGCTGCCGGATGACCGCACCCATACTGAATCGAACCACACTGTTGAACTCGATGGCAAACGAGAGTTCGTCCTGCTCCCAGCCCAAGAGCGTAAGCTGTCGAGTCGCTACGACACCGATTTTATCGGCCCGGGCCACGACGCCCTCTTGATCTCGTTCAAAGCCGAAACGGTAATAGATACCAACGGATGCGCGAAGGGGGATGAGCAGTTGAGAGCTAAGCTGATACATTGGCGAAGCGAGGAAGTCAACAGAAAAGTGGTCGCCGAGTTTTTCGTTGATGAGGAGCTCGTGCTTGAGGATCTGGCGCTCGCGGCTATCGAGCTCTTGCGCGCGACGGTCGAGCGCTTTCTCTCGTTGATCCAACGCTTCCTGAAAAGAGAGGAGCTTGTCTCGCTTGCTCTCATAGTCATTGAGGTACTCTTGAGCTGCCTTGATTTTAGCGTCGAGTTCGGCATGCATGCTTGCGTACTGGCGCTCCCGCTCGACCAGTCGCTGTTGCCAGTTATTAAGTGCTGTTCGCGTACTGTCGAGACTGCTCCGCTCTCTTTCGAGCTGGGCACGGAGCCGCTCGAGCGAGCGCTCCCGCTGCTCGATGAGACGAATCTGCGATTGAAGCTCTTCGGGACTCGGAAGAACGATCGGCTCTGTCGTGTATGGAATACCGTAGTAGTTGAGCAAACCTGCAAGAACATCCGAACGGATGCCGAATTTACCAGTGGCACTATACGGGTAGCCGCCTTCGACGACGGCGACGACTTGACCGAACTTGTTGATTACGGGGCCACCACTACTTCCTGGATCTGTTGCTACATCAAGTTGTGCGTGGTACTTCAGATCGCTTTTGGAGATGCTCCCTTGGGTGAGCGTCCATTCCATCCCGCGCGGATGCCCAATGGCGACGACAGGTTCTCCAACGTCAACGGTTTTGTTCAGAATCGGCAGTGCGACGCCCTGATGACGCGGAACCTTGAGTACAGCAAGATCAATGTCGGGATGGTCTCTGAACGCATTGACCTCGATAACCGGAATTGTGGCTCCCGAGCGTGTCGTAACCTGAATTTGCCGATGAGTGTAGTAGGCTGCAGGATAACGGTAGTATTCTGTCTGGCTAATCCCCGGCCGACGGATAACGTGCTTGTTGGTGACGATGTACTGTGGGCCGATAAAAAATCCGCTACCCCCACTGGTTTCTGTCCTGATCCGTACGACTGCTCCAGCGCATTGCTCGAAGACTTGCTTCGCGTTGATCGGCTGGGCAGAAAGCCGAAGAACCGTTCCATGAAAGGAACACGCTGCTACAACCCATACACACAACGAGCGAACAGCATACATGCTATCACCTGCATATCGTCAAACACTACCGGGTCAAACTGTACCTACCGAAATACACAGTGGCGGCCATAGCACAAAGTGTGCCAAATCCACATCCCTCGCTCCAACAGTTGGGGAGATTCCTTTCGCCATCTGACTGCTCTGTCGGAAGTCTTCTTCTCTGCGCTTTGGGTGCTACCACATCGCTGTGGGGTTGAGCACGGCAAGTGTTAGTGCAAGCAAGGGCGATGCTTCGGGGAGTGGATTGATGCCAGTATCAGCGAGATATTCGTAGGAAATCCCGATTCGGAAGTGCGCTGCACCGGTGATTGCAATCCCAGCAGCGATACCGCCTTGGATGCGTGTTAGTGGAGTGCCCGCAGCGTTTGGATCGGAATTCGGACGTTTAGTGTAAAAGTTGGCACTCATCCATGCGTTGGCGTAGAGTCCCAGCCAAGGATCGGCAAGACCTCGGCGCAGATGGATGCTCCCGCTGAGTGTACTGAGCAATCGCTCGACGTTGGGGATGTCTTCTCCATCACTCGGTGGTGTTCGGTCGTCGAGCCGAATCGTATAGAGGTCCCCACGGGCAACTGCTCCGCCGCTAAAGCCAGCAACGGCGATCGGGATTAGGTATTTGCCGACAATGCTCCCGTAGATGAGCGAACGCTGGCGTCCGATGTCGAGATTATCCACATCGTGTTTGCAGCGGTGGTAGTAGCCAAGCTGCCAATAGCTCGTACCGATCTGGTGTGTGAAGAGAAAACCCTCCTGCCAGAAGACCGCACGTGGATTGAACCGAATGTCATTGTCGGGATTCGCGATAAATTCGATTTCGCTGGCAAAGGCAAGACTGGAGCGCTCCCCCATACGGACAAGCTCGATGAGCGCACCCAAACGCTGGATCCATGCATGCTCACGATCCCCGGAAAGGTAGCCGCCAAACTCGCCCCAGCCTACCAGAGAATGCATCCATCCGAGTGTGCCTGGTTCGATGCGTCTCGATGAATCGAGTAAGGGATTGAGCGCCACCCAGCGGTCGGGAAAGCGCTGCGCGTGCAGGCTTGATCCAACAATCAGAAACAGCAGCAGCATATTGCGCATTGTTCCTCCACTGCGAGTTGTTCGGACCTACCAACAAATTTCGCATTCACTTTGCTATAGTCGTACTGTTCGGCACTGCAACGATTGCACAGCATGCGTGTTACTTGGCGTGTTGTTTGCACAACCAACATGGTGTTTACGTTTTTTCGACTGTTCAATGCGCACTTGCTTTTTGGTTGGAGTTTGTCTCACACTGCAGGTACTTATCACACGCGCCGATTCCGAGGTCGAATGGTGGGGTGTCTTCGGTGGCTGGTCGCTCCTTGATCACCGTGCAACCATCCCGGTCTACGATGGGCAGCCCGAGTGTGGCGTGTTCACCCGCGGACGTTCCAGCGGCATACTGATCGGGGTCAGCTACGACAGGCCACTGTTACCATGGATTGAAGGGAGCGTGCGCGCTACGCTCTGGCACCGTCCAGCACGATTGGAACTTACGACCGACAATGGATTAGAAGCCTATGACCCTGAGCAAGGAGCCTATGTCCCCTACGTGCGGCGGCACGTGTGGAACGCAACATTGCTGTATCTTGGCCTCGAGCTGAGCGGTCGGATCTATCCATTGCGTGCGTTTGGTCTGGAACTGCCGCTCTGGCTTCGCGTAGGCGGAGATGTCTCACACCCGGCGTTCGGCGCCGACTATGAACAAACCGAAGAGATTGTCCAGCCCGCAGCGCTACTTTTTCCCGATGGAACGCGTCGCCATACAATTGCGAGCGGTGCAATTCCCGATGCTGCGACAACAGTTGGTGCTATCGTCTCGCTGGGCGCTACACTCCCGCTGCGGGAACGAGTTGCCCTCCTGCTAGAACTTGGCGTCCGCTACGGTCTCGGCTCGATTCGTTCGACATACCAGTGGACCGTCCACGCAGCATTTGCCGCGCTTGGCATCCGTGTGAACTTGAGCGCTCCACTGCAGAAATCGCTGCCGCCACCCCCACCATCCCCACCACCGCCAGAAGAGACAGCCCCTCGGCTACCAGCACTTTCCCTTGCATCACCGGAACCGATCGCAGTTCAGGAAGCAATTGTAACGGAGACGTTCCCGCTCCTTCCGTACGTGTTCTTCGATAGTGCGTCGAGCGTGATTCCTCCGCGCTATGTCCCACCGATAGATCCGGAGAGCTTTGCCGATTCGCTGCTCCCGCGCTCGACACTGGGGATTTACTACCACTTGCTGCACATTCTTGGAAAGCGTCTGGCTGCTGATACTACAGCAGTGCTGCTCATTACAGGTACCACTGACGGACGCGAAGTCCCGTCCGAACAGCAGCCGTCGCTCGCCCGTGCCCGCGCAGAGGCGATCGCGAGCTACCTTGCCAGCCGATGGCATCTGCGTCCGAGCCAACTTGTCGTTCGAACAAGCCCAACGCCGAGCATCCCTACCAATCCTGCCTATCCGGAAGGCCTGGTCGAAAATCGCCGCGTTGAACTTGCCAGCCAGCAGCAGTCGGTGTTCGCTCCTATTGTGCATGAGCGCTTCCGTGAGTACGTCGTCCTCCGCAGCCGCGCGATGCTCCGCACTGGATACACTCTACCAACTACTCGCTGGGAGCTTGAAGCTCGCTACGGTAGTGCTCTGCTCGCTCGGCGTCAAGGATACGGCACGCTACCATCGGTGGTGGGGGTTGAGCTTGACACAGCAGCGCTGGCAGCAATTGCTCCGCAGATTGCCGAACGTGATTCGATCGAGTGCGTGCTCCGTATCGAGACAGCCGATGGCCACCTGCACGAGAGCGGTGTTTACTTGCCGATAGTGCGGACGATGAGTAAATTCGAGCGTCGCCGCCTCAGCTTGGTAGTCTTTGATTTCGACCGTGCGGACCTATCCCCGACAAATCGCGCACTGGTGCAGCACTTTGTGGCGGATGCTATCACACCGCGTTCGCGCGTCCGCATTACTGGCACCACCGATCGCCTCGGCGAAGCTGCGTACAACTTGCAACTATCGCAGGCACGGGCCGACGAAACCCGCCGTACGATCGAAGCGATTCTACCGTCGGCGCAGATCGAGGAAGCACGCGGTATTGGTTCGTCGCAGTTGCTCTTCGACAATTCGCTCCCAGAAGGGCGATCCTACTGCCGGACGGTAACGATCGTCGTCGAAACTCCACTCGATCCTCAAGTCCAGCGGTAGTGTTGCGAGTTCATAACACGAATACTGCCGCTACGCAGGATAGTTTTGCACCTGTGTGTGTCGGTTCTCCATTTTCCTGGAAAAGCATGCGTGTTCCTCTGTTGTGGGTAGGTGTACTACTCCTGAGCACACCTGCAGTGCGTGCGCAATCTCCTTGGTACCAACGATTCACCCTGCGTGGCTACACACAACTCCGCTATGAACAGGTGCATACTCTCGATGCACCTGCAGAGTGGAAGAGTGCCGGTTTTATGATTCGCCGTGGCCGGCTCACGCTCTCAGGCTTTGTTACCGACAACGTGTTCATGTACATTCAGCCGGATTTTGCTGCATCGAGCGGCTCAGCGCTCAATGTACTGCAACTGCGTGATGCTTATTTCGATGTGTTCCTCGATTCGTTACACACGTATCGGTTGCGTGTCGGACTGAGCAAAGTCCCCTTCAGCTACGAAAGCATGCAATCGAGTTCGCTGCGTCCCCCGATGGAACGTGCAGAGGTGGTAGATGCCGCTTCTGTTCCAGGTCAACGAGATCTCGGAATCTTCGCAATGTGGGCACCCCCGAACGCACGTGCGGTCTATGAACGGCTCACACGCGACGGGTTCAAAGGCTCAGGAGATTATGGTTGCATCAGCATTGGAATCTACAACGGCCAAGGACTCAATCGCCCCGAGCTCGACCATACGCTCTATTGGTCAGCACGGGCAACCTATCCACTCGAGCTTGGCAACATGGTGGTTGAGCCAGCACTTCAAGCGTTCACGGGACTTTTTACGCCTCAGACGAGCAGCACCGTTCAAGCGGAAAGCAACGCACTGCGCGACGAACGCTACGCTGCAACGCTTGCCATTTCGCCGGCGCCGATTGGTGTGCTCGCCGAGTACGTCTGGGGGACTGCACCGCGGTATGTCCCGCCGTGGAACGGTGGCGGTGGTTACGTGCGCTCCGGGAGAATCGAAGGCGGATTTGTCACGCTCTATGCCACGACGAGGATCATGGGGTACAGCCTGGTACCGTTTGTACGCTGGCAGACATTCCACGGTGGTATCAAGTCGCAAATAGATGCACCGATGACCGATCTTGGCCAATGGGAAGCAGGAGCAGAGTGGCAGATCAGTTCGACTCTCAAGCTCACAGCAGAATACATGCATACAAGCCGCCATACCCTTACGTCCAGTGGGAGCCAGCAGACACGGAGTGAATCTGTTTGGCTGCAACTGCAGATAAGCTACTGAGCTTCGAGCGGGATCAGCTCGAACCGCTCGACGTCGAACAGACCCCGGTCGCTCAGCTTGAGCGCAGGGATGACCAACAGCGCCATGAACGACAGCGCCATCAATGGTGCTCGAAGCATCGAGCCAAGCTCTTTTGCACGGGCGTCGAGCGCACGGTACTGCTGTGCAACTTCGTACCCTTGGCGATCGCTCATCAACCCTGCAATGGGGAGAGGAAGAACCTGGCAGGTGCTGCCTTCAGCAACCGCAAGTCCACCGCCGCATGCGACCAGTGCATTGATTGCTGCAACCAGTTCCTCGACACTTGCGCCAACGGCAACGATGTTATGCGAGTCATGCGCGACACTTGAGGCGAGCGCCCCGCGTTTGAGACCAAATCCGCGGATGAATCCAATTGCAGGTGATGCGGCCCTATAGCGGTTGACCACAGCGATCATTGCAATGTCGTGCGTGGGGTCGGGGACGTAGAACCCATCGCGACGTGGTGCATCGAGCACAAGATGATCAGTTACCAGCTGGCCATCGCGCGCGCCGATGACGTGGATACGCTCGCTTTGTGCGGGGAGGCGGAAATCCTCGGTTGTTACCGTGGCAGTTTCCCATCGGTTGGGCGTGCTGCATGGGAGCCATTGGTGGAGCGGGACACCTTCCCGCGCAACGCAGTGCCCTGCAACGTAGGTTTCGACAACCTCGAATGTCTCAAGCGAGTCAACGACGAGAAAATCTGCCCGATCGCTAGGACGCAGCAATCCAATGGGGAGATGATAGTGGATCGCAGGGTTGAGCGATGCTGCTCTGAGGACATCGAATAGGTTGTAGCCTTCCCGGACAGCGCGTGCGACAATCTTGTTGATATGCCCTAGAGCCAACTCATCGGGGTGGAGATCGTCGGTGCAGAACATCACACGTTCGGGATAACGCACCAGCAGAGGATGGAGCGCAGCGAAGTTCTTAGCAGCTGAGCCTTCGCGGATGAGGATGTGCATCCCGGCAGCGATTTTGTCGAGCGCTTCCTCGAGACTGGTGCATTCGTGGTCTGTTTGAATGCCGGCGCTCGCATAGCGTGCTGCTTCTGATCCTCGCAAGCCCGGAGCATGCCCATCAACGGGCTTGCCCAGTGCCTGCGCTGCAGCAATTTTTGCCATCACCTCGGGGTCGCCAGCGAGCACGGCAGGATAGTTCATCACCTCCGAAAGGTATCCGATGCGCTCTTCAGCAAGCAGCGATGCGACCGCCTCTGCATCGAGTACCGCACCCGCGGTTTCGAACGAAGTTGCTGGCACGCACGACGGTGCACCGAAGAGGATCGGAATCGTGGCTTCAGCTGCATCGGCGAGCATCCATGCTACGCCGTCGGTGCCGAGGACGTTCGCGATCTCGTGCGGATCGCTCACAGTAGCAACCGTTCCGTGCACTGCCGCAAGTCGGCTGAACTCTCGCGGAGGGAGCATCGAGCTTTCAATGTGTACGTGTGCATCTACAAAGCCGGGCATCAAGTATGGCGGTCCACCATCGCCAGAGCGAATCTGCGTGATTCGGCTGATGCGGTCACCTTCAATGATGAGCTCCCCAACGAACAACGCACGGGAGTGAATATCCACGAGTGTGCCTTGATAAATCATCGGTCGTACTGTGCCCAGATGGGCACTGTTGTTTCACCACTAACCAAAATTACTGCACTTGGCATGCATCCGAGTGCTCGATAATTTCGCTAGCACGAATACTTGTCCTTCCCGCACATGCAGCACGAGCATCGTGCGCTTCGGAGCGTCGTCCTCTTCGGTATCGTAAGCTTGCTTGCGGACGTTACCTACGAATCGGCGCGGAGCATCATCGGCCCCTACATGGCGGTGCTGGGCGCCAGTGCGGTCGCCATCAGTGTGGTCGCGGGAGCGGGAGAGCTTGTCGGGTACGGTGTGCGGATCGTAAGTGGTCGCATTGCCGATCGGACGCAGCGGTATTGGCTCCTGGTGTGGATAGGCTATGCAGTCAACCTTCTGGCGGTACCGCTTCTGGCGCTGGTCGGGCGTTGGGAGATTGCCGCAGTACTCGTCATCGCTGAGCGGCTTGGGAAAGCGATCCGAGTGCCAGCTCGCGATGCACTCCTTGCACAGGCAACGCAGCACATTGGGCATGGAAAGGGTTTTGGCATCCACGAAGCACTCGATCAAATCGGTGCGGTCACTGGTCCGCTGCTCGTCGCTACGGCGATGGCGGTTGGTCTTGGCTATCGCGGTGCCCTGGGATTGCTCGCCATACCTGCACTTGCAGCGTTGGGCGCATTGCGACTGATCGAACGAACTCTTCCCCCAGCTGAACACACGTCCGTGCACAGCTCGGAATCAAACGCAGCGCCAGCGGCACTTCCGCCGACGTTCTACCGTTTTCTCATCGCCGCTTGCTTTGCTGCTGCAGGCATGGTGGATTTTCCTTTGCTCGCCTACCACGTCCATGCTGCGGGGGTTGACCAGACACTCGTTCCGCTACTCTACGCACTTGCAATGGGAGTAGATGCACTTGCAGCGCTCGTCCTCGGGCGGCTCTTCGATCGGCTGGGACTTCGGATCCTTGCTGCAGCAAGCGTTCTCAGTAGCTTCGCGGCGGTGCTGGTTGTCGCAAGCGGCTCTCCAGGCGCAGGCATCGTTTCGCCGGCCGCACTCGCCATGGGCATTGCTGCCTGGGGCGTTGGCATGGGAGCGCACGAGTCTATCCTACGGGCAAGTGTTGCGGTAATCGTCCCACCGCGACTTCGTGGCAGTGCGTTTGGATCGCTGAGTGCATGGTATGGTGTTGCGTGGTTTTTGGGAAGTAGCCTCCTCGGTGTGCTCTACCGCTGGCATCCGATGGCGATGGCTCTTGCAGCGGCGGTGCTACAAGGAGGTGCTGCAGCGATGTGGTTTGTTGCCGGCAGAACACACACGAACTGAAGGATGCAATTTTGCACTGAACATTTCCGATGGACTCACCAATGGAGCGCGAGGCTGTCCTTCGATGGTTTGGCGAGCGTCTCGAACGTGATACGCCGCTGACAATCCCTGAGGCTATCTTTGACGCACTCACACCTGATCTTGCTCGTGAACTTGCGGAGCGGTATCGCCGCTATGGCTTGATGCGGCTTCCTGCGCACGAGCAGCGTTTCTTCGAATGGCTCCGCCAGCGCGATCCAGCCGTTTGGAGCGATCTCTGGGGCGGCGAGCAGGAGCCCTACGTCGTCTCACTTTCGTTTCTGGAGGCGCTTCTCGATCGGCGGAAAGGCTTCCCGATCTGCGACTTAGTGGGAACGGACAACTACTACTTCTTCCCTGCGATGCTCGAGTGGACGCAGGAAGCGCGCGATTACGCCGCCGCCGTTCGGGAACGGTTCGAACGCGGTCAGCCGCTGAGCACTGAGCAGCTTTTGGTCATCGAGCTTCTGCTCGGCGGTGCGGTTGACATCTGGCATTTTGCCTATCACCACAACATCGAGCTTGAGGACGCCAAGCAGGCAGTTCGCGTTTTGGTCGAGGACAAAGTCCTCCCCCACTTGCGCAGTGCCGAGCAATTGGCGCCGTTCCTTCGGTAGGATGAAGGAACAAGCCGAGCACGGTCAGTGTTTGCACATGTGTTCGAGGTTTGTTCAACTACATGCTCACAGTTCCATGATTACTCCTCTCCTTGTCGCGGTGATGGTCGCAACGGGAAATTCCTCGCCCACGGTTGGCTCCCCTGCACCGGACTTTACCGCACCTTCGACAGGCGGCGAGCTGAGCTTGAAGAGTCTGCGAGGCAAGTGGGTGGTGCTCTACTTTTTCCCCAAAGCATTCACGCCGGGATGCACTGCCGAGTCGTGTTCGCTCCGCGATGGATTCGATGGACTCCGCTCGCTCGATGCAGTGGTCATTGGCGTCAGCACCGATGATCTGGAGACGCAGCGGAAGTTCAAGGAAAAGTACGCACTGCCTTTCGAGCTTATTGCCGATAGCGATAAGCGCGTTGTCAAGGCGTACGACGTCAGCGGCATGTTCGGCTTTGCTAAGCGGCGAACGTTCATCATTGACCCCAAGGGAATCATTCGCCACATCATTGAGGATGTGGAGACCAGCACGCACGCTGAGCAGGTGCGGAAGATTTTGGCGACGCTCCGTGCGGAGAAGTAGCCGCTACGGGAAGAGCACGCTGAGCGAACGAAGCCCAAGCGGCTCGACTGCCAGGAAGCCTTCTGCGTAGCGCACACCGATCATACTTCCCCAGTAGCGCGCGTGCTACGACGCTCTCGAGGAAGTCTGGGCGGGAGAGCACAGTTTCCGGTTCATCGCTCCGGTAGCGCTCGGGAACGTACACTTGCGAGGCGTAGGCTCGAATGGCTTCGAGCTTTTGCTCGAACGTTTGGCTGATGTCCACGAAAAAATCTGCTTCGTGGTGGTATGCCTGGATGTACGAGTAGAGCCGTGCTGGGCGGTAGGGTTCTTGCTCGGTTCCATCGGGGCCGAATGTCCGCAAGCGCGCCAAGCCGCTTTTGAAGTACGCGCTCCGCACGATGCGGTGGACGGCCTCGTGGTCAGGGTGACGCTCAAACGGGGGAGGAAAGAGTACCACGTGTGGGCGATACTGCCGAAGCACACGCACCAGCTCGATGATTGCGTCCTCGGTCGGCGCAACTGCACTATCAGGCATGTCGAGGAACTCCCGGCGATGAACGCCCAAGATCTCCTGCGCACGGCGCGCTTCCTCCAAGCGGAGCGATGCAGAACCGCGCGTGCCATATTCACCGCGGGTGCAGTCCACAATGCCGACGCGGTATCCCTCGCGGACAAGTGCAGCGAGCGTCCCGCCTACGCAAAGCTCGACATCATCAGGATGGGCACCAATTGCTAAAACGTCTAGATTCATCGTTGGAAGTGGGAGAATCGTTGGTGCATGCGAAAATCGGGAATGCATCCAATACGTGTGGAATACTTTTTGCGCGCTGTGGTGTTACGTTTGCAACTGCGGAGTGTTTGTGCTGCACGCGTCTCAGCGCTGCATGCCACCAGGTGTTGGTTTACCGCGAGATATGCCGATGAACCGTCGCGTTTTCCTTAGGCTGGAACGCCGTGCGCCTGCCCGTCTTGCAGAGCCAATAAGTTCGATCGAGCCGTACGAGGAGCCACTTCAGCGCAGTGACGTGCTCCACCTGTTGCGGAGACTCACGTTTGGACCCACCCCGGAGCTCGTCGAGCAACTTGTTGGCAAGAGTGCCGAGGAGGCTGTTGATCTCTTGCTCGGCGATCCAAGCCAAGAGCCGCCTGTGCCCTCTCCTGGGGCATGGGTAAACCAAGCACAGGAAGATCCACGCGGAGTGGACATCGTCACCCGCAATCAAATTGAATCAACCTGGCAGGCAAACTTCAAGGCGCTGCAGCAGTGGTGGATCGAGCAAATGCTTGCCGAAACAATCCCCGCACGGGAAAAGCTGACACTCTTTTGGAGTGGGCACTTCACGACGGAGTTCACCTACGACTTAGGGTACATCCCACCGCAAGTGCTCTACCGCCAGAATCTCATGCTCCGACGGATGCGGTTAGCCAACTTCCGTGCATTTCTCGAAGAAGTCACGCTCGACTGTGCGATGCTCGAGTACCTCGGCGGAACGCTCAACGTTGCCGGCACACCGAACGAGAACTACGCTCGCGAAATGATGGAGCTGTATTCCACAGGGATTGGATGGTACACCGAGGGCGACGTCAAGGAAGCAGCACGTGTCCTGACAGGGTGGAAGTCCTCGCTTTACAGCGATGCGCCAGCTCCGAATGGCATCTTCAACACATGGTTCAAACCCAGCGATCACGACATCGGCGCAAAGCAGTATTTGGGGATGACAATTCCAGCGCGTGACCAGGACACGAACACTGAGTACTTGGTTCGGACGCAGGAAGTCCGTCGGATGATCGAAATTTTGTTCCAGCAGAGGCCAGAAGCAATTGCACGCTTTATCGTCGGCAAGCTCTACCGCTTCTTTGTGTACAGTAATCCGGGAGCGACCGATGCGGCTGTTCTCTCTGCGTTGATGGAGGTTTTTATCGCCAACGACTTCGAATTGCGCCCGCTTGTTCGGACGCTGCTGGCGAGCAAGCACTTTTTCGATCCCGCAAACCGCGGTGTGCAAATCAAGACCCCAGCGGAGTTTGTCGTGGGACTTGGTCGGCAGCTTGGTGTTACGCTTTCGGGGGCAGCCGATGGGATGGCGCGGATGGAGCAGGACCTCATTGATCCGCCAGACGTTTCGGGCTGGCCGGGTTACCGCACGTGGATTAGCACGAAAACGTTCCCACAGCGAATTCAGTATGCGGGACAACTGATCGCGTCGTTGAGCGATGCGCAGGCGCAAGCGTTCGTTCGTTCGTTCGAGGGGTGGCAGTCAGTGGAAACGTTTGTGGCGGCTGTGACGGAGTTTTTGCTCCCGCGGCCGGTGAGCGCCGAGCGTCAGGCATACTACCAGGCAATCCTTCTTGCCGGCGCACCCAAGTATGAATGGCCTTCTATCGCCAACGATGCCCAAGCAGTCGGCAGCCGGCTGCGGTCGCTCCTTCGTGCAATTGTCAAAGCTCCCGATTACCACTTGTGCTAACGATTTTGATGGAGGTACCCCGCGATGCGACGACGTGACTTTCTCCGCACTGCGACAGCACTGGCGACAACGGCTGCAGCCACAAGCATCGCTGGCATCCCTGTTCGTGCCAGTTCTCCGATTCTCTCACTGCCGCCTCGTGTGATGGAGAGCGATAACGTGCTCATCATCATCCAGCTGTTTGGCGGCAACGATGCACTCAATACCGTCATCCCAGCGGAGGACGACGAGTACTACCGCATCCGCCCGACACTGGCAATCCCGAAGCAGCAGGCGTGGCGCTGGCTGACGACCGATCTCTACCTCCACCCTGCGTTAGCAGGCGATGGCGTCTGGGGCGGCGGCTTCGGCGGGTTGATGGATCAGGGACGGCTTGCGATCGTGCAGGATGTCGGCTACGACAATCCGAACCTGTCGCACTTCCGCTCGACGGACATTTGGCTCTCGGGCATCAACTCATCCGATCCCTTCGTTCGGCTCAGTGAAGGTTGGATTGGGCGCTTCTTTGCGCGGGTCTTGCCCGATTTCCCTGCCGTGCTGCCGGAGCATCCGCTATGTGTGCAAATTGGAGGGACGCTCTCGCTGCTGTTCCAATCGGCGAAAGGTGATGTTGGAATTGCACTGACCGATCCGCAAAAATTCTTCGAACTGGGGAAAGGTTCGACACCAGATGAAGAGCCACTCCCCGAAGTGGATACATTTGCGCGGGAGTTCAACTACATTCGCTCGATTGCGACGCAAGCAGATCGCTATTCCCAGGCGGTGCTCGATGCGTATTCCCGTGGACGCACGACGGTGGATTACGGCTCCCGCGGTTTGCCTGCACAACTTGGGATGATCGCACGCTTGATTTCGGGCGGTCTCAAAACGAAAGTGTACCTGTGCTACCTGGGAGGTTTCGACACGCACGTTCAGCAGCAAGAAGCCGACGACGTCACCAAAGGCGTCCATCCATCGCTTCTTACCCAACTTGCCAGTGGTGTGGCAATGTTCATGCAGGATGCGCTCCAGCAGGGCTTTGCACGCCGCGTCGTGGGGATCACGATCTCGGAGTTCGGACGGCGCCCCTATGAGAACGGCTCGCGTGGGACTGATCACGGTGCAGCGGGAGTGCAATTTGTGTTCGGGGATGGGGAAAGCATTCTCTCCTCGCGCTTTGGGACAGCACCGAACCTCCATGAGCTCGATGCCAACGGTGACCTCATGTACCAGAACGATTACCGGCGTCTCTATGCGGACATCCTGCTCAACTGGTTCGACGCTACTCCGGAAGATGCAGCAGCAATCTTGGGCGATCGAATCGCACCGCTCAACGTTATCAAACGTCGAGTAACGTCGAGCATTCTCCCCGCAGATGGTGCACGCTCAGCGCTTGCGGTCGTTCCCAATCCCATTGTAGGGGGCGGGGGCGAAGTGCGAGTCCAACTTCGGCGCCTTGCGTCAGTTCAGGTGGAGATCTACAACCTCCGAGGGCAATTTGTCGGCGAGCTCTATCGAGGCTTGCTCCCAGAAGGGACGAGTCGTCTTTCGCTTCCGGTGTTGCAGGCGGGCACATACCTTGCCCAGCTGCGGTGCAATGACGCACTTGTGCAGACGACCTTTACCGTTGCGCGGTGAGCGGTGGCAAGGAGTGTGCCGAATCCCTGGGGGCGCGGAATTATTTCGCGAGCAGCGAGCGGCGCGTGGCGAGTAGCGAGTGGTGAGTGGCCAGTAGCAAGTGGCATCCTGGGTGCGCCGCCTCTGGCACGCATCTTCAGCAAACGGCAACCAGCAAATCAAAACTGGCGGGGAGTGCATAACCATGAGCTCCTTCGTTCACCATCGCAGCGGACTACCCTACCGCACCAGCTGCATCTGCTTGGTCGCCACCAAACGCCCGTCGAGCACCACACCGTACTCGTACACACCGCTGGCAAGCGCGCGCATCCGCACGATGACCTGGCCTGCCACCCCGCGCTCCTCGAGTACGTACTCGAGCACCTGTCGCCCCGCGCCATCCCGCACCACCAACGCCGCCGTGCCGACATCCCGAGGTACGTAGTACGCAATCACCGTCGTCCCATCGTGCGGGTTCGGGATGTTCTCCCCGAGCTTGCAAGTCGTAAAATGAAATAGAGCTAATCCTCAGCTGGGCTAATGGTAGGCTGCACAGACATAAAGAGCTGAGAACGCTGTCTGCCTAAACCAGTGCAGAGAACCTCACGCTCCAGGTGAGGAATCTCCAACTGGCAGTTCTGCCAGTCAGGCTATGTATATGGCCAGTGGTTTGCGAGACCGGCACAGACGCAGACATGGAGTAGACTCCTCTACGTGCTGAATTTGGCAACAGCAGACGGCGTGCTGCTTCAAGCACAACGCACCGTCTACCTCGCCCAACGAGCCGATCGAGTCACCATCACACCCACCTCAAGTAATCCTCTATACGAAACCCAAAGCTTGAGTTCGAGCAACATCGGCTCTCTGTGCTTTCATGGTATTTCCTGGCATATCCTTATGCAAGCCTACTGCAATGTACTGGCAGCTACACTAGACTAGAGTCTCTGTAGCGACTCTCTAATCGCCCAATTGTCTGGAATTATGGCACCCTAAGGACACCATTTACTGCAAACGACGAATGAGGTAGTCGAGTGCCGAAACGATGCTTGATACTACACCGGAAGAGCGCCATTACTCCCGAACGCTCATCAGCCGCCACGCTCCTGCCATGTACACAAATGTGAGGTGCGCATTACCTACCGTCGTATAATTCCCTCCATCTGCACCGACACCAATAAAAACAGCGTTGTTTCTGCCACCTGTCCTGACGTAACGGACATAGAGAACCTGCCCATCAACCGCACTCGTCGGCAGGGTAATGTTGTCATTTGTGGTATTATTGTCAGAGTTCACCACAACAGCGGTGTAGTGACCAGGGATTGTTGCAGCGTTGCTTACTACATTGACTGTACCGTATGAGAACTTCACCCCACCTCCTCCATTTGCAACCTCAAGTGCGCGTCCCGGTGTAGAAGGACCGGAATTATCTATCACGATCCCAGGACCGCCACCGGTATTGACTACAGAGACAGCACTCGAAGAGGCTGCCGTTCTCACCTCCAACGTCGCTGTCGGCGTTGTCGTACCAATGCCAACCTGCCCCGTCGATGTTACCCGCACCCACTCGGTGTTATTTGTGCGAATCACTATCGGCTGGTTGTCGGTTGTGCCCAAAAAGTGCGTCGCCGGATTCGTCCCGCTGTTGCCCGTCAGGGACCAAGCATTCGCTACCACCAGACTCGACGGACTCACCCACGACAAATTCCCACTGGCATCGGTCTGCAGCAGCCCTGCTGCAACCGTCGTCACCGGCGTCAAGCTCGCCGGCAACCTGTACGTGATGTCTGCAGCCTGTGCCTGTGCCTGAAATGCCGTAAAGTTCGTCCCCGCCGACGAAGGCTCATACAAGCGCAGCTGCGAGGCCTGATTGCGCACGTTGTAGAGCCACAGGTCCACATCCACAAACGCGGCAATGTTGCTCGCACTGCTCAAATTCGTCTGCGTAGTTGATGTCTGCCCGCTGAAACCAAAGCTGCGGTGACCCACCCGGAGATAGGACCCGCCCGGTATCGCACTGTAATCGCCGATGGCGGTGTTCTCCCTGCCCCCGCCGACCGTGCTGTAATCGCCGCTGGCGGTGTCCTGCTGGCCCCCGCCGACCGTGCTGGCATAGCCCCTGGCGGTGTTCCCAAAGCCCCCGCCGACCGTGCTGACAGGACCGCTGGCGGTGTTCTCCCTGCCCCCGCCGACCGTGCTGAGATTGTTGCTGGCGATGTTCTGCCGGCCCCCGCCTACCGTGCTTATATAGCCGCTGGCGGTGTTACCAGAGCCCCCGCTAACCGTGCTGCTATAGCCGCTGGCGGTGTTAATCTCGCCACCACTGACTGTGCTGCTGTACCCAGAGGCAGTGTTTTCCCCGCCACCACTGACTGTGCTGTAGGACCCAGAGGCAGTGTTTCGATAGCCACCTCCAATGACACTGTAATCACCGGATGCTACCTGAGTGTTAGCACTCCTTGCACTCTGCAAATCCACTGCATGGAGTCCCCGAGCATTCCCTCCACCACGATGGATGCTCCAACTGGGAGCACTCGATCCTGGCGCATTGAAGCGGAACGTCTCCTGGTTATCCACCCGAATCACCAGCGGTTGGGCATCGGTCGTCCCCAAAAAGTTCGTGTTCGGATCGGTCCCACCATTGCCCGTCAGGCTCCAGAAATTCCCACCAATCAAACCTGACGCCGGCCGGTACTCGATACTCCCTGTACTGGTCCGCACCAATACGTCCGTCGACGTTGAGCCGCCCGGAATGTTGACCAACTGGACCACCCCGGCATTGACCACCACCTGGTCTGCTGCCGCATCCCCAAGCGTCGTATTGCCCGCCACATTCAAATTGCCCCCAACACTGGCATTGCTGGAAATCGTCGCCGTCCCAACAACATCCAACGTCGCCGCCGGACTCGTCGTCCCAATCCCAACGTTGCCTCCACTGGTCACACGCAGCCGCTCCGTGTTGTTGGTCCGTATCACCAGCGGCTTGTTGTTGGTCGTCCCCAAAAACTCGCCCCCACTGATCGCATTCCCACTGAGCATCCACGCCCATCCCGAGGGATCGGTCGGCTTCCAATTGTTCACCGTCCCTGCTACCCACGTGAGAACCTGCCCGTTGGTCGCTCCCATCTGGTGGATCTTCGCCCCCGTAACGTTCCGGTCCGCGATCTTTTCGGTCGTCACTGCTCCCCCGGCAATCTTGGCCGTCGTCACTTTCCCCTGCCCAATCAACGGGTACGGGTACGTCCCGGTCAAGTCCCCACCTGCCGGCCCGGTCGGCCGCGTCTGGACCGTCACCCCTTTGAGCGCCTCCGGCGCAAGTGCTCGCGCCACATCCGCCACCGCTGCGCTCTCCGAGCGCAACGCATACGGCACCGCCGTCAACATCGTCCGCGGCCGTAGCTCCTCCGAACCGTCCACGCTGATCCCAACGTAGTACACCCGGTCAAACGTCAACCGCGCCGGCAACGGCTCCACCGTCCCAATCAGCGCATTGACCACCCCGCGCACCGCCGCAACGCGCTGCTCCTCCACGTAGATCGGCTCGGTCGCATCCAGCCGATCGTAGAGCCGAATCGTCAGCCGATACTCTCCATCGGGCAATATCCGACCATCGCGATCAGTCAGAATGCCCTGGTACGACAGCACCCGCGGCACCTGCGCCGAAGCGACCGCCGCAAGACTCACCACCAAAACAATCGCAAACCAACGCATGGGAACTCCGAAATAGTGACA
This sequence comes from Candidatus Kapaibacterium sp., assembly GCA_026003495.1. Taxonomy (GTDB): domain Bacteria; phylum Bacteroidota; class Ignavibacteria; order Kapaibacteriales; family NICIL-2; genus NICIL-2. The sequence continues at coordinate 35,508 of BPHK01000001.1, read as the reverse complement.
CATAAGGAAATTACTTTGCTACCATCATCGGAAGGAACATCTCCTGCCCCTGGCACCGCACCTGCACCAGGTAGAGACCACTGGCAAGCTCGCTACAGTCAACCGTTGCTGCTTGTCCGCGTACGCTCGGCACAAGCTCTAACTCCGCCAACCGCTTTCCCTGCACCGTCAGCACCGTCGCCGACGCCTCCCCGCTGCAGCCAACCTCTACCGTCGCGCTCATCACTGCCGGCTGTGGCGTAATCCGCACCGCAACAGGATGCGTCCGCTCGACCGTCAAAACACCCGGTGCACCATGATACCAAAACCCGTGCAACGCTCCATGGGAGACGCTCGCCGACACGCCAATCATCGGCTGCCCGATCGTCCCCGCGATGGTGACGTGCTCCGCCCGGGCGCGAACCGCTCCATTGCTCAAAACGCTCCGTTCGAGATGCTGTGCAGCTACTCCGTTGCCAAGCAAGCACAGCGCAACGATGAACATGTAGTAGTTCATGCTAGACTTGTTAGCGAATGATACCTATGACGAATTTAAAAAGTTTTTATGGGGCAGGATCAAAAAAAATCCCCTTTTTCAATGCGAATGGGGAGCTGCAAACAGCCGATAGCCAGCTTTCGAGTGGGAGTGGAGCAATGAACATGCTGGTTGTTGAAGGTGGTCATGTTTCCTATGGAATGTCTCAGCGTGATCGATGTTGACGCAGAACATGCACAGATTCCCCGAAATGGATTGCGATGGGGAATCTCATGCGGGGGAGTGCGAACGCAACCGATACACGAATGCCAGTACTCGCGGAACAGCACGGAAGAGGTTCTCAGGAATTTCATCGTCAATATCGCAGGATGCATAGAGCGCTCGTGCAAGCGGTGGATCCTCGACGAGCGGTACGTTGCTTACCAGTTGCATCGGTCAGCTGTACGCCGATCGTCACCGTCGGGAGCGGCAATGCAGCTCCTGGTTGCTGGGCGAAGGCATCCATGCCGACGAGCACCAGCATTGCGAGTACTCCGAGCAGAACAAGGCGTCCGTGCCTCATGTTTGGGTACGCGTGTCCGATAATCTCTTGCTTTTGTCGCAATCATCGTGCCATGTGCGCGCCTATCGTACGAACTGCTCTCTGCAGAGAAGGGCGGACTCTGCCATCAAACAGAGAGCCTGGCGCAAGGGATGAGCGAGCCTGCACATTCGGTGCAGGTGTGTGCACAGAGCGGCGTTTCCGATATTGCACGTGGTCGTCTTGCTTGGAAGTTCCCGCTCGATGGTCGGTGATCTCCTGCTCACGCTTGCACTGGTTGGTCTGAATGCATTTTTCGTTGCTGCTGAATTCGCACTGGTCAAGGTGCGCTCGTCACATGTCGAAGTTCGTGCGCGCGAAGGAAGCGTGCTCGCGCGGTTGGTTCGTTCAATCATTGCGCAGCTCGATGGGTACCTGTCGGCGACGCAACTGGGCATCACGATTGCATCGCTTGGGTTGGGATGGATTGGCGAGCCAGTTGTCGCGCGGATGATCGCAGCTACCCTCGAGATACTGGGCATCCACATTTCCCAGGAGGCCATCCATCGAATTTCGCTACCAATTGCATTCGGCACGATTACAGTGCTGCACATCGTGCTCGGCGAGCTTGCGCCGAAATCGCTTGCAATCCAGTACAGCGAACGTGTCGCGTATGCGGTTTCCCTCCCAATGCGCGCGTTCTACGTTGTCTTCAAACCAGCGATCTGGCTACTCAATGGACTTGCGCAAGTGGTGCTGCGGCTTGTTCGGATTTCCCCAGCACAGGAAAGCGAGCTGCATTCCGCCGATGAGCTCCGCTACCTACTTGAGGAAAGCCAGCGGAGCGGCATTCTCGAAGCAGAGCATCACGAACTACTCGAGAACATTTTCGAATTCCGCCAGCGCCAGGTACGGCACGTCATGGTCCCGCGCCGGCGCATTGTAGCACTCGAACTTGGAATGCCGACCGACCGTATCCTCGACATCGTCATCGAAGAAGGATACTCCCGCATGCCGGTCTATCGAGGCACACTCGATGACATCGTCGGCATTGTGTACACAAAGGATCTGCTCTCGCTGGTGCACATGCGCCACCTGATCATTCTGGAGGACATCCTCCGTCCGGTGATCACTGTCGGTGAAGAAGAACCGCTCAGCCGCTTGCTTCGCCGCTTTCAGCAGGAACAGGTGCATATGGCAATCGTCACTGATGAGTTCGGCGGTACTGCTGGCCTTGTCACGCTCGAAGATGTGCTCGAAGAGATTGTCGGAGAAATCCGCGATGAGTACGACGAAGAACGCGCGCCAGTTGAGCGTCAACGGAGCGACTACATCGTCCAAGCTGCGACCCCGATTGCCGACCTCAACGAGTACCTGCCCGTTCCTCTTCCCGAAAGCGAGGACTACGAGACACTCGGCGGCTTGATTTTCCAACGTGCGGGGATGATTCCTCCCGTTGGAGCGACGTTCGAAATTCCGCCCTACCGCGCCGTGATTTTACGCGCAACTGATCGAACGATCGAGCTTGTCAAGCTGCACCTTCTCGGCGATGAGTCACCCCCGAGCAGTTGACGCAAATCACTGCACGCCGCGATAGCGGTACTTCTCGCTCAAGAAAAACGGAGTCGAAGGCGACAGCCGGTAGTCGCCGAATCCAGTGTTGTCAATGAAGATGTAGCGGCGATTGAGCTGCGTGTACGTCCAGATGATGATTGAGCGGTTGTCGTACGGATTGACGCGGCGTTCGACGCTCGATGGCTCGCCGAGGACGATGTACACCATGCCCATGTCGGTGAGCCAGCCTTCGGTGTAGGAGCGGAAGTTGCGGTTTGCGTACTCGATGCGGGCGTAGTATTCCTCGAATGCTTCGTTGCGGAGTGTGCCTGGCGTGGGGTCGTGTTCTTTCCAGAATTGTTCGAATGCAGCGCGGCGCTCGGCGTCGGTAGGTTTGGCGAGCATCGAATCAATTTCTGCCTGCGTTGCGATGTACCGGAGCTGTCGGATTGCGCGTGTGATGTCGCTGAAGATGCTACTGGAGACGCCGTAGCGCAGCTCGATGCTTCGTTCGGCGCTTGCGAGAATAGTTGCGGTGTCAGTGGCAGCTTCGACGCGGATGATGTACTGCCCTTGCGGCATCCGAGCGACAGGCGGCACCAGACGAATAAAGTGCTGTACAGTGCCGGTGCTATCGGTGCGGATACTCTGCCAGACTGTAGCATACACTGTCGCAGTGCTGTCGAGAATGCGGGCGCGGAGCAGCAGTGGGCGCTCTGGACCGGAGTACACTTCGAAGAACGCGAAGAATCCCTCGCCGAGCGCGCCAATGTCGTTGCCGATGTATGGCGTAAGCACGTAGCGGCGGTTTCGTTCCTCGATGCGCGAGACCAGAAGAATGCCGCTGATGCCGATCGGCTGCCGACGCCAGTCGGGGATCGTCACATGCTGCGCGGTGCGCCACTGGCGGCTGGAGAGCTGGTCAGTCGCCGAGACCTCGACGCGGTAGCGGCCTGGCGGCACGGTAAAGACCGATTGCGTGATGTCCTCCATTTCGCTCGAGGCGGTTGGACGCTCCCCAGCGCGCAGCGTTCGCTCGAGCGATTGCTCGTGGACAACCGTCATCCCCGTGCTATCGCGGATTGTGATGGCAAGGCGGTAGCTCCCGACGTAATCGCGTCCGCTGGATGCAAACTGTATCGAGCGATACGGCAGTGCTGTGTACACATCGAGCCGGCTGGAATCGGGCGCACTACCACGAACGTACATCGTCGCCATGCGCAGCTCATCGCCCGAAGGCTGCGCTGCTGCAATCGCTGCAGCAAGGATAGCCAGTGCTACGATGCTGCAGGTGCGGTTGCCCGCTCGGTGTCCTCGGTACATTGAACGGTTCCAAAAAGGTCGTACTCGGCAGCATCGGTGATTTCGGCGGTGATGAAGTCACCGACGGAGAGCTTCTGCGGTGCAGTAACGTAGAGCTCACAATCTACCTCGGGGGCATCTGCTTCAGTGCGGCAGCGATATTCGCCATTCGGGAGAGCTTCATCAACAACTGCGCGGAGTGCTGTGCCGATGAGTGCTTGGTTGCGCTGGTAGGAAATCCCGCGCTGAAGCTCCATGAGCGTTTGCTGGCGCGCGATTTTGACTTCCTCCGGGATTGGGTCGCCCAAAATTTCGGCGTAGGTGCCATCCTCGTGGGAGTAGGTGAAGACACCGAGCCGATCGAAGCGTTGCTCCTCAACGAAGCGACAGAGTTCGTCGAAATGCCGCTCAGATTCGCTCGGGTAGCCGACGATGAACGTTGTGCGCAGCGCAATGCCGGGAACGCGCTCGCGGATTGTAGCGATCAGCTCTTCAGTCGCACGGCGGGTAATGCCGCGCCGCATGGAGCGGAGAACGTCCGTCGAGCAGTGCTGGAGTGGAAGGTCGAGATACTTGCACATATTCGATCGCTCGCGCATGACGTCGAGCACCTCCAGCGGGAAATGCGACGGGTACGCATAGAGCATCCGGAGCCACTGGAGACCTTCGATGTCGAGCAGGCGGCGCAGAAGGTCTGCAATCGTGCGCTTGCGGTAGAGGTCGTAGCCGTAGTACGTCGTGTCCTGACCGATGAGGATGATCTCGCGGACGCCACTGGAGACAAGGCGTCGAACCTCCTGCTCGATATCCGTTTCAGGACGGCTCCGATGCCGACCACGCATGAGTGGAATTGCACAGAACGAACACGGATGGTCGCAGCCTTCGCTAATCTTGACGTAGGCGAAGTGCGGTGGGGTGCTCTGGACGCGCTCGCCGACGAGGGTGTATTTGTGGTCCGGCGAGAGAAACCGTGCGATTGCACTGAACTGCTCAGTCCCGACGATGAGATCAACTTCCGGAAGCTCTTGGCGTAGCTCCTCGCCGTACCGCTCAGCCAAGCAGCCGGCAACGACGACAGCACGAGTTAGCCCGGCCGCTTTCAACTCGACTGCTTCCAATATCGTGTTGACGCTTTCTTCTTTGGCAGCTGCGATGAACCCGCAGGTGTTGATGACGATTGCATCAGCACCTTCAGGGTCAGAGACGAGCTCAAGCCCTGCACGGGCAAGTGTGCCGGCAAGCACTTCGGAATCAACCGCGTTCTTGCTGCACCCGAGCGTGACAATCGAGACGGTGCGGATCGGAACCTGAAGCATGCGCACGTGGGGTAGACAATCACTTGCAAAACTACGCTGGGTGTTTCCCCAGACGCAGGCGTGTGCAGTTTTCGTGTATTGGCGACCGCGTAACGAAAAGGTTACACGACGCTTGCGCGAGCGTCAGGTAATTTTGCATCGAGTCGAACGCCTGATGAACGAGCGATTCGGAGATGCTCTCGCAACGCAAAACAATCTTCGTTGTTGATGACGAGCCGGACATTGTCGAGCTGATTACCTACAATCTCGAGCGGGAAGGGTATAAAGCACTCGGCTTTACTGACGGGGGATCGGCGCTCGAAAAAGCTGCGCAGGTGCAGCCGGACCTTATCATCCTCGACGTCATGATGCCGGATGCCGATGGCTTCGAGCTATGTAAAAAGCTTCGGTCAACTCCGGAAACAGCAGGCATCCCTGTGATGTTTCTGACAGCACGCACCGGCGAGATCGACCAGATTGTCGGTCTCGAACTTGGCGGGGACGATTACGTCACCAAGCCGATCTCGCCGCGTGTGCTCATTGCGCGGGTCAAGTCGCTGTTGCGCCGTGTCAGTGAACAAGCTCGCACAGAGCGCATCGTGGCCCCGGAGGTGCTCAAAATCGGAACGCTCGAGATCCACCGTCAGAACTACACGGTATGGGTTGATGGGGTCGAGATGTTCTTCCCGAAAAAAGAGTTCGAGCTGTTGGCATTTCTGGCGGCAAATCCCGATAAAGTTTTCACGCGCGACCAGCTTCTCAACCGTATTTGGGGCGAGACGGTGTACGTAGTGGATCGGACCGTTGACGTCCACATCTCGAAGATCCGCGATAAACTCGGGCGCTACGCCTCCTGTATCGAAACGGTCAAAGGGGTCGGGTATCGCTTTCGCTGGAAAAGCGACGCCCCAGTTGCTGCCTGATGGGGTGCTGTCCCTGTGCGGCAGGTGGTTTTGTATTTTTGTACCTTGCAAGATAGGCTGCAACCACTGTTGAGGCGTTCTCTATGGCAGAAGCTGACGTCAAAAAGCGTCGTCGCCGGACGCGGAAATACATCACGCTCTACTCGCCGTTCCTGATGAAGGAAACCCGGCATGAGCTCATCGGCGAACCGACGGAAACGGAGGAAGGACGCATGCAGTGGGCACGCTGCACTGTCAGCCGCCACGCCCAACTGGTCAATCTCGATGCACTGGAGCAGCAACAACTTCGCGTCGCGAGCATCAAGATCGAACGTGAGGACGCCAAAGACTACGACCCACGCCAAGAATACAACATCGGCGATGTACTATACCACCGCGAGTGGGACGACTACGGCTCGGTGCGCGCTAAGGAAATCGCCACCAACGGGATGTCGGTCCTCGTGGTAATCTTCGAGAAGATGAAGGAGCGTCGGCTGGTCGAACGACTCCGATAATAAACGACATCGAACATGTTTCACTATCGTACGCGATGTGCTGCGTGATTGGAGTTACCATTCAACCGAACGAGACAATTGACCGCGCCTTGCGCCGCTTCAAGAAAAAGTTTGAGCGGAGTGGTATCCTGCGAGAATACCGGCGGCGGACCTACTACACGAAGCCCTCAGTCGAGCGGCGCATGGCACGCAATCGAGCAGCCCGCCGACAGTACCGCCTGCAATCCGAGCTGAACTCCTAAGCGCTCGGCATACTCTTTGCGCTGTCCTCCCCTTGTGCAAACGGAACTTCGCGCGCCGAACACATCGCTGCATGTGTGCTCGAGATGAGCACGGAGATGCAGGCATGTAGGCGGCTGCGTTTGCACAAGTTCGATGGACTATCGCTTTTCTCCATGGACAGCCAGATTCCAACAGTCGGTGTTGCGATGATCGCCCGCGATTGTGCCGAAACGATTGCGCGGGCGCTTTGTTCGGTTCGCACCATCGCCCGCCAAATCGTCGTCCTCGATACTGGTTCCCACGATCGTACACCGACGGTTGCAGCCCGTCTGGGAGCGGAGGTGTACTTTCACCAGTGGCGAAACGATTTTTCCGACGCACGTAATCTCGCGCTCGACTATCTCCGGACTGATTGGGTGCTGGTGCTCGACAGCGATGAAGAACTCGACGGTGAATCGTTCCGAACGCATTGCCCGGACCTTGCAGACCCAGCTATCGGTGGCGTTGAGGTTACCATCGTCAGTGCGCTCGAAGGCGGAATCACCACCGCAGAGCACCACTACACACGACTCTTTCGGCGGCATCCAGGGATTCGGTTCGAGGGAAGAATCCACGAGCAGGTCGCAGCGAGCATTCTTCAATCAGGCTTTCACATTGTGCGTTCGCAAGTGCGAATCCTTCACTACGGCTACCAAACCGTCCAGCCGGAAAAAATTGAGCGGAACATTGCGCTCCTTCTTGTAGAACTTGAACGCCAGCCCGACAACCCATGGCTCCGCTACCATCTCGGGTTGGCGTACTTTGCCGCCGGCAGACTCGACAGTGCTGCTGCACTGCTCGTTCCCCTGTGTGAGCACCCAGAGCTTTCCGCTGAGCAGAGGGAACTTGCTCGCCTTCGTGCGGCACAATGTGCGCTGGCGCAGGATCGGTTGCTCGAGGCGGAACAGCTCCTGGAGATGCCGTGCAACGATAGCCACCACGAAGGCTTGCGGCGATTTATTGTGGCAGGTGTTCTTGCAGCGCAGCGGAAGTTCTCCGGTGCGCTCGAAGCGTTGGAACATCCAACGACGTGCGCATCGGGGCTGGTCAATCAGGTGCAGCGTACACGATTTTGCGAGCACCTTCGCGCACTTGGAGCAACGCAGCGGCTGCATGCGCACCTTCCTTCTCACTGGCAGAGCCACGCAGAGTGGCAAACGCTCTTTCGCTGACAGGCTACATTTCGATGCTCGTATGGAGCGCGATCTCCTCGAGAATGCTGCTAACCCGAAGGCATTCGCTGAGCGCTCCCTCATAGACAGCGGCTTTCCCGTTGGTATGCACTTCCCAGGTCAAGCGCTCTGCATCTTCGATGCTGCACCCCGTCGCTTTGACAATCTGCACGATAACCTCGTCGAACGTATGCCAGTCATCATTGTAGAGGATGCACTTTGCCGGCATGCCGACGGTGGTTTCTACCTCCAGCTGCGGAAGGAGCTGCTCGTTTGGCATGGGATGGTGTACAGCGATGATGCGACATACTACCGACAAAAATATCGCACCTCTAGGAAACAGTGTTGCGCAAACGCGCAGGATGATTCCGTAGTTTTGCATCGCTTCCCATCCATCCGTTCGATGCTGCCATGACCGACAAAGAATTTCTCGATGCGCTCGATGCGATCATTGCCGAGCGGCACATGCTCGAGCATCCATTCTACCAGATGTGGAATCGCGGCGAGCTCACGCTCGAGCAGCTCCGACAGTACGCTCTGGAGTACTACCACCAGGTGTACCATTTCCCGACCTTCGTCAGTGCGACGCACGCTCGCTGCGCCGATGATATGGAGGTTCGCCAAATGCTTCTCGAAAACTTGATCGAGGAAGAGCACGGCGAGAACAATCACCCTGAGCTCTGGCGCCGTTTTGGCGATGCACTTGGCATCCCGAGGCAGGAAATGGCCACACGCGAGTATCTGCCGCACACCCGAAAGTCGGTCGAGATTCTGCGAGAGCTTGCATTCGACCCCAATCCTGCGGTGGGATTGGCAGCGCTCTATGCCTATGAGTCCCAAATCCCCGAAGTGGCTGCAACGAAAATTGAGGGGCTCAAGAAATTCTACGGCCTCGATTCCGAAGATGCGCTCATCTTCTTCCAGGTGCACGAGCACGCCGACGTCATTCACCGCCAAGTAACGCGCGATGCGCTCGTCCGCATCTGTCGGACCGAGGAGCAGCAGCGCGTTGCGCTCGATGCCGCTCGCGAAGCTGCCGATGCAATCAACCTGTTGCTCGACGGGATCTACGAACGCTGGTGCTGCCAGCCAGCAGAAGCGGAATCAGCGTAGTTCTCTCGGTCGAAACAATGCTGCACGTGGCACTGCGGTTGCTCGCACTGAGCGCCGCAGTGGCGCTCTGCTCTGCCCGAGCACAGCCGATCATCGGCGCTATTTGGCTCGACCAGCGGGAAGTTTTCGATTCAACAACCACTGAGTGGTTTTTCGCTGCTCCGCTGCTCAACACCCTCCACACAACGACGCGCCCGTGGGTTATCGGCGACGAACTCCTCTTCGCCGTTGGGGATCGGCTCGATACTACGCTTCTCTATGAATCGGAGCGGAATCTGCGGCGGACGGGACTATTCTCGCGCGTTGCAATGCACGTGGATACGGTTGCGCCCGACACCGTCGAGGTCACCATAACCACGCAGGATTTTTGGTCCACCAGCGGCGCACTGCTCTTCGGCAGCGGCGGAGGAGTGGCCACGCTTGGCGCCGAACTGGAAGAGTTCAACCTTGCGGGTACTGGTTCGCGGCTCGGCGCTAGTGGGATCTATCGCACGGAAAACAACATCGGCTGGCAAGGCGCGCTCGGGCTTACCTGGCGCCGTGCCCTGCGGTCGGAGCTTACGCTGGCAGCGAGTCTTTTCGCGAACCGCGTTCGAACAGAGCAGCGTCTTGCACTGCTGCAGCCTTACCGCACGCTCCGATCGCCGCTTGCCTGGAGTCTGGGGGTGACAAATCTCTACGGCTCGGATTTTCTCTACCAGCCTGGCAGCGGCCGCTATGAACTGCTCCCGTTCCATCTTCGTCGCGCCAGCGGATGGATCAGCATCGGCACAACCGACCAGGACGAAGACCGCCTCTTTGCAACACTGCTGCTCAGCGTGGAGCACGTCCGGCGCATTGCACCGGAGTTCCGGCAAGCGGGCGATAACAGCGCGCGTGTGCTGCTGTCGCTCGGTTCGCTTCGGCAGCGGTTCCGTCGCATGAGTGGGCTCGATGGCTACTTAGTCGAGGATCTCGCCAGTGGTGCATGGGGCGCAGCAACGGTCGGCTACTTTTTCCCAGCAAATCCCGATGGCGAACGGTTTTTCTACGTTGGCGGCGAGGCAGAGCAATCGGGTTTCCTCGCTGGCAATCGGCTCTATCTGTTCGGTCGCATCAGCGCTGGTTCTGGGTTCGAGCAAGGGCAAGCACGCTATACGTCCATCGAATCGGAAGGCCTGGGACACTGGCGATTTTCTCCGCTGCTGGTATTGGTCGGACGTTTTTGGCAGCAGACCGTTTGGAATTGGACAGCCTTTCGCCAGTTGGTGCTTGACAATGATGCAGGACTGCGGAGCTATGCAGTCAACCAGCTGATCGGCGATAATCGCCTTCTCTACAACATCGAACTCAGAGCCTTCCCCACGTGGCAGTGGTGGATTTTTCGCTTCAGCGGCGTTGCGTTCCTCGATGGCGGCACTGTCTGGAGGCAAGGGATGCAGTTCGACAGGGTGCGTTTCCACCATGCCGTGGGCGTTGGCGTGCGGTTGCACATTCTCAAGTGGGCCAGCGACGGTGGTATTCTCCGCTTCGACGTTGCGTACAATCTCGACACGCGTCGCATCGGCTTTGTTTTTTCGAGCAACCAACTGTTTTCGGCGGTACGCTCGCACCAGTTTCAGCTCCCAACGTTCTTCGGCAGCGCGATTGATACGGAGTAGCACAACTACCGTACCAGGAGCAAGGAGCGGACCTCGTCGCGTTCGAGCAGGTAGATGCCAGGGCGTAACTCGCCGGGGATAGCGATTGGAATGGTCTGTCCGTCACCGATGTGCTCGAACACGACGCGACCGACCAAGTCACGAATGCGCACCTGGTGCGCTGCGGTAATGAGAGTTGTCATCGCATCGTCGGCAAGGATGCTTTCGATGGTAACGCCGCAGGAGCTGCGAGCCTTCCACTGGATATCGGTGGCACGGAGTGCAAGGGGGAGTAGCTTCACGCCGCAGGGAGTAGTCAGCACAAGGGTATCGCGGTGTTCGCCGCGCGCCCAGGAGGACCAGCAGACCAGGAGGGTACGGCGTTCGCCGGGGGCGAGCTCCAGAGGTAGCTGGTGCAGAGGCAGTGACCACTCGACGTTCCGGGCAAGCCAGAGGCTATCGAGGAGCAGTGGGAAATCAGAGGGGTTGAGCAGTTCCACCGTGTCGCACCAAATGGTTCCGATAGGCACGTGGGCCGGTGTGGAACGAGTGTGCAGGAGGATGGCACCGGGAGCAGCGGTGACGGTGACATTACCGGTGGCGGTGCAGCTATCGGCGTCGGTGGCGGTGACGGTGTAGGTCCCTGGCGAGCTGATGCGGAGGGAGCGTGTGGTATCGCCAGTGGACCAGCGATAACGGACAAAGCCGCTATCGGCGCTGAGCAGGAGGGTATCGCCCGGGCAGAGGGAACGCGCTCCGGTGATCGTCACCGCTCGCTCTGGGCACTTCCGTTCGAGGATCTCGATGGTGGGGGTGTTGCGGTAGGTGGAGTCAAGACCTGAGATGGCGAGGACTGTGCGTGGCATACTGGGCGCACTCATATCAATTACTTTGCTATGTCCCCGCGCAACAGCAAGAGGTGCTGATTGAACACTTCTTCCGGTGGCAATATTGAAAATCTCGCAACTACGGGTACTTATGTCCCTCGTTCCGCCATTCCCCTTCATACCTCCAATTACAAGTACACTATCTGCCGTCCACTGGACAAGGCCTTGCCATGTACGTCCGATCAACATGGAATCTTGCAATCGCGTGAATAAGCCATTACGCTCGATATAGATACTGCGAGAATATACTATTGGTGATTCTTGTGGACTGCCACCACAAAAGAGGACCCTCCCATCTACGAGTGTAATGACTGATGGGGAACGGCTGATCTCAGGCATCGTTTGATAAAGTCTCCACCCTGTAGTGGTGTACTCATAGATTTCATTGGTGCGAAAGCTATTTGGACCTCCCTGTCGCCCTCCCCATACAAGGATTCGACCAGTACGTGTCCGAGCGGAAACCAAGTCTGTCATGCTATAGGGGTATGGAGGGGCTGGTTGGCTAACACCCGTTAGAATATCGAAAATTTCAGCTGAGGCTGTGGAACTGAGATCTTCGAGGCGGCCACCAACGATCAAGATTCGGTGATCATCGAGCCAAATTGCGGTGTGCTGTCGCCGTGCAACGATGAGATTACCGAGAACACGCCAGCGGTTCAATGTACGCTCATAGAATTCAACCGTTGGAGTTAGCGTGCCACTCCCTCCTTCGGTCGAGACATACCCTGATACGCCACTGATGGCGACAACGTTGGAATCCGGAGTAGGCAATGCAACAAACTCTGCTCGTCCCACATTCATAGGTGCTGCGGGGAATGCTCGGCGCTGTTCGATGTCGATGATTTCGCACTCGCGGGCAGGCTGACCTATCTTTCCTCCGACTGCACGCGTGAATCCGCCCATAACTAATACTTGGGTGGGCCGAATCGCAAGCGCTTGAAACGAGTGTCGGCCTAGTTGTAGTGTGTCCTCAAAAAGGCGCCATTGCGGTTGAGCTAACGCCGTGACGGCGAAAACGAGAAGGCAGAAGGTTGAACGAAACCGCAGCATGTGTGAGACTGCATAAGTGGCTAATTACAGAGTATTACTATTTTGCAGTATCTATGCTTGGAATGTTCGAGAAAATGTAATTATTATCCTTCAACGAGCGGTATAAAGTGTAACCCAAACTATTTAAAAGTTTTTCCGTTGAATGATAATTGTTAGGCATTGATTCAATAAGAAGGATACATTGATTCTCAGTTAGTAATCTGGACATTCCCTTGATTACTTGTTGTTCATGCCCCTCGACATCAATCTTTATTGCTAATCGTTCACCGCGAAATGAGAGAATGTCATCACCGCGTTCACTTGTAATCTCGATCGCGTCATCATGCCACTTGGGATTGTATTGTAAGGAGTGGGACCCCGTGTTGACTTTGTTTGCGTCAAACTCATGTGGCGTGGAACAACGATAGAGTGTAGTTGTTCCCTTCTGAGATGAGAGCGCTACACAGTACACGCTAGTCTTATTGGAAAGGCCATTGATTAAAATATTTGCATTCAGTTGTTGACGATTCAATTGATCTGGCTCGAATGCGTGGACTTGTACAATCGATGCTAATTTACCAAGATTTACAGTATATAAACCAATATTTGCGCCTATGTCAATGAATGCGCTACATTGCAACTCTGTTACGTACTTCTTAAAAGTTCTGATTTCCTCTTCTTCATAGGATCCCGCAAGGTATAAGCGTGCATCGCAGTAGTTTCGAAGATTTAAAAGAAAAATGTTGCCCCACCGATCTCGGGAGAGTTCCCAACCATCTTTGTTCCGTAAAAACAATTCGACAAGTCGATGTGCACCATATTTCAGACCAGCGAGACGCATCGCATGGCGTATCAACGGTAGCAAAAGATTGCGCATATGGATTGTGCTATAATTAGAGGCACAACATTGCCAAAGAAAATAGACAACATCGTAGGACTTTGTCCAACGTTGGTAGGGTAGTCTCTCTGAACGATCTCAACGACAAAAATAGTACCATGTGTACCTCGTTGCGTTCATGCAGAGAGCTGAACGAACGATGATGACGATAATAGTCTTCTATGTAGTGTAGCCAAATACTCTCTCAGCTTATCCGTCCATCGGCGCTGTTCCACCGTGGTGGGATCGTTCCATCTTCTACTCGTACTCCGATGCTTGGCTTCATCACCAAACTCTTCGGCACCAAACACGAGCGCGACATCCGGGCCTTGCGGCCGGTGGTTGCACGTATCAACGAAATTTACGGTCAGCTTTCCACGCTCAGCGATGATGAAATCCGCCAGCGCACCGAGCACTTTCGCGCCCTGGTGGCTGAGCGGAAAGAGCCTTTCCAGCGTGAACGCGCCGAGCTTGACCAGCGATTACTGGACCCGGCTCTCACCCAAGATCAGCGCATCGAAATCTATCAGCAGATCGCCCGTTCCGAGGATGCCGAATACGCAGCCGTCCACGCGCTGCTCGATGAGATCCTCCCCGAAGCCTTCGCCCTCTTCAAAGAAGTCTGCCGCCGGCTTGCCGAACGCCGCTACACGTACACCGTCACTGGCCACGAAGTCGTCTGGGATATGGTGCCCTACGACGTCCAGCTCATGGGCGGCATCGTCCTCCACCAAGGCAAGATCGCCGAAATGGCCACCGGCGAAGGGAAAACGCTCGTTGCTGTTGCGCCGCTCTATCTGAACGCACTGGCAGGCTACGGCGCGCACCTTGTCACCGTCAACGACTACCTTGCCCGCCGCGACAGTCAGTGGATGAAGCCCGTCTATGACATGCTCGGCGTCAGTGTTGGATGCATTCAATCCCAAATGGAGACCGCCGAGCGCAAAGCCCAGTATGCATGCGACATCACCTACGGCACCAACAACGAGTTCGGCTTCGACTACCTGCGCGATAACATGGTCGCCGACCTTTCCGAGATGGTTCAGCGCGGGCACTACTACGCGATTGTGGACGAGGTGGATTCGGTCCTCATTGACGAAGCACGCACACCGCTCATCATCAGCGGTCCGGTCAGTTCCTCCAGCGACGAAAAATTTGTTGAAATGAATCCGCGTGTGCGCCGCTTGGTGGATGCACAGGCGCGCTTGGTCAATGCCATTGTCAGCGAGGCCGAGCGGCTGCTCAAAAGCTCGGCAAAAGAAGACCGGGAAAAAGCGGGCTTGGCGCTGCTGCGAGCCTACCGCGCCATGCCAAAACACAAAAAGCTCCAGAAGCTGCTCCAAGACCCCGACACGATGAAGCTCATGCGCGAAACTGAGCTTTACTACCTCCGCGACCAGGGCCGACACATGCACATCGTTGACGAAGAGCTCTACTACGTCATTGACGAGAAAAACCACACCATTGACATCTCCGAAAAAGGGCGCCAACTGCTGGCAACCGCGCAGGAAGACCCCAACATGTTTGTTATTCCCGACATCGCTGCCCAAATGAGCGCCATCGAGGGTGACCCCGTGCTCTCACCGGAGGAAAAACAGCTGCGCAAGGACGAGCTCTACCGCCTCTACGCCGAACGGAGCGATCGTATCCACATCATCACGCAACTCCTCCGTGCGTATTCCCTCTACGAACGGGACGTCGAGTACGTTGTCCAGGATAACAAAGTCAAAATCGTTGATGAGTTCACCGGCCGCATCCTCGAGGGCCGACGCTACTCGGACGGCTTACACCAAGCCATCGAAGCCAAAGAAGGTGTCCACGTCGAGCGTGACACGCAGACCTATGCGACGATCACCATCCAGAACTACTTCCGGCTTTACCGCAAGCTTGCGGGTATGACCGGTACAGCAGAGACCGAAGCTGCCGAGTTCTATCAAATCTACAAGCTCGACGTCGTCGTTATTCCCACGAACAAGCCGGTCATTCGCAAGGATTACGACGATCTGATCTACCGCACCAAGCGCGAAAAGTACAACGCCGTTATCGAGGAAATTCAAAAGCAGCTTGCTGCCGGACGCGCGATCTTAGTCGGTACGACCAGCGTTGAGACCAGCGAGGTGCTCTCGAAGATGCTCCGCCGCGTGGGGGTGCCGCACAACGTCCTCAACGCTAAGCACCACGAACGCGAAGCAGAAATCATCGCGCAGGCTGGGCGGAAAGGTGCGGTGACGATTGCCACCAACATGGCCGGACGTGGCACCGATATCAAGCTCGACGACGAGGTTCGCGCCAATGGTGGGCTGTGCATTCTTGGCACCGAACGGCACGAGGCACGCCGTATTGACCGCCAGCTCCGTGGTCGCGCCGGCCGGCAGGGCGACCCCGGCTCGTCGCAATTTTTCATTTCGCTCGAAGACGACCTGATGCGGCTCTTCGGCGGCGAGCGCATCACCGCACTGATGCAGCGGCTCAAAGTGGACCTCAAAGAGGGTGAACCCATCCAGGCGCGCATGCTCACACGAGCAGTCGAACGCGCGCAGAAAAAAGTCGAAGAAAACAACTTCGCCATCCGCAAGCGACTGCTCGAATACGACAACGTGATGAACCAGCAGCGCGAGGTCATCTACGACCGCCGCCGTCATGCCCTGCGTGGGGAACGGATGCGGAGCGAAGTCTTCGCAGCACTCGAAGAACTCGCCGCCGCCTGGTACGACGAAACCCACGGCGACTCTGAAGAGAGCGACAATCACGAGGCACTCAAGAACAACGTCCGCACGACGCTGCTGTGCGAACTACCGATTACCCCCGAGGAATTCCGCACGATGAGCCGCGACGAATGCGTCCGCCGAATCGTCGAGGTTGCCGAGGAGTTCTACCGCCGGAAGGAAGAAATGCTCGGCGCCGACTTTATGGCACAATTGGAGCGATATGCTGTGCTCACTGCCATTGATGACAAATGGCGTGAGCACCTACGCATCATGGATGACGTCAAGGAAGGCATCTACCTTCGCGCCTACGGGCAGAAAGACCCGCTGCTTGAATACAAGCGCGAAGCCTTCGGTCTTTTTCAGCAACTCTTGCTTGAGATCGCCAAGCAGACCGTCGAAACAGCGTTCAAGTTCTTCCCTGCGCTCGAAGCGCCACCGCAGCCCCAGCGCGTTCTTCCGCAACGTCGCGGACGCCGCTCTCGGAGCGCCGCGCTGCTGCAGCCAGAAGGCGTCGCAACCGAGACGCTTCAGTTCTCGCATCCCTCGACAGCCGAGGGCATCGAGCCGCTCTACACGTCAGCTCCCCATGATGCTGGCCACCGCCCAACGCCGATTGCAACCATCCACCGCGAGCAGCCACGCGTGGGACGAAACGACCCCTGTCCGTGCGGCAGCGGGAAAAAGTACAAACACTGCTGCGGACGGAACGCGTAGCATTGCTTGGTGTGTCGACTGGTCATGGGCTCGGCGAGCTTCCTGCTACGACGCCCGCATTTCTGCAATAATCTCTGCAAGCGCAGCAGCAGCACTGCGAACGTCGTCTTCCGTATTGTCTTTCGAAAGTGAGAAGCGCACCGCAGCGCGTGCTTCTGCGTCGGGGCGGCCCATTGCTTTGAGCACGTGCGATGGCTGCATCGAACCGCTGGTGCACGCAGAGCCATTCGAACAGGCAATGCCGCGGAAGTCGAGCAGCTGGAGAATCGCTTCGCCGTCGAGCCGCTCGGCATCGAGGAACGAAATGTTGAGGATGTTCGGGAGTGCACGTTCGGGTGTATTGATGCGGATGTTGGGGATCTGAGTGCAGAGCAACTCCTGGAGCAGGGCGCGCAGCCGTCCCGTGTGACGGGCGCGGGCATCCATCTCTGCCACGGCAAGCTGTGCTGCCTGGGCAAATCCACAGATGAGCGCAACTGGCTCAGTGCCGCCACGTCGGCCGCGCTCCTGCCCGCCGCCATGGATGAACGGCTCCAGTAGAACGCCCCGCCGAACGTAGAGTGCGCCGACGCCCTTGGGACCGTGAATTTTATGCGCCGAGAGCGTTGCAAAGTCCACTTGCAGCTCGCGCACGTTCAGCGGCACTTTCCCGAAGCTCTGCACCGCATCGGTATGAAACAGCGCATGGGGAGCACGCTGGCGAATCTCGGCGATTGGTTGCAGCGCACCTGTTTCGTTATTCGAGTGCATCACACTGATGAGCACGTCGGGTCGGTCGAGCCGTTCCCACTCGACAGCATCGAGCTGGACGATGCCCGACTCGTCCACTGGCAGTGGAACCAGCTCGATGCCAGCTGGCGCGAGTGCTTCTGCGACGTGGAGGACGGCGTGATGCTCGATCGTCGAATGCGCAACGGTCCGTATCGTGCGCGATTGCCAGGCTACGCTTTTCAGAACGGTGTTATTGGCTTCGGTGCCGCCGCTGGTGAACATCACCTCTGCTGGTTCAGCGCCGATGCATGCGGCGATAGTCGCTCTGGCATCCTCGATTGCCACGCGTGCCCGTCGGCCGAGGCTATAGAGCGCAGACGCATTGCCGTAGTCCTCGCCCAGCCACGGAAGCATTGCCTCCAGGACGCGTTCATCGAGTCGTGTGGTGGCGGCGCTATCGAGGTAAATCATCGCTGCGTGAGTGAACGAATGTGGCTGCTTCTATCAACGGAGAGCACAGGGCTTCATTGCGTGCGGATGTAGGGGCGCAGCTGCTCGAGCTTTTTCTTGCCGATGCCGTTGACTCTGAGCAGATCCTCGGGCGATGCAAACGGACGCCGGGAGCGTTCCTCGATGATGCGCTCGGCCATCGCTTCGCCGATGCCTGGAAGTTGCATCAACTGCTGCTTCGTGGCAGTGTTGACGTTGATGGGTGCTGCTGGTGGTTTCTTGCGTTCGTCGGCGTGGCGACGCTGCATCGGCAGTGTTGGTTCGCTTACTACACGTTGTGCGGTGAGTGTATCGGTGCCCTCGGCGGATGCGTTGTCCAGGCGTGCTAAGCTATCGAGAGCGCGGAGCCACGCGCGCGTTTCGTCTTCGGCGATTGAGATGCGCCAGTATGAGATCGCAAGCGCTGCAAGTGTCATTCCGAGCAGCGTCATCACTGCGATAAGCTCCTGCTTGGAGGCATTGGTTGCGTCCTGGAGTTTTGCAAGCCACTTGCTCATGCAGAAGCATCAACAGGACGTGGTGGCAGTGCGCGGAGTACTCCAAGCAATGTCTGCGTAGCCGTGTTGAGTTCGTCGAGCGTGCCGCTGTTGTCGAGTACAAAGTCGGCGCGCTGGCGAAGTTCCTCGTCGGAGTCTTGGATTGCCTGGCGGTGCGTGATGTCCGCATCCAGCATCCCGCGGTGACGCAAACGCTCGCGGCGAATTGCTTCAGGGGCAACGACGGCGATGACGTAATCGAACAAATCCTCGATTCCTGCGCGGTAGATGAGCGCGGACTCGACGACGGCAAGCTGCTCACCGCGGGCAGCGAGCCGATCGAGTTCGGAAGCGACGAGCTCGATTACGCGTGGATGCACCAATCGCTCGACGAAGCGACGTCGCTGCTCGTGCTCCGGCGTTGGCCCAAAGATTGCCGTAGCCAGCGCAGCACGGTTGATAGGACCCTCCGGCGGAACGACTGCCGGACCGAAGGCTCCTGCAAGTGCAGCGCGGACCTCGGGATCGTGCTCGATTATCTGCTGTGCGATTGCGTCGCTGGATAGGACGGGAACACCGCTACGGGCAAGTAGTTCGGCGACGGTGCTCTTGCCGCTGCCGATGCTACCGGTAAGGCCAAGGACAAGCATTGCTGTTGCGAAAGAAATGGCTGCGCCGTATTTTTGCACTCCAAATTAGCATGTTCCGGCCACTTCCGGCTGGTTGGTACTGCTGCCACCAGAGGAAATGCCGAGACTGCTGCTTGGTCCCATCGACTAATGGTTAGGTCACCACCCTTTCAAGGTGGCGGTACGGGTTCGAATCCCGTTGGGACTACGGAAGCGCAGAGCAAGACCTCAACTGCCGAGTTTGGGAATATGCAGGGGAAAGACATAAGCCCAACCAGTCCTTTCGATCGGAACCCTTGTTAGCAGTTAGCGGGAATCTTCTTACTGTTGGCAGCAGCAAAATTGAGCGCCTATTTTTGTTCGATGAGCAGTGAATCGGCGACGTTCTTGCCTATGGCTGATGCTGTTGCACGCGTTCAGTTGGGAATGGATGGCCAGCCCTTGTGGCAAGCGCTTTCTGAACATCTCAAGGCTGTTGCTACAATGGCTGCTACCTTCGCCGAGCCCTTTGGCGCAAGTGATTGGGCACAGTACATCGGTATGTTGCATGACCTTGGGAAATTTCATCCCGACTGGCAGAACTATATCCGACGCCAAGCGTTGCCAGAGGCGCACTTGGAAAGCAACAAACGGCCGCGGCACAGTGGCGTTGGCGCCATTGCTGCGCTCGAACGCTTCAACGCTGCTCCGCCTGCGAGGATTCTTGCCTACTGCATCGCAGGGCACCACAGTGGCCTGACCGATTGGCATCCCGATCTCGAACACCGCCTTCGGATCGAGGAGCGTGAGCGTGCGCTCTACCGCGTGGTTTGTGAGCTTCCGCATGCTCAGCCGTTTCTTCGCAGCCAGCCTCCGCATTCCAAACCATCCCCGTATGGGAGCGACCGCGAGCAGCTCCACCTGTGGGTCCGCATGCTCTTTTCCTGTTTAGTTGATTCTGACGCCCTTGATTCCGAGCGTTTCGTGCAGCCGGATGTCGCTGCCCAGCGCGGGGGCTATCCCTCGCTCGATGAGCTCCGATCGCGCTACAATGCGTTCATCGAGCGGCTCGAAGGGTCAGTTCAACCAACGCCTCTCAACCAGCTTCGACGGCAGATTCGGTTGCAGTGCATCGAAACGGCAGCGCATCCATCGGGATTTTTCTCGCTTGTGGTGCCAACCGGCGGCGGCAAGACGCTTGCTTCGATTGGATTTGCGCTCGAACATGCCGTCCGCCATGGGCTTCGGCGCATCATTGTTGCTATCCCTTACACCAGCATCATCGAACAGACGGCAGCGGTCCTCCGCTACGGTACCGACGCGCCGAGTCCCGGCATGGAGCTGTTCGGGAGCGAGGCGATCGTCGAGCACCACAGTAATCTCGACCCCGAAGAAGAAACCCTTCGCTCGCGGCTTGCGGCAGAAAATTGGGATGCTCCGATTATTGTCACCACGACCGTCCAGCTATTTGAATCTCTCTTCGGCTGCCGTCCCTCGCAGCTTCGAAAGCTTCACAACATCGCTCGGAGTGTGATTATCCTCGACGAGGCGCAGCTCTTGCCACCAGAGCATCTTCGTCCGCTGCTCTCTGTGCTGCAAGGCTTAGTGGACTATTTCGGCTGTACGGTTCTTCTGATGACGGCAACGCTTACAGCGTCGCGCCCCACGCGGGCGCGTGGATTGAAACGGCTATGCTTTCATTGTATCGTACCGTTAACGCTGCGTCGCGCCCCACGCGGGCGCGTGGATTGAAACTTCGTTGACCTTGACCAGGTGCGCGATGGACTCTGTCGCGCCCCACGCGGGCGCGTGGATTGAAACTCCAGCTTCTGTGCGTCTTGCAGGTTGTTCTTCGTGTCGCGCCCCACGCGGGCGCGTGGATTGAAACCGACGCTCCTACGCCATTTGCGACGCCAAGCAGCTGTCGCGCCCCACGCGGGCGCGTGGATTGAAACCACCCATAAGTGTGCGTAACGAGTAGTGGAACACTGCTGGTCGCGCCCCACGCGGGCGCGTGGATTGAAACCTGTTGCAGGCGGTACAGATGCCTTCGAACGTGGTCGCGCCCCACGCGGGCGCGTGGATTGAAACGTGTGCGCATTTGTGCTGATTGGGAATCATTGTCAGGTTGCGCCCCACGCGGACGTGTGGATTGAAACGTGTGCGCATTTGTGCTGATTGGGAATCATTGTCAGGTTGTGCCCCACGCGGACGTGTGGATTGAAACGTGTGCGCATTTGTGCTGATTGGGAATCATTGTCAGGTTGTGCCCCACGCGGACGTGTGGATTGAAACGTGTGCGCATTTGTGCTGATTGGGAATCATTGCCAGGTTGTGCCCCACGCGGGCGCGTGGATTGAAACGTGTGCGCATTTGTGCTGATTGGGAATCATTGTCAGGTTGTGCCCCACGCGGCCGTGTGGATTGAAACGTGTGCGCATTTGTGCTGATTGGGAATCATTGTCAGGTTGTGCCCCACGCGGACGTGTGGATTGAAACGTGTGCGCATTTGTGCTGATTGGGAATCATTGTCAGGTTGTGCCCCACGCGGGCGCGTGGATTGAAACGTGACTATACTCCAATGAGCTTTATCAATCTCATCGAGTCGCGCCCCACGCGGGCGCGTGGATTGAAACGTGTGCGCATTTGTGCTGATTGGGAATCATTGTCAGGTCGCGCCCCACGCGGGCGCGTGGATTGAAACTCCTCGTACTCGTAACGCACCGGATAGAAGCCAATCGGTCGCGCCCCACGCGGGCGCGTGGATTGAAACTCCTCGTACTCGTAACGCACCGGATAGAAGCCAATCGGTCGCGCCCCACGCGGGCGCGTGGATTGAAACACCACCATTTCAGGGTACCCTCCCGTGTGGTGTTGTTACTGCAGTCTTCACCTATCACCCATTCACCTGCATTCAGGGGATGTAGCGCATCACCCGTCCTTGAACAACTCCCCTGCAGCAATGGATTGGGCTGGTGCAAACATGGCACAGCTGTAGTGCCTCAGGTCGTTTTCAATCCACGAAAAAATCCATTCCAGAAAATCAAAACCGAATCGCCATCAATAGACCACGCTCGTCGCGCGGAGGCTCGCCTACGCAGACCTCCGATTGGTTCATGGTATGCCTCCACGCGCTCCAAGCAAGCGCAACGGCATCGAGCAGATCATCGTAGCTCGCGCCCGCGTGGCGACAAGAACACCAGAGGGCATCCAGCTGAGAATTCTCCATTCCTACTGCATGCAAGACGGCGTGCCGACGAGCTGCCTGTCCACGCGCTGTACGCTTGGAATCAGCAATAGGCGTGCCCGTCATCGCCGCGAAACTCAACTCCGGATGCGATTCCCACACACGTTCCTGCAACTCCGGTGTGATGAGCATATCCAGCTCGCGAATCCGAGGAATGAGATTGTACGCCTGCACACTCAGCCCTTCTGCCCGCAATTGTACGTACGACGTTGCCCGCAACATCGCACGCGTCGGTGGAATGAACACACACGCAGCGCGTTTGCCAAGCAGTTTCTTGGCAATGTCATCACAGGGACGCGCTCGTGCCCGCCCCGATGCCCACAAGCCAATCGGCATATCCACTGCAAATGCCACTGCAGCAGGATACGCATGCAACAACTCCCCAAAATGCCTGAAAACCCGGGCGGTCGCGACGTCTGCCGTCAAGGCGACGGCTAACCAACCTCCACGACAACCATCAACACCAACGACGCACATCACCTGGGATCACAATGTGTTCAACACGCCTTTTGAAGGGGCAAGCCAGTGCGTCGCCCCGACGCGAACCACACGCCGCGGTGATGGGTGGGGCACGGCATGTGGATGTGGGGGCACGGCATGCCGTGCCCCTACACGTTGGGGTCATATGGTGCCGAACCACATTTCTTCATCGGGGTTTCTGCCTGTGCGGTCGGGGTTTTCGCGGTCAAGATGCCAGCGCAAGGGATTGGTGACGATGTATTGGCGGATGCAGTGCAGGGCGTCTTCTGTGCGGATGACGTGTTCGTAATAGTTGCGTTGCCAGATGGGTGCGCCGGGTGTGCCCCGCAGGATGTTGATGTGGCGGGTGGCGGCGGATTTGAATGAACCGATGATTGCGCCGATAGAACCAGGTCGTGGTCCATGAGGTAGAGGCGGTGCGGTATTTGGTAGGGGCGACGCATGCGTCGCCCCTACATTGTCGACATTTTCGGTAATGACCAATATCCCATGCACATGGTTCGGCATGATGATGAATACATCCAATTGAACATGCGGGAAATGGTTCGGTATGTCCGTCCAACATTGCTGTGCGATGTGACCCGCCTCGTTCAACCGCATCTGGCCCTCCACCACCTGGCCAAACAGACACGCCCGCCCCTGCGTGCATATGGTCACAAAATACGCCTCCGGTTTGCCAAATTGTTCGACGTCAGGGACATCGAACACCATCGGTGGTGGGGGCACGGCATGCCGTGCCCCTACACGTTGGGGTCATATGGTGCCGAACCACATTTCTTCATCGGGGTTTCTGCCAGTGCGGTCGGGGTTTTCGCGGTCAAGAAGCCAGCGCAAGGGATTGGTGACGATGTATTGGCGGATGCGTTGCAGGGCGTCTTCTGTGCGGATGATGTGTTCGTAATAGTTGCGTTGCCAGACGGGGGCGCCGGGTGTGCCCCGTAGGGCATTGATCCGTTTGGTGGTGATGGATTTGAATTGGCCGACGATGGCGCCAATGGAACCTGACGCCGGTCCCCGCGGCGGATCGGTAGGGGCGACGCGGTGCGTCGCCCCCACGCGATGGGCGACCCGCCGGGTAGGGGCGACCCGGCGGGTCGCCCCTACGTCGTCGTTGATGATCCAGATGATCCCGTGTATGTGGTTGGGCATGACCACAAATTCATCGTCGTATAAACGCACATATGGGCGGATTTGCGCGGTCCTGAACCATTCTTCGCAAACAACCTCCCCCACCGCATTCACCTGCATCTCCCCGTCCACGACCTCGCCGAACATGTTCGTCCGGTCGTGGGTGCAGATGGTGATGAAATATCCCCCCGCCTGCACGTAATCATATCCGGGTAACCGAATGCTGCGCCGATGGTGCTGTTCCGGGTCGTAGGTCATGGCTCCACACTCCGCGCTTTCTCCAGCCGCGCGCGCACCAGCTCAATGACCGCCTCGTACACCGCCTCCCGCTCCCCCGCCGTCAAGCCCAACACATCGAACACCACGTCGTCGAGGGCGCGACGGTCGGGCTGGTGGATTTCGGCAAAATTAGACGTCTCTGACTTCAACTGTCGAAAGCATGCATGACTGCTTATTCGCGTTCGATAAGCTGGCGTACAAGACAGCAAAACTCAGATACTGGCACCGTATGTGGTGAGCAACCCTTCACCGAGATTGCACGCCCGAATAGCTTCGGAGATGTAGATGAAAGTGTCGCATTTGCAATGCTCCACTTCGACCTCGGAACGATCGCCACGAGAATCAAACATGTATGTCGCCGTCAAGAGTGACATTTCTTTTCAGCAGAAGCAATTGCGCTCGTGTCTGAATCGCAAGACGACGAAGTGCAAATTGCTCGTTTGCCACAATCCCACCACCTTTGCCTCCCTCGGCAGCTTGGGCGCAGGTGGAAGCCCTGCGATTCGCCCCACTTGATGTATTCGAGCGCGGCGGTGCCTTGGAGTTCGCTCTTGTCCTTGTGGCACATGAAGATTTTGTACTTCAGGTCTTCGGGCTTGATGACGATGGAGCGGCATTCGCGCGGGCTTTTGATGACCGGCTTGAGGAATTCCGGCTCGATGCCCCACTGGCGGATTTTTTCCTCGTCGAGGTAGAAGAACTCGTTGGCGCCGGTCTTGATGCCGAAGCGCACTTCGGCGATGTCGCCCAGGCGCACCGAGTTGCCCCGGCCCTTTTCCAGAATGGTGAAGAAGATGTCCGGCGCGCGCAGGTATTTGCCGCCCCATTTGTTGGCTTCGTAGCGGGCGGTCTTGATGAGCGGGCCGCGGGATTTCTTGGGTTTGCTGGGCGTTGCTTCCTCGTCGTCCTCGCGGACGAGGCCTTCCTCGAAGAGCTGGCGCTGGGGCACGACGGTGATGCGCCAGCGGTCGGTGCGCTGGCGTTCGGTGGCGGCCTCCAGCGCCTTGAACGTCTCGGCGCTGAGCACCTCCTCGAACGGCACCTTGAACATCACAAAGCGGGCGGTTTTGTCCAGGCCGCTCTCGCGGCGGTCGTCGGGCGGGGCGAGCAAGGCGATGATCGTGTTCACATCCGCCTGGGCAAAGGAGCGCTTGCGCTCGTTGTCGAGGATGAACTTGACGTGGCTGTGTTTGAGGAGGAACTCCTGCAGGTCTGCGCCGTAGCCGACATCGAGCCAGGAGTTGGAGGTGATGAAGCAGAAGCTGCCTTGCGGGTTGAGCAGTGCCAGCCCGTGCAGGTAGAAGTAGATGTAGAGGTCGCTTTTGCCGTCGAGCTTGCGGAAATCGGCCCTCCCGGGTTTGTAGCGGAAGAATTTCGGATACGCAGCAGCGACGGACTGCTTGAAGTTTGGCTTTGTAGGCTTTTTTCTGCTCTTTCCAGCGGTCGGAGGTTTCGCCGCCGAAGTCGCCTGCGTCGAGCGTGGGCGGGGCGATCATTTCCTGCCGAACGTAGGGCGGATTGCCGATGACGATGTCGAAGCCGCCTTTGTCCCCCTCGAAGATTTCCACGAAGGCAATGTCCCAGACAAAGGGGACCTGCTGCGCGCTACGGAGCGCACCGAGCGCGCTGGTGATGCGGGCGAGTTCGGCTTGCTTCTCCTCGCGTTCGGCGCGGAGCTGCGCAATGCGGCGCTGGTGTGCAGCTCGATCGGTGGCAACGTCCTATTCCCGGCAGCGCTACTTGCTGCCGGCCGGCGATTCGATCTGGCGGGTGAGCGCGGCGATCTGGTTTTGCAGCGCGTGCTGTTTGTGGTCGAGGATGGCGCGGAAGAGATCGAGCTCTTCTTGTTTGAGGTCGGCTTCGCGCAGGCCTTGCTCGCCCTGGTAAAAGCGGAGTTTTTTGCCTTTGAGCTGCGTGAGGCGGCCTTTGAGATGAGGCCGAGATGGCCAGATGCGCGCGGTGGAGACCGAAGTCGATGCCGCCGATCTCCTGCACGAGGCTATCGCCGCAGCGGACTTTGAAGGAGAGATTGGGCAGCAGCGGGCGGAACTGTCAGCTCTTCGGCCGTGTGCCAGCTCGGTTTCGACGACCAGTTGCAGCCAGAGGCGCAGTTCGGCGACGTGGACGGCCCAGTCCATCACGTCCACGCCGTAGAGCTGCTCGCCGATGATGCGGCGCCGGCGTTCGTAGGGGGTTTCATCAATGCCGAGTTGGGCATTGGCGCGGGCCTGGAGGTCGTCGAGCACGAGCAGCATCCCGACGAGGAACGCGCCGGAGCCACAGGCGGGGTCGCAGATGGTGGTTTCGCGCAGCATGCGGTTGAGGTCGGGCCAGAGGTTCTGTTCGGCGAGTGCGGCGTCGGCGGCCTCTTTCTCGGCGGTCTCATACGCAAAGACGGCGTCGTAGAGGAGCGGTTTTTTGTCTGCGCCGAGCCGATTGGCGAGAGCGTCCACGAGCGCAAGGCGGCACATCAGGTCAATTTCGACCCGCGAGGTGTAGAAAATGCCGGCCGAACCGCGCTGGTCTTCTTCGACGATTCCCTCGGAAGTGATGTTGACCAGCGACTCGTAGACCTTGCCGATCATTTCGGGGTCAACGGCGACTTCGATGTCGAGCGGCGTGGATTCGGCGATGGTGAAGTTGTAGCGTTCGAGGAAGCCGGGACTGCTACCGTCGAAGGTGTCGAAGAGCGTGGCGAAGAACGCGTCGGGCAACGTCACGCTGTAGGCATCGTCGAGCTGGTTGCGCGTGAAGAGTCCGCCGTTGAGATAGGGCGCAAGCTGGAGCGCCGAGCGAATCGCATCGGGAAACTGCCGGTGGCCGCCGTGGAATTTGTTGTTGAACGCCTCGAAGAACAGAACAGAGAGCCAGCGCTCGAAGAAGCTGTTGTTGGGCTGGTTGGAAGCCTTGTATGCGCGCCAGAACTCGGCGATGAAACGTTGGGTTGTCGCCGAGCCAGCCTTTGCGCTGGATGAAGTAGAGGAACATCAGGCGGTTGAGCAGTTGCAGGGCGTAATCGTGCGCCCAGACCTTGTCGGCAGTTGCGCTGATAGAGCTGGTGTTGCAGTGTGGCGAAGACTTTCTTGTAATCGTCGAAGAATCGCCGGGTGACCGTCTCGACATCAAAGGCGCGGTCGAGCTTGTCGGTGACGGCGGTGATGGGCGGTTCGCCGTGCTCAAGTTCGTCGAGGCTGAACGCCAGTTCGCCCAGGCGTTCAATGGTGGTACGGGCAGGGCGAGCCGACCTCGTAGGGCAGCGTGCGGAGTTCGATCTTGCCGTCGGATCGCTCGCGTGCCCATGGTGAAGGCAAGCTGGCGGGCGTCTTGGGTGACGTAGCAGAGGAGGTGCTCGGCGTGAGTGGCCTTGAGCGCTCGCTGCACGGCGCGGCGGGCGGTGATCACCGGGAAGCCGATCGCCCGGCCAGATCGACGCGATAGACCGGCAGCCCGAAAGCTGTGCCACGGGATGGAGGGTGATGCTCTGGTTGATGGGCGCGCCGAGATCGAGCGTGCGCGGCGTCAAGCCGCGCGGCGTGCTCCCCAGTGGAGGGTTTGGCAGAAAAGTTCGCCGAGCTTCTGCGGCGAGCCGGCGTCGTTCAAGCACGATTGAATGCGTTGGAGCAGGGTGTTCATTGTTGATCGTCTCCCGTGTTCACCGGTATCGGTGCAGTGAGGGCAAGTCCCATCGAGCAGATGATGCGCGGTTCAACCGGCGCTTGGGTGTCCTCGGTGGTCACGTCGCAGAGGTTCTCATTCGCTGCATACTGCACCACAAGGTCAAGCAGTGCTTCATCGGTGATGCCGAGCCGCATCTGCCGGCTGATGGCATCTTGAGCTGCGTTCTTGAGAGGGTAACGCCAAACAAGATCTGAGCACGCCGTCGAGCTGTTGCAAGCGTTTCGTGAAGCAAAGAGCGTGGGCTTGGCCTGAAGCTGCTCGCGGTAGCGTTTGAGCCGATCGTAGAGCTCTGCGGCGGACGCTGCGGAGCGAGCCGAGCTGACCGCCGAGGGCGGTTTGCTCTTCTGTGGCAATCTTTACGCACCGGGCGACGAGGTCGTGATGGTTTTCTGCGCGCGGCAGCGGCTGGCTCGTCCGGCGCGCAGGCAGCCGCGCGGAAGATGGCCGAGATGGACTGCGACACCAGCGCGCCAAGTTCATCCACACGCACGAGGGCGTCGGTGCCATCGGGGTAGCGGAGGTAGGTAATCACACCGGGCGGATGCTCCGCTGGATCGGCGGTCTCAGGGATCGCGCGCGTAGCCGAGACGATGGGCGGCAAGTGGCAGCGGCTTCCTTTGGTCGGCAGCCGAAGCGCTCTTCCAGACCTGGAGCGCCAGGCTCGCCAGGTCAATATCTTCGTCAGGATGGGTCATCGTCGAGCGCTGCCGGCTTTTTCGGTGTACAGATCGCGCAGCTTGTTGGCTGCCTCCTCACCGAAAAAGGTTTCGTCGGTGCCGATGACTTCCTGGTTCTGCTGGCAGCCGATCGGAACAGGCGCTGGCGCAGCCGGATGATGCGCTCGACCCCATCGGCAGGGAGGAACGAGTAACACGAGGATGGTGTCGTGCTTCTGGCCGATACGGTCCACGCGGCCGGCGCGCTGAATGAGGCGAATGATCGCCCAGGGCAGGTCGTAGTTGACGATGATGTGGGCGTCTTGCAGGTTCTGACCTTCGGCGAGCACATCGGTGGCGACAAGGACGCGGAGCTCCTGCTTCACCTGCGCGCGAGACCGCCATTGGCGGACGGGGCTGAACCGGCGAGCCAGTGCGACCGGATCAGCGGTATCCGCCGTTGGTCACGACGGCGAGAGCTCAGGATGCCTCGCCTTGCCAACTCGCGTTCGCCAAGGTACTGACAGCGGTATCGGCGAACTGCGTGAAGACGAGCACTTTGTCGTTGGGGTGAAGTTTGGTCAGCAGCTTTTCGAGCGCCCCGAGTTTGGCATCGCGCTTGCGGGTCCCACGTCACCGATGCGTGCGAGGATGCACGGAGCAGCGCAGTGGCGTCGGCTTCGAGTGCCTGCTGTAGTTCAGGGCGGAAGAACTTCGCATCGAGCCAATCGAAGCGAGTTCGGAATTGCGGCGCGTAGGTCTCGTACACGAGCGGCAGCGCGCGCTTCTGAAACGCCTGCAAGAGCGGTGGATGACTCTCAAGCTGCTGCGCTCTCGGCAGCGCTGTTCGTCGGCGTTGCTGGAGGTCTTCTTCGGTACCGCGAACTCTTCATCGGCATCGCTGACGGCCGTGTCGAGCATGGCGGCATCCTGTGTGCCGATGGGCACAGGGCAGACCATCTTCGAGCGCATGGAGCGTGACGAGGTTGCGCAGAGATGTGGCGGTGCACCGAGAGCAGAAAACTGTGAGCCGCTCGATTCGAGCCGCTTGAAAAGGTTGGTTCGGCAGAAGCCGATCAGGCGACGGCCGGCACGGTTGAGGTTTTCGAGGATGCGCTGTCTCATCGCCTTTGGCACGCGTTCGGCATCGGCGACCAGGTACTGCGCCATGCCATAGCGTGGCAGCGCGAGGCTTTCGATCACTTGTACGACTTCGCTGCGAAACAGTCGCGCGTACTGATCGGTGGGGTCGTCCTCGCGAATGGGGAACTTGAGGGTTTTGGGCTCTCGGACAGGAAAGTATGCTGGCTGCCCATTTAGTAGTACGTAGTAGCGCTGCTTTGCTGGATCAAATGTTGCGTAGTGGCGGATGATGAACTGGCGTGTGCGGCGCACGAGAAACAGGCGCATCAGGTCGCGCCAGTCTTCTGGGAAGAGGCTTTGCTCGAAGGCGCGCAACGAGTGCGGTGAGGTTTGGAAGCGCGCGATGAAGTCCATTTCGCTTTTTCCCTCCGCGGCCCACGCTTGGAAGAACCGTTCGGGTCGCATGTGCAGGTCTTGATTTTCGTCCAGAAAAAGCCGCAGTTGGTTGCCCAGGTCGGTAAAGTGTTTGTTGTACGGTGTAGCGGTGAGCAAGAGCACCCGTGGCTCGTTGCGTTCGATGTAGTCGCGCAAGGCGCGGTAGCGTTTGCTTTCGCGGTTGCGCAGGTTGTGGCTTTCGTCAATCACGAGCAGCCGGTAGCGCGGAGCATCGTCGCGCGCGAGCATTTCGAGGACTTTGCCGAGCGACAGCACACGGCCGTTGATTTCGTAGGTCTGCAGGTACTGCTCCCACATGGGCGCGAGCTTCGGCGGGCACACGACCAGCGTGTTGCTCTGGTCGTCCTCTTGGAAGATGCGGGCAATGGCGGTAGCCATGAGCGTTTTGCCCAGTCCCACGACATCGCCGAGCAAGACGCCGCCACGGCGGTAGAGGTAGTGGGCAGCAAGCGACACAGCCCGCTGCTGAAAATCGAGTAGCGGCGTGCCTTTCTCGCTGAAGATGCGCGGGAGGCGGAACTCGCGTTCGCCCTGGCGCGCTTCTTCCGAGAGGTGGTAGGCGATCTTGAGATAGACCAGGTAGGGGCGGACCAGATCGGCGCG
The DNA here is from genome assembly GCA_026003495.1 of Candidatus Kapaibacterium sp. Classification (GTDB taxonomy): domain Bacteria; phylum Bacteroidota; class Ignavibacteria; order Kapaibacteriales; family NICIL-2; genus NICIL-2. Next base: position 4,650 of record BPHK01000001.1, on the reverse strand, counting down.
CGCCCAACTGGTCTCGATCAGCTCGGCGAGCGTGTCGCTCAAGTCCACGGCCAGCTCATCGCGCCAGCGATCATCGAACCAAGCTTGCAGTTTTCTGGCGGCATCTTGCTCGACCACGTCCACGTTCAACTCGCCTTGGTGCGAGAGCCCAGCCAGGGTAAGGTTGCTGCTGCCAACGAAGCCGATGAGGGGAGTAACGGGATCGCTACGGCGAGCGAGGTACAGCTTGGCGTGCAAAGGATAACGTAGGAACGCCTTGAGGAAGACCTTGCGCGCGCGGAGCTGCTCAGCCAGTCGGCGCAGCGTGCGTTCCGCCTGATCGGACGGCACGCCGAACTCGAGTTGCTGCTTGAAGCTCTCGGTCATGCGGCGTTTGAGCTGTGCGAGCGTAGGGCCGTCCACGATTACATCGCTGCGCTTGAGGCCGGCGAGAGCTTTCATCTCCTCTTCGGGCGGGCGGTGCATGCCGACGAGTAGGCGGCAGGCGGCATCTTCTGTCCCGCCAGGTAACGTGTCCACGAGGTCGGCCAATTGATCCCATCCGCGCAGGTTGAGGTAGCCGACGCAGAATGCGCACGACTGGGCAGCGCCGGCAAATTGGCGCAGCCCATCGATGAGGTGGAGGTGGATATTGTCGTAAATCTGCGGCATCGAAACTCCTGGAGGTCCAACGTCGTTGGAATGGTAGCGCCTGTTTGCGTCCTGCGGAACGCGCCGAGCAGTCACCTATGCCGAACGAAATTACGCAGTACCTTCAGTGTGCATCATCGTGCGAAGCTCAGTCCTCAGCAGACGATGCATTCTCTCTCGAGAATGATGTTCTCGTCAAGGCACAGTGCCCATCGGCGCACTCCTATTTTCGCACGCACCGCTGCCGCACAACCTTCGAGGAACCCGCGATGCTTCTGCCAATTGTCACAGCCGTTGTTGCACTCATCGGAGGTGGAACGATGGAACTTCGCTCGCCCGCATTCCCGCATAACGGCGCAATCCCGCGCACGTACACGTGTGAAGGCGCGGACGTCTCGCCGCCACTCCAGTGGCATGGCGTCCCACCGGGCACAAAGAGCATGGCGCTCATCGTGGACGACCCCGATGCTCCCGATCCACGCGCACCTCGGCGGACGTGGGTGCATTGGGTGCTTTTCAACATCCCGCCGACGGCGACCGCACTCCCCGAGGGCGTCCGGAGCGACCAACTTCCGCACGGCACCCGCGAAGGCATCAACGATTGGAAACGCACCGGCTACGGTGGCCCGTGCCCGCCGATCGGACGTCACCGCTACTTTTTCAAGCTCTACGCACTCGATACACTCCTCGAACTCGACAAGCCGACGAAAGCGGAGCTGGAAACAGCAATGCGTGGCCACATCCTTGCGGAAGCAGTCCTTATCGGCACGTACCAGCGCAGCAGCCGGTAGGGCTCTATTTTCGCGCCGTGTCGAATTTTTCCCATACCTCCATGCGCCGAGACATCTACACGTGGTGGAGTCCGCACCTGCGGAAGAACATGGAGCTTGTCGCCTACGGTCATTACGGCTTTGCGTTGCTCCTTTTCCCAAGCGCTGCGGCGGACTACCTCGAATACGAACGTTTCTATCTCATCGAGGCAATTCGCCCCTTCATTGAGCAGGGCACGCTGAAGGTCTATTCCATCAACAGCATCAACAGCGAAAGCTGGCTCAACGACCGCATGCACCCCCGCGAGAAAGCCATCCGCCACCAGCAGTACAATGCCTACGTTGCCGAGGAAGTTGTCCCCTTCATCTGGAACGACTGCCGCGGGCGCGTCCCCATCATTACCAGCGGAGTTTCGCTCGGTGCTTACCATGCAGCCAACAGCTTCTTTCGCCGCCCAGACCTCTTCGACGGCACGATCGCGATGAGCGGAACCTACGACCTGTCGTGGTACACCGGCGGCTACTGGGACGACAACTGTTACTTCAACTCGCCGGTGCACTATTTGCCGAATCTCAACGACGACTACTGGCTGCCGATGCTGCGGGCCAAGCGCCACGTGTACTTCATGACCGGGCAAGGTCCCTACGAGCATCCTGAAAGCTCGATCCGCATGGGGCACATTCTCGGCGCCAAAGGCATTCCCAACTACGTGGACATCTGGGGACCTGAGTACATGCACGACTGGCCAACTTGGCGCGCGATGCTCCCGAGCGCGCTTGGGCGGTGGTTCTCCAACGGAGTCCAGCAATGCGTATAGCACTCCCCAGCCGTAGCATCTTCGATCGGCTTGGTGCTGGCGATGTTGGTGAGCACACGGTTATTCGAGCTCCACAAGCAGAATGCGAATTGCTGCTACGCACTGCACGCGCTGAGTTGGCGCTCATTTCACCGCTCGGCTATGGCAGCGCCCCCTCGCTGAGCGATTACCACATCGTCGGCACGACATGCCTTGTTGCCGATGAAAATACCGCGCTTGCTTCGATTCGCTTTCGCAGCGGTCTCCGTGAGCCGCGCACGTACTATGCGCCCGAACCAGATGATTTCTTGACCACAATTGGTCTGCTCCTGTTAGCCGAGCAGCACGAGCTTCGGCTCAAGCCGAGTGCAACGCTCGACGGCGCTGATACTGTCATTGCATGGAACGATGCCGGCGACTTCCCCGACCATCCCGCCACAATTGACCTGACGGAGGAATGGGCGCTGGCCTGCGAGTGTAGTCTGCCGATCGGCGTCTGGGTGTGCCGCTCCGACCTTGCCGAAGAGTTCGACGTCCCCAGCATTACAACTGCGCTCGCAGGCGACGAGCTTCAGCAGCGGGAGTATCTCGACTCCGGCGGCTACCTCCAGTGGCGCTGGGACGACGACGTCAAAGCAGCGCTCGCGACAACGCTGGAGATGCTCTACTACCACCGCTACATTCCCTCGCTCCCCAAAGTGAAGCTGCTCTGACGGCTCTACCACGGCAAGGGCTTCCCACGAAAGAGCACAACGACGGTTGGAGGATCCGGTGCGACGATCAACTCCGCGATCGGACGCGCTGCTTGCTCCGGTGTGATGAGTGCCCCCTTGCCGCCAAGCTCAGTCTTGACCCATCCAGGATGGACGCCGATGACTTTCACCGACGTTGAGCGGAGTGCATGCGCAAGATGTACTGTGAACGCATTGAGCGCAGTCTTGGAGCTGTTGTAGCCAAACGTCTTCGTTTCGTACGTGTTCGATCCTGGCGTGGCATGGAGCTCAAGCGATGCCAGGATCGTCGAGACGTTGACGATTCGCCCATTGCTGCTGCGAAGGAGCAGCGGTAGGAGGCGCTGGGTGAGTTCGACTGCCCCGAAGAAGTTGATTTGAAACGTGCGGCGGAGTACGTCGGGCGGGATTGTGCTCGTTGTGTTGACGTTCCACTCGCTCGATTCGAGCATCACACCTGCGTTGTTGACCAGGACATCGAGCACACCGAACCGCGCAGTTATCGCATCTGCTGCTGCAGCGAATGTTTCGGGGCGCTCCAAGTCGAGCTCGAGCCAATCTGCCTGGTGGCCGGCAGCGCGGAGCGTGTCGGCTGCTTGCTGACCCCGCGCGGCATCACGCGCGCCAATGAGCACAGTGAATCCGCGTTCGGCAAGCTCGCGAGCGAGCGCAAAGCCGAGACCGCGATTTCCACCGGTGATGAGAGCAACAGGCATGGTTCAACTCAATGGGTGGTGGTACGTGATAGTGCAAACATCACATCCTCGCACAGGATTCCCTACGCACGTCCAGCAGCATCGGGAATGCATCAGGTGATCGCCTTTGATGCAATGGCTAATTTTGTTCCTCTGCACATTGCTTGGGCGTCTGCGCTGTGACGATTGTCGAACGAGTCGAACGCTCCCCTGACTTTGCACCGCATGAGCGCTACTACTGGCGCTACCAGTTCTTGTTGGGTGAGCAAGTGCTCGTCCCACTGATGCGCTCGTGGGGTCTCTTTGCACCAGGGATACGGGTTTTTGAGTTCGGATGCGGGGAAGCAGGCGTCCTCGGTGCATTTGCACACGCGGGAGCATCGTGGGCAGTTGGTGCAGATATTTCCGACTACCGCATTGATGTTGGTCGGCGCGTGGCTGCTGCCTGCGGGCTTTCGCTCGAACTGGAGCGGCGTGATTTGCTCAGCGAGCCGATTCCGCCAGCGTGGCGAGCGGGCTTTGATTTGGTGCTGATGCGCGATGTCATCGAGCACCTGGACGATACCGAGCATGCGCTTGCGGTGGTGGAAATGCTGCTTGCTCGTGGCGGTGCAATGCTTGTGACGTTCCCGCCGTATCTCTCGCCGTTCGGTGGGCACCAGCACTTGCTCCAGACGCGGCTGGGTTCACTGCCGTGGGTGCATCTGGTGCCTCCTCGCTTGTTTGCGTGGATTGTTCGGCAGAGCAAGCGCCCGGCGGACCAGGAGGAAGTGCGACGACTTCGGGAGATTGCGCTCACAATCGGGAAATTCGAACGAGCACTTGCGCGCAGCAGCAGCATCGAGATCGTGCACAAACAGCTCTACCTATTGCGGCCAGTCTTCCGCTTCAAATTTGGGCTGCCATCGCTGAAGCTGCCGCGGGTGCTCTGGCGGACGCCGCTGGCGGAGCTGCTCGCACTGGAGGCGCTCTACGTACTGCGTCCAGTGGCACAGCGCGTGTGAGCGCACGCATCGAACAGCGGTAG